>NZ_BAAGUO010000001.1:0-67952 GCF_054781355.1 Arenimonas alkanexedens
ATGATTTCCAGTACCAGCGCCGCTTTCCGGCGGGCGGTCCAACGCTTGATCTCTTCTTCCATTACCGCGCTCATAGGTGTCTCCTCGATAAGGTTACACCTGAGCAGGAAATCACTGGGTCATTACAGCATGTCACTGGCTCACACAGGTTTCAACACCGGATTCCATGACAGCATCGTCGGCCGGTAGTTGGTCCTGGGTCCCGATTCAACACCGGACTCCAAAAAGCCTTTTTATTTGCCCGGCTTCCGTGGGAGGGACTTCAGTCCCGATGCTTTCCGGCGAAAGGCTTCGGGACTGAAGTCCCTCCCACAGGGTGGCGCTAGGCGGTGGCTAGCCAGTCGCGGGGCTTGAGGTAGTCGGCGAGGCGAGACTCGGGGCTGCCGGGCTCCGGCGCGTAGGCATATTCGAAGCGCACCCGCGGCGGCAGGCTCATCAGGATCGATTCCGTGCGGCCGCCGCTCTGCAGCCCGAACAGGGTGCCGCGGTCCCAGACCAGGTTGAACTCGACATAGCGACCGCGCCGGTAGAGCTGGAACTCGCGCTCGCGCTCGCCGTAAGGCGTGTCCTTGCGGCGTTCGACGATCGGCAGGTAGGCGTCCAGGAAGGCATCGCCGACCGCGCGCGTGTAGGCGAAGCTGCGCTCGAAGCCATCGGCGTGCAGATCGTCGTAGAACAGGCCGCCGACGCCGCGCGCCTCCTGGCGATGCTTCAGGAAGAAGTATTTGTCGCACCAGGCCTTGTGCTCGGTATAGCGTTCGCTGCCAAAAGGTTCGCAGGCGTCGCGCGCGACCTGGTGCCAGTGCCTGACGTCGGCGTCCACCGGGTAGAAAGGCGTGAGGTCGAAGCCGCCGCCGAACCACCAGATCGGATCGCGACCTTCCGGCCGCGCTTCGAAGTAGCGCACGTTGGCATGGGAGGTGGGCACATGCGGATTGCGGGGGTGGATCACCAGCGACACCCCCACCGCACGCCAGGGCGCGCCCGCCAGCTCCGGGCGATGCGCGGTCGCCGAGGCCGGCAGGGTGGCGCCGGAAACGTCCGAGAAGCCGACGCCGGCCTGTTCGAACACGGTGCCTTCCTTGAGCACGCGGCTACGACCACCGCCGCCCAGCGAGGGGCCGTCGCCCGTCGGTCGCTGCCACTCGTCCTGGGCGAAACGACCGCCGTCGATCGCTTCGAACCCGGCGCAGAGCCGGTCCTGGAGAGTGCGCAGGTAGTCGTGGACGGCGTTGAAATCGGTCATGGGTCGTCACCATTGAACAGGTCCACATGATAGCCGCCCCGGCCGACGGCTATAATCGCGCCCAGCGATGAATGCCGATGCCCCCGCCCCCGCCCGCCTTCTGATCGTTCCTGAGCGGCGCGACGACGCCCTGATCCCCTTCCGATTCCAGCCGGGCGACGTATCGCCGCTGGCGATCGACTGCGTGCCGCTGGCCGGCCCGGTCTTCGAGGCCTGGCTGGCGGGCGAGATCTCCGAGTCAGCCGAAACCGACGGCGCCGCGCTCGCCCACGGCGAGCACTACGCGCTGGTCGCGCTGGCGGTGGACGAAAGCGACGGCGACATCGAAACCGCCGCGGCGCTGGCCTACGAACGGCTGCTGGTCGCGGTGCGGCCATCGGCGCATCCCTACCTGCTTCGGATCTGGAACTACTTCGCCCTGATCAACGAGGGCGAGGGCGACCAGGAGCGCTACCGGCGCTTCTGTGTCGGTCGCGCGCGCGCGGTGGACGGCATGTTCAATGACCCGCCGCCGGCAGCCACCGCGATCGGCAGCGTGGGCGTGCCCGGTCGTCTGAAGGTCGTGGCGCTGTGTTCCCGGGCGCCGGCCATCGCGCTGGAAAACCCGCGCCAGACGCCTGCCTGGCAATATCCGCGCGAGCATGGCCCGGTGTCGCCCGGCTTTTCGCGCGGCGCCGTGCTCGACGCCGACACGGTGACGCCGCGCCTGCTCGCCTCCGGCACCGCCAGCATCGTCGGCCATGTGTCGCTGCATCTGGGCGACTGCGCCGAACAGCTGCGCGAAAGCCTGCGCAACCTCGAGGCCTTGATGGAGCAGGCCACCGGCAAGACCGGCCGCGAATTCCACTGGTCGGACTGCGAGGCGCTGCGCATCTATCTGCGCCATGACGCCGACCTGGCCGCCGCGCAGGCGGTGATGGCCACCAGCGGCATTCCCGCCGAGCGCATCAGCTACCTGCGCGGCGACGTGTGTCGCCGCGAACTCGATGTCGAACTCGAAGGCGTGTTCGCGGCCGCCTAGGTCGGCGGCCGCAGGCCTTACTTCAGGTTGTCCTCGAACAGCTCGAAGATGCGCCGATACTGGTCGTACCAGCTTTCCGGCTGCTGGTAACCGTGGCGCTCCAGCGGATAGCTGGCCAATTCCCAGTCGTGCTTCTTGAGTTCGATCAGGCGCTGCGACAGCCGCACCGAGTCCTGGTAGAAGACGTTGTCGTCAATCATGCCGTGGCTGATCAGCAGGTGGCCGCGCAGGTTCTCGACGTACTCGATCGGCGATGACTTGCGGAAGGCCTCCGGGTCGAGCTCGGGCGTGTTGAGGATGTTCGAGGTGTATTCGTGGTTGTAGCTGGTCCAGTCGGTGACCGGCCGCAGCGCGGCGCCGGCGTGGAAAGTGTCGGGCTCGCGGAACAGCGCCATGAAGGCCATGAAGCCGCCGTAGCTGCCGCCGTAGATGCCGACGTTGTCGGCGTCGCCCTGGTGCTGGGCAACCATGTACTTCACGCCGTCCACGTAGTCTTCGAGCTCCGGATGGCCCATCTGGCGGTAGATCGCCGTGCGCCAGTCGCGGCCGTAGCCCTCGGAGGCGCGGAAGTCCATGTCCAGCACGATGAAGCCGCGCTCCACCAGCAGCTGGTGGAACATCTGCTCGCGGAAATAGTTCGGGTAGCGGTCGCTGACGTTCTGCAGGTAGCCGGCGCCGTGCACGAACATCACCACCGGATACTTGCGCCCGGCCTCGAGCACCTCGGGACGATAGAGCTTGGCCCAAACCGTGCCGGCGCCATGCGTGGACGGCACCTGCACCGTCTCGGGCGCCAGCCAGGTGCGTGACTTGAAGTCGGCGCTGCGGGTGTCGGTGAGCTTGCGCGCTTCGCCCCCGGCGACCGGCTGCACCGCCAGCTGCGGCGGCGTGTGGTGGGCCGACCAGCGCAGCAGCAGCTGACGGCCGTCGGGCGACAGGGCGAAGTCCTCGACGCCGTCTAGCGCGGTCACTTCGCGCACGTCGCCGCCGTCGCGCGAGACCGCGCAGACTTCGTAGTCACCGGGGCGGTCCCGGTTGCAGACGAAGTAGGCGGTGCTGCCGTCGAGCGTCCACTGCGGCGACGAAACCTCCCACTTGCCACGCGTAAGCGCCTTGGCACGGCCGCCCGCAGTGACGGTGTAAAGCTGCGACCAACCGCTTTCCTCGGACAGGAACCACAGCGTGCGGTTGTCCGGCAGCCAGCCGTACTCGTTGAAGTTCCAGTTGATCCAGGCGGTGTCGGTGAGCCGATGCAGCGGCTGCAGGGTCGCGTTGGCGAAGTCGACGCTGGCGATCCAGCGGTCCTTGTTGTCCACGGCGCGGGCCATCACGGCCACGCTGCGGCCATCGTCCGACCACTGGATGTCGTTCACCCGAACGGCGCGCTCGCCCTTGAGCGGGTCGAGCTTGGCGGCGCGGCGCAGATCGGCCAGGGGGTCGGTGGAAATGCCCGGCAGGTTGGCCAGCGGCAGTTCCCGCACGCTGTTGTCGCGCAGGTCCACCAGCTTGAGCTGCTGCGGGATCGGCGCGTTGTGGCCGACGCGCACGCGCACGTCCTCGGCTTCTTCATAGCCGGACTCGGTGACGTACTTGGGCATCTTGCCGGTGCGGCCGGCTTCGGCCCCCTTGGCCTGGGTCACCACCAGCAGCCAGCGGCCGTCCGGCGACATCGAGCTGCTGCTGATCTCCAGCTTGTCGCCGAGATAGGTCGGCGCGGCGGCGCGCGACGGATCGGCGACGCGCAGCGCCTCGGCGTGGTCGCGAAGGGTTTCGCGCTGGGCCTTTTCCCGGGCCAGGATGCTGCTCAGGCGCAGCTGGTGTTCGCGCACGGCGTCGGCTTCGGGCGCAGCCGCGGGGTCTTTTTCGGCGCGCGGCAGGGCGGCCGGCTGGCCCAGGCCGTTCTCGGCAGACCAGCGGAACCAGTCGTTGCCCACGCTCCAGATCACGTCACGCCCATTGGCGGCGAAGCGGGCGTTGGCTTCGGTTTCGGCGCTGCGGGTGAGCTGCTTCAGAACGCCGCCAAGTTCACGCACGAAGACGTCGCCGTTGCGAACGAACACCGCACGTCGACCGCCGGCATCGAAATCCACCCGGGCAGCGTCCATTTCGGCCAGCGCCGCGCCTTCGATCCGCGTGGCGGCACCGCCGGCCACCGGCAGGGTCCAGGTGTCGCGCACCGGCGAGCCCTCGCGCTTGAGCGTGTAGAGCGCGCGCTGGCCATCGAGCGACCACCAAGCCTGTTCAACCGAAGGGCCGATCCAGTCCGGGTGCGCCATGGCCTGGTCGAGCGTCAGCGGGGTGTCGTTCGCCAGGGCCGGCGCGGCGCAGGCCGCGAGCAGGGCGAGGGCGATAAGGCGATGGCGCATGGTGGCTCCCAAGGGGCGGTAATGGCCCGCAAGCCTAGCAAAGCCGGTGCGTCGACGGCCCGTGCTGCTTTTCCCCCGTGGCGTTTGCGGCGACAATCGAGAGAACTTTGCGGCGGGACCATGCAAGCCTACGTCTACAAATCCCTCCGGAAGCCCGATACCTACGTCTACCTGCGCAAGCGGGACGACTTCCTGGTCGTGCCCGACGCCGTGCGCCTGCCGCTGGGCGAGCTGGCCTTCGTGCTCGAAGTGGCCCTGACGCCCGAGCGCCGGCTGGCCCAGGTGGATGCCGCCGTGGTGCGAACCAATCTTGCCGCGCACGGTTTCCATCTCCAGTTCCCGCCGACTGTGCTGGATCCCCTGGTCGATGGCTGAATCCCGCCGCCGCCCGATGGCCTGGGCCTGGCTGATCCTGGGCACCGGTCTGACGATGCTGGCCGCCTGGTCGCATCCTGCTGGTTTGCTCGGCGCCTGGCTGGCGCAGCCGGCGCTGGCGTTGGGCTTGGCCAGCCTGCGAGGGCTTCGGCCAAGCCCGGGCTTCAATGCGGCGGGACTGCGCGAGGCGCTGGGTCTGGCCCTGGTCTGGCTGCTGGGCCTGGGCCTGGTGGCCCTGGCCACCGCCTGGCCGCTGGCGGCGCTGCGCGACACCGGCTCCCTGACCTCGGCGCTGGCGCTCAGCGGCATGGCCGGCGCGGCCCTGCTTTGCCTGTGGCGGGCCTGGCCTGCGTTCGGGCTGGCGGAGCGTGAGTCGGGTCGGCTGCCGGCCTTGGCCGCGGCGGTGGGCGAAGGGGGCCCGGAAGATGCCGGTCGCGGCTTCGTGGTGGCCCTGGCGGTCTTTTGCGTGCTGGCCGCGAGCCTGCTGCTGGCCTGGCCCGGGCTGGTGCCGGGGCCCCAGCGCTGGCTGGCGGCGCTGGGCCTGCTGGCGGGCGCCCTGGCGGCGCATGCACTGATACAGCGCTGCGGCGCCGCGCCGGCGGCCCCGTCGCTCGCCAGTCTGCCGATCTACGGCGATGACGACGAAGATGAATTGGCACCGGTGGCGGATTCCGAGGCCGAGCAGTCCCCGGAAGTGGAGCTGTATGCCGCGGCCCGCGCCGGTCGCATCGAGACCGCGCTGGCGCTGCTTGAAGGCGGCGTCGAGCCCGGTGCCGAGCCCGCGGCGGACGATCGCGACCAGCGCACCCTGCCGATGCTGGCGGCGCTGCTGGGCGATCTGCGCCTGCTTCGCGAACTGATTGCCCGCGGCGTTGACCTCAATGCCGAGCACGCCGGCCTGACGCCGCTGCTGGCCGCGACCCGCGACAGCTGGCATGGGCGTCCGGAGGCCGTGATGACCCTGCTGGCCAATGGCGCTGACGCCCGTCACGCCGACGCCGAAGGCAACGCACCCCTTCACCACGCGGCCCGTAGCACCGATGCCGCGGTTGCGGCGTTGCTGCTCGATGCCGGCGGCACGCTCGAGGCGCTCAACGCCGAAGGCTTCAGCCCGCTGGGCATCGCCTGCGCCGCCGGCAACTGGCGGCTGGCGCGTTTCCTGATCGAACGCGGCGCCAAGCCCGAACCCAAGGACGGCCAGCCGGCGCTGCTGGCGGCGGTGGTCGGTGACGACGACATTGCCGGCGTGCAGCTGCTGCTGCGGCACAAGGCCCGCGTGGATGCCCGCGGCACGCGCCAGCGCACGGCCCTGCTGTTGGCCTGCACGGCCGGCAATGCCGACATCGTCGGTGAACTGCTCGACGCCGGTGCCGACCGCAACGCCCACGATGCAGACGGGATGACGGCGCTGCTGGAGGCCGCGCGCGGCAACCACGCCGGCGTGCTGGCGCGACTGGCCATGGCACGTCCGGACGTCGCCGCCGTGGACGGCCACGGCCGCAATGCCCTGGTGCTGGCGGCCGATGCCGGCGCCCCGCCGGAGCTGCTGCGGCATCTGATTGCCATGGGCGTGAATCCCGAGCAGCGCGATGCCGACGGCCGCCGCGCGCTCGAGCATGCGCTCGGCGCCGGCCGTTGGCCGCTGGTGGCGGTGCTCGACCCGGCCTATCCGCTGCCCGCGAGCGTGGCGGAGGGCCTGTCCGAAGGTCATTTCGAAAAAACGCCGCGCGAATTGCTGCGCGAGGCCCTGCAGTCCGACCGCCGGGAATCCGCCCAGGCCATGCTGCGCCTCGGCGCCGGGCCCGACCCGCAGGGGCTGGCCTCGCTGTTGCTTGAGTTCTCGGGCGAGGGCGACGCCGTCAACTTCGACTGGCTGCTGTGCCACGGCGCCCGCGCCGACGTCGTAATCGACGGCGAGCTGAGTGTGCTGTTCCATCTTCTCGGTCGCGGCGGACATGCGATGGCGGCGCTGCAGCGGCTGCTGGAGCGGGCGGAGCCGATCGGCGGTCGCGGCGGCCTGGCGCACTGGCTGCAGGCCTGCCTGGCGGGCGAGCACACCACCCGCGGCCACGAGCAGTTCGCGCTGGCCCTGCTCGAGCGCGGTGCCGATGCCTTCGGTGGCGCGCCCTCGGATCCGCCGCTGGGTCTCGCGATCCAACTGGGCTGGCTGCGCCTGGCCGAAGCCCTGCTCGTGTCCGGCGCCGATCCCAATGCCCGCGACGGGCGTGGCCACACGGCGCTGCATGTCGCCGCCAGCCTTGGACGCGAAAGCGCCCTGCGCGTCCTGATTCGCCACGGCGCCTCGCCGGCGCTGGCGGCGCCCGATGGACAGACACCGCTGGGCCTGGCCTTGGCGGCCGACCGCCGCGAGCTCTCGCACTGGCTGGAATGGCGCCAGTGGCAGTTGCCCGGCCGCGCCCTGCAGCCGGCCGACCTCCCCGCCGCGGCCATGGCCGGCGATGCCGAGGCGGTGCTGCGCCTGCTCGAGCTCGGCCTGCCGGTGGACGGCACCGACACCCAAGGCTGCACCGCGCTGCTGCGGGCCGGCGGCGGTGGCCACGACGTGGTGATCGCGCTGTTGCTCGAGCGCGGCGCCGACACCACCCTGGCCGCGCGCACCGGCGCGACGCCGCTGTCGGCGGCCATCTCCATGCGTCACGTCGGCGTGGTGGACCAGCTGCTGCGCGCCGGCGCCGAACCCGACCTGGCCCTGCCTGGCGACGTCACGCCGCTGATGCTCGCGGCGGCCCTGGGCCAGCCGGAGCTGGTATCGCGCCTGCTGGCACATCGGGCCAATCCGCAGGCGCGCGACGCCCAGGGCCTGGGCCCACTGCACTGCGCGGCGCTGCATGCGTTTTCCTCGCGCGATCGCCAGCGGGTGCTGGCGCTGCTGGATATCCTGCTGCTGGCCGACGCCGCGCCCGACGAGGTCAGCCAACTTGGCCAAACGCCGCTGCTGCTGCTGCTGGGCGGACGCGCCGAGCCCGGCGCCGCCTGCGACGAGGACGTGCTGCTGGCCGCGCTCGAGCGCCTGCTTGCCGAGGACGTCAGCCTCGACGCACAAGATCAGCGCGGCTTCACGCCCCTGCACCTGGCCGCCCTGCACGGGCTGCCGCGGATCGTGCAGCGCCTGCTGCGTGAGGGCGGTAACCGCCAGGCCCGCGACAGCCTCGGCCGCACGCCGCATGACATCGCGGTGCTGCGCGGCTTCGTTGACGTGGCCGCTGAATTCGAGCCGGCGCGCAGCGCCACGCCTTCGCTGGCCAGGTTCCTGCGCGACCCGCGCTGAGTGCAGGCAACGACCGCAGCGCGCTAGCGCTTGGGGTCGCTTTCTTCTTCCGGCGGCTCGATATCGGCCTCGAACAGGCTCGTCAGTTCGCGCTGCGCCTCGCGTGCCGAAGCCACCAGCGCCGCCTCGTCGTCGTAATGCAGGTGCTGACTGCGAAGCAGGGCTTCGTCGTGCTCGCGGAAGCGGTCGGTGTTGCGCGCGGCCTCCTCGGCCGGCACGCCCAGCGCCTCCATTACTCGCCTGCCAAGCACAAGGCTGGAGTGGAAGGTTTCGCGCGTCACCTGCACGTCCATGTCCATGAGCTTGAACGCATGCTGGCGGTTGCGCGCGCGGGCGTAGACCTTCAGGTGCGGGTACATCCGTTTCACCAGGCGGGCCGTACGGATGTTGGCATCGGGGTCGTCGGTGGTAAGCACGAAGACCTCGGCCAGGTCGGCCCGCGCCGCCCGCAGTAGCTCGGGCCGGGCCGGGTCGCCGAAGTAGATCTTGTTGCCGAACCGACGCAGGAAGTCGACCTGTTCGGCGCTGGTCTCGAGCGCGGTAAACGAAATCTTCTGCGCCCGCAGCATGCGGCCGACGATCTGCCCCATGCGGCCGAAGCCGGCGATGATCACGCGCGGGTGTGCGTCCGCGATGGTGTCGTGTGCACGTGTCTCGCTGGTATCGGGATGGCTGCGAACCCAGCGCGAAACCGCCAGAAGCGCCAGCGGGGTAGCCGCCATCGACAGGCCGATCACCACGAACAATTTGTCGCGCATGACGCCGTCGATCAGTCCGGCCTTCAATGCCTCGGCAAACACCACGAAGCCAAACTCGCCGCCCATCGCCAGCACCGCGCCGAGCCGCAGCGACTCCTGCAGGGACAGCCGGCCCGACCAGCGGCCAATCACGACCAGCAGCAAGGTCTTGACCGTCAGCAGCGCCAGCACGCTGCCCAGGATGATCGCCGGCTCACGCGCGACCACGCCCAGGTTGATGCTCATGCCAATGGCCATGAAGAACAAGCCCAGGAACAGGCCTTTGAACGGCTCGATATGTGATTCGAGCTCGTGCCGATATTCGGACTCGGCCAGCAGCACGCCGGCCAGGAAAGCACCCAGGCCCATGGACAGGCCGGCCCACTGCATCAGCCAGGCATTGCCCACCACCACCAGCAGTGCCGTGGCGGTGAAAAGCTCGACCGAGTTGGCCTTGGCGACCGCGCGCAGTACGTGGCGCAGCAGGAAGCGCCCGCCGATAATCACCGCTGCGATCACCACTACTGCGTTGAGCACCGACTCCGCCGGCGGCGTCAGCTGCTCGAGCATCTTGGCCTCGCCCATCAGCGGGATGGCGGCCAGCAGCGGGATGGCGATCAAGTCCTGGAACAACAGGATCGCAAACGCGACCCGGCCGTGCGCGGCAGTCAGCTCCTTGCGCTCGGCCAGCAGCTGCAGTCCCACGGCGGTCGACGACAGGGCCAGCCCCATCCCCACTACCAGGGGCGCCTTCCAGCTGCCGACGAACGTGGTGGCCACCAGGCCGATGGCGGCGGCGGAAACCAGCACCTGCAGGCCGCCGGTGCCGAACACCTGCCGACGCATCACCCACAGCCGCGGCGGGCTCAGCTCCAGGCCGATGATGAAGAGCAGCATGACCACGCCGAACTCGGAGGCCGCCAGCACGTCCTCGGGGTCGGGCACCAGGGCCAGCCCTTCGGGACCGATGGCGACGCCCGCCACCAGGTAGCCCAGGATCGCGCCCAGGCCCAGGCGACGGAATACCGGCACCGCGACCACGGCCGCAATCAGGAAAACCAGGATGATGCTGAGATAGCCGGTGTCGTGCATGGCGTGGATTATGCGCCGGCAAGTGGCGTCGTTGCAGCCGGCGCTGCCCGGATGCTTTACTCGCCAAAACCATCGAGGCCGCCCATGAAGCGTTTCTGGCTACTGCTGCTCCTGCTGCTTGTCACTTCTATGGCTATGGCAGATGACAAGGATGTTCAGCTCTACACCACCCTTGTCCAAGGTGACCTCAGCATCGGTGCGGAGGGTGAGGTGCTGGATGTCGAGCTATCCAGCCGCGGCAGTCTGGGCAAAGGCGTGCTGGAGGGTTTCGAGCAGCGCATCCGCGCCTGGCGCTTCGAGCCCATCCTGGTGGATGGGCAGCCGGTGATCGCCAAGGGGCGCATGCATTTGTCCTTGGTGGCCACGCGCAAGAAGGGTGACTCCGTCACCCAGTTCGGCATCCGCCACGTGCGTTTCCTGGAACCGGCGGGTACTGCTTCGACGACCAGTGCCTCTCGCCTGGTGCCCCCCAGCTATCCCTCCCATGCCCTGCGCGCAGGCGCGGGCGCTCAGGTGCTGCTGCTCGTGAAGCTTGATGCCGAAGGCAGGCCAAGCCAGGTGACCACCGAGCAGCTGGAGCTCTTGGGTGTGGCCACGCGTCAGGCGCACCAAGGCTATCTGGCGTCGCAGTTCCGCCGTTCGGCTGAGCGCGTGGCCGAACGATGGAGCTTCCACGGACATCAGGCGGGGGACGTGGTGCGGGTGCCGGTGACCTATATGGCGCCGGGAATGTCCGACGGCTGGATTCCCACCGTGGTCCAGGCGGTGGACCTCCCCGAATGGGCGGTGCTGGAACTTTCCACACAGCGGGCCGTCGAGCTCAATGCCGACGGCAGCGCCACCGCCGCGCAGTTCAAGCTGATGACGGCGCTGGACGGCGCCTGAGCCGCCGGCTGCAGACGTCCAGCGAACCCCGGGCCTGGGGGAACAGGACGCTAGGACGGGAACGTTGGACTGAGCGGAAACTGTACCGCCGCCTCGAACCCGTCAGATCTTCCCAAGGCCGGCGAATGGAGCGTCAACTCGGCACCGGCGCCTCGTGCGATGGCGGATACGATGGCCAGCCCAAGGCCAAAACCTTCAGCGCGACTGCCAGCCCGCATGAAATGGCCGGTCAACTGCGCCAAGTCAGCGTCTGGAATCAAGGCGCCCGCGTTGACCACGCTCAAGCGCGCGCTGTCCGACAGTGTGACTTCGATCGCTGCATCCGCAGGTCCATGCTTTAACGCGTTCTCAATCAGGTTGCGTACCAGGATAGAAAAAGCATCCGGGTCTATGGATGAATAGACCGAACGCCGGTTCGGCAGCAGCCTTTGAATCGGCACGCCGGCAGCTTTTTGCATGTCCTGCACTACATGGTCGAGCAGAAGCGCCAGATCTTGCGGCGTGTCCGACAGAACACCGCCGCCTTCGGCTTTCGCCATCTGCATCAGCTTCTCGGCAAGACGCGCAAGCTCCTTCAGGGATGCCTCCACCTGCATGGCGCGGGCAAGCATTGGCCCTTCAGGCGCCTCGTGACGCAAACGCTGGATCTGGGCCAGGGCCGTCGCCAGTGGCGTGCGCAGTTCATGGGCGCTGTTGGCAGTGAATCGCCTCTCGGCTGCCAGTGCGCGCGACACCCGATCAATCAGGTGATTGACGGCGTCGGCAATAGGCATGATCTCCGCCGGAAGACCCGCTAGGCGAATTTCGGAAAGATCGCCGGCACCGCGCATTTCGATCGACTGGCCATACGCGCGCACGCTGCGGAGGCTGAAGCGAATAAAGAGCCATGTTCCCACCACGCTGGCGGGCACCAGAAAAATAAGCGGAAGCAGCAATGCCGCAGTGGCCTCGACGGATGCTTTTCGCCGATAGGAAAGTGGCTCGGAAATCTGCAGGAACACAGTTTCGCGCAGAGCGCTTGCGCCATAAATCCGGTGGGTTTTCGTCGAGCTGAAGCCGACTATGGTCGGATCCAGAAACGCCGCAGCATCGGCGCTGGAAGACTGCAGCAAAATCTTGCCCTGTCGATCGCGCACAAGGTAGGCAAGGCTGTCTCCCTGTGCGTTCAACGGCGCTACGCGCTGGGGTGTGGCCACCTCTTCGCGATTGACGATGTCGAGAACCGCCAGGGGCAAAATTCGATGTGCCGTTTCACGCATCGCGCTATCAAAGGCTGCATCCAGTCTGTGCTTCACCACCAAGCCCGAAACCAGCGAGGCAAAAAGCCAGACTGCAATCAGGCCCAGGGTCAGCCCGAACACCAGCTGCCGCTGCAGGCTTTTCGCCGGCCTCATTTGGATCCCAGCCGGTAGCCCACGCCCCGAACGGTTTCTACGACCTGGTGGCCGAGCTTCTTGCGCAGATGGCTGACGTGTACCTCGATCGTGTTGCTCTCGATCTCGGCGCCAAACTCATACAGCCGCTCCTCAAGCTGCGACTTCGACAGCAAGGCGCCGGGCCGCTGCAGAAAGGTCTCGAGAAGCGCCCATTCGCGCGCCGTAAGCGCCACGGGCGCGTTCGCTCGCTGGATCGTTCTGTCCGACAGGTTGATGCGAAGCTCCCCGAGCTGAACATGTGGATTTGGATTGCCGCTGTAGCGCCGCGCAACCGCGCCGACCCGTGCCGAAAGCTCATCAAGATCGAAGGGTTTGACAAGGTAATCGTCGGCCCCGGCATTCAAGCCCGCGATACGATCCGAAAGTTGGTCCCGCGCCGTCAGGATGATGACTGGCGTGGCGTCGCCGGCACTGCGGCGCTTACGCAAGAAGTCTATTCCGAGCCCGTCGGGCAACATCAGGTCGAGCAGGATCAGGTCATAGGTCGTCGACTTGACGCTTAGCTCCGCATGGGCGAGCCGCTGTACCCAGTCCACGGCGTGGCCGTCGTCGGTGATCTGCTCGCGAACCGCTTGGCCGAGTTCGACGGCGTCCTCTATCAAGAGTACTCGCATAGCCTCTCCGTAAGCGGGATATCGAACGCCACGATGCATTGTCTCCGCTCAGTCTAGACCGAAAGGAAGTGGGTCTTCAGGTTGGCATAAGGATCAACGCCTAGAGTCGGCCCTACACCACCACAGGGAGGCTGCATCCATGAAAGCTCTCATCCTCACCAGCACCATGCTGGCCAGCCTGGCCGCCAGCGCCGTTGCAATGGCCGATAGCGAATGCACCGATCCGGTAGCGGACTGGCAGCCGCGCGAGGCGCTTCGGGAAAAGTTGGAGCAGCAGGGTTGGCAGGTGCAGCGCATCAAGGTTGATGACGGCTGCTACGAAGTCAGGGGCGTCGACAAGAACGGCAATACGTTCGAAGCCGAGTACGCGCCGGCATCGCTGCGCATCCAGAAGCTGGAAATCAAATTCGACGGGAAAGGCGACGCGACCGACTACCTGGACCGCGATCCAGCGCCGGGCGCTTGATGAAGTATCCGGCGTAGAAATTCCTTCAGGAGAATGACCATGAATAGAATGATGTTCGCACTCTGCATGGCGGGCGCCATCGCAGCGCCCGGGCTGGCCCAGGCAAGGCCCGTCACACTGACCACCGATCTCAAGAGCTACGGCGGGAACGGCGCGTACCTGGCGATCTACCTTACCAACGCGGCCGGCCAGTATCAGGAAACGCTGTGGGTGTCAGGCAGGAAATCCAAGTACTACAAGAACCTGCGTGACTGGGCTCGGATGGGTGGCCTAAGGCCAGGTGAGTACGACGGCATAAGCGGTGCCAGCGTCGGCAGCGGCGAAACGCTGAAAATAACCGTGGACATCGCCGACGCCCTGATTGATGCGGGCTACGAGATCCGCGTCGACTCCGCTGTCGAAGACGGTCGCGACAACCCCTCCGATGTGCGCACGCCGCTAAGCACCGCAGGCGCGGACAAGGCCGTGACCGGGCGAGGCTACGTTCAGGCATTTACCTACGGTATGTGATTGCCCCGCTGGGCAAAGGACGGTGCACCATGCTGCGCAGGATTCATTCAGTTCCTGGTTTGATCGCGGCGCTGCTGCTGGCGGTCCTCGCGATCAGTGGCGCCGTTCTTTCGCTTGAGCCAGGTATTGAAAGGCTTGGCACCACCGTGCCTCCCGACGGCGAGATCAGCGTCGCCCTACTGGCTGAGCGGGTCGCCGCGCATTTTCCCGGCGTCGAGCAGATTCAACGTTCTTCGTCGGGCACGGTGGTCGTCTACTACAGCCAGAATGGTCATGCGGGTGCGGAGCGGATTGATCCCGCCACGGGACAAGGTATCGGCGCTTATGCACCTTCCGGTTTTTATCGTTGGGTGAAGAACCTGCATCGCTCTTTCCTGGCCGACACGCCCGGCCGAGTCGTGGCGGGCCTGTCGGCGGTGGCGATGCTGGTCCTGTGCTTCTCAGGCCTGATGCTCCTGGCAAAGCGAGTAGGCGGGTGGCGACACATCATGGGGCCCATGCGCGGCGATTTCGGCCAGCGCTGGCACGCACGTCTGGGAAGGGTCGCCGTATCGGCGCTGCTGCTTTCTGCGTCTACCGGCATCTATCTTTCGGCGGTTACCTTCGGACTGGTGCCGGACGGCACGCAGGATGGACTGCCCTTTCCCGGCGCGAGTACCACGGGACCGGCCGGGTCGATCGGAACCCTGAGCGCGCTTCGTGCCACCGACCTCAATGACTTGCGTGAACTGGTGTATCCCAGCCCCGGCAGTCCCGATGATTTCTACTCCTTGCTGACGGCCAAGGGCGAAGCCTATGTGGATCAGACGTCGGGACGGGTGGTGTCCTATCAAGCGCATTCCGGCGTCCAGCAAGCGTACGAGTGGATCTATCAGCTGCACACTGGCAAGGGTTTGTGGTGGTTGGGTCTGCTGCTTGGGCTCAGCGTACTGAGCGTCCCGTTCATGGCGGTGACTGGGGTCAAGATTTGGTGGCAACGCCACCAGTCCATCCCGCGCGTTAAACACAACACAGCGCCACAGTCAGCTGACTGCGTCATCCTGGTGGGCAGCGAAGGCAACAGCACATGGGGTTTCGCCAACACCCTGCATGACGCCTTGCGTCAAGCGGGCCTGCGTGTGCACACCGCGCCCATGAACCGGATGGCTTCCAGGTACCGCCAGGCGAGTCAGCTGTTCATCCTGACCGCGACATACGGGGACGGCGATGCACCGAGTTCCGCCAGTCGATTCCTTGAGCGTCTGGACCGATTTTCCGTCGAGCAGCAGCCGCGCTTCGCGGTTCTTGGCTTTGGTGATCGCCAGTACCCGCAGTTCTGCCGGTTCGCGAGGGACGTGCAGGGCGCGATGCTTGCGCGAGGCTGGCGGCCGCTGCTTGATATCCACACCGTAGACCGAAAATCCACGCAGGAGTTTGAGCGCTGGGGCGACGTGGTGGGCAAGCGGATGGGAAAAGACCTGGCACTCGTCCACGTCTCCCGTTTTCCACGCACGCGGGCGCTGCAGCTGGTCAGCCGGGCGGACTACGGCGCGCAGGTGCTTGCGCCGACCAGCATCCTGAGGTTCGGTCCTGTCGCAGCCAAAGGGGGTGCCGCGAGATTGCGCCAATGGATTGGCCTCAACCGGCTGCCGCGTTTCGAAGCCGGAGATCTGGTGGGCATCGTGCCGCCCGGGAGCACGACGCCCAGATTCTATTCGCTGGCCAGCGGTTCGAAAGACGGCGTGATGGAGATTTGCGTGCGCAAGCTGCCCGGCGGTTTATGCTCACAGATGCTGCATGGTCTGGCGCCGGGCCAGCACATCAACGCGTTCATCCAGCCTAATCCTGGCTTCCGCCCGGCCTCTGGCACGTCGCCGGTCATCCTTGTAGGCGCGGGCGCAGGTATCGGCCCCTTGGCGGGGTTCATCCGCAACAACACCGGGCGGCATGCGATGTACCTGTTTTGGGGCGGGCGAGACCCCGCCTCTGATTTTCTCTATGAGCCGGAACTGGGGACGTATCTTGCGGATGGCCGCCTAACCGAACTGCACGCGGTTTTTTCGCGCGTCCAGCAAGGCGGCTATGTTCAGGAGCGCGTCCTGGACAACGCCACGAAGATACGCGAACTGATTGAAAGCGGCGGACAGGTGCTGGTGTGTGGCAGCCGCGCCATGGCGACCAGTATCAGGGAGGCAATGGACCGGATACTGGCTCCGGCCGGGCTGGACGTGAATACGCTCAAGCGACAGGGACGATATCGTGAAGATGCCTTCTGAACACGCGCAAGCCGCCGCGCTCAAGCGCTACCAGCTGCATGGCCAGACGATGGGTGCCCGGTACAGCGCGGTCTTTTTTGCTGCTTCGGGCACCGATGAAACGGCCGTCAATGCGGGTTTGTTGGCCGCGGTGGATGAAGTGGACCGGCAGATGTCCAATTGGAAGTCCGACTCTGACCTGAGCCAATTGAACGCCGCGCCGGAAAATCTGTGGCGGGCTGTCCCGCAGCAGCTATTCACCGTGTTGGAATCGGCATTGGTCATCAGCCGCGAGTCGCGCGGCGCATTCGATATCGGCGTCGGCGACTTGGTTAGCGCCTGGGGTTTCGGCGCCAGCAAAGGGTGCGTTGACGAGCAGCGGATCCGCGATCTGGAAGGGCGCACCTACCAGCCGGCCACGGACATTCTGGAGCTCGATGCCCGCAGCTGCCGGGTTCGCAAGCAGGCGCCGATCACACTGGATCTTTCGGGCATAGCGAAAGGCTATGGCGTTGATCAAATGGCGCATTTCCTCGACACCCTTGGCATCACCAGATACCTGGTGGGTATTGATGGCGAAATGCGTGCCCGCGACGCCAAGCCCGATGGCGTGCCCTGGGCGGTTGCGATCGAAAAGCCCATTCGCCACGTGCGTGACGTGATGGGAGTCATGGCGTTGCGCGACGCCGCCATTGCCACGTCAGGCGACTACCGCCACTGGCTTGAGCGCAAGGGCAGCGCCTTCGCGCACACCTTCAGCGGTGCCTTGCGGGCACCGGTATCAAACCGGCTCGCCTCCGTCAGCGTCGTGGCGGCCACCTGCATGCAGGCCGACGCATGGGCGACGGCATTGCTGGTGTTGGGTGAAAAAGCGGGCGTCGAAATGGCGAGATCGCGGGGAATGGATGCCCTGTTCGTGCTGCATGACGGCGACGGCTTCCGGGAAGTTTCCGTCGAGGCGGGTCAAGTGATTGGCGACCCGTAACCGAAACAGCCTGCTTCGCCCACAAAAAACCCTGCTGGTTGAGTGGCCTTGAAAATAAAGGCACCAGCAGGGCTTTCGAACCTGCCTCGGTGGGCAGGATTATTCCGGGCTCAGCGCTTCATCGAACTGAAGAACTCGTCGTTTGACTTGGTGTTCTTCATCTTTTCCAGCAGGAATTCCATCGCGGCCAGCTCGTCCATCGGGTGCAGCAGCTTCCGCAGGATCCAGATCTTCTGCAGCATGTCCGGCTCGATCAGCAGCTCTTCGCGCCGGGTGCCGGAGCGGTTGATGTTGATGGCCGGGTAGACGCGCTTCTCGGCGATGCGGCGGTCCAGGTGCACTTCCGAGTTGCCGGTGCCCTTGAACTCTTCGTAGATCACCTCGTCCATCTTCGAGCCGGTCTCGACCAGCGCGGTGGCGATGATGGTCAGGCTGCCGCCTTCCTCGACGTTGCGGGCCGCGCCGAAGAAACGCTTCGGGCGGTGCAGCGCGTTGGCGTCCACGCCGCCGGTCAGCACCTTGCCCGAGCTCGGCACCACGGTGTTGTAGGCGCGGGCGAGGCGGGTGATCGAGTCGAGCATGATCACCACGTCGCGCTTGTGCTCGACCAGGCGCTTGGCGCGCTCGATCACCATCTCGGCGACCTGCACGTGGCGCGCGGCCGGCTCGTCGAAGGTAGACGAGATGACTTCACCGCGCACGGTGCGCTGCATCTCGGTCACTTCCTCGGGCCGCTCGTCGATCAGCAGCACGATCAGGTGCACATCCGGATGATTGTGGATGATGGCCTGGGCGACGTTCTGCATCAGCACCGTCTTGCCGGCCTTGGGCGGCGAGACGATCAGGGCGCGCTGGCCCTTGCCGAGCGGCGACATCAGGTCCATGACGCGGCCCGTGATGTCTTCCGACGAGCCGTTGCCGCGCTCGAGACGGAAGCGCTCGCGCGGGAACAGCGGCGTCAGGTTCTCGAACAGCACCTTGCCCTTCGACGCCTCCGGCGGTTCGCCGTTGATGGTGTCGACGATGTTGAGCGCCACGTAGCGCTCGCCGTCCTTGGGGCTGCGGATGCGGCCGGCGATGTGGTCGCCGGTGCGCAGGTTGAAGCGGCGGATCTGGCTGGGCGAGATGTAGACGTCATCCGGGCCGGCCAGGTAGCTCGCATCGTCAGAGCGCAGGAAGCCGTAGCCGTCGGGCAGGATTTCCAGCACGCCGTCGCCTTCGACGCCCGCGGGGTGGCGGGTAAGCACCTTGAGCAGGGCGAAGTTGACGTCCTGCTTGCGCATCCGGGCGACGCCCTCGTGCAGGTTCAGCTTTTCGGCGATTTCCAGCAGCTTGTGCGCCGGCATCCGCTTGAGGTCGTTGAGGCTGTAGACCGGGAAGTCGGGCGGCAGCTGCGGCATCGGGCGGTCGTTGCGCTCGCCGCCACCGTTGCCGCCACCGTTGCCGGCATCGTCATCGGGGGCGCCGTCGCGCGGACGGTCGCGGGGACGGTCGCGCTTGTCGCGGAAGCGGTCGCGGCGGTTGCGGCGACCTTCGCGGAAGCCGCCGTCGCCGGTCTGGCCGCCGCCTTCGTTGCCGCCGGAGCCGCCGCCTTCATTGCCGCCGCCGGCGTTGCCGCCTGGGCTGCCGCCGTCCTGGCCACCGCCGGAGCGCGGCTGGCCGCCCTCCTGGCCGGAGCTCGGGGCAGGCGTGGCATCACCGCCACCGGATGTCGGCGCCGGCGCGGGAGCGCGCTCGGGAGCCGCAGCGGGTGCGGATTCAGCGGGGTTCTGGGCGGGGGCGCTGCGCGGCTTGCGCGGGCGCTTCTCGGCGATGGGGCCGGATTCGTTTTCGTTATCGGACACAGGATTCACCTCGCGAAAGCGAGCGTGGGGGAGGGAGGGGTTCTTGCAGAATTCAGAGTGGGCGCCCGAAGCGCCACGACGACCTTACGCTAACACTGGCGGCCCCGCGGCGACAAGCCGTGCGGAACCGGTGGCCCCGGCCGGAGCCGGGGCGAGGGCGCTCAGAGCGCCTTGTCCATGAACTGGGCGAGCTGGGACTTGCCGACCGCGCCGACCTGGGTCGAGTGCACCTTGCCGTCCTTGAACATCATCAGGGTCGGGATGCCGCGCACGGCGTACTGACGCGGCGTCTGCGGGTTGTGGTCGATGTTGATCTTCACGACCTTGACCTTGCCGGCGTAGGTGCCCGCCAACTCGTCCACCATCGGACCGATCATCTTGCAGGGGCCGCACCATTCGGCCCAGAAGTCGACCAACACCGGGGTGTCGGACTGGAGCACCTTGGCATCGAAGTCGGCGTCGTCCACGTGGAGAACCTGGTCACTCATGCCTCAAACTCCTGATTTTCTTGGGGGATGCGGCCGGTTGCCGCTGTCCTTGGGTTAAACTGGGGCGCTTTCGAACGATAAACAACCGCCTGCGGCACCCCGGACGCCACGAGTTTGCGATTCCCGGACAGGCCGCGCAAGCGCAGAGACGCGCCTCCAGAGAGTCCTATGTCCGACAAACCACTGACTGATATCGTTTTTTCGAGTTTCGAGCTGCACCCGGCCCTGCAGGCTGGCCTCGAATCCGCGGGCTTCACCCGCTGCACCCCGATCCAGGCCCTGACCCTGCCGCTGGCGCTCGGCGGCCGTGACGTCGCCGGCCAGGCCCAGACCGGCACCGGCAAGACGCTGGCCTTCCTGGTCGCGCTGATCAACCGCCTGCTGACCCGCCCGGCCCTGGCCGACCGCAAGCCCGAAGACCCGCGCGCCCTGATCCTGGCGCCGACCCGCGAGCTGGCGATCCAGATCCACAAGGACGCCGTCAAGCTGGGCTCCGACCTGGGCCTGCGCTTCGCCCTGGTCTACGGCGGCGTGGATTACGACAAGCAGCGCGAGCTGCTGCAGCAGGGCGTGGACGTGATCATCGCCACCCCGGGTCGCCTGATCGACTACGTCAAGCAGCACAAGGTCGTCTCGCTGCACGCCTGCGAGGTCTGCGTGCTCGACGAGGCCGACCGCATGTTCGACCTCGGCTTCATCAAGGACATCCGCTTCCTGCTGCGGCGCATGCCGATCCGCACCGAGCGCCAGACCCTGCTGTTCTCCGCCACCCTCAGCCATCGCGTGCTGGAGCTGGCCTACGAGCATATGAACGAGCCCGAGAAGCTCGTGGTCGAGACCGAGTTCATCACCAATGCCAAGGTTCGCCAGCTGGTGTATTTCCCGGCCGACGAAGAAAAGATTCCGCTGCTGATCGGCCTGCTGACCCGCAGCGAGGGCCACCGCACCATGGTGTTCGTGAACACCAAGGTCTGGGTCGAGCGCGTGGCCAAGGCGCTCGAGCGCGCTGGCTTCCGGGTCGGCGTGCTCTCCGGCGACGTGCCGCAGAAGAAGCGCGAAACCCTGCTGGCGCGCTTCCAGAAGGGCCAGCTGGACCTGCTGGTGGCCACCGACGTCGCCGCCCGCGGCCTGCACATCGACGGCGTCTCGCACGTCTACAACTACGACCTGCCCTTCGATGCCGAGGACTACGTGCACCGCATCGGCCGCACCGCGCGCCTGGGCGCCGAGGGTGATGCGATCAGCTTCGCCTGCGAGCGCTACGCGATGTCCCTGCCCGACATCGAGGCCTACATCGAGCAGAAGCTGCCGGTGGCCCCGGTTGAGCAGGAGCTGCTCATCGCAAAACCGCGCGCGCCCCGTCCCAAGGTCGAGGGTGAGGACGAGGGTGAGGCCGAAAGCGTCAGCGCCATTTTCCGCGAAGTGCGCGAGGCCAAGGCCGCTGAGGACGAGAAGCGCGGTCGCGGCGGTCGCAGCAGCAGCGGCGGCAGCAGTCGCGAGGGCGGTCGCTCCGGCGGCGGTTCGCGTGAGCGCAGCGGCCCGCGTCCGGGCGCACAGCGCGAGCGCAAGCCGGAGGCGCCGGTTGAGGCCAGCACCGAGCCCGCGGCCGTCGAGCGTCCGGCCCAGCGGCCGGCCCCGTCCTCGCCGATGCAGGTCGATCCGAACGCGCCGGCGCGCAAGCGTCGCCGTCGTCGCGGCGGTCGCCCGGTGGGGGATGCCGCGGCTGTCGAAGGCGGCAAGCCGCGCAGCGAGCGAGGCCAGGACGGCGCGTCCGCGAAAGCCCCCGCCGGCGAGAAGCCGTCGCTGCTGGGTCGCCTCAAGGCCGGCCTGAAGTCCTTGGTGAAGCGCACCCCGCCCACCGGCCACTAAGCGCCGAACTCCTGTAGGAGGGCCTTCAGGCCCGAAGCCTTTCGCGAAGAGCTTCGGGCCTGAAGGCCCTCCTACATTCCGTCTGCTAGATTGACTGCGTCCCCCGCCGCCCCCGACTCGAATGGCCCTGCTTCGCTTCGACAATGTCACCAAGGCCTATCCCGGCAGCGCGCCTGCGCTTAGCGAGGTCAGCTTCGCGGTGGAGGAGGGCGAGATGCTTTTCGTCACCGGCCACTCAGGCGCCGGCAAGTCCACCCTGCTTCGGCTGATACACCTGTCCGAACGCCCCAGTCGCGGCACCGTGCTGGTGGACGAACGCAACCTGGCCAAGGTGCGCGGCGGCAAGGTGCCGCTGCACCGGCGCCGGGTCGGCGTGGTGTTCCAGGACCATCGCCTGCTCACCGACCGCAGCGTGTTCGACAACGTGGCGCTGCCGCTGCTGATCGCCGGCATGCCCGGCGCCGAGGTTGGCAAGCGCGTGCGCGCGGTGCTCGACAAGGTCGGCCTGGGCGATCGCGAACGCGCCCTGCCGCTGCAGTTGTCCACCGGCGAACAGCAGCGGGTGGGCATCGCCCGCGCCATCGTCGCGCAGCCGCAGCTGCTGGTGGCCGACGAACCGACCGGCAACCTCGACCCGCAGCTGGCCGCCGAGATCATGCAGCTGTTCGCCTCGCTGCCGGCGCTGGGCACCACGGTCATCGTTGCCAGCCACGACCTCGCCCTGGTCAAGCGCATGCGCCGCCGGGTCCTGGTGCTCGACCACGGCAAGCTGGCCGACGACATCTCACCCGAGGACCTGGCGGCGTGACGGCCAAGACCAGCAAGCCCGCCGCCAAACCCGCCGCCGCCGAACGCGTCAAGGCCGGCCGCCTCGGCAGCCGACTTCGCGCCTGGCGCGAGCAGCATCTTTATTCGCTGGTCTCCAGCCTGGGGCGCCTGCTCCAGCGCCCGGTTGCCACCGGCCTCACCGTGGGCGTCATGGCGATCGCGCTGGCCCTGCCGCTGGGCTTGGGCCTGGCGCTGGGCAATATCGAGCGCTTCTCCGGCAGCGTCTCCGAGTCGCGCGAAATCGGCGTCTTTCTAAAGGCCGACATCAGCGTCGCCCAGGCGCGTGACCTGGCGACCGGCATCGGGGCCCGCCCCGATGTGGTCGCGGTGACGGTGCGGACCCCGGAGGAAGGCCTGGCTGAATTTCGCGCCATGAGCGACCTGGCCGGCGCGCTCGAGGTGCTGGACGAGAATCCGCTGCCCACCGTGCTGGTGGTCCAGCCCCGCGACGATGGCGACACGCTGGCGGCCGACCTGCGCGAACTGCCGCAGGCCGAAGTGGTGCAGCACGACGCGGCCTGGCGCCAGCGCCTGTCGGCCTGGCTGGCCTTCGGCGAGCGACTGGTGCAGGTCGTGGCCGTGCTGCTGGGCCTGGGCGTGCTGCTGGTGGTCGGCAATACCGTGCGGCTCGATATCGGCGCCCGCAGCGAGGAAATCGCCGTGCTCCAGCATCTGGGCGCTACCGACGCGTTCGTCCGGCGCCCCTTCCTTTATCTCGGTGCCTGGTACGGGCTGGCCGCGGGCCTGCTGGCCGGCGCCTTGCTGGTGCTGGCGGGCCTGCTGATGCAGGGCCGGCTGTCGGCGCTGGTGGCCAGTTACGGCAGCCAGTTTGACCTTGCCGGGCCCGGCTGGCGCGGCAGCCTGGCGCTGCTCGCAGGCTCGGCCTTGATGGGGTGGCTGGGCGCATGGCTCGCAACCGGGCATCATCTACGTCGGACCCGTCCGGTGGACGTCTGATTATGAGCAACCCCAGCTTCCGCAGCTTCGAAACCACCTCGCCGCGCATCATGGTCGTGGACGGCTCTAAAGTCGTGCGCAAAATGATCGAAGGCGTGCTTCGCCAGCAGCTGCCGGACATGGAATTCGTCGGCTGCGAAACCGGTGAGGAGGCCAAGGCCGCCCTGCAGGCCGGCGCCGTGAACCTGGTGACGACGGCCCTGCGCCTGCCCGACATGGACGGCCTGGACCTGGCCCGCTACCTGCGCGAGCACACGCCGCAGGCCTATATCCCGATCATCGTGGTCTCCGGCGACGTGCAGGAGCGTCTCGAAAGCCGCTCGATCAGCGACGACGTCACCGACTATTTCGACAAGGCGCTCGGCTTCAACGCGCTGGCCGCCTTCATCAAGGGCTATGTGGCTCCCGAGTCCGAGTCCGGCGGCGAAGTGCTCTACGTCGAAGACAGCCGGGTCGTGGCCATGGCCACCCGTCGCATGCTTGAGAAGCACGGCCTGACCGTCATTCACGCCACCGGCGTCGAGGACGCCATCGCCCACCTCGAAACCGCCCGGGCCCAGGGCCGGCTGCCGGGTCCCGATGTCGTGCTCACCGACGTCTATTTGAAAGGCGAGCTGACCGGCAAGGACCTGCTGCACTCGATCCGCCACGAATTCGCCTACGCCAAGGGCATGCTGCCGGTGCTGGTGATGACCGGTGACGCCAATCCGGCCAACCAGAGCGACCTGCTGCGCGAAGGCGCCAACGATCTGGTGCAAAAGCCGATCGAAGAGCGCCTGCTGGTGACCAAGCTGTTGTTCCAGCTGCGCGTTGGACGCATGCTCCGCGACAAAATCGCCAAGAAGTAAGCGGTGGCTGACGAGGACCGGATCCGGCTCGAGCCCTCCTGGAAGCAACGGGTTGGCGACTACCTGCAGCGGCCCGACATGCGCGAGCTCGGCGCTTTCCTGCGTCAGGAAAAGTCGCGGGGCAAGGTCATTTTTCCGCCCGGTCCGCGCATATTCTCGGCGCTCGACGCCACGCCCTTCGACCAGGTCAAGGTCGTCATCCTGGGGCAGGACCCCTACCACGGCGCAGGTCAGGCCCACGGGCTGTGTTTCTCGGTGTTGCCCGGGGTGCCGGTGCCGCCCTCGCTGCAGAGCATCTACAAGGAACTAAAGACCGACCTGGGCATCCCGCCGGCCGAGCATGGCTGCCTGCTCAGCTGGGCCGGGCAGGGCGTGCTGCTGCTCAATGCGGTGCTGACGGTCGAAGAGGGCCGGGCCGGTTCGCACCAGGGCAAGGGCTGGGAAGGCTTCACCGACGCCATCGTCCAGGCCCTGGACCGGGAGAGGGAGGGGCTGGTGTTCATGCTCTGGGGCAGCTACGCCCAGGCCAAGGGCAAGCTGGTGGATGCGCGCAGGCACTGCATGCTGCGGGCGCCGCATCCTTCGCCGCTTTCGGCCTACCGGGGCTTCCTGGGCTGCGGCCACTTCGGCAAGGCCAATCGCTGGCTGCAGGGCGCCGGCCTCGCGCCGATCCAGTGGGCGCTGCCGCCCCGGGATGAGGTTGAGGCGCGCCTGGCCGCACTTCGCTAGGCCGGGCACCGGTGGGGACGCCCTTGAACCGCAGCGTGCAGCCCCCAGAACATGCCTGTCGCCAGGGGAATGGCTGTTCCATTCATGGAACGGACAGGGAACTTTTGGCCTATTCAGCACTCCAACAGGCCGAGTGCTAAACTCTGGCCCATGAATGAGGAACGCATGACCACTACCGCCCTGATCGCGAACAACCTGCCGATCCCGAGTGCGCTCGGTTCGTTGGACGCCTACATTTCCGCGGTCAACCGCGTGCCCGTGCTTACCGTCGAGCAGGAGCAGGATTTGGCGCGCAGCTTCCGCGACGAAGAAAACCTCGACGCCGCCAAGGCGATGGTCGTCTCGCACCTGCGCTTCGTCGTGCACGTCGCGCGCGGCTACCAGGGCTACGGCCTGGGCATGGGCGACCTGATCCAGGAAGGCAACATCGGCCTGATGAAGGCGGTCAAGCGCTTCGACCCCGACCAGGGCGTGCGCCTGGTGTCCTTCGCCGTGCACTGGGTGCGCGCCGAGATGCATGAATTCATCCTGCGCAACTGGCGCATCGTCAAGGTCGCCACCACCAAGGCGCAGCGCAAGCTGTTCTTCAACCTGCGCAAGTCCAAGAAGCGCCTGGGCTGGATGAATGACGCTGAAGTCACCGCGGTGGCCAAGGACCTCAATGTCTCCAAGCGCGAAGTGCTGGAGATGGAGTCGCGCCTGAGCGGTCGCGACATCGGCTTCGACGCGCCGGACGACAACGAAGACGCCCCGCCGTCGCCGGTCGCCTACCTGCGTGACGGCAGCGACGATCCGGCCATGGCCTATGAGCGCGCCAGCCACGAGGACGACCAGCTCGAGCTGCTGCGCGACGGCCTTTCCGGCCTGGACCAGCGCTCGCGCGACATCCTCAAACGCCGCTTCCTGGGCGAGCCCAAGGCGACGCTGCAGGAGCTGGCGGACGAGTACGGCGTCAGCGCCGAGCGCATTCGGCAGGTTGAGGCCAATGCGCTCAAGAAGATGCGGGCGCTGTTCGCGGCCTGAATCGTGCGCCCAATGTCTGCATGACGGCCCCGCAAGGGGCCGTCTTCGTTTCTGGATTCAGGCCAGTTCGGCCAGCAGGCCGCGTTCGCGGGCAATGCGCGCCAGCTCGCTCGTGTTGCGCGCGCCAAGCTTTTCCATCAGGTTCGCGCGGTGCCGGTACAGCGTCTTGTCGCTGATGCCCAGGTCGTAGGCGATCGCTTTTGGCGCACGGTCCGACAGCAGGCCGCGCAGGGTCGCGCGCTCGCGCGGGGTCAGTAGCGGCGCGGGATTGGAAACCGGCGGCGCCAGGTCCGAGCTCAGCACCACTTCACCGGCGGCGATGCGACGCAGGCCGTCGAGCAACTCGTCGGCCGCCACGGCCTTGGTGAAATAGCCGCGCGCGCCCTGCTCGAGTGCGCGCAGCACCAGGCCGGAATCGTCGTGCATGCTCAGCACCACGCAGCGCAGGCTGTGCATGAGGTCGCGCAGCAGGGCGATCAGGTCCAGGCCGCTGCTGGCGCCGTCGCCCAGGCTGATGTCCACCACGGCGATGTCGGCCGAAACCTGCTCAAGCGCCGACAGCGCTTCGTCGGCATTGCGCGCCTCGGCGACGACCAGGAAGCCCGGCGAGCTCTCGATCAGGCGCTTGAAGCCCTCGCGGACGATGGCATGGTCGTCAATCAGAAGAACTCGGATCATGGCGCCGAGTCTGACAGTTCCTGGCCCCATGCGGCCCGGCGCCTGAGATTTTTTCTTAGCTGGAAGGCAGTCCTTGTAAGGGACCCGATTACGTACGGACAATCCCCGGGTGCATCTGGCTGCTCCCTCTCCCGAACCTGGAATCGCCTCCTGGCCCGCCTGGCGGGGCGCGCTGGCCTTCGGGCTGGGCTATTGGGCGCTGCTGGTCGTCGGATTCCTGCATTGGCACGTGGCGACCGGGCTGCTGTTCCTGGCCCTGTGGCTGGTGCCGTCGCGCCAATGGCCCGCCATTGCCCTGGCCGCGATCACGGTGCGCTGCCTCAACGGCATCCTGATTGGTTGGCGCAACGACGTTGACGGCGGCTTCTTGCGCTACTGGCACGACGGCCTGTCCTTCGTGCTGGGCAACCTGGCCGAACCCCTTTTGGTGATTGCAGGCGTGGCCCTGCTGAGCCGCGCCGCGATCCGGCCGATCAGCTTGGCGGGGGTCGAAGGCGTCCAGCGCTTCCTGCTGGCGGCGCTGGTGGCGGCGACCCTGCTGGCGGCCAAGGACCTGGGCTATGTGCTCAACGAGGACAAGGTCAGTGACATCCGGCTGTCCATGCTGGTCAATACCGTCCGGCTGGGCAGCGATGCCTCGCTGCTGAGCTTCTTCTTCGTCAAGAGCCTGCTCGGCCACTTCGTCGGCGTGCTGCTGGTGGTGCCGCTGGGCGCCTGGTACGTCGAGCCGCGGCATCATGCCGGCACGCGCCGCATCTTGGGCGAGGCGATGGTGCTGGCGCCGGTGTTCTTTCTGCTGCTGGCGCTGGTGGCGGTGGCGAATGACTCAACGGCCCTGGCCGAATTGCTGCGGATGCTGGTGCTGGTGGCCGTGGTGGTGTTCTCGGTGCGCCACGGTTGGCGCGGTGCGGCGCTTTCACTGCTCGCGGCCAGCGCCATGATCGCGATCGAGGACCATCTGGGTTTCGCGGCGCAGTGGCCGGTTTGGCTGCAGCTGTTTATCGCGATCGCGGGCGCGATGGCGCTGATGTTCGGCGCCACGGTGGACGGCCTGCGCCGGCAGGCGACCGAGCTGGCGCAGGCCAAGCATCGCCAGCTGCGCCTGGCCGAAGAGCTGCACGACGCCGCGATCCGCAACCTCAATGTCGAGCAGCGCGAACGCCAGCGCCTGGCGGGTGAGCTGCACGATGAGTTCGGACAGAACCTGGCGGCCCTGCAGACCCACCTGAAGCTGTCGGCCCCCGACCTGGCGGCGGCGGGCCGCGCCGGTGTGACGGATCGCCTGTTGGAAATTACCAAGTTGATGCAGACCAACATCAGCCGGGTGCTCGATGCGCTGCGCCCCGCCGCGCTTGACGAGTTGGGCCTCTACGGTGCGATCGATCGCGGCAGCCTGCGCCGTTTGGCGGAGGATTCCGGGCTGGTGTTCGAGACCCGGCTCGAGGGCGATGCGCGGCTGCTGGCGAGTCTCAATCTGGTGCATCGCGTCGCTGCTTTCCGCATCGCCCAGGAGACAATCACCAATATCGTTCGACACGCCCATGCGCGCCACTGTCTTCTGCGGCTGCGGGTGAGCGCGCGCGGCGAGCATTTGTATCTCTTCCTCGATGTCCGCGACGACGGCGTCGGACGCGTCGCCGGGCTGCGCCCCGGTAATGGCGTCACTGGCCTGAGGGACCGTGTACTGGCTCTGGGCGGGCGGCTGGTGATCAGCCAGCTCAGCCCCGGCCTGCGCGTGCACGCCGTGCTTCGGCAATCCATCCCGCGCTAGCGCGGTCGGATCAGTACAGGTCGGTGGGGTCGACGTCGAGCGACCAGCGAACCTTGCGCGCTGACTTCAGCGCCTGGATGCGCGGCAGCCAGGCGTGAAGCGCGGCGTGCAGGGCGGCGCGCTGGCCGGCATCGATCAGTATCTGGCCGCGGGCCTTGCCGGCACGGCGCGCCATCGGTGCGGGCATTGGGCCATTGAGCTGCACACCCTCGCGCGCGATGAAGGCGTCCTTCGCCTCGCGCAGGAATCCCTGCATGTCCGATTCGGTCGGTGCCTCGGCGCGCAGCAGCGCGAGATAGGCGTAGGGCGGAAACTGCGCGGCCTCGCGTTCGGCCAGCTGCAGCGCGGCCACCGCCGGGTAGCCCCCGGTGAGCAGGGTGCCCAGCAGCGGGTGGTCGGGATGGTGGGTTTGCAGCAACACTTCGCCCGGCAATTGCGCGCGGCCGGCGCGGCCAGCGACCTGGATCAGCAGTTGGGCCAGCTTTTCGCCAGCGCGGAAGTCGGCGCTGAACAAGCCCTCGTCCACGCCGACCACGGCGACCAGGGTCAGCCGCGGCAGGTCGTGTCCCTTCGCCAGCATTTGGGTGCCAACCAGGATGCCGGACCGGTCACCGAAGACCTCGAGGTGCTTTTCGATGGCATCCCGCCGGCGCGTGGTTTCGCGATCCACGCGGATCATCAGCGCGTCGGGAAAACGTTCGGCCAGCGCTTCCTCGATGCGTTCGGTGCCGGCACCCTGGGGCTGCAGCGCCAGGCTCGCGCAGTCGGGGCAAGCATTGGGCGGCGTGGCGCGGGCGCCGCAGTGGTGGCAGATCAGGCGACGACCGCTGGCGTGAACGGTCATCGCGGCATCGCAGCGTTTGCAGTGGGCGCTCCAGCCACAGTCGTGGCACAGCAACACCGGGGCGTAGCCGCGGCGGTTCTTGAACACCAGCGCCTGCTCGCCGCGCGCCAGGCAGCGTTCAACCGCCTCCAGCAGCTCCTGCGACAGGCCGTTGCGCAGCGGCCGCTTGCGGATGTCCACCACCCGCACCGTCGGCGGACGCGCGCCGCCGGCGCGCTGGCCCAGACGCAGGTGCCGGTAGCGGCCCGAAAGCGTGTTGTGCAGGGTTTCCAACGAGGGCGTGGCGCTGCCCAGGATCACCGGGATGCCCAGCTTGCTGGCCCGCACCATGGCCAGGTCGCGGGCGTGGTAACGGATACCGTCTTGCTGTTTGTAGGACCCGTCGTGTTCTTCGTCCACCACGATCAGGCCGGCCTCAGGCAGTGGGCAGAACACCGCCGAACGGGTGCCGACCAGCACGCGCGCTTCGCCGCGCAGCATGGCGGTCCAGGCGCGCGCACGTTCGCCGTCGGCCAGGCCAGAGTGGCTTGCCAGCACCGGCACGCCCAGGCGGCTGCGGAAGCGTGCCAGCACCTGCGGCGTCAGGCCGATCTCGGGCACCAGCACCAGTGCCTGCTTGCCCGCGGCCAGGCAGTCGGCGATCGCCTGCAGATAGACCTCGGTCTTGCCGCTGCCGGTGACGCCTTCGAGCAGGCAGGGGCGGAACCCTTCGCCTTCGCGCAGGCTGGCCAGCGCCTGAGCCTGGGCTGGCATCAGGCTGGGGCCTGGCGCCTGGGGCGTCGGCTCCGGCCGGCCGGCCAGCACGATCCGCTCGGCCAGGCCGCGCTCGGCCAAGGCGCGGACCGGGCCGCGCCAGCCGTCGGCGGTCTGGTCGAGCTGGTCTTCGCCCAATGCGCGGGTGGCGAGCTGAAGCAGCAGTCTTCGCGGCTTGCCGTCGCGGCCGGGCGCGGCGGCGGCCGTCTGGCCGGCATCGGTGAGGCACCAGCCGTGGCGGGCGGTCTCGGGCAGGGGTTGGCCGGCGCGCAGGGGGCCGGGCAGGGCGGTCGCCAGCACCTCGCCCAAGGGGGCGTGGTAGTAGGCGGCCAGCCAGCGCAGGCTTTCGAACAGTTCTCCGACCAGCAGCGGATGGGCGTCCAGGCGCTCCCGGACCGGCTTGAGGCCTTCGCCACTGCCCTCGGGCGGACCAATGCCCACCACGACCCCGATCTGTTCACCGTCGCCACGTCCGAAGGGCACCCGAACCCGGCAGCCGATCCATCCGGCATCGGCCTGCGTGCCGGCCGGCGGTCGATAGTCGAACAGGCGCGGCAGCGGCACCGGCAGGGCGATTCGCAGCACGGTTTCGGGTTCGGACGGCATGGCTTCAGTCTAGCCTGAGGGCTCGGTAGGAAGGGTTCGTACCCAACTTGCGCACTATTGCTGTCAGATGCATCAGAAAGCAGCCCTAAGCCACTGTTCAGGAAACCGAATCTCCCTTATCCACACCACATGTGGATAAGTCTGTGGAAGAGCTTCCGGGGAGACATGCGCACCCCCGGTGGCAAGGGCGCTTGAGCCGGGTTGGCGATTTTTTAACCAAGGCGTCATAGTTGTTATTAATCAATGAGTTAAGTTAATCACAAATCCATCATTGGGACCTTCACAGGGCTTCAGGGGCCTCGACGGGGGCCGGCGTTGGCGCTGTGCACAACGTTTCACGCCGGAAGCCGCGCGGGGCTTGATGGAGCAGGATTTTTCACGCTGTCAACCGCTTCGAACTGTGACGGGTTAGCTAGAATGACCCGTGCCCTCCACCCCCTCACTCCCCGCCGTCAGCCCCCCTGCCTCCTCCGCCCTGTCCGCGTTCCTGCGCGGCATCGAGCGTCGGGCGTTTGTCTTCGTGCAGGTCCAGTGCCAGCAGGACGAGCAGGCCCAGGAGATCCTGGGGCGCGCCATGCGGGCGTTCCGCGAGGTTTCGGCACACAGCCCGCTGTCGACCTGGCCGGCGGCCTTCTGGGCGCTGCTGCTGGCCCAGGCTGAGCTCGCCGAAGGCGACAGCGATATCCCCGAGTTGGGCAGCCTCGGATCCGGTCCGCGTGCGGCGCTGCTGTTGCGCATCGTGGCCGGGCTGGACTTCGTCCACGCCGCCTCGGTGCTGGGCGTCAGCGAGCCAACCTATCGCTTTGCGCTGCAGCGCGCGCTCCAGCAGCTGGGCGACGCCGGCGTGAGCTACGCCGCGCTGGGCGCGCTGCGCGAGCGCCTGCACCGCCAGGTCAAAACCTTGCCGGCCGAGCGTGCGGAGGCGCTCGCCGAACTGCGCACCCGCGTGCTGCAGGACGCGCCGGAGCCGGTCGCCGCGGCCGAGCCTTCGACCTCGTCCTGGCGCGGACGCTTGGCCTGGGGCTTGTTGCTTCTGCTGGCGCTCGCGTTCGCGGCGACCTTCTGGTCTAGCCGACCGCCGCTGATGCCGGGCGGCACCCAGGCCCTGCCGGCCGAGGTCGGGTCCGCTGCGGTGCCTGCCGGCAGCGACGCCGACCTGGTGACCCATCCCGACTACGCACAGATCGCCGCGCCGGCCGATGAAGCCATCGCCGCTGACCTGGCGCTGCTGAGCTGGCTGGCGTCGGGCGAAGCCGACGAGGCGCTGGAGGCCATGCCGGCCGATGCCGACCCGGACCCGTCCACCGCCAGCGACGAGACCGCCGATGCGCCCTGAGCCAATCGCCCGCGTACTCGGCCTGGCCCTGCTGGTGGCCATGGGCCCGCTGCTCGCCTTCTCCGCGCTGGCGCCGGCTGAGCGCCAGCTGCTGGCGCCGCTGGCCTCGGCCTGGCCGGCGCTGGACCTGGACACCCAGCAGCGGCTGCGTGCGAACGCGGCGCACTGGTCGGCGCTCGATCCGGCGGCGCGCGATGCGCTGCGCCAGCGCATCCAGGCCTGGGACGCCTTGCCGCCGATCGAGAAAGCGACTCGCCGCGGCCCGTTCGCGGCCTGGATGGCGCTCTCCGACAGCGAGCGCGAACAAGTGCGCGCCGCGGGCACGCGACTGGCCGCGATGTCGCCCGAGCGCCAGCAGGCCGTGCGTGCGGCTTTCGATGCGCTGCCCTCGGACCAGCGCCAGGATTGGTGGCTGGGGCCGGACGTAGGCGCGGGCTTTGCCGAACTCCGGCCGCTGTTCGCCTTCGTGCCCGAGGGCGAGCGGACCGCCTTGCGCGAACTGCTGCGCGAACTGACGCCGGCCGCACGTGCCGACCTGGCGATCCTGGCGCGTCGTCTGCCGGCCAATGAACGCGAAAGCCTGCGCCGTGAGTTGGTGGAAGCGACGCCGGAAGCGCGCGAGGCCCTGGTCCGCGCCCGCCTGAATCGCTGACGCTGCTTCCGGGCCGGCAGCCGCTAATATAGCGGTCCTCCGCTTTCCGGCATCGCCCCATGAGTCATTCCGAAACCCGCATCGCGCGCCTGCTGCGCGAGATGCGCGTCAGCTTCGTGCTGGCGTTTCCACTGGCCCTGGGGCAGATCTCGTCCATGGCGATGAACATCGTCGACACCGTGCTGGCCGGTCGCCACAGCCCGGTCACGCTGGCCGCGGTCGGCATCGGCAGTGCGGTGTGGTCGGTGGTGATCCTGGTCAGTATCGGCGTGCTGATGGCGGTGCCGCCCACGGTCGCCCAGCTCAACGGCGCCGGCCGTCGCGCCGATATCGGGCCGGTGTTCCGGCAGGCGATCTGGCTGGCGCTGGCGCTGGGCGTCGGCCTGTTCTTCATCGTCCGCGCCGGCGCGCTGGCGCTCGAGCCGATGGGCATCACCGCCGAGGCGCGACCGGAAGCGATCGCCTTCCTGCGCGCGATCAGCTGGGGCGCGCCGGGCCTGGCGCTGTATTTCTGCCTGCGCAACCTCAGCGAGGGCGTGGCCTGGACCCTGCCGGCGATGGTGTTCGGTCTGGCCGGCCTGGTGCTGCTGGCGCCGTTGGGCTGGGCGCTGATGTTCGGCCTGGGCCTGGGGGCGGCGGGCCTGGGCTATGCGGTTGCCATCACGCTGTACTGCCAGTGCGCGGCACTGGGCGCGTACCTGCGACGTTCGCCGCGCTTCGCCGACCTGGGCCTGTTCGCACGCTTCGATCCGCCGCGCTGGGCGCCGATTCGCGACCTGCTGCGCCTGGGCTTGCCCATGGGCGTCTCGGTCTTCATGGAAGGCAGCCTGTTCGTGGCCACCGCGCTGTTGATCGGCAAGCTGGGCATGGTGCAGATCGCCGCCCACCAGATCGCCATCCTCATGGCCAGCCTGTTCTTCATGGTGCCCCTGGGCATCGCGATGGCCACCACGGTGCGCGTGGGCCATGCGGTGGGCGCGGGCGATGCCTCGGCGGTGCGCTGGTCCGCGGCCGCCGGCTACAGCCTGGCGATGCTGGCGCAGACGGTGTCGGCGATCGTGCTGGTGTTCGCGGGGGTGTTCCTGGCCGGCCTGTTCACCCAGGACGCGGCCGTGATCGCGCTGGCGGCCCTGCTGATGGCCTACGCCGCCGTGTTCCAGTATCCGGACGGCCTGCAGGCGATGTCGGCCGGTGCGCTGCGCGGCCTCAAAGACACCCGCGTGCCCATGTTCGTCACGGTGCTGGCTTACTGGGGCGTGGGCCTGCCGCTGGGCTACTGGCTGGGGCTGGTGAAGGGCCAGGGCGCGCCCGGGCTGTGGACGGGACTGATCTTGGGCCTGAGCGTCGCGGCCTGCCTGTTGGGCTGGCGCTTCTGGCGGCTGGCGAATCGCCCGCTGCCGCCGATACGGGTGACCTAAGACGCATGCGGCCTTCACCCCGGCTGCGTATGCTGGACCGTCGTCAAGTGGAGTCCTGAAATGTCCGAAGCCAAGCGCGGCCCGATCCGTGGGTTCTTCCGCGGGATCTGGAGTGTCCTCACCTTCACCCAGCAGCTCGTGTTCAACATCTTCTTCCTGTTGTTCCTGCTGTTTGCGTTCGTGCTGCTGCTGGCCGTAGTGGCCAGTCCCGGCGTCCAGCCGATGAGCGAAGACACCGCGCTGGTGCTCAATCTCGAAGGCAGCCTGGTGGAGCAGTTCACCTCGGCGCCGGTGGATCGGGTGATCAGCCGCGCGACCGGGCAGTCCCGGCCCGAGATCCAGCTGCGCGACCTGCTTCAGGCGATCGAAGCGGCGCGTACCGACGACCGGATCAACCGCATCGTCCTGATGACCGACGGTTTTTCCAGCGCGGGCTTCGCCAGCATGCGCGACCTGGCGGCCGCGCTGCGTGAGTTCCGCGCTTCCGGCAAGCAGGTCGTGGCCTACGGCACCGACATGGAGCAGCGCCAGTACTACGTCGCCGCACAGGCCGACGAGATCTATCTGGATCCGCAGGGCGGGGTGCTGCTCGAGGGCTTCGGCCGCTATCGCATGTACTACCGCGAAGGCCTGCAGGACAAGCTCGGCGTGGACGTGCACCTGTTCAAGGTCGGCGAGTACAAGTCTGCGGCTGAACCCTACGTGCTCGACGCCGCATCGCCCGAGTCGCGCGAGGCCGATCTGTATTGGATGAACGACGTCTGGCAGCGCTTCGTGGACGACATCGCGCAGGCGCGCAAGGTCGAGGCCGTGGCGCTGCACGCGATGATCAACGAGCTGCCGGCCCGGGTGCAGGCGGTATCGGGCAACCTCGGCCAGCTGGCGCTGGACGAGAAGCTGGTGGACGGGCTTCGCACCGGCCATGAGTTCGAGCAGATGCTGGTCGAACGCGGTGTCCTGGACGACACCACCCAGACCTTCCGCCAGATCGACCTGGGCGGCTATCTGATGCAGATCAATCGCCCGCACCTGGTCACCCACCAGCAGCCGAAGGTGGCCGTGGTGGTGGCGCAGGGTGAGATCACCAGCGGCCAGCAGCCGCCGGGCACGGTGGGCGGTGAGTCCACCGCGGCGCTGCTGCGCGCCGCGCGCGAGGACGACAACGTCAAGGCCGTCCTGCTGCGCGTGGATTCGCCCGGTGGTGGCGTGTTCCCGTCCGAGCAGATCCGCCGCGAGGTGGAGCTGGTGCAGGCCGCCGGCAAGCCTGTCGTCGTTTCGATGGCCAACGTCGCCGCGTCCGGCGGCTACTGGATCTCGATGAACGCCGATCGCATCTACGCCGACGAATCCACCATCACCGGCTCGATCGGCATCTTCGGGCTGTGGATGACGGTGCCGCGCGTGCTCGAGAAGATTGGCGTGAGCACCGACGGCGTCGGCACGACGCCGCTGGCCGGTGCCTTCGACCCGACCCGCCCGCTGGATCCGAACGTGGGCGTGCTGATCCAGTCGGTGATCGACCGCGGCTATGCCGATTTCATCGGCAAGGTGGCGGCCGCGCGTGACAGCACCCCGGCCGAAATCGACGTCCATGCACGCGGTCGCGTCTGGAGCGGCGCGCAGGCCAAGGACCGTGGTCTGGTGGACGAACTGGGTGGCTTCCAGGTGGCGCTGGACGCGGCCGCCGAGCTGGCCAAGCTTGAAGCGGGTAGCTACGGCGTGACCTACATCGAAAAGCCGCTGACGCCGTTCGAGCAGTTCGTCGTCAACATGGGCAAGAACTCGCGCACCGAGGGCCTGCTGCGCGTGCTGGCGCCGACCCCGCTGATGCTTGACCGCGAGACCCTGGCCACCGCCGAGCGCGAACTGGCTTGGCTTGATCGCAAGGGACGCTCGCCGTTCCGCGCCGTGGCGCATTGCCTCTGCGCCTACTGAGGCCGGCTGAAAAAAGTTGTCGCGACGCCCGGGCTTGCCCGGGCGTCGTCGTTTCAGCCGCCGGCTTCCTCCAGCACGCGCTGGCGCTCGGCCTCGTCCGCGGCTTGGGTGTCTTCGACCGCGCGGGCCTTGTCGAGCGGCGCCTGGATCGCGTCGCGAAGTTCAGTGTGCTGCGCCTGCGGTTCGGGCAGCGCGTCCGGGGCGGGATCGGGCGTCGGCGCGTCGCAGGCGCTGGCCAGCAGCACGGCGGCGAAAATAAGGACCAGGCGCATGGGATTGCTCCATCAGGTGGCTTGCCCGGTATCCTACCCCCGGGCGCAAGGAGGATCCGATGACGATCAATCGTTGGCGACTGGATGGACAGGTGGCGCTGGTAACCGGCGCCAGCGCCGGCATTGGCCGCGCCATCGCCGCCGAACTCTTGGGCGCGGGTGCCGACCTGCTGTTGGTGGCGCGCGATGAAACCTCGCTGGAGGCCACCCGCGCTGAACTTGAGGATGAATTCCCGCAGGCCCGCGTGCGCGCGTTCCCGGCCGACGTTTCCGACCCCGAGCAGCGCCGCGAGATTTTCGACTGGGTCGAGGATCTGGGTGAGGGCCTGCAGCTGCTGGTCAACAATGCCGGTACCAATACCAGCCGGGCCAGCATCGACTACGCCGATGAGGAGTGGCGGCAGATTTTCGAGACGAACCTGTTCTCGGCCTTTGAACTCAGTCGCTTCGCCTTCCCGCTGCTGAGCCAGCATGCGGCATCGGCGATCGTAAACGTGGGCTCGGTGTCCGGCCTGACCCACGTGCGCACCGGCGCGCCCTACGGCATGAGCAAGGCTGCCCTGCACCAGCTGACCCGCAACCTGGCCTGCGAGTGGGCGGAGGACGGCGTGCGCGTGAATTCGGTGGCGCCCTGGTACATCCGCACCCGCCGCACCTCGGTGAAGCTGGCCAATCCCGACTATCTCGATGAAGTCATTGATCGCACGCCGATGGGACGCGTCGGCGAGCCGGAGGAAGTGGCCGCGGCCGTCACCTTCCTCTGCCTGCCCGCCGCCAGCTACATCACCGGCGAATGCATCGGCGTGGACGGCGGCTTCCTGCGCTACGGCTTCTGAGGCCTGTTGTAGGAGGGCCTTCAGGCCCGAAGCTTTTCGGCCAGAAGCTTCGGGCCTGAAGGCCCTCCTACAGCATCAACGGCAGGATTCGGAGACGATGGCGTCGATGCGCTGCAGTTCGGACTTGCGGTAGGCGGCGGTGTCGCTGAAGGCGTGCAGCGCGTCCGAGCGGGCTGTTTTGAGCATGCGCTTGAACTGCTCGCAGGCGCTGTCGTCATCGAGCCGCAGGCAGGACTCGGTGACCCAACGACAGCTGCCGGCGGCGGCGCTGGAGCCGCGCACGTCGTAGCCCAGCACCGGCAGCGGCACGCAGCGCGTATTGGGACGGTAGTCCTCGCTGAAGCGCACGCTGCCGTCGAAATCAGTGCACTGGAACAACGGGGGTGGCGGGTAGGGCAGCCACTGACCGGCTTCGGTAACGGGCGGCGTGTCCACCGGCTTGGGATCGCGGGCGGGAGGCGCAGGCGCGGCCGGCGGTGGATCGCGTGGGCGAACCATACTGCGCGTCGACTGCTGCTGGTCGCCGGGGCAGGGCTCGTCCTGCAGGGTGATGCGGCCCGCCGCGTCCTGGCAGCGGTACACCGTCATTTCCCCGGCCGCGGACGGCCCGACGAAGGCAAGCAAACTCGCTAAGCTGGCGATCAAGTAACGACGCATGGCGGGATTCTCCTCCCGCGTCACCGCCGCTGCCAGCCCAGGACATGCCATGACACGCCTGCTGTTCATCCTCATCCTGCTCACCGCGATGCCGGCCTACGCCGCCATTCCTGCCGCACCGCCGCGTTCCGAGGGTGAAGGCCCCTATCCCCAGCTGATCCTTCGCGGCGCCACCGTGATCACCGGCACCGGCGCTCCGGCCTACGGGCCGGTGGATATCGTCATCGAAGGCGACCGCATCCGCGAGGTGCGCATTGTCGGCAGCGCCAACACGCCCATCGACCCCAAGGGCCGCCCGGTACTCAAGGCCGGCGGCCGCGAGATCGATCTGACGGGCCAGTTCGTGATGCCGGGCATCGTCGACCTGCATGGCCATATCGGCGGCGAGGAGCAGGGCGTGGACGCCGAGTATGTCTACAAGCTTTGGCTTGGCCACGGCATCACTTCGGTGCGCGACCCCGGCTGCGGCAACGGCATCGACTGGTGCGTGTCGGAGCAGCAGCGCAGCGAGCGCAATGCCATCACCGCGCCGCGTCTGTTCCCCTACGCGTTCTTCGGGCAGGGCCGCGAGACGCCAATCACTACGCCCGAGCAGGGCCGGCAGTGGGTGCGCGACATGAAGGCGCGCGGCGCGCTGGGCATGAAGTGCTTCGGCTTTCGCCCCGATATCCTCGAGGCGGTGTTCGACGAGCTGACCCGGCAGGGCATGGGCAGCGCCTGCCACCACGCCCAGCTCGACGTGGCGCGGGTGAACGTGCTCACCACCGCGCGCTGGGGCCTGACCACGATGGAGCACTGGTACGGCCTGCCCGAGGCGCTGTTCGACGGCCAGACCGTGCAGCAGTACCCGGCGGACTACAACTATCTGGACGAGCAGGATCGCTTTGGCGAGGCTGGCAAGCTATGGGCCCAGGCCAGCGAGAAGGGCAGCGAGCGCTATGAGGCGGTGATCAAGGAGCTGCTGGCGCTGGACTTCACGATCGACCCGACCTTCAACATCTATGCCGCCAGCCGCGACCTGATGCGCGCCCGCCGCGCCGACTGGCATGACGACTACACGCATCCGGCGCTGTGGGATTTCTTCACGCCCAACCGCGGCAACCACGGCAGCTTCTTCTTCGACTGGGGCACGGAAGAAGAGGTGAGCTGGCGCGACAACTACCGGCGCTGGATGGCCTTCGTGAACGATTACAAAAACCGCGGCGGGCGCGTCACCGTCGGCAGCGATTCGGGCTACATCTACAAGACCTATGGCTTCGGCACCATCGAGGAGCTGGAGATGCTGCGCGAGGCCGGCTTCCACCCGCTCGAAGTGATCCGTGCCGCCACCTTGTCGGGCGCGGAGGTGCTGGGCGCCGACGATCGCATCGGCTCGGTCGAGGCCGGCAAGCTGGCCGACCTGGTAGTGCTGTCCGAGAACCCGCTGGCGAACCTGAAGGTGCTTTACGGCAACGGCCACATCCGTCTGGGTGAGGACGGCCGGCCGCACCGGGTTGGCGGCGTGCGCTATACGATCAAGGGCGGCCTGGTGTTCGATGCGCCGGCGCTGCTGGCCGACGTGCGCCGCAAGGTGGCGGAAGCAAAGGCGCGCCGCGGCATCGATCGCTACCCGCAGCCCGGCGACTGACCGGGCGGCGGGCGAAGGCGCGCAGGCCGCGCCGGGGTCTTAGGTCGCGGTCTTCTTGGCAGGCGCTTTCTTGGCGGCTTTCTTGGTCGCCTTCTTCGCTGTTTTCTTGACCGCCTTCTTGGTCGCTTTCTTGGCGGCCTTCTTCGCCGGCGCCTTTTTCGGCGCAGCGTCAGCGGCGTCTTTCTTCACTGTTTTCTTGGTGGCCTTCTTGGTGGCCTTCTTGGCGGCGCCCTTCTTGCCGAAGCGGCCACCCTTGCGCACCGGCTTGCCCTCGGCCAGCAGCGCCACGCACTCTTCCTGGGTGAGGCTGGCGGGCTCGCGATCCTTGGGGATCTTGCCGTTCTTCTCGCCGTCGGTGATGTACGGGCCGTAGCGTCCGTTCAAGACCTGAATCTCGGTGCCGGGGAAGACCTTGATGGTGCGGTTGGCGATCATCTCGAGCTTGGCGCGAACCAGTTCCACCGCCGCCTCGAACTCGATCGTGTACGGATCGTCGGTCTTGCCGAGCGAGGCGTAGGTGTCGCCCAACTTCACGAACGGGCCGAATCGGCCGATCGCGACGGTGACGTCCTTGCCCTCGTGCTGGCCAAGGCTGCGCGGCAGATTGAACAGCGGCAGCGCCTCTTCGAGGCTGATGGTGTGCATGCTGGTACCGGGACGCAGCGAGGCGAACTTGGGCTTGTCTTCGTCCTCGGCGGTGCCGATCTGGGCGAAGGGCCCGTAGCGTCCCAGGCGCACCGAGACCGGCTTGCCGGACTTGGGGTCAAGGCCAAGCACGCGCGAGCCGGTGGCTTCGGAGCGGTCCACCGATTCACTCTTCTCGTCGATGGTGGCTTTGAACGGCTTCCAGAAGCGCTCGAGCAGCGGCACCCACGCCGCTTCGCCGGCCGCGACCGAGTCCAGCTCATCCTCAAGCTTGGCGGTGAAGTCGTAGTCCACGTACTGCATGAAGTGGCTGGTCAGGAAGTTAGCCACCGCGCGGCCGACGTCGCTGGGACGGAAGCGGCGGTTGTCGAGATAGACGTACTCGCGGTTCTGCAGCACCTGGATGATGCTGGCGTAGGTCGAGGGACGACCGATGCCGTATTCCTCGAGCGTCTTCACCAGCGAGGCCTCCGAGAAGCGCGGCGGCGGCTCGGTGAAGTGCTGGTCGGTGTGGATGCTGCCCAGGGGCACGTCCTGGCCGACCTTCATCGGCGGCAGTTTGCGGCCCTCATCGTCGTCCTCGGCCGACTTGGCGTCCTTGCCTTCTTCGTAGACGGCCAGGAAGCCCGGATCAATCACGGTGGTGCCGCTGGCGCGGAAGCTGTTCTCGCTGCCGGCAGCCAGTTCCACCGAGACCGTATTCATGGTCGCCGGGACCATCTGCGACGCGACGGTGCGCTTCCAGATCAGTTCGTACAGGCGACGGCCGTCGTCGTCGAGGTACTTCGCGATCGAAGACGGCGTGCGCAGGGCGGACGTGGGGCGGATGGCCTCATGCGCTTCCTGGGCGTTCTTGGACTTGGATTTGTATTCGTTGGGCTTGTCGGGCACGGCGCCGGTGCCGAAATCGCGCGCGATCACGTCACGGATCTCGGACACGGCGTCCACCGACAGGTTCACGGAGTCGGTACGCATGTAGCTGATCAGGCCGACCGCGCCTTCCTCGCCGATCGCGACGCCCTCGTAGAGCTTCTGCGCCACGCGCATGGTGCGCGAGGTAGTGAAGCCGAGCTTGCGGGCGGCTTCCTGCTGCAGGGTGGAGGTGATGAAGGGCGGCGACGGCCGGCGCTTGCGTTCCTTGCTCACCACGTCAGTGACGCGCAGGGCGTCGCCCGCGGCCTTCACCAGGCGTGCCCGCGCGGCCTCGGCGGTGTTCGAGTCGGTGATGGTGAACTGTTCGAACTTCTGGCCGTCGAGCTTGACCAGTCGCGCGGTGAAGCCCTGCTGCGGATGGTTGAGTTCGGCCTCCATGGACCAGTACTCGCGCGGTACGAAAGCTTCGATGTCTTCCTCGCGCTCGACGATCATGCGCAGCGCTGGCGACTGCACCCGGCCGGCGGACAGGCCGCGCTGCACCTTGCGCCACAGCACCGGCGACAGGTTGAAGCCGACCAGGTAGTCCAGGGCGCGGCGCGCCTGCTGGGCATCCACCAGGTCGCTGGCGACCTGGCGCGGGTTCTCGACCGCCGCCTTGATCGCCTTGGGCGTGATCTCGGTGAACACGACCCGATGCAGGGTCTTGCCCTTGAGCAGGCCGCGTTCTTTGAGGATCTCGGAAATATGCCAGCTGATCGCCTCGCCCTCGCGATCCGGGTCAGTGGCCAGGTAGATGGCTTCGGCGCCCTTGGCGGACTTGGCGATTGCTTCGACGTGCTTCTCGTTCTTCTCGATCAGCTCGTAGCGCATGGCGAAGCCGTGTTCGGGATCGACCGCGCCCTCCTTGGGCACCAGGTCGCGGACGTGGCCGTACGAGGCCAGGACGTGGAAGTCCTTGCCCAGGTACTTGTTGATCGTCTTGGCCTTGGCGGGCGACTCGACGATGAGGAGGTTCTTGGCCATGGCCGGGGTTTTGCTCCGCTCGGGCGTAGTGAGGCGCCCAGATGGCGCGGCCCGCGGGGGTCGCGGGCCGGGGGTCTTCTTTTTCATTAAGGCATCAGCCCGGCGGCCACTGTCAAGCCGGTCGGACCGGGGAGGGCCTGGCCGAGGCGCGGGTGGCGGCCTCGGCCAGAGGGCTTATTGGCAGGCGGCCGGCAGGTATTTGGGCTGGTCCAGGTCGCTGGTGCAGACGAAGTCGCCGGACTCATCCATGCTCAGGTAGAGCCTTCGATCGGCCAGCGCCGCGCTGGTGTGCAGGCCCTCGAGCGCCACTTCGATCACGCAGCGGCCCTCGGCCAGGGACACCAGCGTCACGTCCATATTGTCCGGCATCGGTACGCCCAGCTCGTCGAAGCTGGTCGGGCAACGGGCGTTGGTTGCGTGGTACTCGGCGACCGCGACCTTCAGGACGCGGGCTTCGGCCATTGCCATCGTGACCTTCGATCGGATCACGTAGTCCTGGTAAGCCGGCAGCGCGATGGCCGCCAGGATGCCAAGGATAGCGATCAAGGCGATGCCGCCGCCGCCAATCACCAGGGCGGCCAGCAGGCAGCCGTTGCTTTTCTTGTCGGCCGCGGCCGGCGATGCGGCGCTGGCCCCGGCCGGTGCGATGGCGGCCGGCGCCTGGGCCGGGCCCATGCCGAGCTCGTCCCGGAACTGCCGCAGCGGCGCCCACTGGCCCAGGCCTTCGCGCCAGACCAGGCTGTCGTCGGTTACCTGCCCGGCGGCGAAGGCCGCAGCCACCGCTTCGGCGCTGACCGGACCCTGGCGATCACGGGCGTTGTCCACGTAAAACCAGCTATTCATTGCTTGTCCCCATGCCGCGCGGGCGCGGCCTTCCCCATTGAAAACGCCCGGCCGGAGCCGGGCGCCGTGTCCACCTCGGACGGTGCTAGTGCACCGGCTCGGGCTCGTCCTCGAACATCTGGCTTTCCATCCAGGCATAGGCCGCTTCCGAGCCTGGCTGGTTGAAAAGCACCATCAGCACGACCCATTTCAGATCGTCGACGTCCACTTCATCCTGGTCCAGCGCCATGACCCGGTCGAGCACCAGCTCCCGCTGATCGGCGTCGATCACGCCGCTCTGCTCAAGGAACATCAGGAAGCCGCGGCATTCGATATCCAGGCGGTCGAGCTCGGGCTCGGAATAGACGCGCACCGGGGTGTCGCGCCGCGCCACGGGCGAGACCGGGCGCTGGCGGGCGAGTTCGTCCAGCCAGTCGAAGGCCTTGTTGATTTCGGAGGGGCTGAAGCCGGCCTGGATCAGGCCGTTCTGGAGCGAATCACGGTCACGGACGGCGTCGGGGTCGTCGTAGAAGTAGTGCTCAAACAGATACAGCAGGACGTCCAGTATGGTCTCTTTCATTACCCTCAGCCTGCGCCCGGGGCGCGTTGGGAAGGTCAGGGACGGCGGGCGTAGCGACCGTTGTCGGCGACCACTCGCCCTTCCAACTCCATGACAAGCAGCATGGAGGACAGGGCGGCCACCGTCAATCCTGTGCGCTCGGCCAGGGAATCCATGCCGGTGGGGTCGTAGCCCAGTGCCAACCACAGCCGGTTGTGGTCTTCGTCGTCGCCAGGCTGTCCGTACGCTGACCGCCCGACGGGCTGATCGAGGGCTTGCATTAGCCTCCCTTGTAGCGAATGGGCGAGGCTGGCAGCCAGCGGGCCGAGAGCCTCGATGACCTCTTCGGGCGACTCGATCAGGGCGGCTCCTTCGCGGATCAGTCGGTGGCAGCCGCGGGCGGTCGGGTTGTCGATCGAACCGGGCAGGGCGAACACCTCCCGGCCGGCTTCGGCGGCCAGACGGGCGCTGATCAGCGCGCCCGAACGCAGCGCCGCCTCAATCACCACGGTGCCCAGACTCAGGCCCGCGATGATCCGGTTGCGGCTGGGAAAGTGGCTGGCCAGGGCGGCGGTACCCGGCGGGTGCTCACTGACCACCGTTCCGGCCGCGCCGATCCGCGCCATCAGGCCCGCGTTGCCTGGCGGATAGCAGCGGTCGAGTCCGGTGCCCACCACAGCCACCGTCCGGCCGTGAATCAAGGCGCCTTCGTGGGCGGCGGTGTCGATGCCTTCGGCCAAGCCGCTGGTGATAGCCCAGCCGGCGGCCGCCAGGATCTGGGCGAAACGCCGCGCGCGCTCGCGTCCGCCCGCGCTGGGGCGGCGGCTGCCGACGACCGCTACCTGCGGATGCCAGAGCAGGCCCGGGTCGCCGGCCACGAACAACAGGCCCGGCGGGGTCGGCGACCGGCGCAGCAGCGCGGGATAGTCAGGATCCTGCCAGCCGAGCAGGTGCCGCCCCGGCGGCGCCAGCCAGTCGATGTCAGCGGCCAGCCGGGCCGGATCGGGACGTCGCAGCGCCAGCAGGCATTCGGCTGCCAAGCCCAGGCCTGCGCCGTGCCGGGCTGCCTCAAGCGCGGCGGCCGGATCGGGACGTGCCTCGAGCAGGCCGCGCAGCGTCGCGCCGGGCAGGCCGCTGCGGGCCAATATCAGAAGGGCGTGCTCAGGATTCAAAGTCCACATAGCATCGCGGCGCCCGAAGGCGCCGCGATGTAGGAACTCAGCCGTGCGAGCCGTATTACTCGGTCGCGTCCGGATGCTTGAGCAGGTCGCCCTGGGAGATGGGGCGGATGCCGTCCATCACCAGCGCATAGCTGACCTTGTCGAAGGTGCGGAACACCATCAGGTTGCCCAGGAAGTTGTCCGGCAGCTTGACGCTGTCGCCGCGGGCGGCCATGGCGTTGCGATGGGCGATTCGGTCCGGACGGACCGCGCCTTCGCTCCACACCGAGAAGGTGTGGCCGTTGCGGATACCCTCGCGAGCGCCCACCGACAGGGCGACGACGTAACGCGGACCCGCGCCCATGCCATCGGCCACCGCCAGGATGCGGGCGTTGTCCGGGACGTTGTCCGGCGCACGCGGCATGAACTGCAGGTCGTAGGGCTGGGCTTCCGGCGGCAGGATGCGATCGCCGACGCGGATTTCGCGGCCTTCGTCGTGCAGCAGCACCACCGCGATTTCACCCTGGATTTGGGTCACTTCGCCGCTGGCGTAAAGCTGCAGCTCGTGGCCGAGGGTCTCGCCGGCGGCTTCGCCGAAGCCCATGGGCGTCGACCAGTGGCCGTGCATGCGGCTGCCGCGGTCATCCAGGCGTGAGAAGCCCGGAATGCGCCTGCCCTTGCCGCCGCCGAAGATGTTGACCGGACGGACGATGTCGACCACCTGGCCCGGACGGGCACCAGCGAGGCCGCGGACATACACGAGCTGGCCGTCGGCCGAGCGCAGGCGATCTTCCTCGAGGCCGACCACGTAGGGCAGCGACTCAACGTCGTCCAGCACGGTGAACTGCTTCAGGAAGGCCTCGATCTCGGCCAGAGGGATCGTGGTGATCGCCTCGCCGATGCGCGGTCCCTGGGCCTGCACGACGGGCTTGCCGTCGATGTAGACCAGGCTGAGCACGTCCCCCGGATAAATGAGGTGCGGGTTCTCGACCTGCGGATTGGCCTGCCAGATCTCGGGCCACAGCCAGGGCTTCTTGAGGAAGCGACCGGCAATGTCCCAAAGGGTGTCGCCCTTTTTGACTGTGTAGGTTGTCGGATGATCGCCAGCAAGCTCCGCCGCGACAGCGGCAGTGGCGATGGTGAGCAACATGGCAGCACTAACTGCAAGAAGCCGTTTAAACATGGCGGCTATCCACCTGATTTTCCCCGGACAGGTTGGGCGACTATAGCCCAAATACCATCCATGAATGCAAGCCCACCCGGGCTATAATGACCGCCCGGCCCTTGAGGTCGGTTCCCGTCCTCCCCACATCACTTTACATGGCTAAGCTCTCGATTCTCGAATTTCCCGATCCTCGCCTGCGAACTGTCGCCAAAACGGTCGAGCAGGTTGATGACGCCACGCGCCGCCTGATCGCCGACATGTTCGAGACGATGTACGAAGCGCCCGGCATCGGCCTGGCCGCGACCCAGGTCGATGTGCACCTGCGTCTGCTGGTATTGGACGTGAGCGAGGACAAAAGCCGGCCAATGGTCTTCATCAATCCCGAGATCGTCACCGCCGAGGGCAGCCAGGTCTACCAGGAAGGCTGTTTGTCCGTGCCCGGCATCTATGCCGACGTGACCCGCGCCGACCGCGTGCTTGTTCGGGCGACTGACGGCGACGGCAAGCCTTTCGAGATCGACGCCGACGGCCTGCTGGCGGTCTGCATCCAGCACGAAATGGACCATCTGGCGGGCAAGGTATTCGTTGACTACCTCTCGCCGCTCAAGCGCGAGCAGGTCCGCAAGAAGCTGGCCAAGCAGCAGCGCGCCGGCGCCGCCTGAGGTGGCGCTGCGCATCGTATTCGCCGGCACGCCCGGCTTCGCGGTGCCCTGCCTGCGTGCCGCCGCCGAGCGCGGCGAAGTGGTGGCGGTTTACACCCAGCCCGATCGGCCGGCCGGCCGCGGTCGCCAGCCGACCGCCTCGCCGGTCAAGGTCGAAGCGCTTGCCCGCAGCCTGCCGGTGTTCCAGCCGGAAAACTTCAAGACGGTCGCTGCCCGCGAGCAGCTGCGCGCGCTGCAGCCTGATTTGCTCGTGGTGGTCGCCTACGGCCTGATCCTGCCGCAGTCGGTGCTCGATATTCCGCGCCTGGGCTGCTGGAACGTGCACGCTTCGCTGCTGCCGCGCTGGCGCGGTGCGGCGCCGATCCAGCGCGCGCTGGAAGCGGGCGACCGCGAAACCGGCGTGTGCCTGATGCAGATGGAAAAAGGCCTCGATACCGGCCCCGTGCTGCTGAGCTTGCGCACCCCGATCACCGATGACGACACCGGCGGCAGCCTGCACGATCGCCTGGCCGCGCTGGGCGCCGAAGTACTGGGCGACGGCCTGAAGCTGACGCGCGCCGGCATGCGTCCGATCGCAAGTCCGCAGCCGGACGACGGGGTGACCTACGCCCGCAAGCTCGACAAGGCCGAGGCGCGACTGGACTGGTCGCTGCCGGCACGCGAGTTGGCCAACCGCGTCCGCGCCTTCAATCCCTGGCCGGTGGCCGAGGCCGAACTGGCGGGTGAGCGCCTTCGTATCCACGCCGCCTCCGCCCTGACCCAGGCCCACGGCCAGGCGCCAGGCACGGTGCTGGCCGCCGGTCGCGACGGTATCGACATCGCCTGCGGCGACGGCGTCCTGCGCCTGCGCCAGGTGCAGCGCGAGGGCGGCCGTCCGATGCCCGTCGGCGACTACCTCAACGCGCGTCCGGCGCTGCGGGCGCCATGAATTCCCCCGCCGGCGCCGCCCTGCGGGCCCGCGCCGCCCGCGTGCTGGCGGCGGTGCTGGGCGAAGGTCGTTCGCTCAAGGCGATGTTGGGCCAAGCGCTTCCGAACGTGCCCGACCCGCGCGATCGCGCCCTGCTCGAAGCGATCTGCTTCGGCGCGCTGCGCCACCGCCGACGCTACGACTTCGCGTTGTCGCAATGGCTCGCCAAGCCCTTGGCTGCGCGCGACTTCCCGGTGCACTGCCTGCTGCTGGCGGGCCTGGCCCAGCTCGACGCGCTGGGACTGCCCGCGCATGCCGCGGTAGGCGCCACCGCCGAAGCCACCCGCGAACTCGGTCGCCCGCCGCTGGTGGGCCTGGTGAACGCGCTGCTGCGTCGGGCCAGCCGCGAGCCGCTGCCGGTGAGCGACGATCCGGCCATCGTCAGCAGCCATCCGGACTGGCTGGTCGCCGCGCTGCAGGCCGACTGGCCCGACGACGTTGACGCGGTGCTGGCGGCCAATAATCGCCCGGCGCCGATGTGGCTGCGGGTCAATCCCGGGCAGTTGGGCATCGACCGCCTGCTGCGCTCGCTGCGCGAAGACGGCCTGTCCGCGTCGGCCCTGCCGGCGCTGCCTGACGCAGCCCGGCTCGACGACCCGATCCCGGTCGAGCGCCTGCCGTTCTGGCACACCGGCGCGCTGGGCGTGCAGGACGGCGCCGCGCAGATGGCCGTGCTGGCGCTGGCGCCTGGCCCCGACGAGCGCGTGCTCGACGCTTGCGCCGCGCCCGGCGGCAAGACCGCGCAGATTGCCGAGCGCCTGTTCGCCGGCAGCGGCGAGCTGACCGCGCTGGACATCGAGTCCCGCCGGCTCGAGCGCGTGGTCGAAACCCTGCAGCGGCAGGGCCTCGCTTCCGATCGCGTGCACGTGGCCACGGCCGATGCCGCGGCCGTGGACACGTGGTGGGACGGCCGTCCGTTCGACGCCATCCTGCTCGACGCCCCCTGTTCCGCCACCGGCATCATCCGCCGCCAGCCGGATATCAAATGGCATCGCCGCGCCGACGACATCCCGGCCCTGGTGGCGCAGCAGGCGCGCCTGCTGGAAGCCCTATGGCCACTGCTGCGACCCGGCGGCCGCCTGCTCTACGCCACCTGCTCGGTGCTTCGCGACGAGAACGCGCACCAGATCGATGGCTTCCTGGCCGCGCATCCCGAGGCCGAGGCAGTGGCGCTGGACGCGCGCTTCGGCCGTACCAGCGGGGTCGGCCGTCAGCGCCTGCCGGGCGAGGACGGCATGGACGGCTTCTTCTACGCCCTGTTCCGTAGAACGGCTTGAACAAAGTGCTGCCGGGGCATTCCGGCACCTGCTAACGTTCGCCGCCATGGACCCACACCGCTCGGAACGCCGCGACACCTGGATCTTCTTCGTATTGGCCCTGGTGATCCTGGCCGTGGGCTACGGGCTGCGCGATCCCTGGCCGGCCGACGAACCGCGCTTCGTGCTGGTAGCCAAGCAAATGATCGAGAGCGGGAACTTCCTGTTCCCGCATCGCGGCAGTGAGCTCTATCCCGACAAACCGCCGCTGTACTTCTGGCTGCTGTCGCTGGCCTACGCCGCCATCGGCAGCTGGCGCTGGAGCTTCCTGTTGCCTTCGCTGCTGGCCGGGCTGGGCACGCTGGCCCTGGTGCGCGACCTCGCGGCCCGTCTGTGGTCGCCGCGTGCCGGGCTGTGGGCGGCGACGGCGGTGCTGGTCTGTTTCCAGTTCGTCTATCAGGCCAAGCGCGCGCAGATCGACCCGAGCCTGGTGTTCTTCACCACCCTGTCGCTCTACGGCATCCTGCGCCACCTGCTGCTGGGGCCGAGCTGGCGCTGGCTGTGGCTTGGCGGCTTCGCCGCGGGCCTGGGCGTGATCAGCAAAGGCGTCGGTTTCCTGCCGCTGTTGGTCCTGCTGCCGTTCGCGCTGATGGCGCGTCAGGGTTGGCGCGGGCTGGCGCCGCTCGGGACGGGCAATGGCTGGCGCTGGGCGCTGCTGCTGCCGGCCTTCCTGGCGCCGGTCGCGCTGTGGCTGGGTCCGGTGCTGGCCGTGGCAATGACCAGCGGCGATCCGGAGCACGAAGCCTACCTGCGCAATATCCTGCTCAAGCAGACGGCCGAGCGCTACATGGATCCCTGGCACCACACGGAGCCGTTCTGGTATTTCGGCCAGGTGGTGCTGCTGTTCTGGCTGCCGTTCTCGTTGGCCTATCCCTGGCTGCTGGCGCCCTGGCGCGAGGCCTGGCGCCAGCGCGATGCCCGCGTCTGGCTGCCGCTGGCCTGGACGTTGCTGGTGCTGCTGTTCTTCAGCGCCAGCGCCGGCAAGCGCGACATGTACATCCTGCCCGCCCTGCCGGGGCTGGCGCTGGCGGCGGCGCCCTTCCTCGACGCCATTTCCCGGCGCGCCGGCTTCCGGCGCGCGGTGCTGGCCTTCGTGCTGGCGTTCTCGACGCTGCTGCTGGTGGCGGGCGTGGCGGCGCTGGTGACGGAGCCGGGCTTCGCCCGCAAGCTGGTGGCGGAGCGCGGGCTGGGTCCGGAGGCGCGCTGGCTGTGGTGGATGCTGGCCGTGGTCGGCGGCGCCGGCCTGCTGGCGGCCGCCTGGGCCCGGGGGCGGCATGCGCTGGCGGCCTGTGCCTTCACGCTGGCGCTGCTCTGGAGCGGCTACGGCCTGGTCGTGCATCCGCTGCTCGACGACGAAAACTCGGCGCGCGGCCTGATGTCGCAGGCCCGCGAGCGGGCCGGCGAGGGCGTCGTGATCGGCTTGGTGGACTGGAAGGAGCAGCAGCTGCTTCAGGCCGTGGGCCCGGTCGTGGAATTTGGCTTCCGGCAGCCGGTGGAGGTCCAGCGCACGCGCGCCACGACATGGCTTCGCGACGCGCCCAGCGAGCGGCGGCTGCTGGTTCAGGCAGGCGAAGCAATGGCCTGCGTGGACTTCGACGACGCCGTGGCTGCCGAACGCCTGGGCGTGGCCAATCGCCGTGAGTGGTGGCTGCTGCAGGCCGCTGCCGTCTCCGGCTGCCCCTGAGGCCAGCCGCCCGCGCCGGGCGCGGGTACACTAGCCGCGCCCGGGTCGCCCGGGCCGCGATTGCCGCTCCCTCGACGACAAGGTTTCGGATTCAATGAAGATCCTCATCCTGGGTGCCGGCCAGGTCGGCAGTTCGGTCGCCTCGGCCCTGGCGTCGGAAAACAACGACATCACCGTCGTGGACACCGATCATGCCCGGCTGCGGGAACTGGCTGAAAAGCTCGATATCCGCACCGTCGTCGGCCATGCCTCGCTGCCCAACATCCTCGCCCAGGCGGGTGCCGACGAGGCCGAGCTGCTGGTCGCCGTGACCTCGAGCGACGAAGTGAACCTGATTGCCTGCCAGGTCGCCCAGCACCAGTTCCGCACGCCGACCCGCGTCGCGCGCCTGCGCGAGGCGCAGTACCTGGAAGTGGCCGCCCTGGCCGATCCCGCGCATTCGGCAGTGAGCGCCGCGATCAGCCCGGAACAGCTGGTCTGCCGTCACGTCGAGCGCCTGATCGAATACCCCGGGGCGCTGCAGGTGCTCGATTTCGCCGATGGCCGCGCCCAGCTGGTCGCGGTGCGCGCCGTGCCGGGTGGCGCGCTGGTGGGTCACGAGATTCGTGAACTGCGCGAGCACCTGCCGGCCGGCGTGGATGCCCGCGTCGCCGCCATCTTCCGCCAGGGCAAGCCGGTGAAGCCGGAGGGCAATACCGTCATCGAGGTGGATGACGAAGTGTTCTTCCTGGCGGACCGCAAGAACATCCTCACCGTCATGAGCGAGCTGCGCAAAGTCGATCCGCGCCCGGCGCGCCGGCTGCTGATCGCCGGTGGCGGCAATATCGGCCGCAACCTGGCCCGCAGCCTGGAGTCGCGCTATTCGGTGAAAGTGCTGGAGCGGTCCAAGGAGCGCGCCCGGGATATCGCCGAAGACCTGCTCAACTCGATCGTGCTGGTCGGCGATTGCGCCGACGAAGACCTGCTGCGCGAAGAGAACATCGACCAGACCGACGTCTATTGCGCGATGACCAACGACGACGAGGCCAATATCCTCTCGGCGATGCTGGCCAAGCGCATGGGCTGCCCGCGCGTGATTTCACTGATCAACCGGCCGTCCTACGCCGAGCTGGTGGAGGGCGGCAGCATTGATATCGCCGTCAGCCCGCAGCTGGTGACCCTGGGTGCGCTGCTGGCGCACATCCGCGAAGGTGCGCCGGCGCGGGTGTACTCGCTGCGGCGTGGCGCCGCCGAGGCGATCGAAGCCGTGGTGCGCGGCGACCGCCGCACCTCGAAGGTGATCGGCCGCGGCCTGGACGAACTCGAGCTGCCGCCGGCGACCACCATCGGCGGGCTGGTGCGCGGCGACAAACTGCTGATCGCCCACCACGACGTGGTGATCGAGCCGGGCGACCACGTCATCCTGTTCGTGATGGACAAGCGTGAGATCGCCCAGGTGAGCGCGCTGTTCCAGACCGGAGCAACCTGGTTGTGATGAGCCAGCGGTTCCGCGCCATCCAGCGCATTATCGGCGTGATCATCGTGCTGTCGTCGCTGACCAAGCTGCCGCCAGCGTTTCTGGCGCTGGCTTGGGGCGAAGAGCAGACGCCCGGCGTCTTCTTCGGCAGCTTCTTGATCAGCTTCTTGATTGGCGTAGTGCTTTGGCTGCCGGTGCGCGCCGTGAACTACGACATGCGCCTGCGCGACGGCTTCCTGATTGTCACCATGACCTGGGTGTTTGCGAGCCTGGTCTCGGCGCTGCCCTTCGTGCATGGCCCGCCGCACCTGAGCTATGCGCACGCGATCTTCGAGGCCACGTCCGGTCTGACGACCACCGGGGCTACGGTCATCACCGGCCTGGACGACCTCCCGCGCAGCGTGCTGTTCTATCGCCAGCTGCTGCAGTTCCTGGGCGGCATGGGCATCGTGATCCTGGCCGTGGCCATCCTGCCCATGCTCAAGATCGGCGGTACCCAACTGTTCCGCGCCGAAAGCACCGGCCCCAGCAAGGACACCAAGCTCACCCCACGCATCGCCGAGACGGCGAAGGCGCTGTGGAGCGTCTACTTCGGCCTGACCATCCTGTGCGCGGTGTCGTACTGGATGGCCGGCATGTCCCTTTTCGACGCCATCTGCCACGCCTTGTCCACCGTCTCCACGGCGGGCTTCTCCACCCATGACGTGGCGTTCGACCACTGGCAGAGCCCGATCCTGGAGTGGATTGCGATCGTGTTCATGGCCTTGGGTGGCATTAACTTCGGCCTGCATTTCGTCGCATGGCGGCGAGCTTCCATGGCCGTCTACGGCACCGATTCGGAGTTGCGGTCCTACGTGCGCATCATCGTGGTCGCGAGTTTTCTGGTGGCCGGTATCTTGTGGTTTGGCGGCACCTTCACCAGCGGGGTGGACGCCTTCCGCCACGCCACGTTCCAGGTGGTTTCCAACATCACCACCACCGGTTTCGCGATCAGCGGCTTCAGTGAGTGGACGCATCCGGCGCCGCTGCTGGTGCTGGCCCTGGCCTTTATTGGTGGCTGCGCAGGCTCGACGGTCGGCGGCCTGAAGGTGGCTCGCGTGGTCATGGTGGTGCGGCAGGGCTATCGCGAAATCAAGCAGCTGGTGCACCCCAAGGCGCAGTTCCTGGTCAAGATGGGCGGCCGGCGCGTGTCCGAAAGCGTGGTGCTTTCGGTGAGCGGATTCATCGCCATCTGGATGCTTTGCTTCGTGCTTTTGATGTTGGGCATGAACGCGACCGGCCTGGACCTGGAGTCGTCTTTCGGCGCGGCCGTGGCCACGCTGACCAACCTGGGGCCCGGCTACGGCGCGGTGGCGAGCACGTTCGGAAACGTAAATGATGGCGCGGTGTGGCTGGGCACCCTGGGCATGATCCTCGGGCGCCTGGAGGTGTTCTCGCTGCTGGTGCTGCTTACGCCGCAGTTCTGGCGGGAGTAGGCGCGGCCTCCATCGCCGCGGCGAGCTGGTCGCGCAGCGCGCGCGCCTCGGCCTCGGGCAGGTAGCGCACCCGCAGCGGTGGCTCGAAGGGGCTGGCGCCCACGGTGTCCATCAGCAGGTTGGCCATGCCGTGGCGACGATCAAAGGGCGACTGGCCCAGCCGCAGCGACTGCAGCTTGCGTATTTCCGCGAAGCGCCAGGACTTGTCCAGCCAGCCTTCCCGTACCGCCACCAGGCCGCCTTCGATGCTGTAGCCGGCGTAGCGCGCCCAGACCACCGCGCGCAGTGCAAAGACCGGCAGCAGCGCCAGGGCAGCCAGGCCCCACAGGCCGTTGAGCCAGGTCAGGGTCGCGGCCAAGACGATCGCAAACAGCGCGGGGACGGCGAACTGGCGGCGCCACGCCCGCGGATGCAGCGGGCGCCACTGCGCCATCGGCCAGGCGTGACCCGGCAGCAGGTGCCGGATCAGTGCCTCCATCGCGCTCGGCGTGGCCACGGGGGCCAGCTCGCGCAGCGAGCGCTGGTCGCCGCCCGCCTGGATCGAGGCGCTGTCCACGCGCAGGCCTTGCCGGCCCAGCCAGCGATGAATAAGGCTTTCCCGAAGACTCCATGACTGGATGCGCGAGCGCGGCATGCTGGCGCGCATGCGCGTCAACAGCCCGCGCTGGGCGCTGAGGCGGCGACCGGTTTCAGTCAGCGTGAAGCCGTGGAACTGCAGCAGGGCCAGCAGCACCGAAAGCAGGCGCAGCACCACCACCGCGAAAACAAGCATCGCCACCGCGGCGATGGCCGTGCCTGCGAGACCCAGGGCATAGGCCTTGGACCAGTCGCTGGCATGGTCGGCGACATACTCGATCGAATCGCCGAGCAGCTCGCCGCCGGTCTGGGCCGCGATGCCGAACGCCGCCGCCACCAGCAGCATGCCGCGGTTGGAGATCAGGCCCAGCCGGATGACTTCGCTGGTCGGCAGCTCAAGCAGGGTTTGCGAGGCCAAGGCGGGCGCCGGCACGCCGTCCACGGTCTCGCCCGGCGCTTCGCGACTGCGGCTGCGCACCAGCTCCTCAAGCGCGTGGGCGTCCAACAGCGAAAGCACCCGCATCTCGCCTTCGGCCTTCATTCCGCCGGCCGATTCGAGCCGCACCTCGGCCACCTTGAACACCCGGTGCAGCAGGGTCTGGTGCAGGGCCACGTTGTGGATGCGCTGGAAGGGAATGTGCCGCAGGCTCTTTTGCAGCAGGCCGCTGCGAATGACGATGCCATCGTGATCGACCCGGAAACGGTAGGTGAAGTACTGCGCCAGCGAGACCAGCACCAGCACGCCGGCGAAGGCAAGACCCCACAGCTCCCAGCTGTTGCTGCGGCCCGTGAACAGCAGCACCAGCAGCGGCAGCGCGAAGCTCTTGATCTGCTGGATCAGTACGAACAGCCACGACCACGGATGCAGCCGGCGCTCGTCGCCGCCGGCGACTACGCCCTCAGAGGGAGTCGTCATCGCGGTCCGCCTCCGGCAGCAGGGCATCGCGCAGCGCCATCGCATCGGCATCGCGCAGGCCGGGCTGGCGCAGCGCGTGCATCCGGGTACCCGCCGTGTGCACGACCAGGGTCGCCAGGCCGGCGCGTCGCTCGATCGGACCGCGCTCAATGTCCAGGTGCTGCACCCGCGAGCGCGGCACCAGCAGTTCGTGCTTCCAGATCAATCCGCGCCGCACCTGCAGGCCGCGTGCATCGAGCTGCCACTGAGTACGCCGCGCCCGTGCCCGACCCAGCAGTGCGCCCAGGACTGCGACGACGAGGAACAGGGCCAGGCCCGCGCCCACGCGCGCCAGCCAGCCGTCCAGGAACGCAATGCCGACGGCGCCGGCGGCGAAACAGAAGGGAATCGCCACCAGGCTTCCGCCGATTGTGGCCACGGTGATCGCGGCCGGCGGCAGCGGCTGCCAGCCTTGCGTGGTGGTCCATGCGGAGGGAAGGGGCGTGTCGTTCAAGGGGTCACCTGCAAGCTGGGCCATAGGGATCGATTTCACCGGAGCCGGGTGGCCGCAGCGTGAAGCGTTTGTAGGTCCATTGGTACTGCCTGAAGTCACGCCGGGCAATGGCTTCGACGCCGGCGTTCATGGCTTCGGTGGCGGCGGCGATATCGGCGCTGCCGAGGCTTTCAGCGGCCGGCTCGAAGTGCAGATCGAAGCGTCCGTCCGGTCGTCGCTCGGCGTAGGCGAACACCACGGCGGCGCCGCTGCGTTCGGCCAGGCGCGGGATCAGGCTAAGCGTCAGCGCGGCGCGGCCGAAGAAGGGCGCGAACTCACCGGCGCCCAGTTTGGGCTGCTGGTCAGGCGTGATGCCGACCACGCCGCCGGCCTTGAGCGCCTTCCACAGTGGCCGCATGGCATTGCCTTCGGCTGGCACCAGGGTGATGTTCTCGCCGCCGCGGGCCAGGCGCAGGAAGCCGTCGCCGACGCGGCTGTCCGGGACGCGGTAGACCAGGGCGAAGGGGCCGCGCGCGGCCATGAATTCGATTACCAGTTCAAGGTTCCCGTAATGCGGCGCGGCCAGGATCAGGCCGCGCCCGGCGGCCATCGCCGCGGCCAGCTGCGGCTCGCCGTGTACCGAAGCCACCAGCGCCAGGTTGTCGGCCCGCGGACGGGTCCAGATGCGCAGTGTCTCGAGGGCGTTGCGGCCGGTGGCGCCGAGGATGCCGGCCACCGCCTGCTCGCGCGCGTCGGCATCGAGCTCGGGGCGGACCAGTTCAAGGTTGCGGCGTGCAACCCGTGACTCACGGGTGTCGCGCCAGTGCGAGAAGCGACCGAGCGCCGCGCCCAGGCGCTGCTGCAGCGAAAGCGGCAGCCGGCCCACGCACCACGCGACGGCGAACAGCAGGCGGCTGGCGAAGGAAATACCGGGCATGCCGGCAGTGTAAGGGATGCCCGGCGCCGGCCGCGCGCCTTACACTCGCGCCATGATCGCCCTCATCCAGCGGGTTACCGAAGCCAGCGTCGTCGTCGACGGGGAGCGTGTGGGCGCCATTGCCGCCGGCCTGCTGGCCCTGGTCGCGGTGGAGCCCGGCGACGACGAAGCCCGTATCGCCCGCATGGCCGAACGTCTGCTCGGCTATCGGTTGTTCGCCGATGCCCAAGGCCGCATGAACCTGTCCCTGGCCGACACGGCCGGCGGCCTGCTGCTGGTCAGCCAGTTCACCCTGGCGGCCGATACGTCCCGCGGGATGCGGCCCGGCTTCAGCACCGCGGCGACGCCCGAGGATGCCCGCCTTGGCTTCGAGCGATTGGTCGAAGTTTGCCGCGCCGCCCATCCGCGGGTTGAAACCGGCCGCTTCGGCGCCCACATGACGGTGAGCCTGGTCAATGACGGCCCGGTAACCTTCCGCCTGCAGTCCTGAGCCCCCCTGGGGCAGTCCGTTTTCCCCCTGTTAATCAAAAGGTTAGCTAAGGGGTTGCGGTTTCTGTATACTGCGCGGTTCCATTTTCCCAGTCGCGGGATGCCTCAATGGCCAACGATCGTCCGGCTCAGCAGTCCGAAATCAAGCAGCTGATCAGTAAAGGTCTCGAGCAGGGTTATCTGACCTATGCCGAGGTCAACGACCACCTGCCCGACGATATCGTCGACGCCGAGCAGCTCGAAGACATCATCGGCATGATCAACGGCATGGGTATCGAGGTGCATGAAGTTGCGCCCGATGCCGAGACGCTGTTGCTCTCCGATTCCTCGTCGCAGCGTGATTCCGACGACACCGCCGCCGAAGAAGCTGCCGCCGCGCTCACCGCGCTCGACAGCGAGGGTGGCCGCACGACCGACCCGGTGCGCATGTACATGCGCGAGATGGGCTCGGTGGAGCTGCTCACCCGCGAGGGCGAAATCGCCATCGCCAAGCGCATCGAGGAAGGCCTGAACCAGGTCCACACCTCGCTGGCCAGCTTCCCGTGGTCGATCCAGCTGCTGCTCGAAGACTATGACCAGCACCTCGAGGGCAAGAAGCGCCTGAACGAGGTCGTGGTCGGCTTCCTGGATATCGAAGAGCCGGAAGAAGTGGCGCCGGTCGCCGCGGCCGAAGAGACCGAGGAAGAGGAAGAAGCGGACGAAACCGAGGGCGGCGACGAAGAAGAAACCGTCGTCGACACCGGTCCGGACCCGGCCGAGGTTGGCCGCCGGATGGACACGCTCAAGGGCCTGTACACCAAGTTCCAGAAAACCCATGCCAAGTACGGCGCGACCGACAAGAAGTCGATCAAAGTCCGCGAGGAAATGGCCGAAGAGTTCCTGCGGTTGAAGCTGCCGCTGGCGTTGATGGACGCGTTCGTGCGCAAGCTGCGCGAAGTGGTCAACTCGATCAAGGAACACGAGCGCCGCACCCTCGACATCTGCGTTCGCAGCGCCAAGATGCCGCGCAAGGACTTCCTGCGCGCCTGGCCGGGCAACGAGGTCAACCTGGACTGGGCTGACGACGTTATCCGTCGCAAGCAGAAGTGGTCCTCGGGCATGCGTGAGTACAAGGACGTGATCGTCGCCGAGCAGCACAAGCTGATCGGCATCGAGCATTCGCTGTGGCTGACCCTTCCGGACATCAAGGAAATCAACCGCGCGATGGCCTACGGCGAGGCCAAGGCCCGCAAGGCCAAGAAGGAAATGGTCGAGGCCAACCTGCGCCTGGTCATCTCCATCGCCAAGAAGTACACCAACCGCGGCCTGCAGTTCCTCGACCTGATCCAGGAAGGCAACATCGGCCTGATGAAGGCCGTGGACAAGTTCGAGTACCGCCGCGGCTACAAGTTCTCCACTTACGCCACCTGGTGGATTCGCCAGGCCATCACCCGCTCGATCGCCGACCAGGCCCGCACCATCCGTATCCCGGTGCACATGATCGAGACGATCAACAAGCTCAACCGCATTTCCCGCCAGATGCTGCAGGAAATGGGTCGCGAACCGACCCCGGAAGAGCTGGCGAAGAAGATGGAGATGCCCGAGGACAAGATCCGCAAGGTGCTCAAGATCGCCAAGGAACCCATTTCGATGGAGACCCCGATCGGCGACGACGAAGACAGCCACCTGGGCGACTTCATCGAGGACACCAGCATCGAGTCCCCGATAGAGGCCACCACCAACCTCGGCCTGATGGAGACCGTGCGCGACGTGCTGGCCGGCCTGACGCCGCGCGAGGCCAAGGTGCTGCGCATGCGCTTCGGCATCGACATGAATACGGACCACACCCTCGAGGAAGTCGGCAAGCAGTTCGACGTCACCCGCGAGCGCATCCGCCAGATCGAAGCCAAGGCCCTGCGCAAGCTGCGCCACCCGACCCGCTCGGAACAGCTCCGCAGCTTCCTCGACCTCGAGTAAGCGCCTTTCCCCCTCGCCCCTTGTGGAGAGGGCCGGGGAGAGGGGAAAACGGCCGCGCAAGCGGCCGTTTTCGTTTCCATCTGGCGCCCACGCGACATCAACCGTACGATTGCACCGTGTCAGGGCCTATAGCTCAATGGTTAGAGCAGGGGACTCATCGAAAGGTGTCGCCGTCCGGTAACGGGCGGACGAGAACGGGATGAATTCAGGGAAACCGCAGCGGCGTGGCGACACGGCCGGCGGCAATCCTGAGCCAAGCCGGCGGTACACCGCCGGAAGGTGCAGAGACTACCTGGGGGCTTTAGTGCCCTTGATGACAGGCTAGAGCGTCCCGCACCCCACTCGCTTCGGCGAAGGGTGAAGAGATAGTCCACGCCGGAAGGAAACTCCCGGGCAACGTGAATCCCTTGGTTCCAGGTTCGAGTCCTGGTGGGCCCACCAATCAGTCACCCGCTAACCGCGGGGCAGCGAGAATCCAGCAGCGGCGCCGGGAAATGGCTGCGGTCTGCCCCCGCTGCGTCCTCTCGGCAGGCGAAATGGGGCGTTTCGACGGTCTTTTCTCCGGCGCTGCCGCGCTCGTCGGCGCGCCCGGTGCCCCGCGCTGGCACACGGCCAACATCAGCAAGGCAACGGCCGACGATAGTCTCAAATAGGCGGAAGCGGTTCGGGAAGGCATGCCCAGCGCATAGGCACGTTGCGCGCAGCCGGCAGTGAATGCTGGATGCGAGCGTTCACCGCCGCATGAACCGCCCGAAGCCACCATCACGCCCCAGTGCCGGTGACGGCCTGTCGTCCTCGAACGCGACTCGGCCGTTGATGATCGTGGCCTTGACCAAGCCGTCGTTGCGATTGACCACGCGCTGCATGTCGCCCAACAGCTCGAACGGCGCCTCGGCGTAGGCATCAAGTTTGGCCTGCTTCAGCGCCCGGGGGTTGATGAGCACCAGGTCGGCCTGCGCGCCGGGCTTGAGCACGCCGGTGTCCAGGCCGTACCAGTCGGCGATTTCGCCCGTCAGGCGCCACACCGCTTTCTCCGGCGACATCGCCGGTGCGTCGCGCACGGCCATCTGCAGCAGGCACAGGCCGAAGTTGTAGAAAGCCATGTTGCGTAGGTGCGCGCCCGCATCGGAGAAGCCGACGATCGCGCAAGACTGGTTGACGTTGATGGCCACCCGCTTCGGGTCGTGGTTGGCGATCACGGTGGACCAGCGCAGCCTGGGGCCGTGGTCGATCACCAGGTCGAGGAAGGTGTCCACCTCGTGCGCGCCGCGCTCGTCTGCGATCGCGCGGATGGTCTTGCCGACCAGGGTCGGGTCGGGGCAGTCGATGACGTGCGCATCGCCGAAATCGCGATGCCAGACGCGCCCGCCCCACTTGCGCTGGTAGTCGGCCTTGAACCGGCGGCGGTAATCGGGGTCCGAGAACAGCTTCTGGCGATCAAAATCCCGCTTCAGGTGCAGCGCTGCTTCGCCGGCCGGAAATTCTTCGAAAATGATGAAGTCGATACCGTCGGCATACACCTGGAACGGCTGCGGCAAAGCCTGCCAGCGGAACGAGGCTCCCAGGAACGCATTGAACGCGCGCGTGGCGGCGCCCATCACGATGTCGAGCTTGGGCTTGGCCTTCACGTCCATCAGCGTGATCAACGTGGTCTTCAGCTGGCGGCGCAGCGCCAGGCTGGCCGAGGTGAACAGGTAGAACACCGCATTCACGGGGTTGTTGAGGTTGGGCGCCGACTGCAGGATTGCGCCGCGCCGGCGCAGCACCCGGTGCAGGCGCCGGTACTCGCTCCAGCGTGCGTACACGGACGGCAGCGCGGACGACCGGAACCGGTCGCCGTCCACCTTGTCCCAGGGATTGGTCATGCCCGACATGCCCAGCAGTCCCTGGCTGATGCCCTCTTCCAGCTGCTGTTCCATCCACTGCAGCTCGGCTTCGCTCGGCACTTCCTTCGGATCGACCGAACGCCCCAGCCCCATCGCCGCGGCGCGCAGGTCCGAATGGCCCATGTAGCTGGCGATGTTCGGACCCAACGGAAGCGTCTGCAGGTGGGCGATATAGCCGGCGGCGTCCTTCCAGGTCTTCTTCTCGCGCAGCGCGGGCAGCACGAACTCGCGCGGGATCGACTCCACGCGGGTAAAGATGTCGGACGCGTCTTCCGCATCGCTGTAGATCATGCTGATCGAACAGCTGCCGACGAAGCAGGTGGTGACGCCGTGGCGCACCGATTCATGCAGGCCCGGCGCCATCAGCATTTCGGCGTCGTAATGGGTGTGGATGTCGATGAAGCCGGGCGTGATCCACAGGCCCTGCGCATCGATCACGCGGGCGGCGCCTTCGGTGGGCAAGGGCTGCGTGCTGATTTCGACGATGCGCCCATCGCGGATGCCCACGTCGGCCACGCGTGGCGCGGCGCCCGTTCCATCAAAAAAAATGCCGCGCTGGATCAGCAGTTCGAAGCCGGTTTGCATGGAAGAATCACTCGATGGACGGGTGGGGGGGGGAGGGCAGGGTCATCTCCGATCCCGGTTCGCGCCTGCCAGCGCCTGAGGCTTCGACTTTACCGGAGCACGGCAGCCTGCAGCACGTCGCCCGCTGGGTCGTTGGACCGAGTACACGCGCCGCGCGCCGCGGAATTGACGCGGCTCGACGGGCGGTCCCGCCGCCCTGAAAATGGGGAGCTTGGGCTGGAGACGGATTCGCTGCTGATTGCCCCCACCACCACATTCCCGTCCGCATCGATCCCGATGCGTTACGACAGAAGGCCTCCCGAATCACGGCGGTCCGGGTCTCAGCTCGCCCGGCTCACTCAGGCAGCCTTGTCCAAGCGAACCATGCGCAAGCGCAAAGCGTTTGAAATCACCGACACGGAACTAAAGCTCATGGCCAGCGCTGCGATCGCAGGGCTCAATAGCCAACCCGTCCATGGGTATAGCGCGCCGGCGGCCAAGGGGATGCCGAGGGTGTTGTAGACGAAAGCGAAGAACAGGTTCTGGCGGATGTTCCGGACTGTCGCGCGCGAGAGCGCGCGTGCATGAACGATCTTCATCAGGTCACCCTTGACCAGGGTCAGCTTGGCGCTCTCCATTGCGATGTCGGTGCCATGACCCATCGCGATGCCAACGTCGGCAGCCGCAAGCGCGGGCGCGTCGTTGACACCATCGCCGGCCATGGCAACGCGCCGGCCGCTGGCTTTAAGTTCCTCCACGATGCGTGCCTTGTCCGCGGGCTGTACATCCGCCTCGACCTGATCGATGCCAAGTTGCTTTGCCACGGCGTTCGCCGTCGTCGCGTTGTCGCCCGTCACCATGATCACTTCAACCTGTTCGGCCCGCAGTGATCGCAAGGCCTCGGCGGTGGTTTCCTTGATGGGATCCGCCACGGCCAGCAAACCCGCGAGCACGCCATCCATGCCCAGGAACATCACCGTCTTGCCGTCTCGGCGCAGCGCCTCGGCCTTCGCCGCGGCGCTGTCACTGATAGCGACGCCGCGGGCTTCCATAAGGGCCCGGTTGCCCAGCGCGGCGGTCGCCTCGCCCAGCTCAGCGCTAACGCCCTGGCCGGTATGGGACTGGAAATCCGAAGTCTCGGGCAGTGACTGTTCGCGCTGCTTGGCGCCGGCCAGGATCGCTGCCGCGAGAGGATGTTCACTCCCGCGCTCAAGGGCTGCGGCTGCTGCGACAATGGCGTTTTCGTCTACATCCCCAAGCACCACGACATCGGTCAGCGTGGGCTTTCCCAGGGTCAGCGTGCCGGTCTTGTCGACCACCAGCACGTCTATTTTTTCCAGAATCTCGATGGCTTCCGCATCGCGGAACAGCACGCCCATCTGGGCGCCTCGGCCGGTTGCGACCATGACCGAAATCGGTGTGGCCAAACCCAGTGCGCAAGGACAGGCGATGATCAAAACGGCAACTGCATTGATCAGGGCAAACGCCAGGCGCGGATCCGGCCCCAGCCAGGCCCACAGCGCGAACGTCAGCACGGCGGCCATCACCACGGCCGGGACAAACCAGCTGGCGACGCGGTCAGCCAGCCGCTGCAGCGGCGCCCGCGTGCGCTGCGCATTCGCCACCAGTTGGACGATCTGTGCAAGCAGGGTTTCACTGCCTACTTTTTCCGCGCGCATGACCAGCGATCCCGTCTGGTTGAGCGTGCCGCCGGTGAGGAGATCCGTTGCCGTTTTCTCTACAGGCATCGATTCGCCCGTCAGCATCGACTCGTCGACGCTGCTGCGGCCTTCCAGGACCACGCCATCAACCGGGACTTTCTCGCCCGGTCGGACACGCAGCCGGTCGCCCTTCTCGATCGTTTCGAGCGGAACGTCTTCTTCGTTGCCTTCGTCATCAATGCGGCGTGCCGTCTTCGGCGCCAGACCAAGCAAGGCGCGCACCGCATCGCTGGTGCGGTGCCGGGCCCGCAGCTCCAGCCATTCACCCAGCAAGACCAGCGTGACGATCACGGCAGCGGGTTCGAAATAGAGACCTATTCGCCCGTCCACGCCACGGAAGGCGGGCGGGAACAAGCCAGGCATCAGCAAGGCCACGACGCTATAGCCATAGGCAACGCCCACCCCGAGGCCGATCAAGGTGTACATGTTCGGCGAGCGGTTGAGCAGGGATTGCCAGAAGCGGCTGAAGAAAGCAGCGCCGCCCCACATCACGACCGCCGAGGCGAAAACCAACTCCGCCCATGGGCTCCAGGCCGGCGCCTGCCAAAGTCCAATATGTGGCGCCATGGCGAGGATGACCACGGGCAAGGACAGCAATGTCGATATCCAGAGCTTGCGCGCGACGGACGCAATTTCCTGTTTCGCGTGGCTGTCGTCTTCGCTGGGTAGTTCTGGCTCCAGGGCCATGCCACAGATCGGACAAGCACCCGCGCCCTCCTGCCGGATCTGCGGATGCATCGGGCAGGTGAACATCGTTCCCTTCGGTGCGGGATCCGCATCCTTGCGGTCCGTCGCTAAATACTTCTCCGGATCCGCGAGGAAGCGTTCACGACAGCGTGCCGAGCAGAAGTGATATTCGGCGTCGCCATGCTTGGCGTGATGCGACACGTTGTCGGGATCCACCTGCATGCCGCACACCGGATCTTCGACCTGGCCGGTCTTGCCCGTTTCGCCGTGTTGCTTGTGCTCCGTGGAGGAGTCGTTGTGCTTGGTGGTCATGACGTTTTGCTCGCAATGCCATTGAGAGTCGGGCGTGTCGCCAACGCGCCATGCCCTGGACCAGCGCAGGCCGCGATATTGCCACACCCCGTATTGGCCAGGGTCTTAGGCTCAGTTGCCCAGGCGGGGGCCAAGGCCAGCACCCCAAGGAGCAGTGCCCCGGGCAGCCACCGATTCCTGCCTCGCATCAGCATCCTTGCAGTCAGCGCCTCGCCTACCGCACCGTGCCGTCGGCTTGCGCGGAGCGCTTCAGTTCCAGCTTGGCGATCGTGCCGTTATGCACCTCATCCGGTCCGTCGGCCAGCCGCAGCGAACGCGCGGCCACGTAGAACTGCGCCAGCGGGAAGTCGTCGCTGACGCCGGCGCCGCCGTGGGCCTGGATCGCCCAGTCCACGACTTTCTGCGCCATCGCCGGCGCCACTACCTTGATCATCGCGATCTCACGGCGCGCGACCTTGTTACCCACGGTGTCCATGGCTTGCGCTGCTTTCAGCGTCAGCAGCCGCGCCTGCTCGATCAGGCAGCGCGATTCGGCGATGCGTTCGTGCCAGACCGAGAACTCGCCGATCGGCCGGCCGAAGGCCACGCGCGTGCGCACGCGCCGGCACATCAATTCCAGCGCACGCTCGGCCAGCCCGATCAGGCGCATGCAGTGGTGGATGCGGCCCGGGCCCAGTCGGCCCTGGGCGATCTCGAAGCCCCGGCCTTCGCCCAGCAGCAGGTTGCTGGCCGGCACGCGCACGCCTTCAAGCGCGATGTCCATGTGGCCGTGCGGCGCTTCGTCGTAGCCGAACACGGTGAGGGGGCGGATCACGCGGATGCCGGGGGCATTCGCGGGTACCAGGATCATCGACTGCTGGTGGTGCACGTCGGCGGCCGGGTCGGTCTTGCCCATCACGATGAACAGTTCGCAGCGCGGATCCCCGGCGCCGGACGACCACCACTTGTGGCCGTCGATCACGTAGTCGTCGCCGTCGCGGCGGATTGAACACTGGATGTTGGTGGCGTCCGAGGAAGCCACCTCCGGCTCGGTCATCAGGAACGCGGAGCGGATGCGGCCCGCAAGCAGCGGGTCGAGCCAGCGCGTCTTCTGTTCCGCGCTGCCGTAGCGCTCCAGCGTTTCCATATTGCCGGTGTCGGGTGCCGAGCAGTTAAACACTTCCGGCGCCCACGGCACCCGGCCCATCACCTCGCACAGCGGCGCGTACTCGAGATTGGACAGGCCTTCGGGTGCGCGTTCGGATTCGGGCAGGAACAGGTTCCAGAAGCCGCGCTCGCGCGCCAGCGGCTTGAGTTCCTCGATCACCGGGTTAGGCGTCCAGGCATTGCCGGCGGCGCGCGCCCGATCAGCCTCGGCGCGGTAGCGGGCCTCGTTCGGGTAAATGTGGGTGTCGAAGAATTCGCCCAGGTCGCGCAGCATCGCCTGCACGCGGGGGGAGTAGTTGAAGTCCATGGCCATCCTGGAAAGTCGGGGATTCGCCCGGCCCGTCCTGGGCTTGCGGCGACTGCAGCCAGCCTAGGCCGGGCGAACGCAGCCTGACAAGGGCGGCCGACTTGACATGTAAATGCGAACCATTATCATTACAGGCGATATTCACTCCGGAGCCCGCCATGAACTTGCCGCCTTTACCTGTCCAGGCCTCCGCGTCGCCCGCTGCGCCCGCCGCCGAGCCCTCGCTTCAGGCCTTCGATAGCCGCGAACTCCTGCGCGGCGTGCGCGAGGTGCTGATCCGCCACGCGGGCCAGGTCTACCGGCTGCGACACACTCGCAACGACAAGCTCATCTTGGTCAAGTAAGGCCTGATGCCGCGCGCTGGGCATAATGCTCGGGTCTGCCACTGCCCCTGAGCGCCGATGACCTTGCTCGAAACCGTCGAACACCAGACCGGCCCCGAGCCGCGCTGGTCCATCCTTTGGCTGCACGGCCTCGGCGCCGATGGCCATGACTTCGCCCCGATCGTGCCCGAGCTGCTGCGCCCGGGCTGGCCGGAGCTGCGCTTCGTGTTTCCGCATGCGCCGGTGCGCCCGGTCACGATCAACAACGGCGCCCGCATGCGTGCCTGGTACGACATCCGGAACCTCGAGATCGACCAGCGTGCCGACGAGCAGGGCGTGCGTGAATCCATCGCCCAGGTCGAGGAACTAATCGCCCACGAAGTAGCGCTTGGCGTCCCGCCCGAGCGCATCCTGCTGGCCGGCTTTTCCCAGGGTGGCGCCATCGCCTTGGCCGCCGGCGTGCGCCGGGAAGCCGCTTTGGGCGGCCTGGTCGCCCTGTCCACCTACCTGCCGATGGCGACCACCACGGCCGGCGAGGCCACGAAGGCCGGACTCGGTACGCCGGTGTTCATGGCCCACGGACAGCTCGACCCAGTCGTGCCCGAGTCCCTGGGCCAACGCAGCCGCCAGGCGCTCGAGGCGCTGGGCATGGCCATCGACTGGCACGTGTACGCCATGCCCCACAGCGTCTGCGCCGAAGAAATCCGCGACCTGGCTGACTGGATGCACCAGCGCTTCCTTGCGGGCTGAACGTGATGCAGGCCTCGGGCATACTTCCGGCATGAAACTCCTGCTGGTCGACGATGAACCGCTGGCGCGCCAGCGCCTGGCCGCGCTGCTGCAGGCGCTTGGCGGGCACGAACTGGTGGGCGAAGCCGGCAACGGCCGCGAGGCCGTCGAAATGGCCGAGGCGCTGGGCGTTGACTGCGTGCTGATGGACATCGCCATGCCGGTGATGGACGGGCTCGAGGCCGCGCAGCACCTGGCCGGGCTGAGCTCGCCGCCGGCGGTGGTGTTCTGCACCGCCTTCGACCAGCACGCGCTGGCCGCCTTCGAAGCCGCCGCCGTCGACTATCTGGTCAAGCCGATCCGGGCAGAGCGGCTGGAAGAGGCGCTCGAGCGCGCCCAACGCCAGCGCGCCTCGCGCGAGCCTGCCAAGCGGCTGCCGGCCGACGCCGAGCGCCGGCGCAGCCATCTCAGCGCGCGCCTGCGCGGCTGTCTGCGCCTGATCCCGGTCGAGGACATCCACTACCTGCAGGCCGAGGAAAAATATGTCGTCGTCCACCACGCCCGCGGCGAAGACCTGATCGAGGAATCGCTCAAGTCGCTCGAAGCCGAGTTCGCCGATCGCTTCCTTCGTATCCACCGCAACTGCCTGGTGGCAGGCGAAGAGTTCGCCGAGCTGCGACGTTCGCCCGATGGCCAGGTGCACGCCATCCTGCGCAATTCCACCGCCGCGCTTGAAGTCAGCCGGCGCTGCCTGCCGCTGCTGCGCGAGCGACTGAAACATCTGTAAGGAGAGGTAACCGATGGGCAAGATTCGCCTGGCCACCCGTGAAAGCGCACTGGCGCTGTGGCAAACCAACCATGTCGCCGAGCGGCTGCGCGTTGCCCACCCGGGCCTGGAGGTCGAGCTGGTGCCGATGACGACGCGCGGCGACCAGGCCATTGACCAGCCGCTGGTGGAGATCGGTGGCAAGGGCCTGTTCCTGAAGGAGCTGGAGGTAGCGATGATGGAAGGCCGCGCCGACGCCGCCGTGCATTCGCTCAAGGACGTGCCCATGGAACTGGACGGGCCTTTCCAGCTCCCGGCCATCCTCGAGCGCGCCGACCCCTTCGATGCCTTCGTGTCGGTGCAGTTCGAAGCGTTCGAAGAACTGCCCTACGGCGCCAAGGTCGGCACCTCGTCGCTGCGCCGGCAGGCGCTGCTGCGCGCACACCGCCCGGATCTGGTGCTGGTGGACCTGCGCGGCAACGTCAACACCCGCCTGGCCAAGCTCGACGCGGGCGAATACGACGCCATTGTGCTGGCGTGTGCGGGCCTCGAACGCCTGGGTCTGGGGGCGCGCATCCGGGAGCGCCTGACCGCGCCGCGCTTCATACCGGCCGCTGCCCAAGGCGCCGTGGTCGTGGAGTGCCGCCAGGACGCAGCCGACATCGCCGACCTGTTCACGGCCCTGGATCATGCCGACACCCGTGCCTGCGTCAGCGCCGAGCGCGCCATGACCCGGGTTCTCGGCGGCAGCTGCCACGTGCCGATCGCGGCCTACGCCACGCTCAACAAAGACCGACTGTCGCTGGAAGGCCTGGTGGGCGACGCCAAGACCGGCAAGACCGTCCGCGGCTACGCCAGCGGCCCCGTATCCGAGCCCGAGAGGCTCGGCGCGCAAGTCGCCGACATGCTGGTCGCCCGCGGCGCCGACGCCCTCCTGCCCTAACCCTGTAGGAGGGCCTTCAGGCCCGAAGCTTTTCGCCGAAAAGCTTCGGGCCTGAAGGCCCTCCTACAAAATGCGGGTGGTTTTTGGGCTAGTAGTAAACCATCACCACGTGCCGGGCTTCGGCGAAGAACAGCCACCGCTCCACCATCGCGCCCAGCAGCGCGGCCAGCGCGGCCATGCCGAGC
>NZ_BAAGUO010000001.1:68049-143144 GCF_054781355.1 Arenimonas alkanexedens
ACGCCCTCCTACAAAATGCGGGTGGTTTTTGGGCTAGTAGTAAACCATCACCACGTGCCGGGCTTCGGCGAAGAACAGCCACCGCTCCACCATCGCGCCCAGCAGCGCGGCCAGCGCGGCCATGCCGAGCACCGCCATCCCCAGGCCGGGAAAGATCATCGTCACTACGCAGGCCACGACCGGCACGCCGCCGAACAGGCCCAGCGCGATCCGGCGCAACTTGCGCGAATGCTTGCGCGCCAGCACGTAGCCCATTTCGGTGGTGAGGTAATTGGCTTCGGTATGCGGCCGCTCGAACACGGTCGCGACGCGGTCTGCGGGTAGCCCCAGCGCGGACGCGCGGGTGGCAGGCAAGGCGCCGCGGTCGATGTCTCGCCAGTAGCGCCGCTTGGCGACCACCAGTCCGACCGCCAGCATCAACAGCACCAGCGCGCGGAAGCCGCCGGGGGCATCCACGTTCGCGGTGACCGCCGTGCAAACCAGACCGCCGGTCAGCAGGGCGAAGCCCAGGTATACCGGCACCACCGCGCCGTGGCTCCACGCCGGGATCGGCTTGAGCGAGGCGTAGATCATCGCGGTAGAGAACACGGTGGCCAGCGAACCCAGGGCCAGCGCCGCCAGCAGCCACGGTTCGAAGAAGCCGAGCGCATGCGCACCCAGGAGCCGCGTGCCCGCCAACACGGCCCAGGGCAGGAAGCAGGCCAAGGCCAGCACGCCCTCGCGTGAAAGCCAGCTGCTGCGCCACTGGCTGAACGCACGCCAGGCGCGCATGGGCTTGCCCAGGTGCAGGGTAGAGCTGAGCAGGCCGCCGGCCACGGCAATCACGCCCAGCACCAGCAGCAGCCAATGCATCGACGCGCTCTGCTGATTGCGAATGGCCAGCAGGCTGAGCGAGGTCCAGATCCAAAGGCCATAGCCCAGGCCCGACAGCGTGGTGAAGAAGATGACCGAGAAGGCGGGATGCATGTCAGCGGCTCAGCGCACGGTCGAACCAGCGCAGCAGTGGATTGAGTTGGGCGCTGTCCAGCGTTTCCGCGGGGGCGGCCTGTGCCTCGTCGGGCGGCCCGGCACGCCGCTCACGCTGCGGCAGGTAGCGGTTGACCGGTGCGTAGCCCAGCTCGGGCATCAAGGCCACGCCGCCGCGCTCGACGACCAGCTTGGACACGGCCGACTCCGGATCGCCGAGGTCGCCGAAGTGGCGCGCGCGGGTCGGGCAGGCCTGTACGCAAGCCGGCTCGCGCGACACTTCCGGAATGGTCTCGTTGTAGATGCGGTCCACGCAAAGCGTGCATTTCTTCATCACGCCTTCGACCGCGCTGTACTCACGCGCGCCATAGGGGCAGGCCCAGCTGCAGAGCTTGCAGCCGATGCACTTGTCCTCGTCCACCAGCACGATGCCGTCCTCGGCGCGTTTGTAGCTGGCGCCGGTGGGGCAGACGGTGACGCAGGCCGGCGTGTCGCAGTGCAGGCAGCTGCGCGGAAAGTGCAGGGTGGTGGCGGGCTGTTCGGCGGTCGCTGCGATGTCGTAGGAATGCACGCGGTTGAACCACACGCCGGTGGGGTCCTTGCCGTAGGGCTTTTCGTCGGTCAGCGGACCGGCCATGCCGCCCGCGTTCCACTCCTTGCACGACACCGCGCAGGCGTGGCAGCCCACGCAGGTATCGAGGTCAATGACCAGGCCGAGTTTTTTCTTGCCGGGAGGTGCCAGGGTGGTCATCAGAACGGGAAGAAAATAGGAATGAAGTAGATGGCCATGCCCCAGAACAGCAGGTTGAGGGGAATGCCCATCTTCATGAAGTCCACGAAGCGGTAGTTGCCCGCGTTGTAGACCATGGTGTTGGTCTGGTAGCCCACTGGCGTGGCGAAGCTGGTGGACGCGGCGAACAGCACGGCGACCAGGAAGGGCGTGGGGCTCACGTCCATCGACAGCGCGGTGGAAAACGCGATCGGCGTAATCAGCACCGCTGCGGCGTTGTTGCTCATCAGCTCGGTCATCAGCGCGGTGATCAGGTATACCGCGGCCAGCACGGCCAAGGGCCCGAACCCGCCGACCCAGTTCACCGAGAAATCCGCCACGCTCTGTGCGAGGCCGGACTTCTGCATGGCGATGCCCAGCGGCAGAACGCCGGCCAGCAGCACGATCACGCGCCAGTCCACCGCTTGGTAGGCCTGGTCGTTGCCGATGCAGCGCGTCGCGACCAGGGCGATGCCGCCCAGGATGGACGAGGCCACGATCGGCAGCCAGCCAAACGCCGCGGCACCGATGGCTGCAGCCATGATGCCGATCGCCAGCAGCGCCTTGCTCTTGGGTGGGTTGGCTTCGCCGCGCTCGTTCAGAACCACCAGGTTCTGGTTGCCGCGTATCGCGTCCACTTCCGAGCGCGGGCACAGCAGCAGCAGCACGTCGCCGACGTTGAGCGTCACGTCCTTGATCTTTTCGCGCAGCACTTCGCCCCGACGATGCACGGCCAGCACGGTGGCGTTGTAGTTCCAGTGGAAGTCGAGCTGACGCAGGGTCAGGCCGACCAGCCGGGCGCCGGGGGCCACCATGGCTTCCACCAGCATTTGCGCTTCATCGCCGTCTTCGCCGGTGAACTGGCTGTCCTGCAGCTTGAACTCCGGCTCAAGCTCCAACTTGGCGCTGTCCTTGAGGGTCTTGAGCTTTTCCCAGTCGCCGCGCACCAACAGCACGTCGCCTTCGCGCAGGCGTTCGGCGCGGGGCGCCCAGTGCTTGTCCTCACCGCGCAGCAACTCGAGTACGTACACCGAATGCTTCTCAGCCAACTGCGAGGTAGCCACTGATTTTCCAATCAGCGGCGATTCCGGCATCACCCGCAGCTCGGTGATGTACTTGCCCAGCTCGTAGGTTTCGGTGATGCCGGTGGGCGGGTGGTGGGGCAGCAGCCAGCGCCGGAACACCATCAGGTAGACAAAGCCCGCGGCCATGGTCACCAGGCCCAGCGGCGCGAAGTCGAACAGGCCGAAGCCCGGATGGCCCAGGTCCTTGGCCAGCGAGTTCACCAGCAGGTTGGTGGACGTGCCGATCAGGGTGCAGACGCCGCCCATCTGGGCCGCGTAGGACATCGGGATCAGCACCTGCGAGGGCGAGGAGCGATTCGCCGCCGTCGCCGCCAGCACCAGCGGCAGGAACACCGCCACGGCCGCCGTGTTGTTGACGAAGGCCGAGATCGGGCCGACCACGAACATGATCAGCAGCATGAACAGCCAGGGACGCTTGACCCGCCCGAACAGCCGGCCGATCGACAGCAGCGCGCCGGTGTGGGCCAAACCCGCGCTGAGCACGAACATCGCCGCCACCGTGATGGTGGCTTCGCTGCTGAAGCCCGACAGCGCCTCGGCCGGCGTCACCAGGCCCAGCACCAGCAGGCTGGCCAGCACCAGCATCGCCACCACGTCCACGGGCAACTTTTCGGTGACGAACAGGGTCACCGCGCCCACGAGCACCGCCAAGGTCAGCAGGGCTTCCATTTCCATGCTCAGGACTTCCTGAAGTTCGCGCCGTAGCGCAGGGGGGAATCATCGCCGGTCCCGGGGCCGAGCGGGGGGAATTGCGGCAGGGTGGCTTCATGCTCGCCCGCCTTGTGCAGGCTGACCCGCAGGTCGAACCAGGCGGCCTGGCCGGTGACCGGATCGGCATTGGCGTAGTCGCCGCCGGGCAGTTGGTCCGAGATCAGATGATTGAGCAGGAAACCCTTGCGCGCCTCGGGCGCGTCGGGCGCCAGCTTCCAGGCGCCGCGCCGTTTGCCGATCGCGTTCCAGGTCCAGACGGTATCGGGCTGCACATTGCCGGTGATCCGGCACTGCACGGTGATCCGGCCATGGTGCGAGTCCACGTGCACCCAGTCGTCGTCCTTGAGCTCGTGACGGGCGGCCGTGTCCGCGTGCAGGAACAGGAAGTTGCGGGCGGTGATCTGCCGCAGCCAGGCGTTCTGCGAGCCCCAGGCGTGGTACATGAAGGGCGGCCGCTGCGTCACCGCGCTCAGCGGATAGCGCTGCAGGTCCAGGCGGGCGCCTTCGAAGGGTTCGTACCAGATCGGCAGCGGGTCGAAGTAGGTCGCCACCCGTTCGCGCTCGGCGTCGGGTGGCTGTACCGGGCCATGGCCCTGGGCCGCGAGCCGGAACTTCTGCAGCGTTTCCGAATACAGCTCCAGCACCACCGGCTCGGCCTTGGCGATGAAGCCCATTGACTGCGACCACTGCAGGTAGTCGCGATTGGCCATCTTGAAATAGCGGCCCGCGGCCGGCACCGGCGCTTCCCAGAAACCACCGTTTTCGCGGTAGCGCGTCAGCTGGTCGGGATTGGGGGCACCTTTGCCATGCTGGCTGCCGTCGCCGCGCCAGCCGGCCAGCAGGCCAACCCCGGGGGCGCGCTCGTGTTTGAGGATGTAGTCGGCGTAGTCCGCGTAGCGCGGCGTGCCGTCTTCCTGCAGCAGCGCCGGCAGCCCGATGCGTGCGCCCAGGTCGAGCAGCACCGACTGGAAGCCGCGGACATCGCGGCCCTCGCGCTGGGTCGCGGCGTCGAGCACCGGGTGGCGGATGGCGTCGGCGGCGCGGTCGGCGTCGGAGATCGGCCGGTCGAGCAGGGAAATGGCGTCGAAGCGCTCGAGGTAGGTCGTGTCGGGCAGCACCAGGTCGGCGTAGGCCACCATCTCGCTCGAATAGGCGTCCGAGTAGATGATCTTCGGGATGCGGTACTCGCCGTCCTCGCCCTTGTCGGTCAGCCACAGCATGGTCTCGGCGGTGTTCATGGCCGAGTTCCAGCTCATGTTGGCCATGAACAGGAACAGCACGTCCACCGGCGCCGGATCGCCGGCCCAGGCGTTGCGGATCACCGTGTGCAGCATGCCGTGCACGGCCAGCGGGTAGCGCCAGGAATAAGCGTGGTCGAGCCGGCGCGGCTGGCCGGCGGCGTCCACGAGCAGGTCTTCGGGCCCGTGGATGAAGCCCAGCGGCGCAGCATCCAGGGCGCCGTTCGGCTGGCGCGTCTTGCCCGGACGGTTGGCCGGCGGAATCGGGCGCGGGAAGGGCGGCTGGTAGCGGAAGCTGCCGGGCGTATCCACGGCGCCGAGCAGCAGCTGCAGCAGGTGCAGCGCGCGGCAGGTGTGGAAGCCGTTGCTGTGCGCGCTGATGCCGCGCATGGCGTGGAAGGACACCGGCCGGCCCACCATGGTGTCGTGCCGCACGCCGTGGCTGTCGGTCCAGGGCTGGTCGATCACGCAGGGTTCGTCGAAGGCGGCGGCCGCCAGCTCCTTCGCGATCCGGCGGATGGTGGCCGCCGGGATCCCGCAGCGCTCGGCCACGGCCTCGGGCGCGTATTGCGGGTCCAGGTAGCGCTCGGCCATCAGCTGGAACACCGGCACCGCGCGGCGGCCGTCAGGCAGCACGAACTCCCCGACGATGGCGGGGGAGAGGCCGGTAGCTTCGGCCGGGGCGGGGGCGCCGGGGCGGTTCCCCTCTCCCCAACCCCTCTCCCACAAGGGGAGAGGGGCTTCTTGCTCCCTCTCCCCTTGTGGGAGAGGGTTGGGGAGAGGGGCTTCTTGCTCCCTCTCCCCTTGTGGGAGAGGGCTGGGGAGAGGGGGGCTCTTGGCCATATCCCAACAAAGCGCCCGCCCCTCCCCATCCCGCGCGAACAGTCCATCATCCGCGCCACCCGGATTGCGCAGCACCAACCAGTGCGCATTCGTGTACCGCACCAGGTAATCCAGATCAACGCGATCCGCCTTGAGCAGCTCATGGATCAGCGCGAACGCGAACAGCCCGTCGGTGCCCGGCCGGATCCCGATCCACTCATCGGCAATCGCGCCGTAACCGGTACGCACCGGATTGACCGCCACCACTTTCGCGCCGCGGCCCTTGAGCTTACCCAGCCCCAGCTTGATCGGATTCGAGTCGTGGTCTTCCGCCACGCCCCAGAGCATCAGGTATTTCGAATGCTCCCAGTCCGGCTCGCCGAACTCCCAGAAGCTGCCGCCCAGCGTATACAGGCCGCCAGCAGCCATGTTCACCGAGCAGAAGCCGCCGTGCGCGGCGTAGTTGATGGTGCCGTACTGCTGGGCCCACCAGCCGGTGAGCGCCTGCGACTGGTCGCGGCCGGTGAAGAAGGCCAGGCGGTCCGGATCACGCGCGCGGGTGTCGCGCAGCCAGTCGGCGGCGAGCGCCAGCGCCTCGTCCCATTCGATTTCGCGGAACTTGCCTTCGCCGCGCTCGCCCACCCGCAGCATCGGCTTGTCCAGCCGGGCCGGCGAGTAGTGCTGCATGATGCCGGCCGAGCCCTTGGCGCACAGCACGCCGCGGTTCACCGGGTGGTCCGGATTGCCTTCGATATAGCGCACCTGGCCGTCGCGCAGATGCACATTGATGCCGCAGCGGCAGGCGCACATGTAGCACGTGGTCTGCTTGACCGCGTCGCCTACCGGTTTATGCAGTTCGAGCACGGGATCTGACATGGCCGCCATTGTGCCGATCGCGGCCGCCCGCCGCGAGGGCCGCGGCGGCCGGATTCACTTTGGCGACTGAATGCGGATCGCGGGGCTGTTGAAGTCGCTGTAGCGGATCTCGGACCGGGAGGTCTGGCCACCCTGAACGCTGCTGACGTCGATTTTGAGGACCAGCCCGGACTTGGCCGAAACCCAGGCCACGGAGGTGGATTCGGTGCTGCCGGCCACTCCCGGTGCGCCCTGGAAGGCCGGCGGCGTGGCTACGTCCTGAACAAAGCGGTACTTGCGGACCGGCTCGCCGTTCAGGCTGTCCTCGCCGAGGTCCTCGACCACCATGCCTTCCTGCAGCTTGCGCAGGAAGGCCTCGTTCCGGTACTGCGAGGTCATGCTGCCCATGGCCATCGGCAGCTTCATGGTCCGGCCGCCGATTTCCATGTAGCCGGTATCGCCGATCACTACCGTGGTCGGGCCGTTGGGAATGGCGACCCGGAAGCGGTCCGGGGCCTGGAATTCAATACGGATGATCGATTGGGCCGGCTCGAGCTGCTCGATCTCTGCTCGGAAACTCTTGACCGCAAGGAGGGCCTGCCAGGCTTCGAACATGTCCTGCTTGGCGTCGGCACGGGCTGCCGTCGGGGTCAGGACGAGCAGTAGCGGCAGCAACAGCATGGAAAGCATGAGGTGGCGGGGCATGGGGGACTGTCCTTCGCTTGGAGGGAGGGGTGCCGGTACGATCTTAGCTCTACTTAGTTCGCTGCCACCCCGGCGGCAGCTGCATATTGGTCTGGCCGTAGGTAAAGCGGACGACCTTTCCCTCGCCCTCGAGCTCAACCAGGCGCCGCTGCTGGTCATAGGTGGCGCTGCCCAGCCCCTGGCCCTGTCCTTGGCCTTCGAACGTGAGCCTGACGCATCCGGTGCCGGAGGTCGGGCAGGGAACGCCAGTGCCCAAGCTCGATTTCTTCTGCTGCGGGAAGAGGTGATCGGTCAAGCCGTTCCAGTCGTACCAGGCCGTGAAGACCTGGGGCATGCGCCGCATCATGTTCGGTTCCGGCTGCGCCCAGGGCGGCGTCCCCATCATCGACGGGGCGCCGAACATCATCCGCATCTGGCCCTCAAGCACCTGTCCGGCCTCGGGGGGGAACTGGACCCAGCCGCCCTCGTCAGGGAAGTAAGCCGCGATCCGGGCATTGCCGATATAGATGCGGTTCCCCTCGGGCGCGTCATATTCCGTGTAGTCCTCGCGGCTGCTGAACGTGGCGGCAAGCGACTCGCCGACAAACTCCATGCGGATATCGCAGGCGTTCGCAGCCACCGTGATTATCCCGAGATCTATCTTCACGACATCCGGCGTCGCGACCGAACGTTCGCTGCGCTTGCGGGTGACATGGGTCCTGATCTCAAGCGTGACCTTGACCTCGCCCGGCGTGCCCGGCGCATGGAAAACAAGGTCGTCAACGCGGCCGGCGCTGGTTCGAATGGACCAGTTTTCGGCGCCCGAAAGCGAGCCCTTCAGTTCGATCGGGGCGCTGTTGCCGACCATGATGCAGTTGGGCAGCTGGAATTCCACCGCCTGGTGCTGGAACCTGAGCGTGAAATCCTGCGGCGCCGTGTCCTCGAACGTACTCGCTGCATTGGTCACCCGGACAAAGCCACCGTCGATCGGGTCATGACCCGAGAACAGATACGCATACTCGCCGTCACGGGCTACGGTGTCCTCGAACACCAGCGCCAGGTCCTGGGGCCGGCGCGCATCGCGGAGCTGGAACCGCGCGACCATCAACAGGTCTTTGGCTTCTTCGCCCGGATTCCTGGATGTATTGATCTCGGTGAAATGAACCGGAGCCGAGGCAAACGGCTGGACGGAAAGCCCGAAGTCCTCGAAGTCGTCGATGCTGGGGTCGGCAATTCGAACGCGCTTCTTTTCAAAGGCGTCGTAAAAGTCGCCTTGCGTCATTTCGCCGTTGCTGGACGCGCTGAAATCGCGCGCCATACTGTTGTGGCGCGCTACAAAGTCAGGGTAAAGCTTGTCGAACGGGGCGCTTCCGGCTTTGTCATACAGGAAGCTCATTCCGTTCTGGCCATCATTCCTGAGCTGGAAGAAATCGCTCAGGTAGCGCACCTTTTCCGCACTTCCAAGGCGTTCGCCGAGCAGCAGGAAGTATTCCGGCTTCTCGTAGCCGCCCTCGAATCCGGCGTGGAAGGGGCGGTCGAGCGAAAGGGCGAAGCCGACTTCAGAAGGCTCTCCGCGCTTCCTGGCCCACGCCATCCCAACCGTGCTGGCAAGCGCCTCGTCCAGCCACTTGGTCTCCGGCGAGAACCAGGCCGCGGTTCGGTTCAGGGCGTGAAACATTTCATGCGCGAGGGTGCCTTTTTCTACCGTGCCTTCAAGCAGGTTCTCATGCGGCAGCACGATCACCCGGCAGCTGACCAGGGTGCCGCAAATGACCATGCTGTCGATATGGCAGGCGGTCGAGCCGGCGCCGCATTCCTCTTGCGAACCCACCATCAGAAGCATCTTTCCATTCTGCTTTTTCAGCTGGATTTCCGGATAGGCCAGGCCGGCAAACCACTTTTTTATTCTTTCGGACTCGGCGGCAACCGTCGCGGCACGCGCTTTCAGCGCAACCTGGTCGCCAGCCGCGGCGCCGGCTTCGCAGCCTGGCACCTTCGGCATGCAAACCACGATGAAGTTCTCGGTGCTCGCCAGGACGGGCCAGTTGGCTTGTGCCGAGGCCGCAGCGGTCCATGCGGTCATCATGAGCCCGGTGAGTGCAAGCAGCGTCGCCCTGATCATGGAGGTTTTCCTTTTCCGGTTATCGGTTGAATCGAGCGGCGGCGCCGGCTGTGAGACCTGACCCGGCCTTCAGGATATGGAGAGGCCGACGACGGCCTCAGGATACGGGATTCGTCCCTTGCGCCTGCCTTGCCCCGGGTGGCGGCCGGATTCCACCTGGTTTCAGCCTTGCTTGGAGGGAACGCGCGCTAGTGCCATGCTAAACGCGAAAATGTTTCGCCAACCGGACAAACCCCATGGACCGCTACGAGCGCATCCTCGCCCTGCACCGCAGTCTCAAGTCTTCCCGCTACCCGGTGCCTATCAAGGGTCTGATGGAGGAACTGGCCTGTTCGCGCGCCACGCTCTACCGCGATATCGCCTTTCTGCGCGACGCCCTGGGCGCCCCGATCGAGAGCGAAGGCGAGGGCAGCATCCGCTACGACCAGAAGGAAGCGGAGCGCTTTGAGCTGCCGGGCCTGTGGCTCAATTCCGATGAACTGCATGCGCTGCTGGCCGCGCACCAGCTGCTCGACCGCACCGGCCAGGGCGTGCTGTCGAGCGCGCTGGCGCCGCTCAAGGGTCGCATCGAGTCGCTGCTGGCCCAGCAGGCCGGCGGCAAGCGCTGGCCGGTCGAGCGCGTGCGGGTAATCGCCAGCGGCGTGCGTCGCCGCGACGAGCTGGCCTTCCGGCTGGTGGCCAGCGCGGTGCTCGAGCGTCGGCAGCTGAGCTTTGACTACCTGGCGCGTTCGACCAACGAACGCACCCATCGCACGGTGGCGCCGCAGCGGCTGACCCACTACAAGGACAACTGGTATCTCGATGCCTGGGACCAAGAGCGCGAGGGCTTGCGCAGCTTCTCGGTCGACCGCATCCAGCATGCCAAGCTGCTCGATGCGGCGGCCCGCGACCTGCCCGACGCCGACCTGAACCAGCATCTAGCCTCGAGCTACGGTATTTTTTCGGGCACGCCCAAGGGTATCGCCATCATCGTGTTCTCGGCCAAGGCCGCGCGCTGGGTCGCCGACGAACACTGGCACTCCAAGCAGGAGGGCCGCTTCCTGCCCGACGGCCGTTACGAACTCAAGTTGCCCTATAGCCACGCCAAGGAACTGCTGATGGACGTGCTGCGCTACGGCGCCGATGCCGAAGTGACGGCGCCGGAGTCGCTGCGCCAGCAGGCGCGAACCCTGCTGCAGCTGGCGCTGTCGTCGTATGAGCGTTGATCGGGTCGAATCCCCGGCACTCCCCGGCAAACAGATAGCCCTGGTGCTCGGCGCCGGGGGCGCCCGCGGCATCGCCCACGTCGGCGTGATCCAGGCCCTGGAAGCCCGCGGCTACAAGATCGCCGGCATCGCCGGGGCGTCCATGGGTGCGCTGGTGGGCGGCATCTATGCGGCGGGGCGGTTGGAGGAATACAGCGAATGGGCCCGCGGCCTGCAGCGCAGCGACGTGCTTCGCCTGCTCGATTTCGCGTTCGGTTACCCGGGCTTGATCCGCGGCGACCGTGTGATCGGTGCCCTGCGTGAACTGGTCGGCGAGCACTTGATCGAAGCGCTGCCGATTCCCTACGTCGCCGTGGCCACCGACCTGGTGCGGCAGCGCGAAGTCTGGCTGACCCGCGGCAAGCTGTTCGACGCCATCCGCGCGTCCATCGCGATTCCGATGGTTTTCACCCCGCACCTGATCGACGGCCGGGAGCTCGTGGATGGCGGTCTGCTGTCGCCGGTGCCGATCGCGGCCACCCGCGCCATGCGCGTGGACCGGGTGATCGCGGTGGACGTGAACGGGCCGGTGAGCTGGCTGAATCCGGGCATGGCGCTGCGCCATGAAGAGCTGGCGGCCGGCCATGGCGTCGACGACAGCACCCAGGCTCTGGACGAGGACGGGCCGACGACGCTGCGCGAGCGCATGGCATCAATTTGGGAAGGCCTTGCCTGGCCGGGCAGCGACAGCGATGCCGATCCCGATCCCGAAAAGCCTGAAAAAAGCCGCGGCGTGATGGACCTGATGTCGCGCTCGCTCGACACCATGCAGGCTCAGATGTCGCGGGTGCAGCTGGCCCAGGATCCGCCCGACCTGCTGATTCAGATCTCGCGCGAGACCGCCAGCTTCTACGAGTTCTGGCGGGCCAGCGAGCTGGTCGAAAAAGGCCGCGAGGCGGCAGAGAAAGCCCTCGACGCCGCCGGCCTCTGACCCGGCTTACTGGAAGCCGGGCTGCCCGGCCTGTTCCGGGAACTGCGGGACCCGCGCCAGCTTCGTCGGGTCGTAGCCATAGTTCTCGAAGCGCGCCCGCAGCGTCTGGTACTGGGCGTCATCCATGGCCTGCTCACGCGCGAAGATCCAGGCCATGTTCCGCTTCGGGTGGCCAATCAGCGCCCAGGAATAGTCGGGCGCCACTTCCAGGATCAGCAGGTCGGCCTTGATCAGGCCGCCGAAGAACGCGATCTGCCACTGCGCGTTGTTGGTCCCCGGCACCACGCTGGCAACGCCGTTCATGGTCTTTTCCGGCTTGTCGAAGGCCTTGCGGTAGGCGAAGACGTTACCGATGCGGCCATCAGGGCGCGGCGTGTAAATGTCGGCCGTGGCGACTTTCCCGTTCTCGGCGAAGTAGGGGATGTTGGCGATCACCCACCAGCGGCCCATGTAGCGGTCCAGGTCGACCGTGGCGGTGGTGGTCAGTGGCGGCATGGTGTTTCCTCCGGTGCTGGCGCAGGCGGCCAACAGCAACAGGCCGGGCAGGAGCAGGATCATTGCGGCGCGGCGCATGGCGTGGCTCCGAGGGGGTAAGACGCCACCTTGCACCCCAACACCTGAAGCCCGCGTCAACTCCTGTAGGAGGGCCTTCAGGCCCGAACGCTTCCGCCGATAGCCCAATCTCGGCCCATGAGACACCGCTCCCGCAGGCTGCTCTCACGCCCACCGGAGATCGCCGCCATGCCCCGTTTGCAGCCCGTCCCGCCGCCTTCCGAATCCGTTTCCCCGGTGCTGGCCCGCCTGCTCTGGCAGTGGCTGGTGCTGGGTTTGCTGGCGGTGGCCGCGCTGGCGCTCGCCCGGGGGCCGGCACAGCTGCCTGCGGCGCTGTCGTTCTGGCTGCTCGCGGCGCCTGCCGCCTCCCTGCTCACGCTGTATCGCCGGTTTCTGGCGACGGCGTGGCGTGCGCGCCTCGTCCGCGCCACGCCACGCCGTGGCCAGCTCTCCCGCCCGAACGTCCGCAAGCCCCGTGACCAGATGGCGGTCTCTTCGCGACGTCCCACCCGTCAGGCCGGTAGCCGCCGCAGCCTTGCCCGCTGACCGACGGCGGCCGTCCGCGCCCGGAACCGGCGCGACCGCCCTGGCGCACCATGACTTTGTGCCTACGGCGGCCCGGCGCGCCCCCGTGCTAGCGTCCGAGGCTTGCATCACTGCCCGGGACTCCTCCTATGCGCCTGACCACCCTCGCCTGGCTCACCGCCGGCGCGCTCTCCCTTTCACTGCCCGTGCTGGGCCAGACCGCGACCATGCCTACTGACACCACCGACCCCCATCTCTGGCTCGAAGACGTCGAAGGCAAGGAGGCGCTGGACTGGGTCCGCGCCCGCAACGCCGTGTCCGAGAAGCAACTGGCCGGTGACCCCGCTTTCGAAGCGCTGCGCAGCAGCCTGCTCGAGATCCTCGACTCCAACGCCCGCATTCCCTACGTCGGCAAGATGGGCGAGTACTACTACAACTTCTGGCGCGACAAGACCAACCCGCAGGGCGTCTGGCGCCGCACCACGCTGGCCGAATACCGCAAGGACGCGCCGAAGTGGGACGTGCTGCTCGACATTGACGCGCTCGGCAAGGCCGAGGGCGTGAACTGGGTCTGGGGCGGCGCCAACTGCCTGCGCCCGGACTATGACCGCTGCCTGATCTCGCTCTCGCGCGGCGGCGCCGACGCCGACGTGACCCGCGAGTTCGACGTCTCCGACAAGGCCTTCGTCGAAGGCGGCTTCAGCCGTCCCGAGGCCAAGGGCCAGATGGGCTGGATCGACATCGACACCGTCTATGTCGGCACCGATTTCGGTCCCGGCTCCATGACCAGCTCCGGCTATCCGCGCATCGCCAAGGAATGGACCCGCGGCACGCCCATGGCGGACGCCAAGATCGTCTTCGAGGGCCAGGATTCCGACATCTCGGTCGGCGCCTATCGCGACGACACGCCGGGCTACGAGCGCGACTTCGTTTACCGCGGCCTGACCTTCTATACCAATGAGCTTTACCTGCGCGGCGAAGACGGCGCGCTGACCAAGCTCGACCTGCCCGACGGCGCGCAGAAGAGCGCGTTCCGCGAGTGGCTGAGCGTCGAACTGCGCCAGCCCTGGTCGATCGGTGGCGTCGAGCACGCGGCCGGCAGCCTGCTGGCGATCCGCATGGACGACTTCCTGAAGGGCGGGCGCGACTTCGACGTCCTGTTCGAGCCGTCCGCGAACACCTCGCTGGCCAGCAGCGGCGTCACCAAGGACCACGTGTTCATCAACGTGCTCGAGGACGTCAAGAACCGCATCTACGTACTCACCCCGGGCAAGGACGGCTGGACCCGCGCGCCGCTGGTGGGTGCGCCGGCCTTCGGCACCGTCGGCATCAGCGCGGTGGATGCGGACGAGTCGAACGACTACTTCATGACCGTCACCGACTACCTCACCCCGACCTCGCTGCTGATGGGCACCGTGGGCGAGGCGCCGGAAACGCTCAAGCAGCTGCCGGCCTTCTTCGACGCCAGCCAGCACGAAATCAAGCAGCACTTCGCCACCAGCAAGGACGGCACCAAAGTTCCGTACTTCATGGTGTCGCGAAAAGACCTCGTGCTCGACGGCGACAACCCGACCCTGCTGTACGGCTACGGCGGCTTCGAGATCTCGCTGACCCCGGGCTACTCCGCCGGCGTCGGCCGCTCCTGGCTGGCCGACGGCGGCGTCTACGTGGTGGCCAACATCCGCGGCGGTGGCGAATATGGCCCGCGCTGGCACCAGGCGGCGCTGAAGGAGAACCGCAACAAGGCCTACGAGGACTTCGCGGCGGTGGCCGAGGACCTGATCGCGCGCAAGGTCACGCAGCCGGCACGCCTGGGCATCCAGGGCGGCAGCAACGGCGGCCTGCTGATGGGCAACATGACCGTGATGTATCCGCAGCTGTTCGGCGCCGTGGTCTGTCAGGTGCCGCTGCTGGACATGCAGCGCTACCACAAGCTGCTGGCCGGCGCGTCCTGGATGGCGGAGTACGGCGACCCGGACAAGCCCGAGGAATGGGCGTTCCTGCGCAAGTACTCGCCGTACCACAACGTCGGCGCGGACGTGGACTACCCGCCGGTGCTGTTCACCACCTCCACCCGCGACGATCGCGTGCATCCGGGCCACGCCCGCAAGATGATGGCGCTGATGCAGGCCCAGGGCCACGACGTGACCTACTACGAGAACATCGAAGGTGGCCACGGTGGCGCCGCCAACAACGCCCAGTCGGCCTACATGGGCGCGCTGGCCTACACCTTCCTCAAGCAGAAGCTGTTCAAGGAAAATTGACATGAAGACACGCCAGCTTCCTTTCGCGGTATCCCTGCTTGCCGTCGCCCTGGCCGGTTGCCAGTCGCCGCCGGCCCAGCCCGAGGCCGACGCCGCCGCGCCCGCCGCGCTGCCTGCCGCGCCAGTAGCCGCCGCCAAGCCCTACGACGTGACGGCCCCGCACGGTGCGTCCCGCAACGACGAGTACTACTGGCTGCGCGACGACACCCGCGAAAACCCGGAGATGCTCGCCTACCTCAACGCCGAGAACGCCTACGCCGACACGGTGCTGGCGCCGCTCGAAGCGCTTGAGGAAACGCTCTACACCGAGCTGGTGGGCCGGGTGAAGCAGGACGACTCCTCGGTGCCCTACCTCGAGGACGGCTACTGGTACTACACGCGCTTCGAAGCCGGCAAGGAATATCCCGTCTACGCCCGCCGCAAGGGCAGCATGGACGCCGAAGAGCAGGTGCTGTTCGAGGTCAACGAGCTTGCCGCCGGCAAGAACTACTTCCAGATCGGCACCTACGAGATCAGCCCGGACGACCGCCTGGTCGCCTTCGCCGAGGACGACAACGGTCGCCGCCAGTACACGGTCCGCATCAAGGACCTGGCCACGGGCGAACTGCTGCCGGACGTGATCACCGGCGTGTCGGCCAACCTGATGTGGGGCGACGACAGCCGCACCCTGTACTACGTCGAGAACGACCCGGTCACCCTGCTCACCAAGCGCGTCAAGGCGCATGTGTTGGGCGAAGACGTGGCCCAGGCCGCGCTGGTCTACGAGGAAACCGACGACACCTTCTACATGGGCATCGGCCGCACCCGTTCGGACGACTACCTGTGCATCAGCGTCAGCAGCACGCTGTCTTCCGAGTCGCGCTGCACCCCGGCCGGTGCGCCGGGCGAGTTCAAGGTCATCGCGCCGCGCCAGCGCGACTTCGAATACGAAGCCGACCATCTCGACGGCCGCTGGGTCATCCACACCAACTGGGATGCGACCAACTTCCGCGTCATGACCCTGGCCGACGGACAGCCCTGGGGCGACCGCAGCCGCTGGCAGGAGCTGGTGCCGCATTCGGCCGACGTGCTGATCTCCGGCGTCACCCTGTTCCAGGATTTCATGGCGATCAGCGAGCGCTCCGGTGGCCTGCAGCGCGTGCGCATCCGCCACGAAGACGGCCGCGACGAGTTCGTGCAGGCCGATGAAAGCGCCTATTCGATGTCCGTGTCGGTGAACGCCGAGCCCGAGACCGATTGGCTGCGCTACACCTACACCTCGCTGACCACCCCGGCCAGCACTTACGAGGTGAACGTCAGCAACGGCGAGCGCAAGCTGCTCAAGGAACAGCCGGTGCTGGGCGGTTTCGACAAGGCCAACTACGTCACCGAGCGCCTGTGGGCCACGGCCCGCGACGGCACCCGGGTGCCGGTGTCGGTGCTTTACCGCAAAGGCTTCGAAAAGAACGGTGAGGCCGCGCTGTACCAGTATTCGTACGGCTCCTACGGCTCCAGCTCGGATCCGGGCTTCAACCCGAACGTGCTCAGTCTGGTCGATCGCGGCGCCGTTTACGCCGTGGCGCACATCCGCGGCGGCCAGGAAATGGGCCGGCAGTGGTACGAGGACGGCAAGCTGCTCAAGAAGATCAACACCTTCACCGACTTCATCGACGTCACTGATTTCCTGGTCAAGGAAGGCTATGCCGCGCCCGACCGCGTGGCCGCGATGGGCGGCAGCGCCGGCGGCCTGCTGATGGGTGCGGTGGCCAACCTGGCGCCGGAAAAATACAGGGTGATGGTCGCGCACGTGCCCTTCGTGGACGTGGTGACGACGATGCTGGACGAATCGATCCCGCTGACCACCAACGAGTTCGACGAGTGGGGCAATCCCAAGGATCCGGTCTACTACGAGTACATGCTGTCGTATTCGCCGTATGACCAGCTCGAGGCCAAGGACTATCCGGCGATGCTGGTCACCACGGGCCTCTGGGATTCGCAGGTGCAGTACTACGAGCCGGCCAAGTGGGTCGCGCGCCTGCGCGCCATGAAGACCGACGCCAACCCGCTGCTGTTCCGCACCAACATGGAAGCCGGCCACGGCGGCAAATCGGGGCGCTTCCAGCGCTACCGCGAGCGCGCCGAGGAATACGCCTTCGTGCTCGACCAGCTCGGGCTCGTGAAGCCCTGAGGCAGACGGCCGGCGCCCCTGCCTGGGGGCGCCGGCCCGTTGCGCAGCGCGCGTGCTCGCGCGCACTCCTTACGTTCAGCCGGACAGCGGTTTGGTTGCCGGAAGCAGCGATTTCAGCAGTGGATTGGGAAAGCGCCGGGACTGCACGATGGCGTAGAAACTCTCCGCGAGATCAGGAATTCGGCAGCGTTCGGACAAGATGCCGGCCTCCAGTTCGTCGCGAACGACGATGGGCGGCACCAGCGCCAGGCCTTTCCCCTCGCGCGCCATCAGGCGAAGCATCGCCATGTCGTCCACTTCCGCGCGGATGATCGGTCGGATGCCCGCCTGCTCCAGCAGACGATCGAAGTCCACGCGGATATCACTGGCCAGGCTGGGCACCAGCAGGGGCTGGTGGCGCAGGTCCTGGGGAAAGCGAAAAGCGGGCGCATCCACCTGCGGGAAGCCGACCAGGCTTACCGGCTGTCGATCAAGCAGGTGGCTGTGCAGCACGGAACTCGCGTCGCGCCGCACCGCGCTGTTGGTCAGCACTACATCAACGGCCTGCGACTCAAGCTGTGCCAGCAGTTCGCGCATCGTCCCCGACCGCACTACCAGGGACACATCCTCGCGGCCGATCAGCGGGCGCAGGAATTCCATCTGGAAATTCCTCGACAGCGTGGTCAGGGCGCCGACCCTGAGGATCGGCCGGTTCAAGGCGGGCTGCCTTTGCAGGGTGCCCAGCAGCTCGTCCCCCGCCTGGAACATCGTGTCGGCGTAGTCGAGCGCGATGCGTCCGGCCTCGGTCAGCACCAGGCCGCGGCCGACGCGGTCGAACAGGGCATGGCCCAGCTGCGCCTCGAGCTTGGCCAGCTGTACCGACAACGCCGACTGCGACAGATGCAGTCGCTCGGCGGCCTTGGTCAGGCTGCCCTCATGGGCGATGGCCCAAAAGTAGCGCAGATGACGGTAGTTGAGCTGGGGCATGCCAATCATCCAAAAAAACGAACGAATTATTAGAATCTTTATACTTTATATAATCACGGCCCTCCACTAGATTGCCGGTCGCCCTTCCTTGGAGACGACCGTGACCGAACCGCTGCTCTGGCTACTGGCGCTGGGTCCGCTGGCGCTGGCGACCGTGGCGATGATTCCTCGCCATCGCGCCAACCGCCGTCCCCTGGCCGTGGCCGGCCTGACCTGGGCCGCGAGCCTGGGGGCTTTGCTGTTGGTCGTGATCGCCAGCGGCGCCCTGCTCGCCACCGGCACCGGGGTGCTGCGAACAGGGACGCTGGGCGTCGCCGGCGTCGGCTTGGCGCTGCAGTTGGACGCACTCAGCGCCACCATCGCGCTGTTGGTCGCGTTCGTGGGCTCGATCGTGGCGCGCTACAGCCGCAACTATCTCGCCGGCGATCCGAACCATGGTGCCTTCATGCAGGGTTTGAGCCTGACCCTGGCGAGCGTGCTGTTCCTGATCCTTTCCGGAAACCTGTTCCAGCTGGCACTGGCCTGGACCGCGACCTCGCTGAGCCTGCATCGACTGCTGCTGTTCTATCCCACCCGTCCGGCCGCCATCCTGGCCGCGCGCAAGAAGTTCATCGCCGGCCGGCTGGGCGATTTGTGCATGGTCGCTGCGATGCTGCTCGCCTACCGCGCGTTTGGCAGCCTGGACTTTCAGGCCATCCAGGGCGGCGCCCAGTCGCTGCGTGGCGCTGCTTCCATTCCCGGCGGCATCCATGCGCTGGCGGCCCTGCTGGTGGTGGCGGGACTGCTGAAGTCGGCCCAGTTTCCGCTGCACGGCTGGCTGCTGGAAGTGATGGAAACCCCAACCCCGGTGTCGGCACTTCTGCATGCCGGCATCATCAATGCCGGCGGCTTCCTGTTGCTGCGCTTCGCCGACGTTCTGATTCTTTCCGGGCCGTCCATGAACGGCCTGCTGCTGGCGGGCAGCGTAACGGCGCTGTTCGGATCGCTGGTGCTGATGACCCAGACTTCGGTCAAGGTGACCCTGGCGTATTCAACCATCGCCCAGATGGGCTTCATGATGCTGCAGATCGGGCTGGGCGCGTTTTCGGCGGCGCTGCTGCACTTGGTCGCGCACTCGCTCTACAAGGCGCATGCCTTCCTGTCCTCGGGCAGCGTGATTGACCTGCAGCGGGCATCGCCCGCCGTTGCCCGCAGCGTGCCACCGCATCCCGCGCGGCTGCTGTTGGCCGTGGCGCTGGTGCTGAGCCTGACGCTGGCGGTGGGAGCCGTCGCCGAAGTCACGCTGAGCAGTCAGCCGGGTGTGCTGGTGCTGGGTGCCATCGTCATGCTGGGCTTGATCCACCTGCTCAGCCAGGCGCTTGACCGCGCGCCCCGCTGGGGCGTGCTGGCGCGTGTCACGGGGTTGGCCGCAGCCGTGGCGATCGCCTACTTCGGACTGCAGTGGCTGGCCGCCTGGCTGATGGCTGGCGTGCTGCCTCCCACGCTGGCGCTGCGCGGTCCGCTTGACCTGGTGATCCTGGCGATCGTGGTGTTCGGCTTCGCCGCCATCACCGTCGTGCAGGGCCTGCTGCCGGGCCGGCTGGAAGCACCGTTCTGGCAACGCTGGCACGCGCACGTCAGCAACGGCTTTTACGTCAACACACTCGCCAATCGATGGGTTCTGCGGTTCTGGCCCACCGGGCCGGCCCGTTCGACCCGCGCCAAGACTGCGGGCCAGGAGGCTTGAACATGTCCACCGACGCCAGCGCTGCCGACACGGCATGCGCCAACCCAGCGGGCTCCCCGCGCAGCCCGGTAATCGCCGAAGAACTCGAGCGGTCGATCCAGGGCGCATGTCAGCGCATCGCGCCGCTGTGGCCCTTGCGCCACTTCGTTGCCGTCAACCCGTTCCTTGGGTTCTCCGGGCAGACCTTCGCCGCGACTTGCCTGACCATGCGGCGGGTGGCGGGTGCGGAGATGCTGATGCCTCGACGCTTCTATCGCGACGCGCTGGCCAGCGGCTTCATCACTGATGCCGACCTGGCGGTGGGCTTGCGCAATTTGTCGCCTTCCCCCCGGACACCCGCGGACCCGGCGTCGTTCCGGCGAACCTTGGCCCGCGAAATCAAGGCGGACCCCAAACGCAGGAGAACCATCAACACCATCGCCGATGTCCTGGATGCCGTGTCCGGCGGCGACCGCTACGCCTCCCGAACCGCTTTCATGATCGACGAGATCTCACGCTGGTGTGCGGGCTATTTCGATCAGGGCCCTACCGGCTGGAAAATGCCCGCCCGGCAGCTGGAGCCGTATGCCGCGTGGCGCGCGACCATGCGCTTCGACCGCAATGCGGAGGCCTTCGGAATCAAGGGCTTCCGCGCAGCCATCGCCGCCATGCCGGCCGACCCGCGTGATGCGATCGCGATGGTGGTCGAGGCCTTGGATATTCCGGCGCACCGGGTGCAGGACTACCTGCATCGCGCGCTGTTCGACATTTCCGGCTGGGCCGGCCATCTGCGCTACCTGGGCTGGAACAACGCGCTTTACGGTCGCCCCGACGACCGGATCGTTGACTTGCTGGCGATTCGGCTCGTTTGGGGATATGCCCTGTTCCAGCACTGTACGGATCGCGCATTCCGCGAGGCATGGGCGATATCCCTGGCCCTGTCCAGCGCAGCTTCGACCCATGAGCCGACCGCCGTGGATCCGGGGCTGGCGGATGAGCTGGCGGTACACCGCGCCTACGAGGCGGCGGTACAGCGCCGACTGATCGAACGCATCGCATCGCGGCAAAACCTGGCAGCCCCGGTGCCGACGCCGCGCAGCGCGGTGCAGGCAGTGTTTTGCATTGACGTCCGCTCCGAGGTATTTCGTCGCGCCCTGGAAACTGTCTCGAGCGACGTGGAAACCCTGGGCTTTGCCGGCTTCTTCGGCTATCCGATCGAGTACGTGCCGCTGGGTCAGTCGCAGGGCGGGGCGCAGTGTCCGGTACTGCTGAAGCCGGCTTTCACGGTCTGCGAAGAAGTCGCCGGCGGCCAGCCCGCGGATACCGACCGGCTGCTGCGCAAGCGAAGCCTGCGGCAGCGCACCCGCCGAGCCTGGGATGCTTTCAAGCTCTCGGCGGTGTCGTCGTTCACCTTCGTCGAAACCGCTGGCCTGCTGTACGCGGCCAAGCTTGTCGGGGATGCCGTTGGCGCCAGTCGACCCGTGCCGCATCCGGCCTCGGAAGGCCTTTCGCGCAGCGCGTCGGCGCGTCTGGCGCCGCGTCTTTCTGCGGGCCGCCTCGACGGTCGCGCCAGCGGATTCGATCGGGACCAGCGCGTGTCCATGGCCGAGACCGTGCTGCGCGCGATGTCGCTGACCCAGGGCTTCGCCCGTCTGGTCCTTCTGGCCGGTCACGGCAGCAGCACCGTCAACAATCCTTACGCCACGGGCCTGGACTGCGGAGCCTGTGGCGGCCACACCGGCGAGGCCAACGCCCGGGTGGCCGCCGGTCTGCTCAATGGTCCTGAAGTACGCGATGCCCTGCGCGATCGCGGCATCGCGATTCCCGGAGACACCTGGTTCGTGGCGGGACTTCATGACACCACCACCGACCTCGTGCGCCTGTTCGACACCGACCAGATGCCGGTGGCGCGGGGGCCAGACCTGGCGCGGCTTCGCCTGCAGCTGGATCAGGCCGGTGCACTGGCGAGACTGGAGCGAGCGGCGTTGCTGGGCATTGCTTCGCAGTCGTCGGTGGATGCGGAGGTGATGGCGCGCAGTCGCGACTGGTCACAGGTGCGACCGGAGTGGGGCCTGGCGGGAAACAGTGCGTTCATAGCGGCGCCGCGCGCCTGCACGCGCGGACTCGACCTGGGCGGCCATGCCTTCCTTCACAGCTACGACTGGCGCAGCGACACCGGTTTCGGGGTGCTGGAGCTGATCATGACGGCGCCGATGGTCGTCGCGAGCTGGATCAACCTGCAGTACTTCGGTTCAACCGTGGACAACGGCGCTTTCGGTGCCGGCAACAAGACGCTGCACAACGTGGTCGCCGGTATCGGCGTTCTGGAGGGCAACGCGGGCGATCTGAAGGTCGGCCTGCCCTGGCAGTCCGTGCATGATGGCCGGGCGCCGGTACACACGCCGGTTCGCCTGAGCGTCGTGATTGCCGCGCCCCTCGATGCCATCAATGCAGTGATCGCCAGGCACCAGGCGGTGCGCGAACTGGTCGACAACGAGTGGCTGCACCTGTTCGCCATGGACGACCATGGACGCGTTACCCAGCGTTACGCCGGGCAACAGACGTGGGTGGCGTTGCCCTGACCGACGCGCTGGGCTTACCAGCCCGCCTGGTCCAGCAAGCGTTCGGTGTCGGCGTCCGCAGGCTTGGCTACCAAGCCCCCGCGCGGGCTGACGTAAACCCGGTAGGTCGCGCCGTCGAGCATGGGCAGGTAGGCGGCGCTGCCCCAGCGCGCGTCGGCGATGGCCAGCTTGGCCAGGTAGCGCTGGCGGAACTCCCAGAAATCCCAGTCTCCGCGCAGGTCATGCACCGTGCGTACTTCGCTCAGCTCCTGCTTGGGGTCACCGTAGCGTCCCGACAGGCGTTCAAAGCGGTAGACCGGGCGCAGGCCAGCCAGCTGGCCCGGCAGGGTCCAGCGGATCACGCGGGCATCGAGCTGCCATTCGTCGCCCCGCAATTCCAGCATCTGCGGCGGCTGGCCGTCCAGCTCCAGGCGGGCTTCGAAACGCTGGGGTGCCAGTTGTCGCAGGCTGATGCTGGCGGCGGGCACGTCTTCGAACAGCCAGGCGTACTGGCGCAGCAGGCCGCCCAGGCCGGCCAGGCCCAGCGCCAGCAGCACCAGCACCGTGCCCACGCCGCGCAGCAGCCAGCGGGTGCCGCCACGCGACTTGCGCACCCAGGCGAGTGCGCCCAGCACCAGGAATACGGCTGCCGCCAGCCACAGCCAGGCCGAGATTGCCATCGTCCACCCCACGCGAAAGAACCTGCCCCGGACTATACTCGCGCCATGAAAACGACCCGCCTCGCCGTGCTGCTGTTGAGCCTCGCCCTGGTCGCCGCCTGTGGCACCAAGGGCGACCTGGTCCCGCCCGCCACCGACGCGACGCCCGCCGAGGCCGACGCGCCCGCGGCATGAGCACGCCCCGCCCGCTGCGCTTCTCGAAGATGCACGGCGCCGGCAATGACTTCATGGTCATCGACCTGCGCGGCGGTGAACCCGCGCCTTCGGCGGCCATGGTCCGCGCGCTCGGCGACCGCCATTTCGGCGTCGGCTTCGACCAGCTGCTGGGCATTGATGACAGTCAGGTGCCGGGCTGCGCGGCGCGCTACCGCATCTGGAACGGCGACGGCTCGCTGGCCCAGCAGTGCGGCAACGGCGCCCGCTGCGTCGCCGCCTGGCTGCGCCGTGACGGTGCCGCGGTTGGCACACGCTTTCGGCTCGACAGCCCGGCCGGCGTGATCGAGGTGGATTGCCTGCCCGACGGCGGCTATGCGCTGGGGATGGGTCGGCCCGCGTTCGAACCGGCACAGCTGCCTTTCCTTGCGGCGGCCGACCTGCCGATGCACGCGTTGCCGCTCGAAGACGGCCTGCTGCGCTTTGGTGTGGTTTCGATGGGAAACCCGCATGCCGTGATCGAAGTGGATAGTGTGGACGCGGCACCGGTATTGCGCCTGGGCCCTGCGCTGCAGGCGCGCGCCGAGTTCCCCGAAGGCGTGAACGTGGGTTTTGCCCAGGTGCTGGCGCGCGACCGCATCCGCCTGCGCGTATTCGAGCGCGGCGCCGGCGAGACCCTGGCCTGCGGCAGCGGCGCCTGCGCGGCGGTGGCGGTACTGGTGCGCCAGGGCCGCGTTGACCGCGCCGTGCAGGTCGAACTGCCGGGCGGCACCCTGGCCATCCGCTGGCCGTCCGACGCCGATCCGATCACCATGGCCGGACCCGCCACCTTCGTGTTCGAGGGCGAATTCGCCGTCACCACGCCATAATGCCGGCTTCGCCGGATTGACCCGCTGCACGAGAGGCCCCTGATGATCGAAGAAAAGAACGAGCGCCTGAGCGCCCACGAAGTCGCGACCTTCCTGCGCCGCCACCCGAGCTTCCTGGGCCAGTTCCCGGATCTGGCGCTGTCGCTGGTGGTGCCCAAGGACGAAGGCCAGGCCGCGTCGCTGGCCAGCTACCAGCTCGACGTGCTGCGCGACAAGAACCGCGAACTGACCCGTCGCCTCAACGAGCTCTATGCCAACGCCCAGGACAATGAGCGGCTGACCGTGCGCACCCACCAGCTGAGCCTGGCGCTGATGCGCGCCGGTTCCGCGGCCGACACGCTGCGGGCCATGGTTGCCGTGCTGGGCGAGGATTTCCAGGGCGAAATCGTCCGCGTGGTCTTGTTCAAGCCGGTCGAAGGCCTGCAGGCCGAGTGGCTGCAGGTCGTGGGCGAAACCGATCCGGCGCTGGCGCCCTTCCGCGACTTCCTGGCCGGCAACGAGGCGCTCTGCGGTCGCCTCAACCAGGACAAGCTGACCCTGCTGTACGGCGAAGAACAGGCCCGCGCCGCCTCGGCCGTGCTGCTGCCGCTGGCCGGCGTAGGCATGCTCAGCGTCGGCAGCGCCGACGCCAACCGCTTCTTCCCGGGCATGGGCACGCTGTTCCTGCGTCTGATGTCGGAAACCCTGGTCACCGCGCTGGGCCGCTACGACGCCCGCTGATGCCGTGAGCGCCGACGCGCCCCTGCAGCCGGGCATCGAGACCTTCCTGGGCTATCTGGCGGTGGAGCGCCGGCTGGCGGCGAATACCCTGGACGCTTATCGCCGCGACCTGGGCGACCTGGCCGGCTGGATGATGGGGCAGGGCCTGAGCGACTGGCACCATCTGCGCCAGGATGCCCTGCGCAGCTACGTCGCCGGCGCGCACCGGCGCGGCTTGTCCGGCAAGAGCCTGCAGCGCCGGCTGTCGGCGGTGCGCAGTTTCTATCGCCATCTCAATCGCAGCGAAAGCTCCGAGCTCAATCCGGCCCTGGGCCTGCGCGCGCCGAAGTCGCCGCGCAAGCTGCCGCAGGTGCTCGACGCCGATGAAATGACGCGGCTGGTCGAAGTGCCCACCGACGGTCCCGAGGGCGTGCGCGACCGGGCCATGCTGGAGTTGTTCTATTCGTCGGGACTGCGCCTGTCGGAGCTTTGCGGCCTGCGCTGGAACGCGCTGGACCTGGCCGATGGCCTGGTCACGGTGCTGGGCAAGGGCGGCAAGCAGCGCGTGGTGCCCGTGGGCCGCCATGCCCGCGATGCCCTGCAGGCCTGGCGCGAGCTTTCCACGCCGGCGCGCGAGGCGCCGGTCTTTCCCGGCCGCAGCGGTGGGCTGATAAGCCCGCGCACCGTGCAGCAGCGCCTGCGCCGGCTGGCCCAGCAGCAGGGCCTGTTCAAGCGCGTGCATCCGCATTTGCTGCGCCACAGTTTCGCCAGCCATGTGCTCGAGTCCAGCGGCGACCTGCGCGGCGTGCAGGAGCTGCTCGGCCACGCCGACATCGCCACTACCCAGATCTACACCCACCTCGACTTCCAGCACCTGGCCAAGGTCTACGACGCCGCCCACCCCCGCGCCCGCCGCAAACCCTGATAGCGCCGGATCTACCCCTGTGGGAGGGACTTCAGTCCCGATGCCTTTCGCCGAAAAGCATCGGGACTGAAGTCCCTCCCACAAAGTCAGCGGCTTTTCTGGGCGGCTTCCAAGGCGGCCAGATAAGCGGCCCAGCGCACGTCCAGCTCCCGCCCCAGCTGGTGCAGGAAATTCCAGCTGAAGATGCCGGTGTCGTGGCCATCATCGAAGCGCAGCAGCACGCCATAGTTGCCCATTGGCTCGATGGCTTTGACGTTGACGTTGCGCTTGCCGGCCACCAGCACCTTCTGCCCGGGGCCGTGGCCCTGGACCTCGGCGCTGGGAGACTCCACCCGCAGGTACTCGCAGGGGAGGCGGAAGCGGCTGCCGTCGTCGAAAGCGACTTCCAGCGCGTGCGAGGCGCGGTGCAGAATCAGATCGGTGGGGCGGGGCGTGCTCATGCCGCCAGTCTACGGCCCGCGCAGCTGTTCGCGCAGCGCCCGGAAGCGGACCTGCCGCGCCCGCGCCTGCGAACAGCGCCACCAGCCAAACAGGCCCATCGCCGGCAAGAAAACAATATTCACGGTCGTGGCGCCCAGGATTCCGCTGATCCGCGCCGACGGCCATCCGGCCGCCATGCCGTAGAGCATCAGCGCATAGATCCCCGCCCACAGCGCCAGCGAGCACCACATGCCCCAGCGCCAGTAGCGCAGCACGGTGCTGGCGCGCTGCAGCTCGCGTTCGACCAAGGCAAGCGCGCCGTTGCCGGCCTGGGCCAGGTCACGGCGGCGGATCCAGACCATCAGGCCCTGGTAGACGGTGAGAAACGCCGCCAAGCCGGCAAACATCAGGGTCTCGACACGGTCGCTGCGCGGACTCATCGCGATCAGCGCGCAGACGACGATCACCAGCAGCGCAAAGCCGATTTCCATGCGGATCGTGCGGCGCAGACCGCGGCTGCGCTGCTCGGCCTCCTCGCGGATCGCCTCGATGTCGATCGCCGGCGTTTCCTGCTGCTGCCAGTCGGCGGCCAGCGCGCTCCAGTCCTGCGTGTGCTCGCTCATGCGCCTTCTCCCAGCGCGGCCTGAAGCTGTCGACGGGCGCGGCTCAGGCGTTGCGTCACGGTGTTCTCTTCGAGGTTGAGGCTGTCGCCGATCTCGCGCTGCGAGAAGCCCTCCAGCGCCAACACCACCACCTGACGCTGGCCCAGCGGCAGTGTGCGCACGGCGGCCAGCAGGTCCTTGCGGCGCTGGTGCGCTTCGGCGTGCTGGAAGGGGCTGGCGCTGGGGTCGGCGTGCTCATCGTGCAGCTCATCGCCGCGGGCACGCTTCTCGCGCGTCAGGTGGTCGATGGCGCGGTTGTGGGCGACGCGCGCCAGGAAGGTGCGCAGCGAAGCCTCGCCGCGCCAGCTGGCCAGCGCCTTCCAGACCGCCAGGCTGATCTCCTGCAGCAGATCGTCCCGGCGCGCAGGCTCGGCTTCATAGCTGCCGGCAATACGCGCCAGCATCGGGCCGTGCTCGCGGAGCACGGCTTCGATATCGGGCGCGGTCAGGCTCATCGTGGGCTCATCTCGGGTGCTGGCCCGGGACGGGCAGGGGGCAAGGGCGGCGGGCGTCATGTCGGTCTTCATCCGGGCTCAGGGAGATAGTCCGGAGCTGGCGCGAAAACCTGACAAGTCGCCCTGATATCAGAGGATATAGCGGCTCAGGTCCGGGTCCTGCACCGCATCGCCCAACTGGGCATCCACCATCGCCCGGTCCACCATCAGCGACAGGCCGCCCTTGTCGGGAGCCTCGAAGCTGAGCTTCTCGAGCAGCTTCTCGAGCACGGTGTGCAGGCGTCGGGCCCCGATGTTTTCCTGGCGGGCATTGATCAGGAAAGCGATCTCGGCCAAGCGGTCGATGGCGTCGTCGGCGAAGCCGATATTCACGCCCTCGGTGGCCAGCAGGGCCATGTATTGCCGCACCAGCGCATTCTTGGGCTCGGTGAGGATGCGCCGGAAATCGTCCTGGCTCAGCGCGCCCAGTTCCACCCGGATCGGGAAGCGACCTTGCAGCTCCGGAATCAGGTCCGAAGGTTTGGCCAGGTGGAAGGCACCGGAGGCGATGAACAGGATGTGGTCGGTGCGCACCACGCCGTACTTGGTGCTCACGGTCGAGCCTTCAACCAGCGGCAGCAGGTCGCGCTGTACGCCCTCGCGGCTGACGTCGCCGCCGCCCATGGAATCCTTGCGCTTGGCGACCTTGTCGATTTCGTCGATGAAGACGATGCCGTTCTGCTCGCAGGCCTCGATTGCCTGCACGCGGATATCGTCCTCGTTGACCAGCTTGCCCGCTTCTTCTTCGACCAGCAGCGGCCGCGCCGCCTTGACCGACAGGCTGCGGGTCTGCGCCTTGCCGCCGCCCAGGTTCTGGAACATCGCGCGCAGCTGCTGGCCCATTTCCTCCATGCCGGGCGGCGTCATTATGTCCATGCCGGCCGCGGCCTGGCTGAGCTCGAGCTCGATCTCACGCTCATCGAGCTCGCCGGCGCGCAGCTGGCGGCGCAGCTTGGCGCGGGTGTCGTTGTCGCTTTCGGCCGGCGCGTCCGCGGTGAAGCCCGGGCCGCGGCGGGTGGGCAGCAGGGCGTCGAGGATGCGGTCCTCGGCACGTTCTTCGGCCTGGGTGCGCACGCGCAGCTTGGCCTGCTCGCGGAACATCTTCACCGCGCCGTCGGCCAGGTCGCGGATGATCTGCTCGACGTCCTTGCCGACGTAGCCGACCTCGGTGAAGCGGGTCGCTTCAACCTTCACGAACGGCGCATTCGCCAGCGCCGCCAGCCGCCGCGCGATCTCGGTCTTGCCGACGCCGGTGGGGCCGATCATCAAAATGTTCTTGGGCATCACTTCGTCGCGCATCGCCGGGTCCAGCTGCATGCGCCGCCAGCGGTTGCGCAGGGCGATGGCGACGGCGCGCTTGGCCTCGTTTTGGCCGATGATGTAGCGGTCGAGTTCGCCAACGATCTCGCGCGGGGTCAGTTCGGACATTACAGCTCCTCGATCACGAGATTGCGGTTGGTGTAGATGCAGATGTCGCCCGCCACGTTGAGCGAGGCTTCGGCGATCGCGCGGGCATCAAGTTCGGTGTGCTGGAGCAGGGCGCGGGCGGCGGCGAGCGCGTAAGGCCCGCCCGAGCCGATGGCGACCAGCCCGTCCTCGGGCTCGATCACGTCGCCATTGCCGCTGATGATCAGCGAACTGTCTTTGTCGGCCACCGCCAGCAGGGCTTCGAGCTTGCCCAGGCGGCGGTCGGTGCGCCATTCCTTGGCCATTTCGACCGCGGCGCGCAGGAGCTGGCCGTTGTGCTGGGCCAGCTTGGCCTCGAACACTTCAAACAGGGTGAACGCGTCGGCCGCGGCACCGGCGAAACCGGCCAGCACCTTGCCCTCGGCGAGTCGCCGCACCTTGCGGGCGTTGGACTTCATCACCGTATGGCCGAGCGTGACCTGGCCATCGCCGGCCACCACGACGCGATCACCGCGCCGGACGGAGAGAATGGTAGTGGCGTGGAAAACCTTGGGGTCCATGCGGCCTCCTGATCGTGAACCCCTTTTCTGGGGCCACCCCACCCCCCAATCAAGCACACCCCTGTAGGAGGGCCTTCAGGCCCGAAGCTTCTAGGCGAAAAGCTTCGGGCCTGAAGGCCCTCCTACAAGGGCGGTTGGCGGAGGGGGCGGCTACAGCAGGCCCAGCAGCGTTTCCGTCGGCCGGCCAATCACGGCGCGGTCTGCCGTTTCCAGCACCGGCCTCTCGATCAGGCGGGGATTTGCCGCCAGCAGGGCGGCCCATTCAGCCATCGGGCGTTCATCTCCCGGCGACAGGCCCAGCGTTCTGGCCTCATCCTCCTTGAACCGCAGCAGCTGGCGCGGGTCGCCCCCCAGCTTGCCCAGCAAGGCCTGAATCTGGGCGGTCGTGGGTGGTCCGGCCAGGTAAAGCACCAGCTCGGGCGCGATGCCCCGGGACGCCAGCAACGCCAGCCCCTCGCGGGACTTGCTGCAGCGCGGATTGTGCCAATAGCGAAGTCTGTCCATGCCCCGAATGATCGCATGCCCCCAGCGGTGCGATAATCCCGCCCATGGACAAGACCCCCGGCGACACCACCACCCACTTCGGCTTCCGCGACGTGCCTGTGGCCGAGAAGAAAAAGCTGGTCGGCCAGGTGTTCAGTTCGGTCGCCCAGCAATACGACCTGATGAACGACCTGATGTCGCTCGGCATCCACCGGATATGGAAGCGCTATTTCGTCGGCACCTCGGGCGTGAAGCGTGGCGACCGCGTGCTCGACCTGGCCGGCGGCACTGGCGACATCGCCGCCCTGCTGCACGAGCGCGTCGGTGACACCGGCAGCGTGGTGCTGGGCGATATCAATGCCGCCATGCTGGGCGTTGGCCGCGACCGCCTGACCGATCGCGGCCTGGTGCGCGGCCTCGAATACGTACAGCTCAACGCCGAGGCGCTGCCTTTCCCCGACGCCAGCTTCGACCTGGTCACCATCGCCTTTGGCCTGCGCAACGTGACCGAAAAGGCGAACGCGCTCAAGGAAATGCACCGTGTGCTGAAAGTCGGCGGCCGGGCGCTGGTGCTCGAGTTCTCGCAGGTCAAACCCGAATGGTTCCGGCCGGTCTACGATTTCCATTCGTTCAAGGTGCTGCCGCGCCTGGGCAAGCTGTTCGCGAACGACGCCGACAGCTACCAGTACCTGGCCGAGTCGATCCGCAAGCATCCGCCGCAGGACGAGCTAAAGGCCATGATGTCGGCGGCCGGCTTCGAGCGCACCGACTACCGCAACCTCAGCGCCGGCATCGTAGCCATCCACTCCGGCTACAAGCTCTGAACTCCGACCCGCGGGGGTTTAATCCGCGCGGACGCGCCAGGCTTCGGTAAGCGAGATCAGGCCTTCGCGCGCCAGCGCCACCGCCGCCTGGGTGATCGGCACCATGCCTTCCTCCAGCGCCGTGCGGTGGATGGTGTCGGCTTCGGCGCCGGGCACGATCAGCGACTGGATTCGCGGTGTGACCACCATGAATTCATACACCGCGCGTCGTTTGAAGACGCCCAGGCCGTCGCAGTGCGAGCAGCCGTGGCCGATGTGGAATACCTCGTCCTCGCCCACGCCCAGTACGCCGCGGATATGCGGATCGATCTTCTCGACCTCGCGACAGTGGACGCAGGTGAGCCGCACCAGACGCTGTGACATCACCGCCAGCAGCGAGGCGCGCAGCAGGTAGGCCTCCACGCCCAGGTCGAGCAGGCGGGTGACCGTCGTCGCCGCCGTGTTGGTGTGCAGGGTGGACAGCAGCAGGTGCCCGGTAAGCGCGCTTTCAACTGCGATGCCGGCGGTTTCCTCGTCGCGGATTTCGCCCACCATGATCACGTCGGGATCGTGGCGCAGGAAATTGCGCATCGCGCTGGCGAACGTGAAGCCCGCCGCGCGGTTGACCTGCATCTGCTGGATCTCGTCAATGTAGAACTCCACCGGATCTTCGATGGTGAGGATGTTGATGCGCTGTTTGCGCAGCTCCAGCAGCATGGCGTAAAGCGTCGTGGACTTGCCGCAGCCGGTCGGGCCGGTGGTGAGGAACATGCCGTGGCTGCGCCCCATCACGTCGTCGATGCGCTGGCGGTCGGCCGGGCTCAGGCCAAGCTGTTCGAGGTCCCAGAGGCTTTCGTTGGTGTCGAGCAGGCGCACCACCACCGACTCGCCGTACACGGCCGGCAGCACCGAGATGCGCAGGTCCACCTCGCGCCCGTCGTCGAGTACGAAGGTAGTGCGGCCGTCCTGCGGCTTGCGGTGTTCAGCCAGGTTCATCGAACCCAGCACCTTCACGCGGCTGGTCACGGCAGGATGCAGGCTGCGGAGCAGGCGGCGCACCGGCACCATTTCGTCGTCGATGCGATACAGCACTTCGGTGCCGTGCTCGCCCGGGCGCAGGTGGATGTCCGAGGCGCGGCGCGCGACCGCTTCACTGATCAGGTTCTGGACGATGCGAACCACCGGTTTTTCGCGCGAAAGGCGCTCGGCCTCTTGGGTCGAGGTTTCGCGCCCAGCCGCGCCCGGGTCCAGGCCCAACTGGTGGGCGATGTCGCGGTCTTCGACTTTGTCGTAGTGCTCGGCGATCGCCTCGCGCACTTCCCGGGCGCTGGCGACCAGGGGCAGCACCCGCTGCCGGCACAGGAAGTCCAGGGTGGCCAGGGAGTCCGGGCTGCCCGGGTCCTCCATGGCCACGGTTACCATGCCTTCGAACAGACGCAGCGGCACGGCCCGCAGGCGCCGCACGACCTCCGGGCGCAGCAGGGAGGTGGCCTCGGTGCGGGGCGGCAGGTCACCCAGGCGCACCAGGGGCAGTCCAAGCCGGGCGGCGAGGCGGTAGGCGGCTTCGGTGCAGTCGTCCCCCAGGGCCAGCCAGGCCGGCAGCGTCACCTGCCCGTTCGGGGTCTGCCAGGAATGCCCGCCTGCGGCCACCGCCTTGACGTAGGCGGCGAGGGTGGCGGCGTCGGCAATCAGGTGCGGTGCCGCGGGGGAAAGCGTGCTGGGTTCCATTCAGTCCTGCCGGCAAGGGTTCAGTCCAGTATGGGAGCGGCTACCCTCCAGGATATTGAGCCATGTCATGCGCCAAGCCCCCGGGCAGGCACGTGTGAGGGGCGGCCGGGCCTGGCTGAGCTAGAATCCCGGGGTCCCGTCAGTGGAAATGACCATGTCCCGCCTAGGCCTCCTGCTCGCCCTCCTTATCGCGTCCGTCCCGGCCTTCGGCCAAGACCGGCGGACCGACGAGCATTCCTACGCCCAGCCCGACAAGGTGCGTATCCGCGAGCTGGCGCTGGACCTGAGCGTCGACTTTGAAAAGCGCCAACTGGCCGGCAGCGCCACCCTGGGCCTGGACTGGATTGACAAGGACCAGCGCGACCTGGTGCTCGACACCCGCGACCTGACGATCGCCGCCGTCGAGGCGCGCAACGGCAGCCGCAAGTTCCGCGAAGTGCCGTTCGTGCTGGCCGAGCGCGACGAGAACTTCGGCAGCAAGCTCACCATCTCCCTGCCGCGCCAGTACGACCAGGTGCGCATCCGCTACGCCACCTCGCCCGAGGCCTCCGGCCTGCAGTGGCTGAGCCCGGCCATGACCGCCGGCGGCAAGACGCCCTTCATGTTCAGCCAGTCGCAGGCGATCCACGCGCGCAGCTGGGTGCCGCTGCAGGACACGCCCTCGGTGCGCTTCACCTACACCGCGCGCATCCGCACGCCGGCCGATGTGATGGCGCTGATGAGCGCCGACAACGACCCGGCCGCGGCCCGCGACGGCGACTATCGTTTCTCGATGCCGCAGGCCATCCCGTCCTACCTGATGGCGATTGCCGCCGGCGACCTGGTGTTCAAGCCGATTTCGGCCCGCGCCGGCGTCTGGGCCGAGCCGCAGACCGTGGACAAGGCGGTCGCCGAGTTCGTAGACACCGAGGAAATGATCCGGGTCACCGAGTCGCTCTACGGCCCCTACCGCTGGGAGCGCTACGACCTGCTGATCCTGCCGCCCTCGTTCCCGTTCGGCGGCATGGAAAATCCGCGCCTGAGCTTCATCACCCCGACCGTGATCGTCGGCGACAAGTCGCTGGTGTCGCTGATTGCGCACGAGCTGGCGCATTCGTGGTCGGGCAACCTGGTAACCAATGCCAGCTGGAAGGACATGTGGCTCAACGAAGGCTTCACCAGCTACGTTGAGAACCGCATCGTCGAGGCGCTGTACGGCAAGCCGCGTGCCGACATGGAATTCGTGATCAGCCGCAACGGCCTGCTCGAGCAGATCAAGGACCTGCCGCCCGAGCGCCAGGTGCTGATGCTGCCCCTGCGTGGCGGCAGCGATCCCGAGGACGCACTCGGCGCGGTGGCCTATGACAAGGGCGCCTGGTTCCTGCAGTTCCTCGAGCAGCGCTACGGCCGCGAGGCCTTCGATGCCTTCCTGCGCAGCTGGTTCGACGGCCACGCATTCCAGAGCGTGGACAGCGACCAGTTCCTGGCCTTCCTCAGGACCGAGCTGATGGCCAAGTCCCCGGACCTGGTGTCCGAGGCCGAAGTCATGGAGTGGCTGACCCAGCCCGGCGTGCCGGCGTTCGCGCCGCAGACCGCGTCGCCGCGCTTTGATGCCGTGGATGCCGCCCGCGCGTCCTGGCTCGACCAGCGCGCAAGCGCGCGTGAGCTCGACACCGCGGCCTGGACCACGCAGGAGTGGGTCTACTTCCTTGAGGGTCTGCCCGATGCCATCGACGCCGAGCGCATGGTCGAACTCGACCAGGCCTTCCGCTTCACGGGCACCAGCAACGGCGAGCTGGCCCAGCGCTGGTATCCGCTGAGCGTGCGCAGCGGCTACTTCGAGGCGCGGCCGGCGATGTCGCTGTTCCTGCGCAAGATCGGCCGCCGCAAGCTGGTCATGCCGACCTACGACGCGCTGGCGAAGTCGGCCGAAGGCCTGGCCTTCGCCACCCAGATCTTTGCGATGGCGCGTCCGGGCTATCACCCGATCACCAGCGCTTCGGTAGACGCCCTGCTGGCCCGCGCCCGCGCCGAACAGACGACCACGGACTGACGTGACCACGCAGCGGTCGGGAAGCGGCACCCGGAAGATCGTCATCGCCACCTCGCTCGGCCTCGCGCTGGGCGCGGTGGGCTTCGCCGCGACCGCGCCGGAGCGCGTGCTGGAGGCCGAGTTCGCGCGCCAGCGCTGGTTGGCCAAGGCGGGCGTGGTGGAATACGACATCGCCGGCCATCGCTGGGCGGTGCTCGAATCCGGCCGCGATGCCGAAAAGCCGCTGCTGGTGTTGGTGCACGGATTCACGGGCAGCAAGGAAAACTGGCTGCCGCTGATGCGCGAGTTGGCCAAGAGCCATCGCATCATCGCCCCCGACCTGCCGGGCTGGGGCAATAGCGACCGCCACCACGACGCCGACTACGGCCCGGCCGCACAGGCCGACCGGCTCGCGGCCTTCCTGCGCGCGCTGCCCGAGCGGCCGGCGCTGGTGGTGGGGCATTCGATGGGTGGACAGATCGTCGGCCTGATGAGCGCCCGTCATCCGGGCGTTGTCGATCGCATCAGCCTGATGTCCTCGGCCGGCGTGCGCTACGAAGAGAACGCCTTCGCCAATGCGGTGCTGGCCGGCGACAACCCGTTCCAGGTCACCAGCCGCGCCGAACTCAAGCGTTATCTCGGCATCGTCTTCGTGGATCCGCCCTTCGTGCCCTGGCCGGCGAACGAGGCGCTGGTGCGCCGTCGCCGCGCCGATGCGGCCTTCGAGCAGCGCGTGCTGGACGGCATCGGCCGCGGTCCGGATGCCTTCGCACTGGAGGCGGAGATGCATCTGATCCAGGCGCACACCCTGCTGCTTTGGTGCCGCGACGACCGCGTCATCGATGTCAGTGCGGCCGAAGTCTTTGCGCGCGGCCTGCCGCGCAGCCAGTCGGTACTGCTGGCCGGCTGCGGCCACATGCCGATGATGGCGCAGCCCCGGCAGGTGGCCGAGGCCTTGAACGCCTTCCTCGCCTCGCCCTGAATCTACGACCCGCGTACGATCGCGGCTCGTCCACTGCCTTGAGCCGCCCATGACTGTTTCCCTGCACGCCGCCTCCGTTCCCGTGTTCCAGCAGATGCTCGGCGGCTTGTCCGACGTGTTGGCCAAGGCCGCGAGCCACGCGGCCGAACGCAAGATTGATCCCGCCGCCTACCTGCAGTTGCGCCTGTACCCGGACATGTTCCCGCTGCTGCGTCAGGTGCAGATCGCCTGCGATTTCGCCAAATCGGTGTCGGCGCGGCTGGCCCAGGCCGACGTGCCGGCGTGGGACGACAGCGAAGCCAGCTTCGAGGACCTGCAGGCGCGCATCGCCCGCACCCAGGACTTCATTGCCGGTCTCGATGCCGCCAGCTTTGAAGGCGCCGACTCGCGCGAAATCGTGCTGCGTCCCGGCACGCCGAAGGAAAAGCGCCTCAGCGGCCAGGCCTACGTGCTGGCCTACGGCCTGCCGCAGTTCTTCTTCCACGTCACCACCAGCTACGCCCTGCTTCGCCACGCCGGCATCGAAGTCGGCAAGCGCGACTTCATGGGCAAGTACTAGTTGAATTCGGCGCCCGCTGAGTCGAGGTAGCGACGAAGATGGGCTTGGCCAGAGCCGGCAATTTACGGTTTCCGCCCCCTGTAGGAGGGCCTTCAGGCCCGAAGCTTCTGGCCGAAAAGCTTCGGGCCTGAAGGCCCTCCTACAGGAAGCAATAGATGGCGCCGCGGATGTCAGAAAGCAAAAAGGCCGCCCCGAAGGGCGGCCTTTTTTGTTGCGATTGCGAGGGATCAGTTCGCGGCTTCAGCGCGCGACGCGTCGCGGGCGGCCTTGAAGGCATTGCCCTCGACGTAGTTCGGCCAGGCCTCGTTGCCGGCCAGCTCGCGGCCGACGCCGTACAGCGCCATCAGGTCCTGCACCACGCCGCGCAGATCCCAGTTCGGATCGAACTCGTCAGCCGGCTTGTGGTACGCGATCGAGCCGTAGTTGGCCTGGATCTCGCGGCCGTAGTCCTTGCCCTTCTCGACGTGGTCGATGCCGCCCTTGGCGTACAGCGCGGGCACGCCGAACTTGGCGAAGCTGAAGTGGTCGGAGCGGAAGAAGAAGCCCTTCTCGACGCCGTCCTCTTCAACCAGGGTGCGACCCTGCGCGGTTGCGATCGGCTCAAGCACCGCGTCCAGCTCGGAATTGCCCAGGCCGATGACCACGAAGTCCTTGGTCGGACCGACGACGCTCATCGCGTCCAGGTTCACCACCGCCACCGTGTCCTTGAGCGGAATCACCGGGTTGGCCGCGTAGTACTTCGAACCCAGCAGGCCCGACTCTTCCAGCGTCACCATCAGGAACACCACCGACCGCGCCGGCTTCGGGTTCTGGACCGTGAACGCCTCAGCGATCTCCAGCACGCCCGCCACGCCGGTCGCGTTGTCGATGGCGCCGTTGTAGACGTGGTCCTCGCCTTCGCCCGCTGCTTCACCGCCGTGGTCACCCAGATGGTCCCAGTGCGCGGTGTAGACGATCGCTTCGTCCGGGCGCTCACTGCCGGGCAGCTTGGCCAGGATGTTGCGCGAGGTGCTCTCCTTGACGCTGGAGTTCAGCGTCGCCGAGAACGTCGCGTCGCCCAGCGCCACCGGCTTGAAGCCCGGCACGTTGGCGGCGGCGCGCATCGCTTCAAGGTCCAGCCCGGCGTCGGCAAACAGCTGGGTGGCTACGTCACCGGTGATCCAGCCCTGCAGCGGCAGGCGCGGCTCCGGGTCGGCGCTGGCGGGCAGGTCGTACTGCGCGCCGGACCAGCTGTTCTTCACCACGTCCCAGCCATAGCCGGCACCGCTGTCGTCATGGATGATCAGCGCGGCGGCGGCACCCTGGCGGGCGGCCTCTTCGTACTTGTAGGTCCAGCGGCCGTAGTAGGTCATCTTCTTGCCGCTGAAGAGTTCCTCGCTGCCGGCGTGGAAGCCCGGGTCGTTGACCAGCAGCACCACCGTCTTGCCCGTGACGTCCAGGCCTTCGTAGTCGTTCCAGCCGGCTTCCGGCGCATTCACGCCGTAGCCGACGAAGACCATCTCGCTGGCGTCCACTTTCACTTCAGCCTGCGCGCTGCGCGTGCCCAGCGCCATCTGGCTGCCGAAGGCGAGCGGGCGCGATTCGCCCTTGAGCGAGATGGCTGCGCTGGAGCTGGCTTCGTCGGCCGTGGTCTCGACCATCGGCACGTCCTGGAACCAGCTGTCGCCGTTGCCCGGCTGCAGGCCCAGTCGCTGGAACTGCGCGACCAGGTAGTCGGCGGTCATCTGCTCGCCGGCGGTGCCCGGGGCGCGGCCACCGAAAGCATCGGAGGACAGCACCTTCACGTGATGGGCGAAGTCTTCGGCGGAAATCTCGGGGCCAAAGCCGTGCTCAACCGGCGGTGTCGAGGCGGTCGAGGCGGTCGGGGTGGCCGGAGTGGCTTCCGGCGCCGGCGCCGGGCTGCAGGCCGACAGGGCCAGCGCCGCGGCGGCGAAAATCAGGGTGCGCTTCATCGTAGTGGGTTCTCCGCTATGGGGAACCCCGATTCTAAAGCTATTGTGGGAGGGACTTCAGTCCCGATGCGTTTGGGCGAAAGACATCGGGACTGAAGCCCCTCCCACAGGCTTACTCGCGGGGGGGCAGGGTGTCGGTGAAGGCCTGGGCGGTGGCGCCCGTCACGGCACCGATGGTCGCCGTCGCGTGCACGAACAGTTCGACCTCATGTTCGAACACCAGCGAACCCGACACCTGGGACTGGGCACCGATCACGACCCGCGGCGTGCGCTTGTTGCCCGAAGTCCACCAGCCCATCGTCGGCTTCTCGACCAGGATGTCGCCTTCGATGCGGGCGCCTTCCTCGAGCGTGATGTCGCCATGGACGGTATTCACATCGCCGCCTACCACAGCGCCGATCAGATGGATGCCGCCGTTGACCGTCACCGCATCGCCGCCAATCCGGGCGCCGCGACGGGCCTTGATGCCGCCGTTCACCGTTTCCACCGAGTCCGCGACGCGCGCATCGCCGGCCACGGAAATGCCGCCGTTCACCGTCTCGGCTTTGCCCACTTCGGCGTTCGCGCCAATGGAAATGCCGCCGTTGACCGTTTCGGCCTGACCGACCCGCGCCTTGGCGGCGATGGAGATGCCGCCGTTGACGGTGTCCGCCTTCTCCACGATCGCGCCTTCGCCAATGGTGATGCCGCCATTGACCGTATCGAGCGATCCGTAGGTCTGGCCGGCCTGGGCGGTGATGCCGCCAAAGATCTTGTCGACGTCCTGCTCGGCCAAGGCAGGGCCGGCGGCCATAGCCAGGGAGAGGGAAATAAGGGCGGCGAGGGTAGGAACGCGCATGCTTGGACTCCTGTAGGTTCACGCTTGTGATGCCGGGGCCGGCCGGAGGGTTTAAGCCCAAACCGGCTCGAACGGGTCCAGACTGCCCCACGGCGCTACAATTTCCCCGTGCCTATCGTCCCGGAGTCGCTCGTGCCTGCCGCCCAGAACCGCCCCAAGCCCTTGCTGCTTCTGATCCTCGACGGCTGGGGCCACCGCGAAGACCCGACCGACAACGCCCTGGCGCAGGCCCGCCTGCCGAACTGGCGCCGGCTGCTGGCCGACTGCCCGCACACCCTGGTGCACACCGAAGGCCGCCACGTGGGCTTGCCGGACGGGCAGATGGGCAATTCCGAAGTCGGGCACATGAACATCGGCGCCGGCCGCATCGTCTACCAGGACCTGACCCGCGTGGACGCCGCCATCGAAGACGGCAGCTTCTACGCCAACCCCGAACTGCTCGCGGCCTGCCGCGCCGCCAAGGCCGCCGGGGGCGCCCTGCACATCATGGGCCTGCTGTCCCCGGGCGGTGTGCACAGCCACGAGTCACACCTGTTCGCCATGATCGAGCTCGCGCGCCGCGAAGGCGTCGCCGACATCGCCGTGCATGCCTTCCTCGACGGTCGCGACACCCCGCCGCGTTCGGCCGAGCCCAGCCTCGAACGCCTGCTGGCGGTGTGCGCGGCCGGCGAGGGCGATGCCCACGTCGCCACCCTTTGCGGCCGCTACTACGCCATGGACCGCGACCAGCGCTGGGACCGCGTCGAGCGCGCCTATCGCGCCATCGCCGACGCCGAGGCGGACGACACCGCCTCCGACGCCATCACCGCCCTGCACGCCGCCTACGGCCGTGGCGAGAACGACGAATTCGTCCTGCCCACCGTCATCAGCGGCGGCCGCGCCATGCGCGACGGCGATGCGGTGGTGTTCATGAACTTCCGCGCCGATCGCGCCCGCCAGCTCACCCGCGTGTTCGTGTCGCCTGACTTCAAGGATTTCGCGCGGCCGCGGTCGATCGCTCTATCGCGCTTCACCTGCCTCACCGAGTACGACGCCAGCCTGCCGGCCCCGGTCGCCTTCGGCCCCGAAGACCTGCGCAACACCTTGGGCGAAGTGCTGGCGGCCCATGGCCTGACCCAGCTGCGTATTGCGGAAACCGAGAAGTACGCCCACGTCACCTTCTTCATGAGCGGCGGCCGCGAGGCCCAGCTGCCGGGCGAGGACCGCGTGCTGATCCCGTCACCCAAGGTCGCCACCTACGACCTGCAGCCGGAAATGAACCTGCCCCAGCTCACCGTCCGCCTCACCGAGGACATTCGCGCGCGACGGCACGACGTGATCATCTGCAACGTCGCCAACCCGGACATGGTCGGCCACAGCGGCATCCTGGCCGCGGCCATCAAGGCCGCCGAAGCCGTGGACGACGCGCTGGGCGCGATCCGCGCCGCCCTGCGCGAGGTCGGCGGCGAGATGATCGTCACCGCCGACCACGGCAACCTGGAAATGATGCGCGACCCGGACACCGGCCAGCCGCACACCTCGCACACCGTCGGCCCGGTGCCCATGGTCTACGTCGGCCGCGCCGCTACCCTGCGGTCGGGTGGGGCGCTGCGCGACCTCGCGCCCACCGTGCTGCTGCTGCTCGGAATTACGCCGCCGCCGGAAATGACCGGTCGCTCGCTGGTGACGTTGGCTTGATCCGTTCCGCCGTGCTCGCGTTGGCCACGCTGCTTCTGCTGGCGCCGCCCGCCTTGGCCCAGGGCGCGGCGGAGCGGGCGCGTGAAGAGGCCCAGGCGCAGCAGCGCCTCGATACCCTGCGTGCGCAGATCAGGCAGATCACCACCGAACAGCGCGCCGCGGACGCCGAACGCGGTGAGGCCACGCGGGAACTGCGCGCCGCCGACGCCACCGTTTCCGACGCCGTGCGCGCCCTGCGTCGCACCGAAGCGGGCATCGCCACCCAGGAGCTGGAGCTGCAGCAGCTCGAGGCCCGCCAGGCAGAACTGGAAATCGGCCTGGCCGACCAGCGCGAGGCGCTCGCCGCCCTCGTGCGCTCCGCCTACGCCCTGGGCCGCCACGAACAGCTCAAGCTACTGCTGGCCCAGGACCGCATGAGCGACCTGGCCCGGGTGCTGGCCTATCACCGTTATTTCCAGGCTGATCGCCAGCAGCGCATCACCGGCCTGATGGCCGAGCTGCGCGAACTGGCCATGGTGGCCCAGCAGATCACCGACCAACGCCAGATCCTCGAAGCCGCCCGCCTGCAGCAGCAGACGGAACTGGCGGCGCTGGAAGCCCAGCGCGGCGAACGCGCCGGGGTGCTGGCGGCGCTGGAATCGAAGCTCAAGGATCGCGCCGCACGCTTGGCCACCCTGGGTCGCGACGAGAAGTCTGTCGTCAAATTGCTCGAACAGCTGCGCGACGCCGTCGCCGACATTCCGCGTCAGGTGGACGACAACCGGCCGTTCGCGACCCGTCGCGGCCAGCTCGGCAGGCCGCTCGCCGGCAGCGTGCTCGCAGCCTTCGGCGGAAAACTGCCCGATGGCCGCACCAGCGACGGCCTCCTGATCGCCGGCACCGCCGGCGCCGAAGTCCGCGCCGCCGGGCCCGGCCGGGTGGCGTATTCGGACTGGCTCAAGGGCTATGGCCTGCTGGTCATCCTCGACCACGGCGACGGCTGGATGAGCCTGTACGCCTTCAACGACGCCCTGCTCAAGGACGTGGGCGACTGGGTCCGCAGCGGCGAACCCCTGGCCACCGTCGGCAGCTCCGGCGGCCAGGGCCGCCCCGGCCTCTACTTCGAACTACGCCGCAACGGCCAACCCCAAGACCCCAAACCCTGGCTCCGCCCCTAACCCCCCCCCTAAACCCCCTGTAGGAGGGCCTTCAGGCCCGAAGCCCTTCGCCCAAAAGCTTCGGGCCTGAAGGCCCTCCTACAGCGAATCAGCGCATAATTACCCCATGCGCACCCTCCCCCTGCTGCTGGCTCTCCTGGCTCCCACGGCCGCCTTTGCTGAAGAGGCCGCCGTCCCGACGCCCGAAACCATGCCGCTGGACGAAATCCAGCGCTATGTCGCCGTCTACCGCGCCATCAAGGAAGCCTACGTCGAGCCCATCGACGACCAGACCCTGATGAAGGCCGCCCTGCGCGGCCTGTTGGCCGACCTGGACCCGCACAGCGCCTATCTTGAAAAAGAAGACGCCGACAGCCTGGTCGAGCAGACCGAAGGCGCCTACTCCGGCGTCGGCGTCGAAATTGAACAGCGTCCAGACCGCAGTCTGTTGGTGGTCGCCCCGATCGATGGCACCCCCGCCCAGCGCGCCGGCCTGCGCGCGGGCGACGTGATCATCGCCATTGACGGTCAGGCGCTCACTTCGCCCGGTGCCGACGTCGCCAGCCGCGAGCTGCGCGGGCCGGAAGGCAGCCAGGTCACCGTAACCTTCCTGCGCATGGGCGACACGGCGCCGCGCGACCTGGTCATGACCCGCGAAACCATCCGCATCACCAGCGTCAGCAGCCGCCTGCTGGAGCCGGGCTACGGCTACCTGCGCATCGCCAACTTCCAGTCCGACACCGGCCCGCAGGTGCTGCGCCAGCTGCGCGCGCTCAACGGCAAGACCGAAGGCGGCCAACTGTCGGGCCTGGTGCTGGACCTGCGCAGCAACCCGGGGGGTCTGCTCAATGCCGCGGTCGAAGCTGCGGACGCCTTCCTCGACGACGGCCTGATTGTTCGCACCAAGGGCCGCCTGGTGTATTCGAACGCCAGCTTCCACGCAAAGCCTGGCGATCTGCTCAAGGGTGCGCCGATCGTGGTGCTGGTCGACGCCGGCACCGCCAGCGCCGCCGAGGTCCTGGCCGGCGCCCTGCGCGACCACCGCCGCGCCCTGCTGATGGGCAGCCGCACCTTCGGCAAGGGCTCGGTGCAGACCGTGGTGCCGCTGGACAACGGCGACTCGGTCAAGCTCACCACCGCCCGCTACTACACGCCCAACGGCCGCTCGATCCAGGCACGCGGCATTCGTCCCGACGAAATCATCCGCGGCGTCACCAGCCGCGACCTGCGCGAGCAGGACCTGCCTGGCCACCTGCTGGGCGACCAGGAAGTAGGCGATGGCTTTGCCTTGGGTGAAGTGATCGAAGGCGACGAGGCCATTGCCACGGCGCTGGCGCGCCTCAAGCTGCCCATGCGCACCAGTGCTTCCCGGGACAGCGGCCTGCGCTGACCCGGCAACGACCGCCGGTCAGGAGTGACCGGCCTGGAACCCGCCTTCTACCTCTGAGGTAGACGCCGCAAACTCATCGTCGAACGCGCGCCGGATACCCGCCAGCGTATCGGCCTGGGAGACGCCGAACTGCTGCTGCATGGCATTGGCGATATGCCGGGCGACGTCCGCCAGCAGGATGCCCCAGCCGGCCGATTCGTCGCGACCGCTTTCGTGCCAGCGACCGACATTGAGCGAACAGTGCAGGCCACGCTCGGCTGCCCAGGCGCTGAGCAACTGCACGGATTTTTCGTCGCGCTGGGCGGCGGGCGGAACGACAAGCGGCTTCATCGGCAAACTCCTTGGATCGGGGGGCAAAGGTTACTACCCCAACGGCGAAAGCGTTACCCGGCCGCCTGTGCCTGATGCAGTTCGCGCCGCAGCCGCGCATCTATCAGCAGGAAGCCGAACGGAACCACGGAACAAACCAGCGCCAGCGCCCAGGCCCACACCGACCAGCGCTGCAGGTGGCTGACCGCCAGCGACACCAGCACGTAGGCCAGCCACAGCAGGCCATGCGCCATGCCGACGGGCCAGACGAAGTCGTAGCCGAACTGGTACTTGGCGGGCATGGCGATGAACAGCAGCGTGATCAGGGACAGGCCCTCGACCAGGCTGAGCAGGCGGAAGAACTTGAGCATGGTTTGTCCTGAAGTGCGGGGAAACAACGGGCGATTGTAATCGTTGCCTAGCTGCCGGCGCCGATGAGCCAGAGGGCGATCAGCGGGACAAGATTGAAAAGGAAGATTCCAATCTTGTAGACCGCCATGCTTGTGTAGTGGATTGCGTCAAACTGATCGGGCGGCAGTCGAAACCAACGACCGTGCAGCCCGAACAGGAAATCCTTGGCAAAGGCGAACATAAGGAACCACGCAAGAAGGATTCCATAGTTGATCGCCAGCGAGTAGAGCAGGAATGACTGTACAAATTCCACGTCCACGAATCTCTCCTTGGCAGCTAGAGCTTCAGCTGGGCCGAGCCGAAGGCGTCGGATTGAACGGTGAATCAGCTACTAGTGCATGACCAGCTTGTGCAAGTAGGGCGCGAACGGTGGCTTCGGAAACACCTCGCCAACGTAGGTCGCCCTCCAGCATCGCGAGCGACCGTTGTCCTTGTCAGCCAGATAGCCCACGATTTCGCCCGACGCATCAATTTCAAGGATTTGGGTTAGCGTTCCCTCTGCCTTGAAATAGCAGCCGTCACGCTCGTCCAGGCCGTGCGCGTTGTTGAACTCCGCCCAAGTGGCGGCGTAAACGGCCATCGCTTCGGGTTGCGCGGCAAGCTGGGCCTCGGCGCGCGCATTGGCCTGCTCAAAGTCAGTAGGCGTCTGAGCGGACGCCGGGACGGCGAGAGCGAGCGCAATGAGTAGGAAAATAGACCGGTTCATGAGCCGCCCCTCCTTTGAGGCATGGCGTGATGGTTGAGCCGCGGATGCCTGACAGGCAGCCTCTACACGTTCAACTGAATAGTCTGTCGGGGCGAAAAATTCAAGCTGAATCAATTCCTCAACAGCAAGGCTCCAGACGAGCCTGTCCCTTGAAGACCAATCGGCGCATTCGCCGGAATCAATGGAGCGCGCGATGCGGCTTTGGATCGATCACGTCATGCACGAATTTAGCCCATCGCCCAGTCGGCCGCTGAGTTCGGCCTGCATGGCGCATTCGGCACCACGCCTGCCTAGTCCGGAGGGGCGATCCTGATCGCGGCGTAGCGCTCACGCGCCCCCTGGGCCACTACGCACGTTGCAGGAATGTCTTTCCCATTGACGCGGATCTTCCCTTCGGCATGGAGCGTATTGCCGTTTCGCCAGTGCCTGCCGGTCCATTGATAGGTGGGGAGCCCCTGGCCCGCATAGTGGGCACGCGTCTCCGTTTCACACCACGCCAGGAGTTGACCCGCCGAGGCGAAGACGATCTCTTCGTACGGAGCGTCGGCGCTTGGGTGCGGGGTCGCATACGAGATGCCAGACAGGCTACTGAGCAGGGCTGCAAGTGCGATTCGCATAGAACCTTCTTGTGATTCCTGGGGCCTTGATTCAGGCCGCGCCACGGGGTCGGACCAAATGATTGTCTAGGCCGGGATTGGCGTGTCCAAGGCGACGCCGCAATAGGGGCAGAAATTGCAGTGCGGTTTGACCAACGCCCCGACCCGTAGAGCAAGATCAAAGTGACTCCGGCATTTCGGGCAACGGATAGCGACCAGTTGCCATATGAAAACGATCAAAAACCCGCTTGCGATTATGGGCAGGCCCCATTCGACGTTCACCAGCAAGGGCATCGGGAGGAACAACGCAAGATAGATCAGCCAGAAGAGCTTCCTCTGCTTCTTTAACTTGTCGCGAATAGTCATCGAGGCCTGACGCCTTGGCTGAGCCGACACACGACGTGGGTTCGGTTTGAATGATTCGCTAGGCCTGGGGCGAAGCAGTAACGCGAAGGCCCATATGGAACAAATACCCAACCGCCACGCAGCCGGCTGAGACACCAACTGCCAGCGGCCAACTAGGCAGGAACGCCAGCAGGCCGACCATGCACACGATGCTGAAGGTGCCGAGGTTGACTATCAGTCCCGCGAGCTTCGTGCGCTCTGCCGAGGAGTTGGAAAAGCCGGTGCTGAGGTAGGAAGGCATGTTCACTTCACTCCTTTCGAAAGTTTCTTAGGTCCTAACGCCTGGGTAAGGCCGCGCCGAAGGCGGCGGCTTGACTGACCCGTTAGGCGGCGCACCACAGCGCGATGCCACCGATGACAAACAGTACCAGCCACGACAAGTGCTTGCCGCGGGTCAGGAGTAGCGGAAGAAAGCCCGAGGCCAGCGCAGTCACACCGACGATCTGGAGCATGCCCGACACCGTCAGGTCACCACGACCAGCTTGCAAGAGCAGGGCGGCGAACCCGAACCACGCGATCGTGGTGATGTGCCAAGCGAAGCGCAGCGTGCGAGTCGTGAAGTCCGAACTGCCGAAAAGCTCTGGCAAATTACTGCGGCGAAACAGGCGGGTAAGGATGTACCGCTCACCGAGCCAAGAATGGGCCGCCCCGAGCGCCACGGCCAGGCCTGCTGCTATGTAGAGAAGTCCTTCCATTGTGGCTTAACGCTTTGAGTTAAGCCGCGCCGAAGGCGTCGGCTTGAATGATTGGTTAGGCCTCAGTTTACCCAGCCTGACTGCTTAAGCGCTTCAGCAAACTCAGGCCGCATAATAAGTACCCACTCTCTATTTGACACTGATCGAGGCGGTGCAAAATCGACGAGCAGCGCAAGTCCGGCGTTCTTGTGACCTAGTGCCGAGCCTACCTTCTCAGCCAGCCGCCCATACCAAAGATTAATGCCTCGGAAGTCCACATAACCGGCCGCCTGAGCGAGCCTTGTGGCGGTCTGAGCTCGACCCGGCGCCTTGTAGTGCGCCTGCAAAAAAAGCGGTTGACGGCCTCCCGGCTTCTTCATCGATTTCAGCACGGCACCGAATTGTTTGGCTGTTGGAAATGGCATCGCGACACTCCGTGGTTGAGGCCTAACGCCATGTTAAGCCGCGCCGGCCGTACGGCCAGAGCAAGCGAAGAGAGAGCTCCAGCGTCGGCTTGAACATATAGTTAGCCGTCTTCGCGACACATGGAAATTGCCATTTTAATGTAATCCTCAAGCTTTTCTGGAAACAGCCCGGCAGCCGCCCGCCGGGCATTGACGTCCTCCGGGGACTCTATCTCCCTCACCACCCACTTACCGTCATTCGTGCACTCACCCTGCGTTCCATAACGCTGAGGTGAATGGATCCGGTCCCAAAGGTAGGCGTACTCGGACGCCTTCACATCGCCAGAGCTGACCAGAGGCTGCAAGAGCTCTAGCACTTCTCGCTGAAAAACCGGATCGTGGTCGGAGTGCTGCACGATAAGCCAAGCAGCTTGCGCCCCGTCGTCTCCTACGAGACTTCGGCCCGGCCAGCCGTTCTCTTTGATAATCCTCTTGAGGCGGGACGCATGCTCCTTGTTCAGTTTGTCTATCAAGACGTCCGCTTCAGAGACACTGATGTTTTGATCAGGCGATCTCGCCGACTGATCCATTTCGGCCATTTTCAGGAGTTCAACGCGAAGTGACTCACCTCTCGTGCCCGACCAGCAGCAAAGTGGGAAGAGAAGGAGCAGCAATAACAAAGCAGGGCGTGGAAACATGGGTAACACCGTAGTTCAGCCGCGTGCCGGAGGCACGTCGGCTTGAATGATTGGTTAGGCGCCGTCACCGGCGCCGCAATCCTCTGAACGCACACTTCCGTGGAAGACCAAACTCCAGCCAGCCTCAACGTTCACATACCTATAAGTGTTCATTGCGCCGTTCCGGTAGTCGCATTGCGAGAACTCCAGCTTAGCTCCGACGGGCGCGGCACCTGCGGCGCGCGGCTCGATGCAGCCCATGGTGGTACAAAGCGAAGACGTCGTTGGGGCGGTTGCACAGGCGGCCAAAAGTGCTGCGAACGCTAACAAAATAAAAACTCGGATCATTGAGCGCTCCCTTGGGGCCTAACGCCTTGAGTTAAGCCGCGCCGCAGGCGTCGGCTTGAATGATTGGTTAGACCGATGACGCGTGCCTATCAACTCGCTCGCGCCACTCGGCCCAGAACATCGCCCACCCGCACCTATCAAGATCATCGTCCAACTCTGCCTTTGGAGTGGAGGCAGCATAGAACTCCTCGACCTGCCGGGCGAAGGCAATTACAGCCGTGCGCCAAGCCTGCAAGGATACGACCGCAGATCGCTCACCCCGCACGACCCTTACCAAGTTCTCAGGTAGGTGCTCAATACTCAAGTCTACTCCGCCTCCGCAGCCCATTATTAGCAAGCTGTCGTTCTCTCCAACTGGCCATGCGCTGAACGCGCAGCACGGAAGCAGCACGTTCTCGGGCGCGACCGAAGCATCAGGCGTGTGAGACGAGTCAAGCGTGCGGAGAAGATAGAAGGCCGCACCGCTCAAAGTGATCTCACCGTCTTCCGCGCCAACAAAGTTGACGCCATGTGCCGCCATCGCGACTTCGCCATGTGCGCACTGGTCCGCCGGATTATCCGCTTCGCCCTGGATCCATCGCATCGAATGTGCGGTGATGGTAAGCAACGGTCTAACGCCTGAGTTAAGCCGAGCCGCGCAGCGGCTTCGGCTTGAATGATTGGTTAGGCTACTGAGTGTTTGCGCTGAAACGAAACATAGGGCGCAAGGATAGCTGAGGTTGCCGCTAAGGCAAGGGATAGCGCCCCAACCACATAGAACGCTGACTCGAAGCCAGGATTGACGGGCCCAACGACGGGGAGCGGACCTGCCAGGATAAATGTTGCTGGGATGGTCGGAAGAAGCAACAGGCCAAGCAGCCCTGAGTAGAAAGCCAAACCGTGGACTCTCAACTCTCCGCGGCGTCCGGCAAGAAGCGCCCAGACGTGAACAATCATCGCCGCGACTGGTACAGCCAAAAGGAAGATGCCATTCATCGCGTGCTCCTTGGGCCTAACACCTTAGTTAAGCCGCGCCGAAGGCGTCGGCTTGAATGATTGGTTAGGCCTCAAGCCTACAACGGAACGCAATCGTATACTTGCCTAGGGGGTTCTACCCCGTTTCCACGGACGGTTTGATTAAGGCTTGAAACTCCCGATCACGCCGGGCAACTCTACGACGCATTCGTGGATTGTGGAACCGCTCCAGGTAGTCGAACAGGTCGGCCCGCGCTTCGTCCCGGGTCCGGTAGTGGGTGCGGTACACGCGCTCCCGCTTGAGCACCCCGAAGAACCCCTCGCAGGCCGCGTTGTCGCCGCAATGGCCGACCGCGCTCATGCTGCAGACCAAGGCGTTGCCGCCCAGGAATTTCTGGTACGTGCCGCTGATAAATTGCCCGCCGCGATCCGAATGCAGGATTACTTCGGCGTCGCCTTCCCGCTGCCACACCGCCGCTTGAACTGCACGCACCACCATGTGCCGGTCCTGGCGATGGTGCATCGACCAGCCCATCACTCGCTTGCAGTACAGGTCCAGCACGACGCACAGGTACAGCTTTCCCTCGTCCGTCAGGATCTCGGAGATATCCGTGACCCATTTGGTCTCGGGCTCGAAGGCGTCGAAGTCGCGCTCAAGCAGATTCTCGATCCCGACCGGGCGACTGCCGGGTTTCGGGCCAAACCGCCGCCTTTTGCGCTGCGGCCAGCCCTGAAGCCCGTTCGCCGCCATCAGACGCGCCACCCGGTTGAGGCTGGCGCCTTCGCCCTCGTCGCCTAGGTCTTCGTGCATGCGAGGTGCGCCCAAGACGCCCCGGCTGTCCTCATGCATCTCACGGATGCGCACCAGCAAACGCGCATTGTCCTGCGCCCGCGGTCCCGGCTCGCGCCCGGACCAGGCGTAGAAACCACTCGTCGACACTTCAAGGCAACGGCACATCATCCGTACGGGAAAGTCTTTGCGGCAGTACTCAATCACCGCGTACCGTTCGGTGATTGCTTCGCGAAGTACGCCGCCGCGCTTTTTAAAAAGTCACGCTCCTTGGTGACTCGTGCCAGCTCGCGTTTGGTACGGGCCAGCTCCTCGTCGCGCGGCGCTCCGCCGCCAGAGAAAGCCTTGGTTCCGCCGGCCTCAGACTCGCGGACCCAGCGGGTCAACAGGCCTGGGGTGACGCCAACCTCCAGGGCAATCTTTCGGCAGCTCGACTTCGATCCGCGAACCAGTTCGACCAGCTCCTGCTTGAACTCAGGGCTGTATTGCTTGCGCTTGGACATGGACACTCCTTTGACCCAGTATGGGTCTTAGTGAAAGTGTCCGCAGAATCGGGGTAGAACCCAATAGCGCCTGGGCAGGGGAGGGCCCGGGGTCAGGGGCCGGAGGCACGGATCAGGACTGAATCTGGAACAGATCCCGCACAGAGCAAAACACTTCCCCACGCTCGGCCGCGTGCCGCAACTTCCGGTCGAGGACTTCTGGCAGCGGTATCCGTTTGTCGAGCATGGTCCAAAGGTCCAGCCCATCCATGCATACGATCGCCTTCGCTCGTCCGAACGACTGCAGTCCGTCCTCGGTGAACCCGCTGTTGCTGATGAACAACCCCCGCGCCCACGCGGCCTTCTCGGTCACCTTGCCGTGGAAGTTCCGAAGGTCCGCCGCCGCTGTCTGCGGGCTATGCCATTTGGCCTCAAGAAGATAGAACTCCCCCTCGAACTTGAAACTACCGTCAATCTGCTCGCCCACAAGGCGGAACGGACTGTTCGGCTGCAGACCGTACGCTCGAAACAGACCGATCAAGAACTTCTCGAAAGCGTATCCGCGCGGATGGGGCTCCAAGTTGTGCAGCGCGATCAGCTCGGACTTGAGCGATTCCACTGGAACCGGCGACGCCGCGGGCGGCGGGGCAACGCCGTGGTCCATATCCCGACCTTCCAGACGCCCAATGACCTCGAGCAGCATGCCATCGGCATTTGGCAGTTCATCCGTCCGCCCCGAGTCTCGGTAGATCTTGGCGCGGCATTTGAGTAACTCCCGGAGCGTTCGGGCGGCGGTGGCCTTGTCGACGACTTGCAAGAAGGTACGAAGCCGCTTGGCCTTGGACGTACCATTCACCGCGAAGCTCAGGTCGTTGAAGTCGATGTTGAGTTCATCCAGGAAGAACTCTGCAATCGTGCGATCAGAGAAGTTGAGCACGTAGCCCGATTCCATCTCCAGCACGCGGTCGACCACCCGCATTTCTGATGCCTTCAAGTTCGACATGCCATCCCTCGATCTATGCCCGATACGCCCCGACCGCGACGTCCCCCGGGGCAATCATCAGCGATCAGACGGGGACGGGCAAACCGGCTCAGCGCGCTCTTCCCCTCGTGTTGACCAGCTTTGAAGTCAAGCTCGCTCCCAAAACTGTCCGAGTCCAGCCAGGGCTGGAGAAGTGCAGGTCGCCACCCGCCGGCAGGTCAGGCGAAAGCGTTCGCCTCAGGCCAGCGTTCGATCGCGTCCAGGAACGCTTCGACACCGTTATTGCTCTTGGAGAAGCATCGGGCGATGGGCATACCGACGCCCGCCTCGGTTATCCGCCTGCGAAGCGCGTTGACCCTTCGCTCCCACGCCTTGTCCAACAACACCAGGTCGCAGTAGTCCACGGCATTTACCGCATGCATGAAATCCAACGCGTCGTTCCGGGTAATGGTGGCATTGACGTCCAGGACAAAGTCTCGCGAAAGGTCACCAGCGATCACAAACTGCCGAGATCGGCCATCTCCTGGCTTGGCGGCTTTGGCCTTTGCTCGGTAGGACTCAAGCTGCCGGCAGCGTTCGAATGTGGCCTTGATGGGCAGGGCTGCCCCGTCCAGGCTTTGGACCATATCCTGACGGCGGTCATTAACCAGTTGGAACATGCCTTGGAAGACGTCCTGTAGCAATCTGGCTTGGCAGAACCGCCGAGAGAACCAATCCAGATTCTTCGTCGCCGGCCGGGGCAGTGAACGCTGGCCGAGACCCGCATCGCCTTCCTCAGACAGCGGTTTGCTCTCAAAAAGATAGATGTGCGGAACCACCTGCGCGAGCAAAGTTTCCGCCAGCGCACAGTGCCGGGGATCGGCGAACAAAGCGAACTCCCCCGTCGACAGCGGCGCAAGCAGCCAGGTGCCGTTCTTGCGCTTGATGGCCTCTGCAAACCGGGTGGTGATCTCAGTGCTTTCGGATATCTCCCGAATCGCGTACGTGTCGAGATAAACCGTGGGACTGACAAACTGCTGGGTCCAAATTACGTCGTCCCCGTCGAAGGAAAAAGAGATTGGCATCCGTCATCTTCCCAAAAAGTGTATTCCCTGAAGTTGCATTAGTCCGTCGTGGCAGATCGGGCCTGCACTGCCTCGGGCTAACGCCTCGAGTATGGACGTCCATTAGAAAATTTCAGCGCGTTAAACGGGTCAATCTATGGACATGGCGTGACTGGCCGAAATCCCTTGAAAAATAGGCCTCATCTCTCATGTCCACACCTGCCTCACCTGCCGGTGCTCCCCCCATGTGCTCAATCGCGGCGGGGCGGGGGTGCTGAGCCCGCTCGACCGCGGCGCCTGAATCCCGGGGCGCTTGCCCGGCGGCGTAGGTTCGGGGACAGTCCGGCCATGGACCTGTATCGCTATGGCTGGGTGGCGTGGATCTGGCGCGTGTTGGCGGGCGCCGGCCTGGCGGCGGCCGGCGGTCTGGCGTGGCTGGCATGGCGCGATAGCTCACCTGCGCTATTGGCCATCGCCTTGCCCCTGGCTTCACCCGGCCTGCTGTTGCCGATGGTCGCGGTGCGCATCCGCCGGCTCGGCGGGGGCGAGATCGTGGTGCACACGCTGGCGTTCTTACCTCGCCGCATCAACATGACGCGGCTGGGGCCGGCGCGGCTCAATACGCACGCTCAAGGCACCGTAGACAGTGTCCATGCCCCGCGTCTGTGGGTGCCGGTGAGGGGCGGGCTGCCGATCCATATCGACCTGGGCGGGCAAATTCCGGATCGCGGCGCGTTCCGGCAGCTTTTCAGGCTGCGCGAAGGCACGGCGTGGCCTGACTAGCGTGGCTTGGCCGGCATCGGGAACGGCGTGACCACTTTCTCGCCGGTGCCCGCATCGCGGATGCTCAGCTGGCCTTTGCGGTCCACCTCTTCCACGCGCACCACGCTTTGCATCGGCAGGTGCAGCACTCGCGTATTGGCGAACTCGTCGCGCAGGCGCTCTTCGGTAGGGTCTACCACCAGGCCTTCGTTGACGTCGAACACCAGGTCGCCGATTTCGGTGAAGCCCCACAGGGAGCTGGCGGTGACGCGCCGCGCATAAAGCTCGTAGATCTTCCCGGCGTTGAGGAAGGTGATCTTGTAGAGGATTCGGGTCGTCATGCCGCGGATTCTAGGCCATCGGCGCCGGACTAGCTGCCGCGCGAGCGACGCGCCAGCATGGGCTTGAGCACCAGCGCGTACAGGAAGCCAACGGCGAAGCCGGCCAGGTGCGCCCACCAGGCCACCGCGCCGAAGCTGGGTCCCACGAACGTGAAGATCAGCTGCAGTACCGCCCACATGCCGATCAACAGGGCCGCCGGAACGCGGATGAATTCCAGCCACACGCCCAAGGGCACCACCACGCCCAGCCGGGCGCTGGGGAACAGCGCCAGATAGGCACCGATCACGGCCGACACGCCGCCGCTGGCGCCGATGATGGCGCGCGCCGGCGTACCCATCAGCAGGGCGGCGGCCAGGTTCGCCAGCGCACCGCCGGCCAGGAACAACAGCAGGAAGCGCCAGGGGCCGAGGCTTCGTTCCGCCGGGAAACCAAAGATAAACAGGAACAGGAGATTGCCAATCAGGTGCACGGGGCCCAAATGGATGAACAGCGCGCTGATCAGGGTCAGCAGGCGTTCGTCGCGCAGCGCGGCGCCCCATTCGGTGACGCTGCCCGACAGCGTGCCCCAGCGCAGCAGCGTGTTGCGCCAGGCGGCGTCGTCGGGAAGCAGCGCGATCCAGATGAAGGCCGCCACCATCAGCGTCGCGAGCAACGGAGTGGCCCAGCGCCAGTGTGGCTTGCGTCGTCTGGGAAGGTATACGAAGACCATGGTGTCCTAGGGTCGCGCCAGCAGCAGGCGCTGGCCGTTGACGGAGATTACCAAGCCATCGCGCCGTATTTCTTCCAGCACCACGCCGGCCGCGGGGCTGGCGCCCTCGCCCAGGCGGCGGCCGTCCACGATCACGAAGCGCTGGGCCGGCTCGTCGGCAAACACATGCATGCTCAGTTTCAGGGGCGGAAGCTGGGCGCGCGTGCCGGCATCCAGACTCGCCAGTGTTGGCAGGGTTTCGGCGCTGGGAGGGGCAGCCGGCGCGGCGACGGGAACGGCAACGGCAACCGCGACGGCTTCGGCAGCGGCAAAGGGCAAATCGGCAGGTGCCGGCGGCATCGCCGCGGGTGCAGAAGGCGATGCCCTGGCCGCCTCGGAAGCAGCCGGCGTTGCAGCGGTGGTCGCTGCCTCGGGCAGGGGCGCTGACGGCGCCGCGACCCGGGCGGGCAGGGGCGCGGGATCGGCCGGCGCGGGACCAATCGGTGCCGAGGGCAGCGCGGACTGCACCGCGCTGGGCTCGGGCGCCGACACCTGTCGCGTCCACTCCCGCCACACAAACACCAGCGTCAGGGCGATGAAAAGCACGCCAACCAGCCAGGCCCATGCCGGCGCACGTGGACGCGCGGCGGGGCGGGTCGCCACGTGTTCGACGAACAGGCCGGGCGCACGCCCGCGCTGCCGTTCGGCTTCCGATTTGCGCAGCGCTTCCAGGATCAGCGACATCAGTCCAGCCCTCGCCGCAGCCGCGGTCCTTCGCTGTCGCGCGAAGCCAGGGCGAGCAGGGTTTCCGGCCCCACTACGCCGTCGGCCACCAGCCCGTGCGCCGTTTGCAGCCGGCGTACCGCTGCCACGCTGGCCGCATCGAATACCGCGGGTCCGGCATCGGCATCGGCCAGGCCGGCACGGTCGCGCAGGCGGTCGTGGATCCAGTCCACCGCCGGGCCGCTGTCGCCGACGCTCGGGGGCGCGGACAGGAAGCTCGGGCCGCGCCACACGGCCTGGTATTCGCCGCGCCAATGACGTTCCAGCGCCAGCCGGTCGGTATCGAAACGACCGCCGCCCAGCCACAGTCTTACCCGCAGTGCATCGGCGCCCAGCAGCAGCCCCCAGGCTTCCCGGTTGCCGTCACCCAGTCGCAGCAGAGCCGGTCGGTCCAGGGCCGCCAGTTTGTCCAGGCTGGCGCGGCCCCGGAGGCAATACAGGCCCGGTGCCATCACCGGCGGACAGCGGCTGGCGTCGGCCAGGGCGGCTTCCTGCGCGCGCACGGTCCACAGCCCCAGCAGCTGGCGCCAGGCGGACGGCGCGCTGTCTTCGGCCAGGGCGATGCGCTGGCCCAGCGACTCCCCGGGCAGATAGGGCACGACGTCTTTCACCACCGCCGGCCGCGGCGCCTGGCGGGGCGCGACGGCGGCCGGGGCCGGCGCCGGTCGCTCGGGCCAGAACCAGAACAGCAGCGCCGCCAGCGCGACCGCCGCGCCAACGCCGTGCGCCGCGTTCAAGCGCGGCAGTTTCGACAGCCGTGGCGCCAGCGCCTCGCGCGCCGCCAGGTCCACCCAGCGTTCGCCAATCTGCGCTTCATCGTGGGCGTAGCCGGCCAGCAGGGCGCGTTCGGCGATGATGTTCGCCAGCCGCGGCACGCCGCCGGAATGCTGGTGGATACGCTTCACCGCCAGCTTGGTGAACGGGAAGCGCTGCCCGCCCGCCACGGCGTAGCGGTGGCGCAGATACTGTTCGATCTCACCGGCGTCGAGCGGCGTCAGATGGAAGCGCGCAGTGATGCGTTGCGCCAGCTGGCGCAGGTCGGCGCGCCCCAGCAGGTCGCGCAGCTCGGGCTGGCCCAGCAGCACGATCTGCAGCAGTTTCTGGGTGTCGGTTTCCAGATTGGTCAGCAGGCGCACTTGTTCCAGTGCGTCCACGCCAAGGTTCTGGGCCTCGTCAATAATCAACACCACGCGCAGGCCCTGCGCGTAGGCCTCGAGCAGGTAAGCGTTGAGCGCGTCCACCAGCGCCTTGAGGCTGCCGCGGCGACCCTCGAGCGGGATCCGCAGCTCCTCGCAGATCGTTTCCAGCAGCTCCACCGGGCTCAGGCGCGGGTTGAGCACCAGGGCGACGCGCGTGTTCTCCGGCAGCTGTTCCATCAGCAGGCGGCATAGCGTGGTTTTGCCGGTGCCCACTTCGCCGGTCAGCTGTACGAAACCGCCGCCACCGCCCTGGCCGATGCCGAACAGCAGGTGCGCCAAGGCATCCCGGTGGCGCTCGCTCAGGTACACGAAGCGCGGATCCGGGGTGATCGAGAACGGCGGCTCGTTCAGGCCGTAGTGCTCGAGGTACATGGCGCCTCGCCGTGGGAAGGAGCGCCTAGCCTGCCACAACCCACCCACTGTAGGAGGGCCTTCAGGCCCGAAGCTTTTCGGCAAACAGCTTCGGGCCTGAAGGCCCTCCTACACAGGATGCCTAGTCGTCGAGGGTTAGCAGGGACGCGTTGCCGCCGGCCGCCGTGGTGTTCACCGTCAGCGTTCGCTCGGAGGCGAAGCGCAGCAGGTAATGCGGGCCGCCCGCCTTGGGACCGGTGCCGGACAGGCCTTCGCCGCCGAAGGGCTGCACGCCGACCACGGCGCCGATCTGGTTCCGGTTCACGTAGCAGTTGCCGACCTTGAGCGTGCGCGAGATCTTGTCGATGGTCGAATCAATGCGCGAATGAATGCCCAGGGTCAGGCCGTAGCCGGTGGCATTGATCGCCGCCAGCACCGCGTCGAGCTCGCTGGCTTCGTAGCGGATGACGTGCAGCACCGGGCCGAACACTTCGCGGGTGAGCTGCGACAGCGCGCGCAGCTCATAGGCCCGGGGCGCGAAGAAGCTGCCGTGGGCCGTGGCCTCGGGCAGGGTGACGGCGTTGATCAGTGTGGCTTCGCGGTCCATGCGTTCGGCGTGGGCGGCCAGCATGGCGCGCGCGTCCTCGTCGATCACCGGGCCCACGTCGGTGCTGAGCAGGGCCGGGTCGCCCACCGCCAGCTCGTCCATGGCGCCCGACAGCATCTCGATCACCTTGTCGGCGATGTCGGCCTGCACGAACAGCACGCGCGCCGCCGAACAGCGCTGGCCGGCGGAATCGAAGGACGAGGCCATCGCGTCTTTGACCAATTGCTCGGGCAGGGCCGAGGAGTCGGCGATCAGCGCGTTCTGGCCGCCGGTTTCGGCGATCAGCACGGCGATGGCGCCCTCGCGCGCGGCCAGCGCCCGGTTGATGGCCCAGGCCGTGTCGTTCGAGCCGGTGAAGCAGACGCCGGTCACGCGCGGGTCCCGGGTCAGCGCCGCGCCGACCGTGGCGCCATCGCCGGGTACGAACTGCAGCACGTCCTTGGGCACGCCGGCTTCGTGCAGCAGCTGGGTGGCGACGAAGGCGGTGAGCGTGGTCTGTTCGGCCGGCTTGGCGATGACGCTGTTGCCGGCCGCCAGCGCCGCCGCGATCTGCCCGACGTAGATCGCCAGCGGGAAGTTCCAGGGGCTGATGCAGACGAACACGCCGCGACCGTGCAGCCACAGTTCATTGGATTCACCGGTGGGGCCGGGCAAGGTTTCCGGACCGCTGAACAGCTTGCGGGCCTGGAGCGCGTAGTAGCGAAGGAAGTCCACCGCCTCGCGCACCTCGCCTACCGAGGACGACAGCGACTTGCCGGCTTCCTTGACGCATAGCGCGATGTATTCGGGCATGCGCTGCTCGAGCAGGTCGGCGGCGTGCTCGAGGATACTGGCGCGGCTGGCGGCGGGCAGTCGGTCCCAGCCGTCCTGCGCGGCCACGGCGTTGCTGATCGCTTTTTCCACCGTGGCGGCGTCGGCGCCGGTCCACTTTCCGATCTTCTCGCGCCGATCCGCCGGATTGGTCACTTCCTGTGGGAGGGACTTCAGTCCCGAAGCCTCCACCCCCGGCACCAGCGGCGTCGCCGACCAGGACTTGAGCGCGGCGTTGATCTGGCTGGCAAGCGCGGCCAGGGTGTCGTCGTTGGCGAGATTGGCGCCCATGGAATTGTTCCTGTATTCGCCCTGCGAGCGGAATAGATCGATCGGCGCGGGAATGCGCGGGTGCGGCTTGCTATCGAGTGCGTCCACCTGGGCCACCGGATCGGCGACCAGCTGTTCGGGCGGCAGCGACTCGTCGGCGATGCGGTTGACGAAGCTCGAGTTCGCGCCGTTTTCCAGCAGGCGCCGCACCAGGTAGGGCAGCAGGTCTTCATGCGAACCGACCGGCGCGTAGACGCGGCAGGGCACGCCAAGCTTCTCCGCCGGGATCACCTCGGCGTAAAGGTCATCGCCCATCCCATGCAGCTTCTGGAACTCATATCCCACGAAAGCCCCTCTCCCCTCGCGGGAGAGGGGTTGGGGAGAGGGGGCGCCCTTCGCGTAATGATGAATAGCCGCAATCGTCTGCGCGTTATGCGTCGCAAACATCGGATAAAGCGCATCCGCCGCCGCGAACATCCGCCGCGCACAGGCCAGGTAGCTCACGTCGGTATTGGCCTTGCGGGTGAACACCGGATAGCCCGCGAACCCGTCGGACTGTGCTTTCTTGACCTCGCTGTCCCAGTACGCGCCTTTCACCAGCCGCATCGGCATGCGCCGGCCGGTCCGGCGCGCCAGGTCGGCCAGGTAGTCGATCACGAACGGCGCGCGCTTCTGGTAGGCCTGCACCGCCAGGCCATAGCCTTCCCAGCCATCCAGCGAGGGGTCGACGAAGGCGTCGCCGATCACGTCCAGGCTCAGCTCCAGCCGCTCGGACTCCTCGGCGTCGATGGTCAGGCCGATCCCGTGCTTCTTCGCCAGCTGGGCCAGCTCCAGCACCCGCGGCGTCAGTTCGGCCCGGACCCGGTCGCGCTTGGCCAGTTCGTAGCGCGGATGCAGGGCCGAAAGCTTCACCGAGATCGAGGGTGCAGCGAAGACGTCCGGATACGGTCCGCCCGCACCAATCGCGCCGATGGCGTCGCGGTAGGCCCCGAAATAGCGGTCGGCGTCGGCCTGGGTGAACGCAGCCTCGCCCAACATATCGAACGAATACAGGTACTTGGACTGCTCGCCCTTGCGGCTGCGCTCCAGCGCCTCGGCGATGGTTCGGCCCATCACGAACTGGTGGCCCATGATCCGCATGGCCTGGCGCACGGCCAGGCGGATGGCGGGCTCGCCGGCCCGGCCCACCAGCCGGCGGAAGGCGCCGATGGCGTTGCGGCGGGTCTCGTCGGCCAGGTTCACCATGCGGCCGGTCAGCATCAGGCCCCAGGTGGAGGCGTTCACCAGCACCGAGCTGGACTGGCCGACGTGGCGATCCCAGTCCGCCTCGCCCAGCTTGTCGCGGATCAGCTTGTCGGCGGTGGCGCGGTCGGGGATGCGCAGCAGGGCCTCGGCGACGCACATCAGCAGCACGCCTTCCTCGCTGGACAGGTCGTACTGGCGCATGAAGGCTTCGACCATGCCGGGATCGGCCGCCCGCACCCGCGTGCGCTGCACCAGGGCGATGGCCGCGGCCTGCACCTGGGCCTGTTCCGGCGCCGGCAGCCGGGCTTCATCCAGCAGCCCGGCCAGGTGTTGCGCCTCGTCGCGATGGAAGGCGGCCGTAATCCGGGCGCGCAGTTCCGATGGGGTGCCGGGCAGTTCAGGGCTCAGGATCGGGTTCACGGGGGTCCGGGGCGGGGCGGCGCGGGTCTGCGCGAGAAAGCGGAGTCTAGTGCCCCGCCGGGGGGGCGCGGAAGCGGTCTTCCTTCACGAAGCTGGCGTGCCCCGGGTCGAATTGGCTTGCCGGGCCTGCACGCGGGCCGGTAAAATTCGGCAGTTTTCCAGTGGCTGGTCGCAGGCAACCCGCGTGATCGAGCTCGTCGCAGCGCTGCCGTCAGGTCCCGGAGCCCGTTTGGTGCTCCGTCCCCGGCGTGCGCTGAACGTGGGCCAGTTCGCCGGGTTGTTCGTGGCGCTGTCGCTGGCCGCCTTCGTGGTGGCGGGCTATGCCTTCGCTCAAGGCAACGTGTTCGCTCCGGCGTTCGCGCTGCTGGACGCGGCCTTCATCGCAGCAGTGTTGCGATGGGTGTGGCGGCAGGGCGACCGGTTCGAGGAAATCGCGCTGAACGCGCGCAGCCTCGAGGTCCGTCGCTCCACGCAGGCCGAGCCGGCCTTCCGCGCGCATCCTTACTGGGTGCGGCTGTCGGTCGACGGCGGCGAGGGCAGGGAAAGGGTTTGGCTGGGCTCGCAGGGCCGGCAGGTGGAAGTTGGGGCATTCCTCTCGCACGAGGAACGCCGTGACCTCGCCAGGCAATTGAAAGTATTACTGGCGTCGGCTTCAGGCCGGGGCCGGATCGAAGACCATACGTTGGGGTAAGTTCGGATGAATTCAGCGATGAAAGCAGCGCGCGCCACCGGATCCGGGATCGCCCGGATCACCGCGGGCCTCGCCTTCGGCCTGGCCAGCACCGTGGCCTGGGCCAACAGCGAGCCGGCCAGATGGCAGCTCAACATGACCCCGGGCGTCACCCGCACCGCGGAAAACGCCTACGACATGCACATGCTGATGCTGTGGATCTGCGTGGTCATCGGCGTGATCGTGTTCGGCGCGATGGCCTATGCCATGTTCAAGTTCCGCAAGTCCAAGGGCGCGGTGCCTGACACCGGCTTCGTCCACTCGACCAAGCTCGAGATCATCTGGACCGTCGTCCCGGTGGTGATCCTGGTGGCCATGGCCATCCCGGCCACCATCAAGGTGATGGAGCAGTACGACGCCAAGGGCCACGAGATGACCGTCAAGGTCACCGGCTACCAGTGGATGTGGCGCTACGAGATCGTCGGCGAGGACGTGAACTTCATTTCCCGCCTCGATCGCGAATCCGACCGCATCCGCCAGAGCGGCGAGCGCCCGACCGCCGAGACCTCGCCGCATTACCTGCGCGAAGTCGACCGCGTGCTGGTGCTGCCCACCGACACCAAGATCCGCTTCGTGATCACCGCCGACGACGTCATCCACGCCTGGTGGGTGCCGGCCCTGGGCTGGAAGCAGGACGCGATCCCCGGAATCATCAACGAGGCGTGGACGCAGATCCGCGAGCCGGGCACCTATCGCGGCGTTTGCGCGGAGCTGTGCGGCAAGGACCACGGCTTCATGCCGATCGTGGTCAAGGCCGTCCCGCGCGCCGAGTACGAGGCCTGGCTGGCCGCCCAGAAGGCCGGCGACCTCGCCGAAGCCGCACGCATCGCTGCCACCGCCCCCGCTGACGCGGGCGGCGAGGGCTGAGCAGAACCCGAGAGAGGCACAAGACCATGGCATACACTGACGCTGCCCACGCCGACAACCACGGCGAGCACAAGCAGAGCTTCTTCCAGCGCTGGTTCTACTCCACCAACCACAAGGACATCGGTACCTTGTACCTGGTGTTCTCGCTGGTGATGTTCTTCATCGGCGGCTCGATGGCGCTCGTCATCCGCGCCGAACTCTTCCAGCCCGGCCTGCAGCTGGTCGAGCCCGAGTTCTTCAACCAGATGACCACCATGCATGCGCTGGTGATGATCTTCGGCGCCGTCATGCCCGCATTCGTGGGCCTGGCCAACTGGATGATCCCGCTGATGATCGGCGCGCCCGACATGGCCCTGCCGCGCATGAACAACTGGTCCTTCTGGATCATGCCGTTCGCCTTCACCCTGCTGCTGATGCCGCTGTTCCTGTACTTCTTCGGTATCGGCGGCGGCGCCCCGGCCGGTGGCTGGACGCTCTACCCGCCGCTGTCGCTGCAGGGCGGCTCCAGCACCGCGTTCACCATCTTCGCCATCCACCTGATGGGCATCAGCTCGATCATGGGTGCCATCAACATCATCGCCACCATCCTCAACATGCGCGCCCCGGGCGTGGACCTGCTGAAGATGCCGGTGTTCGTCTGGACCTGGCTGATCACCGCCTTCCTGCTGATCGCGGTGATGCCGGTGCTGGCGGGTGCGGTGACGATGCTGCTGACCGACAAGTTCTTCGACACCAGCTTCTTCAACGCGGCCGGCGGCGGCGACCCGGTGATGTACCAGCACATCTTCTGGTTCTTCGGTCATCCCGAGGTCTACATCATGATCCTGCCGGCCTTCGGCATCGTGTCGGAGATCATCCCGACCTTCGCCCGCAAGCCGCTGTTCGGCTACAAGGCCATGGTCTACGCCACCGCGTCGATCGCCTTCCTGTCCTTCATCGTCTGGGCCCACCACATGTTCACCGTGGGCATGCCGCTCGGCGGCGAGCTGTACTTCATGTACGCCACGATGCTGATCGCCATCCCCACCGGCGTGAAGGTCTTCAACTGGACCACCACCATGTGGCGCGGTTCGATGACCTTCGAAACCCCGATGCTGTTCGCGCTCGGCTTCGTGATCATGTTCACCATCGGCGGTTTCTCGGGCCTGATGCTGGCCATCGTCCCGGCCGACTTCCAGTACCACGACACCTACTTCGTGGTGGCGCACTTCCACTACGTGCTGGTGACCGGCGCCGTGTTCGGCATCATGGCCGGCGTGTACTACTGGCTGCCCAAGTGGACCGGCCACATGTACAACGAGACGCTCGGCAAGTGGCACTTCTGGCTGTCCACGTTCTTCGTGAACCTGCTGTTCTTCCCGCAGCACTTCCTGGGCCTGGCCGGCATGCAGCGCCGCGTGCCTGACTACAACGTGGCCTTCGCCGACTTCAACCAGTGGTCGTCCATCGGCGGCTTCGGCTTCGGCCTCAGCCAGCTGCTGTTCGCCTACATCGTCTGGTCGGCCGCCCGTGGCGGCGTCAAGGCCGAGGCGCGTTCGTGGGAAGGCGCGAAGGGCCTGGAGTGGACCGTCGCTTCGCCGGCCCCGCACCACACCTTCACCCTGCCGCCGGTCATCAAGGACGGCGACCTGGCCCACGGCGACGTCACCCACTGACCTCGCCCCAAGGACATCGCCCCAAGGACATCGAGCCCGACATGACCCAGCCTCCTGAAAAGTCCCACCTGGAAAAGCGCCGCCGCGGCACGCGCCTGACCGCGTGGGCCGTGGGTCTGGTGGCGGTCGGGATCTATGCGGCCTTCCTGCTGTCGGTCATGCTGCCGTGAGCCGGCCTTCGGTCAATTCCAGCCTGCGCACCATCGCGATGGTGTCGGTGCTGTCCTTCGTCGGCGCTTTCTCGCTGGTGCCGCTGTACCGGATTGCCTGCGAGAAGGTCTTCGGCATCAAGCTCGAACAGGGCCCGGCCGGTGAACAGCACGTGGCCGGCATGGTCGTGGACGAATCGCGCACCATCACCATCGAGTTCGACGGCACGGTGAACTCCAAGCTGCCCTGGGCCTTCAAGCCGCAGGTGCTGAGCATGCAGGTGCATCCGGGCCGTACCTACGAGGCGAATTACGTCGCGCGCAATGCATCCGACCACGCCATCGTGGGCAATGCCGCGCCGTCGGTGGCGCCGTCCACGGCGTCCACGTTCTTCAACAAGACCGAATGCTTCTGCTTTACCGAGCAGATGCTCACGGCGGGCGAAGAGCGCCTGATGCCGGTGCGCTTCGTGGTCGATCCGGACCTGCCGGAGCACATCACCACCATCACTTTGTCCTACACTTTCTTCAGCAACGAGCCGGCCACGGCGCGCCTGGTGGGTGAGGCCGGCCCCGTGCCGTCCACCGCCCGCAGCGCGCCCTGATCGCACGCCTTACAGGAATACCGGGGAATCCCATGGCACAGACTCACGACGATCCGAACGTTTACTACGTCCCGCACCACAGCCCGTGGCCCTTCGTCGGCTCGATCACGCTGTTCATGACCATGATCGGCGTCGCCAACTGGCTCAACGGCCAGGCCTGGGGCCAGCCGGTGTTCTACGTCGGCCTGGTGGCCACGCTGGCGGTGCTGTTCGGCTGGTTCGGCAACGTCATCAGCGAGTCGCTGGCGGGCAAGTACAACGCCCAGGTGGACGCCTCGTTCCGCATGGGAATGATGTGGTTCATCTTCTCCGAGATCATGTTCTTCGCGGCCTTCTTCGGCGCCCTGTTCTATGCGCGCCAGTTCGCGCTGCCCTGGCTGTCGGGCGAGGGCGACGGTGCCCTCACCAATCAGTTCCTGTGGGAAGGCTTCACTGCCGGCTGGCCGTCCGCGGGCCCGGCGGGGCTGGGCGGCAGCTTCCAGACCATCCCGGCCTGGGGCCTGCCGCTGATCAATACCCTGATCCTGCTGGCGTCCGGCGTCACCATCACCATCGCCCACCACGCACTCAAGGCCGGGCAGCGCAAGGCGCTGCTGGTCTGGCTGGGTGCGACGGTGCTGCTGGGCACGGTCTTCCTGTTCTATCAGGCGGAGGAATACATCCACGCCTACCGCGACCTGAACCTGACGATGGGCTCGGGCATCTACGGCTCCACGTTCTTCATGCTCACCGGCTTCCACGGCATGCACGTGTTCCTGGGCACGCTGATGCTGGCGATCATGTGGCTGCGCTGCCTGAAGGGCCACTTCAGCAAGGACCACCACTTCGCCTTCGAAGCCGTAGCCTGGTACTGGCACTTCGTGGACGTGGTCTGGCTGGGCCTGTTCCTCTTCGTCTACGTACTCTGACCATGTAGGAGGGCCTTCAGGCCCGAAGCTCTTCACGGAAAAGCTTCGGGCCTGAAGGCCCTCCTACAAAAACAACGCGGGGCCGGCCATCGCGCCGGCCCTTCTGTTTCAGGTCAACCGCCGATACCGTGCGGCTTGATCACGCCGGTAAAAATACCGGCGACGACCAACAGGAACAGCCCTACCGATAGGCCAATGCGCCAGGTCAGCGATTTCACGGTGCGGTCGGTTTTACCCTTGTCGACCATCATGTAATACAGGCCGGCGCCGAGGTTCCAGAGGATCACGATCAGGAAAGCGATGATGAGGAGTTTCTGCACGACAAGCGCCCGGTGTCTGGGAAAGGCCGCATTATCCGCCTCCGGCGCCGTGTTGGCGTGAATCGCCGTCTGGTACTAAGCGTTCTCGGGCTGTGTCTTGTGCTGGGTTTCGCGCAGTTGGGGCGCTGGCAGCTTTCACGCGAGGACAGCAAACGCGACCAGCTGGCGGCCGCCGATGCCGCGCTGGCGGCGCCGCCGCGCGATCTGCTCACCGCGCTCACCGGTCAGGCCTCGGCGATTGATCGGGTCGCGGGCCGCGCGCGCTTCACGGCAACGCCGCGCCTGTGGCTGGACAATCAGCGCCGTGGCCAACAGGTGGGCATGCGTCTGTATTGCGCGGTCGTACCGGTAGGCGGCGCCCGCCCGCTGCTGGTGGACATGGGCTGGCTGCCGGTGGCGCCGGACCGCCGGCTGCCTGCGGTGGACTGTCCGGTCGGTGAGCACGCGCTGGCCGGGCTACTGGTGCCGCCGCCTTCGGTCGGGCTGCGGCTGGGTCCGGGGTTGGTCGAGCAGGACGGCGCCTGGCTGGCGACGCGGCTCGATCCGGTCGAAGTCAGCGCCGCCTGGTCGACCGCAGCGCCGCTGGCCGAACGCGTGCTGCGCCTGGACCCGGCGATTGCGCTGGGCCACGCGCGCGACCTGGCGCTGCTGGGCAACACCCTGCCGCCCGAGAAACATCGCGGCTACGCCGTCCAGTGGTTTGGGCTGGCCGTGGCTACCCTCGTCATCCTGATCGTCCTCAACCTGCGCCGACGCCCATGACTGTTTCCAAACAAACCCGTTCGCGAATCGCGCTGCTGCTGGTGGCCGCCATGTTCCTGGGCAGCTTCGGTGTCGCCGCCACGCTGTTCTTCAGCGGCTGGAAGCCCGGCGTGACCCGCAACATCGGCGAGATGCTGTCGCCGTATCCGGACCTGCGCGACCTGGACCTGGCCCGCGCCGACGGCAGCGCCTGGCAGTGGCAGCCGGCCGAGCGCCACTGGCACATCGTGGTGGCGCCGCCCGCCGACTGCGGCGAGCCCTGCGCGCAGCTGCTCAACGCGCTGCACCGGGTCTGGTACTCCGAAGGCCGCCACGCCGAGAAGCTCAAGGTGCTGTGGTTCGGCGACCTGCCCGCCGGCGCGCCGGAGTTCAGCGGCCTGGTGCCGATGCAGCCCAGCGCGGCGCTGCAGGCCAGGCTGCCCGACCAGGCCCGCGCCGATGCGCTGCCGGTCTACCTCGCCGACGCGAATGGTTATCTCGTCCTGCGCTACGCCCCGGGCTTCAATCCGTCCGGCCTGCGCAAGGACCTCGGACGTGTGTTGAAGTAGGACCTCATGAACAGCCCCAATCGGAATTATCACCGCCTGGCCTGGGTCGCCGTTTTGCTGGCCCTGTGCGTCATCGTGTTCGGCGGTTTCGTCCGCCTGTCCAACGCCGGGCTCAGCTGCCCGGACTGGCCGACCTGCTACGGCAAGGCCACCTGGCCGACGCTGGACCACGAGATCGCCAGCGCCAACGAAAGCTACGAACGCGTGGTCGAAGTCAGCAAGGCCTGGCGCGAACAGTTCCACCGCCATATCGCCGCGCTGCTGGGCGTGCTGGTGCTGGCGCTGGCGCTGCTGGCGGCGCGCCGCCAGAAACTGGGCATCGCCAGCGTGCTGGCCGCGTCCGCGCTGGTCGCGCTGTCCATCCCGGTCTACACCGGCATCGAGGGCAGCTTCGCCTCCAACCATGGGCTGTCGGTCGCGCTGGTCATCGTGGCGGAATTGATGCTGTTCGCGCACGCCATGCGCGGCTCAAGCACCGACGCCTCGCGTTTCGCCAGCCTGCTGCTGATGGTGATCATTTTCCAGGCCGTGCTGGGCATGTGGACCGTGATCTGGCTGGTGAAGCCGGTGATCGTGATGGCCCACCTGCTGGGCGGCCTGCTGACCCTGTCCATGTTGACCTGGCTGGCCTGGAAAACCACGCCCGGCAGCGCGCTGGTGCTGGCGGAAGCGCCGCGCCTGCGTCGCTTGCTCTGGATCGGGCTGGGCCTGCTGGTGGTTCAGATCGCGCTCGGCGGCTGGACCAGCGCCAACTATGCGGCCCTGGCCTGCGGCGTCGACTTCCCGACCTGCCTGGGCCAGTGGTGGCCCGAACAGGACTACCGCGAAGGCTTCGTCCTCTGGCGCGGTATCGGGGTGGACTATGAAGGCGGCGTGCTGGACGGCCCCGCGCGCGCGGCCATCCAGATGAGCCATCGGATCATGGCGCTGCTGGTCGTCGGCCACCTGCTGGTGGTCTGCCTGCGCATGCTGCGCACGCCGGGCCTGGTGTTCTGGGGCGTGGTGCTGCTGGTGCTGCTGTCGGCGCAGGTCGCCCTGGGTATCAGCAACGTGATGCTCGGCCTGCCGCTGTGGGTCGCCACCGCGCACAACGCCGGCGCCGCGCTGCTGCTGTTTGCCGTCGTGGGGCTGCTGGCCAGGCTCCGGGCGCCCGAGTGAGCACGCCCTTCGCCGCCTACTGGGAACTGACCAAGCCGCGCGTCGTGGCCTTGATCGTATTCACCGCGATCATCGGCATGTTCCTGGCGATCGAACCGGGCGAAGCCCTGCCCTGGGCGCGCATCGTGCTCGGCGCCCTCGGCATCTGGCTGGCGGCAGCCTCGGCTGCTGCCATCAACCACCTGCTCGACCAGCGCATCGACGTACTGATGGCGCGCACCCAGCATCGTCCGCTCGCCACCGGCTCTTTGCGGCCGATGCAGGTGCTGGCCTTCGCCGTCGTCCTCGGCGTGGTGTCCATGGCGCTGTTGGCCCTGCTCGTGAACGGCTTTACCGCGGCACTGACCTTCGCATCCCTGATCGGCTACGCGATCGTCTACACCGGCTGGCTCAAGCGGGCCACGCCGCAGAACATCGTGATCGGTGGTTTGGCCGGCGCCGCGCCGCCGCTGCTGGGCTGGGCGGCGATCAAGGGTTGGCCTGCAGGCGTGTCATTCCTCGGCCTGGCCGGCGCGCCGCTGCACTATGACCACGCGCTTTTGCTGGTGCTGATCATCTACGTGTGGACGCCGCCGCATTTCTGGGCGCTGGCGATCTTCCGTCGCGACGACTACGCCAAGGCGTTGATCCCGATGCTGCCGGTGGTCTACGGCGTCACCTACACGCGCTGGCAGATTCTCTTCTACACGGTGCTGCTGCTTGCCGTGACGGTGCTTCCCTGGGCCACCAAGATGAGCGGCATCTTCTACCTGGGCGGCGCGCTCGTGCTGGGCGCGATGTTCCTCTACTACGCCATCCGGCTGCTCAATCCGCCGGGCGAGCTGTACGCGATGAAGGTTTTCAATTACTCCATCGTCTATCTGATGGCGCTGTTCGCTTTCCTGTTGGCCGACCACTGGCTGCTGCCGGCGGTTGCGGCCGCGCCGGCCCTCGAGTTCCTCCCGGCCGCCGGCTAGAAAGAGAAGCCCCTCGCAAGGAGGGGCTCCGGAAGGCGGATTACTTGGCGTTGATAAGGTGCTGTTGCCAGAACAGCATCGTGGCAGCCCCGAAGTAGTCGCTATTCGACTTCTTGCGGAAGCCGTGGCCCTCACCCTTGTAGAGCAGGTACCAGACGTCGCCGCCGTTGCCGCGGACGGCCTTCACGATCTGCTCGGCTTCGGTCCACGGAACGCGCGGGTCGTTCAGGCCTTGGGCGACGAACAGCGGCCGCGTGATCTTGTGGGCGTTGTTGAGCGGCGCGATGCGGTCGTGGAAGGCCTTCATTTCCGGGATACGCTCGTCGCCGTATTCGGCGCGACGCAGGTCCTGGCGGTAGCTCTCGGTGTTCGCCAGGAAGGTGCCGAAATCGGAGATGCCCACCACGTCAACGCCAGCGCGGATGCGCTCGTTGTAGTGGGTCATGCTGGCCAGCACCATGTAGCCGCCGTAGCTGCCGCCCGAGACGCCGACGCGGTTGGCGTCGAGTTCGGGCTGCTGGGCGATCCAGTCGAGCAGGGCGCCGATGTCCTTGACCGAGTCCTCGCGCAGCATGCCGTTGTCGAGCTGCAGGAAGTCCTTGCCGTAGCCGGCCGAGCCGCGCACGTTGGGCACCAGCACGGCCACCTGCAGTTCCTCGAGCATGAACTGAACGGTCGGGTTGAAGCTGGGGCGCGACTGCGACTCGGGGCCGCCGTGGATGTTGATCACCACCGGGAACGGACCGTCGCCGGCCGGCCGGTAGTAGAAGGCCGGGATGGTGCGCGGCTTGCCGTCGACTTCGTCGAAGGTCTCGTAGCGCACCAGGGTCGGTTCGCGGAAGTTGCCTACGTCCAGTCCACCCACTTCGCTGGCGGTCCACTGCACCAGGCGCTGCTCGGCCAATTCGATCACGTGCACGTCGCTGGGCGAGGTGGCGGTGTTGAGGGTGATCGCGAGGCGCTGGCCGTCGGGCGAGAAGCCGAAGTTTCCGATCACGCCGACCGGCAGCGCGGGCAGCACGACGGGCGTGTGGCCGGGCAGGGTGATGACGTGCAGCTTTCCGATGCCGTCCTCGTTGGTGGAGAACGCGAGGTGGTGGCCGTCGGGGCTGATCTCGAAGCCCTCGACGTCCCAGGGGATGTCGCCGCTGAGCAGGGTGGGGCGGCCGGCCTCGGGTTCGTGGTGGCGCAGGGTGCGGAACGCGCGCTCTTCGTCCGAGATGAAATAGACGCCGCGGCCATTGGGCGCGTACTTGAAGCCGCCGAAGGCCGCGCGGCCGCCGTCGACCGGGAACATCTCGAGCTTGCCGGTGGCCAGGTCGAGTTCACCCGGATAGGACTCGTTGATCGAGACGTAGCGCGTCACCAGCAGCTTGCCGCCGTCGGGCGAGAAGCCGCTGGCGCTCCACAGGCTGCCTTCGCTGAGCACCATGCGCGCTTCGCCGGTGGCCATGTCGCGGACCCAGAGGTCGTAGTCGGTGCCGTTGCGGGCGGTGCTCGACCAGGCCAGCTGCTTGCCGTCGTCCGACCACAGCGGGCTGGAGTTCTGGCTGCGCTTGCCGTCGGTGAGCAGGGTCACCTCACGGGTTTCGAGGTCGAACCAGTGCAGCTGCCAGAACTCGGAGCCACCGACGTCCTTGCCGAACACGAAGCCGTTGGCACCGGGCGCGGGGTTCACCGCGCTGATCGGTTCCGGGTAGAAGGTGAGCTGCTCGCGCGTGCCCATCGGCATGCGCACGCGGTGCGCCTGGCTGGTTTCGCCGAAGCGGGTGCTGATCACCAGGCTGCCGTCCGGCAGCCAGCCGCTGAAGCTGGCGCCGCGGGTGTTCTGGTAACGGTTCAGGCGCTCGACCAGTTCGGCGGGTACCGCCGGCACGTTCTCGCTGACGCGGCTGCCGACTTCTTCACGCACCACTTCCGGCGGTGTCGCGGCAAACACGGGCGCGCACAGCGCCAGCGCAAGGATCAAGGGTGAAAGTCGCATCGAAAGCCCCCGGGCAGGAAAGAACCCCGAGCATAGCCCAGCCACCGCAGCCTGTAGGAGGGCCTTCAGGCCCGAAGCTCTTCGCCAGGAGCATCGGGCCTGAAGGCCCTCCTACAGGATGCGTCTCACTGACTGGCGCCGCTATTCCCGCTTCGCCGTCGGGTCGAGCAGGTCCTCGTCGCCAACCCCGGGGTCTTTTTCGATCTGCTGATCCAGGTCCGTCGTGGCCCGCGTATCCACGGCGGCGACCCCCGCCGGACGCGCCGACGGCCCGCGATGCGCCGGCGCGATGGCCGGCCCCGATGCCTGATGCAGCTGCACCCGGTAAATCGGCTCGGGCATGTCCATGCCGCCGGCGTCGAGGGCGAGCTTCACCGCGCGGATGGCTTCGCTGCGGACCATCAGGAAATCGTGCGCGCGCTGGTCCACCCAGCCGTGGAAACGCAGCTGCACGCTCGAGTCGCCCAGCGACGCGATATGGGCGCGCGGCGGCGGTGTCGCCAGCATGCCTTCGATGCCCGCCAGCGCCTCCAGCCCGAGCGCTCGCGCCGCGACCAGGTCCTCGTTGACGCCGATGCCGACATCGAACTGGAAACGGCGGCTGGGGTTGCGCGTGTAGTTGAGCGTGACGCCACGAAACACCAGGGCATTGGGCAGGCGCAGGTGGTTGCCGTCGGGCGTCATCAGGATCGTGGCGCGCGAGGTCAGCGCGACCACGATGCCCTCGTTGCCTTCGATCACCAGGTGGTCGCCCTTGGCAAAGGGCTGGCGCACGCTCAGCAGGATGCCGGCCAGATAGTTTTCCAGGATGTCCTTGAAGGCGAAGCCCAGCGCTACGCCGAGCACGCCAGCGGTGCCCAGCACCGCGCCGACCAGGGCGGTGGCATCGAGCAGGTCCAGGGCCACCAGAACGCCGGCGCCGGTGACGATCCACTGCACCGTGGTGCGCAGCAGGGACTGCAGGAACGGGTTCTTGCGGGCGACCCGCTGCAGCACGCCTCGCTGCGACAGCCAGCGCCCGAACAGCCAAGCCAGCCACAGGATGGCCAGCGCGAGCACGAACAGGGGCAGCGCCGCGAGCAGCTCGTAGCTCTGCTGCTGCAGGCGGGCCAGGATCGGCTCAAGTTCGAAGCGAACGGGTGCGGACATCGTGCTTTCCTCCGGAAGCGCAGACCTGAGGGTAACGCCTTAGCGCGCGAACGCCGACTTTGTAGGAGGGCCTTCAGGCCCGAAGCTCTTTGGCGAAAGGCTTCGGGCCTGAAGGCCCTCCTACAGGGTTTTAGCGGTTGGCGTGGAGCTCGCGCAGCTCGGCCTTCTCGTGGTCAGCCAGGCCGGACATACCCACTTCGTTGATGCGCGCCTGCAGCTCGTCCAGGCGCTGCTGGCGCGTCTGGCGATCGAGCTGGCCCAGGGCGTCCAGGAACTCCAGCCGCAGCGTGTCTATTTCACCCGGGAAAACCTGCATCGCCAGCTTCTGCAGCGCCGCGCCTTCTTCCCGTTCGCTGAAGTGCTCGAGCACGCCGCCGGCGGTGATGCCGGGGCGCGCGCGCGACAGCTCGATCAGCTCCATCAGCAGCGCAATACCGGGCTGTCGAAGCACGCTGAAGCGATACGGCGGCTCGATCGTTTCGGCCAGGGCCGGCTGCTGCACCAGCAGCGCGATGGCGGCGCGCACCAGGCTGATCTTGGGCGCCGGGCTGCCGCCGCGGCCGCGCATCGAGGGCGTGGCCTGCGCCGCCGGCGCCGCGGCCGCGCGCTGGCCGACGCCGGTGATCGCGGTCAGGCGCTGCTGCATCAGGTCGCGGAAGGCGCCGTCCGGAATGCCAGCCAGCAGCGGTTTGGCGCGCTCGGCCAGCCGCGCCTTGCCCTCCATGCCCGCCAGGTTCACGTCCTTGGACAGCTCGGCATAGAAGAACTCGGACAGCGGCATCGCCTGCGCCAAACGCGCGTCGAAGCCGGTCGCGCCCTCCTTGCGCACGATCGAATCCGGATCCTCGCCGTCGGGCAGGAACAGGAAGAACGCCTGCCGGCCATCGCGCATGCGCGGCAGCACCGATTCAAGCGCTTTCCAGGCGGCGCCGCGGCCGGCACGGTCGCCGTCGAAGCAGAAGTAGACATCGGTCGCGTTGCGGAACAGCAGCTCGGCGTGGTCGGGCGTGGTCGCGGTGCCCAGGGTGGCGACGGCGGTGTTCACGCCGAACTGGAACAGCGCCACCACGTCCATGTAGCCCTCGACCACCACCAGCTTCGGAATCTTCGAATGCGCCTGACGCACTTGCCACAGGCCGTAGAGTTCGCGGCCCTTGTGGAAGAGCACGGTCTCGGGCGAGTTCAGGTATTTCGGGCCGTCGTCCTTGTCCAGCACGCGGCCGCCGAAGGCGATGACGCGGCCGCGGCGGTCGTGGATCGGGAACATCACGCGGTCGCGGAACTTGTCGTACACGCGGCCGCTGTCGCTGCGCGAAAGCATGCCGGTCTTGTCGAGCAGGCTCAGCCGGCGTTCGTCGGTGCCCAGCGCGTCCTTCAGGCCGTTGAAGCCGTCGGGGGCATAGCCGATGCCGAAGCGCACCTGGTTCTCGGCGTCGACGCCGCGCGCGGACAGGTAGTCGCGCGCCTTGCTGCTGCCGGCCAGCTGCTGCACGAAGAAGGTCGATGCCGCTTCCAGCGCCGAGTAAAGCTCGCGCGACTCGTTGCCCTGGTTGGCCTGGCGGGTGTCGCGCGGCACTTCCATGCCGGCGCGCTTGGCCAGGTCTTCCACCGCATCGAGGAACTCGAGGCGGTCGTAATTCATCAGGAAACTGATCGCCGTGCCGTGCGCACCGCAGCCGAAGCAGTGATAGAACTGCTTGGTCGGCGACACCGTGAACGAAGGCGAGCGCTCGTCGTGAAACGGGCAGCGCGCCGAATACTCGCGGCCCTGCCGTTTGAGCGGCACCCGCGAACCCACCACTTCGACGATGTCGGTGCGCGCCAGCAGGTCGTCAATGAATGCGTCGGGCAGGCGGGCCATGTCGGTATGCCTCAGGCTTTGCGCGCGAGGCAGGCGTAGATGAAGCCGGTGTCGCGATGGCGCCACTGCAGCCAGCTGATCCGCAGCCGTTCGACCAGGCCCGGGCGCTCACTGTGGTTGTAGATCTCCCAGTGGCGCTGCGCGTGCACCGGGGTGAAGCCGGCGCGCGCGATGGCGGCGCGCAGCTGCGCGAACGGCAGCGGCGCCTCGTCCGGATCTTCCTCGGCGTCCTGATGGCCGCGTTGGGCGGCCAGCGAGGCCTGGTTCCAGCGAGCGATGGCGGCGGGTTCGGCCATGCCCGGTTCGATGACCGGCTCGGCCAGGAGCACCCAGCCGCCGGGCCGCAGGCTGCGGTGGATCGCGGCCAGCACGCGGTCCAGGTCGTCCTGGCCCAGGTGGTGAAGGACGCCGACCGCAGTGACCAGGTCGGCGTGGTCGGGATGTGCCGCCAGGTAGGTTTCGATGTCGTCCTGCTCGAAGACCACGTGGCCCAGCCCCGTGGTTGCGGTCATCCGCTGCGCCGAGGCCAGCATGCCGGCGCTGTGGTCGACGCCGATCACCTCGCGCGCCAACGGCCCGGCGCGGCGGATCATATGCCCCGTGCCGCAGCCCAGGTCCAGCATCCGCCCGAACGGCGCCTGCGCCGCCAAGCGCCGAAGCGCCGGCGCAAACAGGCGGCGCGTAGCCGCCTCGCGCGGCGCCAGCACGACCTCGTCGTACTCGCCCGCGATCGAGTCGTGGTATCGAATGTCCTTGCTGAAATCCATGCGCCCAGAATACCCGTCGACCGCCCCTGTAGGAGGGCCTTCAGGCCCGAAGCTTTTCGGCCAAGAGCTTCGGGCCTGAAGGCCCTCCTACAAGAGGCTCAGCCGGCCAGGGACTTCTTGACCAGCTGCGACACCAGGCCCATATCGGCCTGGCCCGCCAGCTTGGGCTTGAGCACCGCCATCAGCTTGCCGATATCGGCCGGGCCGGCGGCACCAGTCTCGGCCTTGGCGGCGTCAATGGCGGCCTGGATCGAAGCCTCGTCCATCTTCGCCGGCAGGTAGGCCTCAAGCACGCCCAGCTCATAGCGTTCGATCGCCGACAGGTCCTCGCGGCCGGCAGCGTCGTACTGGCTGATCGAATCCTTGCGCTGCTTGACCATCTTCTCCAGCACGGCCAGCACCAGCGGGTCGGTCATCTCGATCCGCTCGTCCACTTCCTTCTGCTTGATGGCCGCGTTGATCAGGCGGATGACGCCGAGGCGATCCTTCTCGCCGGCCTTCATCGCTGTCTTCATGTCTTCAACCAGCTGGGCTTTCATGCTCATGGTTTTCTCCGGGGATCAGAAACACAAAAAGCCGGCAACGCTTACGCGCGCCGGCTTCTTGAAGGCCACAGCGGCTCAGTACAGGCGCTGGCGCTTGGTGACGTCGCGCGAGCTGCGACGCAGCTGGCGCTTCACCGCGGCGGCGGCCTTGCGCTTACGCTCCTGGGTCGGCTTCTCGTAGAACTCGCGCTTGCGGGTTTCGGCGAGCACGCCGGCCTTCTCGCAGGTGCGCTTGAAGCGACGCAGCGCAAACTCAAACGGCTCGTTTTCGCGGACTTTTACAGACGGCATTGTGTAATTCCTGGATTACGTGGATTTCGCCCGGCACGGCCGGCGAGCCGCGTATGATACGCGGGCTCCGGGGCCGCAGGCAAGCGTATATCCCGGAAAGACCTTGAATCCCGCGGTTTACCCTAAAGAAACAGGCACATGCGCGTCCTGGGCATCGAAACCAGCTGTGACGAAACCGGCGTGGCGGTCTACGACACCGACCGCGGCCTGCTGGCGCACACCCTCTACAGCCAGATCGCCCTGCACGCCGAATACGGCGGGGTGGTGCCCGAGCTGGCCAGCCGCGACCACGTCCGCAAGCTGCTGCCTCTGATCCGCGAGACCCTGGCCGAAGCCGGCCTGGGCGTCACCGACCTCGACGGCGTGGCCTACACCGCCGGCCCGGGTCTGGTGGGCGCCCTGATGGTGGGCGCCGCCGCCGGGCGGGCCCTGGCCTGGGCCCTGGACCTGCCCGCCGTGGGCGTGCACCACATGGAGGGCCACCTGCTGGCCCCGCTGCTCGAGGATCCCGACCTGAAGCCGCCCTTCGTGGCCCTGCTGGTCTCCGGCGGCCACACCCAACTGGTGGAAGTGGCCGCGATCGGCCAGTACCGCCTGCTGGGCGAAACCCTGGACGACGCCGCCGGCGAAGCCTTCGACAAGACCGCCAAACTCATGGGCTTGCCGTATCCGGGCGGCCCGGAGCTGGCCCGGCTGGCCGAATCCGGTCGCCCGGGCGTGTTCAAGTTCTCCCGGCCCATGACCGACCGGCCCGGCCTGGACTTCAGCTTCTCCGGCCTCAAGACCCAGGTACTGCTGGCCTGGCAGGCTTCGGACAAGACCCCCGCCACCCGCGCCGACATTGCCCGCGGCTTCGAGGACGCGGTGGTCGAAACCCTGGCCATCAAATGCGATCGCGCCCTGCAGCAGACTGGCGCCCGTACCCTGGTGGTGGCCGGCGGCGTCGGCGCCAACCTGCGCCTGCGCGAGCGCCTGCAGGCCCTCGTG
>NZ_BAAGUO010000001.1:143238-945340 GCF_054781355.1 Arenimonas alkanexedens
CGAGGACGCGGTGGTCGAAACCCTGGCCATCAAATGCGATCGCGCCCTGCAGCAGACTGGCGCCCGTACCCTGGTGGTGGCCGGCGGCGTCGGCGCCAACCTGCGCCTGCGCGAGCGCCTGCAGGCCCTCGTGCAAGCCCCTGTAGGAGGGCCTTCAGGCCCGAAGCCCTTCGCCAAAAGCTTCGGGCCTGAAGGCCCTCCTACAGTCCCTCCCACAGGGGAGGGCAGGGGTCGGGTGTACTTCCCGCGCCCGGCCTTCTGCACCGATAACGGCGCCATGATCGCCTTCGCCGGCGCCCTGCGCCTGCAGGCCGGCCAGCACGAGGCCCCCGTCGTCACCGTGACGCCACGTTGGGACATGGCAAGCTTGCCGCCCCTGTAACCGCAACCCGCCCCTTGTAGGAGGGCCTTCAGGCCCGAAGCTCCTCGCCAAAAGCTTCGGGCCTGAAGGCCCTCCTACAAGGTTGCGCTGGATTGGAAGGACCAAGCTATGGACAAGGTTTTCATCGAAGCCCTCGAAATCGAGTGCGTCATCGGCATCTACGACTGGGAGCGCAAGATCCTCCAGCCGATCGTGCTCGACATCGAGATGGCGTTCGACAACACCGTGCCGGCCGCCAGCGACAATATCGAGCACACGCTCGACTACAAGGCCGTCAGCAAGCGCCTGATCCAGTTCGTGTCCGAGTCCGAATTCGGCCTGGTGGAAACCCTGGCCGAGCGCTGCGCCGCGATCATCCTCGGCGAGTTCGGCGTGCAGCACGTGCGCCTGAAGCTGGCCAAGCCCGGCGCAGTGACCGGCTCGAAGTCGGTAGGCGTCATCATCGAGCGCAGCCGCGCCTGATGGGCAGGGCCTGGCTGAGCCTGGGCAGCAACCAGGACGCCGAGGCGAACCTGCTGGCCGCGGCCGACGCATTGCGCGTGCGCTTCGGCGCGGTGCAGTTCTCCCCGGTATACCGCACCCCGGCGGTGGGCTTCGAAGGCCCGGATTTCCTCAACGCCGCCGCCGTGATCGACAGCGATCTCGATCCGTTCGCGCTCAACGACTGGCTGCACGCCCTGGAAGACCGCCAGGGCCGGCGCCGCGACGTGCCGCGTTTCTCCAGCCGCACGCTCGACATCGACATCGTGTTTTACGACGACCTGGTGCTGAAAGGTCCCGGCAACCTCGAGCTGCCGCGGCCTGAGCTCAAGCACGCCTTCGTGCTCAAGCCGCTGGCCGACCTCTCGCCGGCATACGAAGTGCCCGGCGGCGGCGAGACGCTGGCGGCGCTGTGGGCCGCGCATCCGGAGGCCAATGCGCCGCCAACGGTGGATACGCTCAGCCTCGGGTGACTTTCGGCCTTGCGTGGCCGCGACACTGACGCATAATCGCGGCCATCCCACCGGAGGCCCACCCCATGTTCGATCGCATCTCCCGCAGCTGGACCCTGGTCAAGGCCAGCGCCGCCGTCCTGCGTTCGGACAAGGAACTGCTGCTGTTCCCGGTCATCTCCGCCTTTGCCACCCTGTTGGTAGCCATCTCCTTCGCGGTGCCGGTGATCGGCCTGCGCATTTTCGAAGGCGGTCAGATTGGCGTCGTTGGCGCGGTGGTCGGCTTCCTGTTCTACCTCTGCCAGTACTTCGTGATCTTCTTCTTCAACACGGCCCTGGTCGGTGCCGCACTGATCCGGCTCGAAGGCGGCAATCCCAGCGTGGCCGACGGCCTGCGAATCGCCCGCTCGAAAATCGGCGTGATCCTGGGCTACGCCGCCATCGCCGCTACCGTCGGCCTGCTGCTCAAGGCCGCCAGCGAGCGCGCCGGCGTGCTCGGCCGCATCCTGATCGGCCTGCTCGGCATGGCCTGGACCGTGGGCACCTTCCTGGTGGTGCCGATCCTGGTCACCCGCGACGTCGGCCCGATCGACGCGGTGAAAGAATCGATGACCCTGCTCAAGCGCACCTGGGGCGAGAACGTCGCCGGCAACGTCGGCATCGGCCTGGCCTTCGGCCTGCTGACCGGTCTCGTGGTCGTCGTTTCGATCGCGCTGGTGTTTGGCGCCGCCATGATCGGCGGCGGCAAGCTGGCGCTGGTGGCCGTGGTGATCGCCGTGATCGCCATCGCCGCCGTCGCCGTCTTCCAGGCCGCCCTGTCGGGCGTGTACTCGGCCGCGGTGTACCGCTACGCGGTGGACGGCCAGGCCCCGGAGGGCTTCGCCGGCCCGCAGCTGCAGGCGGCGTTCCAGGTCAAGTAGGCGGGAACCGTGCGCGGCCGCCGAGGTGGCCGCGCATCCGCTTTATCTGAGCGGAAGCATCACCGTTCAAATATTTAAACTGCGCCCACCGTCGACGCGAATGACTTGCCCGGTGGTGTAGCGCGCGTCCTGCAGCAGCCAGCGAACCGCTTCGGCGACGTCTTCAGCGTCGCCGGCGCGCTTGAGGGCTGTGCTGGCGAGCATGGCGGCCTTTTCGTGCTCGGGCTTGCCTTCGGCCGGCCACATCACGGCGCCGGGGGCGACGGCGTTGACGCGTACTTCCGGGCCCAGTTCCTTCGCCAGCGACTGAGTGAGCATGAGGTTGGCGGCCTTGGCCATGCAGTAGATCGTGTGGCTATCGAGCGGGCGCTCGCCGTAGATGTCGGCCAGGTTGACGATGGCGCCGCCGGCGGCGCGCAGGTGCGGGGCAGCGGCCTGGGACAGGAAGAAGGGGCCGCGGGCGTTGGAGGCGAACAGTTCGTCCCACTGCGCGGTCGTCGCGCTGCCGATCGGCGTCGGGTAGAAGGCGCTGGCGTTGTTCACCAGGGCATCGAGACGGCCGAAGCGCGCCACGGTATCGGCGACCAGACCGGGCAGGGCGTCGTCTTGGGCGAGTTCACAGCTCAGCACCAGCGTGCTGCCGGCGCGGACCGCATCAAGTTCGGCGACCAGGGCGTGCATGGCCTCACCCGAGGCGCGGTGGTGCAGGGCGAGGTCGTAGCCGGCGGCATGCAGGCGGCGGGCGATGCAGGCGCCGACGCGCTTGGCGGCGCCAGTGATCAGGGCAACGGGGGCAGTCATTCGGGGCTCCGTGGATTTGCCGGTATCCTGCGCGTTCGCATCTGAAGATTACATCATGACCCCGCACGTCCCTGCCCCCGACGCGGCCGCCCTGGCCCATAGCGAACGCCTGCTGGATCTGGTCCGCGGGCAGATCAAGGCCAGCGGCGGCGTCCTTCCGTTCTCGCGCTACATGGAGCTGGTGCTGTACGCGCCGGGGCTGGGCTACTACAGCGCGGGCAGCCGCAAGTTCGGGGCCGAAGGCGATTTCGTCACCTCGCCGGAGCTGGGACCGACCTTCGCCGAATGCATCGCGCAGGCGGCGGCGCAGGTGTTCACGCAGTTGGGCGGCGCGGCGGATTTCTTCGAAATCGGCGGCGGCAGCGGCGCGTTTGCCGAGGCGGCGCTGCGGCATTGGCAGGCGATTGATGCTTTGCCGGCGCGCTACCTCATCCTCGAACCCAGCGCCGACCTGCGCGAGCGCCAGGCCGAGCGCCTGCGCGCGGCGCTGCCGGCCGAGGTGTTCGCCTGCGTGAGCTGGCTCGACGGCCCGCCGGAACGCGAGTGGCGCGGCGTACTGTTCGCCAACGAGGTGCTCGACGCGCTGCCCACGCCGCGCTTCGCGATGCGCGGCGGCGAGGTGTACGAGGAATACGTGGCGCTTTCGCCCGAAGGCGCGCTGATCCGCGTCGACCAGCCGGCCGATGCCCTGCTGCACGCCGCGGTGCGCCACATCGAACGCGATATCGGCAAGCCCTTCGCCGAGGGTTATCGTTCCGAAGTGCTGCCGCAGCTGCCGTACTGGATCCAGGCGGTGGGCGGCCTGCTGAAGGACGGCGCGATGCTGTTCGTGGACTACGGCTACCCGCGCCAGGAGTACTACCTGCCCGAGCGCAGCGAAGGCACCCTGGTCTGCCACCACCGCCACAGCGCCAACGCCAATCCCTTTCACCTGCCGGGGCTGCAGGACATCACCGCCTTCGTGGATTTCACGGCGGTCGCGGAGGCGGGCGTGGGCGCAGGCTTTGATTTCGCCGGCTACTGCGCGCAGGCCAGCTTCCTGATCAACAGCGGTCTGGCCGAACGGCTGGCGGCGATCGAGGCCATCGACGATGTGGTCGATCGCCACCATCGCCACAACGAAGTGAAGCGATTGACGCTGCCGGGCGAAATGGGCGAGCGCTTCCAGGTGATGGGGTTCCAGCGTGGCGCCGATATCCGACCGCTGTTTGCCCGCGGCGACCTGAGCCGTCGCCTGTGATCCGTCGTGATTTGAAACGGCCGCGGCTGTGGCTGGGCGTGTGGGTATTTGGCTGGCTGCTGTGCATCGCGCTGTCGCTGCTGCCGCCGATTCAATTGGGCGGACCGCCGGACTCGGACAAGCTGGGGCATTTCCTCGCCTACTTCACGCTGTCGGCGTGGGCGGTGATGCTGCTTCGTGGCTGGGGTGCGCGGTGTTTGGCGGCGCTGGCCTTGGTGCTACTTGGCGTTGGACTGGAGTTCGCGCAGGCGCAGCTGACCACGACGCGGCTGGGCGATGGACGCGATGCGCTGGCGAACACGCTGGGTGTGCTGGCGGGGCTCGGCCTGGGGCTGACGCCGCTGCGGAATGTGTTGGTGTGGATGGAGGCAAAGCTTCGGGCCTGAAGGCCCTCCTACAGGTTGCGATGTAGGAGGGCCTTCAGGCCCGAAGCTTTTGTAGGAGGGCCTTCAGGCCCGAAGCTTCTCGGCCGCAATCGCCGCAATCCGCGCCTGCCGCAGCCAATCCCCCACCGCCACGCCCTTGAGTCCATTGGCGATCGCGGCGCCGGCCGACACCGCCTGCGCGGCCGCATGCAAACGCAACAGCAGGTCCCGCGACGGGTAGCGTTCTTCTTCGCGACCCAGTCGGCCGCGCTTGTCGGCTTCACAGGCCAGCGCCAGCTGGGCGATGCGCTCGGGTTTGCGGAAGCCGTCGCAGCGGGCGATCAGGTCGTGCACGGTCTCGGGCCGCAGCTCGGCCAGGCGGTGCACGTTGAGATGTTCGCGACAGACGATGTCCGCCACGGCCGAGAACTCGGCGGGCACCTTGTAGCGCGCCGATACCGCACGCACCGGGCGCGCGCCGCTGTGCTCGTGGCCGACGTGCTTGGGCAGCGCCTGTTTCGGCGTCAGCGCCTTGCCCAGGTCATGGGTGAGCGCGCAGTAGCCGATCAGGGCATCGCCGGGCGCCAGCCGCGCGGCCATGTCCAGCACCATCTGCACGTGGATGCCGGTGTCGATTTCCGGGTGGTACTCGACGCGCTGCGGCACGCCGTAGAGCGCGTCCACTTCCGGCAGCAGCTTCGCCAGCGCGCCGCATTCGCGCAGCAGGGCGATCGCGGCAGAAGGACGCGGCATTTCCAGCGCCTTCTTTAGCTCCTGCCAAACGCGCTCGGGCACCAGGTGGTCGACTTCGCCGGCGGCGACCATCTCGCGCATCAGCGCCAGCGTCTCCGGCGCCACGGTGAAGCCCAGCGGCGCGAAGCGCGCGAGGAAGCGGGCCGCGCGAAGAATGCGCACCGGGTCTTCGGCGAAGGCCGGCGACACGTGCCGCAGCACGCGCGCTTCGATATCGGCGCGGCCGCCGAAGGGGTCGGTCAGCACGCCGTCGTCGTCTTCGGCGATGGCGTTGATGGTGAAGTCGCGGCGGGCCAGGTCCTGTTCCAGCGTCACCGAGGCGTCGGCGTGGAAGGTGAAGCCGCGATAGCCCGGCGCGGTCTTGCGTTCGGTGCGGGCAAGCGCGTGTTCTTCCTTGGTGTTCGGGTGCAGGAAGACGGGGAAGTCCTTACCCACCGGCAGGTAGCCGGCCAGCACCATCGCTTCCGGCGTTGAACCCACGACGACCCAGTCGCGGTCGCCGGCGGGCAGACCCAGCAGTCGGTCACGAACAGCGCCGCCGACCCGATAGGCCTTCATGTCAGCGGGCGGCGCGGTAGCGCGCGTAGCGCGTCTGGCGATCGTCGACGTGCCCCAGGATCTCCGGCAGCTTGGCGCTGACGCGGGTCGGCACGATGCCAAGACGGTGCAGGCCATCAATGCCGCCAACCGAGTCGGTGGCCAGTGAGCGGAAATTGTCGGACGAGAACGGCTTGCCCGGCACGAAGTCGAACACGAAGCCCTGAAGGCGACCGAGCACGTCCGGCAAGGGCAGCACGAAGCGGGTGAGATCGCGCGCTTTCGCCGTCATCTTCACGATCTGCGCCATCGTGTACACGTCCGGCCCGTAGAGTTCATAGACCTCGCCGATGCTGCGGCGATTGCCCAGCGCGCGCACGAAGGCCTCGACCACGTCGCCGATGTAGACCGGCGCGAACTTGCAGCCCGCGCGCGCCAGCGGCAGCACCGGCGCAATCTTGAGCAGCTGCGCGAAGCGGCAGAACAGCCCGTCGCCATGGCCGAAGATCACCGAGGGCTGGAAGATGCTCCAGTCCAGGCCCGAGGCTTTCACCGCCGCCTCGGCTTCGCCGCGCGACTTCAGGTAATGGCTCTGGCCGCGGCCGGCGTTTAGCGAGCTCATCTGCAGCAGGCGACGCACGCCGGCCAGCTGCATCGCCGCCAGCACCAGCTTGGTCAACTCGACGTGGGCGCGCCGGAAGCCGCGGCCGCTGTCGCCTTTTTCGTTGAGGATGCCGACCAGGTTGATGACCGTATCGGCGCCGGTGAACGCCTGGCGCAATACGCTGGGGTCGTACACGTCCACCTCGCGCAGCGTCACGCCGGGCGCCAGCAGGCGGTCGAGATGGCTGGCCAGGTTGCGGCTGAGCAGGGTGACGGCGTGGCCGTCGGCGGCCAGCCGGGCCACCAGGTGGCGGCCGACGAAACCAGTGCCGCCGAGGATGACGATGTTTTGCGGGATCATGGCGTGCTCAGTGCGTTAGAAGGGGTGGGGCAACGGAACTTGCGCCGGGCCGACGCGTTCACCGTGCGGCCGAGCATGCGCTCGGTCACCGGCACCGCGTCGCCGTCCAGGCGCCAATCGTAAATGACGCTGAAGGCCAGCACCCGGGCCATGTAGTCGCGGGTTTCCTTGTAGGTCACGGTTTCGATCCAGAAGTCTGGTTCGAAGCCGGGACGGTCGCGGTTCCAGCGGGCCACGGGCGTCGGGCCGGCATTGTAGGCGGCGATGGCCTGGTAGGGCAGGCCTCCCTGCTGGTCGAGCTCGAAACGCAGGTGGGCCGTGCCCAGGATGATGTTCACATCCGGGTCGTACAGGCTCTCGACGCCGCGGTAGGCAATGCCTTGGCGGCTTGCCGTCATCGCGGCCGTGGTCGGCAGCAGCTGCATCAGCCCGCGGGCATTCGCAGGCGAACGGGCGCGCTCCATGAAGGCACTTTCCGCACGCGTCTGCGCCGCCACCCAGGCCGGGTCCAGGGCGTGCTTGCGCGCCTCGCGGCGGATCGTGCGCTCGTGCGGCAGCGGGAAACGAAGCCCGTAATAGCGCATCGCCTCGGGCGCGTCGCCGATGGTGAACACGCCGCGGTCATGCCAGCCGGCCTGCAGGGCGAAGTCGATGGCGACGTAGCGCTCGGCGTCTTCCAGGCCGCGCAGCAGCGCCGCCCACTCGCGGATGGCCAGGCCCAGGCGATCGATACGGTAGAGCTCGAGCGCGCGCACCAGGCCGGGCATCGCCGCCACCCGTTGGCGTAGGGTGGCGTCGCTGGAAGGCTGCAGCGGGCACAGCGCATAGGGCTGGTCGAGCCGGTCCGCGGCCAGGAAGCCGTGGAAGGTGGCGGTGTTGGCGGCCTGGGCGTACAGCGTGCGGGCCAGGTCGCGCTGCTTGTTGCGCTCGCGCAGGCGCGCTTCGAAATACTGCCAGCGCGGATCCGCGCGCTGCGTCGGCGACATGGCTTCCAGCGCCTTCAGTGCGGCGGGCGTGTCGCGCCGGTTCATGGCTTCGCGTACGCGCCATTCGTGCAGGCGGTCGTCATAGGCCGAGGCCGGCACCTCGGCCAGGCGCTCGGCGGAGCCGGGCAGGTAGGAGGCGACCGTCCACAGCGCGATCTGGTAGAGCACCTGGCCGCGCTGGGTCTCGTCCATATCCAGTGCCGGCGCCAGTGCGGCCAGCTGCGAACGCGCGGTGTCGGGGTCGCGTCGCGCCAGCCGCGCCAGGCCCTCGGCGGCCACCTGGCGGCTGCGCGGGTCGCGCGGCCAGGTCGCCGTGCGTGCGTGCGGGGCTTCGATGAAGTCGGCGTAGTCGCTGGCGAGGGCGGTCGCGTTGGCGGGCAGTCCCTTGGCCAGGAAGCGCGCCAGGCCGCCCTGGCCTTCGCCCAGTGCCAGCATGATGCGCTGCCAGCGCAGGTCGTCGCCCAGCTTGCCGCGCGCCTGCAGGGCCGCGAAGGGCGCGTCGCAGAGGCCGGGCAGGCCGCTGCCGCTGAGCCAGATGGCCTGGACGTCGGCGGTCCAGGCGACATCGGAGCCGCCGGTGGCCAGCCGCGCCGCGAGCTCGGCACAGCGAAGCTCGGTGGAAGCCGTCGGGCGGAAGTCGGCCCGGAAGGTGGTCCATTCGTTGCGTCGGGCCAGCTGCAGCAGCCAGGCATCGCGCAGCCAGTCGGCGGCGGCCTGGCCTTCGTGCCGGGTCAGCACCGCGCGCACGTCGGCGGCGCTGGCGCTGGCGATGCGCTTGCGCATCAACGTGGCCTCGACCCAGCCATGCAGGGGGTGGCCGGACAGGCGCGCGGCGTCGGCGGCATTCAGCCGGCCTTGCTCGGCGAGCTGGAAACCGCCGAGGATGAGCGGGCGCTGCGCCGACAGGTCAGCCGGGGCCGCCTGCGGCCGCGCGGTCGCGGGCAACACGAGGAGCAGGAAAAGCGTGAAAAAGCGTAAATGCATGGCGACGAGTCTAGCCCATGGCGGCTGAGCGCCCGGTGCCGGCATGAGCCTGGACTGGGGCATCTATCTGGCGCTGGGCGCCGTGGCCGGCGTACTGGCGGGGCTGCTGGGCATCGGCGGCGGCCTGGTCCTGGTGGCGGCGCTGGTCTGGCTGCTGCCGGCCCAGGGCGTACCGCCGGCGCTGGCCGTGCATGCGGCGCTGGCAACGGCGCTGGCCAGCATCGTGCTCACCGGGCTTTCTTCGGCCCGCGCCCATCACCGGCGCGGCAGCGTGCTGTGGCCGACGGTGGCCTGGCTGGTGCCCGGCGTGCTGCTGGGCGGCTGGCTGGGGAGCCTGCTGGCGGTCCGCCTTGACGGTGGCCTGCTGCGGATCGGTATCGCCGCCTATTGTTTCATCGCCGCCGCCCAGCTGGCGCTCGACTGGCCGCGTTCGCGCGCTGAACGGCCGGACGCTCCGCGTGGGCCGGGCTACAGCGTGGCCGGCGGCGCGATCGGTGCGATTTCCGCCCTGGTGGGTATCGGCGGCGGCAGCATGACCGTGCCCCTGCTGGTCTGGCGCGGGGTCCGGCCGGTGCGGGCGGTGGGCACGTCCAGCGCCTGCGGTGTCGCCATTGCCCTGGCCAGCGCCGCCGGCTACGCCTTCAACGGTCCGGCGCCGGGGCTGCTGCCGCCGGGCAGCTGGGGTTACGTCTACCTGCCGGCCGCCGCGGCCCTGGCCCTGGCCTCGGTGCTGACGGCGCCGCTGGGCACGCGTCTGGCCCATCGCATCAGCGGACAGGCCTTGCGGGGGCTGTTTGCGGTCTTCCTGACCCTGGTTGGCGCCAGCCTGGCCTGGGGCGGAGGCGTGTAAATCGCTGTCAGCGTTAGTGATTTAGTGTCTTGTTGGGCTGTCACAAAGTCTTTACATCTGGTCCCAGCCGGTGCATTGGGGGCAAGGCGCCGGTCCCACCAACTCTTGGGGATCAGCATGAAGACCAACCGTACCTCCCGCCTGAGCCTGGCGGTTCGCAGCGCATTGCTGCTGGCGGCGCTGCCGCTGGCCGCGACCGCGACCGCACAGGACAGCACCGAAGAAACCGTCCAGACCCTGGACCGGATCGAAGTCACCGGCACCCGCATCCGCACCGCCGAAGCCGAGGGCCTCGTGCCCGTGCAGCGCATCACGCGCGCCGACATCGACCGCAGCGGCCTGACCTCGGTGGGTGACCTCATCCAGTCGCTCACCGGCTCGGGTTCGGCGCTCAACACCAAATTCAATTCCAGCGGCAACTTCGGCTTCCCGCCGGACGGTAGCGGCGTTGGTGCCGGTTCCGCCCAGGCCGACCTTCGTCATCTCGGCGCGAAGCGCGTGCTGGTGCTGGTGGACGGCATTCGCTGGGTCAACGAGGCCTCGGCTTCGGGCGTGGGCGCCTCGACCGATCTCAACACCATTCCGCTGGCCATCATCGATCGCATCGAAGTGCTCGAAGACGGCGCGTCCTCGCTCTACGGTTCGGACGCCATCGCCGGCGTGGTGAACATCATCACCCGCAAGAACTTCGACGGCATCAGCGTCAGCGCGCAGTACGGCGAGTACGGCGAAGGCGACGGCGCCACCTCCAGCATCGACTTCGCCTGGGGTAAAAGCACCGATCGCGCCAGCTTCTTCGTCGGCATCAGCCATACCGACCAGGACGTGATCTTCGCGCGCGACCGCGAACAGTCGAGCCTTCCGGTGCCGGGCACGGGCCTGGACTTCGGCAGCTCGGGCACGCCGACCGGTCGCTTCATCATTACCGACCCGAACACCGGTGAAACCATCGACGTCACGCCCAACAACGGCGTCAGCAGCCCCGTTTACGACCCGACCCAGGTCGGCTGCGTGCGCACCGATGACTACCACTGCTTCACCACGGCCGACCGCTTCAACTTCGCCCAGTACAACCTGTTGCTGACCCCGTCCGAGCGGACCGGTGTGTTCGGCCAGGCGCGCTTCGAGTTCAACGACCGCGTCAGCGGCTACGCCAAGGTGCTCTACAACCGCCGCAAATCAACCAACCAGGCCGCGCCCGAGCCGCTGTTCCTGGGCCCGGAAGCGGGCACCGGCAATCCGCTGGCCGACAACATCTTCATCTCCGGCCTCAACCCCTTCAATCCCTTCGGCTTCGATCTCGACGGGCGCCTGACCACGCCCGTGGCCGATCGCAACCTGATCCTGATCGGCCGTCGTCCGGTCGAAGGCGGCCCGCGCATCTTCGAGCAGGAAGTCGACACCTGGTACGCCGGCGCGGGCCTGGAAGGCGTGTTCGATGCCGGCGGGCGCAGCTTCTACTGGGACGCCAACGTGGCCTTGAGCGAGAACGAAGCCGACCAGACCAACCGGGGCAGCTACGACATCCGCAACATCGCGCTGGCCCTGGGCGATCCCGCGGCCTGCGCGGCCGTTGCCGGCTGCACGCCGCTCAATATCTTCGGTGGCCCGGGCACGATCACGGCCGACATGCTGGCCTTCATCTCGCCGGTGGTGCGCGACAGCAGCCGGAACGAACTGGCGCTGGTGACCGCCAACCTCTCGGGCAGCCTGTTCGAGATGCCGGCCGGATCGGTCGACTTCGCGACGGGCGTCGAGCATCGCCGCCTGGAGGGCGCCTACCAGCCCGACGCGCTGACCGTGGCCGGGTTCTACAACGGTGTTCCTTCGCTGCCGACCGCCGGCAAGTACGACGTCAGCGAAGTTTACGTGGAAGTGAACGTGCCGCTGTTCGCCAATGAGGCCGAAGGCAGCCGCTTCGACCTGACGCTGGCGGGCCGCTATTCCGACTACAGCACCGGCATCTCCGAGTTCACGCCCAAGTACGGTCTGCGCTGGCAGGTGGCGGACGAACTGGTGCTGCGCGCCAGCTTCGCCGAGGGTTTCCGGGCACCGTCGATCGGCGAGCTGTTCGGTTCCGCCAGCCGCTTCGACGCACAGCTCGACGACCCCTGCACCACGCCGCTGCTCGACCCCTCGCTGGCCGGCAACTGCGCGACGCTGGGCGTGCCCAATAACTATGTCCAGCCGAACCCCCAGATTTCCGTCACCACCGGTGGCAACGACCAGCTCAACCCGGAGTTCGCCGACAGCTTCACCGCCGGCTTCGTCTGGAGCCCGTCTTTCCTGGAAAATTCGTCCATCTCGGATCGGGTGGATTTCGAAGTCACTTACTACAGCCACGAGATCGACGGCGCGATCCAGGCCATCGACGCGCAGACCCAGCTCGACCTGTGCGTGCAGACGCTTGATCCGCTGTACTGCTCGGGCATCAGCCGCGCCGCCACCGGCGGCATCAATGCCTTCGCCAACCGCCTGAGCAACCTCGGCTCGATCACGACCAATGGCTGGGACGTGGACCTGAGCTGGGTCTTCCCGATGCAGGACTGGGGCCAGCTGAAAATGGCCTGGCGGAACACCTTCGTCGGTGAATACGAGGCGATCGGTGCCGCCGGCCAGCGGCAGCCGCAGGCCCCCGGCCGTGAGGTGGTGGACAGTGCGATCCCGGACTGGACCTCGAACTTCGTGACCTCGTGGACCCACGGTGCGTGGTCGGCCTCCTGGACGCTGCGCCATATCTCGGAGCTGCGCGAGTCCTGCGGTCGGGTCGTCACCTTCGCGGTGTGCTCGAATCCGGCCACGGACACCAATGTGCTCGACGCGATCACCTACAGCGATCTGCAGGTGGGCTATCAGTTCGAAAGCATGGCCAACCTGCGTCTGACCTTCGGCGCCAACAACCTGTTCGACGAGGACCCGCCGATCTGCCTGTCCTGCTCGCTCAACGGCTATGACGCTTCCACCTACGACATACCGGGTGGCCGCTTCTTCTACCTGCGTGCGGAAGTTCGCTTCTGATCCTTGTCGCTTGCTTCACTCTGGAAGGCCGCCTTCGGGCGGCCTTTCTTTTTGAAGCTGTGTCGCATCGCTGCCCGGCGTCTTGCTGGCGCCATCCCTGGAAGAACCTATTTCCGAACCAGGTGTGACGCGAGAACGCTTACGACTTCTTGCGCGGCTTTTCGACCGGAACCTCGAGCTCGACGGCGACCGCCATGTGGTCGGAGCCGGCGGCCGGCACGGCCTCGTAGCTGTTGATCTTCAGGCCGCCGACCAGCACGTGGTCGAGGCAGCGCTGCGGCGCCCAGCTTGGGAAGGTGCAGACCCGGTCGCTGGGGGGCTCGAGTTTTGTTTCGCGGTATAGCGCGCGCATTTCAGGCGCGTCGAAATCGCAGTTGAAGTCGCCCATCAGCACCAGTCGCGGCGACTCTGACAGCAGCTCGGCCAGGAAACCCAGCTGAAGCTGGCGCGACTTGGCGCCGAGCGAAAGATGAGTCACCGCGAGGTCCCAGGCCGTGTCGCCCTTGCCGAAGCGGGCCAACAGCACGCCGCGGCCTGCGATGCGGCCAGGCAGCGCGTAGTCCAGCAGCTCGGTCGGCTCCACGCGGCTGAGCAAGGCGTTGCCGCTGCCGGCGATGCGCGAGATGCGACGGTTGGGCTGGTGGCTCCAGAACGGGAACCCGCCGCGCTCTGCCAGGTAGTCGGCCTGGTTGGTGAAGCCGGAGCGCAGGCTGCCCGGGTCGCTTTCCTGCAGGCCGACCAAATCGAAAGGCTGGGCGAGCTGGGCCAGGCTGTCCATATTCAGTCGCTTGCCGTTGGGCAGCACGTGCGACCAGCTGCGCGTGACGTATTCGCGATAGGCGCGCGTGCTCGAGCCCGCCTGGATGTTGGCGCTGAGCAGGCGAAGTGGCGACGACGTGGCGAGGGGGGTGGGCTTGGCGACCATGGAGGAATGGTGCGGCCCCGCGCCCGCCACCACAAGGCTGAAACTGAACGGGGCCGCGATGCGGCCCCGTGGGTGAACATGACGCGTGGCTGGAAACTCAGCGCTGGGCGGCTTCCGCACGCTCGCGCGCCACCAGCCAGTCGACGGTCTCGACCAGGCCTGCCGGGCCGCGATCGCCGGTCATCGAGGCGCTGTACTTGCCGGCCACGATGATGGTCGGCGTGGCCTGCACGCCGGTACGCAGCGCGAACTGGCGGGCGCGATTGAGCTTGGCGGTCACGGCGAAGCTCTGCATGGTCGACAGGAAGGTGTCGCGGTCGGCGCCGAGGCTGGCGTAGTGGTCGGCGACTTCCTCGGGCTCGGCGGTCTTGAACTTGCGGTCCACGAAGAAGGCCTGGAAGGTCTCGTTGTGGGTCTTGTCCAAGAGGCCCATGGTCTCGGCCGCGAAGAAACCGCGGGCGAAGTTGTCGCCAGGGCCACCGAACGCCGCCGGGACGTAGATGAAGCGCACGTCGTCCGCCAGGGTCGGCTTCCACAGGTCGAGGGTGGGCTGGAGGTTGGCGCAGTGGATGCAGGTATAGGCGAACACCTCGGCCACTTCGATACCCGTTCCGGAAAGGTAGGTCGGCTGCGGCTCGGCGAGCACCACGTAGTCGGTCCCTTCGCGCGGCGCCTTGGCCGGATCCGGCATGGCCGGCGCCGGGGCGACGGTGGCGGCGGCGTCCTGCGCCGGCTCAGCGGCGGGCGCGGCATCTACCGCAGGCGCATCCGCGTCGGCAGCGGGCGCGGCTTCGGTCGGGGGCACGACCTCGGTGGGCTCCGGCGCCGCCGGCTCGACGGCGGACGCGACCGCCGGGGCGGCCGGCTCAGCCGAGGCGGCCGGGGCTGCCGGCGTCGGGCTGCAAGCCGCGAGGGCGAGGACGAGCATCAGGGACAGCAGGTGCTTCATCGGGTCGTGCTCCTTAAGGGGTCAGCCATCCAGACTACGTCGGGATGGCAAAGGTTCACTCGGGCGGCGTGAAGGCCGCTCGGCGCAGGGGCTCAGCCCTGCGGCGGGGCGGCCTCGGCCGCGGGCGCGTCGGCCGCGTTGTGCAGGCCTTCGATATAGGTCGCCAGGGCCTGGATCTCTTCGTCGCTGAGGTTGCCGGCCACGCCCGCCATCAGCGCATTGGCGTTGCCGTCCCGGCCCCACACCATGCCGTCGCGGAACGCGGTGAGGGCGGTGGCGGTGTAGCCCGCGTGCTGGCCGGCGAGGCGGGGCCAGGCGGCGCCCGGGTTGCCGGCGCCCGCGGGGCCGTGGCAGGCCTGGCAGGCCGGTACACCCTGGTCGACATTGCCGTAGCGATAGAGGCGCTCGCCGACTTCGTAGAACTTCATGTCCTGGTTCGGACCCGAGGCGATGACGGAGTCGTCGGCGACGCCCGGCAGGCCGGTCTGGGTGGCGAAGTAGGCGCCGATGTCGCGCATGTCCTGCGCGCTGAGGGCGGCCGAGAAGCCGAGCATGATCGCGTTCTGGCGTTCGCCGGTCTTGTACAGCGAGAGCTGGCGGGCGATGTAGCGCTCGTGCTGGCCGGCCAGCTTCGGGTACTGCGGGTCGGCTGAATTGCCGTCGAGGCCGTGGCAGGCCGCGCAGGCGGCGGCCTTGCCGGCGCCGGCCTGGGCGTCGCCCCAGGTGGCCGGCGTGTTGTCGGCCTCAAGGGTGGCGATCGGCGCCGGTGCGGGCTCGGGGGCCGGCGTCACCGTGGCGGCTTCCTGGGCCAGGGTCGAGCCGGCGGCCAGGAGGGCGGCGACACCGAGGATGCGCGAGAACTTCATGGACTGCTCCGAAACGCTGGGATTCGAGTGGAAGGGATTCAACGCGATCTAGGCGCGGGAAGGCGCGGATTATCCCAGTCAGCGCCGCAAGGGGTCAATCAAACCGGTCCGGGACCGTCCTGGCGCTGGTCAGGCCGGCCCGGGCAGGCCAAGCTAGAGGCCTTTCCAGCCCCGGCCGACACGATGGCAAACCCCCTGGCCCGCGCCAAATACACCTTTTCCGCCCACGCCCTGAAGCAGCTGCCGCCGGACGACTGCCGCGAGGTGGCCTTCGCCGGCCGCTCCAACGCGGGCAAATCGACCTCGCTCAACGCCCTGACCAACCAGCATGGCCTGGCCCGGGTGTCCAAGACCCCGGGCCGCACCCAGGCGCTGAACTACTTCGAGGTCGCGCCCAAGAAGCATCTGGTCGACCTGCCGGGCTACGGCTACGCCAAGGTGCCCGAGGAAATGCGCGAGCGCTGGAAGGAGTTCATCAACGTCTACTTCCACACCCGCCAGTCGCTGGCTGGCCTGGTGGTGGTGATGGATATCCGCCACCCGCTGCGCGAGTACGACCTGCAGATGCTCGACTACGCCGTCGAGCGCGAGCTGCCGGCGCACTGCCTGCTGACCAAGGCCGACAAGCTGGGCCGCGGCGAGCAGGGCAACATCCTGCTCAAGGTCCGCAAGGAGCTGGGCGAACGCGCTTCGGTGCAGGTGTTCTCGGGCGAGTCCAGGATCGGCGTGGACGAAGCGCGCGCCGTCGTGGCGCGCTGGCTCGAGCTCTGACCGGCGCGGTCGGCGCGCGCGCGATCAGTTCTCGGCATCGCGCAGGCGCGGATCCAGCCGGCCGCGCAAGGCATCCACTGCGGTATTGATCAGCACGATCGCCGCCCCGACCACCAGTACGACACCGAGCACCAGGGTGTAGTCGCGGTTGAGCGCGCCCTGCACGAAGTAGCGGCCGATGCCCGGGATGCCGAACACCTGTTCGACCACCGCCGAGCCGCTGACGACGTTGATCAGCGCGGGGCTCAGCCAGGCCACGACCGGCAGCAGGCCGGGGCGCAGGGCGTGCACGAACAGCAGCCGCGTTTCCGACAGGCCGCGGCCGCGGGCGGCGCGCAGGTAATCGGCGCCCAGCACTTCAAGCATGGCGGCGCGGGTGAGTCGCGCGCAGTAGGCAAGATTGGGCAGCGCCAGCGCGATGACCGGCAGCACCGCGCTGCGCCAGCCGCCGTCCCAGCCGCCGGCGGGCAGCCACTGCAGGGTCACCGCGAACAGCAGGATCAGCAGCGGCGCCGCGACGAACTTGGGCACCGCCAGGCCCAGGCCGGCGCCGAACATCAGCACCCGATCGATCCAGCGACCGGCCCGCAGCGCCGACCACACGCCCAGCGGCAGGCCGATCGCCAGCGCCAGCCCCAGCGCCAGCCCGCCGTTCACCAAGGTGATGGGCAGGCCGGCGGCGATCAGCTGGTTCACCGTGTAGTCGGGGTATTGGAACGAAGGCCCGAGGTCGCCCTGCAGTACGTCGCCCAGCCAGTGGCCGTACTGGGACAGCAGCGGCTGGTCCAGGCGGTACTGCGCCGCCAGCGCCGCCTCGACCTCGGGCGGTGCGGTTTTCTCGGTGTCGAAGGGGCCGCCCGGCGCCGCGCGCAGCAGCACGAAGCACAGGGTCGCCAGCAGCCACAGCGTCAGCAACGCCTCGAGGGAGCGGGCCAGGGCCCGTCGGAAAGGGGAGGCGGACATGGCGCGACTTTGCCCCACGCACCCGGGGCTGTCACGCTGTTCGGCCCAGCCCCGGGGCCAACTGGTACATTCGCGAAGATGCCCCACCCCAACGATGCACCACTGGTCCTGATCCGGGACGCCGAGGTTTACGCTCCCGAGCCATTGGGGCGGCGCCAGCTGTTGATCGGCGGCGGTCGCATTCTGTGGATTGGCGGCATGGAGGACGCGGCGCCCGCCGCGCTTCCGCTCGAGATCATTGATCTGCAGGGCCAGCGCCTGATTCCCGGCCTGATCGATGGCCACGTGCACGTCACCGGCGGCGGTGGCGAAAGTGGGTTTGCATCGCGCGTGCCCGCGCTGCCGCTGTCGCGCTACACCTCGGGTGGCGTCACCACCGTGATCGGCGTGCTGGGCACCGATGACCTGGCGCGCTCCACCCGCGAGCTGGTCGCCGGCGTCATGGGCCTGCGCGAAGAGGGCCTGAGCGCCTGGGCGCACTGCGGCGGCTACCACCTGCCGCCGGCCACGATCACCGGCAGCGTGCGCGGCGACATCGCTTTCATCGACTGCATCATCGGCGTGGGCGAAGTGGCGCTGAGCGACCATCGCTCCAGCCAGCCCACGCTGGACGAACTCCTGAAGCTGGCGTCCGAAGCGCACGTCGGCGGCCTGATGACCGGCAAGGCCGGCATCGTCCACCTGCACCTGGGCGACGGCGTGCGCGGACTCGAGCTGGTGCGGCAGGCGCTGGACACCAGCGAGCTGCCCGCGCGCGTTTTCAATCCCACGCATGTGAACCGCCGCAAGGCGCTGTTCGAAGAAGCGCTGGCGCTGGCCGAACGTGGCTGCACTATCGACATCACCGCGTTCCCCGTCGCCGAGGGCGAAGATGCCTGGAGCGCGGCCGACGCGCTGGGGCACTATCTCGCCAGCGGCATGCCCAGTGGCAACGTCACTGTCAGCTCCGACGCCGGCGGCTGCCTGGCCTGCTTCGACCACGAAGGGCAGGTCTGCGGCATGGACATCGGCGCCCCCGCGGCGCTGGGCGCCACCCTGGCCCAGCTGCTCGCGCGCGGGCTGCCGCTGGAGCGCGTGCTTCCCGCGTTCACCGCCAATGTTGCCCGGCTGCTGCGGCTGCCGCGCAAGGGGCGGCTCTGCGTCGGCGCCGATGCCGATCTGGTCGTGCTAGATGCCCAGCACCGGGTTCGCGACGTGATGGCGCGGGGCGCCTGGCATGTACGCGATGCGGTGCAGGTGCTCAGCGGCACCTTCGAGGGCGCCAGCCCGTCAAACAACTCAAAGCAAGGACGCTAGACCGATGCCCAGCAAAACCCCCGACGGCGCCCAGCGCGGATGGATCATCCCGATTGGTGGCGCCGAGGAGAAGGAAGACCGCCCCGAGATCCTGCGCCGCTTCGTCGCGCTTTGCGGCGGCGCCGAGGCCAACATCGTCGTGATCCCAAGCGCCAGCAAGCTGCGCGAGACCGGGCCGCGCTATGTCTCGCTGTTCCAGGAGCTGGGCGCAGGCGAGGTGGAGTCGATGGACTTCGACACCCGGCGCGATGCCGAGGAGCCTCACCGTCTGGCGCGACTCGAACAGGCCAACGGCATCTTCTTCACCGGCGGCAACCAGCTGCGCATCACCACGCTGCTCGGCGGTACGCCGGTGTCGCGCCTGATCCGCAGCCTGAACGCGGGCGGCGTACACGTGGCCGGCACCAGCGCCGGCGCGGCGGTGCTGAGTGAACACATGATCGCCTTCGGTGAAGAGGGTGGCTCACCCCGCGCCGGCAGCGTCCGCCTGGCGCCGGGCCTGGGCCTGACCAATCGTTTCATCATTGACCAGCATTTCCGGCAGCGCGACCGGCTGGGTCGCCTGACGACGGCCCTGGCTTTCAATCCGTTCGCCATCGGCATCGGCCTGGACGAAGACACCGCCGCCTTCATCGGCCCCGACAACGAAGTGGAGGTGCTGGGCAGCGGTGGCGTGACCGTCGTTGACGCGCACGGCCTGCAGTTCTCGTCCATGGACCAGGTGGCCGAAGGCGAGCCGGTGTGCGTGCTGGGACTCGCCGTGCACGTGCTGACCGCCGGGGCCACCTTCAACCTGCATACGCGCCGCGCTTCGGCCGGCGCGCTTTCCGTCAGCAAGAAATAGGAACCGACCATGCGCATCCTCGACCGTTCGATCTACGTGGGCCCGTCGCTGTATGCGCATTTCCCGGTCATCCGGCTGGAGCTGGACCTGGGGGTGCTGGAAGACTGGCCGACCGGCAAGCTCGGCCCGGCCTTCGTGGACGCCCTGGTGGCGGCGCTGCCGGGCCTGGCCCAGCACGGCTGTTCCTATCGCGAACCGGGCGGATTCGTCCGGCGCATGACCGAAGGCGAGGGCACGTGGCTGGGCCACGTGCTCGAACACGTCGCGATCGAGCTGCAGAACGTCGCGGGTGAAGACGTCACCTTCGGCAAGACCCGCAGCACCGACAAGCCTGGCGTCTATACCGTCGTTTACGAGCACGTGCAGAAGGAAGAGGGCGTCGCCGCCGGTGAGCTCGCGATGCGGCTGCTGTCGTCGCTGTTGCCGCCCGAGCTGCGAACGGCCGGCAGCGTACCCGAGGACTGGCAGTGGGATGTAGCCCGCGATGAGTTCATCCGCTACGCCCAGCGCCGCGCCTTGGGTCCGTCCACCATGTCGCTGGTACGCGCCGCCGAAGAGCGCGGCATTCCCTGGCTGCGCTTGAACGGGCAGTCGCTGGTGCAGCTGGGCCATGGCAAGTACCAGCAGCGCATCCAGGCGACCGTCACCGGGCGCACGCCGCACATCGCGGTGGAGCTGGCCGGCGACAAAGAGGAGACCAACAAGATCCTGGGCTCGCTCGGTCTGCCGGTGCCGCGCCAGGAGCTGGTGCAGAACGAATCGGCGGCCATTCGCGCCGCGCGCAAGATCGGCTACCCGGTGGTCACCAAGCCCTACAACGGCAACCACGGGCGCGGCATTTCCATCTGCCTGCGTACCGACGAAGAAGTGGTGGCGGGCTTCAACAAAGCCAAGGAAATATCGCGTTCGGTCATCGTCGAGACCTTCATGGAAGGCGACGACCACCGCCTGCTGGTGGTCAATGGCGAGCTGGTCGCCGCCACCCGCCGCACGCCGGGGCATGTGGTGGGCGACGGCAGCCACACCGTGGCCGAGCTCGTGGACAAGGTGAACCAGGACCCGCGCCGTGGCGTCGGCCATGAAAAAGTGCTCACGCGCATCGAGCTCGACGCCCAGGCCGAGATGATGATGGCCCGCGAGAACGTCGACGCCGGCACCGTGATCGCGTCGGGCCGCGTCCTGTACCTGCGTTCCACCGCCAATCTTTCCACCGGCGGCACCGCCACCGACGTCACCGACATCATCCATCCCGACAACCGCGACATGGCCATGCGCGCCATCCGCGCCATCGGCCTGGACGTGGGCGGCGTGGACTTCATCACCACCAACATCGCCGAAAGTTACAAGGCCATCGGCGGCGGCATCTGCGAGTGCAATGCCGCGCCCGGTTTCCGCATGCACGTGGCGCCCAGCGAAGGCACGCCGCGCGACGTCGCCGGCCCGGTCATCGACATGCTGTTCCCGTCCGGCGCCCCCGCCAGCGTGCCGATCGCGGCGGTCACCGGCACCAACGGCAAGACCACCACCGCGCGCATGCTCGCCCACATCACCAAGATGGCCGGCTACACGCCCGGTCTGACCACCACCGACGGCGTCTACATCGACGGCCAGCGCACGGTGGAAGGCGACATGACCGGCCCGGTGTCGGCGCGCATGGTGCTGGCGGATCCCCAAATTGACATCGCGGTGCTGGAAACGGCGCGCGGCGGCCTGCTCCGTGCCGGCATGGGCGTGCGCCACGTCAACGTCGGCGCGGTCCTGAACGTCCAGTCCGATCACCTCGGCCTCAAAGGCATCGACACCCTGGACCAGCTGGCCGAGCTCAAGCGCATCGTGGTCGAGGTCGCGACCGACTGCGCCGTGCTCAACGCCGACGACCCGCACGTGCTCAAGATGTCCGGCTACACCGAGGCCAAGGTGATCTGCTACGTCACCATGAATCCGCAGCATGGCCTGGTGCGCGAACACATCCGCGCCGGCGGCCGTGCCTGCGCGCTCGAAGCCGGCGTCAACGGCCAGATGATCACGCTGTATGACAAGGGCAGCCACATCCCGCTGCTGTGGACGCACCTGATTCCGGCGACCCTCGAAGGTCGGGCCCTGCACAACGTGCAGAACGCCATGGTTGCCGCCTCGATGGCGTTCTCGCTCGGCATCAAGCTCGACGCCATCCGCCACGGGCTGCGCACCTTCGACACCACCTTCTTCCAGGCGCCCGGGCGCATGAACGTGTTCAACGAGCATCCGTTCAAGGTGCTGTTCGACTACGGCCACAACGCCCACGCCGTCGGCGTGATGGCGGACCTGGCGCAGCGGCTGGACATCACCGGCCGGCGCATCGTGGTGCTGGCGGGTCCGGGCGACCGCCGCGACGAAGACCTGGTGGCGATCGCCGACGCCGTGGCCGGCCGCTTCGACCACTACATCTGCCGGCGCGATGACGCCCTGCGCGGCCGTGATGGCGACGAAGTGCCGCGCATCCAGGCCAAGGCGCTGATGGCCAAGGGCATTCCCGCCGAAGCCATTTCCATTATTCCTGACGAACAAAAAGCCATTGATGCCGCGCTGCGCATGGGTCAGCCGGGTGACCTGCTGCTCATCTTTGCCGACGCGCTGGTGCGGTCCTGGAAGCAGGTCACCAAGTTCCGCCCGGACGGTGTACTCGCCGCGGCGGTGCCGACGCCGGCGCCGCGCGCGCCGATTCCCGAGCCCCTGCGGGAAGAGCCCGCGCTGAGCGATTTCGAAGGCGTGGTGCGGGACGAGCGCGGCGTACACCTGCCGCGCGAGGAAAACGACTGAGCACCTTGCACGCCCTGCCGTTCGACGACTCGCGGCGCCTGACCGGGCCCAATCTGTATTTCGCCGGCACCGGGGCGGTGCTGGAGACGCAGGGCGAAGGCGCCGACTCGTCGGCCGACTGGGCCGGTTGGCACGAGCGCGTGCAGCGCATGACGACCGCGCTGGGCTGGCCGGCCGGGACGGTCATGATGCGACCGCATCCGGGCGGCGCGGCGCTGGCCTTCACCGCACCGTCGGACGGGCTTTACGTCGCCACCGAAATCAACGAATGGGCCTGGCTGTCGCAGCGGCGCGCGTTCGTGCTGCATGCGCCGGGTCATCCCGCCGCCTGGGACGAAGCGTCCGCCCAGCACACCCTGGCGGCGATGGTGGCCGATGAAGCGAATCCTCGGCTGCGCGCGCTCGAGGCGCAGGCCATTGCACGCGGCGTGCCAGTGTTGGCTGATGACGATGCCTTGACGCTGGGGCTGGGCGAGGGTGGCCAGACCTGGCCCATCGACGCGCTGCCGGACATCGCCGACGTGGACTGGTCGGCGCGGCACGCCATCCCCACCGTCATGGTCACCGGCACCAACGGCAAGACGACAACTACGCGCCTGGTGGCGGCGATGCTGCGCGCGCACGGCCTGCGCAGCGGCCACAGCTGCACCGACGGCGTGTTCGTGGCCGGCGAGCAGATCGCCAGCGGTGACTTCTCCGGCCCGGGCGGCGCCCGCGCCGTCCTGCGCGACACGCGGGTGCAGGCCGCGGTGCTGGAAACTGCCCGCGGCGGCATGCTGCGGCGCGGCCTGGTGCTGCCGCGCGTGGACGTCGCCGCCGTCACGAACGTCAGCGACGATCATTTCGGCGAGTACGGCATCTTCGACCTCGACGCGCTGGTGGAAGCCAAGCTCACGGTCGCGCGCGCCCTCGACGCCGAAGGCGTGCTCGTACTCAACGCCGACGACGCGCGGCTCGCCGCTCGCGGTGAATCCTTGCACTGCCGCTTCGCCTGGTTCGCCCGCGACCACGACCATCCGCGACTGCGCGCGCACCGCGCCGTCGGCGGCGCTACCTGCGGCGTTCACGGCGGCATGCTGCATCTTTCCAGCGGCGAACAGGGCGTAGACATCGCCGACATCGACACCATGCCGCTCACGGAAGGCGGCCTGGCCGAATACAACATCGGCAACGCCGCCGCCGCCAGCCTGCTGGCCCAGGCCCTGGGCGTGCCGCCAGAAACCATCGCCGGCGTGCTGGCGCGTTTCGGCAGCGAGCCTGGCGACAACCCCGGCCGCCTGCAGCGCTGGAACTTCGGCGGCCTGCGCCTGCTGCTCGACTACGCGCACAACCCCGAGGGCATGCGCGGCCTGCTGCGCGTGGCGCGCTCCGGCGGACCCAAGCGCCTGGGCCTGGTGCTGGGCCAGGCAGGCAACCGCGGCAACGACGACATCCGGGCGCTGGCCGGGGTAGCCGCCGATGCCAAGCCCGACTTCGTCGTCCTCAAGGACATCGACGGCTTCATCCGCGGTCGCGAAACTGGCGAAGTGGCCGAAGTGATCGGCGCCGAACTCCGCCGCCGCGGACTGCGCGACGATCAACTGCGCATCTGCCTGCCCGAACTCGGCGCCGTCCGCGAACTGCTCGCCTGGGCACAGCCCGGCGACGTACTGGTGCTGCCCATCCACGCGCTCGACGCCAAGGCCGAAGTGCAAGCCCTGCTCGACGCCCTCGCAGCCTCCCACTGGCAGCCTGGCGAACCGCTGCCCTGAGCCTGGTTTTTTCTCCGCGGCGATGGAGTGGGCCTTGGTCCATCGCTGACATTGCCAGCGTGGCATCTGGCGCCGTCGTCACCGCGGAAGCGAGGGTCACTTCCTACTCAGTGAAGCCTTTTATTTCGCAGGAAGTGACCCTCACTTCCACGGCGCCGCCGGGTCGTGGAGCCATGGTTTGCTGATCGGCGAGACGGTGAGATGTCCGCGCTTTGCTTGCGCCTGTGGCAGCACGTTCTCTCCCGCGGCATTTTTCTGCGGATCCGGCTTGGTTGACTCGTTGCCTGCGCTGGTGCCGTGTGCGGCCTAGCGCGGCGCGTCCCTTCGGACACTTTTAGGTCAGGCCGGCGCAAGCGCGAGTGTGCGGGCCAGTCCGACGTTCGAGGCCCCAACGTGCCGGACGGCCACCAGCCTTTGGGCTGCGCTGCGACACAGCTACCTCGTGCAACGCCGGCGCTGCGATGAATATCCGAAAAAAACTACGCCGAAACTACTCCGCCGCAGAGCCGATCCGCAGGAAGCGAGTGGGGTGGCGATCCAGCGCATTGGCTTCGAAGCCCTGCACCTCGGTGCGCACCAAGTGCTTGGACGTATAGAAGTAGACCGGCACCAAGGCGTGCGCCGACAACAGCTGCGTTTCCGCCTGACGCAGCAGCGCAGCGCGCTCGGCCAGCGTCGGCGCCAGATCGGCGGCGTCGAGCAGAGCGGTGAAATGGGCGTCGTCGTAACCGGTCCAGTTGGCCGGACTGTCGGCGCGGAAACCGTCCAGGAAGTTGCGCGCATCGTCCACGTCGGCGATCCAGCCACCGCGGAACACCTGCGTGATCACCTTCTGCCGGCGATTGCCGACAAACACCTTCCACTCCTCGTTGCGCAGCCGCACCTTTGCGCCCAGCACCTCGCGCCACATCGCGGCCACCGCCAGCGACAGGCGCCGGTGCGGCGTGGAGGTGTTGTAGCGCAGCTCCACTTCCAGCGGGCGCTCAGGCCCGTAGCCGGCCTCGGCATAGCGCCGCCGCGCCAGCGCCTCGCGCTGCGTTTGCGTCGCCCGCCCCCAGCCCAGCGAAGCCGGCGTGTAGTCGGCCACGCCCGGCGGCACCAGCCCGAACGCCGGCGTCTCGCCCAGGGCGGTGACGTGGCGCGTCAGGATGTCGCGGTCTATCGCCAGCGACAGCGCCTCGCGTAGCGCCACATTGCCTTCGAACGGCGGCTGCTCAAGATTGAAGCCCAGCCAGAACGCGCCCAGGTAGGGACTGATGCGCAGCTGGTCGCCGAAGCGCTGGCGCAGCTGCGGCAGCGGCTGCGGGGGCACCGTTTCGGTGATGTGCAGGCCGCCGGCCTCGAAACGCTTGAGCTCGCTGCTGGCGTCCTCGGTGACGTGGAAGCGCACGCGCTCGATCGGCGCGGCTTCGCGGAAGCGCGGGTTTCGTTCCAGGGTGATCATGGCCTGCGGCAGCCAGTCGGCCAGTTGGTAGGCACCGTTCACCACCAGCTTGCCTGGCCGCGTGTGCTGGGCGCCGTGCTCGGCGATCGCCGGCAGATAGACCGGGTAGGCCGTGGGCAGGGTGAGCAGGCGCGGCAGGTCGGCGCTGCGTTTAAGGGTGAAAACCACCGTTCCGGAGTCCGGCGCGGCCACGCCCAGTCGGGCGGGCGCCAGTTCGCCGCGCTGCACTTGGGCGGCGTTCTCGATGGCGTCGAAGTGCCCCGCGAACGGCGCTGCCGTCAGCGGCGCAAAGGCCCGGCGGAAGCTGGCCACCACCTGGGGCGCATCCAGGACCTGCCCGTTGGACCAGCGCAGGCCCGGCCGCAGGTGGAAGGTCCAGCTGCGGCCATTGGCCGAAACCTCCCATGATTCCGCCATACCCGGGATCAGACGCCCCGCGCTGTCCTCGGCCACCAGACCCTCGTACAGGTCCCGCAGCACGTTGGCGCAGGCCACCTCCGGGCAGCGGTGGGCGTCCAGGGTCGAGGGTTCCGGGCCATTGCCGCGCTCCAGCGCCTGCCCCAGGGCCGGGCCGCAACACAGCAACAGCACCGACAGAACGCCGGCTTTCACGGGTTGCGGGATAAGATCGCCATCCTTGCGATTGTAGGCCAGTGCCCGCACATCGCTTCAAACCCAGCAAGGCGCAGCCCGTGTCCGGACCCAGCAACGACAATGAAAGCCCCATCACCGGTCGCGACCAACTGGTCGAGTACCTGGCCTCGGGTTCGCGCCCCGCGTCCGAATGGACCATCGGCACCGAGCACGAGAAGTTCGGCTTCCGGCTCGACGACCTGCGCCCGCCGACCTGGGACGGCCCCCAGGGCATCGAGGCGATGCTGCGCGGGCTGACCCGCTTTGGCTGGGTGCCTTACGAGGAAAAGGGCAAGCTGATCGCCCTGACCAAGGACGGCGCCTCGGTGACCCTCGAACCCGCCGGCCAGCTTGAGCTGTCGGGCGCCATGCTCACCGACATCCACCAGACCTGTCGCGAGACCAACCTGCACCTGCGCGAAGTGAAGACCGTCAGCGAGGAGCTGGGCCTGGGCTTCCTGGGCATGGGCTTCCAGCCCAAGTGGCGCCGCGACGAAATGCCGTGGATGCCCAAGGGCCGCTACAAGATCATGCGCGACTACATGCCCAAGCGCGGCAACCTGGGCCTGGACATGATGACGCGCACCTGCACGGTGCAGGTGAACCTGGACTTCGGCAGCGAAGCCGACATGGTGAAGAAGTTCCGGGTGTCGCTGGCGCTGCAGCCGATCGCCACGGCGCTGTTCGCCGATTCGCCCTTCACCGAAGGCAAGCCGAACGGCTACCTGTCGTACCGCTCGCACATCTGGACCGACACCGATCCCGACCGCACCGGCATGCTCGACTTCGTGTTCGAGGACGGCTTCGGCTTCGAGCGCTACGTGGACTACCTGCTGCAGGTGCCGATGTACTTCAGCTATCGCGATGAGGAATACATTGACCTCAGCGGCCAGGACTTCCGCAAGTTCATGCGCGGCGAACTGGCGGCGCTGCCGGGCCAGCTGCCGACCATGAAGGACTGGGCCGACCACATGACCACGTCCTTCCCCGAAGTGCGGCTGAAGAAATACCTGGAAATGCGCGGCGCCGACGGCGGCCCATGGAATAGGCTGTGCGCGCTGCCGGCGTTCTGGGTCGGCCTGCTGTACGACCAGGAATCGCTGGACGCTGCCTGGGACCTGGTGAAGGACTTCACGATGCAGGAGCGGCATGCGCTGCGCGACGGCGTGCCCAAGCACGCGCTGAAGCTGCCGTTCCGCGGGGCGACCGTGCGCGAGCTGGCGCTGGAAGCGCTGAAGATCGCCGGCAACGGCCTCAAGCGTCGCAATCGCCTCAACGCAACCGGCGCCAACGAAACGGTCTTCCTGGAGCCGCTGCTGGAGTTCGCCTTCGCCAACGAAACCCCCGCCGAGCGCAAGCTGGCCCTGTTCCACGGGGCGTGGAAGGGCAGCGTGGACCCGGTCTTCAAAGAGTTTGCCTACTGACATGTCTACCGTTAAAGCCGACTGGTTCCGCGCCAACGACCCGCGCATCGACGAACTCGACCATCTGCTCGAGCAGCGCGCCGTGCCGCACGGTGGCTACGGCCTCGAGCAGCTCGACGGCTACCTGAGTGCGCTGGTGCTCAGCCCGGGCGAGATCATCGCGCCGGACGAATGGTTCGCGCGGGTCTGGGGCAAGACGCCGCCGCGCTGGGAAGGCGAGGCCGACGAGGCGGCCGCGCGCGCGCTGCTGATGCTGGCCTGGAACACCGCCGCGCGCCGGGTTCGCTTCAACAGCGATGACATGACCGTGGACGGTGCGCTGTTCTGGTGGCTGCCCGACGATCCCGACGCCGATCACGGCGCCGACGTCGACATCGGCGCGGCCTGGGGTGCGGGCTTCCTGGACGGCATGGACCTGCGTTCCGAGGCCTGGGATGCCTGGATCGAGAAGGACGAGTGGATCGGTGAGGTCGAGGGCTATGTCGAGGCGCTGGCCGTGGGCAGCTACCCGGCGGAACAGGAGGGTGGGGCCACCACGCCGCTGCCCTACAGCGAGCGCCTGGAGATCCACGCGGGCCTGCCCGACATGCTGCACGACCTGCACGTTCACCGCATCGAGTCGCTGACGCCGCGTGAACCCGTGCGCCGCGCCGTTACCCCCGAGCGCAACGAGCCTTGCCCTTGCGGCAGCGGGAAAAAGTACAAAAAATGCTGCGGAGCTTGAAATCACTATTTGGAGAAAGGCGATGAAGCAACGCCCTGTGTTCTGCGTATTCCTGTCGGTGCTGCTGGCGCCCTGCGTCTGGGCTGGGCCGAAGGACTTCACGGCCGGTCCCGCCATCAAGGAATTTGGCGCCGTCGCCGCGGTGCCCTCGGCCGCCCCGATCGCAGCCAGCACCCGGTTCCAGGTCGCCTTTGACGTGGCGACCGCGGCCGAGCCCGGCAGCCTGAACCGTCAGCTGGAAAGCGCCGCGCGCTTCATCAACATGCACGTGGCGGCCGGCGTGCCGAAAGAGAATCTGAATCTCGCCATCGTCGTCCACGGCGGTGCCGCAATGGATCTCACGCGCGACGCCAAGTTCGGCAGCGCCAATCCCAATGCCGCGCTGATCGCCGCGCTGCACGAGGCCGGCGTGAGCATTCAGCTCTGCGGCCAGACCGCCGCCTACCGCGACATCAGCGCGGAAGACCTGCTGCCTGGCGTCACCATGGCGCTCTCGGCGATGACCGCGCATGCCCAGCTGCAGCAGGCGGGCTACACCGTCAATCCCTTCTGAGCCAGCGCCGCGCGTCGCAGGGATGAAAGCGCGGCCGGTGGATGCACAGTGACCCGGAGAGGCGTTACGCTGGTGGAATGACCCAGACCTCCTCCGACACCGCCCCCCTTGAGTCGCTGCGCGACATCGACCTGCCGCCTACCGACGCCCTGCTGCGCGAGGACGTGAAGCGTCTGGGCGCCCTGGTCGGTGAGATTCTCGCCGAGCAGGTCTCGCCGGACTTCCTGGATGAGGTCGAGGCCCTGCGCGTGGCCGCGATTCGTCGCCGTGAAGCCGAGGCGCCGATCGAAGCGCTCTCCGACCGCCTGCATGATCTGCCGCTGGACCGGGCCGAACTCCTGGTTCGCGCGTTCGCCGCCTACTTCCAGGCCGTGAACCTCGCCGAGCGCGTGCATCGCATCCGACGCCGCCGCGACTACCAGCGCCTGGGCGAGTCCCCGCAGCCGGGTGGCCTCGAGGATTCCCTGCGCCAGCTCAAGGCCGCCGGCGTGGACGCGGCGACGGTCTCGGCCCTGGTCGCCCGCTTGCGCGTGGAGCCGGTGTTCACCGCGCATCCGACCGAAGCCGTGCGTCGCGCCCTGCTCGAGAAGGAAAGCACGGTCGTGCGCTGCCTGATCGAAGACATCGATCGCAACCTCACCCCGCAGGAGCGTCGCGCCGACATCGAGCGCATGCGCCTGGCCCTGACCGCCAGCTGGCAGACCGACGAAACGCCGCCCGAGAAGCCCAGCGTCGCCGACGAGTTCGAGCACGTGGCGTTCTACCTGTCCGACGTGCTGTATCGCGTGCTGCCGGTCTTCCACGAAGCCTTCGACGAGGCGCTGGAAGCGGTCTACGGCGAGGACGCGCCGGTGCTGCCGCCCCTGCTCGGGTTTGGTTCCTGGGTCGGCGGCGACATGGACGGCAACCCGAACGTTGGCGCCGCCACCATCGAAACCACGCTGTCGGGCCAGCGCGCGCTGGTGCTGGCCAATTACCGCCGTGACCTGGCGCGTCTGGGCGCCCTGCTCAGTCAGTCGTCTGGTCGCGTGGAGGTGGCGCCTGAACTTATTCGGCGCAGCGATGACTACGCGCGGCGTTTCCCGAAGGCGGCCGACAAGATCAAGGCCCGCCATGCGGACATGCCCTACCGGCGCTTCGCGGCGCTGGTATCGGCGCGCCTGGCCGCGACCGCCCAGGACAAGCGTGACGGCTATGGCGACGCCAGCGGCTTCCTCGACGATATCCGCCTGATGGAAGCCAGCCTTGCGGCGAACGGTGGCGAACACGCGGGCGTTTTCGCCGTGCGCCGGCTGCGACGTCGGGCCGAGGCGTTCGGCTTCCATCTGGCCACGCTGGACCTGCGCCAGGAATCCACCCAGCACGACCTGGCCCTGGCCGACCTGCTGGGGGATGAGGCGTGGTCGGAGCGGGAGTGGGAAGACCGGGCGGCGCGTTTGCGCGAGCTGATCGTGGCCGGCGGTTCGGGCCTGAAGGCCCTCCCACAGCCGCCACCGGTAGGAGGGCCTTCAGGCCCGAACGCTCCAGGTGTCTCCGACCGCATCCTCGACGTCTTCCGCACCGTCGCCCAATCCCTGCCGCTCTACGGCGCCCGCGCCTTCGGCCCCTACATCATCAGCATGAGCCGCAGCGCCGCCGATGCCCTGGCGGTGATCGCCCTGGCGCGTATCGCAGGCTGCGTGGACGAGGCCGACGCCGTGCCGCTGGACGTGGCGCCGCTGTTCGAGACCGTGGACGACCTGCAGGCCGCCGCCGACACCCTGCGTTCGCTGTTCGCCGACCCGGTCTACCGCGAGCACCTGCGCGTGCGCGGCGATCGCCAGATGGTGATGCTGGGCTATTCCGACAGCGCCAAGGACGGTGGCCTGGTGGCCTCGCGCTGGGCGCTGCAGCAGACCCAGGTGCAGCTGACCGCGCTCGCCGCCGAGGCGGGCGTGCGCATCGCCTTCTTCCACGGTCGCGGCGGTTCGCTGTCGCGCGGTGGCGGCAAGACCGAGCGCGCCGTGATTGCCGCGCCGCGCGGCTCCGTGGACGGAACCCTGCGCCTGACCGAGCAGGGCGAGGTGATCCATCGCAAGTACGGCATCCGCGCCATCGCCCTGCGCAATCTCGAGCAGATGACCGGAGCCGTGCTGCGCGCCAGCCTCCGGCCCCGCGCCGCCGAGCCGCGCGAGGCCGCCTGGCGCGCCATGGCCGCGGAGATCGCGGCCTCGGCGCGAGCCCACTATCGCGGCCTGGTCTACGAGCGTGCCGGGTTCGTGGACTACTTCCGCGCCGCAACGCCCATTGACGTGATCGAGCGCCTGCGCATCGGCTCGCGCCCCAGCAAGCGCGGACAGGCCGGCGGCGTGGCCTCACTGCGCGCAATCCCGTGGGTGTTCGCCTGGTCGCAGAACCGCTGTGGCCTGACGGCCTGGCTGGGCGTGGGAACCGGGCTTGCCGAAGCAGTGGAAAAGCATGGCCGCGACGCCGTGGCTGAAATGGCGCGCGACTGGCCTTTCTTCGCCACCCTGGTCGATGACGTTGAAATGGTGCTGGCCAAATCGGACCTGGGCATCTTCGAGCGTTATTCACGCCTGGCTGGCGACGCCCATGATGACTTCTTCCCGGACATCGCCGCCGAGTTCGCGCGCACCCACGACACCATCCTGGCGCTCAAGGGCAACGACGAACTGCTGGCCAATGACTTCCGCCTGCGCCAGTCCATCCGTCTGCGCAATCCCTACGTGGATCCGATCAGCCTGCTGCAGGTGGACCTGCTGGCGCGCTGGCGCGCCGCGGGGCGTCCCGAGGACGCGCTGTTCCATGCGCTGGTGACGACGGTCAACGGCATCGCCGCCGGCGTCCAGAACACCGGCTGAGTTTCAGCCGGCGCGCACGTCCGCGAGTTCCCAGTGGCTGCCGGCCAGCAGCCGCATGCGCTGCCGGAGCAGCCCGTGGGAGAGTGAAGTGCGGGCTTCGAGCTCGATCTTCAGGTCGCGCTGCACGCCGGTAACGCGCGCGTCGGGATCGACCAGGCCCAAGGCGGCGTCCACTTCGTCGGGCTCGTCCTGCATCGCCTTCCAGCGTTCGAAGAGTGCCGGTGTCCGCAGGGCGGCCTCCAGCTCCTCGGCAAAACCATCGGCGCCTACCGAGTGGAAAGACAGCGTCGGCTCGTCACCGCGCGCCAGCGCGGGGTCCGGGAGGCGGATCATAAAGCGGCTTGCCATCGTGTTTTCTCCGTCCGGGGCGATGCATCGAGCATAACGCCCCGGACATGAACCCCGGCGTCAGTGGGCGTGCGCGGTACCCGACTTCGGGCAGTGGCAGGGCGCGGTGGGGCCGTACTCGATGCCCATCTGCACGCCATTGCCCTGGCGCTGCCAGAAGAACACCGGCGCCGGACGCGCCTGACCGCCGATCTCGGCCATGTCGGCGGCGTTGAACAGGCGGCCGTTGACCATCACCATCGCGGTGTCGTCGCTATGGCGGATGTCTTCGAGCGGGTTGCCGTCCACCACCACGAGATCAGCGCGCTTGCCGACCTCGAGCGAACCGATTTCCTTCGCCAGGCCCAGATAGCCCGCGCCATCGGCGGTCGCCGCGCGCAGTGCCTCCCAGTTCGAGAAGCCGCCCTGTGCCAGCGACCAGATCTCCCAGTGCGGCGACATGCCCTGCAGCTGGCCGTGGCCGCCGACCAGGATCGGGGTGCCGTTGTCGCGCAGCTGCTTGGCCGCCTTGGCCACTTCCACGTGGTAGTAGTCCCATTCCGGCGCGGTGTCGCGGCGGATGGTCTGGCCGTTGAGCGAGTTCTTCGGGAAGAAGCGCAGCAGGCGCTCGTTTTCCCAGACGTTGTCCTTGGCATACCAATAGCGTTCGGCGTTGAGGCCACCGTAGTTCACCACCAGGGTCGGCGTGTTGCCGACCTCGGTGTGGCGCCACAGCTCGGTCACGTCGCGGTACAGCGGCGCGATCGGAATGTTGTGCTCCACGCCGGTGACGCCGTCGAGGATCATGGTCATGTTGTGGTGGAAGGTTGAACCGCCTTCTTCGACCACCAGCATGCCCAGCTCGCGTGCGGCCTGGTTGATCTGCTGGCGCTGGTCGCGTCGGGGCTGGTTGTAGGACTTGACCGAGAACGCGCCATTGGCCTGCATGCGGCGCAGGTGGCCGCGGGCGTCGTCAATCGAGTTCACCACCGCCTTGAAGTCACCGTCGGCGCCATAAAGGATGGTGCCGGTCGAGAACACGCGCGGGCCAACCATGCGTCCGGCCTTGACCAGCTCGGACTGCGAGAACACGAACTCGGTGGTGGCCGAGGGGTCGTGCATGGTGGTGATGCCGAAGGCGAGGTTGGCGTGATACGCCCAGTTTTGCTGCGGAACCACACCCTGGCCGAAATGCGCGGCATGCGCGTGCACGTCGATGATGCCCGGGAATACCGTCTTGCCGGCCACGTCGATCTCGCGGGCGCCGCCCGGGATGGTGACGTCGCCGCGCTTGCCGACCGCGACGATGCGCGCGCCGCGGACCACGACCACGCCATCCTCGATCACTTCCTGCGTCTCGTTGGCGTTGCGCATGGTCACCACGCGGCCGCCGACCAGCGCGAAAGTATCGGCCGGGCGGTCGGTGGGCAGGCTCAGGCCGACGGTGACGCCGGAATCGGCCTTGGCCGCCCCCAGCGCGCGGCTGTGATAGCGGTCGCCCACCATCCAGTGCAGCGACTTCGAGTCGGCGCCCCAGTGCAGGTAGCTACCCATGTCGGTGCCCAGGGCGGTCACCGGAATCGCCTTGGTGTCCTTGCTGAGTTCGATCGCGCCGCCGGTCATCGGCAGCGGTGCCACGTAGCCATTGAACAGCTCGGTGAACGCCACCGAGCGACCGTCGGGGCTGATCGCGACGTGGTCCACGTACTTGAGGCTGAACACCTCGCGCGGCTGTTCGCCGTTGAGGCCTGCGCTCATCAGCTTCTTTTCCATGCCGCCGCCGGTGAGGAAGTAGACGCGCTTGCCGTCGGCCGAGAACTGCGGGTCGGCGCCGTTCCTGGCCACCTGCACGGCGTCGCCGCCGGCGGCAGGCATCACGTAGACGCCACGGCTGCCGCTCCACAGGCTGCCGGTGAGGCCGCTGCCGCCCTGGCGCGAATAGACGATGCGGCTGCCGTCATGCGAATAGCGCGGGCCGTAGTAGAAGCCCCGCTCGCTGGTAAGTGCGCGCGACTGGCCGGTGCCGAGGTCGAGCTCGCGGATCGCGCCCATCGCGGTGTCCGACCAGGTCGTGTAGAGCAGCTTGCGGCCATCGGGACTGAAGGCCGGCTGGTATTCAAAATTGACGTCGTCCTGGGTCAGGCGCTGCGGCGCGCCGCCGGGCAGGGACTTGGTCCACAGCTGGCCGACCGCGTGGAAGACCATCGTGCGGCCGTCCGGGCTGGTGGCCACGTCGCGGATCATGCGCGGCGAGAAGCTGTCGCCCTCGAAGGCGTCCGACTGGTCGGCACGCAGCGCTGGCAACACCGTCTGCGAGACCTCGGCGGTGAACGGAATATTCTTTGCCTCACCGCTGGCGACGTCGACGTTCCAGAATTTTCCCTGGCCCCAGATCACCACCGACTTCGAGTCCGGCAGCCAGTCGAAGTTGGGGTAGGGACCAAAGATCGCCCAGGCTTCCTGCTGGTCATGCGACAGGCCGTCCCAGACGGCGCGCACTTCGCCCGACGCCAGGTCCAGCAGGTGCAGCACCGACTTGTCGCGCACGCGCTTGACGAAGGCCAGCGTCTTGCCGTCGGGCGAGGGCTGCGGACGCACCGCGCCACCGGCGCTGGCCACCACGTTCTCGATCTCGCCGGTCTCGCGGTCCAGGCGGCGGATGGCGTAGATCATGCCGTGCACGTTGCGGTTGTATTCAAAGCCGCCGCCGGGGCTCATGTCTTCGGAGAAATAAATGTAGCGCCCGTCGGGCGAGATCGCCGGCTCGCCCTGGTCCTGCTGGTCGTTCTTGCGCTGGGTCAGCTGCAGCCCGGCGCCGCCGTCGCGGTGGTACATCCAAAGTTCGCCGGCACCCAGCGAGCGCTGCGAAGTGAAGTGCTTGCGGCCAACCAGGTACTGACCGTCGGGCGTCCAGGCCGGGTTGTTGAGCAGGCGGAAGTCTTCCTTGCTGACCTGGGCTGCGCCGCTGCCGTCGGCCTGCATGCGCCAGAGGTTGTTGCCGCCGCCGCGGTCGGAGGTATAGGCGATCTCACGGCCGTCGGGCGAGAACCGCGGCTGGATGTCCCAGGCCGCGCCGCGGGTGATGCGCTGTGCCTGGCCACCGGCCACCGGCAGGGTGTAGATGTCGCCGAGCATCGAGAACACGATGCGGCGCCCGTCCGGGCTGACGTCGAGGTCGAGCCACGTCCCTTCGTCCGTGCTGAAGCTCACCACCTTGCCCTTGGCGTGCGCGGCATTGACGTCCCATTTCGCTTCCGCGGCTTGGGCGGCGGCAGTGCCGAGGCTGAGACTGATCAGGACGGCAAGCGCGAGCGGTCGGGACGACATGGGCAACTCCGGGAAAGGGACCCCTTGATGCTAGGCGAAACGCTTCTTGCCACCCTAGGTCGAAGGTCATGGGTCAGTGAAAGCGTGAGCCGCTTGGCGATATGTAAAATCCATGAGAAACAATCGCTTGTTTCGTGGCGCCGGGTGCTGGAAAGTAGGCCCATGCTTCGCCGGACCCGCCTTCGAGTCGCCCTGCCCGTGGCCACGCCGCTGCTGCTGGCGGCTGCGCCGGTCTGGGCCGCCCCCGCGCCGGGGCCGGTGACGGCGCTGTGGTTTGCACTTGGTTTTGCCCTGGCCCTGGCGGCCGCCCTGGCCTTGGCCTGGCGGGTGTTGAGCGAACGCATGGTGCCGCGCTCAGCCTGGCTGCCCTTCGCCAGCGTCAGCCTGCTGCTGCTGGTGCTTGGCGCCTGGCTCGCGGGGCGGTGGCCGCTGCTGGGCCTGGCGCTGGCGCTGCCGGTGGTCGCCTGGGGGCTGCTGCTGGTGCGCGAACTGCTGGGCCGCATGCGCCGCCTGCTGGAAGAGCGCGACCATGCCCGGGCCGAAGCCCATCGGGTGCAGCAAAGTTCTGAGCGCGATGCACTCACCGGCGTGCTCAACCGGGGCGCCTGGCGCGGCCGGCTCGAGCAACTGGCATCGGACGCGCGCGAATCGCAGCCCCCGCGCCCCTTGGCGGTGCTGTTCTTCGATATCGATCTGTTCAAGCTGATCAACGACAGCCTGGGGCACAACGTCGGCGACGACTGCCTCAAGGCGATGGCCGCCACGGTAGCGGCCGAGCTGCGCGGCGGCGACGTCCTGGGCCGCATGGGCGGCGAAGAGTTTGCCGTGGCGCTGCCCGGCGCGCGTCGCGTCAACGCCATCGCCGTTGGCGAACGCATCCGCATGGCGGTGCAGCAGCAATGCCGCGTGGTGGGCGAGGAAGTGGTGGAACTCACCGTCAGCATCGGCGTGGCCGAATACCTGGGTGAAGCCGAGCCGCTCGACGCCTTGGTCGATCGCGCCGACCGGGCCATGTACACGGCCAAGGACTCGGGCCGCAACATGGTCGTGGCCGCCGAAGGCAGCCTCGGGCCGAACTGAACTAGCCGCGCGGCAGCGCCGGCCTGGACCCGGCGGGCCGGGTCATGCGCTGCCAGGCCTTGCCGAACAGCAACGGGGAATACCACAGCCCGCCGAGTACGAAGCCCGACAGTGCGGCCGCCAGGACCGCCCAGATATTGACCTCAGGCATCACGCGTCTCCCCAGAGAGTGGATCCGGCCCCGCGCGCTGCGCGGGCGGACGCCAGAAAGACTACGCCCTCCCCGGTCTCCCGGGGAGGGCGTAGGGAAACGCTTGCGATCAGCGGCCGGAGTAGGCGCGCGGCAGCGGGCCCGGGGCCTTGAGATAACGGTCACGCAGCTCGGTCTGGCGCGAACGCATGCTGGCGGCGCGGCCGTCGAACCACACCTGCTCGGCGACCGTATTCACCTCCAGCGGATCACCCGACCAGAGCACGAGGTCGGCGACCTGGCCGACGTCGATCCGGCCGCGCTGGGGCGACAGGCCGAACACCTGCGCCGGCACCGCGGTCAGGCCGGCCAGGCCGGCTTCCCAGGGCAGGCCGTTGGCGACGGCGACGCCGGCCAGCTGGCGCACCTTGCGGGCGTTGTGGGTAGCGTCACCGGACTGCGAGAAGCCGACGCTGACGCCGGCGCGATGCAGGCGTGCGGCGTTGTCCAGGGTTGAACCCAGGGCGTCGAAGCTCGACGGCAGGTTGACCAGCGCGTCGAGCAGCACCGGCACGTTTGCCGCCTTGAGCTCGGGCGCGACCATCCAGGCCTCGGCGCCGCCGGCGATCACCGGCTTGATGCCGTGCTTCTTGGCGAAGGCCAGGACCTGGCGGATGTCGGCGGCGCGGTCCACCTGGAACACCACCCGGCCACCGGCCAGGTAGCGCGCCAGCGAGCTTCGGCCGGCGCGGGTAAGCAAACCGCCAACTTCGGAACCCGTGCGGGCTTCGGCGATCGCCTGCTCGAGCAGCATCCATTGGCCGGCGCGGCTGCCGCCCGAGAGCTGCGACGCGCCGCCGCCGATGTTGACGAACAGGCTGCGGCTGTTGGGCAGGGCGGCGTCGAAGCGGCCGTCCAGCACCACGGCACTGCCCTGGCCGGCGACGAAGCTGCCGCCGGCGTTGCTGCTGGGCGAGAGCACGGTGAAGGTGATGCCCTCGACGCGGTTGACGGCAATCGCAACCGAGCGCGGATTGAAGGCCACGTCCACGTCGAACTCGGGCCGCCAGGTGTGTTCATGGGCATTGGCGGACGCCGAAAGCGCCAGGCCGTTGTCCACCGTCGAGGCTTCGCCCGACACTTCTTCGATGCCCAGGCCGGTGAGGCCACCAAACAGGCCCGGCGTCAGCGGCCGGCCCTTGGCCTCGACCACGGTGACGCCGGCCGGCGCGACCAGGCCCGACCCGATCTGGCGGATCACGCCGCCCTGTACCAGCACGTCGTGGTTCTTGAGCGTGCCGCGGGCGCCGACCGTATGCACGGTGGCGTCGCGGATCAGCAGGTCCTGGGCGGCCGCGGGCAGCGCGACGGCGAGAACAAGGGAAACGAGCAGGCGCTTCACGGCGACACCTCCTGGCCCAGGGTGAAGTCGGTGATCGGCTGCCTTGCGGGGTCGGCGCGATCGTAGAGCAGGGCGCCGTCCACATAGACGTGCTCGGCCTTGGCGTAAACGCTGAAGGGGTTGCCGTTCCACACCACCACGTCGGCCATCTTGCCGGCGGCCAGCAGGCCGGTCTGGTCGGCCACGCCGATGGCGCGCGCGGCGTTGGTGGTGAGCCAGCGGATGGCGTGTTCGGGCGGCAGGTTCAGGCCGATGCGTTCGCCCCGCACCATTACCTTGGCGGCTTCCTGGTTCAGGCGCTGGATGCCTTCGGACGAATCCGAGTGCACCACGGCGCAGCTGTTCTTCGGGCGGTCGACCAGGGCGATGTTCTCCTGGATGCCGTCGTAGGCCTCCATCTTGAAGCCCCACCAGTCGGCCCAGAGCGCGCCGCAGATGCCCTGTTCGGCCAGCTCGTCGGCCAGCTTGTAAGCCTCGACGCCGTGATGGAAAGCCGAGATCCGGAAGTCGAACTCTTTCGCCAGGTCCATCATCAGCGCCATTTCATCGGCGCGGTAGCAGTGGATCTGCACGGTGATGTCGCCGCTGAGCACGCCGGCCAGGGTTTCCAGGCGCAGGTCCTGGGTCGGCATCTCGCCGCCGTTGCCTCTGGACTTGCCGCGACCGGTCTCGGCGTTCGCCGCTTCGTACTTGTCCCAGGCCGCGCGGTATTTGGCGGCTTCGATGAAGGCGGCGCGGTAGCCGGCCATGTTGCCCATGCGGGTCATCGGCGACTGGCCGCGACCGCCGTAGTAGCGCTTGGGATTCTCGCCGCAGGCCATCTTCACGCTGTGCGGCGCGCCGGGGAATTTCATGCCCTGCATGGTGGTGGCGGGGACGTTCTTGAGCACCACGCCGCGGCCGCCGATCAGGTTGCCCGAGCCGGGCAGCACCATCAGCGAGGTCACGCCGCCGGCCAGCGCCGCCGGGAAGCCGGGATCCTGCGGCCACACCGCGTGCTCGGCCCAGACCTGGGCGGTCACGGGCGTCGTCATTTCATTGCCGTCCGAATGCGCGGCGGCGCCCGGGCTGGCGTACACGCCCAGGTGCGAATGCACGTCGATGATGCCGGGCGTGACCCACTTGCCGCTGGCGTCCACGACGGTGGCACCGGTGGCGTCCAGGCCGGGGCCTACGGCGGCGATGCGGCCGTCCCGCATCAGCACGTCGGCGCCCTCCAGCCGCTGGCCGTCGCCAGTCAGCACGGTTGCGTTGCGGATCAGCACCGGGCCCGAAGCAACGGGCGTGTAGGTGCTGGCGTAGGGCTGCGCCGCCGCTGCCGACAGCGCCGGCAAGGCGAGCAGGGTGGCGGCCAGCAGCGTGGCCTTCAATCGTATGGACATCGTGGTCTCCCCGGTAATCCAGCAACCCTAGCCGCAGCGCCGGGCGGTTGCCAAGTCCAAGCGGTCACGGTTCACGGCCTGCATGGCAGAATGGCCGCGCAATGCGTAGAAAAACAACAAAAAAGGATATCAATACGTGAAAGACAAACAGGAAATCGTCAGCAACTGGCTGCCCCGCTACACCGGCGTCCCGCTGGCCGACTTCGGCGAGCACATCCTGCTGACCAACTTCGGCGGCTACCTCAACACCTTCGCACGGCTCACGGGCGCCCCCATCGTCGGCGCCGACCGACCCATGCCCAGCGCCACCGCCGACGGCATCACGATGATCAACTTCGGCATGGGCAGCGCCAATGCCGCTACCGTGATGGACCTGCTGTCGGCCATCGGTCCCAAGGCCGTGCTGTTCCTGGGCAAGTGCGGCGGACTCAAGCGAAAGAATCAGCTGGGCGACCTGGTGCTGCCGATCGCGGCGATCCGCGGCGAAGGCACCAGCAACGACTACTTGCCGCCGGAAGTGCCGGCCCTGCCGGCGTTCGCGCTGCAGCGCGCGGTCTCCACCATGATCCGCGATCTCGAGCACGACTACTGGACCGGTACGGTGTTCACCACCAACCGTCGCGTGTGGGAGCACGACGAAGCGTTCAAGGAATACCTGCGCAAGCTGCGCTGCATGGCCATCGACATGGAGACCGCGACGATCTTCTCGGCCGGCTTCGCCAACTCGATCCCGGCGGGCGCACTGCTGCTGGTGTCAGACCAGCCGATGATCCCGGAAGGCGTGAAGACCGAAGCCTCGGACCGTGTGGTCACCGAGCATTTCGTCGAGCGCCACATCCAGATCGGCATCGAAGCGCTGCGCCTGATCCGTCGCCACGGCAAGTCCGTAAAGCACCTGCGCTTCGACGAATAAAATACCTGTAGGAGGGCCTTCAGGCCCGAAGCTCTTCACCGAAAAGCTTCGGGCCTGAAGGCCCTCCTGCATGAAGGTGCGGTTACCAGTTGAAGACGAAGCCCACCACGTCCGGTGCTGGCTTCGCGTCGCTGAAGCGCACCGTGCACTCGACGATCTGCTTCACTTCCGAGGTCAGGCCCGGCTCGATCACGATCGGTGCGGTGAGGAATTTCTCGCCGTTGGGCGCATCACGCATGCTCGCGCCCAGCGCGGTCGTGTCCAACTCGTAGAGTTTGCCGGCGAGCCTCGATTCCGCGGCGACCTTGCAGGCCTCGGCCGCGAGCCCGCCCGGGCTTCCGTTTCCGGCCTCGCCGCCGCCACCGCAGGCGACCAGGGCCAGACCGATCGGCATCACTATCCAGCTGCGCATCCATCCTCTCCTCGGTCGAGGCCGGGCCCGGATGCACACCTTCATTGGCCGGGCTGGCCTGCAGATGGCGCTAAATTAACGCAATTGCTCTAGGTGCGCCACGGCCTGATGTCATAGTTGCTAACGGGTTCAGTAACGCGGTACAGACGGGTCGATTTCGGCGGACCAGGCGTCAATGCCGCCCTCGACGTTGTAAAGGTCGTGGAAGCCCAGGCCGCGGAAGTACTCGGCCGCCTGCCGGCTGGACTGGCCGTGGTGGCAAAGAAAGGCCAGCGGCAGGTCCGTGGGCAGGGCCTCGAGGCGCTCGCGGCTGTCCTCGTCCAGCACCTCATGCGGGTGCGGGAACGGCGCCAGGGCCCGTGCCTGCGCCGGTCGCACGTCCACCACGTCCACGCTGCCGGCGATGATGTGGTCGTGCAGCTGTTGCACCGACATGGACTTCACCGCCGGCGGCGCGTTCGGGTTGTGCACGGCCAGGCCCGCCCCGCGCGGGTCCTCGACCCAGTCAATCCGGATGCCGTTCGCGCGCGGGGCGCTGGCCAGGTCCATGTGCAGGCGCAGGCCGGCGGCCTCGGCCACGATCTCCTGGCCGGTGGCCGGCTTGAGTTCGAAGCGGGCGTTGAAGCGCGGGTCCACCGACAGGTGCAGCGCGGCGTCGGCATCGGCACCGTCCATGGCGCGCCCGATGGCTTCGGCGGCGGCGGGGCTGATCTCGATCGTCGGCGGCGTGCGGTCCGGGGCCGCCAGGCCCAGGGCGGTATGCAGTTCACCGCTGTTGAGCATCTGCTCGATGATGTCGCTGCCGCCCAGCAGCTCGCCGCCGACGTAGAGCTGCGGGATGGTTGGCCACTGCCCGTAGGCCTTGATGCCCTCGCGGACCTCGGCGTCGGCCAGCACGTCAACGTGGCCAAAGCCCGGCAGCAGCCCGTCCAGGATGCCCACGGCCTTGGCCGAGAAGCCGCACTGCGGGGCGCGCGGCTCGCCCTTCATGAAGAGCACGACGTGGTTTGCGGCCAGGATCGATTCGATGCGCGCGCGGGTTTCAGGCGAAAGGGACATGGCCGACTCCAGGGAATTAGACCGCCATTTTACTCCACCGGCCGACGACGGCACCTGAAGCCCCGCTCACACGGCGGCGGGTGCCAGCCGCCGGGCCGCGGCCGGCAGCGCCAGCGCGGCCCAGCGGGTGTACATGGCCGCGGACGGATGCAGCCCGTCCTCGGCGACCATGCCGGGCTCCGCGCCACGCACACGGCTGACCGGGCTGATGTCCACGAAGCCCACGCCACGAGCTGCGCACTCATCCGCCGCCGCGGCGTTGAAGCCGTCCAGCTGGCGGGCGATCTCGTCGGTATCGCGGCCACTGGCCTGTCCGAAGGGCGTCACGCCCCAGTCCGGGATGGACAGCGCCAGCACGCGGCCGGGGCGATCGCCCGCCAAAGCGATCGCGCGCTCCAGCAGGCCAGCGAACTCAAGCCGGTATTCGCCGAGGTTCCAGCCCCGGTACTGGTTGTTGACGCCAATCAGCAGCGACACGAAGTCGTACTGGCCCAGCGGCTCAGCCGCATCCATCGCCGCCGACAGTTCGTCGGTGCTCCAGCCCGTGGCGGCGATGATGCGCGGATCGTCCAGCGCGATGTCCCGCGCCCGCAGGGCAAGGGCCAGTTGCTGTGGCCAGCGGCCGGCCTCGGGCACCGACTCGCCGATCGTGTAGGAATCGCCCAGCGCCAGGTAGCGCATGGTCCCGGTCATCGAAGCTCAGGCCACGCGCCGCACGCGAGCCGCATGTCGGCCCAGCGCCCGGTCGATGCGCGCGAACACCTCCCGCATCAGCCCGGCCTCGGGCAGCAGGGTGACCCGGAAATGGCGGGAATCGGGCACATTGAAGCCGCTGCCGGGCACCACCAGAACGTCTTCGGTTTCCAGCAGCTCCAGGGCGAAGGCCTGGTCGTCGAAATCGATCGCGGCTTCGCCGACCACCTGCGGAAACGCATACAGCGCGCCGGCCGGTGCCACCACGGACAGGTGTTCGCTGGCGGCGCAGCATTCGATCACCGCTCGCCGTGACTCGTGCAGGCGACCGCCCGGACGCGTCAGCGCCAGGATGGTGTCCGGGCCCTGCAGCGCCGCCGGCACCGCGAACTGCGCCGGCACGTTGGCGCACAGGCGCAGGGCGCTGAGCAGGTCCATGGCCTGGTGGTAGTCAGCCACCGTCGCCGGGTGGCCCGACAGCACCGCCCAACCGACGCGCCAACCGCAGGCGCGCCACACTTTCGACAGGCCGCCGTAGCTCAGGCAGGGCACGTCGCCGGCCAGCGGCGCCAAGGGCGTGAAGCGGGCCTCGTCGTAGAGGATGCCGTCGTAAATCTCGTCCGCCAGCAGCAGCAGCCGGTGCCGCGCGGCAATCGCGACGAGCTTCTCGAGCAGCTCGCGCGGGTAGCTGGCGCCGGTCGGATTGTTCGGATTGATCACGACCAGGGCGCGGGTGCGCGGCGTCACCAGTTTTTCGATTTCATCCGGGTCGGGCAGGAAATCGTTTCCGGGCGCGCAGCGGTAGTACACCGGCCGGCCCTGGTTGAGGATGGTGGCGGCGCTCCACAGCGGGTAGTCGGGCGCCGGCAGCAGCACTTCGTCGCCCGGATTTAGCAGGGCGCGCAGCGAGATATCGATCAGCTCACTGACCCCGTTGCCGATGAAAACCCGGTCGGCGCTGGCCTGCGGGGTGCCGCGCTGGCGGTGCAGTTCCGCCACGGCTTCGCGGGCCAAGGGCAGGCCCTGCTGGTGCGTGTAGGGGTCGGACTGGTCAACGTGGCCGACCAGCGCCGCCTGCAGGTGGGCAGGGGCCTGGAAACCGAAGGCGCCGGGGTTGCCGATGTTCAGGCGGATCAGCTGGCGGCCCTGGCCCTCGAGTTCGCGGGCGCGGCGGGACAGTTCGCCGCGGATGTCATAACGGACCTCGCGCAGGCTTTCGCGGGTCGGCAGGGGCGTGTGGGGCATGCTGCAGGGGACTCGGACCGGGGTGCTGGGCCGAGGTTAGCCGAATAGCGAGGTGCTTTCAGCCGGACTGTTTGCGCAGGGCGATCACCGCCGCCAGGGTGAAGCCCACTTCCCAGACCAGGGCGCCGGCAAAGAAGCCGGTGAATTCCCCGCTCAGGGCGATGCCCAGCAGGCGGGCGAGGGCGATGCCGCCGTTGATCAGGGCCACCGAAAGCAGGCCCGGCGCGCGCCAGCTCGGCTTGGCCGCGCAAATAAGCAGGAACGCTCCCAGACCCAGCTCCAGCCCGCCGTAGAAGGCGCGCAGTTCCACCAGGCCAGCCGTGGTGCCGCTGATGCCGACCGTCGCCAACACCGCCTCCGGGGCGGCCACGATGGCGAGGCCGAACCCCAGGAAACCCAGGGCGGCAAGGACAAGTACGGCTATACGAAAACGTTCCATGTCCGCAGGATGGCCGCGGGCAAGTGATCGGCGTGTGTTCGCGTTGGCGCTATCATCGCGGCCAATGCAGCCCACCCCCGAAGCTCTCGACCTCCTGCGCCCCATCGGCTGGCCCGATGACGACGCCCGCCGCGAGGCACTCGCCGCCGCCCCCGGCACCCGCCTGGCCCGCGTGGTCGGCCAGCACCGCAGCGCCTACGACGTGGCGACCCGCGCCGACGAGGTGCTCAAGGTGCAGCCGCCTTTGCCCTGGACCCGGCCGCGCTGCCCGCCCGAGCAGCGTGCCGCGGTCGGCGACTGGGTCACCCTGGACGAGGCCGGCAAGAACATCCTGGCCCTGCTGCCGCGCCATGCCCTGCTCAAGCGGGGCGCCGCCGGCGAACACCACCGCCAACAGCTGATCGCCGCGAACGTCGACCACGTGCTGGTGGTGGTCGGCCTGGACCAGGACTTCAACCCGCGGCGGATCGAACGCTACCTGGTCGTGATCCGCGCCAGCGGCGCCGACCCGGTGCTGGTGCTGACCAAGGCCGACGAGTGCGACATCGTCGAGGACTGCATTGATCTGTTGATGGAGGTTGAGGAGTCGGGCGTGCCCATCCACGCCATCAACGCCCGCGACGCCGCCAGCGTCGCGGTGCTGCATCCCTACCTGGGGCCGGGCCACACCGTGGTGCTGGTCGGCAGTTCCGGCGCGGGCAAGTCCACGCTCACCAATACGCTGCTGGGCCGCGACAAGATGAAAACCAACACCGTGCGCGGCAACGACTCGCGCGGCCGCCACACCACCACCTTCCGGGTGCTGACGCCGCTGCCGCAGGGCGGCTGCCTGATCGACACGCCCGGCATGCGCGAAGTGAAGCTCAGCGGCGACGAGGACATCGTTGACGCCTTCGAAGACATCGAAGCCCTGAGCGCCGGCTGCCGCTTCCGCGACTGCGTGCACGGCAACGAGCCCGGCTGCGCGGTGCGGGCCGCGATCGAGGACGGCACGCTCGACGAAGCGCGCTATCTCAACTACGTCAAGCTGCGCGATGAGGCCGAGGCCGCCGCCGTCACCCAGGCCGCGCGCCGGGCCGAAGAGGCGCTGGCGCTCAAGGCCAAGCACCGCCGCACCAAGGACAAGCTCGGCCGCCGATGAACGCCGCCGCGCGATCGCTCGAGCACCATGCCGCGCTGGATGCGCGTCTGGTGGCGGCGGTGCGCGGTATCCGCCTGCTGGAGTCGGTCAGCTGGCCGGCGCGTATCCAGGGCGAGTTCCTGGGCGCCTGGAAGATCGGCCGCATCCACATGCCCCAGCCGGAATATCCGCGCGGCGACTATGCCGCGGTGCGCGAAGAGCTGGACAAGGTCCACGACCTTGCCGATGCCGACGATCCGCTGGGGCGCTACCTGCAGCTGACCAGCGAAAGCTGGCGCATCACCACGCGCCTGCTTGATGCCGTCGGCTCGCACCGGGTCACGGCGTATTCGGCGCGGCTGTTCGGGCGCCCGGTGGACTTGCTGCCCGGCGACGGCCCTACCCACATCGAGGCGGCCACTCACTTCGTGGGGCTGGCCGACCAACTCGACCAGGAGCTGCGCGAAGTCGAGCCGGACTACGTACTGCCGGCGGAAACCGTGCAGGCCGAACTACAGGCGGCGGTGGATGCTTTTTTTACCGAGCACAAGGTGCGGGTCGAGCTCGACGATGGCCTGATCGCCAAAGCCGCGGCCAGCTCCACCCGTATCCGGCTGCGCACCAACACCGGCTTCAGCGAATACGATCGCAACCAGCTGCTGGTGCACGAAGCCTTCGTGCACACGCTCACCGGGCTCAACGGCCGCGAGCAGCCGCACCTGAAGTCCCTGGCCCGCGGTTCACCGCGCACCACCGCGACCCAGGAAGGCCTGGCCACCTTTGCCGAGCTGATCTCGGGCTCGATGGACATCGAGCGCATGAAGCGCATCAGCCTGCGCATCCTCGCCATTGACAAGGCCATCCACGGCGCCGACTTCGTCGAAGTGTTCCGCTTCTTCCTGGCCTCGGGGCAGTCGGCGGTCGACAGTTTCACCTCCAGCCAGCGCGTGTTCCGCGGCGTGCCGCTGGGCGGCGGTGCGGCCTTCACCAAGGACACCGTTTACCTGCGCGGCCTGTTGTCGGTGCACACCTATTTCCGCTGGTGCCTGCGTCACCGCAAGCTGGGCCAGGCGCGGCAGCTGTTCGCCGGCAAGATGGCGCTAGAGGACGTGTTCGCGCTGGAGAACGCTTTCGAATCCGGCGCGCTGGCGGCACCGCTTTACGTGCCGCCGTGGATGCAGCGGGCGAACGGACTGGCCGGGATGCTGGCGTTCTCGCTGTTCGCCAACAAGATCCGGCTCGACCAGGTGGAAGCCGACGACCTGGTGCTGGGGCTCTGACAACGCGCACGCTTCACGGCCGCTGCAGGCTGCCGTCGTCCGCCACCCGATAGTCCGCCTGCGCCGCCTCGCTCACCCAGACCACCCGGTCGCCGATCGGCTGACCGCGCCAGGCGGGCACCTCATGGCTCAGGCGCAGGTAGATCCACTCGTCGCGATCGGGGGTCAACAGTCGAAGCTCGCCGGCATGGCCGGCCAGGGCGGCCACCAGCGCCGGCTGGAACACCGCCTGGCGCTCGCCCACCCCCTGCATTTCGCGCTGCACATTGATGCCGTGCCAGCTCGACACCAGCGCCAGCAACAGCAGCAACAGCCGGCCGCCGCGACCCAGCGCGGGCCAGGCCAGCGCCAGGCAGGCCACGACCCAGGCCCAGAACCCGTAGCCGTACTGGTTGGCGGCAAAGCCCAGCGCCAGCGCGGGCGCCAGCGCCAGGCTGGCGCCAACCAGCAGGGCCAGCGCCCGCCGCGGCGCGCGCCGCGCAATCAGCGCGACCAGGGCAAGCATGAGGCCGGCGCTGAGTACCAGGTGCCGTGCCGACGCGTACCAGGTCGCGCTGGCCTCGAACGCCGTTGGCCGCAGCGGGAACAGCCAATAGGTCGCCCAGTTGCGCGGCGCGGACAACGGCGATACCGCGTAGGTCGTGGCCTCGGCCGGCGTCATCAGCGTGTCCAGCCGCAGCGCCAGATAAACCACCGCCGCCAGCCCGCTGCCGACCACGGCCGCCAGCCGCACCGGACCATGGCGACCCAGCCACCACACCCAGGCCAACAGCGCCGGGATCGCCAGCGCCGCCTCTTTCGCCAGCAGCGCCAGCGCCGTCAATCCGAACGCCACCGCGGCGGTCAGCAACGGCGTCGCGGCGCGCGCCCGCAGCGTCAGCAGCGCATGCGCCAGCGCCACGGCCAACCCCACCCACAGCAGGTCGGCCAGCGTGCCGACCCAGCCGTGCACATAGGCCGCATAGGGGCCCAGCACGAACAAGCCCGTGGCCGTGCGCGCCACGGTCGTCGAGGCCCCGAGCCGCAGCAGCAGGCCGCCCAGCGCCAGCGCCACCGCGCTGCCCATCAGCACCCAGGCCAGGTGCATGGCCTGCGGCCAGTCGAAGCTCAGGTGCGACAGCAGCAACCACAGGTTGAAGGTGAGCGGACGCCACTGGAAGGTGCCAACGTCGGTCCACGACACCCAGGGCAGGTCGCGCCAGTGCGCGACGTTGGCGTGGGCGCCCCACTGCAGTTCGTCGTGGCTGAAGTAGCCGGGGTTGGCCACCAGCAGCCACTGCAGCGCGACCAACAGCAGCAGTAGCGGCAGGGCGCGCAGGCGCGGGGTGGCGTTGGGGGCTGGGGGCATGGTCGGGCCGGGCGGGAAAGCCGCATTCTGGCCGCCCGGGCCGGGCATCGCCAGCCGCGGCCATACGGACGCGTCGGCAGCCTTGCCGGTGGGCCGCTACAATCGAAGGCCCAGTTCGCCGGCGTCCGCGCGCGGCACGAGACACTTCCCGCCCATGTCCGAACAAGAAGACTTCAAGCAAGCCGCCCTCGACTACCACCGGCAGGCGCCGGCGGGAAAGATCAAGGTCACGTCCACCAAGGCCATGATCACCCAGCGCGACCTGGCCCTGGCCTATTCGCCGGGCGTGGCGGCGGCCTGCGAAGCGATCGTCGCCGACCCGGGTGAAGCCAGCGCGCTCACCGCGCGCGGCAATCTGGTCGGCGTGATCACCAACGGCACGGCGGTGCTGGGCCTGGGCAACATCGGCCCGCTGGCGGGCAAGCCGGTGATGGAAGGCAAGGGCGTGCTGTTCCAGAAGTTCGCCGGCATCGACGTCTTCGACCTGGAGATCGCCGAGAACGATCCCGACAAGCTGGTCGAGATCATCGCCAGCCTCGAGCCGACCTTCGGCGGCATCAACCTCGAGGACATCAAGGCGCCGGAATGCTTCGTGGTCGAGCGCAAGCTGCGCGAGCGGCTGAAGATCCCCGTCTTCCACGACGACCAGCACGGCACCGCGATCATCGTCGGCGCCGCAGTGCTGAACGCACTGCACGTGGTCGGCAAGGACATCGCCCAGGTGAAGCTGGCCGTGAGCGGCGCTGGCGCGGCCGGCATCGCCTGCCTGGACATGCTGGTGGCGCTGGGCATGCAGCCGCACAACATCCTGGTCACCGACCGCGACGGCGTGCTGCACGCCGGCCGCGCCGACCTGGCGCCGGGCGGCGCCAACCACGGCATCATCCGCTACGCCCGCGACACCCCGGCACGCACGCTGGCCGACATCATCGTCGGCGCCGATGTGTTCGTCGGCGTCTCGGCCGGCAACGTGCTGACCCCGGACATGGTCAGGCAGATGGCGGACCGCCCGGTGATCTTCGCCCTGGCCAACCCCACGCCCGAGATCGATCCCGCGCTGGCCCGCCAGGCGCGGCCCGACGCCATCATCGCCACCGGCCGCAGCGACCATCCCAACCAGGTCAACAACGCGCTTTGCTTCCCCTACATCTTCCGCGGCGCGCTGGACGTGGGCGCCACCACGATCAACGAGGAAATGAAGCTGGCCTGCGTGCGCGCGATCGCCGACCTCGCCCGCCGCGAAGCCACCGACCTGGGCGCTGCCTACGCCGGCGAAACCCCCTCCTTCGGCCCGGAATACCTGATCCCGCGTCCCTTCGACCCGCGCCTGCTGGTGTCGCTGGCGCCGGCCGTCGCACAGGCCGCCATGGACTCCGGCGTCGCCACCCGTCCGATCGACGACATCGAGGCCTACCGCGACCGCCTCAGCAGCTGGGTGTTCCGCACCGGCCTGCTGATGAAGCCGGTGTTCGACCGTGCCCGCATCGACGTTAAGCGCGTGGTCTACGCCGAGGGCGAAGAAGAGACCGTGCTGCGCGCCGTGCAGACCGTGGTGGACGAAGGCCTGGCCCGGCCGATCCTGGTTGGCCGCCCGGCGGTGATTGAGCGCCGCATCGAGCGACTGGGCCTGCGCCTGCGCATCGGCGTTGACGTGGACGTGACCAATATCGGCGACGACCCGCGCTTCAACGACTACTGGCAGCTCTACCACCAGATCATGCAGCGCAAGGGCATCACGCCCTCGGCCGCCAAGGCCATCGTGCGCTCGCGCGACGTGGTGATCGCGGCGCTGATGGTGCGCCGCGGCGAAGCGGACGCGCTGCTGTGCGGCCTGGTCGGCCGCTTCGTGCGCAAGCTCAAGTACGTGCGCGAAATCCTCGGCGTGGAAAGCGAAACCCGCGGCGTGTCCGCGCTCAGTGCAGTGCTCAACGACAAGGGCGTGTTCTTCTTCACCGACACCCATGTCAACGTCGACCCCAGCGCCGCCGAAGTGGCGGAGTCGCTGGTGCAGGCCGCATTCCGCCTCAAGCTGTTCGGCATCACGCCCAAGGCGGCGCTGGTCAGCCACAGCAACTTCGGCTCCAGCGAAAGCGCCTCGGCGCAGAAGATGCGCGACGCGCTCACCATCCTGCGCGGGCGCGCGCCCAAGCTCGAGGTCGAGGGCGAGATGCACGCCGACATCGCGCTGAACGAAGAAGCGCGTCAGCGCATCTTCCCGCAATCGCAGCTCTCGGGTCGCGCCAACCTGCTGGCCTTCGCCAATCTCGATGCCGCCAACGCCAGCTACAACCTGGTGCGCAGCGTCACCGACGGCGTCGGCATCGGCCCGATCCTGATGGGCCTGGCCAGCGCCGCGCACGTGCTCACGCCCTCGGCGACCGTGCGGCGGGTGGTCAACATGACGGCCATCGCCGCCGTGGATGCCCAGATCCGGGCCGCGCGGGGCTGAGGTGAGCACGCTCACCGTCCCGCGACAGTCTTCGCTGTCCGGGGCCGGCGTGGCGGAGGAAACGGCGCCGGTGGCGACCATCCTGCTGGTCGCCTACCGGATGCAGGACACTCTGGTTGAGGCGCTCGATTCCGCCCTGGCCCAGACCGTTCCCTGCGAGATCATCGTTTCCGACGACAGCTCCGGCGACGCCTCGCTCCAGCGCATCGCCGACCGCGTCCGGGACTACCGCGGACCGCATCGCCTGCAGGTGCGCAGCACCCGCCAGAACCTGGGCCTGTGCGCCCACCTGACCGAACTGGCGCCGCTGGCGCGCACCGGCATTCTGGTTTTTCTGGCCGGCGACGACGTGGCCTACCCGCATCGGGTGGAGCGACTGGTCGCGCACCTGCAGCGGCATCCCCAGGCCATGATCGTCGGCTCCACGGTCAACGACATCAATTCCCGCGGCGAAATCATCAAGCCGCGCAATCGCGGCCAGAAGCCGGTGCTGACCCAGCGCGACCTGCGCCGTGCCGGCCATCTGCTGACCGTGCTGGGCGCTTCCATGGCGGTGCGGCGCGAGGTGTTCACCGCCATGCCCCCGCTGCAGGGGCGGGTGGAGGACAACGCGCTGCAGCTGCGCGCGGTGCTGTTGGGCGAATGCCACTGCCTGCCGGAGCCGCTGCTGGGCTACCGTCGCCATGACGACAATCTGGGCAGCTGGGTCTTCGACCGCAGCGGGGCCGACGTAGACACCTGGACCCGGCGCCAGCAGCGCGTGGCTCAGATGTATCGGGAAATCGCCGATGACCAGGACCGCTGCATTGATGCCCGCCCGGACCTGCCGCTGACGCGTCGTGAACAGGGCCGCGGCCTCGCCCGCATGTATCGGCTGGAGGCGGACATGCGCGAGGCACTGCTTGAGTCCGATCGCCGCCGCTGGCTCGGTCCACTCTGGGCCGGCCTGTGCTTTCCGGGCCTGCGTCGCAAGGCCTTCGAGCGCTCACTCAAACTGCTGCTGCCGCGCCGCTGGTTTGGTCGCCGTGGCTGAGCCGGTGCTTGCCATCGCCCGGGTTCCCGGCGATCTTTCCCGCCAGGGGGCGTGACCATGAAACTGCAAAGCGACATCACCGTGAACGGCAAGCTCATCCGAAAGGGTCAGCCGGCGCCGCTATTGTTCATCTATCCGTTCTTCCTGCTGCACATGGGGATGTTCGGCCTGTCCGGCTTTTTCATGGCCTATGTCGCGAACAACGTCGACCTGGCCTTCCTGTACATGCACGGCGGCATCGCCATCCTTGTCTACGTCTTGTTCTACTTCGCCATCTTCGGCCGGGACGAGGTGAAGTGGATGTTCATCAACGCCGGGCTCGGTTTACTGGGCATCTGGGTGGAGATCGAAACGATCCTGTCCTGGTTCGGCAAGGAACTGTCCGACTACCCGGCGGCGGTGCACGTCACGCCCTTCATCTACTACATCCTCTACACCTTCCTGCTGCGGCAGATGCTGCTCGACATCACGCGCTCGCGCGACAAGCCCGCCCGCAAGCGGCTGGTGGAGATGATCTACGTGGTCGGCTCGCTGCTGGTCTACGGGTCGCTGTGGGTGGCGCGCTAGCGCCTGGCTCTCCGCCATGCAGGCCCGCACCGGCCCCGGCCGGGGCGAGGCGGGCAGGTGCATACGGGGGCGTCGGGAAGCCGGCCTGGGCTAAACTCCGGGTACTGACTCTGAACCCATAGGCCGCGCCCGATCGCCGGCCACAGGAAGACGCGATGAATTGGCTGAACGACGTACTGGAAAACGACCTCGACCCGACCGAAACCCGCGAGTGGATGGAATCGCTCAAGGCGGTGATGGACGTGGATGGCCCTGAGCGCGCCCACCACCTGCTCGAGCGCATGGTGGAACTGACCCGGCGCACCGGTGGCCAGCTGCCCTTCAATCCCACCACCCAATACATCAACACCATCCCCGCGCACCTGGAAGCCAAGAGCGACGGCGACGCCGCGCTGGAATGGCGCATCCGCAGCATCATTCGCTGGAACGCGATGGCGATGGTGGTCAAGGCCAACCGCAAGCCCGGTGACCTGGGCGGCCACATCGCCTCGTTCGCCTCGGGCGCCACGCTGTATGACGTGGGCTTCAACCACTTCTGGCGCGCGCCGTCGGAGAATCATCCGGGCGACATCCTCTACATCCAGGGCCACAGCTCGCCGGGCATCTACGCCCGCAGCTTCCTGGAAGGCCGCATCAGCGAAGACCAGCTCAACCACTTCCGCATGGAAGTGGACGGCAAGGGCATCAGCTCGTATCCGCATCCCTGGCTGATGCCGGATTACTGGCAGACCCCCACGGTTAGCATGGGCCTGGGCCCGATCAGCGCCATCTACCAGGCGCGCTTCCTGAAGTATCTCGAACACCGCGGCCTGATCGAACCTTCCGACCGCAAGGTCTGGTGCTTCCTGGGCGACGGCGAGACGGACGAGCCCGAGAGCCTGGGCGCGATCGGCGTGGCCGGCCGCGAGGGCCTGGACAACCTGGTCTTCGTCATCAACTGTAACCTGCAGCGCCTGGACGGCCCGGTGCGCGGCAACGGCAAGATCATCCAGGAACTGGAGGGCAGCTTCCGCGGCGCCGGCTGGAACGTGCTCAAGCTGGTCTGGGGCAGCTACTGGGATCCGCTGCTGGCGCGTGACACCGACGGCAGCCTGCGCAAGCTGATGATGGAAACCGTAGACGGCGAGTACCAGAACTGCAAGGCCTTCGGCGGCGCCTACACGCGCGAGAATTTCTTCGGCAAGTACGACATCACCAAGAACCTGGTCAGCAACCTCAGCGACCAGGACATCACCCGCCTCAACCGCGGCGGCCACGACCCGCACAAGGTGTACGCCGCCTACCACGCGGCCGTGCACCACAAGGGCCAGCCCACCGTCATCCTGGCCAAGACCGTGAAGGGTTACGGCATGGGCAGCTGGGGTGAGTCGCTGAACCCGACGCACCAGACCAAGAAGCTCGATGACAGCGCCGTGCGCGCCTTCCGCGACCGCTTCCAGATTCCGGTGGCCGACGACAAGCTGCTCGACGTGCCCTTCTACCACCCGGGCGAGAAGAGCCCCGAAGTGGAGTACCTCAAGTCACGCCGCGAGAAGCTGGGCGGCTACCTGCCCCAGCGCCGCGCCAAGACCAGCAAGGAACTCACCGCGCCCAAGCTCGAAGTGTTCGAGCGCCTGCTCAAGAGCAGCGGCGAGCGCGAGAACTCCACCACCATGAGCTTCGTGCAGTGCCTGAACATCGTGCTGCGCGACAAGCAGGTGGGCCCGCTGGTGGTGCCCATTGTTGCCGACGAGGCACGCACCTTCGGCATGGAAGGCCTGTTCCGCCAGATCGGCATCTACGCCCGCGACGGTCAGAAGTACAAGCCCGTCGACGCCGACCAGCTGATGTACTACCGCGAAGACAAGACCGGCCAGGTGCTGGAAGAGGGCATCACCGAAGCGGGCGCCTTCAGCTCGTGGATGGCGGCGGCGACCAGTTACTCCTCGTCCGACCAGCCGATGCTGCCGTTCTACATCTACTACTCGATGTTCGGCTTCCAGCGCATCGGCGACAGCGCCTGGCAGGCGGCCGACATGCGCTCGCGCGGCTTCCTGCTCGGCGCCACCGCCGGCCGCACCACGCTCAACGGCGAAGGCCTGCAGCACGAAGACGGCCACAGCCATTTGCTGGCCGGCGCGATTCCGAACTGCAAAGCATATGACCCCACCTTCGGCTTCGAAGTGGCGGTGATCCTGCAGCACGGCATGAAGCGCATGCTGGAAGACCAGGTGGACGAGTACTACTACCTGACCCTGATGAACGAGAACTACGCGCACCCGGATATGCCCGAAGGCGCGGCCGAAGGCATCCTCAAGGGCATGTACCTGCTCAAGGACGCCGGCAAGCCCAAGAAAGGCGAGCTGCGCGTGCAGCTGCTCGGCAGCGGCACCATCCTGCGCGAAGCCATCGCCGCGGCGGAGCTTCTGGACAAGGACTTCGGCGTGTCAGCCGATATCTGGAGCTGCCCGAGCTTTACCGAGCTGCGCCGGGATGGGTTCGAGGCGGAGCGGTTCAATCGCTTCCATCCGGAAGCCAAAAAGCCGCAGAAGGCCTACGTCACCGCTTGCCTGGAAGGGCAGCAGGGCCCGGCGATTGCCGCGACCGACTATGTGCGGGCGTTCGCGGACCAGATCCGCGCCTTCGTGCCGATGCACTACACCGTGCTGGGCACCGACGGCTTCGGCCGCTCCGACACCCGCGCCAACCTGCGTCGCTTCTTCGAGGTCGACCGCTACTACATCGCGCATGCCGCGATTGCGGCGCTGGCGGCGGAAGGAAAGATGAATGGCAAGGATGTAGCCCGCGCGATAAAGCAGTACAAGATTGATGTCGAAAGGATCAATCCTGCATCCAACTAAAAAATCGGTCGCGCGTGATCACGTAAATCGTGTCTCGCCTGATCAAGTCGAGGACGGTTTCGTCTCTACTACCACTGCCGTCCCGTAGCACAGCACCTCCGTCAGCCCCGTCATCAATTCGGTGGCGTCGTAGCGCATGCCGATGATAGCGTTGGCACCGAGCTTGCGCGCGTCCGCCACCATGTCGTTATAGGTTTCCAGGCGCGCCTGCTCACACAGTTGCGTGTAAATGGTGATGTTGCCGCCGAACAGTGTCTGTATGCCGCCGATAAAGTTGCCAACGATTGAGCGTGAGCGCACAACGATTCCGCGAACGACGCCGAGACTGCGAACGATGCGGAGTCCAGGCAGCTCTAGGGACGTAGTGACCATCGTCCGATCGAGCAGCGGTGCGCGGGTCGTGATTGGGCTTGAGTTGTACGGGTCGGTCATGGGTCTCTCCAAGGCGGGGATGGCATAGCTTGCCCCGTCGACGTGGCCGGCGCAGCAGAGCCGGGTCAGCGCCTGTATTGCCAGCGCCGGGGTCAGATCCGTCAGTTCAGCTCCTCAGAGCATAGCTTCCAATCCCTTTCGATCGAGCAGGTCCAGCAGCTTCAACGACGGCCCACTCGGCTGCTTGTCGCCTTGCTCCCACTTGCGCACCGTGGACACGCTGGTATTAAGCACGCTGGCCATCACTGCCTGGCTGAGCTGCAGGCGTCGGCGCAGGGCGACGATGCGCGTGCGGGTGTACGGGGGGATCGGCGGCAGGCACATGGCGTCGAATTCGGCCATGCGGCGCTTGTCGATGAAGCCCAACTCATACAGGCCCGTGGCGCCTTCGTGCACCGCGTCCAGGATGGGGCTCCTAGTGCGTGATCGTGGCTTGTTGGTCGATTTCATGGAGTTCTCCTGCCTTGCACGCGGCGTCCAGCGCTTGATTGGTCAAGGCGAGCAGTTCGGCAGCCCAGCCCCGCAGTGACGCCAATTCCCTGTGGCCGATGTTGGTGTGCTGGTTCTTCATGAAGCCATAGAGGAAGAACCATCGTTCGCCAAGACGCGTTGCGATGATGGCGCGGGCGCCGCTTCGTTTCCCGCCGCCGGCGACTGCCATCCGCTTCTTGACGAGGCCACCGCCCAAGTCGGCATCTATCAGGTCGGCGCGCATTTCCGCGACCGAGATGGCGAGCGCACGGTCAGGGATCCCCGCACTGCGCTGCCATCGCTTGAAGGCCAAGGAAACGAAAATGCGGGGCAGGGGAAGTGTGCCACCAGGTGGCATAGATGGAAAGTCCGGGAGGCGTCTCCTCCACGGTGTCTTTCCGGCCGGCGCGAGGCCAGGCGAAGCACGCGCTTCGCCGGGTAAGTGTTTGCCGCTGGTGAGCTAAAGATGCTCGCCGAAGAACTTCGCCAGCTGCAAGGTCGAATGCACACGGTTCGGCTGCTTCCTCCAGCCATGCCCTTCGTCGGGGAACAGCACGTACTCCACCTCAACTCCGCGCTTTTTCAGCACACCCACCACCTGCTCGGCTTCAACAACCGGCACATTGGTGTCATTCGCCCCATGCATCACCAACAGCGGCGTCACCACGCGATCCAGCTTGTGGATCGGGGACAGATCGCGCAGCAACTGCAGCTGCGTCTTCGGATCCCCATACTCGCCGGTGCTGATCGCGCCCATCCACGGCGTGCTCTGCGCGAAGAAGGTCTCGAAGTTCACCATGCCGAACAGGTTGGCGCCGGCGGCGAAGGTGTCAGGGTAGTCGGTCACGGCCACCATCACCACGTAGCCGCCGTAGCTGCCGCCCATGATGCCCAGGCGGCCCTTGGCGCCGATGCCTTCATTCACCAGGAAGTCGGCAGTGGCCTTGATGTCCTTGTTGGCATCGAAGCGGCCGGCGTGGTTGTCCAGGCTCATGAAAGCCTTGCCGAAGCCGGAGCTGCCGCGGATGTTGGGTGCGAACACGGCGATGCCGCTGGCCAGCAAGGCCTGGTAGTCGGCGCGGAAGGCGGGGCGCTCCTGGCCTTCGGGGCCGCCGTGGAAGCTCAGCACCACGGGGCCGGGCTGCTTGAAGCCGGCGGGCAGGTACAGCCAGCCGGAGAGTTCCAGGCCGTCGTGCGCTTGGTACGTGCGCAGATGCGGCTTCACCAGCGTGGTCAGGTCCACGCCCGGGTGCGGGCTGAAGGTGAGGCGGGTGTATTCCTCGGTGGCCAGGTCGAGCTGCCACAGGTCGGCGGGGGCGGCGGATCCACTTAGTGCCATCACCAGGCGCGTGCCGTCGGGCGAATAGTCGGCGCCGCTCACCAGTTCGGCCGGGGCGGCGGGCAGTTCGTGGCGTTCGCCGGTGGCCAGGTCGATCAGCTCCAGCTCGTTGCGGCCGGCCACGTTCCAGGTCAGCAGCGCCTGCGTCTTGTCGTCGTTGAGGGTGAAGGCATCGAGCTCGGCGTCGTCGCGTGCGGCCAGTTCGGTGTGTTTGAAGCTGCGGTCGCCGGTGGCGATGTCCACGCGGCCCAGCGCGCTGCGGTCACGGTCGAGGTTGTGCGCCAGGTAGACCGTGCTGCTGTCTTTTCCGAACTCGCCCCAGCTCTCGGCGGTGCCCTCGTGCGGGGTCAGCAGCAGGCGGCTGCCCGTGCTCAGGTCGTCCAGCCACAGGTTGCTGTCGCCGCGGGTGACCAGCCGGTTCACCAGGGCGTGCTGGCCCAGCAGGTCGGCCATGAGGCCCAGGCCGTCCATCTCCACGGCGATGCTTGCCTTGCCCGTGGCCGGATCGTACATCCAGATGTCAGTGGTGGCGGGGTCGCGGGCGTTGCTGCGGAAGTGGTAGCGGCCGTCGGGCGCAAAGTCGCCGGCGAAGGTGTTGGCGTCGCCTTCGTTGATGCGCCGCACGTCGGTGCCGTTCACGTCGGTCAGGTAGAGCTGCGCGTTGTAGCCGCCGCCCGGCGACACCGCGTAGGCCAGCTTGCCGTCGGGCGACCAGCGCAGTCCCGACACCGCATCGGCGTAGCTGGTGACCTGCCGTGGATAGCCGCCGCCCGCCGGGATCACCCAGGCCTGAGGCGAGCCGCTGAGCGTGGTGATGAAGGCGATGTGCTTGCCGTCGGGCGAGTACTGGGGCGATGACGCGCTGCCGACCTTGCCCATGGCGGTGATGCGGGCTTCGAGCGCCGTGTCGGCCGGGGTGTCGGCGGCGAGGGCAGGGCTGCTGGCCAACAGCAGGGCGAGCGGAAGGCTGACGCGCAGGCAGGAAGTCATAGGACGTTTCCCCAAGGTGTACCGGGGCAACGTAGCAGGTGCGGGGGACCGGCCGCTGCGATTACTTCTCGATTCCCATGCTGCGCTGCGCCATGCGGCCGGCCAGGCCGGCGACCAAGGTCGCTCTCACGTCGCCGCCTCCGCGCGTATGTTGCCGAAGACGCAAGACATGCGCGCCAGCACCTGCGCGATCTCCGGCGCCACCGCGTGGCCGTCCACCAGCTGCACCTCGCGCCCGATCATCAGAACCTGGGCCAGCAGGCCTTCCGGCGACTCCGCGCCCATGTGCAGCAGGCTGTGCGTGGCCGTGTCGGGTTCAACCACGCCGCACCAAAGCGGCAGCACCGCCTGCAGTTCGTCCACGCTGCCTTCCAGGCGAAGTGTGATACGGCAAGCGAAGGGCGCGTAGGCGATGCCGCGTTCCAGGCGAGCGGCCACGTCCGGCGGCACCGGGCGGGGCGGGAAAGACGCGCCTTTCTGGATGCTGCCCTCGATGCGGTCGATGCGAAAGCTGCGCCAGTCTTCGCGTTCAAGGGCCCAGGCAATCAGATACCAGCGGCGGCCGTAGTTGGCCATTCGCTGCGGCTGCAGGTGGCGGGCCGCGGTGTCGCCCGCGTGCTTGCGATAGGCGAAGCGCAGCGTGCGGCCGTCGCGGCAGGCGGTGGCCAGTTCGCTGAGCAAGCCCGCGTCCACCAGCGGCGGGCCGGTGCGCAGCGACAGCGTCACCGCATGCAGGGCAGTGGCGCGCCGCCGCAGTCGCTGCGGCATCAGCTGGTCGAGCTTGCCCATCAGCTGAATTGAAGTCGCCTCGATGCCGCCGACGCTGGCGCTGGCGGCGCGCAGCGCGATCGCCAGCGCCACGGCTTCGTCGTCGTCCAGCATCAGCGGCGGCAGTGCGGCGCCGCGGCCCAGGGCGTAGCCGCCGCCCACGCCGGAGGACGCTTCGACCGGATAGCCGAGTTCGCGCAGACGCTCGACGTCGCGGCGCAGGGTGCGGGCCTCCACGCCCAGTGCCTCGGCCAGCGCAGCGCCCGGCCAGTGCCGCCGCGATTGCAGCAGGCTGGCCAGGCGGAGCAGGCGGGCGGAGGTTGAAAGCATGCGGCGAGACTATCGAGGACAATAAATGTCCGCAATACGGGCTAGCTTTCCTGCACTTGCCGCTTATCGAGGATCCGCCATGACCACGCTTACGCTCTACCACAACCCGAAATCCCGCTCCGCCAGTGCACGCGTCCTGCTCGAGGCGGTGGGCGCCGACTACGCGGTGACGCCGCTGGACTTCGCGGCAGGCCAGACCCGCACGCCGGAATTCCTCGCCATCAATCCGCTGGGCAAGCTGCCGACGCTGGTGCACGGCGACGCGGTGGTCACCGAGCAGGTCGCCATCACGATCTACCTCGCCGATCGTTTTCCCGCCGCCGGGCTGGCGCCTGCCTTCGACCACCCGCTGCGCGGACCTTACCTGCGCTGGCTGGCGTTCTACGCGGCCTGCTTCGAGCCCGCGCTGCTCGACCACGCCTACAAGCGTGAGCCGCTGGAGCCGAGCGCGGCGCCCTACCGCGACTACGACACCGTGATCCAGGTATTGGTGAACCAGCTCTCGCGCGGCGACTACCTGCTGGGCGACACGCTGACCGCCGCCGACCTGCTCTGGGGCACCGCGCTCACCTGGACCACGGGCTTCGGCATCGTGCCCAAGCTGCCCGTCATCACTGCCTACATGGCGCGAGTAGCCGCGCATCCGGCCGTGATTCGCGCCGGTGAGCTCGATGCGGCGCTGGCCGCCGAGATGACGGCGGCATCCGCCTGACCCCGTCGCGCGTTGCGGTTCGACGCGCACGGTTGACGCCATTTTCACTTCGCCCTTCCTGACGCTGGTCTACCTTGGCCGCTGGCCCGACGCGGGTCGAACCAAGAGGAGCAGCATCATGAAGAAGCATCGGAATTCCTGGATCCTGGCCGCATCCATCGCGCTGCTGGTGGGCTGCGGAAACACCAGCGATGCCGGCCAGGCCGAGGTGGCGCCCGCCGTGGCGACGCCCGCCGCCGCGGATGCGCCGCCGGCCCTGGCCAGCGCCAGCGGCTTCGAGACCGCCGAAGTCATGCAGTTCGATGCGCCGTGGGCCATGACCTTCCTGCCGGACGGGCGCCTGCTGGTGACCGAGAAGTCCGGCGCCTTGCGCCTGTTCGACCCGGCCAGCGGCGAGGCGGGCGAGGTCACCGGCGTGCCGGCGGTGGTGCATCGCGGCCAGGGCGGCTTCGGCGACGTGGTGCTGCATCCGCAATTCGCCAGCAACGGCATGGTCTACATCAGCTATGTCGAAGCAGGCGAGGACGACAACACCGGCGCCGTGGTCGCGCGCGGCAAGCTGGCGCTCGACGATCAGGGCGGCGGCGCACTCACCGACGTGGAAACGATCTGGGTGCAGTCGCCCAAGCAGCAGGGCGACGGCCACTTCGGCCACCGCATCGCCTTCGATGGCGACGGCAAGCTCTGGATCAGCTCCAGCGAGCGCCAGAAGTTCGACCCCGCCCAGGACATGACCGGCAACCTGGGCAAGCTGCTGCGCCTGAACGACGACGGCAGCGTGCCGGCCGACAATCCGTTCGCCGAGCGCGATGACGTGGGCGCGCAGGTCTGGTCGCTGGGCCATCGCAATATCCTGGGCATCGCCTTTGACGCCGACGGCCAGCTGTGGGCGCACGAGATGGGCCCCAAGGACGGCGATGAGCTCAACCGCATCGGCAAGGGGCTCAACTACGGCTACCCGATCGTGTCCAACGGCGACCACTACGACGGTCGCCCGATCCCCGACCACGACACCCGCCCCGAGTTCGCCGCGCCGTTGGTCACCTGGACGCCGGTGATCTCGCCAGCCGGCTTCGTGATTTACAGCGGCGACCTGTTCCCGGCCTGGAAGGGCAATGGCTTCATCGGCGGCCTGTCGTCGCAGGCCCTGGTGCGCGTGGCCTTCGACGGCGAGGCGGCTCGCGAAGTGGAGCGATACCCGATGCAGCGCCGCATCCGCGAAGTGGAGCAGGGCCCGGACGGCGCGCTCTGGCTGCTCGAGGACGGCGGCACCAAGGGCGACGGCTGGCTGCTGAAGCTGACGCCCGCGGCACCGTAACGTCCCCGGCGCTCGCCGGCAGGCCACGGGCCACTGCTACAGTGGCCCAAGGTCCCTGCCGGTGGGGCCCTGCCGTGATCCCGAGCCAGTTCCTGCCACCGGCGCTTGGTGCCGCCTAGCGCGGCGCTAGGAGCTCCCATGAACCTCGGAAATTTTTCCGTCAGCCTGGCCGTCAAGGACCTCGCGGCCTCGCGCGCCTTCTACGAAGCGTTGGGCTTCACCGCCTTCCACGACCAGTCGAAGCACGGCTGGATGATCCTGAAGAACGGCGACACCGTGATCGGGCTGTTCCAGGGCATGTTCGAGAAGAACATGCTGTGCTTCAACCCAGGCTGGGACAACAACGGCCAGAACGTCGATCCGTTCACCGACGTGCGTGAGATCCAGCGCCAGCTAAAGGCGCAGGGAATCACGCCCGCCACCGAAGCCGACGAGGCCAGCACCGGGCGCGCGCACATGATGGTCATCGATCCCGACGGTAATCCGGTCCTGGTCGACCAGCACCGTTGAGCCCGGCGCGTGCGGCGCCGTCCACGCGAGCAGCGGCGCCAGGCCATCGCCTCCGCCCGGCACTGCTAGAGTGGCGCAAAAACCTGCCGGCCCCACTATGTCTACGCCCCCGACCCAGCCTTTACCCGCGCCGCCCGTCATGGACGAGGCCGCGCGCTTGGCGCGTGCGAACGCCTTCGCCGACGAGCTCGCATGCCGACGCACCGTGCGCGACTATGCGCCGACGCCGGTGTCGCGCGAGGTCATCGAAGCCTGCCTGCGCGCGGCCGACAGCGCGCCCAGCGGCGCCAACCAGCAGCCCTGGCATTTCGTCGCCATCGCCGACCCGGCGCTCAAGCGCCGCATCCGCGAGGCCGCCGAAGCCGAAGAGCGTGAGTTCCACCAGCGGCGCGCGCCGGAGGAATGGCTGAGCGCGCTGGCGCACCTGGGCACCGACGCCGACAAGCCCTTCCTCGAGATCGCCCCGTGGCTGATCGCGGTCTTCTACGAGCGCACGGGTCCGGAGGTGGATGGCCACAAGGCCAAGCGCTATTACCCGCACGAATCCACCGGCATCGCCTGCGGCATGCTGATCGCCGCGCTGCACCAGGCCGGCCTGGCCACACTGACCCACACGCCCAGCCCGATGGCCTTCCTTAATGAGCTGCTGGAGCGGCCCCGCAACGAAGTGCCCTACCTGCTGCTGGTGGTAGGACACCCGGCGCCGGGATGCCGCGTGCCCGACATCCAGCGCAAGCCGCTGGACGCGATCGCGCAGTTCCGCTGAGCCGTCGCGGCGGCTTGAATCGCCCGGTCGCATGAAGGACAGTGGGGTTTCCCCGGGAATCAGGAATTCCACCATGCGTTGGCTCGCCATATTCGCCGCACTCTGTCTTGCCTCGAACCTGGCGCTGGCCGCCGACCGCGAGGAACACTTCGTGGTCATCTCCGGGGGCAACGCCATCGGGCATGTATTCGCAACGCGCGAAGGCGACCAGATCAAGATCGACTACGACGTCAAGAACAACGGCCGGGGTCCCACCATGGCCGAGACCCTGACCTTGGGTGAAGACGGTTTGCCCGTCGCCTGGACGATCACCGGCAGTACCACCTTTGGCAGCAAGGTGGACGAGCAGTTCGCGCGCGACGGCCAGCAGGCCACCTGGCAGGACGCGCTGGGCCCGGGCAAGCAAACGGTTTCGTCGCCCATGCTCTACATCGGCCAATCCGCCAGCCCTTGGGCACTGGGCCTGTACGCGCGCGTGCTGCTCAATGCCGACGAGCGCCGCATCGCGGCCCTTCCGGCCGGCGAGGTCAGCCTGTCGCCCGGCGAGCCGCTGCAGGTTGGCCTGGGCAAGGACCGCATCACGGTGCGCACCTATGCGGTGTCGGGCCTGGAGCTGGATCCCGACTATGTCTTGCTCGACGAGCACGGCGAGCTGTTCGCCGTCATCTCCCCGGGTTCGGTGGTCATCCGCAAGGGCTACGAAGCGGAAGAAGCGCGGCTGCGCAAGCTCGCCGCCGACCTCGGCCAGTCGCGCCTGGAGGCGCTGCAGGCGCGCACCGCGCATCGCTACGGTGCGCCGGTGCGATTCCACAACGTGCGCGTGTTCGATCCCGCCACCCTGGCGCTGTCGGAGCCGGTCAGCGTGGTCATCAACGGCCGCTACATTGCCGGCGTGCAGCCCTTGGACGCCAAGCCCTCGCCGGGTGAAGTGCGCATTGACGGCGAAGGCGGCACCCTGGTCGCCGGCCTGCATGAAATGCACTCGCATACGGGGCAGGGCGGCGCCATCCTCAACATCGCCGCTGGCATCACGACCGTGCGCGACATGGGCAACAACAACGCGGTGCTCGACGGCCTGGTGGCCAGTATCGAGTCGGGAAAGATCGCCGGACCGCGCGTGCACCGAAGTGGCTTCATCGAAGGCCGCAGCCCCTTCAATTCCAACAACGGCATGCTGGTGGCCAGCGAGGCGGAAGCACTGGCCGCGGTGCGCTGGTACGCGGCGCGCGGTTTCCACCAGGTCAAGCTGTACAACAGCATGAAGCCCGAGTGGTCCAAGGCGGCCGCCGCCGAGGCGCATCGCCTGGGCCTGCGCGTGTCCGGCCATGTGCCGGCGTTCTCCAACGCCGACGAGATGGTGGACGCGGGCTATGACGAGCTCACCCACATCAACCAGATCATGCTGGGCTGGGTGTTGGCGCCGGAAGAGGACACCCGCACCCTGCTGCGCCTGACCGCGCTCAAGCGCCTGGCCACCCTGGACCTGGACTCGGCGCCGGTGCAGCGCACGCTCGACAACATCGTCGCCAAAGGCGTCGCGGTCGAGCCCACCATCGCCATCCATGAAAACCTGCTGCTCAACCAGGACGGCGAAGTGCCGGCCGGTGCCGCCGACGTCATCGAACACCTGCCGGTGGGCGTGCAGCGCGACGCCAAGCGCGCCTGGTCCGATATGTCGGCGCCGGGCGATGCCGAGGCCTACCGCCTGGCCTACGGCAAGATCCTCGACACCCTGCGCCAGATGAAGGAACGCGGCGTGCTGCTGGTGCCGGGTACCGACCTGGGCGGCTCGTTCAACTTCCATCGCGAGCTGGAGCTGTTCGGCCAGCTGGGCTATACGCCGGCCGAAGTGCTGAAGCTGGCCACGCTGGACATGGCCGCCTACCTGGGCCAGGACCAGCTCACGGGTTCGATCGCGCGCGGCAAGCTGGCCGACTTCTTCCTGGTGCCGGGCGACCCGACGGGCGACCTGCGCGAGATCAAGCGCATCCGCGCCGTGGTCAAGGACGGCGTCGTCTACTATCCGGCCGAGATCTATCCGGAGTTCGGTATCCGTCCCTTCGCCACCGCGCCCAAGGTCACCGAGGCAAGCCAGCGCTGAGCGCGGCCATGGACCTCAAACACAGCTATGCGGCACTGCCGCCGCGGTTCTGGTCCGCGGTGGCGCCCACGCCGGTCGCCGCGCCACAGCTATTGGCTTGGAATGTGCCGCTGGCGGCGGCGCTGGGGCTTGATCCGACGCTGGCTACGCGCGCGGCGGCGGTGTTCTCCGGCAATGCCCTGCCGGCGACCGCGCAGCCGATCGCCATGGCGTATGCCGGCCACCAGTTCGGCCATTTCGTGCCGCAGCTTGGCGACGGCCGCGCGATCTTGTTGGGTGAGGTGACGGACCCGCAGGGACGCCGGTTCGATGTGCAGCTCAAGGGCGCCGGACCGACGCCGTATTCGCGCAATGGCGACGGCCGCGCCGCGATCGGCCCGGTGCTGCGCGAATACCTGATCAGCGAAGCGATGCATGCGCTGGGCGTGCCGACCACGCGCGCGCTGGCGGCGGTGGCCACCGGTGAGCCGGTCTTTCGCGATGGCGCCGTACCGGGCGCGGTGCTGACGCGCATAGCGGCCAGCCACGTGCGCGTGGGCAGCTTCCAGTTTTTCGCGGCCCGCGAGGATCATTCGGCGGTGCGCGCGCTCGTTGATTTCGTATTGGCCCGTCACTATCCGGAACGCGTCGGCACGGCGACGCCTGCCTTGGCCATGCTCGAAGCCGTGGTGCAGGCACAGGCGCGCCTGGTGTCGGCCTGGCTGCAGGTCGGCTTCGTGCATGGGGTGATGAACACCGACAACATGGCCGTCTCCGGCGAAACCATTGACTACGGTCCCTGCGCCTTCCTCGATGAATACCATCCGGCCAAGACCTTCAGCTCGATTGATCGCCAGGGTCGCTACGCCTACGGCAACCAGCCCGGCATCGCCCAGTGGAACCTGGCGCGCCTGGCCGAATGCCTGCTGCCGCTGATCGACGCCGACGCGGAGCGGGCGGTGGCGCTGGCGCGCACTGCGATCGAAGCCTTCGCGCCGGCCTACCGCGAGCATTGGCTTGCGGGCCAGCGCCGCAAGCTCGGCCTGGTCTCGGAAGAAGCCGGGGACGAAGCCCTGGCCCAGGATTTCCTGGAAGCCCTGCAGGCGGTGGAAGCCGACTACACGCTTGCCTATCGCGCACTCGCGCAGGCCGCCCAAGGCGACGACGGCGCGCTGCCCAAGTCGCCGGCGATGGATGCGTGGCTGGCGCGCTGGCGTGAGCGCCTGGCCCGCGACCCGCAGCCGGATGCGACGCGTGGGCTGGCGCTCAACGCCGCCAACCCCGCGGTCATCCCCCGAAACCACTTGGTCGAAGCCGCCTTGGCGGCGGCGGCTGAAGGCGACATGGCGCCCTTCGATGCCTTGCTTGCCGCGGTGCGTCGTCCCTATGACGACGGCGCCGGCCAAGCCGCGTTCATGGTCCGGCCGGATCCAGCCCAGCGCGTCACCCGTACCTTCTGCGGCACCTGATCAACTCTTGAGTCGCCATCCTGTGCGGAAGATCCCCCGCACCGCCAGCAGGCAGGCGAGCAGGAAGCCGCAGATCGCCGCGAAACTCACCACCACGTTCACGTCCGACTGCCCGAAGAAGCTCCAGCGAAAGCCGCTGATCAGGTACACGACGGGATTGAGCAGGGCGATTTTCTGCCAGAGCGGCGGCAGCATGTCGATTGAATAGAAAGCGCCGCCCAGGAAGGTCAGCGGTGTCATCACCATCAGCGGAATTACCTGCAGCTTCTGGAAGTCGTTGGCCCATAGTCCGATGATGAAACCGAACAGGCTGAAGCTGGCCGCCGTGAGCAGCAGGAACAGGATCATCGCCAGCGGATGCGCGATCTCGTAGTCCACGAAGAAGCGCGCCGTTACCAGGATAAGCAGGCCCAGCACCACCGACTTGCTGGCCGCCGCGCCGACGTAGCCCAACACCGCCTCAACCCAACCCACCGGCGCCGACAGCAGCTCGAAGATGGTGCCGGACCACTTGGGCATGTAGATGCCGAAGGCCGCGTTGGATATGGACTCGTTCAGCAGCGACAGCATGATCAGGCCGGGGATGATGAATGCGCCATAGCTGACGCCGCCCACCTCGCCCATGCGCGAGCCGATGGCCGCCCCGAAGACGATGAAATACAGCGAGGTCGTCAGCACCGGCGAGATGATGGATTCACCGAGCGTCCGAAAGGTGCGCGCCATCTCGAAACGATAGATGGCCCGGACCGCGTACCAGTTCATGCCGACGGCGCTCATGCCTGCGCTCCCTTGCCGCGGGTGGACACGAGGTTGACGAAGATCTCCTCGAGCGAACTCTCGCTCGAATGCAGGTCGCGGAAATCAATGCCGTGGTCGGCCAGGCGCCGCAGCAGGGTGGCGATGCCGGTGCGTTCGCCTTGGGCGTCGAAGGTGTAGGTCAGGGTCTGGCCGTCGTCGGAAAGCTCCAGCGGCAACGACGCCAGTTCGGCCGGTATCGCCTCCAGCGGCTGCTGCAGCTGCAGCGCGAGCTGCTTCTTGCCCAGCTTGCGCATCAGGACCTGTTTTTCCTCCACCACCACCAGCTCGCCGTGGTTGATGACGCCGATGCGGTCGGCCATCTCCTCGGCTTCCTCGATGTAGTGCGTGGTCAGGATGATGGTGACGCCCTGGTCGCGCAGTTCGCGCACCAGGGTCCACATGTCGCGGCGAAGCTCGACGTCCACGCCGGCGGTGGGCTCGTCCAGGAACAGGATGCGCGGCTCATGCGCCAGCGCCTTGGCGATCAGCACGCGTCGCTTCATGCCGCCCGACAGCGCCATGATGCGGCTGTCGCGCTTGTCCCACAGGCTAAGTGCGCGCAGCACCTTCTCCAGATGGGCGTCGTCGTGCGGTTTGCCGAACAGGCCGCGGCTCAGGCGCACGGTGGACCACACCGACTCGAAGGAGTCGGTGCTCAGCTCCTGCGGCACGAGGCCGATCTTGGCCCGGGCCTGGCGGAATTCACCGACGATGTCATGGCCGTCGGCCAGCACGCTGCCGCGGCTGGCGTTGACCAGGCCACAGATGATGCTGATCAGGGTGGTCTTGCCGGCGCCGTTGGGGCCGAGCAGGGCGAAGATCTCGCCGCGGTGGATGTCCAGGTCCACCGACTTCAGCGCCACGTGCCCGGAAGCATAGGTCTTGCCGATGCCGCGGATCGAGAGGATGGGATCCATGCGTGTTCGTTTGGCGGTGAGGGGCCGCCATCCTAACGCAAGCCCGTGAAGGCGCCCGGCTGGCTCAGCGCTTGGGCGTGCTGGCCACGAGCTGCAGCCGGCGCTCCCCGCTGTGGTTGGACGCTGTGTCGTCGAAGCGAATCTGGTCGCGACCGCTGCGCTTGGCGAGGTACAGCGCTTGGTCGGCGCGCGCCAGCCAGCTTGGCCAGTCTTCGTCGGGCGCCAACATGGCCACGCCGATCGAGGCGGTCACCGGGCCGGACGGACCCGCCAGGTGCTCGTGCAGCTCGCGCTGCACCTTGTCCAGCGCCACGCGCGCGCCGTCCCGGTCGGTGGCCGGGAACAGCAGCACGAATTCTTCGCCGCCGAAGCGGAACACCCGGTCGCGCTTGCGGATGCAGTGCTCGGCCAGTTGGGCGAAGGCCTGCAACACGCGGTCGCCGGCATCATGGCCGTGCATGTCGTTGACGTGCTTGAAGTGGTCCAGATCCACCACCGCCAGCGCCGCGGCCTGGCCAAGCGCCTGGTGCGAGCGCAGCAGGTCGGCCAGTTCAACCTCCATGCTGCGGCGATTGGCGATGCCGGTCAGCGGATCGCGGGTGGCCAGTCCGATCAACCGCTGACGCTGGTGCTCGGTCAGGGAGGCGAAGATGAAGGCGTACATCATCACCAGCATCGCGCTGACCACGAAGGCCGTGGCCGAGGTAATCGTTTCGAAGGGACCGGCCCACAGGCTGCCGGCGATGATGATGGCGCCGCAACTCAGCGCCAGCCAGCGCGGCGCCAGCATGAAGTTCGACAGCAGTATGGTGTAGGCCCAGAACAGACCCGTGGTGCCCAACAGTTCACCCAGCACGGCGCATATGCACGACACCACCACGGCGTTGATCGAGCCCGCGAGCAGTGTCCGGCCGGTGGTCCAGGCGAACGTGGCGATGCCCAGCATGAAAATGACAAGCAGCGAATCCACCGCCGCCGCGACCCATTCGCCGTGCAGGGCGCGGAAGATGGCGAACGGGATCACCGATACAACGGTGATCAGCGCGAACAGCAGGATCATCGCAAGCCGGATATCGGCGCTGAGACGAACGGCGAGTTGGGGAACCAGGCGCATGGGAGCCTCCGGGCGGGGCCAACGCATGCTGCTAGTCGCGGCGGGTGCCTCGACTCAGGGGCGTCAGGCCCCGATTTCCCCGAGCTGTAACTTTGCCGCCGATTTTCCGGGGTTTCCGCGACGCAGTGCTGGTTTCGAACGATCCCGCGGTTGGCGTTCAGCGCGGGGTGCGCGCTCGGTCACGCTTCCTGGTCGAGGAACCAGACTTCCACCGCGCCCTGGGTCTTGATCGTCATGGCGTTGCCGCGCCGGTCCAGTGACTTGCCGACGGGAAGCCGTACCCAGCTCTCGCTGATGCAGTATTCCTCGACGTTGTTGCGCTCGATTCCCTTGAAGCGGACGCCGATGCCGCGGGTGAGCACCGCTTCGTCGTAGTGGGGGCTGCGTGGGTTGACGCTGAGGCGGTCGGGAGGCGTGTCGCTCATGCTGGGGTCCTGACATCGGTCGGTGAAGTGGCGGGGCGACATGATAACGGCTGGCGCCCGAGGCCGGCAGGCCATGCAGCCTGCATGATTCACGGGTGCGCGCTATTGCATAATGCATGCTCAGACCGTCCGAGTCTCACCCAGGAGCGCCTGGGGCCGGGGCGGGCCCGGCTTGGCACAAGCCTTGCTGCCGTTATTCCATTCCCCCCCGGAGTTACCCGTGCCCGATACCCCGGCCGCCCCCAAGGGCCGCATCCTTGCCATCGACGACGATCCGGCCCTGCTGGAGAACTTCCAGATGTGTCTGGAAGGCGCGGGCTATCGCGTCAGCACCAGCACGCGCCTGCAGGACGGGATGAAGCTGGCTGCGACCCAGCCCTTCCACGTCTGCCTGCTGGACCGCAGCATCGGCGCCGATTCCGGCATGGATGCGCTGCCACGGCTGCGCGAACTCGCGCCGCAGATGCGCGTGATCATGGTCACCGCCCATTCCCAGGTAGACGAGGCCATGCGCGCGATCAGCGAAGGCGCCGCCGACTACCTGGTCAAGCCCTGCTCGCCGGCCCAGCTGCGCGTGGCGGTGGCGCGGCAGCTCGACACGCTGAATCTGCTCAATCGCATCGAGCGGCTCGAACACATCGCCCCGGCGGTGGGCGGCGCGCTGTCGAGCAAAAGCCCGGCCATGGCCCAGATGCTGGCCATGGCGCGCCAGGTCGCGCGCACCGACGCCAACGTTCTGCTGCTGGGTGAAAGCGGCACCGGCAAGGGCGTGCTGGCCAATGCCATCCACGACTGGAGCGACCGGGCCGGCGCCGCGCTGGCCACCGTGAACTGCCCCTCGCTGTCGGCCGAGCTGCTCGAGAGTGAACTGTTCGGCCATGCCAAGGGCTCGTTCACCGGCGCCACCCAGAGCACCCAGGGACGCGTCAGCCTGGCCGACGGCGGCACCCTGTTCCTGGACGAAGTCGGGGACTTCCCGCTGGCGCTGCAGCCCAAGCTGCTGCGTTTCGTGCAGGACAAGCAGTACGAGCGCATCGGTGACCCCACGCCACGTCGCGCCGACGTGCGCCTGCTGTCGGCGACCAATCGCGACCTCGACGCGATGGTGCGTGACAACAGCTTCCGCCTGGACCTGCTGTACCGGCTTAACGTGATCAGCCTGGTACTGCCACCACTGCGTGACCGGCCCGAAGACCTGCAGGACCTCGCCGAAGGCTTCCTGCGCCGCTACGCCAGCGCCTATCACCTGCCCGCGGCTCGAATTTCTTCCGAAGCACTGACGCAGATGCATCGCTACGGATGGCCGGGCAATGTTCGCGAACTTCAGAACGTCATCGAGCGGGCCGTGATCCTTTGCGACGGCGACGAAATCGGCCTGCGACATCTGTCGCTGGGCAACGAGTTGGCTGATCCGGCGGCGGGCGCGCCGTCGGTCGGCGCCCCGGTGACGCTCCAGGCGCTGGAACGCTCTCATATTGAAGCCGTGATCGCCGGCAGCCCGACCCTGGAGGCCGCCGCCCGTACCTTGGGCATCGATGGCTCCACCCTTTACCGCAAGCGCAAGTCCTACGGACTGTGATCGCTGCCTCGACCCAGGAGAAACGTAGTGCGTAGCCACTTCCGCGCGAACCAGCCCGCCGGCGCGGGCCGGCCCCTCGAACCGAAGCGTCCGCCGATGGACCTTCGCGCGGGGGTGGCGTGGTTGGCCTGGGTGGTGGCGGTGGTGTCGGCAGGTGCCGGCGTCGGCCTGTTGTTCGGCCCGGGCGAGTGGTACGGGACGCTGGCCAAGCCCACCTGGGACCCGCCTGCCTGGCTGTTTGGTCCGGTCTGGACGACCCTTTATATATTGCTTGGCACGGGCGCATGGCTGGTGTGGCGCGAACCCGGTCCACGCGGCACGCCCGAGCGGCGCCAGGCCTGGTGGGCCTTCGCCGTGCACGCGGTGCTCAACCTGGCGTGGACGCCGTTGTTCTTCGGAATGCACGCTCCGGGCTGGGCCTTCGTGGACATCGTCCTAGTATGGACCTCGGCGCTTTGGATGGTGCTGGCCTTCGGTCGCGTCCGCCCGCTGGCGGGCTCGCTGCAGATACCGCTGGTGGGCTGGGTAGGCTTCGCCCTGGTGCTCAACGGCACCATCTGGCTGATGAACTGACCATCCGGCAATCGCCCGCACGCGCGCACTCAGGGGAAAACATGCCGACTCGGCCGAAAAACTTTCGCTACCGCGTGTACAGCGGCCTTTTGCTCGCCTCGGTCCTGGTGCTCGCCGGCACCTCCTTCCTGTCCTTGCGCACCACGGACGGCATGGAAGCCTCGGTCGAGCGGGCCAGTCATTCCCAGCAGGTGCTCAACCAGATCCACCAGTTCTGGGGGCTGATTGGCGACAGCGAGTCGTACAACCTGCGCTACATCATCACAGGCAAGGCCGATTACTTGCTGGAATACCGCCAGACGCTTGAAGGCCTGAACAACGCCCTGGACCAGCTGGCTGCGTTGATCCACGACAACCCGCAGCAAGTCGAACTGCTGGCCAGGATGCAAGCGATGCACGCCGCGCGCAGCGAACACGTCGCGACCACCCAGCAACTCAAGCAGGACGCGTCGCAAGGCATGACCGGCGCGCAGTTGGCCGTGAACGAGCGGATGCAGGCCGGGCAGGGCGCCCGCCACCTGGCCGAGATACGGCAGCTGATCGCCGCGATGGTGCAGCTCGAGTCCGGGCTGCTGGCCGAGCGCAACAGCCAGCGCAATCAAATGCTCAGGCAGAACTGGGCCACCGTGCTCAGTGCCAGCGCGCTGGCGCTGTTGGCCGGCATGATCGGCTACGCATCCACCCGGCGCATGCAGCGCGGGGCGGCGGAGGCGTTTCGCGCCGAGCTGCAGGCCGAGCAGGCGCGCCGTTCAAGCCAGGACAAGTCGATCTTCCTGGCCAGCATGAGCCATGAAATCCGAACGCCGATGAACGCCATCTTCGGCTTCACCAACCTGCTGGCGGAAGACATCGTCGAACCACGCCAGGCCGCCTGGATCGATTCGATCCGGAAGAGCGGACAGGCGCTGCTGTCGCTGATCAACGACGTACTCGACCTCTCGAAAATGGAGGCGGGCAAGATGGATATACGTGACGAGCCCACCGACCTGCGCGAGATCGTCGACCAGACCATGATCATGTTCCAACAGGCGGCCGCCGATAAGGGCATCCGGCTCACGGTGGAATACGACGGCAACGCCGAGCTGCCGCTGATGGTGGACCCGGTACGCATCCGCCAGGTGCTGATCAACCTCGTCTCGAACGCGGTCAAATACACCGAGCAGGGTGGCATAATCGTGCGCCTGGCCTGCCACCCCTGCCCCAAGGACGGTTTTTGCGATCTGCGGCTGGAAGTGATTGATACCGGCACCGGCATTCCCGCGCACCAGCTGGCACAGGTGTTCGAGCCCTTCGAGCAGGGCGACAGTCTGGATGGACGCAGTCGCGAGGGAACCGGCCTTGGGCTGAGCATCGCCCGCCGGCTGGTCGACCTGATGGGCGGCATGCTGCGCGTGGACAGCACCGTCGGCGAGGGATCGGTGTTCGTGTTCGAGATCCCGGACCGCGCCATCAGCACCGAAACGGTCAGCCAGCAGCCCCGCACCAGCCGGCACGTGGACTTCAACCGGCTGCCGCCGATGGAGCTGCTGGTAGTGGACGACGTAACCTGGAACCGTGAACTGGTCGCAGCCTACCTCGACGGCAGCCATCACCGCGTGCGTCAGGCGGTTGATGGCCTGGCAGCGGTTGAACAGGTCCGCACCTCCAGCCCCGACGTGGTCTTGATGGACCTGCGCATGCCGAGACTGTCCGGCGACCAGGCCCTGCAGCGGATACGCGCCTCGCCCCAGTACGACGGCATGCCGGTGATCGCCGTGACTGCCTCGAGCATGAGTGAGGACGAGGACTGGGTGCGCGCGCGCTTCGATGGCTATGTGCGCAAGCCCTATTCGAAGTACGAATTGTTCCAGGCGCTGGCGCAGCACTTCCCGCCCACGACCGACCCCGATGCGGCCGAAACCGAGACAAGCGACGCGTCGCCGGCCGCCGACGCATTGGCGGAGACAGCGGATTCCGGGCCTGCCAACCAAGACGCCGATGCCTTGGCGGCGCTGGCGATGCTGCACGAGGGTCTGCCGCAGGTTCGACGCCATCTGCGCATGCGCGAGGTCGAGTCCGCGGCGGTGCGCATGATTGACCTGGCAGCTCGTCTGGACTGGCCCCGCCTGGCCGGCCACGGCGCGGCGCTGTCCGAGGCGGCGGGCTCTTTCGATCTGCCGGCGATGAAGCGCCTGCTGCAAACCTGTCCACGCGCCGGAGAACCAGACCATGACTGATACCGATCGCCTTGCCCTGGTCTTGGTCGTGGACGACCAGGAGCCCAACGTCCGTGCCGTGGGCAGCCTGTTGGCGCGCAACGGCTTCGACGTGGCACCTTGCCTGAGCGGCGCCGAGGCGCTCGAGCGTCTGTCGGAAGTGCGGCCCCACCTGATGCTGCTCGACATGCGCATGCCCGGCATGGACGGCTTCGAGGTTCTGGAGCGCCTGCGCGCGGACGAGGTCAATCGAGACTTGCCGGTGATCTTCCTCACCGCCGAGCACGATCGTGATGCGCTGGTTCGTGCGTTTTCTTCAGGCGCGGTGGACTACATCACCAAACCCTTCGTCCCCGAAGAGCTGCTCGCACGCGTGCGCACCCACACCGCCCTAAAGCTGGCCCGCGACCGGCTGGCGGCACTGGCGGTGGAGCGCCAGGAAAATCTTGACCTGATTGCCCATGACCTGCGCAATCACTTCACCAATATTCTTTTCGCCGCGGAGCTGCTGGCAACCGATGGTGACTCGCCCGCGCGCCTGCGCCAGGTGGAGAACCTGCGCGGCGCGTCGCAGTCAGGCCTGATGTTCCTGCAGGCAGTGCTGGACCAGGCCGCCGATGAAGCCCGTGGCGACATCGTGGAGCCACTGCCTGCTGCGGCGTTGCTGCAGGAGGCGGCCGATGCCTATGTCGAGCAGGCCGGCGGCAAGCAAATGCGTATCGAACTGCAGGCCGACCGGTTCTTGCTGGTTCGTGGCCAGCGAATGGCGCTGCAGCACGTGTTGCGAAACCTGGTGTCCAACGCGGTGAAGTACGCGCCACCCGGAAGCGTGGTGACGCTGTGCGCGGTGGCCCATGGAAAGCGCGCGCGGTTCCTGGTCATGGACCGGGGGCCGGGCATCGCCGCCGACGAGCAGGCAGCACTCTTTCGCCGCTTCTCCACGCTATCGAATCGTCCCACCGGAGGCGAAACGTCCACTGGCCTGGGCCTGGCGCTGGCCAAGCAGAAGTCACGCGCGATGGGCGGCGACCTCTGGTACGACGATCGGTCGGAAGGCGGCGCCTGTTTCACACTGGAGCTGCCGCGGGTCGAGTGACGCCCCGGACCGGGTCAGGCATGCAGCCTGCAGGATCATGCGGAAAGCATCGTGCAGATTGAGCGTCTTTTCGGCGTCTCGACCCCCTGAACACCTGTATTTCACGGCCTCCCGGGTTTGGCACGGTGCTTGCGTATGTATCCATGACGGCGGATTGGCAGCCCCTGCCCTCGCGCCGGATCGTCCCTCAAATGGAGCAAGCCCATGAACAAGTTCAACCGAGTTGCCCTGCCGTTCGCCATCGCCATGGCGCTCACCGCCTGCCAGGAAACGCCCGCTGAAACCCAGGAGGACGTTGCCAACGCACAGACCGAGGCGGCGCAGGACGTCCGCGAGGCTCGCCGCGACGCGGCCGACGTCTCCGTCGACGCCAATCGTGATGTAAACGATGCCTGGGCCGAGGGTGACCGCGACGACCTCACCGACGCTCGCGCCGAAGCGACCGAAGACACCGCCGAAGCGCGTCACGATGTTGCCATGACTCGCGCCGCCGGCGCGCTCGAGATCGCAGAAGAGCGCTGCGACGCGCTCGAAGGCCAGGATGAGGACGCGTGCAACGCGGCCGCTCAGGCTGAGTACGAGGCGGCCAAGGCGGTTGCTGATCGCGAACTCGAGTCGGCCGAGCGCGCCGCGGACGCGATGAACGACTGATCCTGATTTATCTGGCGACCTTCCCCCCTTTCTACGGTCGCCTTTCCTGTGCTCGCACCCCCTGCGGCGCGAGCCACCCCCCCAAGGAGAATCAAGCAATGAACAAGACTGCCAATACGCTTAACCACCTGGTCGAAGCCCTCAACGACGGTATCGAGTTCCACCAGCATGCCGCCAAGGAGACGAACAACCCGAGCTATCGCGACCTGTTCCTGAAGATGGCTGCGCTCAAGGGCCGCATTGCCGGTGACCTCAAGGCCGAGATCGCCCATCAGGGCGTCGAACCCGATCAGGACGGCACCTGGCTCGGCAGCGTACGCAAGGGTTATGCCGACCTCAAGGCGAGCCTGAAGAAGGACTCCGACGCGGCTTACATCGCTTCGATCGAGGAGCAGGAGGACCGCGTGCTCGAGGCCTTCCGCGATGCGCTGGACAATGAACAGCCGGTCAAGGTGCGTGAGCTCGCGGCGCGCCACCTGCCGGAGGTACAGCAGATGCACGACCAGATGCGTGCACTCAAGAAGGCCAAGGCGGCCTGACTTCCGGCCCGCGCCGGCCCCGGGTGCTGCCGGGGCCGGCCATTGCGGGCCGAAGCGAACGAGACTCTGCGGCGGACCCTGGGGGCAGGATCCGCCGCTTTTTTTGCCCGGATTGGCACCGGAAGGCAAAAAAACAGCTTTTTTTGTGCTTCCGGGCTTGGCGTGGTGCAGCACATGCCCTACATTCGCCTTGCCGGAGGGATTTCCAGGCACCCCAATCACCCAAAGAACCACGGGAACATAAAAAAATGGCTACCAAGAAAGCTGCAAAGAAGAAGACTGCCCCGAAGGCCGCTGCCAAGCCGTCCGCCCCGAAGCCGATCAAGGAAGCGCTGACCAAGTCGGGTCTGGTCTCGCACATCGCCGAGGCCACTGGCGTCGCCGCCAAGGACGTCCGCGCTGTGATGGCTTCGCTGGAAGGCGCGGTGCACGGTTCGGTCAGCAAGAAGGGCGCGGGTTCGTTCACCCTGCCGGGCCTGCTGAAGATCACCGTCGTCAATGTGCCGGCCAAGGCCAAGCGCAAGGGCATCAACCCGTTCACCAAGGAAGAGCAGTGGTTCGCCGCTAAGCCGGCCTCGGTGAAGGTCAAGGTCCGCCCGCTCAAGAAGCTCAAGGACGCCGCGGCCTGATTGCCGCGCAATCGCGGCGCCGCAAGGCTGCCGCGATGCGAAAGACACGGGGTGGGTCGCGCAAGCGGTCCGCCCCGTTTTTATTTCTGGACGGGTGCCGTCAGGGTGTATACGCGCAGCGTTTCGCCATCGAAATCGCGTAAGCCCCATTCGCTCATTCCCAGCTTTTCCAGCACCCGCGCCGACCCGGCGTTGTCGAGGCTCACGATCGCCAGCACCTGGGGCAGCCGCAGTGCCGTGAACGCATGCGCCAACACCGCCGCGCCGGCCTCGCTGGCCAGGCCTTGGCCGGTATAGGCGGGCAGGAAGGCGTAGCCCAGGTCGGGGCGGGGCAGGGTGTCGCGCCGCACCAGCCCACTCATGCCGACGGCGGCGCCATCGGACTTGCGGCTCACCTTCCACAGCCCGAAGCCATTCTCGGCGTAGCTGGTGCAGGGACCTTCGCGCAGGAAACGGCTGGCGTCCTCGAGGTCGCGCACGCCCCGGTCGCCGATATGGCGCAGGAAACCTTCGCTGTTGAGCAGTTCGAGCACGAAGTCGCCATCGCTCTGGCCGAGTTCGGACAGACGAAGCCGTGGGGTATCAATCAGGGTCGGGGCCATGGCGGGGACCGAGCGGGGAATGCCCCATTCAATCCGCAGGCGAGGCTTGCCGCAAGCGCGGCAGGGTGGCGCTCAGGGACGGGCGAACGTCTGGACTTCGCGGCGGTTCTCGACGCTGACCGTCCTGGTCAACTGGGGACTGGTCGGTGATGCGTTCTGCTGCGCGATGCCGAAGTTGAGCGTTTCGCGGATGACGATGCGGAAGTTGACCGCGGCGCTGGCGCTGGTCCGGGATGCAGGTGCGCTGTTGCCGGCCGCCTGCACGGATAGCTGTGAACTGGCCTGAACGTCGCTGGCGCCGGCACCGGCGAGCAGAGCAAACAGCAGGGTAGCGATGGTCTGGCGCATGTGCGTTCTTCCTGGTTCCAGATCGCAAGCCGCAAGCTGCGGTGGATCGTTGGAACAAAGTCTAGGAAGACGCGCGGTGCGCGGCTGCGCTGCGGATCACACTTGCAAACTGTGGGATTTGGCGCACGTTTTAGCGGTTTTTCCGCGCCTTCTCACACTCTTGCCGGCGACTGGGTCTCAGATCGCGGGCATTTCGTGCGCTCGATCACGCTGCCGCCGGCGTGTGTGCGCAGACGCGATCACGACCTTCGCGCTTGGCGCGGTACATGGCGTCGTCGGCGCGGGCCAGCAGCTGATCGAAATCATGGCCGCAAACATGCGTGCCGGCGACGCCAAAGCTGGCGGTGATATTGAAGGCGTAGCCGGCTTCGGAGGGCGAGATGGCGATTATCCCGCGGCGACAGTCACGCGCCAGCCCCAGCGTGCCCGCCAGGTCCTGTCCCACCACCAGCAGCGCGAACTCTTCGCCACCCAGACGGCCGACCACACCGTCCGCCGGACAAGCCTCGATGCAGGCGCTGGCAACCTGTCGCAGCGCCCAGTCGCCGGCCGCGTGGCCGAACTGGTCATTGATGGACTTGAAATGATCCAGGTCCAGCATGATCAACCCGACCTCGCTGCCGCTGCGCTTGCACTGCTCGAGCAGGGCTTCGGCGCGTTGGGTGAAGTGGTGGCGATTGCTTACGCCGGTCAATGCGTCGGTTTGCGCCATCGTCCGCAGCGAAACCTGCATGCGCTTGACCTTGTAGGCCCAGTAGGCGACGGACGCCACCAACAGAACCAGCAGGCCAATCAAGAGACGATTGGCTTCAGCGGTCTTGACCGCGACCTGCTGCTCGAGGCGCAGCACCCGGTTCTGGCCGTTGAGCAGGGCGATGGTCTGGGACTTCTGCAGCGACTCATGCCGCGCCATCTGAAAAGCCAGCTCGCGCGCCTTCACCTGGTCAAGATAGGCGCGGTCGGCCACCGCATAGCTGCGGTAATGCTCCAACGTCGCGGCCAGGTCGCCGCGATGCAGGGCGTTTTGATACAGCACTTCGTGCGCCTGCACCAACAGCTGTGAGTTGGCAAGGCCGCCGGAAAACTCGATCGCCCGTCGCGCATTGGCATCGGCGGCTTCGCGCCACCCGAGCGAAAGCTTCAGTTTGGCCAGCACCGCGTGCACCTCGCCAATCAGGCGCGGATAACCGGTGGCTTCGATCTCGGTCAGCCGGCCCTCGAGCAGGGAAACGGCCATCGCCATCTGGCCGTCCACCGCCATTTTATTGGCCATCTGCAGTCGGGCGAAGCTGGCGAGCATCGCTTCATTTTGCGACATGCAGTAGTCAATGACCGACTGGATGCTGGCGGTGTCCTCGGGCAATGCATTGATGTGGTTCAGGGACTCGAGCCTGAGCAGGCCAGTAAAACAGCGCGTGCGTCCCTCCACCCCGTCGGCCATCAGCAGGTCAACGTAGTGCACCGCCTGCTGGTATTGCCCCACCTGATTGTGGATCACGCCGGCTGCGGTCCAGGCGTGGTGGCGCACGTCTTTCTCATCGACCGAATCCACCAGCGCCAGGACTTTGTCCAGGAACACCAGGCCTTCAACGAACTGCCGGGTGGCGGCGTGGCTGCTGACCACCAGGCCGCCGGCACGGACCTTGATGGCCGGATCCTGGGAGCGTTCGAACAGGTCAGTGCCGGCCCGGATCGCCAGGTCGAAGCGGCCGGTGTAGCCCAGGCGATAAGCCTGCAGGTAAGCCAGAAGCTCCTGTTCCGCCGGCGACGCCTCAGTGCGGCGTTGGTCCAGCTCGCCCAACAGCGTTTCGAACCTGGCGGGTTCGGCGCTGCGCACCGCTTCGGCTTGCGACAGCAAGTCGCCAAACGGGGTGGCGGCCGCCAGCGGGGCGCTCAGGACCGTCGCCAGAAAAAGCAGCGCAGCGGCCCACCGCGCCCCCCCGGAGCGGCCAGGGGCTGCAATATCGTTGGTTGAGCGTCCAGCGGTATCCATGGCTTGCGCGATTATGGGAGGACAGACTTCCCGAGCGTAGCCGAGCCCGCGACGATTGTCGCGACGACAGTTTCGCGGGCCGCATTGCGCCGAGAGTGCTTTGGCGTCATGTTGTCGCCGATGCCACCCGCTGCCAGGACCATGACCCGCCAAGACGACATCCTCAAGCGCCTCGAGACGCTCAACGCCATCGGCGTGGCGTTGTCGCACGAGCGCGACCTCCCGTCCCTGCTCGAGCGTATTCTGGAGGCGGCGCGCGGATTCGCCCAGGCCGACGGCGGCACGCTTTATCGGGTGCAGGGTGATCACCTGGTGTTCGAGGTGCTGCGCAACTCGACCCTGGGTTACCTTATGGGCGGTCGCCACGGCGCGCCGATCGATTTCCCGCCGATCGCGATGCACGACGCCGAAGGCAAGGGTCGTCACGACATGGTGGTGGTACACGCCGCCCTGACCGGCAACACCGTCAACATTCCCGACGCCTATTCGGCCGAGGGCTACGACTTCAGCGGCACCCGCAGTTTTGACGCCAGCACCGGCTACCGCTCCAAGTCCTTCCTCACGGTGCCGATGAAGGACCACGACGGCCGGGTAATCGGCGTGCTTCAGCTGATCAATTCCAAGAACGCCGCCGGCGAGGTGGACGCGTTCAGTCATGCTGAGCAGCAGCTGGTGGAGTCACTGGCGTCGCAGGCAGCGATCGCGCTCAACAACCGGATACTGATTGACCAGCTAGAAGCCTTATTCGAATCGCTGATCAAGCTCATCAATACGGCGATCGATGAAAAGTCGCCCTACACCGGCGGCCACTGCGAACGCGTACCGGTGCTGACCAGCCTGCTGGCCGATGCGGTGGCGCGCACGCAGGTCGGCCCGCTGGCCGACTTCGCCATGAGCGAAGCCGATCGCTATGAGCTCAAGATCGCCGGCCTGCTGCATGACTGCGGCAAGATCACCACGCCGGTGCACGTGGTGGACAAGGCCACCAAGCTGCAGACCCTGTTCGACCGCATTGAGCTGATTGATACCCGCTTCGAAGTGCTCAAGCGCGACGCCCAGATCGCCCACCTCCACGGCGAGCTCGACACGGCTACCTACACCGAGCGCCTGGCCCAACTCGATGCCGATCGCGAAGCGATTCGCCAGGCCAACACCGGCGGTGAGTTCATGGCCGAGCCGCGGGTGGAGGCGATCCGCCGGATCGCCGGCCATCGTTGGCGCGGCCCGGACGGCAGCGAGCAAGCCTTCCTCAGTGACGACGAGCTCGAGAACCTGACCATCCGCCGCGGCACCCTGACGGCCGGCGAGCGCGAGATCATCAACCACCACATCGTGGTGACCATCCGCCTGCTGGAGGCCTTGCCCTGGCCGGCACACCTGCGCAAGGTGCCCGAGTACGCAGGTGGCCACCACGAGCGCATGGACGGCAAGGGCTATCCGCGCGGCCTCACCCGCGAACAGATGAGCGTGCAGGCGCGGGTGATGGGTATTGCGGATATTTTCGAAGCACTGACCGCCAGCGATCGGCCCTACAAGCCCGGCAAGTCGCTGTCAGAGTCGCTGACCATCCTGGGTCGGATGAAGCTCGACCATCATGTTGACGGTGATTTGTTCGAGGTATTCCTGCGCGAGCGGGTATATCTGGACTATGCGCATCGCTTCCTGGCGCCGGAACAAGTGGATGCCATCGACTGGACGCAAATACCCGGCGTGTCGCCCGAGCTGGCGGCCGAACTGTCGGCAAGCCAGCCCGACTAGCCGCGGCCGCGCCGCGAGCGCTCCAGCCACCACAGGCTCGCGGCCAACACCAGCCAGGCCAAAACCCAGGGCCAGCGCGGGCCCGGCACTTCGGGTGCCTCGACGGACAGGGTGGCCACAGTTTGGCCAGCGAGCGCCAGCGTTGCCGCGCGCACCGATGCCGCATGAAGGCCCGGGGCGGTCGCGGGCGAACGCACCAGGAACGCCCGCTGCGATCCGTCCTGCTGCAGCCGGTGCCAGCCCTCTTGTGCCGGCCAGAACGCAGCGCAGCCACGTTCGCCGGTAGCGGGATCGCGTACCAGGGGGATCGGCTCAGCGTCCGGATCAAGTAGCCGGCTGGCATCCGTGAGGCCGCAGAGTGCACTGCGTTCGCCGACCCAGGCTGCCTGCGGCGTCGGCAGCGTGATCTCGCCGCGCGCGCGGGCCAGGGTGCCGAAGGCGTTTGACCACAGGCTGCCGTAGGCCGACTGGCGACCCGCCAGGCTCAGGCGGAAGCTGTCCGAAAGCGTCCAAAGCGCGACCCGGCCCCGGCCTTCCGTGCGCCACAGCGCGACCGTGTCGCCGGCGTCGCTACGCACCAACGTGCGGCCGTCGGCGGCCGCCAGCTGCAGCGCACGGCGCGACAGCAGCGGCGCCGCATCGGTGGCGCGCGCCTCGGCATCGTCGTTGCCGGGCGTGGCGGCATCGGCGCGGGCGGTGTCCGGCAGCCGCAGGCCGCGCGGCATGTCCGCGGGCGTGAGTTCGAAGCCCCAGTCGGCCAGTGCATCGCGCTCGGCGGCGCTGGGGTCGGCGGTCAGGCGCAGCAGCAGGCCCAGGCCGTCGCGCACGGCGTCGCGCAGCGTGGCCTGGCCGCCAGCGCCCAATGCGCGCCAGGCGCGTTCGTCCAGCACCACCAGGTCGAGCTCGGCCAGGTTTGCCGCGGTCAGCGGCCGGCGGTCGTCGCCCAGCACGATGCCGCCGCCGAGCCGCATCTGCGTGCCCAGCACCAGGCCGGCATCCAGGGCCCAGCGGCGCAGATACTTGAGCTCGGGGCTGGCGCCGCCGGCGATGGCCAGTACCCGCAGCGGCGCGCCCTCGCTTACCGGCAGCGCAAGGCTGAGCTCGTCGGCGACGTCGGCTTCCGCGCGACGCCACTGCAGGCGGTAAACGGCGGTGCCGGCGGGACCGGCCGTGCCGGTCAGCCGGAAACGACCGCTTTCATCGAGTGCATGCAGGTCGAGGCGTTCGCCGGCGGGATCGAGCAACTCCACGCTACCGTCGGCGTGACGCTCGATGCGGCCGTGCAGCTCGAAGCGGCGACCGCGCGTGATCGTGTCGGGCAGCGTCAGTTCCACCAGCGTCGCAGGCAGCGGCGCGGCTTCGAAGCTGAAGGCGAGGCCCTGGGCTGCATCCCGATCGCGGGCATCGAGGCCGGCGCCGAGTACGCGCACCGCGGTTGCGCCGGGATGGCGGCGCAAGGCGGTGCCCAGGTCGGGCACGGGCTGGGCGCCGTCGAAGGCTGCGGCCTCCGGCAGGGCAAGCACGCGATCGCCCGGGCCCAGCTCCAGCGTCGTCGTGTCTGCGCCAGGCGTGAGAAGCACCAGCGCGCCGTTGCTGCCGGGCTGCGTGGGCGGCAGCAGTACCCAGAACACCAGTCCGGCCAGTGCAGCCTGGCCCAGCACCAGCAGCGCGCGTCGCCAGAGGCGATCGCCGCGCCGCCCGCTGGTGATGGCGACGCGGATCATGGCGATCGCGGCGATCGCGGCCAGGGTGATGCTGATCTGCATGGGCAGGCTCACGGCGACTGCGCCTTCAACAGCGCATCCAGATAGGCCCGGCCGCGGTCGTCGGCCGGCGCGCGCGCGGGGGTCATCGCCGCGTCCTGCGGCAGCAGGGGCCAGAGCCGGGCGCGCAGGGTGGCGCGGCAGTCGTCGCAGTCGGGGTCGCGGCGTAGTGCGTCGATCGCCGCCACCAGCGACAGCGGATCACCGACGCGCGACTCGTTCTCGCCCAGCCAGGCGGCGAAGTCGTCCAGCGCCTGCGTGTGGCGTCCCGGGTCCGCCAGCGCCTGCCATAGCGGCAGCGCCGGCGACGGCTCGGCATCCAGCGGCGCCAGGCCGGTGCGCCGCGACACGATGCCCTTGCGATCGCCGGTCATGCGCCGCGTCTCGTCGATCGCAGGCAGCTCCAGGCCGACCCGTGCCAGATAGATGCGCGAGGCCTGCTGAACCTGCTTGATAAAGCCCAGGGCGCGATAAGCATGCGGAAGCGCGTCGGCGGGCTCGCCCTGGCGCAGCCCGCCTTCCGAAAGCCACATCGCATCCAGGGCCTGCTTGAGCAGGGCACGCGTCTCGGGGTCGAGCAGGGTCGCGGCCTCGGCTTCGTCGTGGGTGTGGCCATAGAGTTCGAGCACGCTTTCGCCGCCAGGGGGCGTTGGCCCGGCGGGCGGTTCGCCGCCGTGGTCGTGACCGTCGTCGTCGCTGTGTTCGCCGTCTTCGTAGCCGGGCGGTGGCTCGGGCTCGCCTTCGCTTTCTTCGCCCAGGAACTGACCGTAGCGCAGGCGCAGCAGGCGCTGGTCCACGCCCAGGTTGTTCGCGCGCCGCATGAACGCGTCTGCCTCCAGCCGCGGCCGGTCGGCGAGCAAGGCCTCGGCGTCAATGATGATCTGGCGCTGGCTGCGGAAATAGGCCGGCAGCGCTTTCTTCACCAGGCCCTCCATGCCGGTGGACTCGGTGCTGGGCGGCATCGGCCAGCGCAGGATGAAGCTGGCGCTGCGGCTCGACTGCGGCGTCGGTGTGCGTGTGTCGGTCACGCTCAGGCGCACGATCAGGTCGTCGCCTTCCGCCAGCCCCAGGCTGGGCAGGTCCAGGCTGCGGACATAGCGGCGCAGGCGGGCGTCGCCGTCACCGCGCAGCGCGATCGTCTGTTGCTTCACCGTCACCTGTTCGCCGTTGCCCTGGGCCAGGGTGATCTCCAGCCGCGCCGCCCCCAGGCCATAGTCATCGCTGGCTTCGAAGTCCAGGTCCCAGCGGGTCTGGCCGGAGATGGCGAGGCTGAGGCTGCGCTCGGGCGTGAGCACGCGGATCTGCGGCGGCTGGTCGGGGATGACGTCGAGTCGGTGCAGGGCGTCGTCGCGCAGCGGCAGCGGGCCGGCGGGGACGATGCGGTAGAGCGTCGACTTCGCAAGCGTTCGCGCGGCGGTCCAGTCCTCGCCTTCGCGCGTGAGCGCCAGCCGCAGGCCGTCGTGGAATACCAGCTCGGCCGCCGCCGGCTGCGGCGAGAAGCGCAGGCGCCAGTGCAGGCGGGAATCCTGGGCCAGCTTGCCGGACAGCTCGGTCTGGGTCGTGGCGGCGAGACCGGTGTAGGCGGGCGCTTCGATCTGCAGGGCGGTGTTGACCAGGCTCACGTCGGTGGCGACCGGCGCGGCGGCGACCGGGGCGGTCGGGCGCGGCGGCAGCGGCACCGTGAGCGAATAGGAGAACGGCAGCCACCAGAGCATCGCGGCCGCCAGCGCGCCGCAGACGCCCCAGACCAGCAGCAGCGAGCGAAGGGGCCAGGCCGTGCGCAGGTCGGCGGGCCGCGCAGCCAGGCGTTCGGCCAGGCGCTGGCGCTGCATTGCCTGCAGCGGTCCAAGCGCCTGCGGCGTCGCGAACAGCAGGTCGGCGCTGTCCTCGAGGTCGGCGCGGGCATCGAGCCGCCGGGCCAGCGCGCGCGGATCACGACCGGGCCGCAGCCGCCACGCGAGTATCGGCACCACCGACACGAGCACGGCCATGAGCACCAGGTTCGGCAGCGACGCATCCTTCGCGATGGACACCGCCACGAAGCCGAGCACGGGCAGCGCGAACGCCGCCACGATCGCACCGTGGCGCCGGCGCGCGGCGGCGAGGGCCTGGCGGACAGGTGCGGCCGGGCTCATGGTCTTGCCTCGCGCCGGCCGGTGGCGAGCCAGCGCTCGATCGCGAACAGCGCCAGCAGCATCCACAGCAGCGGCGGCACCAGGTCGCGCGGGGTGGGCGGGAAGCCGCTGGCGCCGGGCTGCGGTGCATAGGCCGACGCCAGTGCGCGCTGCGGCGCCGGCCCCGGCACCTGCAGCAGGTCGCGCAGGAGGTTCGGGAAATCGGGTTCAAGCAATTCGGGCAAGGCCTCGGGCGACAGCGGCACCGACAGCTGTATGAGCGCGCCCTTGCCCCAAGGCGCGCGGCGGGCGCGTGCTTCGCCGCGGGCATCGCGCCAGGTCGGCTGAGCTTCGTCCGCCACCGGCCACTCGGTCTGGTTCGACAGCAGGGCGCGACCGCCGGCTTCGACCCAGCGAAGGATGGCGGGTGGCAGCGGGCCCGGCGCCAGCCAGACCAGGTGTTGGGTGTCGCCGGCCAGGGCGGTGTCGGCCAGCGCGACGTCGGCCTCGGCGTCGGTGTTGGACTGCCAGGCGGTGGCGGCCGCCCGCAGATAGGCCAGGCCCGGTGTTTCCGGATCGGCATGACGAACCGCCAGGGCGAACGCCGTCTCGGCGGGCTCGGCGTCGATCGGCTCGCCGGCCACCACGCGCCAGTCCACCTGCCGCGACAGTCGCGGCAGGGCGCCGTCGGCGCCGTCGAAAGCCGCCGTGGCCAACACCGTGACCGGCGTGCCGGCGGGAAGGTCGGCGTCGAGCTGGCGCAGCAGGCTCGCCGTGGCGCCGGCTTGCGTCGGTCGCTCAGTTTCCAGCGGCGGGAAGCCGGGCGCCAGCCAGCGGCGCTGTGCGTCTTCCGGCAGCGCGGGCGCCTGGCTCGCGTCGGCGCCGGGCATCACCACCAGCCAGGGCCTGCGGTCGACGCTGCCGTGCAGCACCGGTTGCGCCAGCAGCAAGGCCAGGCCGAGGACCAGCAGCAGGCGCAGCGCCAGCAGCAACCATTCTTCGAAACGAAGCCTTTGGCGGGGCTTGAGGCGCGTCGCCAGCCAGCGCAGCGCCGCGAACATCGTGGGCTTTTGTTCTTCGCGCCGCGCGAGGTGGACCAGCAGCGGCAGCGCCAGCGCCGCCAGCGCCCAAAGTCCCGCCGGGGCGAGCAGGCCCAGGCTCACGTGCGCTCCGAGGCCAGCGGCGCGAACAGGCGGCGCAGCGGCTGGTCAAGTGCCTGGTCAAGGAAATACTCCACGCGCTGCACGCCGCTGGCGGCCAGGCGCGCGCCCAGGGCGTCACGCGCGGCGCCGAAGCGCTTGAGGAAATCGTCGCGGGCGGCGGCGCCGTCGCTCAGCAACTCCTCGCCGGTCTCCGGGTCGCGGAACCGGTGGCCACCGCGGAAGGGGAAGTCGCGCTCTTCGGCGGTGAGCAATTGGATGTTGAGGACTTCACGGCGGGCGGCGGCAAGCTTTTCCGACAGCGCCACCACTTCTTCTTCGAAGTCATCGCTGAGCACGATCACCAGCTGGCCGGCGAGCGCGCGTTCCCACAGTGGCCGCAGCCGCGGGGTGTCCGGCCAGCCGCCCGTGGCGGTGACCGCCTGCAGCTCCAGCAGGCAGCGATCGCGCTGGCGCGCACCGGCGCCGGCCGGCACCAGCCGCAGGCCCTCGCCGCCAATGATGGCCAGCCCGAAGTAATCGCCCTGGCGCAGCGCCAGTTCGATCACGCAGGCCGCGAGCGCGCGGGCAGCGTCCAGCCGCGACCAGCCGGGACGGGCGGCGTCGCCCTGGCCCATCGAGGCGCTGGCATCGATCACCACCCAGACGGTCAGCGGGCTGTCGCGTTCGGCTTCGCGTACGAAGAACTTGTCCGATCGTGCGTATAGCTTCCAGTCGATCTGCCGCAGTTCATCGCCCGGCTCGTAGGCGCGGTATTGCGCGAATTCCAGCCCGGCACCGCGGCTGCGGCTGGGGTGCTGCCCGAAGCCATGTCCGCCCACGGCCCGACGCCCGGACAGGCGCAGGTCTTTGAGCCGCGCGCGTACCGCGGCGGGGATGAAGTCGGGGCCGGACACGCGCGGGCTCAGGCGCCCAGCGGCACGCTGCGCAGCAGCGAGGCGACGACGTCATCGGCCGACTTCTGTTCGGCTTCGGCAGCGAACGACAGCAGCAGGCGATGGCGCAGCACCGGCGCGGCCAGCGCCACCACGTCCTCGCGGGTGGCGGCGAAGCGCCCGTGCAGCAGTGCGCGCGCTTTTGACGCGAGCACCAAGGACTGCCCGGCGCGCGGACCGGCGCCCCACTTGACCCAGTTCATGACATCCGGCGACGCGCCCGGCAGCGGCCGGCTGGCGCGCACCAGGCGCGTGATCCAGTCCAGCAGGTCGGCGCCCAGATGCACTTCGCGCACCCGCGCCTGCAGCGCCAGCACGTCTTCACCGCGCATCACCTGCGGCACCTTGGCGCGCTTGCTGCCGGTGGTCTGCTCGATGATGTCGCGCTCCTCGGCCTCGCTCGGGTAGTCCACCCGAACATGCAGCAGGAAGCGGTCGAGCTGGGCTTCGGGCAGGGGATAGGTGCCGGCCTGCTCCAGCGGGTTCTGCGTGGCCAGCACGAAGAATGGCGCCGGCAGCACGTGGGTGACGCCGGCATAGCTGACGGTCTTTTCCTGCATCGCCTCGAGCAGTGCCGCCTGGGTCTTGGGCGGCGTGCGGTTGAGCTCGTCGGCGAGCAGCAGGTTGGTGAACACCGGGCCAGGCTGGAACTTGAAACTGCGGTGGCCGGTGCCGTGGTCCTCTTCCAGGATCTCGGTGCCCAGGATGTCGCTGGGCATCAGGTCGGGCGTGAACTGCACGCGTCGAAACTGCAGCTCCAGCGCCTGGCCCAGGGTGCGCACCAGCAGGGTCTTGCCCAGGCCCGGCACGCCTTCAAGCAGGCAATGGCCGCCGGCCAGCAGGCCGATCAAGAGCTGCTCCACCACCTCTTCCTGGCCGACGATGGCCTGGGCGATGGCGGCGCGCAGCGGGGCGATGCGGGCCAGTTGGGCCTGCAGCTCGGTGTCCTGGGTTCCCTGGTTCATGTCTCTTCCCGTAAGCGGATCAGGCCGTCAGCGCGTACATCACGATGTTGACGGCGAATTTGGTGTTGTCCTCGGCCAGCCAGCGCTTGTTGCGCCAGTCGTAGTCCCACTCGCAGCCGTAGTCCTTGTTGCTGTAGAGCACGCCCAGCCGACCATCAATGCTGATGCCCTTGAGGTAGTCGTGCACCAGGTCGTCGCCCCAGCCGTTGAGTTCGAAGCTGGTGGCCGGCGGCCCGTCGAAATTGAAGAAGCTCGAATAGATCTGATGTCGCGCCGGCAGCTTCTGCAGCGCGCGCGGACCGAAGATAGAGGCCATCTCGTCTTCGAAGGACTTCGCGAACAGGCCGTCGATGTCGTGGTTGCAGTCGTCCACGAATACGAAGCCGCCGCTGCGCACGTAGCGCTCGAAGTTGCGCCGCTCGTCCGGGTTGAACTCCACCAGCTTGTGGCCCGACAAATAGCAGAAGGGTGCAGTGAGCATGCGCGGATCGGACAGCGCCAGCACGTGCTCCTTCGGGTCCACCCGCAGCGTGGTGTATTCGATCAGCGAGGTGATGATGTTGGCCGGCATGCGCTGGTCAACGTCCCAGTCGCCGGAGTCGTACATCAGCCGCGTAAACCAGAAATCAAAATCCGCCCCTGTAGGAGGGGCTTCAGCCCCCAAGCCCTTCGCGAAAAGCTTCGGGGCTGAAGCCCCTCCTACAAGGGCGCCGAGCATCAGGCGCAGGAAGGCGGCGCGGTTCATCGCGCCGCCTCGGAACGACGGGCCACCCCGTTGGCAGCAGGCAGCCCCGGCACCGTTAAACCGCGTCGGACAGCGAGGTGAAGGTGAAGTCCCGCAGCTTCATCGGCGGGATCATCATCACGAACGGCGATTCGTCCGCACCCAGGCGCTCGGGCTTACCGAGCTCCTCGATGTTGTTGAGCATGATCACCGGCGACTCGTTGAAGCGGAAGTTCTTCACCGGGTGCTTGATCTCGCCGTTCTCGATGTAGAAGGTGCCGTCGCGGGTCAGGCCGGTCAGCAGCACGGTCTGCGGGTCCACCATGCGGATGTACCAGGTGCGGGTGACCAGGATGCCCTTCTGGGTGCCCTTCACCAGTTCCGCGGTCGTCTTGTCACCGCCAGCCATCAGCAGGTTGCCGGGCTGGGCAATGGCGCGCTTGCCCTGCTTCTGCGCCCAGTAGCGCGAGTACTGCAGGTTGGCGATCTTGCCGTCCTTGATGATGTCCATCGCCTCGCGCGGCAGGCCCTGGTCGTCCCAGGGCATGACCGGTGCCTCGGCGTCCCAAGGGTCGGCGCGCAGGCTCACGCGCGGGTCGTAGACCTGCTCGCCGAGCTTGGTGCCGCCGCCCTTCTTGGACAGGAAGCTGCGGCCCTCGTCGGCCTGACGGGCGTCGAAGAAGAACATCATGAAGCTGATCAGGCCCGCGGCCGCGGCCGGCTCCAGGATCACGGTGTACTTGCCCGGCTCGAGCGCTTTGGCTTCGGCCGAGTCGCGCGCCTTCTGGATCGCAACCTGGATGTCGTCGCTGGCCTTGAACTCGCTCACGTCGGCGAGGTTGCGCGAGACCCAGCCCGAACCACGGCCGTCCTCGGTGCGCACCGTGCAGGTGTAGTTGAGGTTGGTGGCCTGCTGGTAGCCGAAGTTGCCCTTCGAATTGGCGAAGGCGAAGAACGACTGGCCATCGCTGAGGAAGCCGGCGGCGATCAGGTCCTTTTCCTTGCAGGGCGTAATTGAATCGGCAGCGACCTGGGCGCGCAGCTCCGGCGTGATCGCGGCCGTGGCGGCGTTGAAGGTCTGGCTGGCTTTGTATTCCTGCTTCTCCAGTGCCGGCATGAACTCCTCGTTCTCCGGGGCCAGGCGCGCGAGATCCTCGGCCCGGCGCACCACGCGCTCGAGCGCGGCGTCGTCGAACTCGTTGATGGTGGCGGTGCCTTCGCGCGTGCCGAAGGCGCACTGCACGGCCAGCTGGATGTCGCTGACGATGCCGCTGGTGGAAACGTTGTTCAAGGCAAAGCGGATGTTGCCATTGACCGCGCCGGTCAAGGTCGCGGTGCAGTTGTCGGCGACCGACAGCTTGATGACCTTGTCCAGGATGGCCTTGGCCTGTTCTTCGGTGAAGATACTCATGTCTTGGGCTCCTGGCCGATCAGCCGATGTTACGGGCGGTATTGATGACGTTCATGCCGTCGAAACGGGCCGTGCTGGAACCATGCGACACCGCCGAGACCTGGCCGGGCTGGCCCTTGCCGTCGAAGAAGCTGCCGCCGAGGCGGTAGTCGGACTCGTCGCAGATGGCCGAGCAGGCGGCCCAGAACTCAGGCGTGCGGATCTGGTAGGCCACGTCCTCGAGCATGCCGGCGATTTCGCCGTCCTTGATCTCGTAGAACAGCTGGCCGCCGAACTGTGCGTTGTAGCGCTGCTGGTCGATCGAGAACGAGCCGTCGCCAATGATGTAGATACCCTTCTCGACGTCCTTGATCATGTCGGCGACGCTGAGCGCTTCCTTGCCCGGCGCCAGCGAGACGTTGGCCATGCGCTGGAACTGCACGCTGGACCAGGAGTCGGCGTAGCAGCAGCCGTGGGACTCTTCTTCCCCGAGCAGGTGCACCTGGTCACGGATGGCCTGGTAGTTGACCAGAACACCGTCCTTGACCAGGTCCCAGCGCTTGCACTTGACGCCTTCGTCGTCGTAACCCACGGCGCCCAGGCTGCCTTCCTGCACCTTGTCGGCGAACAGGGTGACGTTGTCGCTGCCGTACTCGAAGCCGGACTGGCGCTTGTCGAGGGTGGCGAAGCTGGTGCCGGCGTAGTTGGCCTCGTAGCCCAGCACGCGATCGAGCTCGAGCGGATGGCCGACGTTCTCGTGGATGGTCAGCCACAGGTGCGAGGGATCGAGCACCAGGTCGTACTTGCCGGGCTTGACCGAGGGCGCCGTGAGCTTCTCGCGCGCCTGCCTGGCGGCGGCGGTGGCGTCGGCGATCATGTCGTAGGACTTGCCGTAGTTGACCACGCCGTTGGGCGAGACGAACTTCCCGTGCGCCTGGCCGTCCAGGTATTCATAGCCCATGCCCATCGGCGCCGACAGACCTTCGCGGGTGCGGAACTTGCCGCTGGCCTTGTCGATGGCGGTGACGGTGAACGGGGCCCAGATGCGGTGCACGTCCTGGTCGATGTAGCTGCCGTCGGTCGAGGCGAAATACTTTTGCTCGTTGACCAGGAACAGGGTGGAGTTGACGAAGTCGGCGCCGGCATTGGTGGCCGCGGCGTTGACGCTCAGCAAAAGGTCGACCTTGTCCTTGAGCGGAACTTCCATCGCGTTTCGCTTGATCGGCGCCTTCCAGCTGACTTCACCCACGCCGGCAACCTTGGCCAGCTGCACGGGCGCGGTCTGGAAGCGCGAGTTGGCCTTGGCGATGGCCGTGGCCTGGCGCGCGGCGGCGGCGACGGCCGCCGGGCTCAGGTCGCGGGTTGCTGCGAAGCCCCAGGCGCCGTTGGCGATCACGCGGATGCCAACGCCGGTGGATTCCGCGTTCACCACGTTCTGGACCTTGTCCTCGCGGGTGATCACGAACTGCTGCAGGTAGCGGCCCACGCGGACGTCGCAGTAGCTGGCGCCGGCGCCCGTGGCCGCCTCCAGGGCGGCGTCGGCGATGGCCTTCTTCAGGGCTACATCAAGACCGGAAACCAGCTCCTGTGCGGCGATGGAGCGGCTAAAGGGAAGCATCAGGCCGGCAAGGCCCACGCCAGAAATCGTCAGGAAGTCGCGTCTGTGCATCGTGTCACTCCAGCGAAAGGACCGGGTCGCGCGCCGGAGGTACCGGTGGCGACGGCGATGGAAGTTGCCTCCCGACTGTGGCGAATGGTGTCCGGGCCGGTCAAGTGACCAATGGCCTAGGTGGCGTTGCGACAGGGCGTGTGGGTTGTTGGGGGGAACTTCAGGCCGATACGGCCAGGCTGTTGTTCAGATTTGAATCCTTTGGAGTCCCGGCATGTCCGAGCGTTTTCACTACGGCCCCTGGCTCGCCGCCGCCGCGCTTGCGGCTGCCGGCCTGCTGGCCTGGAAGTTCTATCCCTATCCGGCCGATGCCCCGGCGACAGCGGTCGCGCCTGCCGAACAGGCCGCGGCCGCCGGGCCGGCCCCGGCACCCACGCCGCCGCCGGAGCAGTTCCCGATTGAAGACGTGACGGTGCTGCCGGAGGACGTGGCGACGCCGCTGCCGCCGCTCGACCAGAGCGACGCCGAGGCCTTGTCCGCGCTGTCAGCCGCCGCCGGGGGTGCCGATCTTTCCAGCGTGCTGCGCGCGCAGTTCCTGCTGCCCCGGCTGGTGGCGACCATTGATGCCCTGCCGCGGGCATCGGTCACCCAGAATATCTATCCGGCACGTCCGGTCGCGGGATCCCTGGTGGTTGCCGAAGACGCGGGCCAGGTCTTGCTGGCGCCCGGCAACGACGCGCGCTACGGCGCCGCCGTGGCGCTGTTCGAATCAGTGGATTCACAGCGTCTGGTATCGGCTTACGTCCGCTTCTATCCCCTGTTGCAGCAGGCCTACCGCGACCTGGGGGTGTCCGACCGCCCGTTTAACGATCGCCTGGTCGAGGTCATAGACCATCTGTTGGCGGCCCCCACGCCGGAGGGCCCGCTGGCGCTGGTGCGGGTGCCCGACAAGCCGCGCTGGGCCTTCGCCGACCCGCGCCTCGAGGCCGCCTCGGTGGGTCACAAGGCCTTGTTCCGCCTCGGCCCGGAGCAGGCCCGGCGCGTGAAGGACAAGCTGCGGGAGCTGCGGGCTCTGCTCGTGGGTCAGCGTCCGGCGGCCTGAGTCAGACGCCGCCCGGCGCGTGCGCTAGGCTGTCGGCCGGAATCCCCGGTCGGAGCCGGCATGTCGCCCCTGCATTATCTCGGCCGCCGCCTGGCAGCCTTCCTTGCCAAGCCGCGGGAACGCAACAGCCACATCCCGACCAGCCCGGCCGGCCTGCTGGGCGCGACCCTGCGCAAGGGCGACGTGGTGCTGGTCGAGGGCAGCAGCCGCTTCGCGACCGCGATCAAATACCTCACCCAGTCCACCTGGTCGCATGCCGCGCTGTGCATCGGCGACACCCTGGGCCCGCCGGCTGAGGGCAAGGAGCCGCGCGTGCTGGTGGACGTGGACGTCGTCGAGGGCGTCCGGACCATCCCACTGAGCGTCTTTTCCGGCCTTCACGTCCGGATCTGCCGGCCGGTGGGCCTGACCGAGGCCGAAATTGATGCGCTGATCGCGTTCATGCTGTCGCGCAAAGGCATCACCTACGACCTGAAGAACATCTTCGACCTGGCACGATATTTTATCCGCACGCCGCCGGTGCCGGGCTCGATGAAGCGGCGGATGCTGTCACTGGGCAGCGGTGAGCCGACCAAAGCAATCTGCTCGACCCTGCTGGCCCAGGCCTTCGAATCGATCCGCTATCCGATCCTGCCCGAGGTGGAGTGGGTGGACGTCGACTCCGCCGGTGCCCGCCGCGCCCGCCGGGAGATCCTTCACATCCGCCACCACAGCCTGTACGCGCCCCGGGACTTTGACGTCTCGCCCTTCTTTCAGGTGGTCAAGCCGCGCATCGAGCAGGGTTTCGACTTCCGGCGCCTGGATTTGCGGCACCCGGTAGCCGACGTCCCTGGTGCGTCCTGACCGCGCGCGCCAAGTCGGAATTTGCTACGGTGTTGGCGTCGGTGATTCGACGGTTTCCAGTGCTTCCGGCCAGCCTAGGTGCCCACGGGCACCCTCAACCAAAAGGGTGAAGGAAATGATTCGATTGATGCGATTCGCGGCCATGGTCGCTTTGGCCACGATTTTCGCCGGCTTCCCGGCCCATGCCCAAGAGCAGGCAGCTACGTCGCCGCCCGATATGCAGATGGCGCGCTGCGTTGACTTCACTAGCGCCGCCGACGACTCGCCCTACACGCTCTACATCAAGGGTTTCGCCGATGCCCGCGGCAGCGCCGCGAGTGCCGGGATGCATACGGCCTCGGTTCGCCAGGCCTGCCAGTCCCAGCCTGAAGTCGGCTTCCTGTCCATGGTTGCGGCCACCGCGCCTGCGCCGATGGCGGCCGTGGGTGCCGGCGTCGGCCCGACCTCGTGCTCGGCGCCGGCCACCACTACTTGCACCGGCTGTTCGGTGGCTTGCGACGCGGGTCAGCAGGCGGTCTGCAAGTCAGGCCGTGACTTCGGCTCGGTCCGCTGCGCTACGCGCTCCCGCTGCATCTGCGAATAAGGATGTGACGCCCTGGCCTGATTCCGGCCAGGGCGCGAGGGGCCGAACGGGTGCTTCCCGTTTCGGTATCAATCGGAGCGCCGCCCCGCAAAGGCTCAGTCGCCAGTGAACGCCCCCGCGCCGCCCACCGAAAGCCACTTGCCCGCCCGGCCCCTGGCCGGCTGGCGGCTGCATCAGGTCGTGGCCGACACCTACCAGCTGTCCAAGGTGGGCGGCTTCCTCTACCTCTTTGGCTGGGCCGTGCTGGGCTGGATCGGCGGCGTGCAGGAATTTGCTCCCGTCACGGCGCTGGCGGTGGGCGCGGCCTTCCTGGTCCTGGCCGTGCTGCGGGCGACGATGCGGCCGCCGGATGCCGGCAACGATCACGAAGCTCGGCGCTGGCTGATGCGCTATGCACTGGTGCTGCCGCTGGCCTCGGTGCTGTGGTCCGGCATACAGGCATGGGTGCTGCTTGACCCGCGCTTCGACCAGGACACCCGGATGGTGTCCCTGATCGCGACGATTGGCTATGCCACGGTGTTCGCCAATATCTATTCGACGGTGCGTCATGTCGCTGCGGTGGGCGTGTTCGTACTGTTCGTGCCCATGCTGGTGGTGCTCTGGAGTGATGCCGAGGCGCGGGCGCTGGCGGTGGCGATGTCTTTCTACGCGCTCTACCTGGGCGGCGCGCTGGTGCGCAGTCATGCGGAATACCGGCGGCGACTTCGGCTGGACGAGGCGCTGCGCGAGCAGCGTGACCAGTTCGAACATCTCAGCCGCACTGACTCGCTGACTGGCTTGGCCAACCGGCGCCACTTCACCGATCGCATGGACCACGCGGCCGATCGTGCGCTGCGCGGCGGCGCCGGGTTCACTCTCCTGATCCTGGATATCGATCACTTCAAGCGCGTCAACGATCGCCACGGCCATGCCATCGGTGATGCCTGTCTGCAGGCCCTGGCCGAGCGCCTGCACCAGGCGTTCCCGGCGCCGGGCTGCCTGCTCGCGCGGCTGGGCGGCGAGGAGTTCGGCGTCTTGCTCGAGGACGGCCATGCGCACGCCCTGGCGCGGGCCGAACAGCTTCGCCACGACCTGGTGCGGCGTCATCTGGAGTGCGGCGTCGGCGTCCGGCTGCCGGTAACGGTCAGCATCGGCGTGGGCAGCTTCGATCCCGCCCGGCACGGGGATGCCGACGGGCTGTACCGCGCCGTTGACCTGGCGCTTTATGCCGCCAAGGACCAGGGTCGCAACTGCGTGCAGGTGCTGGCGTCCGCGGGCGCCTGATCCACCGGTCCGGCTAGAATCCTCGGTTCCCTACGGTGGAGACCGCCCTTGGCCCTGGCCGCCGATCCCGCACTCGATACGCTTTTCCTCCCGATGGCCTCGGGGGCGCTCGAATGGCCTGCGCCTGGCCGGACGCTGTTCCTGCGCGCACGCGCCGGTGTGGCCCTGAACGCTGCGCGACGTCATCAATTGGTCTGTGAGCAGAGCTTCAAGCCTTGGGCCGATGCGCTTGAGCGCGACGGTTTGGTGGTGTCCGACGCCAACCCCGACAGCTTCGAACTGGTGATGGTGCTGGCACCGCGGCAGCGCGACGAGTCGCGCGCCCTGCTGGCGCGCGCCCTGGCCCAACGGGCGCCCGGCGGCGTGGTTGTGGTTTGCGCGGCCAACCAGGAGGGCGCGCGCTCGATGCAGGATGACCTGACGCGCCTGGCCGGCCCGGTGCACAGCCTGTCCAAGAATCACTGCCGCGTCTGCTGGACCCCACAGCAGGCCCCCGGCCAGGTTGACGCTGCGCTGCTGGACGAATGGCGCGTGCTCGACACCCCGCGGCGAATCGCCGACGGGCGCTTCCTGAGCCGTCCGGGACTGTTTGCCTGGGACCGCATAGACGCGGCGTCGGCGCTGCTGGCTGCCTGCCTGCCGGACGACCTGAGCGGGCGGGGCGCCGATCTCGGCGCTGGTTTTGGCTACTTGGCGGCGCAGGTGTTGGCGCGCTGCCCGGGCGTCACCGGCCTGGACCTGTTCGAAGCCGAGGCGCGCGCCCTGGCCCTAGCCCGCGAAAACCTTGCCGGTGCCGGCGTGCCGGTTGCTTTCCACTGGCACGACGTGACCCGCGGCCTGCCCGGGGGCTTCGACTTCATCGTCAGCAACCCGCCCTTCCATCAGGGACGCGCCGACGAGCCCGGCCTGGGCCAGGGCTTCATCGCGGCGGCGGCGGCGGCGTTGCGGGCCGGCGGCCGGCTGTGGCTGGTGGCGAACCGGCATCTGCCCTATGAGTCGACGCTGATGCGCGGCTTCTCCAGCCTGCGCACGGTGCGCGAGGATGCGGGGTTCAAAGTGATCGAAGCAATCAAGGCGGGCGTGGCATGAAGCTGGTGAAACTGATCGCGAACCTGGGCTACGGCAGCCGTAAACAGGTGCAGATGATGTTCCGCGAGGGCCGCATCACGGACCCGGATGGCGAGGTGCTGTACGCCGATGACGCCGTGGGCCACGACCAGGTGCGGGTGGACGGCGAGCCACTGGATCCGCCGCAGGGCCTGTTGATCCTGCTGCACAAGCCGACCGGTTACACCTGTTCAACCAAGGACCCCGGCCGTGTCGTCTACGATTTGTTGCCACCGCGCTTTCGTTTGCGCGACCCGCTGCTTTCCACCGTCGGACGGCTCGACCGTGACACCTCGGGGCTGCTGCTGATGAGTGACGACGGAGCCCTGCTGCACCGGATCACGTCGCCCAAGGCGAAGCTCGACAAGGTCTACGAGGCCACCCTGGCCGGCGACCTGCGCGGCGACGAGGCGGTGCTGTTCGGCAGCGGCACGCTGATGCTGGAGGCGGAAAAGACCCCGCTGGCGCCCGCTGGCTTCGAGGCACTCGGGCCAAGGCGCGCCCGCATCACCTTGGTCGAAGGGCGCTACCACCAGATCCGACGGATGTTCGCCGCGGTGGGCAACCACGTCGAATCCCTGCACCGGCATACGCTGGGCGGACTCGGGCTGGACGCCCTGACGCCGGGCGAATGGCGTGAGTTGAACGCCGCCGACCGCAGCGCTATTTTCGGCACCAACCCCTAGCCCTGAGTCCTGGCGGGAGGGAGTGAAGCTCTCCCTCGGGGCGGCGATCAGTCACGGAAATTGTCGAACTGCAGCGGCAGCTCGATATCGGACTTGCGCAGAAGGGCCATCGCGTCCTGCAGGTCGTCGCGCTTCTTGCCGGTGACGCGCAGCTTGTCGCCGTTGATCTGGGCTTCGACCTTGAGCTTGGCTTCCTTCAGCGACGCAACAATCTTCTTGGCGAGCTTCTGCTCGATGCCCTGCTTGATGGTCACCTTTTGGCGCGCGCCCGCCAGGTTTACCTCCGGCTCCGCCACGTCCATGCAGCGGATGTCGATGCCGCGCGCCACCAGGCGGCCGCGCAGGATGTCGAGCATCTGCTTGAGCTGGAAGTCGCTGGGCGCGTGTTGGGTGACGACCGAATCATTGAGCTCGAATTTCGCGTCCGACCCCTTGAAATCAAAGCGGGTGCCGAGCTCGCGGTTGGCGGTGTCCACGGCATTGGTGAGTTCGTGATTGTCGACTTCTGAGACGACGTCGAAAGAAGGCATGGCGGCGGCATGGGTAGTGAGGGTGTGGTGATTCTAGCCCAGGCCTTGTGTCACGGTCAGTCCTCACGGCCCTGACTGGATCCCGAACGGGGATCGCGCCATTCAACACGAATTCAGATCGCCGGGAGCGATCATCCTCGCCGTGGACTGCCCCCGTCCACGCATCCGTCGAGGTACACCATGTCCAATCTCAAGCTTGCCACCTTGGCCCTGCTGCTCGCCGGAACCACGGCGTTGCCGGCCGACGCCCAAAACAGTCGCCTGGCGGGTGCCGTGCGTGAAGCCCATGCCGAGGGACAGGAGCGCGAGCGCGTTGCCGATCGTGGCGACCGCCGCGAGGACCAACGCGAAGACCGTGGCGAACGTCGGGAAGACCGCCGCGAGGACCGTGGCGAACGCCAGGAAGACCGTCGCGAAAATCGCGGTGAACGCCAGGAACAGCGCCGCGACTGGCGTGCGGACCATCGCGACAATCGCCGTGACTGGCGCCAGAACCAGCGATTGGACGGTAATGAGGGGCCTAACGATAGCCGCTACGACCGCCGTAACGACCGCCGTTACGACAGCCGTTTCGACAGCCGTAACGACCGCCGCTACGACCGCCGCTACGACCGCCGTAGCGACCGGCGCGACTATTACGCGCGTCAGAGCGACCGCCGCTGGAACGGCTACAACTGGCATCCGCAGCATCGCTACCGTGCGCCCGTCCGCTACGTCTATCCGCGTGGCTACAACGCCTATCAGTGGCGGGTTGGCCATCGACTGCCGCGCAATTACTACGAGCGTAGCTACTACGTCGACTATCGCGCCTACAGCCTGCCGCCGCCGCCCTATGGCTACCACTGGATCCGCGTAGACCGCGATGTCGTACTGGTCGCCCTGGCATCGGGACTGATCCGCGACGTGTTGTACGGCCTGTACTACTGAATCGGCAATCCAACGCGTCACTTTGAAAGGCCGCCTTCGGGCGGCCTTTCTTACATTCAGGGCGCGAACAGGCCGGGCTGCGGCGGCATTTCGTCGTGGCGGCGGAAGTTGGCCAGGCCGACGCCCACCAGGCGGTAGCGCGTGCGCGCCGGCAGCGCCACGCGGTTGCGTAGTTCGAGCGCAATCGCGACCACCTCCGCCAGCGAAGTGGGTGGCGAGGGCGGCGTGTGGCTACGGGTCAGCAGGCGGAAATCGGCGGTCTTGAGCTTGAGCACCACGGTGCGCCCGCTGCGGTCCGGTTCGCGACTGGCTGCAGCCCAGGCTTTCGCAGCCAGTTGGGTGATCGCATCGGTTGTCTGCTCGAGCGGAAGATCGCGTTCGAACGTGTCCTCCGCAGATACCTGGGTGGTCGGACGCTCGGATTGGACCACGTGCTCATCAATACCCAACGACAGCTCGTGCAGGCGTCGCCCCCAGCGGCCGAAGCGCTGCTCCAGTCCGGCCAAGCCGTGGCCGGCCAGCTGGCCCACGGTATCGATGCCCAACTCAGCCAGGCGCCCTTCCATTACCTTGCCTACGCCCGGCAGTTTGCCCACCGGCAGCGGCGCCAGGAAGGCTTGGACCTGCGCCGGCTTGACCACGAACTGCCCGTCCGGCTTGCGCCAGTCGCTGGCGATCTTGGCCAGGAATTTGTTCGGTGCAATCCCGGCCGAGGCGGTTAGCCCGGTCTCGGTCCGGATCGCGTCACGGATGGCCTGGGCGACCGCAGTGGCGCTGTCCAGCCCGGTCTTGTTCTCGGTGACGTCGAGATAGGCCTCGTCCAGCGACAGCGGTTCGATCAAGTCGGTGTGGCGCGCGAAGATCGCGCGTACCTGTCGTGAGACCGCCTTGTAGCGCGCGAAGTCGGGCGGTACGAACACCGCCTGCGGGCACAGCTTTTCGGCACGCAGCGCCGGCATCGCCGAGCGCACGCCGAAGGTGCGCGCTTCGTAGCTGGCCGCGCACACCACCGAACGCGCACCGCGCCAGGCCACCACCACCGGCCGGCCGCGCAGAGACGGGTCATCGCGCTGCTCCACCGACGCGTAGAACGCGTCCATGTCCACGTGCACGATCTTGCGGGGCGGGGCCATGCGGCATTGTCGCCCAGAGTGGCGTTGCCGGCTTAAAAAAAAGGAACGGGCCGCATCTGCGGCCCGTTCGGTGGCAGCCGGGTACCGGGATGCTCAGTCGTCGATCTGCTCGGATAGCACGCGCCCGGTATGGGCATTGATCCTCAGCTCGATCCGACGGCCATCGGTGGCCAGGGCGTCGGCCTCCCAGACGGCGTCATCCAGGTCCAGATCTTGTACCTGGGTGTAGCCGGCCGAGGCCAGGCGGGAGAGTACTTCGTCGATGCCCAGCAAGGCCTGCTGGCTTCGGTTGTCCATAAGCTCGCCGGTGGCCGGGTCCAGCGCGACGTCGTGCCAGCGGCCGTCGGCGTGACGGACTTCCGCCTCCCAAAGGCCATCATCGAACTCGATGTCGCGAACCTCGGCGTAGCCGGCGCTCTTTAGGCGCTCGGTCACGTCAATGGGTGCTTGGGTAGGCTGGGCCACGGCCGTGGTGGCGGCGAGGGTAAGCGAAACAGCGAGCAGCAGGGCGGGGGTCTTCATGGCGGTTCTCCTGGTGGGTAGTGGCCGGGCTCTCCGGTTGGCCGTCACTATCCCCGGCGCGCCTAACAGGCTCATGATCAGTCCGTTAATGAATCGGTTAACCCGCACCGGCACACTCCACGCATGCGAACGCCCTTACTGCTGCTGATGCTTGCTTTTCTGACGGCCGCGCTGAGCCTGCCGAGCCTGGCCGACGATGGCTCGCGCCGCGCCCGTGACGGCGTGCGAAGCGGCGAACTGGTGCCGCTGGAGCGACTGCTCGAGCAAGCCGAGCGTGAGCAGCCCGGTCAAGTGATTGATGTCGAACTCGAGGACGGGGAGTATGAAATCGAGATTCTTCGCGAAGACGGCCGCGTGGTCGAGCTGACTTACGACGCTCGCGATGGACGATTGCTCGAGCGCGAGTTCGATGACGAAGATGATCTGGACTGATGCGAATCCTGCTTGCGGAAGATGACCCGGCCCTGCGGGTGCGCGTCGCCGAGGCTCTGGCGGAGGCGGGTTTCGCGGTGGACGCAGTTGCCGACGGCAATGAAGCCGAGTTCCTGGGCCAGACCGAGGATTTCGATGCAGCCGTACTCGACCTGGGATTGCCTGGCCTGGATGGCTTGGCCGCCCTGGGCCGCTGGCGGGACGCGGGGCGCGGCTTCCCGGTGCTGGTGTTGACCGCGCGCAGCCGCTGGCATGACAAGCTGGCGGGGTTCAATGCGGGCGCCGATGACTACCTCACCAAGCCATTCCAGCTTGAGGAGCTGATCGTTCGCCTGCGCGCGCTCATCCGACGCAGTGCCGGGCATGCGCATCCGCGACTGGCCTGTGGATCGTTGACGCTGGACGTGAATGCCTCGCGCTTCAGTCTGGACGGAGATCCGCTGTCGCTCACCGCGCAGGAGTTCCGGATACTCGCCTACTTCATCCACCACCCGGGCCGGGTGATCAGCCGCGGCGTACTTGGCGAGCATGTCTACGAAGGCGGCTTCGACCCCGACTCCAACGCCTTGGATGTATTGATCAGCCGAATCCGCCGCAAACTCGGTCCCGGCCTGCTGCACACCGTGCGCGGCCAGGGCTTCTTGCTGGGCGAAGCGCCATGAGTGCGCTGCGTTCACTGCGCGGACGACTGCTGTTGGCCAGTGTTGCCGGCATCATCGCCGCGTCCTTCGCCGCGGCCTGGTTGTTGGGCGCCTCATTCGAGCGTGCAGCGCTGGGCGCCTTCGACCGGCGCCTGGCCGACGACCTGCTGACCCTTGCCGGGACGCTGGAAAGGGACGGCGGCGGGGTGAAAATGGTTCGTGCGCCGGCGGACAGTCGCTACGAACGGGTCTTTTCCGGTCATTACTGGCAGGTTGGGCAGGGTGTCGAAGCCCTCCGTTCGCGGTCCATGTGGGACTTCTCGCCGGCCGTGGCGGACGCGACACGCGGCGGCGCAGTGCGGTATGGGAAAGTCTCGGGGCCGCGCGGCCAGGTCTTGAGGAGCGCCGAGCGCTGGCTTCGGCTTCCCGGCGTGGACGGCCGCGTACGCGTGTGGGTCGCGAGTGACCAGGCCGTTTTGCAGCGCGAAGTGGAGGAATTTCGATGGCTGGCAGGCGTCGCCGTCGCATTGCTGGCCGCGGGCCTGATGCTGGCAGCGGCGGCGCAGGTTCGCTACGGGCTACTCCCACTGCGCGGTCTGGGCCGCGGGCTGGCGCGGGTCCGCAGCGGCGAGAGCCAGCGCCTCGACCCGCTGACCCTGCCGACCGAGGTTCAGCCGCTGGTTGAGCACCTCAACCAACTGTTGGAGCACCACGAGCGCATGATCGAGCGCGTGCGCCGTTCATCGCAGGACATGGCACATGCGCTCAAGACGCCGCTGGCGGTATTGCATGCCGGCGTGCAGCGGCCCGGCGACGACCTGCCGGCGGTCGTCGCCGACCAGCTGCAACGCATACGTGCTGTTGTCGAGCGGCAACTTGCCGCGGGGACACCGGTGGATATGCGTCGTTCAAGCAACGTCGCCGCGGCGGTGTCTCGTTTGCAGGCCTTGATGGAGGCCGCCTATCGTGAAAAGAATTTGCGCTGGACGGTCGACGTACCGGCCACGCTGAGCTTCCGAGGCGCCGACGAAGACCTGGAGGAAATGCTGGGCAACTTGCTCGACAACGCGTGTAAGTGGGCGCGCTCGCAGGTGCGCGTGACGGCGGCCATGGCGCCGGCGGGACTGCGGATCGAAGTGCGCGATGACGGTCCTGGCCTGCCGATAGATCAGCGGGAGGCAGCCTTGCAGCGGGGTGTGCGCCTGGACCAGCGCACGCCAGGTACCGGCTTGGGGCTGGCGATCGCGAGCGAGGTCGCGGCCAGTTACGGCGGCGTGCTGTCGCTGGATGCCGGCCCGGAGGGCGGCCTGTGTTCGCGCCTGGACTTGCCGTTTGTCTGAGTCCGTGGCTTTAGCCGCAGGCGTGGGTGTAATGCAGGTAACCGATCAGTGCGCCCCCGACCACCACCCGTTCGACCCGGCCGCAGGCAAGGATCGGCGGACTGCTGCCGGCCGGCAGCCATAGCGGCTGGCCTTCCCCTGGCCGCTGGTCGTCGGAGGCAACGGCGTTGACGTCCTCGATCTTGCCGCTGTCCACGTCGAGCATGCAGTCGAAGCGGGCATCGCCCTGGTCACGCAGGCGCACGCCGGCCTTGCCTGGCTCCGCCAGCCAGGCGCTGGTGACGGCGACCGTGACCACCCCGGCATCATGCACGCAGCGGTCGATCGCCTCGCCCAGTTCAACCAGGCCCGAGGTCCAGTCAGCCGCGGGCTTTGTGGCGGGGTCCACCATCGGTGCCGCCTCCAGGTCCAGGCCCATTTCGACGCTGCAGCAGCCGTTGACCGGCTCAGCGCCGCTGAAGCTGGCCTGCGCGCCGAAGGGGAGGGCGGGACCCTCGGCCATGGTGTCGAAGCATTGCCCGGGCGTGATCACGATGGCCGCGGCTTCGGCCGGACTGCCGTCGGGGGTGCCGGAGAAGCGGAAGCTGCCGCCTTGGGTAGCGGCCAGGCTGCCGGTGAGCTCGGTTTCTGCCTCGGGGGTTTTGAGCAAGGCGCGGTTGGCGCTGATATCCAGCGACCAGAACGGTTCATTGCCGCGACAAAGGAAGGCGCGCGGCACGGTGCGCGCCGGCGCGTCGGCGGGCAGCGCTGGCTCAGCGGCGGACGGGGCGGGTAGCGAAGGTGGGGGCGTTGCCGGCGCGGGTGCATCCTGCCGGCAGGCGGCAAGCGGAAGCAGCAGGGCCAGGGTGAGCAGGCGCGGGGTCATGGGCGTCTCCGGAGGGTGCGCTGGAACGATGCCGCAGCGGCCTGCCGACAGGCAAGGGTCGCTGCGTCGAGCCTGAACGGCGTCCTTGGGCTCGGCGTGTTGGCGTCAACGCGCCGGCGGAGGGCGCGTTCTTGCAGGCATGGGCGGAATGAACCGCCTGGAAGGAGACCGATATGTTCAAGCCTCTGATCTGCACCGCGCTGGTCCTCGCCAGCGGCCTGGCCTTGGCGCAAGACGCCGGCGGCGACCGTGAGGCGCGTCGCGCCGAATGGCAGGCCAAGGCCGATGCGCGCTTCACCGAAGCTGACAAAGACCGCGACGGTCGCCTGGACAAGGTCGAGGTCCAGGCCTTCGGCGATCGGATGGTCCGGAATTTCGACCGGATGGACGTCAACAAGGACGGCGAGCTCGAGCGTAGCGAACTGAGCCAGGCCCGTCGCCCTGCGGCGGCCGGCAGGGGCCACCAGCGCATGCGCACGATGTATGCCTATCAGCGGGGTCTGTTCAAAGGCATGGACGACGACGGCAACGGGGCGATCAGTCGCGCTGAGTTGGGCGACAAGATGCCGCGTTGGCTTGAGAACTTCGCCGTCATCGATGCCGACGGCAACGGCGAAATCAGTGGCGACGAGCTCAAGGCCCACCGCCAGGCGATGCGCGCGGAGCGCGGCGCCGGTCGCGCCAAGAGCGAAGGCTGAAACGAAAAACCCCGGGGCGGACACAGGGTCCGCCCCGGGGCTTGAGCTTGCGCGAAGCGTTGTATCAGAAGCGGAAACCGGCGCTCAGGCCGTAGACCAGCGGATCCACCTCGGCGGTGCCGACGTTGCCCAGGGTCTCGACGGTCACTTCGGTGTCGAAGTCGAGCTTGCGGACGTCGGCGCGCACGAAGAAGTTCTCGGTGAAGTACATGTCGGCGCCCAGGGTCAGGCTCAGGCCGTTGGCGTTGTCGCCATCAATGCCCAGGCCGGCCAGCGCGCCGCGGGTCTTCTCGCCCGAGACGTTGACCATGCCGTAGCCGGCGCCGATGAAGGGACGCAGCTTGCCCTCAGTGTTGAAGTGATAGTTCAGGCTCAGGGTGGTCGGGCGGTGCTCGACGGTGGCGATGGTGCCGAGGCCGGCCAGCGTGACTTCATGCTCGAACGCGGTCAGGCCGCTCCACAGCTCGATCGACAGATTGTCGTTGAAGCCATAGGCGAAGCTGCCGGTGAGGCTCCAGTCATCGTTCACGGTGGCGCGGGCGCCGGCAACCGTGCCGTTGTTCGATTTCGGGTCGGTGTTCTGGTAGCCCAGGGTGGCGGTGAAGGATTGGGCATTGGCGCCGGAAGCGGCGAGCGCGCCACCGAGGGCGAGGGCGATCAGGGCGATGCGGGACATGGTGTGGCTCCTAGCGGGGTTATCGGGGGGCCGGACTGTTCCGGTTGACGCATGGTCCGCGAGTGCCCTTCAACTCCCGGTGAGGTTGGCGTACATGGCGCGTGAATGGTTTTTACGCCCGGGGAACTCCGCGCACCCGCGGGGGTCCATGACTACAGTCACTGTCACCATGCGCACGCGCACGGTCGCTTCCGCGGCCCGCATGATGATCCTGCTCTCCAAGGTGTGATTGCGCTCAGGCCCTGACCGGCCTCGCCAGGATGCGAACAGCACGCGTGTCCGAGGCGTTTGCGCTCAACCAAGACCCCCGTTCCGACGGGGGTTCTTTTTGTCCGGCGCTTGGCCGCTGCCGATGAACGGGGGACAATGCCCCGAGACTCTCTTGCAGAACCCAGGTGAACCATGGCCGAGCTTAAAGAAGCGCGGGTGCCGGATATCGGCGACGACAAGGATGTGCCGGTGATTGAGCTGCTGGTGCAGCCGGGCGACAGCGTAAAGAAGGACCAGGGTCTGGTCACGCTGGAATCGGACAAGGCGACCATGGAGGTCCCCGCGCCTTTCGACGGCATCGTTCGCGAGCTGAAGGTCAAGGTGGGCGACGAGCTTTCGGAAGGCTCGGTGGTGGCCATGATCGAGCCAGCCGCCAGCAGTGACGAGGCCGCCGCCAAGCCCGACGTCGCCAAGCCGGCTGCCGCCAAACCCGAGGCCGCGCCAGCCAAGCCGGCCGCGGGAGCTTCCGAGTCCGAGTCCGCGCCGCCGTCCGCGCCGGCGCGGCCTGCCGAACCGCCACGCGCGGCCGCGGCCTCCGCCGCGGCGCCTGCCCGAAGCAGTCCGCCCGTGACTTTCGATGCCAAGGCGCTGTCGCCTGGCAAGGTGCCGCATGCCAGCCCCGCGGTGCGGCTGTTCGCGCGCGAGCTGGGCGTAGATCTTGCCCAGGTCAGCGGCAGCGCCCGCGCCGGCCGCATCAGCAAGGACGACGTACAGGCCTTCGTTAAGGCGGCGATGGCCGGCGGCGGTGCGCCGCGAACGGCCGGTGGCGGCGGCCTCGACCTGATCCCGTGGCCGAAGGTGGACTTCGCCAAGTTCGGGCCGGTCGAAAGCAAGCCGCTTTCGCGCATCCAGAAGCTCAGCGGCGCCAATCTTGCGCGCAACTGGGCCATGATCCCGCACGTCACCCAGTTCGACGACGCCGACATCACCGAGATGGAGGCCTTCCGCAAGAAGCTGGGTGAGGAAAACAAGGACACCAAGGTCACGCCGCTGGTGTTCCTGATCAAGGCCGCGGTCGCCGGGCTGAAGAAGTTCCCCAACTTCAACGCGTCGCTCGACGGCGACAGCCTCGTGCTCAAGCAGTACTTCAACATCGGTATCGCCGTGGACACGCCCGATGGCCTGGTGGTGCCGGTGATCCGGGATGCGGACCGCAAGGGCCTGCTTGACCTGGCCAGGGAGTTGGGCGAAATAAGCGCCAAGGCCCGCGACAAGAAGCTCAGCTCGACCGACATGCAGGGCGGCTGTTTTTCGATCAGCTCGCTGGGTGGTATTGGCGGCACCGCATTCACGCCGATCATCAACGCCCCCGAAGTCGCCATTCTTGGCGTTTCCCGCAGTGCGATGAAGCCGGTATGGAACGGCAAGGATTTCGACGCCCGCCTGGTCCTGCCGCTGAGCCTGAGCTACGACCATCGCGTGATTGACGGCGCGGCTGCGGCCCGCTTCACCGCCTATCTGGCGCAGGTGCTGGGCGACCTGCGCCGGCTGCTGCTCTAGGCGCCGCGGATGGTGATCCTGGCCGCCGCCAACGCCGCCGCAGGCAATGCCGGCGCGCCCGCGACCGGCTGGCTGGCCAAGGTGCTGTTCGAGGCCGGCGACGTGGTCGTGACCACCGGCGGACTCGCGGCCGCCGTGGCTGCGTTGGCGGTCGCGTGGACCCTGTCGTGGCTGATCCGGCGGGGACTGATGCGGCTTTCCAGGCGCGATGGCGCCCGCGATCGTAAGGCGGCCATCTATACGGTCGGGCACGTCATTCACTACCTGCTGCTGGTCATCGGCCTGCTGGTGGCGATGGAGTTCATTGGCCTGCCGGCCAGCCGGTTTGTTGTTTTCGCTGGCGCCATCGGCGTCGGCCTGGGCTTCGGCCTGCAGGCGATTTTCAATAACTTCATTTCCGGGCTGATCTTGCTGTTCGATCGCAGTCTGCGGGTCGGCGACTTCGTCGAGCTCGAGTCGGGCGTGCACGGCGAGGTCAGCGACATCAATATCCGCGCCACCCGCATCACCACCAACGACAACATCGAGATCCTGGTGCCGAACTCCGAGTTCGTCAGCGGCCGGGTCGTAAACTGGACCCACAATGAAGTGTCGCGGCGCTTGCGCATCCCGTTTGGCGTGGCCTACGGCAGCGACAAGGAAGTGGTGAAGTCAGCGGCACTGGAGGCCGCGGCAGCCGTGCCCTTCACGCTGGCACAGGAAGGCGCGCGCCGCCCTCAGGTCTGGCTGGTCGGTTTTGGCGATTCGAGCCTGGATTTCGAACTGGTGATCTGGCTGACGGCCGAAGCCACCAAACGGCCTTCTGCGGTGAAGGCCGCCTATAATTGGGAACTGGAATCGGCCTTGGCGCGTCATGGCCTGGAAATTCCTTTCCCACAGCGCGACCTGCACCTGCGCAGCGCCTTCGGGCTGAGCGACAAGCAGGCCTGGGCCGCCCTGGGTCGCCCGGCGCCGGAGCCAGCCAGCAGCGCGCCCGCCCCCCAGGCCGGGCACAACGATGCCACCGACGACGTCGAGCGCGAGATCGCGCAAAGCCCAGCCAGGCCGGATACCGATGCCTGACCTCACCCCAACCAAGGACCGACTGATGCCCAATAGCGACGACAGCCGCTCCAAGCTTTTCATCCGCAAGGCAACGCGTGCCGACATTCCCGGCATCATCGCGCTGTCGGCCCGCACCTATGGCGAGCGCATGGCTTATACCCCCGAGATGGTGGGCGGGCAGCTGGTGCAGTTTGCCGATGGGCAGTACGTAGCCGAGTACGACGGCGTGATCGTTGGCTATTGCGCCACCTTCCGCATCGACGAAAAGTCGGCGCTGGCGGCCCATGGCTGGCGCGAGATAACGGGCGGCGGCTACGCGTCGCGGCACGATGCCACCGGCGATTGGCTCTACGGCATGGAAGTGTGCGTCGATCCAGACCGCCGCGGCCTGCGCATCGGCCGCCGTCTTTACGATCGTCGCAAGCGCCTGTGCCTGCAGCTGGGCCTGAAGGGCATCGTGTTCGGCGGTCGCCTTCCAGGGCTGTCGCGGCGCATGAAGCAGTTCGGCAGCGCCGACGCCTACGTGGCTGCAGTAAGGGAAGGCCGGGCGCGCGACCTGACGCTGTCGTTCCAGCTCAGCAACCAGTTCGAAGTGATCGGCGTCCTGCCGGACTACCTGCCGTCCGACCACGAGTCGCTCGGCTATGCCGCGCACCTGGTGTGGCGAAACCCGAGCTTCTCCGATCATCCGGCGATCCGTACCGCCCAGCGCAGCGGCGATCTGCCGGCGGCGGTGCGGGTGGCGACGGTGCAGTACCAGCAGCGCCGCATCAAGACCTTCGAGGAATTCGCCACCCAGATCGAGTATTTCGTGGATATCGCCGCGGACTATCGCAGCGATTTCGTCGTCTTCCCCGAGCTGATCACCCTGCAGCTGCTGTCGATCGAGAACAAGCCGCTGTCGCCCTCGGACTCGATCCGGACGCTCACCAAGTACACCACGCAATACCGCGAGCTTATGAACAAGCTCGCGGTGTCGTACAACATCAATATCATCGGCGGCTCGCATCCGACCCAGATGGATGATGGCGACATCCACAACATCTGCTATGTCGCCCTGCGCGACGGCTCGGTGCACGAGCGCGAGAAGATCCACCCGACGCCGAACGAAGTGCACTGGTGGAAGATCGCGGGCGGCGACAGCGCCGAGGCCATCGCCACCGACTGCGGCCCGATCGGCGTGATGATCTGCTACGACTCCGAGTTCCCGGAGCTGGCGCGGCACCTGGTGGACCAGGGCGCGATGATCCTGTTCGTTCCCTACTGCACCGACGTGCGCCAGGGTCACCTGCGCGTCCGCTACTGCTGCCAGGCGCGCGCGATCGAGAACCAGGTCTACGTGGTCACCTCGGGCAACGTCGGCAACCTTCCGGGCGTCAACAACTTCGACATCCAGTACGCGCAGAGCTGCATCATCACGCCCTGCGACTTCCCGTTCGCGCCGGAAGGCATCGCCGCCGACACCACCGCCAACGCGGAGCAGGTTGCGTTCGCCGACCTGCGGCTCGACGACCTGATGCAGGCGCGTGCCTCCGGTACCGTGCAGAACCTGCGCGATCGCCGCCACGACCTCTATCAAACCACTTGGAAGCGCCGCGTCTGATTGGCGCCACTAGGAAAAGAACATGGGCAATACGATCGAACTCAAAGTGCCGGATATTGGCGACGACACCGACGTGCCGGTGATCGAACTGCTGGTCCAGGTCGGCGACACCGTCGCCAAGGACCAGGGCCTGGTCACGCTGGAGTCGGACAAGGCCACGATGGAAGTGCCCGCCAGCGCCGCCGGCAAGATCACCGAGCTGCGAGTGAAGCTGGGCGACACCGTGTCCGCCGGCGACGTGATCGCTCTGGTAGAGGCGGCGGATGCCGCTGCCGACGCCGCGCCCCCCGCGGCGGCAGCTGCCCAGCCCGCGCCCGCCAAGGCAGCAACCAGCGACAAGCGCAGCGTGCCCGAAGCCCCGCCGAGCACAGGCACCGAGAATTCGACCGCGTCCCCGGACACCGGCCGCAAGCCCGACCTCGAATGTCGCATGCTGGTGCTCGGTGCTGGACCGGGCGGCTACACCGCCGCTTTCCGCAGCGCCGACCTCGGCCTGGACACGGTGCTGGTGGAGCGCTACGCCGACCTCGGCGGCGTCTGCCTCAACGTCGGCTGCATCCCGTCCAAGGCGCTGCTGCATGCCGCCGAAGTGCTGGTCGAAGCCAAACACGCCGAGGCGTTCGGCATCAGCTTCGGTGCGCCGAAGATCGACATCGACAAGCTGCGCGCGCACAAAGAGAAAGTGGTCGGCCAGATGGTTAAAGGCCTGGCGAGCATGGCCAAGCAGCGCAAAGTGCGCACGGTGACCGGCGTCGGCAAGTTCGTGTCGGCCAACGAGATCGAGGTGAGCGAGTCCGAAGGCACCAAGCTTATCCGCTTCGAGCAGTGCATCATCGCCGCCGGCTCGCAGCCGGTGAAGCTGGGCGGCTTCCCCTGGGACGACGCCCGCGTGATGGATTCCACCGACGCCTTGATGCTGGTCGACATCCCCAAGACCTTGCTGGTGGTCGGCGGCGGCATCATCGGGCTGGAAATGGCCTGCGTTTATTCCGCGTTGGGCAGTGAAGTCACCGTGGTCGAGTTCATGGACCAGCTGATGCCCGGTGCCGACAAGGACCTGGTAAAGCCCCTGGCCGACCTGCTCAAGAAGCGCGGCGTGGCCGTGCATCTGGGCTGCAAGGTGGCCAAGGTGGACGGGAAGAAGGACGGTCTGCACGCGAGCTTTGAAGGCGCGTCAGTGCCGGCCAATACCCGGTACGACCGGGTGCTGGTGTCGGTGGGCCGTACGCCCAACGGCGGCACGCTCGACGCCGGCAAGGCCGGGGTCGAAGTCAGCGAGCGCGGCTTCATCGCGGTGGACCGGCAGATGCGCACCAACGTGTCGCACATCTTCGCCATCGGCGACCTGGTGGGTCAGCCCATGCTGGCGCACAAGGCCACGCACGAAGGAAAACTGGCGGCCGAAGTAGCCTCCGGTGCGAAGAAGGAGTGGGTGGCGCGCGTGATTCCATCCGTGGCCTATACCGATCCCGAGATCGCCTGGGTCGGCGTCACCGAAACCGAGGCCAAGGCCCAAGGGCTCCACGTGGGCGTGGCGAAATTCCCGTGGGCGGCATCGGGCCGGGCCGTGGGTATTGGCCGCACCGAGGGCTTCACCAAGCTCATCTTCGACGAGGCCAGCGACCGCATCATTGGCGCCGGCATCGTTGGCGTGCACGCCGGCGACCTGATTGCCGAACTTGCCCTGGCCATCGAGATGGGCTGCGAAGCCGCGGATATCGGCCACACGATCCACCCGCACCCGACGCTCAGTGAGTCGGTGGGAATGGCGGCCGAGATCCAGGAAGGCAGCATCACCGACCTCTACCTGCCGAAAAAGAAGTAGGCCCGCGACGCGTCCGCTGCGGCGGACTCAGCTGAAGGCGAACCAGCAGACGGTGCAGATCAGCACCAGGCCGATCAGGTTCAGCACGACGCCCTCGCGGAACATGCGCGGTGCGTCCACCAGGCCGCTGCCGTAGGCGATGGCATTGGGCGCGGTGGCCACCGGAAGCATGAAGGCGCCGCTGGCCGCCAGCACGGCCGGGAACATCAGCAGCGCCGGATCCACGCCGATGGCCAGACCGGTGGCCGCAAGGATCGGCATCATCAGCACGGCGGTGGCGGTGTTGCTGGCGATTTCGGACATCATCAGCACCGAACCCACCACGATCACCAGCAGCAGCGGCAGCGGCAGTGCCCCCAGGCCCGCCAGCTGGCCGGCCAGTGCGCCACTGAGCCCGGAGGACTGAAAGGCGGTCGCCAAGGCGATGCCGCCGCCGAACAGCACCAGCGCGCCCCAGGGAATCGTTTCCGCGGTTTCCCAGTCGAGCAGCCTTCCGCCGCGTCCATCGGACACCACGCACATCAGCACCACCGCCAGCAGGGCCACCGCCGCGTCATTGGCGCCCGGCACGGCCAGCAGCGCGCTCCAGCCGCCGAACGGCTCGGTGCGGAAAACCCAGGCCAGCGCAGTCAGCGTGAACACCGTCAGCACCCGCTTCTCGGCCGGGGTCCAGGGCCCGCTTTCAGGCAGCACGGCCGCCGGCGTTCCACCCAGGCCGCGGCCCAGCCACCAGCCCACTATCGGCAGGAACAGCAGCACCACGGGCAGGCCGATCGTCATCCAGTCCAGGAAGCCATAGCGCGTTCCCGTGGCCTCGGCATAGACCTGCATGAACACCAGGTTCGGCGGTGAGCCGATCGGCGTACCCAGCCCGCCGATGCTGGCGGAATAGGCGATCGCCAGTATCAGCGGCGCCTGCAGCCGTTTGTCCGGGTAGTAGTGCAGCACCGCCAGCGCCACCGGCAGCATCACCAGGGTGGTGGCCGTGTTGGATATCCACATGCTGACCAGGCCGCAGGCGGCGATAAAGCCATAAAGCAGGCTGCGCCCGCTGCCGCCGCCAAAGGCGCGAACCATGCCCAGCGCCAGCCGGCGGTGGGCGCCGCTGCGCTCGAGCGCGCGCGAGAGCATGAAGCCTCCGCCCAGCAGCAGGATCAGTTCATGGCCATAGCTTTGCGCCACCTGCTTCGCATCCAGTACGCCCAGTACCGGGAACACGGCCAGCGGCAGCAGGGCCGTTACCGGCGCGCGTACGGGTTCGAGCACCCACCACATCGCGCACCAGCCGGTGATTCCCAATGTGACCGCCAGCGCGTGCGGACTGCCCTGTGCCAAGGCGAGGTAGTAAAGCGAGATCGCCAGCAGCGGCCCGGCCGGCAGCGCGAGCCGGCGCAGCATCAGTCTTGTCCGTCGCCTGAGCGCGGCAGTTCCGGCCGCGCCGAGGGACCCAGCGCCAGCGCGGCCTTGGCCATCAGATGCGCGCTGACCGGCGCGGTCATGAACAGGAACAGCGTGATCAACAGCTCGCGCAGGCTGGGCTGTCCCTGCATCAGCTGCCAGAGCATGGCCGCCAGCAGCACACCGCCCACGCCCAGGGTGCTGGCCTTGGTCGGGCCGTGCAGGCGCTTGTAGAAGTCGCCCAGCTTGGCCATGCCCCAGGAGCCGACCAAGGCGAAGCCGCCGCCGAGCAGCAGCAGAGCGCAGACGAGGAATTCCAGGGCCGCGTTCATTCGATGATGTCCCGGCGGATGACGAACTTAGACAGCACCACCGTGCCGACGAAGCCGAGCATGGCGATCACTACGGCGGCTTCGAAGTGCATCGTGCTGCCCTGGCGCAGGCCGACCAACACCAGCACCGCGATCGTATTCACGTACAGCGTGTCCAGCGCCAGGATGCGGTCGGGCAGGGACGGGCCGCGCAGCAGCCGGAAAAGATTGAGCAGCATCGCCAGCGAAAACAGGCCAAGCGTAATGTCCAGGCAGGTCTGGATCACGGGAATATCTCCCTGAGCGGTGTCTCGTAGCGCTGCTTGATCAGCGCGATGGTCGCGTCGGCGTCGTCGAGATGGAAGCAGTGCACCAGCAGGTGGCGGCTGTCGGGCGCCAGTTCCGCCGACAGCGTGCCCGGCGTCATCGTGATGATGCCGGCGAGTGCGGCGATGCCATGTACGTTCCGGATATCGAGCGGCACCCAGATGAAGGCCGGGTGGATCCGCGATTCGCGGCCCAGGATGCGCCGCGCCACATCAATATTCGACAGCACGATATCGCCCAGCACGCGCAGGCCCAGGCGCGCGGCCAGCAGTGGCCGTTGCAGGTTTGCCGGCTCGCTGCGCAGGCGCTGCGCCGCCAGCGGCAGCACGATCGCCAGCACCGCGGCCAACAGCAGGTGCGCCGGATCGAACGTGGCCACCAGCAGCAGCCACACCACGAACACGGCCAAGCTCAACAGCGGCGCCGGGAACCAGGTCTTCATGGTGTCACCCCGGGCTGCGGCTGCGCGCTGCGCACCTGTTCGATGTAGCCCGCCGGCGCCATCACCTGGGCGCCCGCGTCCTGGGCATAGCGCAGCACCGGCCCGCCGAACACCGCCAGCAGCACGCCCAACGCGAGCAGCGCGAGGGTGGCGCCCACTTCACTCTTGCGCAGGGCCGGAACCCGGCCCGGCGGCGGCACCTCGCCACCTTCGCGCCAGAAAACATGGCTGCCGGCGCTGGCCAACGCCACCAGGCTCAGCAGGCTCGTGCCCAGCAGTACCGGCCACAGCCAGGCCACGTGCGCGTCCGGCACCGCCGCCAGCAGACTGAACTTGCCAATGAAACCCGACAGCGGCGGCAGTCCCGCCACCGAGATTGCCGCTACCAGGAACAGCGAGCCCAGCAAGGCCTTCGGACCGAGCTGGTCGAACTTGCGCAGGCTGTCGCCGGCGTTGTCGCGCTGCTTGCGAATCAGGTCAGCGAGCAGGAACAGCGCGCCACCGATCAAGGTGCTGTGCATCAGGTAGTAGAGGCCTGCGCCCACCGCTTCGGCGCTGGCCAGCCCGAGCGCGATGAACAGCGTGGCCGCCGAACCCAGCACCAGGTAAGCCGCCAGCAGGCGCAGCGACGGCGCCGCCAGGGCGCCCAGGGTCGCCAGCACCAGGGTGGCCGCGCCCAGCGGCAGCAGCCAGGGCCAGGCCAGGCCCGCCAGTTCGCCGGCCTCGACGCCGAACACCAGGCTGAAGACGCGAAGCACCGCGTACACGCCCAGCTTGGTCATGATCGCGAACATCGCCGCTACCGCGGCCGGACTGCGGGCATAGGTTTCGGGCAACCAGAAGTACAGCGGCAGCAGCGCCGCCTTGGCGCAGAACACCACCAGCAGCAGGCCGGCCGCCGCCTTCAGCGCCGCTGCCTCGGCGGCCGGAACCTGGCCAATGCGATGCGCGAGTTCGGCCATGTTCAAGGCACCGGCGAGACCGTAAATCAGGCCCAGCGCCACCAGAAACAGCGTTGATGCAGTGATGTTGAAGGCCACGTACTGCAGGCCGCTGCGCATCTGCAGGCCCCGGCCGCCGCTGAGCAGCAAGCCGTAGGACGCGATCAGCAGCACCTCGAAGAACACGAACAGGTTGAACAGGTCGCCGGTGAGGAAGGCGCCGTTGAGACCCATCAGCTGGAACTGGAACAGCACGTGGAAGTGCGGCGCGCGCCGGTCCCAGCCGCCGAAGGCGAACACCAGGCAGGGCAGGGCCAGCAGTGCCGTGGACAGCAGCATGATCGCCGACAGTCGGTCGGCGACCAGGGTGATGCCCAGGTGCGCGGCCCAATTGCCGACCAGGTAGGCGCGGGTGCCGCCGTCGTCGGCCTGCAGCGCCAGGGCTACGGCGATCGCGATGCCGCCCAGGCAGGCGACGCTGCCGATCCAGCGCTGCACCCGCACCCGACGCGTGCCGAGCACCAGCAGCACGATGCCCGCCAGCAGCGGCAGCAGGACCGGTGCGGCAACCAGATGCGGGCTCATGGGCGCGCCTTCGGTCGCGGCTCATCGCCGTCGACGTGGTCGCTGCGGCTGTCGCTGCGGCTGCGTATGGCGACCACCAGCAGCACGGCGGTCATGGCGAACGCGATCACGATGGCGGTCAGCACCAGCGCCTGCGGCAGCGGGTCCGCATGGTTGGCCAGGGTCGGCGCCACGCCGTCCAGCAGGATCGGCGGCTTGCCCACGACCAGGCGACCCATGCTGAAGATCAGCAGGTTCACCGAATACGACAGCAGGGTCAGGCCGAGGATGATGTCGAAGCTGCGCGCACGCAGCAGCAGGTAGACGCCGCTCGCGACCAGGACCCCGATGAAACTTGCCAGCGCCAGTTCCATCAGCCGCGCCTCCCGGTCGTCGGGGCGCGTACGCTGCCCATCATCCCCAGCATCAGCAGGGTGCCGGCGGCCACCACCAGATAGACGCCGATGTCGAAGGCCATGGCGCTGGCCATGGGCAGTTTGCCGAGCAGCGGCACGGCGATGTAGTCGGTATGGCTGGTCATGTAGGGATAGCCGAGCAGCCAGCTGCCCAGGCCGGTGAGCAGCGCGGCCAGCAGGCCCAGGCCGATCACGCGCGGGTAGTCGAAGCCCAGGCGCTGCTCGACGTAGTCGGTGCCCGAGAGCACGTACTGCATCAGCATCGGCACCGCCAGCACCAGGCCGGCGATGAAGCCGCCGCCGGGCAGGTTATGGCCGCGCAGGAAAAGATAAAGCGAAACCGCCAGCGCCAGCGGCAGCAGCAGGCGGGCGACCAGGTTGGGGATCAGCAGGGGGTCGGACGCCCCGGCGATGACGCGCTCGGGCAGCATGCGTGCGCGCCGAAGCAGGGCGTGCACCACCAGGCCGGCGATACCGAATACGGTGATTTCGCCCAGGGTATCGAAGCCGCGGAAGTCGACCAGGATCACGTTCACCACGTTGCTGCCGCCGCCCTCGGGCAGCGACAGCGCCAGGATCTCGGACGACACCGTGTTTAGCGGGCGGGTGATGACCGAATACACCAGTGCCGCAGTGCCGCCGCCAGCGGCGAGGGCGATCAGGGCGTCGCGCCACTGGCGCAGGCGCGAGCGTTCTAACGGCGACTCGTCGGGCAGGTAGTTCAAGGCCAGCAGCATCAACGCGATGGTCGCCATTTCCACCAGCAGCTGGGTCAGGGCCAGGTCCGGCGCCGACAGCAGCACGAAGGTGAGGCTGACCGCCAGGCCCACGGCGCCCATCACCACCAGGGCCAGCAGGCGTCGGCGATGCAGGGCGACGGTGGCCAGCGTCGCGGCGACGCCGATCGCCCACACCAGCCAGCCCAGGGGCGGCATCGGCTGCGCATCACCCGGCGACAGCGAGGCGCTGAGGAAGGGCGTCGTGCCCATCACCAGCGCCGCGATCACCATCAGGCCGAGGTAGCGCTGAAGACTGCCGTTCTCCAGCGTGGCGGTCAGCTTCGCGGCGCCGTCGCCGGCGCGTTCAAGCAACCATTCGAAGCTGCGGCGCCCGAGCGAGTCGTAGCTGATGCCGTAGAGGTCGATCAGCTTGCGAATACCGAAATACAGCGCGATGCCGGCCGCCAGCCCGAACAGACTCATCATCAGCGGCACGTTCAGGCCATGCCAGATCGCCAGGCTGTATTCCGGCACCCGGTCGCCCAGTACGCCCGTGGCGGCGGCCTGCAGCACCGGCGCGATGGTTATTGCCGGCACGATGCCGACCGCCAGGCAAACCACCACCAGCACCTCGACCGGAATACGCATCCAGTGCGGCGGCTCGTGCGGCGTGGACTCCGTTCGCGCCGGACCCTCGCCAAAGAAAGTGTCGTGCACGAAGCGCAGGCTGTAGGCGACGCCGAAGGCACCTGCCAGCACGGCGGCGACGGCGATGCCCATGCGCATGAACTGATGGCCTTCGACCTCCAGCGCCTCGGTGAAGAACATTTCCTTGGACAGGAAGCCGTTGAGCAGCGGCACGCCCGCCATCGCCAGCGACGCGATGATCGCCAGCGCACCGGTATAGGGCATCAATTTCAACAGTCCGCCCAGCCGTCGCATGTCGCGGGTGCCGGTTTCGTGGTCGATGATGCCGGCCGCCATGAACAACGACGCCTTGAAGGTGGCGTGGTTGATGATGTGGAACAGGCCCGCCACCACCGCCATCGGCGTGGACAGCCCGAACAGCAGCGTGATCAGGCCCAGATGCGAGATGGTGGAGTAGGCCAGCAGACCCTTGATGTCGTGCTGGAAGATCGCGTGCCAGCTGCCCACCAGCAGGGTGATCGCGCCGATGCCGCTGACCACGTAGAAGAACAGGTCGCTGCCCGCCAGCGCCGGATGCAGTCGCGCCAGCAGAAACACGCCGGCTTTCACCATCGTCGCCGAATGCAGGTAGGCCGACACCGGCGTCGGCGCCGCCATCGCATGCGGCAGCCAGAACTGGAACGGGAACTGTGCGCTCTTGGTGAACACCGCCAGCAGCACCAATCCCAGGGCCGCGGGGTACCAGGGGCTGGCCAGGATCTGCGGGCCGGCGGCCAGCACCACGTCGAGCTCGTAGCTGCCGACGATGCGACCCAGCAAGATCACGCCACCGAGCAGCGCCAGGCCACCGGTACCGGTAATGGCCAATGCCATGCGTGCGCCTTCGCGGGCGTCGCTGCGATGGTTCCAGAAACCGATCAGCAGGAAGGAGCTGACGCTGGTCAGCTCCCAGAACACAGCCATCAGGATCAGGTTGCCGGCCACCACCAGGCCCAGCATCGAGCCCATGAACAGCAGCAGGTAGCTGAAGAAGCGCGGCATGCTGTCTTCTTCGCTTAGATAGTAGCGGGCGTAGAGCACGATCAGGCCGCCGATCGCCAGCACCAGGCCCGCGAACATCCAGGCCAGGCCGTCCAGGCGAAGCGACAGCGCCAGGCCCAGCGTGGGCACCCATTCGGTGATGCTGCGCACGCCGACGCCGGCCAGCACCGGCGGGGTCATCAGCGCCAACAGGACCAGTCCGGAGACGGGCGCCAGGCCAGCCAGCCACGCCGCGCTCCGCCGCCGGTCGCGCGGCAGCAGCCCGATAATCAGGGCCAACACGAAGGGAATGGCAAGCAGTGTTTCTAGCATCGCGGTCCTTGCTGGTCGACGCCTCGCGGCCTGCGGCGCGGGGCGGCGGTCGGGTTCGGCATCGCGCGAAGCGATGGCTGTTGCTGAAGTCTAACCCAAGCCAATGTCGTGCCCGCGTCGTCATCCCGGCGTTATCCTCCCAACATGGATACGACAAGGTCTGCTTCGGCGACAAGGTGGCTGGTGTTTGGCCTCAGTGGCCAGGTCGGTACGGCATTCGCCGAGGCGCTGGCGCCGACCGACCCTCGCTGCCTGGCGCCTTCGCGCCGGCCGCAGGCTCCCCGGCACGGCGTGGATTGGCTCGAGGCCGGCCTGTCGGATTTCGCTGCGAGCTCCGAAGGCGTCGTCGCCATCGTCAGCCTGGGACCGCTGGATGCCTTCGCCGACTGGCTGGACGCGTCGCCGCTGACCCCGGCGCGGGTGGTGGCGCTGGGCTCCACGAGCGTCCACGGCAAGCGAGACTCGCCGGATCCCGAGGAGCGCGGCATGGCGGCGGCGCTGCGCCAAGCCGAGCGCCGTCTCAGCGACATCGCGTCGGCGCGCGGCATCGCCCTGACGGTGCTCCGGCCCACACTCATCTATGGCAATGGCCGCGACCATAGCCTCAGCCGGCTCGTGGTCGCGGCGCGACGCTGGCCGGTACTGGTCTTGCCCGCCGGTGCCCGCGGACAGCGCCAGCCGGTGCACGTCGAGGACGTTGCCGCCGCCGTGCTGACCTGTCTGCGCGAGCCGCGGCCGCGCCCTGGCTACTTCGACCTGCCGGGCGGGGAGACCCTGCCTTTCGGGGAGATGGTGGACCGCGCACTGGCCGCCGGGGCGCCCGGGACGCGGGTCATCCGGCTACCGGCGCCGCTGTTCCGGCTCGGGGTCCGGGCGCTGCGTCTGTTCGGTCGCGGGCAGGGCTTGGGGGAGGGCTTCCTGGCTCGGTTGGCACAGGACCAGGTCTACGACGCCGGGCCTGCCCGGGCGACGCTGGGTCACGCGCCGCGTGGCTTTCGGCCCGGTCTGACAGCGTTTCCGCCGGATGCGGCAGTGCAGCATCCAGCCCGCTGAGCGGCACCATACGCGGGAGCATTGCCATTTCCTAACGAACTATTAATATGCCTAGAGGAAATGCTCTAGAGTCTGGGGGGAGCCAGAACCGTCATGAAGAACAATTCCTTTGCGGCGGCACTCCACCCGCCAATTGATACCACCGCCTTTGGTGGTGCCCCGATTACCGCACGCAAGCCCTGACCCGAGGATCCACCCATGAAGAAACTGCACGCAACCCACGGGCTGGCCGCTCGTGCCCCCTTGGCCGCCGCTGTCACGCTAGGCCTGCTGCTGGCCCCGGCCGCCCAGGCGTTCGAATTCTCGCGCGGCGAGCTGTCCGGCAGTCTGGACACCACGGTGTCCTACGGTTATTCCTGGCGCGTCGACGAGCGCGACTCGAACCTCGTCGCCAAGTCCTGGTTCAACCCGCTGTTGTGCACCCAGAACTTCCCGCTCGGCGCCATCCCGGTCGGTCCGGGCCGCTGCACCTCGACCGGCGGCGTGCCGGGCACGCCGGCCCAGATCGCCGCGCCGGGTCGCTTCTCGGCCAACCGCGACGACGGCAACCTCAAGTACGACAAGGGCGACGCGATCTCGAGCGCCTTCAAGATCACCTCCGAAGTCAGCGTCAACTGGCGTGACTGGGGCGCCTTCGCCCGCGCCACCTTCTTCCATGATTTCGAGAACGAAGGCCGCAACGACCTCACCAATATCGCCCAGGACCGCATCGGCCAGCGCTTCCGCATGCTCGATGCGTTCGTCTACAAGAACTTCGAACTCGGCGACGACGGCCAGTTGGGCGGCACGCTGCGCCTGGGTCGCCAGGTCGTCAGCTGGGGTGAGGGCACCTTCATCCAGAACGGCGTGAACGTGATCAACCCGGTCGACCTGTCCGCCCTGCGCGTGGCCGGCGCCGAGCTGAAAGAAGCCTTCCTGCCGATCGACATGCTGTGGGGCTCGATCAACCTGTCCGAGAACGTGGCCCTCGAGGCCGTGTACATGTTCGAGTTCGAGGAAATCGAAGTTGACGCCGCCGGCACCTACTTCAGCTCCAATGACTTCGGCACCCCGGGCGGCACCTACGTGATGCTGGGCTTCGGCACCACGCCGCAGCCGGTGTACAACCCCGAGAACTTCTTCAACACCTGCTACAGCGGACCGGCTGGCTACGCCAACTCCGACCGCTTCGCCGACCTCACCGCCCTGTACGGCAGCGCCGCCACCGCCGCCCAGGTCATCGCCATCGGCTGCGGCAACGCCGTCGGCCGCATCGAGGACCGTCCGGCCAGCGATTCCGGCCAGTACGGCATGGCGCTGCGCTGGTACGCCGAAGCCCTCAACGAGACCGAGTTCGGCTTCTACTTCCTGAACTACCACAGCCGCGTGCCGCTGCTTTCGGGCCGCGCCGTGAACAACCCGGTCGTCGGCGCCGCCAGCGGTCGCTTCTTCGTCGAGTATCCGGAAGACATCCAGATGTTCGGCATGAGCTGGAACACCACGCTGCCCGGCGGCATCGCCTGGCAGGGTGAAATCAGCCATCGCCCGAACGCGCCGCTGCAGGTGGACGACGTCGAACTGCTGTTCGCCGCGCTCACCCCGCTCAACCCGTTCATCCCGGTGCCGGCGCTGCAGTTCAACAGCCAGCTCGGCAGCTATGCCCTGGGCCAGGAAGTCCGCGGCTGGCGCGAGCATGAAATCAGCCAGATCCAGATGACCTTCACCAAGGCCTTCGCCGAGGTGCTGGGTGCCAATCAGCTGGCCATGGTTGCCGAGTTCGGCGCCACCGAGGTCTGGGACCTGCCCTCGCAGTCCGTGCTGCGCTATGAAGGCGAAGGCACCGACACCGGCGGCGGCTGCGACGTGGGTGACACCGCGGCGGCTGGTTTCCCGGGCCTGGGTGCGCTCCAGTTCGGCTGCCTGCGCAACCCGCAGACGCTGACCGGCGGTTTCCCGACGGCGTTCTCGTGGGGCTATCGCTTTGCCGCGCGCGCTGACTACTCCAGCGCTTTCGGCACGGCCATCACCTTGTCTCCGCGCATCGCGTTCAACCATGACGTGAGCGGCACGACCCCGGGACCGGGCGGCAACTTCCTCGAGGATCGCAAGTCGCTGACCCTCGGCGTCGAGGCCAACTACCTCAACAAGCTGGTGTTTGACCTCAGCTACACCGCGTTCAGCGGCGCCGAGCAATATAACCAGATCCATGATCGCGACTTCGCGTCGTTCTCCGTCAAGTATTCGTTCTGACGCCAACAGGGAGGCAGAGGATGAAAATTTTCAAGAAGCATGCGTTGACCGTTTTGGTCGGCGCCATCGTGCTGGGTACCGGTGCTGTGCAGGCCGCGGTCAGCGAGCAGGAAGCGGCCAAGCTTGGCCAGAGCCTTACCCCGGTCGGCGGTGAGAAAGCCGGCAACGCCGCGGGCACCATCCCGGCCTGGGATGGCGGCATCGTCCGCCCGCCCGCGGGCTTCCGCGTCGGCACGTTCCACGTTGATCCGTTCGCGGCCGACAAGCCGCTGTACTCGGTCACTCGTGCCAACGTCGCGCAGTACGGCGAAGTGCTTTCGGCCGGCCAGAAGGCGATGTTCGCCAAGTACCCGACCTATCGCATGGACGTGTACCCGACCCGCCGCAGCGCTTCGTTCCCGCAGCGCACCTACGACTTCACCAAGCGCAATGCCACCCAGTGCAAGCTGGTCGCCGACGGCGAAGGCATCCAGAACTGTGCCGAGGGCATTCCGTTCCCGATCCCGCAGAGCGCGCAGGAAGTGATCTGGAACCACAAGCTCAAGTACAAGGGCCTGTCGGTGGTCAGCTACTCCAACCAGGCCGCTCCGACCGCGGGTGGTGCGTTCACGCTGATCAAGGTGCGCGAGGAAATCCTGGGCCTGTACTACAAGCCGGGCAACACCTCCGAGAACATCAACAACATCCTGCTGTACTTCAAGCAGGAAGTGCTCGGCCCGGCGCGTCTTGCCGGCCAGGTGCTGCTGGTGCACGAAACCCTGAACGCGGCTGCTGCGCCGCGCCAGGCGTGGGTGTACAACCCGGGCCAGCGCCGCGTGCGCCGCGCTCCGAACGTCGCCTACGACAACCCGGGCACCGCGTCCGACGGCCTGCGCACCAATGACATGACCGACATGTTCAATGGCGCCATGGACCGCTTCAACTGGACCCTGGTGGGCAAGCGGGAAATGTTGGTTCCCTACAACGCCTACCGCGCGCACAGCGACAAGACCAAGATCAGCGACCTGATCCGGCCGGGGCATCTCAACCCGGACTTCATGCGCTATGAACTGCACCGCGTCTGGGTGGTCGAGGCCAAGCTCAAGGAAGGCCAGCGCCACATCAACAGCCGCCGTACGTTCTACATCGACGAGGACAGCTGGCAGATCATGGCCATCGACCACTACGATGGCCAGGGCAACCTGTGGCGCTACTCGGACGCGCCGTCGGTGAACTACTACGAGGTGCCGACCTTCTGGTCCACCCTCGAGACCCACCACGATCTCAAGTCGGGTCGCTACATCACCGGTCTGCTGGACAACGAAGACAAGCCGCGTGACTTCGGCTACCAGAGCACGCCGGCGAACTACTCGCCGCAGAACCTGCGTACCTCGGGCGTGCGCTGACCCCAAGCTGTTGGTTACCAGCCGCGCCCGAAAGGGCGCGGCTGCGTTAAGGGCCCCGCGAATGGCGCGGGGCCAGGTGGAGGAAGAAATGCCAGCAACCCCCCTTTCCAGCGCGCGCCTCACCGGCGCCCTGCTGTTGGCCCTGGCCCTGCCGCTCTCCGCGCAGGCGCCTGAGGCTGAAATTCCCGCCGAGGATGCAGCGGCCGAAACGGCCGATCTGAATTCCGGCATGGACGCCGCTCCGGAGCAATCCGTCGAGCCGTCCGCCCCTGCCATCGACCCGGTGTTGCGCGACGCAGAGATCATGCCGCGCGCCAGCCGCTCGCTGCTGCTCGACGCGGTGCGCACCAGCGCCGGCTACTTCGCCGTCGGCGAGCGTGGCCACGTGCTCATGTCCGGCGACGGCAAGTCCTGGACCCAGGCCAAGGTGCCCACGCGCGCCACCCTGACCACGATCGCCAGTGCCGACGGCATTCTCTGGGCCGCCGGCCACGACGGCGTCATCGTCCATTCCACCGACGGGGGCCAGACCTGGACCCGTCGCCGCGCTGCGCCCTGGAGCTACGACGTCGTCGATCCCAGCGAAGGCGTGCCGGTGATGGACCTGTTCTTCACCGACGCTCGCAACGGCTTCGCCATCGGCGCGTACAGCCTGATGCTGGTCACCAGCGACGGCGGCGTTACCTGGACCCCGCGCAGCGTGCTCGACAAACCGGTTGTCGAGGACGCACCGATGCCGATAGATGATGCACAGGACGAAGTTGCCGCGGCCGATGACTGGACCTTCAGCGACGACGATCTGATGCTGGAAGCGGAGTTGGACCCGCACCTCAATGCCATGACCCGCACCGGCTCCGGTGCGCTGGTGATCGCCGGTGAGCGCGGCGCGTTCATGCGCTCGCGGGACGGCGGCCAGACCTGGGAGAGCAAGCGCCTTCCCTACGAGGGCTCCATGTTTGGCGTGCTGGCTTGGGAAGACGATCACCTGCTGGTCTTCGGCCTGCGCGGCAACGTGCTGGAGTCCCGCGACCTGGGCGACACCTGGAACGCACTCGAAACCGGCATCACCACCAGCCTCATGGGTGGTTATGCGCTGCCCAATGGCGGCGCGGTCCTGGTCGGCGCCAATGGCGCCATCCTGACCCGCCCCGACGCCGCGACGCCCTTCACTGCAGTGGCCTACGAGATGACCAGCGGTGAAACGCCGCTGCTCTCGGGCGTACTGCCGGTGGACGACGCCGGATACCTCGTGATCGGCGACAAGGGCGCCGACCTGTACCGCCCGAAGTGACGGAGACGCAATGAGCCTGCCCAACGCCCAACCCGGCCCCTTCGCCCGCTTTGCCGAGAACATCGTTTTCGGCAACCGGCCGTTGATCCTCATCGTCTTCACGGTGATCACCCTGGCGATGCTCTACTTCGCCGCGCAGCTGAAGGTGGACGCTGGCTTCAAGAAGCAGGTGCCGCTGCAGCACGAATACATGCAGACCTTCCAGGATTACGAGGCTGAGTTCGGCGGTGCCAACCGCGTGCTCGTCGCCGTGATCGCCAAGGACGGCGACATGTTCGACCAGGACTTCATGCGGACCCTGGAGAACGTTACCAACGAGGTGATCAACCTCGATTCCACCGATGACGCTCGCGCCCGCTCGCTGTTCACGCCCAACGTGCGCTTCATCGAGGTGGTCGAAGACGGCCTGTCGGGCGGCAACGTCATCCCGCAAACCTTCACGCCCAACGTCGAAGGCTTCGAGTCGACGCCTGAGGACTTCCGCGCGATCCGAGGCAACATCGTCAAGGCCAACATCGTCGGCCGTCTGGTCGCGAAGGACTGGTCGGGCGCGATGATCTGGGCCGACCTGATCCCGGAAAGCGACGTCAACAAGGTTGACTACCAAGAGGTCGCCAGCCAGTTCGAGGCCATCCGCACCAAGTACGAAGACGAGAACCACAGCGTCCACATCATCGGTTTCGCCAAGGTCGTGGGCGACATCAGCGATGGCGCACGGTCGGTCATCAAGTTCTTCCTGGTCACCATCGCCTTCACCTGGCTGCTGCTGTTCCTGTACTCCACCTCCGGCAAGCTCGCCAGCCTGACCGTGGCCGCGGCCCTGGTGTCGGTGGTCTGGATGCTGGGCGCGCTCAAGCTGATGGGCTTCGGCATCGACCCGATGAACATGCTGACGCCGTTCCTGATCTTCGCGATCGCGGTCAGCCATGGCGAACAAATGATCAACCGCTTCCGCGGCGAGATCTTCTTTGGCGGCCTGGAAGAGGGCACCGTGGACGAACTGCGGGCGCGCGCCAAAGACGGCGTGGAGCCGCTCGAAGCGGCCCGTCTGTCCTTCCGCATGCTGCTGGCGCCGGGTACCGTGGCGCTGCTGGCCGGCTGCATCGGCTTCGGCGCCATCATGATCATCCCTATCGACATGGTGCGCGAGCTGGCGATCACCGCCACCGTCGGCGTTGCCCTGACCATCCTCACCGACCTGGTGCTGCTGCCGGTTCTGCTGAGCTACACCCGCCTGCGCAACATCGATCGCAAGCGCGAGTTCCGCCTGCGCCAGCTGACCCGCTTCGACAAGATCTGGGCGGCGCTTTCGCGCCTGTCCAAGCCCGGCCCGGCGGCCGTGGTGATCCTGGTCGGCGTGGTGGTCTGGTTCTTCGCCTGGCAGCACGGCAACAAGGTCATGATCGGCGATGCCCAGAAGGGCGTGGCCGAACTGCGTCCCGATGCCCGCTACAACCAGGACGCGGTGCTGATCGCTGATCGCTTCGCCCTCGGCGTGGACATCATGAACGTCATCGCCGAGTCCGGTCCGTCGGCCTGCACCACCAGCTTCAATGCCATGGAGACCATTGATCGGTTTGCCTGGCACATGGAGAACGTGGAAGGCGTCGAGCAGGTCATCACGCTCCCGGCGGCTGCCAAGATCGTCAATGCGGGCTGGAACGATGGTTCGGTGCGCTGGCGCATCCTGCCCCGCGACCCGGACACCTTGCGCCAGGCGACCCAGAGCTTCGAGACCGACTCGGGCCTGCTCAACGCCGACTGCAGCGCGATCCCGATCACGATCTTTACCTCCGACCACCAGGCCACCACCATCGACCGCGTGGTCGCGGCAGTGAAGGAATTCCGCGAGGCGAACGACGCTTACGTGCCGGGCAATCTGCGCCTGCAGTTGGCCGAACAGGCCGCGGAGGACCCGAACTTCAGCACCGACCAGGTCAACCTGCGCCTGGCGACCGGCAACGTCGGCGTCGCGGCCGCCACCAACGACACGGTGCGCGAGTCCGAGCACATGATCCTGTACCTGCTTTATGCGGCGGTGTTCGTGATGTGCTGGATCAGCTTCCGGAATCCGCTGGCGGCCCTGTGCGTGATGTTGCCGCTGGTGTTGGTGACCGAACTGGGCCACTCCCTGATGGTGCAGCTCGACATCGGCATGAAGGTCAACACCCTGACGGTGGTGGCCCTGGGCGTCGGTATCGGCGTGGACTATGGCATCTACATCTTCGCGCGCATGCGTGAGTCGATGCTGCAGGGCAGAACCGTGGCCGAGAGCTACTTCGTGGCGCTCAAGACCACCGGCATCGCGATCTTCTACACCGCGTTGACCCTGGCGGTCGGCGTGGCGATGTGGATCTTCTCCGACCTCAAGTTCCAGGCCGACATGGGCATCATGCTCACCTTCATGTTCGTGGTGAACATGGTCGCCGCGATCATCTTCCTGCCGGCCCTGTGCCGCTGGTTGCTGCGTCCGCGCGAGAAGGACACCTGGGTGCCCAGGCTCTGATTCTGCTGATGTCTTGATCCATGGAAGGCGGGCCTCGGCCCGCCTTCTTTTTTGCCCTGCATTGGCCTATCGCCTTCGTCAGCAGCGTGTCGGCTCGCGCCGTCGTCACCGCGGAAGCGAGGGTCACTTCCCACTCAGTGAAGCCTTTTATTTCGCGGGAAGTGACCCTCGCTTCCACGGCGCCGCCGGACCGTGGAGTCATGATTTTCTGATCGGCGAGACGGTACGTTGGCCGTGCTTTGCTTGCGCCTGTTGCGGCGCGTTCTCTCCCGGCGCATTTTTCTGCGGATCCGGCTTGGCTAAATATTCACTTGCTTTGATGGCGCATGCGGCCTAGCGCGGCGCGTCCCTTCGGACACTTTTAGGTGTAGTCGGCGCAAGCACGAGTATGCGGGCCAGCCCGACTTTCTCGGCCCTGCCGTGCCGGAAAAGCGCCAACGTGTGGACAGAGCTGCGATGACGCGCCACTAGCGCAAACACTTTTAAAAAGACCGGCGTCAAAGTTCTTCCGGCGCCGGCACCGGACGCGACTTTGCCAGGCTGCGCAGGGCGATCAGCAGGATGCCGGCCAGCGTCATCGCGCCGCCGATCCACAGCTTCGGGCCGGGCCGGTCTCCCCAGACCAGCACGCCCAGCGCCACCGCGAACACCGGTGTCAGCAGCAGCCATGGCATCACCCGCGCCACCGCATGGCGCTGCATCAACGAATAGTAGATGCCGTGCCCGAGCAGCGACGCGACGATGGCCGCATACGCCACGCCGAACCACGCCTGCCCGCTGAAGCCGGCGATCCGATCGAACCCGCCGGGCTCCAGCCAGACACTGAGCGCCAACATCGGGCCCACGCCAAGCACCGCCGTCCAGGCCTGCATCCCGTAGCGGTCAACACCGCCGAGTCCGCGCATCAGCACCGTGCCCACCGCAAGGAAAAAAGCCGACACCAGCATCAGCAGCAGAGACGCTGGATTGTCGAGCACCAAGGGATCGAAGCCCAATACCAGTACGCCGCCGAAACTGAGCGCAATCGCCGTGCCCGTGCGCCACGCGAAACGCTCGCCCAGCACGAGCCATGCCAGCAGCACCGACATCGGCACGTAGCTCTGCATCACGATCGCGGGCGACGACAGGTCGCCGGCCATCTTCAGGGCCCAGAAACTCAAGCCGAAGTGCAGTACGCCCATGCACAGCGCAATCGCCACCAGTCGCGGCCACTGGCCCGGAGCGGGACGCCGCAGGAAAGCCGAGAGCAGCAGCGCCAGCAACAGCAGGCGCATGCCGGTAAACAGCAGCGGCGGCATTTCGCGCAGCGCCAGGGCCGCCGCCAGGAAGTTGCCGGCCCAGGCCACACAAACCAACAGCGCAAGAAGCAGGTCGCGAAAAGGCATGGTGACTACCGGTGGTTCGGCGGAGGGACTGTCGACGGGCCGGCAGGAACGGCTTGCCGCAGGCGCGGCGCTCGGGCAGAGTCTCCGGGCGCAATGCGCATCCGAGTATCCAATGGGGAGAGAGGCAATGGAACAGATGGCTGCCCTCGGGGGCATGATTTTGGTTATTTTCGCGGTGATGCTGGTACTGGGCCTGCTGGTCGGTGGTTTGGTGCTCAAGTTCAGCGTCCGCATGCTGCAGAGCTTCTCGCCCAGCTACGGCAAGTCGGTGCTGGTCGTTTTCCTGGCTGGCGTGGCGGGCTTCATCGTCAATATCGTGCTGACCATGGCGATGGGCGTGGGCACAGGCATGGGCGATCCGACCGCGATGGCCGGCAACGAGGCCGCGATGGCCGGCGCCATGATGGCCTCGCTGGGCGTGATGGCGATCAGCCTGCTGGCTTCGCTGTTCATCACCGCCTTCTTCGTCAACTTGATGATCAAGGCGCCGGACGGTCGGGCGATCGGTTTCGGCCGTTCCTGCCTGGTGGCGCTGCTGTACCTGGTGGTGATGGTCGTGCTGGGCATCGTTGCCGGCATCGCGATCGGCATCATCCTGGCCATGTTGGGCGTGGGTGCGGCAGGCCTGGCCGGCATGGGCGGTTGATTCCAAACGCCGGATAAAAAGAAACGGGCGCCCAGGCGCCCGTTTTCTTTTGTTCGCAGGTTCGCCGACAGGATTTCGTCAGTGTCGGATGCCGAGCTTTCGGTAGAGTTTCTCCAGCGTCCACAGCGGACCCACCAACAGGTAGCTCAAGTCGGTCAGGAAGCTGGGCTTGCGGCCTTCGATCTTGTGGCCGACGAACTGCCCGATCCACGCCACGACGAAGACACCCAAGGCCAGCCAGAGCAGCCCGCTTGATCCCAGCTTCATCCAAAGCATGCGATTGAGGAAGCCAAAGGCCACGAACACCACCAGCATGCCAATCGCCAGCGGCCGCGACAGGCGCCAGTACCAGGCCCAGGCCAGGAACATGCCGATCGCCATCCACGCGCCCTGGTTCACCAGCGCCAGCGGCACCGGGATCACCCACATCACCGCGGTCACCGACCAGACGATGGCCGGCACGCACAGCAGGTGGATCAGCTGGTTGGTGGAATTGACGTGGTCGCCCGAATAGCTCGACAGCCAGCGGTCGATGGGACGGCGCGGATCGCGCGCGTCGGTCAGATCGGGGGAAGTCGCCATGGCCAGTCTCCGGTGGGGCGTTGATGCACCATCATAGCCCCGGGGCGTCAATCCAGCCGCAGGTCGGCCAGGCGGTCCAGGGCTTCGGCGTACTTGCGGCGCGTGCCTTCGATAACGTCCGCCGGCACGCTCGGGCCCGGCGCGGTCTTGTCCCAGTCCAGGGTTTCCAGATAGTCGCGCACGAACTGCTTGTCGTAGCTCGGCGGACTGATGCCCACCCGGTAGTGCTCGGCCGGCCAGAAACGCGAAGAGTCGGGCGTGAGCATTTCGTCCATCACGTGCAGCACGCCGTGTTCGTCCAGGCCAAACTCAAGCTTGGTATCGGCAATGATGATGCCCCGATCTAGCGCATAGGCCGACGCGAATCGGTAGATCGCCAGCGTGGCATCGCGCACCTGCATCGCCAGGTCGGCGCCAACCAGGGACACGATGTGGGCGAAGCTGACGTTTTCGTCGTGGTCACCGACGGCGGCCTTGGTGGAAGGCGTGAAGATCGGCTCGGGCAGCTGCTGGGCCTGCTGCAGGCCCGGCGGCAGGGCAATGCCGCAGACCGCGCCGCTGCGCTGGTAGTCCTTCCAGCCGCTGCCGATCAGGTAGCCGCGGGCGATGGCTTCCACCGGCACCGGCTTGAGCCGCTTGGTCACCACGGCGCGGCGGGCATACAGCGCCGCATCCACGCCGGCGGGCAGCTCGGCCGCCACCGGCTCGTGGGTCAGGTGGTTGGGGATCAGGTGGGCCGTCTTGTCGAACCAGAAGTTGCTGATCTGGCACAGCATCTCGCCCTTGCCCGGGATCGGGTCGGGCAGCACCACGTCGAAGGCGGACAGGCGGTCGGTGGCGACCATCAGCAGGCGATTGCCCGGCAGTTCGAAAACGTCGCGGACCTTGCCGCGATGGAGCAGGGGCAGGCCGGGCAGGTCGGCGGTGTGCAGGGTGGTGGGCACGGCGGGCTCGCGGGCGCAGGGGAGGCGGCTATTGTAAGGCGACCGGCCGAGCCGTGACGGCGGCCACACGAAAGGCGCTGCTAGAATCCCCGCCATGACGACGTCTTCCCTGCTCCTGCTGGCCAGTCTCGCCGCCCCTGCGATGGCCCCCGACCTGCCGGCAAAGCCGGCCAAGCTGGGCCTGTGTGTCGCCTGCCACGGCGAAGACGGCACCGGCCGCGCGCTCGGCACGCCGCATATCGGCGGCCAGGATCGGATCTATCTGGAACGCGCCCTGGCCGACTACCGTAGCGGCAAGCGCCAGCACGTACCCATGACCAGCCTCGCCAACGCCCTGCAGCCCCGCGACATCGCGTCGCTGGCGGCCTGGTACGCGGCGCAGCCGGGCTTCGTGGCCGGCGGTGCGCGATGAGGTGGTACGGCAAGCTGCTGGGTTTCGTCGCCGGATGGCTGCTGCTCCGGCACCCGGCCGGGGCCGTGCTGGGACTGGTCATGGGCCATGCGCTCGATGCTGACTGGTTCCGCCGCAAGAAGTACGACCCCTACGAAGTGCTCGGCCTGTCGAGCGACGCCAGCGACGCCGAACTCGAGCGCGCCTATCGACGCCTGATCGCCCAATACCATCCCGATCGCCTCACCGGCGTAGCGCCCGAACTTCGCCTGCAGGCGGAAGACAAGGCCCGCGAGATCAACGCCGCCTACGACCGCATCCAGAAATCGCGACGCTCACGCTGAGAAGCCCATGTCGAACTGCATCATCGCCCCGTCTATCCTTTCCGCCAATTTCGCCAAGCTGGGCGAAGAAGTGGATGCCGTGCTCGCGGCCGGCGCCGACTGGGTGCACTTCGACGTGATGGACAACCATTACGTGCCCAACCTCACCATCGGCCCCTTGGTCTGCGAAGCGCTGCGCAAGCACGGCGTCACCGCGCCGATTGACGTGCACCTGATGGTGAAGCCGGTCGACCGGATCGTTCCTGATTTCGCCGCGGCCGGCGCCAGCCTCATCAGCTTCCACCCCGAGGCCAGCGAGCACGTGCACCGCACCGTGCAGCTGATCAAGTCGCAGGGCTGCCAGGCCGGCCTGGTGCTCAATCCCGGCACGCCGCTGGAGGTGCTCGACTACGTGCTGCCCGAACTCGACCTGGTGCTGCTGATGTCGGTGAACCCGGGGTTTGGCGGCCAGGCCTTCATTCCCTCGGCGCTGGACAAACTCAAGCGCGTGCGCGATCGCATCGACAAGCTCGGCAAGCCGATCCGCCTCGAGATAGACGGCGGCGTCAAGGTCGACAACATCGCCGCGATCGCGGCGGCGGGTGCCGATACCTTCGTTGCCGGCAGCGCCATCTTCAACGCGCCCGACTATGCCGCCGTCATCGCGCGGATGCGGGCCGAAGTGGCGGCCGCCCGCGGCTGAGCCGGCCGGGGCTCACATCGGCGCCAGGGTGACCACGTAGCGCAGCGGTCCACGCGCAGCGGTGGCGTCAAAAGGCCAGCAGGTCACGAGCACCAGCTGGTCGGTGGAAGAAGTCGCGATCCGGGTCGTCCGGGAGTCCACCACTTCGCGTCCGGTGACGCGGTAGCGACGCAGGCCCCGGTCCGATTCCAGCGACAGCCAGTCGCCGTCGCGGACCTCGCGCAGCCAGCTGAAATGGGTGTCGCGGTGGCCGCTGATGATGGTCGTGCCGGACTGGCCGGGCGCGGCGCTGGCTTCGGCCCAGCCCGGACCGAACGCCAGCGGCCGGCCCGCGTCTCCGGCCAGCACGACCTGCGAAATGCCCAGTCGCGGTGCCTGCAGCCTGGCCACCGGATGGGTGTCGGCCCAGGGCCAGGGGCGATGCGCGCCGCCGTCCTGCACGCTGGCCGTCCAGGCCTGTTCCAGCAGTTGCTGGGCCAGCAGCGCCTTGGCCGGCAGCCAGGCCGCATGGCCGGCCAGCGCCAGCGCCGCCAGCATCAGCCCCCGCCCCAGCCAGCGACGCAGCGCAGGTGGTGGGACTTCCCTGTCCCGAGGGTGCATCCGTGATGCGGCGGCGAGCGGTGAAGTCACGGCGCCTCCTGCGCCGTCCGGGGGGAAACCAGGGGGAAGGGCCGGCGGCGCAGCAGTTCGCTGGCGTCGGCGGCTACGAAGTGCCAGTGCATGTGTCGCAGCGCGCGTTCGGTGGAGCGCGGGCCGGACTCGGAGGCCGGCGGCAGCGGGGACAGTTCTCGACGTTCGACGATAAGGACCATGGCGAATCTCCGGGTCAGGCCTGCGCGGGTTCGCGCAGAAGGAAGAGCAGGGCGGTACAGGCGATCCAGGCGAGCAGGCGGGCGCTCATGGCTTAGCTCCGTCCGCGCAGCAGCAAGAGGGCGGACAGTGCCAACACCATCGCCAGCAGCAGCTCACGCAGCCAGCCGGTGCTGCCCTGCGCGAACTGCAGGGAACCGTCGGGCGTGGCATTCATCATCCGGGTGCTTCCCATGGCTTCGTCCTGCGCGCGCGCGGGCGTCCGGTCCACGGCGACCAGACTGGTGAAGCGGCTGACCAGACCGTGGCGCAGGGCGGTTTCGACGATTTGCGGACGCAGTGCCTCGGTGTCACCGCCGCGGCGCAGGGTGTCTTCGAGCGTGTCAATGCGGGCGCGGGCCCAGAGCCGGCCGATGCCCGGCGACGAGGCCGCCGAGCCCGACGAGAGCGGCAACTGCCTCGACCAGGGCTGCGGGCGCAGGCCGCTTACGGTGGCGGCGCCCTGCAGGCGATCCACGCGAGCCACGACCTGCAGCGCCTCACCTTCATAGAGGTCGGGAATGCGCGCCGGATGCATCTCGGCGGTGCCTGGCCAGGTCAGGGTGATGTCACGCATCGCCGGGCGGTCGAGCTTGGCGAGCAGGGCGTCCATCACTTCGGCGACTTCCTGCACGTCGCGCACCAGCGTCTGGGTGCCGCGTCCGGCTTCGGCGGCCTTGCGCAGGAAGTGACCGTTGGGCGCGCTGCCGATACCGACCGGGAACAGCCGCGATTCGCCGCGATGGGTCTCGATGAGGCTCAGCAGTTCGTCTTCATTGCCGATCGCGGCGTCGGTGACCAGCACCACCTGGCGCAGGTAGCCCGCCGGCGCCTGGCCCGCCAGCGCGGCGCGCAGGGCCGGCAGCATCTCGGTGCCGCCTTCGGCGCGCAGCGACCGCACGAAGCTGCGGGCGCGGGCGACATTGCCCGGCTCGGCGGCGACGGCTTCGGGGTAGAGCAGGTCGAAGCTGTCGTCAAAGCGCAGCACGTTGAAGCGGTCGCCCGGACGCAGGCGGGACAGGGCGCGGTCGGCGGCCTCGATCGCCTGTTCCATGGAGGCGCCCGACATCGAGCCGGAGTTGTCGATCACCAGGATCAGCTCGCGCGGCAGCGGCGCCACCGGCAGGGTCGGCGGCACCAGCATCAGCATGGCGAAGGATTCACCGTCCACGACATCGGTGAACACGGCGCTGCGTGGGGCGCGGCTGGGCACCGGCTCCCAGCGGAGGATGAAGTCACGGTCGCTGGCTTCGACCAGGTCGGTGAGCGTCGCACGGTAGCGGCTGCCCTCGGCGGTCACGGTCACGGAATGGCTGGGGCTGGTGACGCTTTGCAGCGGCATGCCCGGCTCGATCTCGACGCTCAGCGCCACCGTCGGCGGCAGGGCGGCGCCCCGGTTGCGCGCACCTGCTACGGCCGGCAATGCCTCGGGGTGCTGTGCCATCGCCTGCGCTGACTCACGCTGTTCGCCGCTCATGTAGCGGGGCGTCAGGGTCAGCGGAAGATGCAGCGAGAAGGCGCCGTCGCGGAAGGCGACCGGCTGCCAGTAGCGCACTTCGATCTCCACTTCTTCGCCGGGACCGATGTTGGCCACCGCGGTCTGGAACAGGTTCGGACGGTTCTGCGAAACCAGGCTGGCGCGCTGACCGCTGGCGGCGGCCGCGCGGTAGATCGCCTCGGCCTCGGCCTTCTCGCGGATCTCGCCTTCGATCAGGCGCTCGCCGATCCGCAGGCGCAGGCCGCCCACCGCGCCGTTCTCGGGCAGCGGCAGCAGGTAGCGCCCCTCGCGCCATTCGCTGGCGTCGTTGCGGTAGGTCTGGCGCACGGTGACCTCGGCCAGCAATCCGCGCACCTGCATGTTCACCGTGGTGTCCATGGCCAGGGTGGCGACCCACTCGTCGCCCACTTTCATCATCAGACCCTCGGGTTCGGAGGTCGGGTCCGAGGCGCTGGCGCGGGCCGGCGCCAGCGTAAGCACCAGGGCCAGCACCACGGCGGCGATGGCGTACAGCCAGGCCAGCGGGCGCGGCGGCGCCGGCCGGGGGCGGAAGAGGCGGGGCTTGCGGGTTTCTCGGGCGTACATGGCGGTGCTCCTTGGGGACGCTGCCATTCCAGCGCCGGCGCCGGCCCGGAACCGGGCCCGATTCGGGCAGGGCGCCGACGAGTTATGGCGATTTGCGGGCAATCCGTTGCCGCGGCACCGCGCGCTGGCCTAGGCTGGCCGCCATGTCACGCACCGTTGCCATCGTCGAAGACGAACCCGCCATCCGCGCCAACTACACCGAGGCGCTGCGTCGCCACGGCTACGCGGTCCAGCCCCATGCCAGCCGCGCCGAGGCGCAGGCCGCGTTCGCCGTGAAGCTGCCGGACCTGGTGATCATTGATGTCGGCCTGGGCGATGAGCCCGAGGGCGGCTTCGACCTGTGCCGGGAGCTGCGCGCGCGCTCGGCGACGCTGCCGATCCTGTTCCTGACGGCGCGCGATTCGGATTTCGACGTGATTTCGGGCCTGCGGCTGGGCGCCGACGACTACCTGAGCAAGGACACCAGCCTGCCCCAGCTCACGGCCCGCATCCACGCCCTGTTCCGGCGCCTGGACTCGCTGGCGGCGCCCCAGGCCCGCGATTCGGTCTACCGCCTGCGCGGCCTGATGCTCGAACTCGAACGCATGCGCGTGTGCTGGAACGAGGTCGAGGTCGCGCTGACCGTCACCGAGTTCTGGATGGTGCACGCCATGGTGCGCTACCCCGGCCACGTGAAGTCGCGCGACCAGCTGATGCGCGAGGCGCAGGTCGTTGTGGATGACGCCACCATTACTTCCCACATCAAACGCATCCGTCGGAAGTTCCAGGCGCTTGATGCCGGCTTCGATGAGATCGACACCGTGCACGGCGCCGGCTACCGCTGGCGCGCCTGACATGACCCTGCGCGGCAAGCTGCTCTTGCTTTCGCTGTCGGTGCTGGCGCTGCCGTGGGCGGGCTGGAAGTTCGTCCAGCAGCTCGAAATCCTGCTGCGCCAGGGCCAGGAGCAGGCCCTGCTGGCGTCTGCCGAAGCGCTGGCGCGCGGCGTCGCCGTCAGGCCGGGCAGCCTGCCGCCGGCCGGTGATGGCTGGTTTGCGCATCGGCTGGCCTTCGCACCACGTCTGGACGGCGAGTCGGGCGATTGGCAGGGTGCGGCGAGCGATCCCTATGCTTTCGGTTCGCCGGCGCCCTGGCTGCGGATGAGCCTGGGTCGCGCCAACGAAAGCCTGCACCTGCTGCTGGACGTGCGCGACACCAGCCGCCAGCGCGGCGAGGCGCACTGGCCCGGTGACCTGGAGTTCGACCGGCTGCGCCTGCACCTGTCGGGGCCGTCCGGCGAACTGCGGCTGCGCCTGGCCAACAGCGAGTCCGGCGTTCTGCGCGTGGCCGGCGAAGATGGCCTGCCGCCGCCGATCCGGATCGAAGGCTTCTGGCGCGAGCACGCGCAGGGCTACACCATCGAAATGGCGCTGCCGCAGGCCTTCATCGTGCGCTCGCTGGGCGTGGAGGCGCGCGACCTGGACGCGGGTGGCCAGCGCCGCCTGGCCGGCACGCTGGATGCGACGGGCAGCCTGGCGCTGCAGCCGCTGCACGGCTATGTCGGTGGCCTGGAGCCGACCCTGACCGCGCTGGCGCCGCCCGGCATGCGCGTGGTGCTGGCTGATCGCGCCGCCTGGGTGTTGGCGCGCGCCGGCACCCTGGGCGCCGACGACACCGAAGACGACCTGCTGCCCTGGCGTCGCAGCCTTTATCGCGCGCTGCTGTTCCGCGACACCCTGCCCACGGCCAGCGAGCCGGCGGACGCGCGCCGCGTGCTGCGCACGGAAGTCGCGGGCGCGATCGCCGGCCAGCCCGGCACCGCCTGGCGCCGGGACCCCTCCGGTGCGCGCCTGCTGCTGTCGGCGGCGGTGCCGGTGACGGTGAATGGCGAAGTGCGTGCCGCGCTGCTGCTCGAGCGTTCCAACTCCGAGGTGCTGCTGCTCACCGACCGCGCGTTTTCCGAATTGCTGGGCGTCAGTGGCATCGTGTTCCTGGCCTCGTTCGGGCTGCTGTTCCTGTTTGCATCGCGCCTGGGCACCCGGATCCGCCACCTGCGTGACGCCGCCGAGCGCGCGCTGGATCGCGAAGGACGCGTCACCCGCTTCCCGGTGACCACCGCGCGCGATGAAGTCGGCGATCTGTCGCGCAGCTTCGCCAGCCTGCTCGACCAGATTGCCGGGTACACCGACTACCTTCGCTCGCTGTCGGGCAAGCTGTCGCACGAACTCAACACGCCGCTGGCCATCGTCCGCACCTCGCTCGACAACCTGGAGTCGGCCGAGCTGCCGGCCGACGCCCGGCCCTACGTCGGTCGTGCCCGCGACGGCATCGAGCGCATGGGCACCCTGGTGCGCACGATGAGCGAGGTCACGCGCATCGAGCACGCGATATCGGCGGTGGAACCCGAGCCCTTCGACCTGAGGGGGCTCCTGGCCGACTGCGCCGAGGGCTATCGCGCGCTATTGGCGCCGCGTGACTTCCGTCTGGAACTTCCCGCTGCGCCGCTTCCTCTGCACGGCTCGCCGGAGTTGGTGGTGCAGGCGCTGGACAAGCTGGTCGACAACGCGCGCGGCTTTTGCCCGCCCGACGGCTGGGTCCGGCTGTCGCTGGCGCCGGACGGGGAGGGCGCACGCATCACGCTGGCGAACTCGGGCCCGCTGCTGCCCGAAGCCATGCAGTCGCGCCTGTTCGATTCGCTGGTGAGCCTGCGCGCCAAGCCCCAGCGCAGCGAAGGCGGCACCCACCTGGGCTTCGGCCTGCACATCGCGAAACTCATCGCCGAACTCCACCGCGGCCACGCCGAGGCCCGCAACCTCCCCGCCGGCGACGGCGTCGCTTTCACTCTCCACCTCCACCCCATGCCCTGACCCCGCCCTCCCACAGGGGGGCGTGGCTATACTTGGCGCCTGTCCGATCAGGTAAATGCCGTGGTTTCCGTTGAAGAGTTCCAGCGTCTGGCCGCCGAAGGCCACAACCGCATCCCGGTCGTCCGCGAGGTCCTGTCGGACCTGGATACGCCGCTCTCGGTCTATCTGAAGCTGGCCGACGGCCCGCATACCTATCTGTTCGAATCGGTGGAAGGCGGCGAAACCTGGGGCCGCTATTCCATCATCGGCCTGCCGGCGCGGCGCACCTACACCTTCCGCGACCACACGCTGGAAGTGCGCGAGCACGGCGAACTCACCGAAACCCGCGAGCTGGACGACCCCCTGGCCGAAATCGATCGGCTGCGCGCTTCGTTCAAGGTGCCGCGCATGCCCGACCTGCCGGCGTTCACCGGCGGCCTGGTGGGCTACTTCGGCTTCGAAACCATCGGCTGGATCGAAAAGCGGCTGGCCGGCGGCGACAAGCCCGACCAGTTGGGCACGCCCGACGCGCTGCTGCTGCTCAGCGAAGAAGTGGCGGTGTTCGACAACCTCAAAGGCCGCCTGTACCTGATCGTGCACGCCGACCCGGCCGAGCCGCAGGCCTACGGCAAGGCCGTGCGCCGCCTGGACGAACTGGTCTACCGCCTGCGTCATTCCGGTCGTAGCTATCCCGATGTGCTTGACCCGTCGCTGCTGAGCGAACAGGACTTCGTGTCCGGCTTCACCAAGGAAGGCTTCCTGGCCGCGGTGGAGAAGTCGAAGGAGTACATCCGCGCCGGCGATATTTTCCAGGTGGTGCTAAGCCAGCGCATGAGCGTGCCGTTCCGGGCGCGGCCGGTGGACGTGTACCGGGCGCTGCGGGCGCTCAATCCTTCGCCCTACATGTATTTCCTCGACCTGGGCGGCACCCAGGTGGTGGGCAGTTCGCCCGAGATCCTGGTGCGCCTGCAGGGCGGGGAGATCACCGTGCGCCCGATCGCCGGCACCCGACCGCGCGGCGCCACCGCAGAAGCCGACGCGGCCCTGGAAGCCGAGCTTCTGGCCGACCCCAAGGAGTGCGCCGAGCACCTGATGCTGATCGACCTGGGCCGCAACGACGTCGGTCGCGTGGCCGAGCCCGGAAGCGTCACCGTGCCCGATCGCTTCCTCATCGAACGCTATTCGCACGTGATGCACATCGTCAGCGAAGTGCGCGGCAAAGTGCGGCCGGGCGTGGGCTTTGCCGAGGTCATCAAGGCGACCTTCCCGGCCGGCACCGTCAGCGGCGCGCCCAAGATCCGCGCGCTGGAAGTGATCCGCGAGCTGGAGCCGGTGAAGCGCAACATCTATTCCGGCGCCGTTGGCTACCTGAACTGGTGGGGCGACGCCGACACCGCCATCGCCATCCGCACCGCCGTGATCCAGGACGGCCGCCTGCACGTGCAGGCCGGCGCCGGCATCGTCCACGACTCCGATCCCGAGAAAGAGTGGGACGAAACCATGAACAAGGGGCGGGCGCTGTTCCGCGCCGTGGCCCAGGCCGCTGGCGGGCTCTGACTTTGTAGGGAAAGCATCGGTATGAAGACGATGATGAAGCTGTTCCTGGCCTGCCTGGTGCTGGTTTCCATTCCGGTTTCCGCGCAGATGAATGCGCTGCCGTCCGAGCGCCATCTGCTGGTCTATGGCGAGGCGGAAGCGCGGGCCATCCCCGACCGCTTCAAGATCACGGTGTCATTCAATGTGGTCGACCCCAGTGTCGACATCGCCCGGCGCAAGGTGGAGACGCAGCTGGCGGCGGTGCTCAAGGCGCTCGACCAGGCGGGCGTCCCGGACGGGGAGGTCGTCGCGACCTCGCTGGAAATCGAGCCGCGCGAGCGCTACGACGCCAAGTCCGAAGCCGAGGTGTACGAAGGCATGGCGGTTTCGCGTGAGGTCACCGCGCGCTTTTCGGATATTGATGCGCTCGAGGCCTTCATTGGTGGCCTGCAGACGTCGAAAGAGCTGACGGTGTCGGGCATCACCACCTCGCTCGAGGCCGAGCCGGCAGCTGGCCCAATGGCTATCAGTGGCTCGGCAGGGACGAGGGTGACCAGCTTGACGCGATCGTGGTCTCCGGGAGTCGTTTGAGCAGCCCGGTGTCGCTTCGGACCGGCTATGTCACCTTCAGTGACAAGATCTATGCGGTCTTCCTGATCGCCGACTGACGCCGGGGGGCTTTATACTCAGCGGCCCACCCGCACGGCCCGCGTCCACATGCTGTTGATGATCGACAACTACGACAGCTTCACCTACAACCTCGTGCAGTATTTCGGCGAGCTGGGGCAGGACGTGAAGGTGGTGCGGAACGACGACCTCACGGTCGCCCAGATCGCCGCTCTCAAGCCCGACCACATCGTCATCTCGCCGGGCCCGTGCACGCCCAACGAGGCGGGCGTATCGCTGGAGGTGCTGGAGAAGCTGGCCGGCCAGGTGCCGATCCTGGGCGTCTGCCTGGGCCACCAGAGCCTGGGCCAGGCCTTCGGCGGCGAAGTGGTGCGGGCGCGCACGATCATGCATGGCAAGACCTCGCCGATCCGGCACAAGGGCCAGGGCGTGTTCGCCGGCCTGCCGGATCCGTTCGAGGCCACGCGCTACCACTCGCTGGTGGTACGCAAGGAGTCGCTGCCCGACTGCCTCGAGATCACGGCCTGGACCGAGCACGAGGACGGCTCGATGGACGAGATCATGGGGCTGCGGCACCGGACGCTGGCCGTCGAGGGCGTGCAGTTCCATCCCGAATCGATCCTGACCCAGCATGGGCACGACATGCTTCGAAATTTCATCCGGGGGGTTCGGGCCTGAAGGCCCTCCTACATAGGTCATGCCAATGCCGATAACTCCGCAGGAAGCGCTGCAGCGCATCATCGAGAACCGCGAGATCTTCCACGACGAGATGGTCGAACTGATGCGCCAGATCATGCGCGGCGACGTCTCGCCCGTGATCACGGCGGCCATCCTGTCCGGCCTGCGGGTGAAGAAGGAAACCGTCGGCGAGATCGCCGGCGCCGCGCGGGTGATGCGTGAGTTCGCCGCCAAGGTCACCGTGCCCGATGCCCACAACTTCGTGGACATCGTGGGCACCGGCGGCGACGGCGCGCACACCTTCAATATTTCCACCGCCAGCATGTTCGTGGTGGCCGCGGCCGGCGCCAAGGTCGCCAAGCACGGCAACCGCAGCGTCTCGTCCAAGTCCGGCAGCGCAGACGTGCTCGAGGCCCTGGGCGCGGTGATCGACCTGCAGCCCGACCAGGTGTCGGCCTGCATCGCTGAGACCGGCATGGGCTTCATGTTCGCGCCCATCCACCACCCGGCCATGAAGAACGTGGCGGCGGTGCGCAAGGAGCTCGGCGTGCGCACCCTGTTCAATATCCTGGGCCCGCTGACCAATCCCGCCGGCGCGCCGAACATCCTGATGGGCGTCTTCCATCCCGACCTGGTCGGTATCCAGGTGCGCGTGCTGCGCAAGCTGGGCGCCAAGCGCGCGCTGGTGGTCTGGGGCCGCGACGGCATGGACGAGATTTCGCTGGGCGGTGCCACGATGGTCGGTGAGCTGCGCGGCGACGAGATCGTCGAGTACGAAATCCATCCCGAAGACTTCGGCATCTCCATGGCCGCCAGCAGGAACCTCAGGGTCGAGGACTCCGCCGAGTCGATGGTGCTGTTGAAGGAAGCCTTGGACGGCAAGGACGGCCTGCCCAAGGAAATCGTCGCGCTCAACGCCGGCGCCGCGCTGTACGCAGCCGGCCGCGCGGTCTCGATCGCCGACGGCATCGACCAGGCTCGCAAGGTCATCGCGGCCGGCAAGGCGCGCGCCAAGCTCGACGAGTTTGTCGCCGCCACCCGCCGGCTTGGCGGGCGCTGAGCCGGCTGCCACCGAAGGAAACCCATGAGCGACATTCTGCAAACCATCCTGCGCCGCAAGGCCGAAGAGGTCGCCGAGCGCGCGGCGCGCGTGCCGCTGGCCGAACTCTCGGCGCGCTGCGAAGGCCTGCCGCCGACCCGCGGCTTCGCCGCCGCGCTGCAGGCGAAGATCGCGGCCGGCCTGCCTGCGGTGATCGCCGAAGTCAAAAAGGCCAGCCCCAGCAAGGGCGTGATCCGGGCCGACTTCCATCCGGCCGACATCGCCGCCAGCTATGAACGCGGCGGTGCCGCCTGCCTGTCGGTGCTCACCGACGTCGACTTCTTTCAGGGCGCCGACGACTATCTGCTGCAGGCCCGCGGCGCCTGCTCGCTGCCGGTGCTGCGCAAGGACTTCACCGTGGATGCCTACCAGGTGTACGAGGCGCGGGCGCTGGGCGCCGACTGCATCCTGCTGATCGTGGCCGCCCTGGACGACGCTGCGCTGGCCGAGCTCTCGCACCTGGCGATGGAGCTGGGCATGGACGTGCTGGTGGAAGTGCATGACATCGACGAACTCGAGCGCGCGCTGCAGGTCGGGGCGCCGCTGGTAGGCGTCAACAACCGCAGCCTGCGCAGCTTCGAAGTGAGCCTGCAGACCACGCTCGACCTCAAGCAGGCGGTTCCGGGCGATCGCGTGCTGGTGACCGAAAGCGGCATCGCCACGCCCGAAGACGTGGCCCTGATGCGTGGCCACGGCGTGCATGCCTTCCTGGTCGGCGAGGCCTTCATGCGCGCGCCCGATCCCGGCACCGAACTGGCGCGTTTGTTCGCCTGAGGCCCGGATGCCCGCCGCGACCGTCCTGTTCGATTTCGACGGCACCTTGGTGCGGGGTGACTGCGCGGCGGCCTGGCTGCGCGGCCAGCTGCGCAGTCATCCCCTGCGGCGGCTCGCCGCTGGGCTGAGTTTTCCCTTCCTGGCGCCGGGCTTCGCCTGGTGGCGCAGTGCCTGGATGCCGGCCAGCTTCTACACCTGGCTGGCCACCGTGGGCAGCACGCAGGAAGCGCTGCTGGAGGCGCGCGACGACTTCCTGCACGACTGCACCCTGCGACGCGATGAACTGCTGATCGCGCCCGCGGTCAGGCGTCTGCACGCGCATCTGGACGCCGGCGACCCGGTGGTTATCGTCACCGGGGCCGAAGCCAGCCTGGCGCGCGATCTGTGGCGGGCGCTGGGTCAGCCGGACGTGCCGGTGGTGGGTTCGAGTGTGCGCCAGGCGTTTGGCGGCTGGATTGGCCAGGAACACACCATCGGCCCGCGCAAAATCACCGCGCTGGCGCGCGCTGGTATCCGGCCGCCGTTCGCGGCGGTTTATAGCGACAGCTTCTGGGACTTGCCGCTGCTGTGCGAGACCGCGCGGCCGGTGCTGGTGCGGCCGGATGCCCGCAGTCTGGCGCGGGTGCAGAAGCGCCTGCGCGGCGCGTTTGAGACCTTGCGCTGAGTCCCGACGATCGGCTCAGCGGGTGCCGTACACCACGACGGTCTTGCCGCGGGCGTGCAGCAGGTTTTGCTCCTGCAGCTGCTTGAGCACGCGACCGGCCATTTCCCGCGAGCAGCCGACGATGCGGGCCAGCTCCTGGCGCGAGACCCGGATCTGGGTGCCCTGCGGGTGTGACAGCGCGTCCGGCTCCTGACACAGATCGTGCAGGGTGCGGATGATGCGGCCGCTCACGTCGAGGAAGGCGAGGCGGCTGGCCTTTCGGCTGGTGTCGAGCAGGCGCTTGGACAGCTGCAGGCCGATCGCATACAGGATGCGCGGGCATTCAGACTGCAGCGGCCCGGCGAACAGCTGGTGCAGGCGGTCGTAGTTGATCTCGGCCAGCTCGCAGGCGCTGCGGGTGCGGACCACCACGGCGCGGGCATCGGCGGCGAAGAACAGGCCCATCTCACCGATGAATTCGCCGGCATTCACATAGCCCAGAATCAGCTCGCGGCCGTCCGGCTCCTCGCTGACCACGCTCAGCGAACCGCTGATGACGTAGTAAAGAGAGGTGGCGGGCGTGCCGGGCCGGAACACATCGGTTCGGGTCGGGTAGCGACGCCGGTGGCAATGGTCGAGGAAGCGGCCCATGGTCGCGGCATCCGGCGCCAGCGGGCTACTGACCAATTTCGGCGGCTGGATCGACATGCGGCGAACTCCTGTTCTGGCGGCGCCATGGCGGGCTGTGGAAGCCCTTGCAGGCGTTCAGCTTAGGCCCGGAGCCTGTCTCGGGCAATGCCGGCGGCACCAAGGTTCCCCCGGGGGACCGTTTGGCCGATAATGCGGCCCCTCGCTCCATCCCCCTCCTCACGCAGGAATGCCCACGTGGTCAAGCCGCTTCCTCGCCTCAGGCTCCAGGGTTTCAACAACCTGACCAAGTCGCTGAGCTTCAACATCTACGACGTTTGCTACGCCGTGTCGGAAGAGCAGCGCCAGCGTTACATCGAGTACATCGATGAGGAATACAACGCCGATCGCCTGACCCAGATCCTGACCGACGTGGCCGAGATCATTGGCGCCAACGTCCTGAACGTGGCCCGCCAGGACTACGATCCGCAGGGTGCCTCGGTGACGATCCTGATCTCGGAAGAGCCGGTGATCGACAAGAAGGCGGCGGGCAAGGAGCTGATCTCCGACGCCGTGGTGGCGCACCTGGACAAGTCGCACATCACCGTGCACACCTATCCGGAAACCCACCCGCACAACGGCATCGCCACCTTCCGCGCCGACATCGACGTCGCCACCTGCGGCGTCATTTCGCCGCTGAAAGCCCTCAATTACCTGATCGAGAGCTTCGAGTCCGACATCGTGGTGATGGACTACCGCGTGCGCGGTTTCACCCGTGACGTGAAGGGCAAGAAGCACTACATCGACCACAAGATCAACTCGATCCAGGATTTCCTGTCCAAGCCGACCAAGGGCAAGTACGAGATGATCGACGTCAACGTGTACCAGGAGAACCTGTTCCACACGAAGATGCATCTCAAGGAGTTCGACCTCGACACCTACCTGTTCGAGGAGAAGGCCAAGAACCTCGGCTTCAAGGACCGGATGCGGATCGAAACCCAGCTCAAGCGCGAGATCGTCGAGCTGTTCAATGGCCACAACCTGGCCGACTGAACCATCGCGATGCGCTGCGAAAACGGCCCGGTGCGCAAGCGCCGGGCCGTTTTCTTTGGTGCGGGGCGATCAGGCGCGGTAGGCCACGGCCTTCATCAATCGCGAGGTCAGGGCCATCAGCCGCGGGATCGGCGCGGGCAGGACACGGGCGCCGGCGGCGACGGCTTCGTCGGCGTGGCGGGCCTCGTCTTCCTTCATGGTGCGCAGGATGGCGCGGCTGCGTTCATCGCCCGGCGGCAGGGTGGCCAGGTGTTCCTCGAGATGGGCTTCGACCTGACGTTCGGTCTCGACCACGAAGCCCAGGTTCCAGCCGTCACCGCGCAGTCCGGCGGCCAGGCCAATCGCGTAGCTGCCGGCGTAGAACACCGGGTTGAACAGGCTGGGGCGGCTGTCGAGTTCGCGCAGGCGGTCGGCGCACCAGGCCAGGTGGTCGGTTTCCTCCTGGGCGGCATGCTCGAGCTGGGCGCGGGTGGCGGCGTCGCGGGCGACGACCGCCTGCCCGACGTACAGCGCCTGGGCACAGACTTCGCCGGTGTGATTGATGCGCATCAGGCCGGCGGCGTGGCGGCGCTCGGCGTCGTCCAAAGGGGTCGCGGGCAGCTGGCCGGCCGGATTCGCGCGTTCTGCGCGGGCCGTGCCCAGCGTCGTAACCAGCGCGTGCTGGGCTTCGATCAGGATTCGGTCCAGCGGGCTGTAGCGACGTACTGCGTTCATTCCAGATGCTCGGCGAGGAAGTCCAGGGGGTGGCGTACCGGGATTGTAAGGCCCTGCGCCAGATGCAGCCGGCAGCCGATATTGGCCGATAGCAACAGGGTGGCGCCGCTGGCCGCCAGCGCGGCGTGAACGGGGCTGCGCAAGGCCGCCGCGCGCGCTGGAAACGCCACCTGGTGCAGGCCGGCCGCGCCGCAGCAGCCGCTGTCCGGCAGGGTCACCAGGTCCAGCCCGGGCACCCGGGCCAGCAGGCGCCGCAGCGCATCGCCGCTGCGCTGTGTGCAGGGCAGGTGCAGGGCAACGCGGCCCGCGGCCGGACGGAAAGTCAGGCGCTCGCCGAGGCGATCCAGGGCGGTGAGGGCGTCTTCGACCTGACGACCGTCGAGGCTATGCAACAGGCTGTCCAGGCAGCCGCTGGCCAGGCAGAGCACCTGCTCATGGCCTTGGAAGGCGAGGCGATTGGCCTCGCCCAGCCGGGTGGCGGTGGCGGCGTCGCCGGCATGCGCGGCGGCGGCGCCGCAGCAGCCCTGGCCTGTGGGAAGCACGGCGTCCAGGCCGGCAGCACCGAGCAGACGTGCCAGTGCGGCGCGGCTGCCGGACTCGTGCCGGTCGGCGATGCAGCCGGCAAACAGGGCGACCGACGGGCGCCCGCTGGCTGCAGGCAGGGCCTGGGGCCGCGCTGGCGCCGGCAAAGCCGGACGCAACGGGCCGGGCAGCCAGGGTCCGGCGATCCGATAAACGTCGAGTAGGCGGCCCAGCAGTGGCGGGCGGGCGAGCAGCCAGCCGGCCAGGCGTTGGCGCAGAGGTGGCGGCTGCCGCTGCGTCTGCAGGGCGCGTGCGCCCAGCAGCAGGGCGCCGTATTCGACGCCGGCGGGGCAGGCGCGCTCGCAGCGGCGGCAGCCTAGACAGTGGTCGAGATGGGTGTCGCCGGCGGCGGTGGGCGCCAGGCTGCCGGACAGGGTTGCGCGCATGTAGGCTATGCGGCCGCGGGGCGACTCCGCCTCGCTCTGGTCGAGCCCGTAGGTGGGGCAATGCGGCAGACACAGGCCGCACTGTACGCAGCGGTCGGCCAAGGCCACGAGGCCTGCGGCAGGCGCGTGCAGCGCTGGGCAGGGGGCCGTTTCAGGCGGTGCAGGCATGGCGGGATGCTAGCACGGGCTTAATCCGGACTTGCACGGGCCGGAAAGGGCCGCTATCATTCCGCCTCTTTCCACCCCGATTTCTATATTTTGGAGCCGTCATGAAGACCATGACCGTCAGCGCCAACGCCCAGACCGTCAAGCAAGACTGGTACGTGGTCGATGCCAGCGGCAAAACCCTGGGCCGCCTGTGCTCGGAACTCGCGCGTCGCTTGCGCGGCAAGCACAAGCCGGAATACACCCCGCACGTTGATACGGGTGACTACCTCGTCGTGATCAACGCCGAGAAGATCCACGTCACCGGCAACAAGCTGCAGGACAAGAAGTACCATCGCTTCACTGGTTACGTCGGCAACCTGAAGACCCAGTCGCTGGGCCAGATTCTCGACGCCCACCCGGAGCGCGTGATCGAAATCGGCGTCAAGGGCATGCTGCCCAAGAATCCGCTCGGCCGCGCCATGTACCGCAAGCTCAAGGTGTACAAGGGCTCGGAGCATCCGCATACCGCCCAGCAGCCGCAGGCTCTGGACTTCAAGGCTTAAGGCACAGACATGGCTATCCAGCAGAATTACGGCACCGGCCGTCGCAAGTCCTCCACTGCCCGCGTGTTCATGCGTTCGGGCACCGGCAAGATCGTCGTCAACGGCCGTCCGGTCGACGAGTTCTTCGGCCGCGAGACCTCGCGCATGATCGTGCGCCAGCCGCTGGTCGTCAGCCAGATGGGCGACAAGTTCGACTTCACCGTTACGGTCGGCGGCGGTGGCATCACCGGCCAGGCCGGCGCCATCCGCCTGGGCATCGCCCGCGCGCTGGTCGAGTACAACGACACCCTGAAGCCGGACCTGCGCAAGGCTGGCCTCATGACCCGCGACGCCCGCGAGGTCGAGCGTAAGAAGGTCGGCCTCCACAAGGCCCGCCGCGCCACCCAGTTCTCGAAGCGTTAATCGCCTAGTAGACTGGCGGCGACCCCAGATTGGGGGATCGTCTAATGGTAGGACTGCAGACTCTGACTCTGCCTATCTAGGTTCGAATCCTAGTCCCCCAGCCAAAAAAGAAGAGGGCTCCCTGACGGGGGCCCTCTTTTTTGGCCGAGGCTGTAGGAGGGCCTTCAGGCCCGAAGCTCCTCGCGAAGGGCTTCGGGCCTGAAGGCCCTCCTACCCCAAGCCGGCCCTGCGGCGATAAACTCAGCCAATTCGCACCCGGAGTCGCCCCATGCCTGTTCCCGCCGACCATCTGGCCCGCCTGTTCCCGCTTCAGTCCCTGCGCCAGGAGACTCGAGACCAACTGGCCCGCGAGGCCTCGGTGTCCGACTACGGTCGCAATGAGAACGTCTTCGAGGCCGGCGACCTGGACGAGGACACGATCTACCTGCTCGAAGGCGAGTTGCGCTGCAACTATCCGGACGGTCGCAGCATCGCCCACATCGCCAGCGCGCCCCATGGCTGCTATTCGCTCAACGATGCGGTGCCGCGCCGCTTCACCGCCAAGGTGGTGTCGTCGAAGGCGCGAGTGATGCGCGTGGACCGCCGCTACCTGGAAAAACTGATCACCTGGGACCAGCTGAGCCGCGACGACAACTATCGTCACTTCGGTTCCGCGCCGGGCGGCAACAACTGGGTCTTCCGCCTGCTGCGCAGCCAGGCCTTCGCGCGCCTGCCCACCGGCAATATCGAGAAGATGTTCCAGCTGTTTGAGCCGGTGACCGTCAAGCCCAGCGAGATCGTGATGCGCGAGGGCGATGCCCCGGACTATTTCTACGTCGTGCGCGAGGGCGCCGCTTCGATCTCGAAGTATCTCGACGGTGCGCCGCAGGTCGTGGCCTACCTGCGTGAAGGCGATACCTTCGGCGAGGACGCGCTGCTGTCGAACCTGCCGCGCAACGCCACCGTGCGCATGATGCAGGGCGGCCAGCTGATGCGTCTCTCGCGCGATGCCTTCGAAGCCGTGCTCAAGCCGCCGATGCTGTCGTGGGTGCTGCCGGCCGAAGCTGCCCGCCTGGTGCAGGGCGGCGCGGCGCTGTTGGACGTGCGCATGCCGGAAGAACACGCCCAGCGCGCGATTGACGGCTCCCTGAACGTGCCGCTGTATCGCCTGCGCGAGGATATCGCCAGCGCCTTGCCGTCGGGTGCGCGCGTGGTGGTTTACTGCAATACCGGCGAACGTTCGGCCGCCGCTGCCTTCGTGCTCAAGCGGCTCGGCTATGAGGTCAGTGCCCTGCACGGCGGCCTCGGCGCCATGCTGCGCCTGCTGGCCGCCAACGCGCCGGCCTGATTGCCGGTCGCTGCAGGCCCTCCTACATTTACGGCTGGCGCAGGGGGCGGATCTGACCGTTGATGATGACGTCATCGGCCGGGCGGGCGGCGAACAGGCCGCAGGCCACGACGCCGACGATCTGGTTCAACTTGGCCTCCAGACCCACCGGGTCGGTGATGCGCCAGTGGTGCACGTCCAGGATCCAGTTGCCGTTGTCGGTCGTGACGCCTTCGCGCCAGACTGGCTGTCCGCCCAGTTCGACGATGCGGCGGGCGACCAGGCTGCGCGCCATTGGGATCACTTCGACAGGCAGCGGGAAATCGCCCAGCAGGTCGACCTGCTTGGCCTCGTCGATGATGCAAACGAAGCGCTCGCTGGCCTCGGCGATGATTTTCTCGCGGGTCAGCGCCGCGCCGCCGCCCTTGATCAGCCGGTTGAAGGGATCGCATTCATCCGCGCCGTCCACGTAGAGCTTCAGCGGACCGACCGCGTTGAGGTCGAACACCGGGATGCCGTGGGATTTGAGCTGGCGCGTGCTTTGTTCGGAGCTCGACACCGCGCCATCAATCCGTCCCTTCATGCGCGCCAGGCCGTCAATAAAGAACGCGACCGTGGAGCCGGTGCCGACGCCGACCACGGTGCCGTCCTCGACGAATTCCAGGGCCTTCTCGGCGGCGAGTTTCTTCTGTGCGTCGCGGGACATCAGCGGCTCCGGCTTATTCTAGGGAAAGGATGTGCTTGTACTGCGCGGCCGTCACCGGCAGCACCGACAGACGATTGCCGCGGCGGAGCAGGGCGAAGTCCTCGCCCAGCGCCTCGGCCTCGGCGCGCATGTCGTCCAGTGACACGGTGCGCTTGAGGCGGCGCACGAAGCCCACGTCCACCATCCACCAGCGCGGCTCGTCGGGCTTGCTGGCGGCATCGTAGTAGTCGGACTTCTTCTGGAACTGGGTCGGGTCCGGATAGGTGTCCGAAACCACTTCGGCCAGCCCGGCCACGCCGGGCACCTTGCAGTTGGAGTGATAGAACAGAATGCCGTCGCCGACCTTCATGTCCTTCATCATGAAGTTGCGCGCCTGGTAGTTGCGCACGCCGGTCCAGGGCTCGCTGCCCACCTTTTCCAGCGCCTCGATCGAGAACTCGTCGGGCTCGGACTTCATCAGCCAGTATCGTTTCATGCCGCCATTATCGCCCGAACGCGAGGAATCCGGCTTCGGTCGCGATCGCGTCCAGCGGAACGTCCCAAGGCTCGCGGGCCAGCGTCTCGATCTGCTGGCAGCCGTAGCCCACGCCGACCAGATGCGGCGGCGCCGCCTGGCCCCGTCGAAAGCCGAAGGCGCGGTCGTAGTAGCCGCCGCCCATGCCCAGCCGGGTGCCGTCGGTGTCAAAGCCCAGCAGGGGCAGGAGCACGATGCTCATGGCTTCAGGCGCCAATCGGGTTTCGGCGACGGGTTCGGGAATGCCGTAACGGTTGGGTTCGAGCGGATCGCCGGCGCGCCAGGGCGCGAAGCCAAGCCCGCCATCCGGCGTGGTCACCGGAAGGCACCAGACCTGGCCAGGCGCCAGCCTCAGCTGCACCGCATGAAGCGGAAGTTCACCGTTCACTGCCCAGTAGCCGGCCACGTAGCCGGGCGCGCGAAGCTCGGGACGTTCACCCAAGTGACGCGCGACCGCATCGGCGGCGGCGAGTCGCTCGCCGGGGCGCAGGGCCGCGCGGCGGGCACGTAGTTCAGCACGTAGGGAAGTGCGAATAGCGTTCAAGAAAGTTCCTCCACCATGCCGATGCGCACGAAACGACCTTGATCCCTGGGATCAAGTGGGTACCCGAACCACCGCTTCAGGCTTTCCGCAACGGGGCGGACATGCACACCACGGATGGGGCGGATTCCCGGGTCGTGTTTATGGGACAAGGTGTAGTGTTAGGCACGCTGTCGTACACGGCAGAGGACAGCGCGATTATAGTCCTCGCACCTAACGGAAGAGTGAACGCTTGAGCGCGCGACTGTAGGAGGGCCTTCAGGCCCGAAGCTGTTCGCTGAAGAGCTTCGGGCCTGAAGGCCCTCCTACAGCGGAGGCTAAACGCGGTGCGTCCAGATGCGGCTCAGCGCGGGGTGTCGAAGAGGCCGTCGAGCTTGCGGTTGAGTTCGCCCAGGCTGAGGCTGATCGCCAGGTCGCGCGCTTCGGCGGCCTGCTTGAGCTGCTGCAGCTCATGGGCGAGGTTCAGGGCGGTCAGCACGGCTACCCGGTCGATTGCGGCCATGCGGTTGCTGCCGCGCAGCTCGCGCATACGCGCGTCCAGCAGCTGAGCCGCCGCCATCAGGCTTTCGCGCTCGGCCGGTTCGACGCCGACGGTGTACTCACGGTCCAGGATCTTGACGTTGACCGGCTCGCTCACGCGTTGTGCTCCAGCGACTTGAGCCGCGTGATCATGGCTTCGACCCGCGACCGGGCAAGCTCGTTCTTGTTCAGCAGCTGGGCCCGTTCGGCGACCAGTTGCTCCTGGCCGTGGCGCAGGCTCTTGTTTTCATCCAGCAGTCGACGATGCTGTTCCGCCAGGCGCTCGAAGCGCTCGACCAGGGACTGCAGTTGGGAAATCGGATCGTTGGCGCTCATCGCGGCCACCTTAGGCGGGGCGGGGGAAGGGGTCAATACGGCGCCGGGATGGCCGCCACGGTGGCTGGCTGCCAGCTGCGTATGAAGGCCAGGCAGCGGTGCGAATCCAGCGGCGGCGACAGCCAGAAGCCCTGGATCTCGTCGCAGCCCTGTTCACGCAGGTAGCTCAGCTGCTGTTCGCTTTCCACGCCCTCGGCGATGACGTTCAAGCCCAGCGAATGGCCCATGGTGATGACGGTGGCGGTGATCGCCTCGTCGTCGGGGTCGCGGGTCAGGTCGCCGATGAATTCCTTGTCGATCTTCAGCGTGTCGATCGGCAGGCGCTTGAGGTAGACCAGCGACGAATAACCGGTGCCGAAGTCGTCAATGGCCAGGGTGACGCCAAGCTTGCGCAGTTCGTTGAGCACGTGGGTGGTCTGCTCGGCGTTCTGCATCACCATCGATTCGGTGACCTCCAACTCGATGCGGTTGGCCGGCACGCCCAGGTCCTGGATCAGGTTGCGCAGGCTCAGCGGCAGGTTGCCGCGCAGCAGCTGCAGCACCGAGACATTGATGCCGATCGAGATTTCGTTCAAGCCGTGGCCGCGCCAGCGCTTGAGGGTCTGCAGCGCTTCGCTCAGCACCCAGTCGCCGATTTGCAGGATAAGGCCCGATTCCTCGGCCAGCGGGATGAACACCGTGGGCGGGATCTCGCCCAGCTCGGCGCTGTGCCAGCGCAGCAGCGCCTCGACGCCGGTGATGCGGCCGTCCGCCAATGCCATGCGCGGCTGGTAGACCAGGCGGAACTCACCGCGGTCGAGCGCCTTGCGCAGCGAGGCCAGCACCGTGGCGCGCCGGCGCGACTCGGCGTCCATGGTTTCGTTGTAGATCTGGTAGGTGTTCCGGCCCTCGGCCTTGGCCTGGTACATGGCCGTATCGGCGTACTTGAGCAGGTCGGTAGGCACCAGGGCGTGGTCGGGATAGAGGCTGATGCCGAGCGATGGCGTGATCGAGACGTCGTGGCGTTCGTCGACTTCGAGCGGCATCGAGAACGCCGTCAGGATTTCCCGCGCCATGCGTTCAACCGCCGGTATCGACTCGACGTCCTCGAGCACCACGGTGAATTCGTCGCCGCCCAGCCGCGCTACGGTATCCGAGGCGCCGACCGTGGCCTGCAGGCGGGTAGCCGCGGCCTTGAGCAGGCGGTCGCCGGCGGCATGGCCGAGCGAGTCGTTGATGTCCTTGAAGCGATCAAGGTCCAGAAACAGAACCGCCACCCGCGTTTCCTGCCGGCGCGCGCGCACGATCGCGCGGCCCAGGCGCTCGCTCAGCAGGGCCCGGTTCGGCAGGCCGGTGAGCGTGTCGTAGTTGGCCAGGTAGCGCAGCTCCTGCTCGGCGCGCTTCTTGTCGGTGATGTCGTTGACCACGGCGACGAAGTGGCTGCGCAGCCCCATCGCGTCGCGAACTTCGCTCATTTCGATCCAGCCCAGGAATTCCTCGCCGTCCTTGCGTCGCTGCCACATCTCACCCGCCCAGTGGCCGGTGCGCTCGAGCACGTCGCGCACGCGCCGGTAAAACTCGGCGCTGTGCTGGCTGGAGTCGAGCAGGCGGCTGTTCTGGCCGATCACTTCTTCCTCGCTGTACCCGGTGATGCGCGAGAAGGCCGGGTTGACCGAGATGAAGCGGAAGTCGAGGTCGATAACTGCCACCGCTTCGCTCATCGAGCGCAGCACTTCCAGCGCCACCCGGCGCTCGCGCTCGGCGCGGCGGATGACGGTGATGTCTCGGGCGGTACCGGCCATGCGCAGCGGGCTGCCGCTGGTGTCGCGTTCGACCACCTTGCCGCGCGAACGCACCCAAACCCATTCGCCGCCCGCGTTCCGGATGCGATGTTCGGACTCGAAAACGTCGCTGTGGCCGACGATGTGTTCCTGCAGCAGTTTTTGCACCCGCGGCAGGTCCTCGGGGTGGATCGAGTGCGTGCGCCAGTCGTCGGTGCTCATTTCCTCGCGGCTGCCTTCGCCCAGCAGCTGGTTGGCGCCGAGGCGGTAGAGGCTGTTCTCGCGGATGTTCCAGTCCCAGAACTCGTCGCCCGAGCCCCACAGCGCCAGGTTCAGGCGCTCTTCGCGTTCGCGGATTTCACCGAGCAGGGACGTTTCCTGGCGCCGGCGATGGGTCCAGACCCGCCAGAGCAGCCAGCCCAGGCACAGCGCGATACCGAACAGGACCACCTGCAGCACGAATCCGGAATCCCCGGAGACGCCAGCCTGTGCCCGGGCAACGATCGGCACCAGCATTCCCCCGACTACGCTGGCTGCGAAGCCACGCGTCGGACGTCTGCCACTGTTTCGCGAACGCGCCATTAGGCTCGATGATCCCCTGTGAACGATCGCCCCTGTATTTTGGCAGTGTAGGGGGGCACCAACACCGCCACAAGCACCGTCGGCCGACTTGGGCCGGCCTTGCTAGAATGCAGGCCTGCCTCCCGTCCTGAAGCCATGTCCGACGTCCAATTGCCTGAACACGCTGAACTCGTCGCCGAACTCCAGAGCCTGGAAGCCGGCCTGGAACCCTGCGACCTGCACGGATCCCTCTGCGGCTTCCTTTCGGGCGGTGGCAAGCACGATCGCCAGACCTGGTTCGCCCAGGTCATGGCCGACCCGCTGCTGTCGGCCCCGGAGGCCGGCGGCGCCTTGGACCAGCTCTATCTGGCCAGCACCGGCCAGCTTGACTCCCCGGACTTCGAATTCGAACTGCTGCTGCCGGCCGAAGGCCTGCCGGTCAGTGAGCGTGGGGAGGGCCTGGTGGCCTGGTGCCGCGGCTTCCTGGGCGGCTTCGGGCTGGCCGCGGGCGCCAAGCCGCCGCTCTCCGAGGAATCCGAAGAAGCCCTGGGCGACATCGCCCGGATCGCCGCCAGCGACCTGAGCTACGAAGACCCGGAGGCTGACGCCGCCGCGCTCGCGGAGGTGTCCGAATTCATCCGGGTCGCAGTGATGCTGCTGCACAGCGACTGCGTGCTGGGTCCGCGCCACCGTCGCAAGCTCAACTGAGCCAGCCGTGATCAAGCCGGTCGAATTCGCGCGCCGCCGCAGGCAGCTCATGCGCATGGCAGACGAGGACGCCATCATCGTCCTGCCCAGCGCGCCGGTGCGCGTGCGCAGCCACGACACCCATTACCCCTACCGCCAGGACAGCGACTTCTGGTACCTGGCCGGCTTCGCCGAGCCCGAGGCGGTGCTGGTGCTGGTGCCCGGCCGCAAACACGGCGAGACGCTGCTTTTTTGCCGCGAGCGCGACGCCGACCGCGAGGCCTGGGATGGCCCGCGTGCCGGCCCCGAAGGGGCGGTGGAGAACTATGGCTTCGATGACGCCTACCCCATCGCCGACCTCGACGAGATCCTGCCGGGCCTGCTCGAAGGGCGCTCCCGCGTTTACTACCACTTCGGCCGCGACACGGAATTCGACCTCAAGCTGATCGGTTGGGTGAACCGGGTACGCTCGCAGGTGCGCCATGGCGCGCAGCCGCCGCATGAGTTCCTCGAACTCGGCCATCTGCTGCACGAGCTGCGCCTGTTCAAGAGCCCGGCGGAAATCAAGCTGATGCGCGAATCCGCCCGCATCGCCTGCGAGGCCCAACTCGCGGCGATGCGCGCCACCCGTCCGGGCGGCCGCGAGTACGAAGTCGAGGCCGCGCTGCAGTACACCTATCGGCGCAACAACGCCGTGGCCGCCTACGAGCCGATCGTCGGCGCCGGCGCCAACGGCTGCGTGCTGCACTATCGCGACAACAACGGCCCCACCCAGGACGGCGACCTGCTGCTGTGCGACGCCGGCGCCGAGTTCGCCAACTACGCCTCCGACATCACCCGCACCTGGCCGGTGAACGGCCGCTATTCGAAAGAGCAGCGTGCGCTGTATGAGGTAGTGCTGTCGGCACAGCATGCCGCGCTCGCGAAAGCGCGCCCCGGCCAGCCCTGGATCGCCGGCCACGACGCCGCCGTGGAAGTGCTGACCGAGGGTCTGCTGTCGCTGGGCCTGCTCAAGGGTTCGCTGAAGTCAGCGCTGGCCAGCGGCAGCTACAAGAAGTTCTACATGCACAAGACCGGCCACTGGCTTGGCCTGGACGTGCACGACGTGGGTGAGTACAAGCTTGCCGGCGAATACCGCGAACTCGAGCCCGGCATGGTCTTCACCATCGAGCCCGGCCTTTACATCGCGCCGGGTAGCAAGGGTGTGCCGGCGAAGTGGCAGGGCATCGGCATCCGCATCGAAGACGACGTGCTGGTCACCAAGACCGGCCATGAAGTGCTGACCGACGGCGTGCCCAAGGATCCGGACGCGGTCGAGGCGGTCCTCGCCTCCCGCTGAATCGCGGCAGGCGTCCGGTGACGCTACATGTCGTGTTTGGCGACTTCCAGGCCGCGGGCAACGTACTGCTTCCAGCGCTCGCGCAGCGGGCCGCGGGCGGAATCGTCGGCGGGCACCACCTCCAGCACGCGCTCGAAACCGTCGGGAACAGCCTCCTCGCGCAGGTTCAGCACCAGCGGGCGCAGCGCCGCGTCGTGCTCCGGGGCGGCGATCAGCACCGCCACTTCTTCCTCTTCTTCGTCCGCGCCCACGATCTGGTGCGGCACGAAGGCGTCCGGGTCGAAGGACCAGAGCAGATCGTCCAGCGTTTCGGCCTGTTCAATGCTGGCGCACAGCACCAGCATCGGCAGGCCGGCATCGCTGGCTTTTCGGGCCAGCTCGCAGGCGAGCAGCAGCGGCTGCTCGCGGAAGCGGGGCTTGCCGATCAGGTAGAAATCGGCGCGCGCCATGTCAGCCGGCCTGGTCGATCAGCCACTGCGTCAGCAGGCCGACCGGCCGGCCGCTGGACATGCCCTTGCGGCCGTCGCCATTGGCGACGCCGGCGATGTCCAGATGGGCCCAGCGCTGGCCTTCGGTGAATCGCGACAGGAAGCAGCCGGCGGTGATCGCGCCGGCGTTCTTGCCGCCGATGTTGTAGATGTCGGCGTAGGCCGACTCCAGCTGGGTCTGGTACTCGTCCCACAGCGGCAGGCGCCAGGCGCGGTCGAACACGGTGTCGCCGGCGGCCAGCAGCTCGTCGGCGAGGTCGTCGTGCTTGCTCATCAGGCCGGCGGCGAACTTGCCCAGCGCAACCACGCAGGCGCCGGTGAGCGTGGCGACGTCGACCGTGGCCTGCGGCTCGTACTTCTGCACGTAGGTCAGGGCATCGCACAGGATCAGGCGGCCTTCGGCGTCGGTGTTGCCGACTTCGATGGTCTTGCCCGACATCGAGGTGAGGATGTCGCTGGGACGGTAGGCGTCGGCGTCGGGCATGTTCTCGACCGCCGGCACCACCATCACCAGGTTCAGCGGCAGCTGCATTTTCGCGACCGCGGCGAAGGTGCCGAAGACGGTGGCGGCGCCGCACATGTCGAACTTCATTTCCTCGATGCCGCCCTGCACCTTGAGGTTGAGGCCGCCGGAGTCGAAGGTGATGCCCTTGCCGACCAGCGCATGCGGCTTGGCCTTGCCGGCGCCGGTGTAGCGCAGCACCACGAGGCGCGGCGGGTTGGCCGAACCGCGGGCGACCGCCAGCAGCGAGCCCATGCCGAGTTTTTCCATGTCGGCGCGCTCGAGGACTTCGGCCTCGACATTGGCGTGCTCAGCCGCCAGCTTGCGGGCGGTATCGGCCAGGTAGCCGGGGTTGCAGATATTGGGCGGCAGGTTGCCCAGCTCGCGCGAGAGCTCGACGCCGGCGGCGATCGCCACGCCGCGTTCGAACTCACTGCGGTTGGCGTCCTTGCCCAGCACCGCCAGCTGGCGCAGGCCGGCCTCGTCCTGTTTGCTGCGGGTGGCGGTGTAGCGGTAGGCGGCGTGGTCGGCGGCGATGACGGCCTGGCGCAGGCTCCAGCCAGCGTCGCGACCGGCCACGTTCAGCTCGGTCAGGGTCAGCAGGGCGCTTTCGGAGGCGCCGATCTTGAGGGCGCGCACGGCATCGGCGACCGCCTTGAGGTACTGCGGGACGCCGAACTTGCCGACATCGCCCAGGCCCACCACCAGCACGCGCGGCGCGGTGACGCCGCCCAGGTCGGGCAGCAGGGCGGTGCGGCCGGTCTTGCCGGACAAGTCGCCGCGGGCGGCGAGGGCGCTGAGCCGGCCGCCACTGGCCTTGTCCACGGCCTGGGCCGAGGGCGACAGGCTGCCGTCGGCGAACAGGCCGAGCACCAGGCAATCGGTGGCGGCGGTGGCGGGATCGCTGTGGTTCAGTTGAAATTCGAGGGCCATGGTCTGGGATTCCGTACAATCAAAAGGGATTCGGGGCGGATACGCCGATTCTGGCGTTTCGCCGTGATGACTCCGCGATTCTAGCAACTCAGCCCCAAGCCCACCCCCCGCCCAGGCCAGGACGCCCCCCGGATGCTGCTGATCGAACGCTATCTGCTGCGCCAGTTCGTCCTCAGCGTGGCTGCGGTGGCGGCGGTGCTGCTGTTGGTCGGGCTGGGCGGGCTGCTGGTGGACCTGATGTCCGAAATCGCCCGCGGCAAGGTGCCGGCGGCGCTGCTGCTGTCCCAGCTGGGCCTGCGCTCGATCCAGGTGTTGCCGCTGCTGATGCCGCTGGCGCTGTTCGTCGGCCTGCTGCTGGCGGTGGGCCGGCTCTACGGCGACAGCGAGATGGCGGTGCTCTCTTCGGTGGGCCTGGGTCCGCAGCGGCTCTGGCGGCCGCTGTTGCTGGTGACTCTGCCGGTGGTAGCGGTCGTGGCCCTGTCTTCCCTCTGGCTGGCGCCGTCGGGTGCACGCATCGCCCGCGACATGATCGAGACTGCCAACCGCAGCTTCCTGGTCGCCGGGCTAGAGGCCGGGCGCTTCCTGGAACTGCCCGGCCGCGCCGGCATCCTTTACGTCGGTGAACTCGACGCCGATGGCACGCGTTTTGGCCAACTGTTCGTGCAGTCCGAGCGCGACGGCCGTCTGGACGTCATCACCGCCCGCCATGGCGAGATTTTCTTCGAGGCCGACACGGGCCGTTACCTGCGCCTGCGCGACGGGTTCCGGGTCGAAGGCACGCCGGCCTCGAAGGACTTCCGGCTGATGCGCTTCGAGCAGAACGAACTGCGTGTGCCCGACCGGGAGGTCGATGCCGAAGCCGACGCGCTGGAGGCGCGCGCTACGCGTGCGCTGCTGCTGCAGGACGATGCCGGCGCCCGCGCCGAGCTGCACTGGCGGCTGGCGACGCCGCTGCTGACGCTTGCGCTGGGCTTCCTGGCGCTGCCGCTGGGTCGCGGCGAACCGCGGCAGGCGCGCTATGGCCGCATGCTGGCGGCGCTGCTCATCTATCTCAATGCCATGGTCTTGCTGTTGCTGGGCAAGGGCTGGCTGGCGACCGGCGTTTTGCCAGCCTGGGCGGGCCTGTGGTGGCTGCTGCTGCCGATGGGCCTGCTGGCGGCCTGGTTGTTCCGTACCGACGGCCGACTGCGCCGTCCGCGCCCGGTGACGGCGTGAATCTGCGGCCGCGCATCATTGATCTTTACCTGGCGCGCACGGTGCTGCTCACGACGCTGGCAACCTGGGTGGTGCTGCTGGGCTTCGACCTGATTTCTGGCTTCGTCAACGAACTCGACGAAATCGGCGAGGGCGGCTACACGCTCAGTCACGCCGTGCTCTACACCGCCTACACGGTGCCGCGGCGCCTTTACGAGCTGTTCCCGACGGTGGCCCTGATTGGTTGCGTGCTGGGTCTGGGGGGTCTCTCGGCGCGGTCTGAACTGACTGCGATGCGCTCGGCCGGCATGTCGCGCCTGCGCATCGGTTTGGGCGCACTGCTGTCGCTGGGGCTGTTGACCGCGCTGATGATGGTCAACGCCGAGACGGTGGCGCCGCGCGGCGAACAGAGCGCGCAGGCCGTGGTCAATGCCGCGAAATCCGGCGACATGGTGGTCGCGCGGGTCTCGGGCCTTTGGCTGCGCGAGGGCAACGTCTACCTCAATGCCCGCAACGGCGTGCGGCGTGAGGCCGAGGGCGGCGAATGGACCGAGCTGCAGGGCGTGCGCCTGTTCGAATTCGACGATGAGGGACGGCTGGTGTCGCTGGCCGAGGCGCGGCTGGCCGAGCATCGCGCCGATGGTTGGCGCCTGAAAGACGTGCAGCGCTCGCGCTTCACCGGTCGCGCCGTGACCAATGAAACGGTGGCCGAGGAGCGCTGGGACACCGGCCTCGACGCGGAGGCGTTGGCGTCGGCGGCGCAGCGCCCGCGCTATCTCAGCGCCAGCGAGATGCAGCGCAACATCGCCTATCTCGAGCGCAATGGCCTGGACGCCAAGGTGTTCCGCAACGCCTACTGGGCGCGCTGGTTCTACCCGGTGAACGTGGCGGTGCTGTGCCTGGCGGCGCTGCCCTTCGCCTTCGGCTCACTGCGTTCGGGCGGCTTCGGCAAGCGGTTGTTCATCGCCATCGTCATCGGCGTCGCCTACCTGCTGGCGCAGCGACTGGTGGTGAGCCTGTCGGATGTTTACGACTTTGATGCGCGCCTTGCCTACTTGTTGCCGCCGCTGGCGCTGCTGAGTCTGTGCTGGGGTTTATTCGCCCGGCGCGAATAGGCTCAGCGCGACAGGCGCACCAATACCGTGCCGCTGGCCAGGTCGTGCCAGGTACGGCGTTCGCGATCCACCAGCGACCACAAGAAGCCCAAGCCACCGGCGGCCAGCGAGATGATCGCCACGGCGTAGCGCAGCCAAAGCTTTCCCGTCGGTGCCAGCCGACCGTCGGGCGTGGTGACTTTCAGTCGCCAGGGCCGCATGCCCAGGGTTTGCCCGGCATGCTGCCAGGACAGCACGGCGTAAACGCCGCTGATCGTGGCGCAGGCCAGCCACAGCACCAGCTGGCCCAGGCTCCAGGGCGCGAAGGCGGTGTGGTCCGGCGTCAGCACCAGCGCCACTCCGCTGACCGCGAACCACAGCGCGATATTGGGCATCGTGTCGTAGACGAGGGCCAGCAGGCGCCAGCCGAGGTGGGCGGGCAGGGCGGCGGTGAGGGCGTGGTCGGGCATCGGATAAGCATAGCGGACCGGCCGGCGCGGGCCAGCTGTTCGACAGCCTCGATATCGTTCATTGCCGTGCGCCGCTGGGCTATCCTGCCTTCATGCCAAGTACCTGCCCCGCCGATCGTCGCGCCCGCGCCCAGACGCTGCCGCCGGCAGCACCGCAGGACCAGCGCGCCATCAGCGGCTTCCTCGATCGGGTCTGGGCCGAATCCGGCCTGGCCAGGCTCACGCTCGACAGCTACCGGCGCGACCTCGACGGCCTCGCCCGCTGGCTCGGTACGCGCGGCCGGGACCTGGCCGGCGTCGACCGCGATGTTCTCTACGACTACCTGTCGCGCCGCACCACCGAAGGCTACGCGGCCCGCAGCAATGCGCGTCTGCTGTCGGCGCTGCGCGCTTTCTACGGCCAGCAGGTCCGCCTGGGCCTGCGCGAAACCGACCCGACCGCGCTGCTGGATCCGCCCAAGCTGCGCCGTTCGCTGCCAAAGGCTTTGTCCGAGAGCGAGGTCGAGGCGTTGATGAACGCGCCCGACGTCGTCGCTCCGGCCGGCCTGCGTGATCGGGCCATGGTCGAGCTGATGTACGCCACCGGGCTGCGCGTAAGCGAGTTGGTGAACCTGCCGGCGACGGCACTGAACCTGCGCCAGGGCGTGGTGCGGGTGATGGGCAAAGGCAGCAAGGAACGTCTGGTGCCGCTGGGCGAGGAGGCCCAGCACTGGCTGGAGCAGTACCTGGCCCAGGGGCGTCCGGCGCTGTCCGGCGGCCGCGCGGCGGCGCCCCTGTTTCTGGGCCGCGCCGGGCAGGCACTGAGTCGCCAGCAGTTCTGGAACGTGGTCAAGCGCCTGGCCACCGTGGCCGGCGTGGACCCGGCCAAGGTCAGCCCGCACGGCCTGCGGCACAGCTTCGCGACCCACCTGCTCAACCACGGCGCCGACCTGCGCGCGCTGCAGATGTTGCTGGGCCACAGTTCGCTCTCGACCACCCAGATTTACACGCTGGTGGCGCGTGAAGGCCTCAAGCGCCTGCACCAGCAGCACCACCCCCGTGCCTGAGTTCGTGGCGACCGTGCCACAATCAGCGAACTTTCCGCCCCGGCTGCGGTCGGACCCGCATCGACTTCGAAGGACGCCCCTGATGATTCGCCGTACCCTGCCGCTTGCCCTGTTGATCAGCCTGACCGCCTGCGCCGCCGAGCCCCAGGCCCAGACCACCGGTGCGCCAGCCGCCAAAGCCGGCCCGGCGGCCGCCGCCGCACCGGCCCCGGCTGGCGTCGAGGCCACCATCCGCGCTGCCCTGGCCGACCTGGCCCCGGGCGCCGAAGTGGGCGAGGTCACGGCCTCGCCGATCCCGGGTTTCCGCGAAGTGCCGCTCGAAGGGCGGGTGATCTACGTCTCCGAGGACGGCAAGTACCTGATCCAGGGCACCTTGTTCGACCTGGCCTCGCGTGAAAGCCTGACCCAGGCCAGCGAGTCGGTGCTGCGCAAGGAGCTGCTGGCCACCATCGGCAACGACCGCAAGATCACCTTCGCCGCGGCCGAGCCCAAGCACGTGGTCACGGTTTTCACCGACATTGACTGCGGCTACTGCCAGCGCATGCACGAGCAGATCGCCGACTACAACGCCCTGGGCATCACGGTCGACTACCTGTTCTACCCGCGCGGCGGCATCGGTTCGGAGTCCTTCGACAAGGCCGTCTCGGTCTGGTGCGCGCCCGACCGCAACAAGGCCCTGACCGCCTCCAAGGCCGGCTTGATCATGCCCAAGGCCGACTGCACCAACCCCGTGACCATGGACTACGACCTGGGTCGCCGGGTGGGCCTGGACGGTACCCCGGCCATCTACACCCCGGACGGCGTGCAGCTGGGCGGCTACCTGGAGCCCGCGGCCATGCTGGCCCGGCTGGACGAACTGGCGGCCAAGGCGGAGAAGTGACGGCAACCGGGCCGACGGCCCGGTCTTGATCTACAATACGGCGCTCGTTTCCCACGGAATTGTGCGGACATGATTGTCCTTGAGGGCCTCGCGGCCCTGTCGCCCTTTCGGCGCGACCGTCTCCAAAATCGCCTGCAGCAGATCGTCGACGGCCTCCGGGTCACCGGGGCCTGGCACAGCTATTTCGTCGAACCCGAAGCCGGCGCCGCGCCGGACCTGACGGCGCTCGGCCGCATCCTCGAAGCCTGCACCGGCCAAGAGTCGCTGGCCGACGGCGCCGCGTCGCGCTTCGTGGTGCCGCGCCTGGGCACGCGCTCGCCTTGGTCCACCAAGGCCACCGAGATCGTGCAGGGCGCGGGTCTGGCGGTGAAGCGGGTCGAACGCGGCCTGCGTCTGGATCTGGCCGGGCTGCCGCCGGCCTCTGATCCGCGCTGGCCACAGCTGGCGCGCGCGCTGCACGATCCGATGACCCAGTCCCTGCTCGCGGTTCGCGAAGATGCCGCGAAACTGTTCGCCCAGCCGGCCGCCGGCCAGGTCGAACGGATCCCGGTGGCGGGCCTGGCACAAGCCAACATCCGCCTCGGCCTGGCGCTGTCGCCCGACGAGATCGAGTACCTGCAGACGCGCTATGCCGAACTGGGTCGTGACCCGTCGGACGCCGAGCTGATGATGTTCGCGCAGGCAAACTCCGAGCACTGCCGCCACAAGATTTTCAACGCCGACTGGACCATCGACGGCGAGCCGCAGCCGCTGTCCCTGTTCCGCATGATCAAGAACACGCATGCGAAGTCGCCGCAGCTCACGCTCAGCGCCTACAAGGACAACGCCGCGGTGGTCGAAGGCCATCCGGCCGCGCGCTTCCGGGCCGAGCCCGGCAGTGGCGAATACGGCCACAGCGCGCCCATGGACTCGGCGTTCTGCATCAAGGTCGAGACCCACAACCATCCCACCGCGATCTCGCCGTTTGCCGGCGCGGCCACCGGCTCGGGCGGTGAGATTCGCGACGAGGGTGCCACCGGCCGCGGCGGCAAGCCCAAGGCCGGCCTGACCGGCTTCTCGGTGTCGCACCTGCGGATACCGTCGCTGCCGCGGCCCTGGGAAGCCGCGCGCCCGCTGAACCCGCGCATGGCCACGGCGCTGGAGATCATGACCGAAGGTCCGATCGGCGCCGCGGCGTTCAACAATGAATTCGGTCGTCCGGCGCTGACCGGCTATTTCCGCAGCTTCGAGCAGCCCACCGACCAGCCGGGCCTGACCCGTGCCTACGACAAGCCGATCATGCTGGCCGGCGGCCTCGGTGCCATGGATCGCGGCCAGGTCAAGAAGCTCGACCTGCGCCCGGGCGATGCGGTGGTGGTGCTGGGTGGTCCGGCGATGTTGATCGGCCTGGGCGGTGGCGCCGCCTCGTCGGTGGATGCCGGCCAGAGTTCGGAAGACCTCGACTTCGCCTCGGTGCAGCGCGACAACCCCGAGATGCAGCGTCGCTGCCAGGAAGTCATTGATCGTTGTTTCGCCCAAGGCGAGAACAACCCGGTCCTGACCGCGCACGACGTCGGCGCCGGCGGCCTGTCCAACGCCATTCCCGAGCTGCTGCACGACTCCAACGTCGGCGGCGTGATCGAGATGGCGAAGATCCCCAGCGACGATCCGTCGCTGTCGCCGATGCAGCTGTGGTCGAACGAAGCGCAGGAGCGCTACGTGCTCGGCGTCGGCGCCGACCGCATCGCCGACTTCGAGGCGATCTGCCGGCGCGAGCGCGCCGTGTTCGCGGTGGTCGGTTTCGCCACCGAAGAGGAACGCCTCGTGCTCAAGGCGCCCGACGGCAGCCATCCGATTGATCTGCCGATGGACGTGCTGTTTGGCAACTCGCCGCAGATGCACCGCGACACCCAGCGTCCGCCCGCCAGCCGCTGGCCGCGCCTGGACGTGGCCAAGCTCGAGCTGCACGAAGCCGGCCTGCGCGTCATGGCGCATCCCACCGTGGCGTCCAAGAACTTCCTGGTCACCATCGGCGACCGCAGCGTCGGCGGCCTGTGCTCGCGCGACCAGATGGTCGGGCCCTGGCAGCTGCCCTTGGCCGACGTCGCGGTCACGCTGACCGGTTTCAACGTCGTCGCCGGCGAAGCGATGGCGATCGGCGAACGCACCCCGCTGGCCCTGATCGACGCCGCCGCTTCGGCGCGCATGGCCGTGGGCGAAGCGATCACCAACCTGGCCGCCGCCGACGTTGCTTCGCTCTCGGAAGTGAAGCTGTCGGCCAACTGGATGGCCGCCGCCTCGTTCCCGGGTGAGGACGCGCTGCTATTCGACGCCGTCAAGGCCGTGGGCATGGCGCTGTGTCCGGAGCTGGACATCTCGATCCCGGTCGGCAAGGACTCGCTGTCCATGCAGGCGCAGTGGCAGGCGCCGGAAGGTCCGCAGAAATCGGTGTCGCCGGTGTCGCTGGTGATCACTGCGTTCGCGCGCGTGGCGGACGCCGGCCAGACTCTGGTGCCGGTGCTCGACCGCAGCGGCGAATCCGAGATCTGGCTGATCGGCCTGGGCGCAGGCGCCCGACGCATGGGCGGTTCGATCCTGGCCCAGGTGCATTCCAGCTTCGGCGGCGCCAGTCCCGACCTGGACGAACCCGAGCGGCTCCGCGACTTCTTCTCGCTGATCCAGGCGGCGCGTGCCGATGGCCTGCTGCTGGCCTACCACGACCGCTCCGACGGCGGCGCGTTCGCCGCGCTTTGCGAGATGGCGTTCGCCAGCCACTGCGGCCTCGAGATCAACCTCGAAGGCTGGGGCGAAGATCCGTTCACCACGCTGTTCAACGAAGAGCTGGGCGCGGTGGTGCAGATTGCCGCCGAAGACCGCGTGGCCTTCGCCGACCTGGTCAACCGCCACCAGCTGACCCATTGTGCGCAGCGCATCGGCCGGCCGAGCTCGGTGCCGATGGTGCGCGTCAGCGACGGTCCGCAGGTGCTGGCCGAATGGAGTTGGCAGGCGCTGTTCGGCGCCTGGTGGTCGGTGACGCACGCGATCCAGGCCCTGCGCGACGACCCCGCCGGCGCCGACGCCGAGCGTGACGCGCGCCTGGACTTCGCCGATCCCGGCCTGGTGCCGAAACTCTCCTTCGACCCGGCCCAGGACGTTGCCGCGCCCTGGATCCACACCGGCGTGCGTCCGCGCGTGGCGATCCTGCGCGAGCAGGGTGTCAACGGCCAGGTGGAAATGGCGGCGGCGTTCGACCGCGCCGGATTCACCGCCGTGGACGTGCACATGTCCGACCTGATCAGCGGCCGCACCCGGCTGGATGCGTTCAAGGGCCTGGCGGCCTGCGGCGGCTTCAGCTACGGCGACGTGCTGGGCGCCGGCCGCGGCTGGGCCACGTCCATCCTCGAGCGGCCCGACCTGCGCGAGCAGTTCGCACGCTTCTTCGAGCGCGCAGACAGCTTCAGCCTGGGCGTGTGCAACGGCTGCCAGATGCTGGCCCAGCTCAAGGGCCTGGTGCCCGGTGCCGAGCACTGGCCGCGCTTCCTGCGCAACCGCAGTGAACAGTACGAGGCCCGCCTGGCCCAGGTCGAAGTGCAGGACTCGCCTTCGATCCTGTTCGCCGGCATGGCCGGTTCGCGGATTCCGGTGGTGGTGGCCCACGGCGAGGGCCAGGCCCGCTTCGACGCGCCGGGCCACGCCGACGAAGCGCAGGTCGCGCTGCGCTTCGTTGACGGCTTCGGCCAGGTCACGGACGCCTATCCGGCCAATCCGAACGGCTCTCCGGCCGGCGTCACCGGCCTCACCAGCCGCGACGGCCGCGCCACGCTGATGATGCCGCACCCCGAGCGCGTGTTCCGCACGCTGCAGATGAGCTGGCACCCGGCCGGCTGGGGCGAGGATTCGCCCTGGATGCGGATCTTCCGCAATGCCCGCGTCTGGGTTGACTGAGTCACGACGGGGTGCGCGCGCTGCGCACCCCGTTTTCCGCTGGCGTCAGCTGAAGTCGGCGTCGAGCACGATGCGGTAGCGTGCCTTGCCGGCGCGCAGGTGATCGAGCGCCTCGTTCACCCGGCTCATCGGGAAATGTTCGGTCTGGGGCAGCACGCCGTGGCGCGCCGCGAAGCCCAGCATGGCGTCGATGCCGCCGCGCGAACCCGTCGGCGAACCCGACACCGATTTCTGACCCATGATCAGCGAGAACGCCGGCACCGGGATCGGCTCAAGCACCGCGCCCACCACGTGCAGCCGGCCTTCTGGCGCCAGCGCCGCCAGCAGGCCGTCCCAGTCCAGGCACACGTTCACGGTGTCGATGATCAGGTCGAACTGCCCGGCCAGCGCCGCCAGCGCCTTGGCATCGCCGGTGGACACGACTCGATGGGCGCCGAATGCGCGCGCTTCCTCGGCCTTGGACTGGCTGGAGGTAAAGGCCGTGACCTCGCAGCCCCAGGCCTTGCAGAACTTCAGCGCCAAATGGCCCAGGCCGCCAATGCCGACCACGCCGACCCGCGCCGTGGGCGAGATGTTGAGCTCGCGCAGCGGTGCGAACACGGTGATGCCACCGCACAGCAGCGGGCCGCTTTCGCGCGGGTCAAGCCCGGGGGGCAGGGGCATCACCCAGACCCAGTGCGCGCGCACGCGGTCGGCGAAGGCACCGTGGCGGCCGGCCAGCGTCGGCTGCAGCGACACGCACAGGTGCTGGCGACCGGCCAGGCATTGTTCGCAGTGCAGGCAGCTGCGGGCATTCCAGCCCAGGCCGACGCGCTGGCCCATGGCCACGCCCTTGGCCTGCGGTCCCATGGCCACCACGCGGCCGACGGCTTCGTGGCCCGGTACGAACGGGTACTGGGTGAAACCCCATTCGTTGTCGAGCAGCGACAGGTCGGAATGACAGATACCGCAGTGTTCAACCTCGATTTCGACGTCCTCGGCGCCCAGCGGGCCGGGGTCGTATTCGAAGGCTTCCAGCGCGGCGCCAGCGGTGGGCGCGGCCCAGGCACGGATCTTGGTCATGGCGAATCCTTTGGGGGATGGGAATAACCGCCAACGATACGCCGCCGCGCGTGAGGGGCGCGCCGGGGCGGCCCGACCTGCTAAATTCCGGGAGTAGTCATGCAGGGAGCCGCCGTGGCCTCGGTCCTTAACGAAACGATGGAAACCGCCGACAGCCGGATCGCCGCGGCCCTGTCCGCGCGTGGCCGCCTGAAGGAAGGCGACCTCGCCCGCGCCCAGCGCCTGCAGGCCGAGGCGGGCGGTTCGCTGGCGGCGCTGCTGGTGCGGCTGGGCATGGTGTCCGAGCGCGACATGGCCGAAGCCGCCGCCGAGGTCATGGACCTGCCGCTGGTGGCCGCCAAGGACTGCCCCGACGCGCCGCCCGCGGGCGTGCACCTGTCGCTGCGTTTCCTCAAGCAGCTCGCCGTGTGTCCGGTCGGCGAGGGCGAGGACTACGTCGAGCTGCTGGTCGCCGACCCCCAGGATCCGTATGCCGCCGAAGCGGTGGCCTTGGCCACCGGGCGCGCCGTGCGGATGAAGGTGGGCCTGCGCGCCGAGGTTGCCGACCTCATCGAGCGCTACTACGGCACCGGCCGATCCGCCATGGGCACCATCGTCGAGAACCTGGGCGACGAGTCCGGCGGCGACGAAGCCGACGTCGAGCAGCTGCGCGACCTCGCGTCCGAGGCGCCGGTCATCCGCCTGGTGAATCTGGTGATCCAGCGTGCGGTCGAACTGCGCGCTTCCGACATCCACATCGAGCCCTTCGAGAACCGCCTGAAAGTGCGCTATCGCGTCGATGGCGTGCTCGAAGAGTCGGAATCGCCGCCAGCCAACCTCACCGCCGCGGTGATCTCGCGCATCAAGATCATGGCCAAGCTCAACATCGCCGAGCGCCGGCTGCCGCAGGACGGCCGCATCATGGTGCGGGTGCAGGGCAAGGAGCTGGACCTGCGCGTGAGCACCGTGCCCACCGCGCACGGCGAAAGCGTGGTGATGCGCCTGCTCGATCGCGAATCCGTGGTGCTCGACTTCAAGGCCCTGGGATTCACCGACGAATTCCTCGGCCAGTTCATGAAGGTGCTCGAGCAGCCGCACGGCATCCTGTTGGTCACCGGCCCCACCGGCTCGGGCAAGACCACCACGCTGTACGCTGCGCTTAGCCAGCTCAACACGCCCGACGTGAAAATCATTACCGTCGAGGACCCGGTCGAGTACCAGATCGAGGGCATCAACCAGATCCAGGCCAAGCCACAGATCGGCCTGGACTTCGCCCACGCCCTGCGCAGCATCGTTCGCCAGGACCCGGACATCATCATGATTGGCGAAATGCGCGACCTTGAAACCTCGCGCATCGCCATCCAGTCCGCGCTCACCGGCCATCTGGTGCTCAGCACCCTGCATACCAACAACGCCGCCGGCGGCATCACCCGCATGATGGACATGGGCGTCGAGGACTACCTGCTCACGTCCACCGTGAACGGCATCCTGGCCCAGCGCCTGGTGCGCCGGATCGAGCCGACGCACATGGAAAAATACGAGGCGCTGCCCGAAGTGGTGGAAGAGTTCGGCCTGCGCCGGTTCCAGCCCGAAGGCGTGATCCATCTCTACCGCCCGAAGCCGTCGGCGCTGACGCCGACTGGCTATCTCGGCCGCACCACCATCATGGAATTCCTGGTGATGGACGACAGCCTGCGCCGCTTGGTGATGAAGCACGCCGGCATGGGCGAGATCGAGGAAGCGGCGCGCGAACGCGGCATGCGCACCATGTATGAAGACGGTCTGATCAAGGCGATGCAGGGCCAGACCACGCTCGAGGAAGTCCTTCGCGTGACCCAGGAAGGCTAGGGCGATGGCGCTGTTCCGCTACAAGGCACTGTCCAGCGCCGGCGAGTCCCTCGACGGCCAGATGGAGGCCGCCAGCGCCGAGGAAGTGATCAGTCGGCTGCAGGACCAGGGCCACTTGCCGGTTGAAGCGCGTCGCGCCGATGAAGGCGCGGGCGAAGGCCTGGGCGCGCTGCTCAAGCGCAAGGAGTTCGGTGATCCGCAGGTGCTGCAGTTCACCCAGCAGCTCGCGACCCTGCTCGGCGCCGGCCAGCCGCTCGATCGCGCACTGGGGATTTTGCTCGAGCTTCCGGACACGCCCGAGGCACGGCGCGTGGTCGAGCGCGTGCGGGAAGCGGTGCGCGGCGGTACGCCCTTGTCCACCGCGCTTGAGCAGCAGCACGGCCTGTTCTCCCGCCTGTACGTGAACCTGGTGCGCGCGGGCGAAGCCGGCGGCAACCTGCACGAAAGCCTGCGCCGCCTGGCCGACTACCTGGAGCGAAGCGCCGTACTTCGCGCACGCGTACTGAACGCGATGATCTACCCGGCAATCCTCACCGTGCTGGTGTTCGCTTCCATCACCTTCCTGATGGCCTTCGTGGTGCCGCAGTTCCAGGCGTTGTTCGAAAGCATGAACGCCCAGCTGCCCTGGTATTCGCTGGCGGTACTCAAGACCAGCCTGTTCATCCGCAGCTGGTGGTGGGCGCTGCTGCTGCTGGCGCTGGGCACGGCGGCCTGGGCGGCGATGCGGTTCAACGACCCGCGCGTGCGCCGCGCCCTTGACGCACGCGTACTCAGGCACAAATTCCCGGGCGATCTGGTCGCCAAGCTCGACACCGCGCGCCTGGCGCGGACCCTGGGCACCCTGGTGCGCAACGGCGTGCCGCTGCTGGCGGCCCTGAACCTTTCCCGCCCGGTGCTGTCCAACCGGGTACTGGCCGAAGCCGTCGAGGCTGCGGCTGAAGAGGTGAAGACCGGCAGTGGCCTGGGCTATGCCCTGGGCCGGCAGAAGGTTTTCCCGCGGCTGGCGGTGCACATGATCCAGGTTGGCGAGGAGTCGGGCGAGCTTGACGCGATGCTGCTCAAGGCGGCCGATACCTTCGACCAGGAAACCGCGAACGCGCTCGACCGCCTGCTCGCTGCGCTGGTGCCGGCGCTGACCGTGCTGATGACGCTCATCGTCGGCGCCATCATGATGTCCGTGCTGCTTCCTATTTACGACCTCACCAATTCCATCTGACCAGGGACTTTCCGATGCGACGTCTTCCTGCTTCCCCCCGACACGCCCGCGGCATGAGCCTGATCGAGCTGATGATCGTCATCGTCCTGATCGGCTCGATACTCGCCCTGATCACCAGCCGCATCATGGGCGGCCAGGACCGCGCCAACGTGCGTATCACCGAAACCCAGCTGGTGACCCTGGCCGGCAAGATTGACCAGTTCCGCATGGACACCGGCAAGCTGCCGGACTCGCTGGAACAGCTGGTCACCTCCACCGGCACCAGCAACTGGCTCGGCCCCTATGCGCGCGCCGAAGAGCTCAAGGATCCCTGGGGCACGCCGATCGAGTTCAAGCGCCCGGGCGCGAACGGTCCGTTTGAACTGGTGAGCCTGGGTGCCGACACCCAGGCCGGCGGCGAGAGCGTCAACCAGGACATCCGCCGGCCCTGAGCGCCGGCCCGGGACGCCGCCGATGAAGCGCCCCCACGGCTTTTCGCTGGTGGAGCTGATCGTGGTGATGGTGCTCATCGCCGCGCTCGCAGCCTTGGGCCTGGCGGCGATCGGTCGCGGCATGCCGGGCCAGGAACTGCGCGGCACGGCCAAGGCGCTGGCGGCCGAGCTGCGTTTCACCCGCGCCCAGGCCATCGCCACCGGCCGCGAACAGGTATTCCGGATCGACGTCGGCGAGAAGCGCTGGCGCGGCGCCGGCGAACATACCGGGGAAGTGCCCGCCGGCATTTCGCTGGAAGTCACCGGCGCCCGTGAAGAGCTTGAGTCGCCGCAGGTGGCGGCCATCCGTTTCTTTCCCGAAGGCGCGGCCACCGGCGGCCGCGTGGTGCTGCGCAGCGGCGAAGCCGCCTGGCGCGTGGACGTGGCCTGGCTGACCGGCGAGGTGCAGTTGCACCGCGGCGAGGGCGAGCCATGAGGCGCCAGCGCGGCTTCAGTCTGCTCGAGGTCATCCTTGCCTTTGCCCTGCTGTCGGTCGGGCTGGGCATCCTGATCGCCATCCTCAGCGGAGGTCTCGCACAGGTGCGCGGCGCCGGCGACGCCACCGAGGCCACGCTGCACGCACAGTCGCTGCTGGACGAAGTGGGCGTACTCGAGCCGATCGAGCCGGGGCAGTCGCGCGGTGAATTCGACGGCGGTCGCTATCGCTGGGAGCTCGAGATCACCGAGACCGAAGACCCCGCCCCGCGCGCCGAGTCCGGCCCCGACGTGCTGCCGATCGAAACCGTGGGCCTGCAGCCGGTGGGCGGTCCGCTGCTCTATCGGATCCAGCTCGACGTCAGCTGGGGCGCCGACGACGTGCCGCGGCGCCTGAGGTTTGCCACCCTGCGCGCGCGCTATCCGACCGCCGACCAGGTGCTGCAATGAACGCACGCCGCGGCTTCAGCCTGATCGAAGTGCTGCTGGCCACCGCCTTGCTGGCGGCCGGCATTGCGCTGGCCTTCGCCACGCTGCGCAACGCCACCGTCGCCACCGGCCGCGCGGAAGACATGGCGCAAAGAAACGAACGCCTGCGCGCGGTGCAGTCGTTCCTGCGCCGTCAGGTGGAGGACGCGCTGCCGCTGCCGATCGAGATTGACGGCAGCACCGGCCGCACCATCATGTTTGTGGCCGACAAGGATGAAATGCAGCTGGTGGCGCCGATGCCCGGCTACTTGTCCCACGGCGGGCCGCACCTGCAGACCTTCCGGCTGGTGCGCGGCCGCGACGGCCTGCGGCTGGAGTTCGAACACCAGTTGCTCACGCCCGATGGCCCGCTGGCGAACGAGCGCGAGCCAGAGATCTTGCTCGAAGGTATCGCTGATGGCGGCTTCGGGTTCCGCACCCTTGACCAGGATGGCCGCCCTGGGGCCTGGACCGCGCGCTGGGACACGCCCGACAGCATGCCGCGGCTGGTGCGGCTGGAGCTGCGCATGGGCGATGAGCGCGCGCAGTTTCCGACCTTGCTGGTCGCGCCGCGCCAGGCGGCGGCTGCGGCAGCCGGTTGGGCCCCCGCGCGCGCCGACGACCCCGCGCGGGAGGAAGCGCAGTGAGTCGTTCCGCGCGCGGCGCCGCCCTGCTGCTGGTGCTTTGGATGCTGATGCTGATGGCAGGCCTGATTGCCGTATTCGCGCTGGGTACCCGCACCGAGGCGCTGCAGGGCAGTGCGCTGCGTCAGCAGGTCGCGGCGCGGCTGGCCGCCGAGGCTGGCATCGAGCTGGCCAGCCTGCGTCTGGTCGAGACCGATCCGGCCGCACGCTGGGTGCCGGACGGCCGCCCGCAGCGTTTCACCTTCGACGGCTTCCAGGTCGAGGTTCTGGTGCAGGACGAGGCGGGCAAGATGGACCTCAACGCCGCCGACGCCGGCCAGCTGTCGGCGCTGATGGGCTGGCTGGGGGTCGAGCCCGCGCGCGCCGAACGGCTGGGCGGGGTGATCCAGGACTGGCGCGACAACGACAGTCTGCTGGCCGTGGCGGGTGGCGCCGAAGACCGCGACTACGCGGCGGCTGGCCTGGAGTACGGGGCCAAGGACCAACCCTTCACCACGCTCGGCGAGCTGCAGCAGCTGCTGGGCATGGACCTGGCGACGTATCGGCTGCTGGTCCCGCACGTCACTATTTACACCGGGATGCCCCAGCCTGATCCGAGCCTGGCCCAGCTGCCGGTGCTGCAGGCGATGGGGCTGAGCCCGGCGCAGGCGGCCGAGCTGTTGGCGTTGCGCCAGGCCTGGCGTCCCGGGCTGCCGCTGCCGCAACTGCCGGACGGCAGCACCCTCGCCGTGAACGGGTCGGGTACGTATAGTGTTGCCAGCCGCGCCACCCGTCCGGACGGCACCCTGTTCGAGGTCCATGCCACGCTGCGCATCGGCGCAGCGTCGGGCTTCGGAAACCTGTATGCCCCCCTTGCCTGGCGGACGGGAGACCCCTACTGATGCCCGCCGCCAATCGCCTTGCCAACCTGCTGGACCCGCTGAAGCTGCGCCTGGCGCGAAGCACGCTGCCGGGCCGTTTGCGCGACGCCCTGCTGTGGACGCTGCCGCCGCGCTGGCGCGACCGGGTGGCGAGCGATGCCCAGCGGCTGTGCCTGTGGCGGGAGGACGGCGGCTTGTCCCTGCTGGCCACCGGCCATCGTAGTGACACCCGTCTGGGCCAGGTCCCGCTAGAGACCACCTTGCTCGAAGACCTGCGCGCCCGCGCCGACGCCAGCGGCACCCCGCGCTGGCTGCTAATTCCCGCTTCCGGCGTGCTGCGCCGCGTGTTGACCTTGCCGGCGGCGGCCGAACCGCGCCTGCGCGAAGTGCTGGCCTTCGAGCTGGACCGGCAAACGCCGTTCTCCGCCGATCAGGTCAGCTTCGAAGGTCGCGTGCTCGAGCGCGACCTGGGCGCGCAACAGCTGCGGGTGGAATTGCTGGTGCTGCCGCGCGCCCGACTGGAATCCGAACTCGAGGCCGTCGGCCCGCTGGCGCGCGGCTTGGCCGGCGTTGACGTGGTCGAAGCGGACGGCCGTCGCCTGGGTCTGAACCTGCTGCCCGACGCCACGCTCGCCCTGCGCCGCGACCCCGTCCGTCGCCTGCATCTGGCGCTGGCCGCGGTCGCGATGCTGGGGCTGCTGGGCACGTTGGGCCTGACCCTGCACAACCGCAGCGAACGCCGCGACGAACTGCGCGATCTGGTGTCCCGCGCCAACGACGAGGCCCGCGAGGCCCGTCTGTTGCGCAACCAGCTGGTGACGTCGGCGCAGGCCGCCAACTTCCTCGCCGCCACCCGCGCCAGCCGTCCGACCATGCTCGAGGTGATGGAGGAGCTGACGCGCCGCATTCCCGACGACACCTCGCTCGACAAGCTCGCGATCAGCGGCGACCAGTTGGTGATGGTCGGCCAGAGTCGTGCGGCGCCGGCCCTGGTGGCGCTGCTGCAGGCTTCGCCGCTGATCACCGATCCGGCGCTGTCGGGCGTGGTGCAGTCGGATCCGCGCACGGGCCGGGACCGCTTCACGCTGACCGCACGGGTGGTCAACGCCAGCGGGGAGGGCGCCGAATGACGCCGGCCGCCGATCGCCTGAAATTGCTCGCCGGCGTGCTGGTGGCGCTGGTTCTGGGCTATGCCCTGCTGCTGCACTGGTGGTGGACGGCGCCGATGCTGGCGATGGGCAGCGAGATCGCCCAACTCCGTGACCAGGAACTGGCCCTGCGCGAAGAGATCGCCCAGCGCCCGGTGCTTGAAAGCGAGCTCGCCCGCGTGCGCGAGTTCGAACGCGGCAATCCCGGATTCCTGCCCGAAACCAACCGGCAGCTGGCCACCGCCGCCCTCGTCCAGCGGCTCGAGGCCGTGCTGGCGGAGGCGAGCCCGGAGCCGGGTCGCTGCCAGATCACCGCGCGCACGCCCACCGAGTCCCGGGTCGAGGAACCCTTCGTCCGCGCCACGGTGCAGGTGCGCCTGCGCTGCGGCATGGAAGAGCTTGGCGCCGTGCTGCACTCGCTCGAGAGCGGCAGCCCGCAGCTGTTCGTCGACAGCATTGATCTGCTGTCGCGCCGCAGCTACCTCACCACCGGCGTGGAGGGTGGCGGCGTAGACGTCAGCTTCGAGCTCTACGGCTATTTGCAGACGCCCTCGGGAGCCGCGCCGTGATCGCGCACCTGCGTCCGGTCGGCGCGCTGCTGGCGGCCGTCGCGGCCTGGGCGGTGGGCCTGCTGCTGCTGGCGCTGGCGGGTCTGGGCGGCCGGGTTGGCCTACACCCGGGCAATGCGTCGCTGGCGCCGCCGGTGCCGCAGGTCCGGCTCGAAGTGGTCGGCTCGCGCCTGGGGCCAGCGTCCGACTATCTGGAAATCGGCAATCGTCCGCTGCTCAGCGTTGATCGTCGCCCCTCGGCCGTGCTTGCCGGCGCCGGCAGCGGTGATGCACCGCTCGATGCGGTATTGACCAGCGTACTGATCGCAGACGATGTCCGGCTGGTGATCCTGCAGCACACTGCCGACCGCAGCAGTCGCCGCGTGCGGCTTGGCGATCTGGTCGAGGGCACGGCCTGGCGGCTGGTAGAAGTGGAACCCCGGCGCGCGGTTTTCGATGGCCCCGAAGGCCGTCGCGAGATGGCGCTACGTGTCTTCGACGGCACCGGCGGCGAGCCGGTGACGCAGGTGGCGGCTCCTGCCGCTCCGGTTCCCAGCCCGGCGCCTGCGCCCGGTCTCGCCCTCGCGGAAGCCGTTGCAGCGACGCCGCCGCCCCCGTCCACCAGCAGCACCGACATCTCCGGTTCCAGCGGCGGTGAACGGCCCACCCAATCCGCACCCGTCACTCCGGAACAGCAGGTCGAGGCCATCCGTCGCCGGATCGAAGCCCGTCGCGCCCAACGCGCCGCTGAAGCTGCCGCGGAGCAGGCGGCGCAGGATGGGATCAAACAGGTAGAGTGAAGCGATGAAGAACACCCCGTCCCTGGCCCCCGCACTGGGCCTCGCCCTGATCGTTTTCCTGACCGGCTGCGCCACCGTCGGTGCGCCCGTGATACAGCGCGGCACCGACGCACGGGCCAACGAGCCCGCGCCCGCGGTGGTCGCGGACGATCCCGCCGCGGCCGGCCCCGCTGGCGCCGCCAGCGGTCCGCTGATGACGCCCGGCACCGGTCTGGTGATCAACCAGCGCGTCGCCGCTTCCGCCCCGCCTTCTATCGACACCCCGGGCGAAGCCACGTTCAACTTCGAAGGCGAGTCGGTGCATGCGGTGGTCAAGGCCATCCTCGGCGACCTGCTCCAGCAGAACTACGTCATCGCGCCCGGCGTGCAGGGCCAGGTGACGCTGGCGACCCCGCGCCCGGTCAATGCCGCCCAGGCGCTGAGCCTGCTGGAGATGGTGCTGGGCTGGAACAATGCGCGCCTGGTCTGGACCGACGGCCGCTACAACGTGCTGCCCGCCGACCAAGCCCTTCCCGGCAATCTGTCGCCGCGCACCGGCGGCGCCGCCAACGCCCGCGGCTACGAGGTGCGCGCGGTGCCGCTGCAGTACATCTCCGCGGCCGAGATGAAGAAAATCCTCGAGCCCTACGCGCGTGCCAACGCCGTGGTCAACGTGGACGCGTCACGCAACCTGATCGTGCTGGCGGGTACCCGCAGCGAACTCCAGAACTACCTGCGCACGGTCGAGATTTTCGACGTCGACTGGCTGGCCGGCATGTCGGTGGGCGTGTTCCCGCTGCAGTCGTCCGAGGCGGCGCAGATGGTGGACGAACTCAACGGCATCTTCGGCGAGGAAGGCTCCACGCCGGTATCGGGCATGTTCCGGTTCATGCCGCTGGAGGGCCAGAACGCGGTGATGGTGATCACGCCGCAGGCGCGCTACCTGCGCGAGGCCCGGTCCTGGATCGAGCGTCTCGACGCCGGTGGCGGCGAAGGCGCGCGCCTGTACACCCATGAAGTTCTCTACATGAAGGCCGTGGACCTGGCCGAGCAGCTCAGCCAGGTGTTCGGTGGCCAGTCCGGCGCCGGCAGCCGCCGCGACAGCGGGCCGCCGTCGATCATGCCCGGCCTGGCGCCGGTGCAGATCCGCTCGATCGACACGCCGGCAACCGACGGCGCCGAGCCGAGCCCACGGGCCGCCGACCGCCGCGCCGCCAACGCCGGCGGCAATGCCGCCGCGGGCCGCGGCGACGGCATCGCCCTGGGCAGCGACGCTGATGTTTCGATCAGCGCCGTCGAAGAATCCAACGCGCTGCTGGTGCGGGCCACGCCCGGCCAATGGGAATCCATCCGGCGCGCCATCGAGCGCCTGGACGTGATGCCGCTGCAGGTGCACATCGAAGCCCAGGTGGTCGAGGTGCAGCTCACCGGCGAACTCAGCTACGGCGTGAACTGGTTCTTCGAGAATTCGGTCGTGGACGCCGGCCTGCCCAGCGCCGTGGGCCGCGACATCTGGGGCGACATCGCCGGCAGCATCGGCGCCGACGGGGTCGGCTGGACCTTCCTGGGCCGAAACGCTGCCGCCATCATTACCGCCCTCGACGATGTATCGAACGTGCGTCTGCTGTCCACGCCGTCGGTCGTGGTGCGCAACAACGCCGAGGCCAAGCTCGACGTCGGCACCAAGATTCCGGTCAACAGCACCAGCTTCAATCCGATCGTGGGCGACCCCGGCAGCGGTAACGGCACCTTCACCCAGGTGCAGTACCTCGATACCGGCGTGATCCTGACCGTGACCCCGCGCATCAGCCGCGACGGCACCGTCTTCATGGAGATCGAGCAGGAAGTCAGTTCGCCCGGTGCCCCGCGCGCCGGTGATCCGAACGGCAACGTGCCGATCAACAAGCGCAGCCTGATCACGGAAGCGGCCATCAAGAGCGGTGAAACCGTGATGTTGGCGGGCCTGATCACCGAAGGCAGCACCCAGGGCAGCAGCGGCTTCCCCGGGCTGAGCCGGCTGCCGGTGATCGGCGGTCTGTTCGGCACCCAGACGCGGGATTCGAATCGTTCGGAAGTGATCATCCTGGTCACGCCGCGGGTGATCCGCGACCCGGCCGAGGCCCGCAAGCTCACCGACGAGTACGGCGAGCGCTTCCGCGCGCTGGAGCCGCTGGGCAAGCCGCGCGACGCTGACTGATTTCGCCATGGTTCCCGCCGCATCCGCCGTCTTTCGCGAGCTGCTGCGCCGCGAGCTCGAGGAGAGATACCGCGGCAGTCTGCTGGGCACCGCCTGGTTGCTGCTGCTGCCCTTGCTGCAGCTGGCGGTGCTGGCCTGGGTATTCGGCCATCTGCTGCCGGCGCGCGCGCAGGGCGGCGACCTGCCCTATGGCGCCTTCCTGGCGCTGGGGCTATGGCCCTGGAACCTCTTTTCCAATGCGGCCAACCGCGGGGTCACCGCGCTCACCGACAACGCGTCGCTGATCGGCAAGGTGGCGGTACCGCACGGGCTTTACGTGGACGTGCGGGTGGTGGCCAGCGTGCTGATTGACCTCGCGGGGCTGGTGCTGGTGCTGGCCGTGCTGCTGCTGTTCGGCGTCGGGCTGGAGGTGCAGGGACTGCCCGCGACCCTGGCGGCCCTGGCGGTCATCTGCGTGCATGCGCTGGCGGCGGCGCGGCTGCTGGCCGTGCTGCAGGTCTTCCTGCGCGACATCGCCGCGGTGACCGGCCAGGTGCTGATGCTGGGCTTCTTCATGACGCCGGTGCTGTACGACCGCAGCCTGCTGCCGCCGACCGCCGCCGGCTGGCTGGCGCTCAATCCGCTGGCGGTGCCGGTGGAAAGTGTTCGCCGCGCGCTCACCGGCCAAGCCGTGGACTGGACGATGCTGGGCGTGTCGCTGGGCTTGGCGCTGGTGCTGCTTCTGCTCGCCAATGCGCTGTTCCGCCGCGCCCGCAGCCACCTCGAGGACTTCCTGTGAGCAAGGAGCCGCTGGTGCAGGCGCAGGGCCTGGCCAAGCGCTATCCGGTGCTCGGCCATCGCGGCGATCGCCTCAGTGCGCTCTGGGACGTGCTGCGCGGCCGCAAGCCGCGGCGCGTGGTGAGCGTGCTGCAGGACATCAGTTTCGAAGTCCGCGCCGGCGAATCGCTGGCGATCATCGGCGAGAACGGCGCCGGCAAGTCCACCTTGCTCAAGTTGATCACCGGCGTGCTGACCCCGAGCGACGGCAGCGTGACCACCCGCGGCAGCATTGGCGCCCTGCTTGAACTGGGGGCCGGGTTCCATCCTGAACTCAGCGGTCGGGACAACGTCCGTTTGGCGGCGGCCCTGCACGGCATCGATGCCGCGGCCCTGGTCGCGAAGATGCCTGAAATCGAGTCTTTCGCCGACATCGGCAGCTACCTCGACGAGCCGGTGAAGCACTACTCGTCGGGCATGGTGGTGCGCCTGGGCTTCGCCATCGTCGCGGCCGTGCGCCCGGCGCTGCTGATCACCGACGAAGTGCTGGCGGTCGGCGACGAGAATTTCCAGCGCAAGTGCATCCACTGGCTGGACGACTACCTGGCGGGCGGCGGCACCCTGCTGCTGGTTTCGCACAGCATGTACCACGTACAAAAACTTTGCCGCAGCGCGATCTGGCTCAAGGACGGCCGGGTGCAGGCGCAGGGCGACGTGTTCGAAGTCAGCCAACGCTACCTCGCCGCGCTGGAAGCCAGTCGCGCCGGCGAGCGCGAGGCGCCGGTGGCCGCCGCCGCGCAGACGGAATTCTCGGTCGAGTCGGTGGCGATCAACGGCGTGCCCGGCAGCGGTGCGATGTCGGTTCCGATGGGCGGGCGCCTCGAACAGGACGTCGTCATCCACAGCCGCGACGGCCTGCCGCCGGTGCTGCTCAATGGCTGGGTTCGCGCCGACGGCACGCCCGTCTATGGCGTCAGCTCGGAAATGGACGGCGTGCGGCCGGAGCCGCTGGGTGACGGGCGCTTCCGTTTCCGCCTGGTATTCGAACCGCTGACGCTGCTGCCGGGCAGCTATCGCCTGCGCGCGAGTGCGCTCGATGATGAAGGCCTGCGGCTGTTCGACACCCTGGATCGCGAGGTCACCGTGACCGGCACTGCGCGCGAATACGGCCTGGCCCGGCTGCCCCACAGCTGGCGCGGAGCCGGCGAATGAACCCGATGCCGGTGGTGGTGGTTCCGATCCACAACGCGCTCGAGGCGCTCGACGCCTGCCTGGCCTCGCTCGATCGCAGCCTGCCGGCAGGCTGTCCGGTGCTGCTGGCGGACGACGCGTCGTCCGATCCGCGCGTCGAGCCCCTGGCCCGCGGCTGGTGCGAGCGCAGTCCGCTGGCTGCGCGCTACCTCCGGCGGCCGCAGAACCTCGGCTTCCCGGCCAACTGCAACGCCGCCTTCGCCGAGACCGGCGATGCCGACCTGGTGCTGCTCAATTCCGACACCATCACCACCCGCGGCTGGCTGGACCAGCTGCTGCGCTGCGCCGCCAGCGATCCGCGCATCGCCACCATCACGCCCTGGTCGAACAACGCCGAGATCTGCTCCTGGCCGCGCTTTTGCGAAAACAACCCGGCGCCGGAATTTCCCGAAGCCATCGCCGAAGCCGCGGCCGCTCTGGCGCCGGCGTATCCGGAATTGCCAACCGCCGTGGGCTTTTGCATGTTCCTTCGGCGCGCCGCGCTGCGCCAGCTTGGCGATTTCGATGCTGAGACCTTCGGTCGCGGCTACGGCGAGGAAAACGATTTCTGCCTGCGCGCCGCCGCCATGGGCTGGCGCAACGTGCTGTGCGACACGGCCTATGTCGTCCACCACGGTGGCGCTTCGTTCGAACCCTTGGACCTGGCGCCGGGGGGCGACAACCTGGCCCGGCTGCTGGCGCGCTGGCCCGACTACAACGAGCGGGTGGCGCGCTTCATCATGACCGACCCGCTGGCGCCCCGGCGCATCGCGCTAGAGCAGCGTCTGCAGTCCATGGCCGCGTCCGGTCCGCAGCGGGACCTGTTCGGATAGCATCTGCGCATGGCCGACATCCCTGTCCTGGAGTTCACCGGCGAGCGCTACACGCCCGAGCGCGATCGCGAGATCGCGCAGGAGCACTGGCATCGCTACGCCTTCGCACGCCGGCTGGCGCCCGGCCGGCGGGTGCTGGACGCCGCCTGCGGCGAGGGCTACGGCAGTGCCATGATGGCCGACGCCGGCGCCCGCGTGCTGGGCCTGGATATCGGTGCGGATGTGATCGAACACGCACGCCTTCGCTACGGCGCGATGCCCGACCTGGCCTTCGGCGTGGCCGACGCCACCGCGCTCGACGACTTGCCCAGCGCCAGCTTCGACCTGGTGCTCAGCTTTGAAACGCTCGAGCACGTGCAGGACCAGGAGCGGATGCTCGACGGCTTCGCGCGCCTGTTGGCGCCGGGCGGCCTGCTGCTCGTGTCCACGCCCGATCGCCACACCTACACCGACCTGACCGGCGTCGAGAACCCGCACCACGTGCGCGAACTGTACCGGCCGGAGTTCGAGGCGATGCTGGCGGCGCGCTTCCCGCTGCGACGGCTGTACGGACAGAAGCTGCTGTTCCAGTCGGTGCTCTGGCCGCTCGACGCGACCCGCTCACCCGCCCAGGCGCTGACGCTGGACGGACAGGCCATCCACGACGGGGTCGGCAACGCGCCGATGTACTACCTGGCCGCGTGCGCCAAAGATGCCGCGGCGATGGAGGGCCTTCCGGGGCTGTCGGTTTTGGGCGACCAGGCCGAAGGCGTGTACGAGGCCTACCGCCGTGAAGTGACCAATTTCCGCAACGCGATGGCCTACATCGCCCATCTCGAGGCCGAGCTCAAGCGCCTGCAGGCGCCGACGTGAACACCTCGCGCGAATGGCCGGTGCTGGGCGAAAGCGGGCTGCGCGATTTCAGCGCGCGCGACATCGGCGTCGTGGTGGTCACCTACGCCAGCGAGACCACCATCGAAGCCTGCCTTTCCCGGCTGCTCAGCGCCCGCGACGTGGCGCGGGTGGTGGTGATCGACAACAACTCCCCCGACGGCACCGCTGACGTCGTCGCGCGCCTCGCGCGCCGCGACGCGCGCCTGAGTCTGGTACGGAATCCCGACAATCGTGGCTTCGGCGCCGCCTGCAACCAGGGCGCGACGGCGATCTCGCAGCCCTGGGTCGCCTTCGTGAACCCCGATGCCTACGTCGAGCGCGAGACCCTGTCCCGGCTGGTCGCTTGCGCCACCGCGCGGCCGGGCGCCGGCCTGCTGGGCGTGGAACTGGTAGGTGAGGACGGCGAAGTGGACCTGGCCTCGCGCCGGGCGGACCCCTCGCTCCGCGAGCAGATGGCCAGCCTGGGTCGTCGCGATGGCCTCTACCTGGGCCGCGATCCCGCGCTGGACGTGCAGCCGGTTGACGCCGTGTCGGGCGCGCTGATGCTGATGCCGCTGGGGCTATTCGTGCGGCTGGACGGCTTCGACGAGGGCTATCGCCTGCATGCCGAAGACCTGGACCTGTGCCGGCGCGTGCGTGAGGCCGGCTACGAGGTGGTGATCGCGAATCAACTGCGCGTCACCCACGTGCGCGGCGTATCCAGCCAGCGCCGTCCAGTCTGGGTAGCGTGGAAAAAACATCTGGGGCTGTGGCGCTACTTCCAGAAGTTTGAAGCCTCAGACACGCCGTCCTGGCAGGTGCCGGTGCTGTGGCTGGCGCTGTGGGCGCACTTTGGGGTGGCGGTGCTGCGGGCCTGGCTGAAAAGCATTCGGGCCTGAAGGCCCTCCTACAATCACACGTGTAGGAGGGCCTTCAGGCCCGAAGCTCTCGACCGGATGTCTTACTTAAGCGCCTTGTAGCGCAAGCGATGCGGACGCGCACCATCCTCGCCCAGGCGGCGCTTCTTGTCCTCTTCGTACTCGCGGTAGTTGCCCTGGTAGAACTCCACGTGCGAGTCGCCCTCGAAGGCGATGATGTGGGTGGCGATGCGGTCGAGGAACCAGCGGTCATGCGAAATGACCAGGGCGCAGCCCGGGAACTCAAGCAGCGCGTCTTCAAGCGCACGCAGGGTTTCGATGTCCAGGTCGTTGGACGGTTCATCGAGCAGCAGCACGTTGCCGCCCTGCAGCAGGGTCTTGGCCATGTGCAGTCGGCCGCGCTCACCGCCCGACAGCGTGCCCACCAGCTTCTGCTGGTCGGCGCCCTTGAAGTTGAAGCGGCCGATATAGGCGCGCGACTGGATCTCGACCTTGCCGATGGTGATGATGTCGCTGCCGCCGGACACCGCCTGCCAGACGTTCTTGTCCGCTTCCAGCGCGTCGCGGCTCTGGTCGACGTAGGCGATCTTGACCGTGTGGCCGACGTTGACTTCGCCCTTGTCCGGCTTCTCGAGGCCCGTGATCATTTTGAACAGCGTCGACTTGCCGGCGCCGTTGGGGCCGATGATGCCGACGATGGCGCCGGGCGGGATGGTGATGTTCAAGTCATCGATCAGCAAACGGTCGCCGAAGGACTTGGTGACGTTCTTGAATTCGATGACCTTGTCGCCCAGGCGCTCGCCCGGCGGAATGAACAGCTCGTTGGTTTCGTTGCGGCGCTGGTAGTCGACCGACTGCAGGTCTTCGAGGCGCTGCAAACGGGCCTTGCCCTTGCTGCGGCCGCCCTTGGCGTTCTGGCGCGACCACTCGAGTTCTTTCTGAAGCGCCTTCTGGCGGCCCTTTTCCTGCGACTCTTCCTGCTTAAGGCGCTCGGTCTTCTGGGTCAGCCAATCGCTGTAGTTGCCCTTCCACGGAATGCCGCGGCCGCGGTCGAGTTCGAGGATCCACTCGGCGGCGTTGTCGAGGAAGTAGCGGTCATGGGTAACGGCCACGACGGTGCCCGGGAAGCGCGTGAGGAACTGCTCGAGCCACTCGACCGACTCGGCGTCGAGATGGTTGGTGGGTTCGTCGAGCAGCAGCATGTCGGGCTTGGAAAGCAGCAGGCGACAAAGCGCCACGCGGCGCTTCTCGCCGCCTGAGAGCTGGCCGCAAATGGCTTCCCAGGGCGGCAGGCGCAGGGCGTCGGCGGCGATTTCCAGCTGCAGCTCCAGCGTGGCGGCGTCGCCGGTGGCCAGGATGCCCTCCAGGCGCTGCTGCTCGGCGGCAAGCTTGTCGAAGTCGGCGTCTTCTTCGGCGTAGGCGGCGTACACCTTGTCCAGCAGCTCCTGCGCGTGCAGCAGGTCGCCCACGCCCTCTTCGACCGCCTGGCGCACGGTGTGCTCGGGATTCAGGCGCGGCTCCTGTTCCAGGTAGCCGACCTTGATGCCCGGCTGTGGGCGGGCTTCGCCGGTGAAGTCCTGGTCCACGCCGGCCATGATGCGCAGCACGGTGGACTTGCCCGAGCCGTTCAGGCCCAGCAGGCCGATCTTGGCGCCCGGGTAGAACGACAGCGAGATGTCCTTGATGATCTGCTTTTTCGGCGGCACGGTCTTGCTGACGCCGATCATGGTGTAGATGTATTGCGACATGGCTCGCTCTCTCTTTTGAAGCAGGCCGCAGCCGCGCGATGACGCGCCGGCCGGGCAGGGTGGGGCCGCGCGGGGTGCTGCGCGGCGGATCCGGAATCTCGGGTGACCGCCAAGTATAAAGCCCCATCGGGCTTATTTCCTTTACCCCGGCCGTCCCGGCCCCTTTTCCGGGGCCCAGGCCGTCGGCGGCGACGGGCTTGCCCGGGAAACGCCATATTCACGCCCGCGGCAGGCCGCAATCGGCTGTTGATATGCCCTTGCCGCGCTTGGCGGCGATTGATGGGGGTGTGCGTCATGCGCATCGGCTGGAAGCTGGCCCTGGTGGGCGTACTGCTGTTGGTGTTGATGATTCCGCTGGCCCTGCTGGGTGGGCTGGTGGGGGAGCGCCAACAGCGCGGCCAGGAAGTGGCCGCCGAGATCGCACAGTCCTCCGCCGGACCCCAGTCGGTGGTGGGCCCGCTGCTGCTGGTCGAGGCCGAACGCGTGGGCAAGCGCCGGCGCGTGGTCAGCCAGGACGGCCAGATGCGCGAGGAAACCGAGCAGACCCGGGAAGTCCTGCGCTACCTCGTCAGTCCGACCCAACTGGTGATCGGCAACCAGCTGCGGATCGAGCAACGCGGCCGCAGCCTGTTCAAAGTGCCGCTGTTCCACGACGCACTGTCGCTGACGGGCCAGTTCCGCCCCGTTTCGCCGCCTTCGGCCGGCGGCGACGAGCTGCGGCCCACCCGGGCCTGGCTGGTGCTGGGCCTGGGCGACAACCGCGGCGTGCAGGCCCTGCAGATCACGCTCGACGGCCAGCCGCTGGCGGCCGAGGCCGGTACCCAGGTGGGCTGGATGCCGGAAGGGCTGATCGCCCCGGTGCCCATTTCGGCGCTCGCCAAGCCTTTCGCGTTCGACGTGAAGCTGGACCTGACCGGCACGACCCAGCTGGGCTGGCTGCCGGTGGGCGCGGAAACCACGGTCGAGGCCAGCGCCGATTGGCCGCATCCGGCTTTCGAGGGGCGACACCTGCCGCTGGGCTCGGAGATCAGCGACGAAGGCTTCAAGGCACGCTGGGCGGTATCGCGGCTTTCCAGCCGGGTGCCGCAGCTGCTGAGCCAGTGCGGGCCGGAGCTGAGCCACTGCGAGGGCCTGGACGAGGGCCGCTTCGGCGTCCGCCTGGTGGATCCGGTGGACCGCTACCTGATGACCGACCGGGCGATGAAGTACGCACTGCTGTTCCTTGGGCTGGTGTTCGGGGCCGTGTTCCTGGTGGAGGCGCTGTCGGCGCGGCCGGTGCACGTGGTGCAGTACGGCCTGACCGGCCTGGCCCTGGCCATGTTCTACCTGCTGCTGCTGTCGCTGTCCGAGCACATCGGCTTCGGCCCGGCCTACGCCCTGGCCGCCGCGAGCTGCAGTGGCCTGCTGGGCTACTACCTGAGCGGGGTGCTGGGCGGGCGCCGGCCCGGACTGGGCTTCGGGCTGGGGCTGTTGACGCTCTACGGGCTGCTGTATGCGCTGCTGAGCTCCGAGGACTACGCCCTGCTGGTGGGCGCCGCCGTGCTGTTCGCTGCGCTGGCCAGCGTGATGGCCCTGACCCGCCGGGTCGACTGGCACCGCCTCGGCGTCACCGGCGAGCCCCCGCCGCTGCCGCCCCGCTGAGTCCGGCCGGCCCGGCGGCGCGTGCGCGGACCGGGTCCGTCGCGCGCGCCGCGGCGGCCCGGACCGCGCTTGGCTGGCCGCAAGTTCCCGTCGGGGCTACAATTTCACGCTCCCGCCGCCGCCTGGAATGCCCCGAATGTTTGCCAAGGATATGCAGATCGCTGGTTACGACGACGCCCTCGCCCAGGCCATGGCCCAGGAGCTGCAGCGCCAGGAAGACCACGTCGAGTTGATCGCCTCGGAAAACTACGCCAGCCCGCGCGTGCTTGAAGCGCAGGGCAGCGTGCTGACCAACAAGTATGCCGAGGGCTATCCGGGCAAGCGTTACTACGGCGGCTGCGAATACGTGGACATCGCCGAGAAGCTGGCGATCGAGCGCGTGAAGCAGCTGTTCGGCGCCGACTACGCCAACGTCCAGCCGCACTCGGGCTCCTCGGCCAACATCGCCGTCTACATGGCGCTGCTGGCGCCGGGCGATACCGTGCTGGGCATGAGCCTGGCCCACGGCGGCCATCTGACCCACGGCGCCAAGGTCAGCTTCTCCGGCAAGATCTACAGCGCCGTGCAGTACGGCGTGGACGAAAACGGGCTGATTGATTACGACGAGGTGCAGCGCCTCGCCACCGAGCACAAGCCGAAGATGCTGGTTGCCGGTTTCAGCGCCTACTCGCAGGTGGTGGACTGGGCCCGCATGGCCGAAATCGCCAAGTCGGTCGGCGCCTATTTCTTCGTGGACATGGCGCACGTGGCCGGTCTCGTCGCCGCCGGTCTCTACCCGAACCCGGTGCCGCACGCCGACGTCGTCACCTCCACCACCCACAAGACCCTGCGCGGCCCGCGCGGCGGCATCATCCTGGCCAAGGCCAACGAAGCGCTGGAGAAGAAATTCCAGTCGCTGGTCTTCCCTGGTACCCAGGGTGGCCCGCTGATGCACGTGATCGCGGCCAAGGCCGTGGCCTTCAAGGAAGCGCTCGAGCCGGGCTTCAAGGACTACCAGGCGCAGGTGATCAAGAACGCGCAGGCGATGGCCAAGACCCTGATGGCTCGCGGCTACAAGGTCGTCTCCGGCGGCACCGAGAACCACTTGATGCTGATTGACCTGATCGGCCGCGACGTCAGCGGCAAGGACGCCGAGGCCGCGCTGGGCGCCGCCCACATCACCGTCAACAAGAACTCGGTGCCCAACGACCCGCGCTCGCCCTTCGTCACGTCTGGCCTGCGCATCGGCACCCCGGCGGTCACCACCCGCGGCTACGGCGAGTCCGAGTGCATCGCGCTGGCCAACTGGATCTGCGACGTGCTCGACGCCCCGGCCGACCAAGCGGTGATTGCCCGCGTGCGCGACGCCGTCACCGCCCAGTGCCGCGCCTTCCCGGTTTACGGCTGACCGGATGCATTGCCCCTTCTGCCAGCACGAAGACACCCGCGTGATCGACTCGCGCGTGTCCGAGGATGGATCCACCATCCGCCGTCGGCGCGAGTGCGAGCAGTGCAACGAGCGCTTCAACACGTTCGAGGTGGCCGAGCTCAAGCTGCCGGCCATCGTCAAGAGCGACGGCCGTCGCGAGGCTTTCGACGAACGCAAGCTGCGCATCAGTTTCGACCGTGCGCTGCAGAAGCGCCCGGTCTCGTCCGAACAGATCGACACCGCCGTGCGCAGCGTCGTGCATGCGCTGCGCCTGACCGGCGAGCGCGAACTGCCTTCGCTGCGAGTGGGCGAATTCGTGATGGCCGAGCTCAAGCTGCTCGACCAGGTGGCTTACGTGCGCTTTGCCTCCGTCTATCGAAAGTTCGAGGACGTGCAGGCCTTCCGCGAGGAAATAGAACGCCTGGAGCGTGACCTGCCGGGCCTCGACGGCCTGCAGCTGCCCCTGCTGGACGTGGTGGTGGACAAGGCCAAGCGTTGACGGCCGTGGCCATCCGCTTCCTGGCCGATACCCCCGGCCACGCCAACACGCTTGCCGGCTGGCACCACGCGCAGTGGCAGCACCTCTACGAAGGCTGGACGCTCGAACACACCTGCGAGGAACTGCGTGACCACGCCACCCGCCGCACCCGCCCGACCACGCTGGTGGCGCTTGATGGCGACAGGCTGTTGGGCTCGGTGAGCCTGGTGGACGAAGATGCGCCGGAGCTGCGCGACCGCGGTGACGCCTGGCTGGCCAGCCTTTACGTGGTGCCCGAAGCCCGCGGCACGGGTCTCGGGAAACGCCTGGTCCAGGCGCTGGTTGATTTCGCGGCAGGGCAGGGGGTCGAACGCCTCTGGTTGTTCACCCCCGACCACGCCGACTACTACGCCCGCCTCGGCTGGCGCCCCCAGGGCCAGGCCACCCTTCGCGGCACCCGCGTGCATTTGATGGATATCCTTCCCGCATGACCGACTTCACCGCCCGCGACCACGCCCACATGGCCCGCGCCCTGCAGCTGGCCGAGCGCGCCGCGTTCACCACCCAGCCCAATCCGATGGTCGGCTGCGTCATCGCCGACGGCGACCGGGTGCTGGGCGAGGGCTGGCACGTGCGCGCCGGCGGACCGCATGCCGAAGTGCACGCGCTGCGCGAAGCCGCCGGCCGCGCCCGTGGCGCCACCGCCTACGTCACGCTCGAACCCTGCGCCCACCACGGCCGCACGCCGCCCTGCGCGGACGCGCTGGTGGCCGCCGGCGTCACCCGCGTGGTCGCCGCCTGCCGCGACCCTTACCACCAGGTGTCGGGCCAGGGCTTCGCCAAGCTGCAGGCCTCCGGCATCACCGTCGAGTACGGTCTGATGGAAGCTGCGGCGCGCCACCTCAACCGCGGCTTCTTCTCGCGCATGGAGCGCGGCCTGCCCTGGGTGCGGGTGAAGCTGGGCATGAGTCTGGACGGCCGCACTGCCCTGGCCAGCGGCGAATCGAAGTGGATCACCTCCGAGGCCGCGCGCGCCGACGTGATGCGCTGGCGCGCCCGCGCCGGCGCCCTGATGACCGGCATCGCCACCGTCCTCGCCGACGACCCGCGCCTGACCGTGCGCCTGCCGGAAGGCGTTGATTTCGTGCCGCCCATGCGCGTGGTCCTCGACGAACGCGGCCGGCTGCCGGCACTGTCTCAGGTGCTCACCGACGGCGCCGCGCCCACCCTGGTGGTGCACGGCGACGACGTGGTGCCCGACTACGACGACGAGGTGCGCGCCTTCGCCGTACGCCGCGTCGAAGGCGGCCTGGACCTGGCCGCCGTGCTGTCCCAGCTGGCCCAGCGCGGCGTCAACGAACTGCAGGTCGAAGCCGGTGCCACCCTCAGCGGTGCGCTGCTCAAGGCCGGCTTGATCGACGAACTGCTGCTCTACGTGGCCCCGGTGCTGCTGGGGGAGAAGGCCAGGCCGCTGTTCGCCGGCCTGGATCCGGCGTCGATGTCGGAGCGCATGGGGCTGCGCCTGCTGGAATCCCGGTCGATAGGCCCGGATTTGCGGCTGTTGCTGTCGCCGTCCGCCGGCTAGCAACGCGCCGCGCGTCAGACCGGCCAACTTCAAGCGCTCGCACTGGGAGCGAGGCGGCGTATCGCCGGCGGTCACTCCGGCTAAACCCGTTAGTGGGGCCTGACCAATTGCCAGCATGACGGGCACGGCACGCGCCGACCGCTGTCCAGCGGCGCCGTTGTCTGGCTAGGCTACGCAACCCCGCGCATGGCCAATGCGGCCTTGTCGCCTCCCCCGTTTGTCACACGGAACCATCCCATGCGCCTCTCGCGTCCGACCCTCCCCCGGCTGGTGTCCCGCATCGGGAAACCGCTTCTGGCCGTACTCCTGGCCACCGGATGCCTCTTGCTTGTGGCCGTTCCGTCGCCTGCCGCTGCGCAGGCCGGCGAACCGCCACTGGACTACTGCTTCACCCCCCCCAGTGGCCCAGGCGATTGCTATCCCAGCGAGGCCCAAGCCCTGGTTGCGATGCGGGCGTCGACGCTGGTCGGCGAATATCTGGTCAGGGCGGAGGAAAGCCGCACCAACAATACGGAATGGCGCTGGGTGGTCTACCGCGCCGAGCAGAAGGTGGCGCCGGAGTCGATCGGAAGCCCGGGCTTCATTGTCGGTGGGTGGACCTCCGACAATCTGGGTTGCGCGGTATCGAGCGGCAACGGGCCGGGTCATCCCCACTGCCAGAGTGAGGCCGAGGCCGTCAGCATTTGGGTCTCCAATCGAGCGGCGTTCCTTTCAAGGTCCAACTGCACGTACCTGCGAAACTCGATCGTGGGTGCCCACGCTGTGCCCAGTGGGCTGTCGGGCGCCTATTCGGCCTCGCGCTACGGTGCCGCAGTTTTTGCCCATGGTCCCAGCCATGGCGGCCGATACATAGACGAAGCGTGGTGGTGCCCGGGCTGGGGCACGCCGGATCCCGTCGACCACCCCACCCAGATCTCGAAAACGACGCCTTTTGCCTGCCCGGCAGGCTTCGTCATCGTCAATCCCGCCGAGGACTGGCCGATCGTCTGCGCCCCGCGCGACAACATGCGTCAGATGACCGTCCGGGTCCGCCAGGCGGAAAGCTGCAAGGCGAACGACAATCCCTGCTACCCCGCCACCGGTGAGAAACAGCGACACGAAACAGACTTCGAGTTCGCCGGCGAGCCCTTCACTCGCACCTACCGGTCGACGGGCCTTCTGGAGCAGGGCAATATCGGCAGCCGCTGGCATCACTCGCACGGCTCCAGGATCGGCGGCACCAACGACAACTACCCGCACGTCATCAACAACGATGGCTCCTTCCTGCCGATGGAGTGGGTCTCGCAGTCGGGGGGCGTGACAACCTACGTCGCCCGTGGCCTGTCCGACCGTATCGTCAAGCGGGTGGGCGCAACCTACGAGATGGTGGACGAAGCGGGTCATACGCGAATCTACGACGCCACGACGGGACGCCTGCTCAGTCGCCGTCACGCGGAGGATCCTACCCGAGACCTGGCCTATGCCTACGATGGCAACGGCTACCTGAGTGAGCTGACGGATGGCGTTGGCCGCAAGCTGAGCTTCCATTACAGCGTGATCGAGATGTCCCGCCCGGTGGGCGGCAGCAACGTCGTGGTGGCCAGCAAGCGCGTCCTCACCGAGGTCGTGTTGCCTGACGGAAAAGTCCACGAGTACAGCTACGATGCCTCGGGCAACCTGGCCGCCGTGGTTCGCCCTGACGGCAGTGCCCGCCAGTACCATTACGACGAGTCGGCACACGTGGGCGCGCCGTCGGCCGGCCTCATGACCGGCATCTCGGACAACGGCCAGCGCTACGCGACCTTTATCTATGACGCTTATGGTCGCGTCACGTCGTCGGCCCTGGCAGGCGGGGCAGAGCGCACTGAACTGACCTATATCAGTCGGGATATCGTCGACGTGACCACGGCCAATGGCCTGGTCCGTCGCTATACCTATCAGCCGGGTGTCCAGCGACGCCTGCTGTCGGTGGCCGACAGTTTTGGCAGCATCCAGAACATCTACGGCAGCGATGGCCGCAGGACCGAGTCCGTGGACCGTGCCGGCCGCCGTACCCGCTACGCCTATACCGGCGGAAAGGTGTCCCAGGTAACCGAAGCGCCGGGGACCGACCTGGAGCGTGTGACCGTGATCAATCGCGACACTTTCGGGCGGGTGACCGGGTCCCTGGTTTCCGGCAAGGTCGGAGGCGCCATGGTGCCGCTCTCCAGGTCCGCCCGGTCGCTGGATGCGCAGGGTCGCGTGCTCGCCAGCTGCGCCGTTGATCCATCGGGTCCCGGGACCAGCTATGCCTGCGGTTCGGCAGCGGATGCGCCGGCCGGCGTCCGCCAGACCGCGTTCAACTACTGCAGCGAGGCGGATGTCTCGGCTGACCCCGCCGCTTGCCCCCTGGTGGGCCTGCTGCGCTCGGTTGACGGCCCGCTGGCCGGCATGGCGGACCGCGTGCAGTACGTCTATCGCAACGCCAGCGACATCACGAGCTGTGGAATCAACACCGGAAACTGCCACCGCAAGGGTGATCTCTGGAAGGTCTTTGACGCCTCGGGCCGCGAAACCGAGATCGTCCGACATGATCTGGCTGGCCGCATCGTACGCATCCGCGACATGAACCAGGTCATCACGATCCTGGACCATGACGCCTTGGGCCGTTTGTCGAGCCAGACGGTGCTCGGCACGGACCCCAACAGCAGCTTGGACGACATGAGGTCGACCCTCGCCTACGACGCAAACGGGCTGGTGCAGCAAATCACCCAGCCCGACGGCGTCCTCGTCCGTTTCGGATACGACGCCGCGCGCCGGCTGACCCTGATCGAGGACAGCCTGGGCAACACCATCAACTACTCCCTCGACGGGGCGGGTAATCGCTTCGCGGAGCAGACACGCGACGCAGAGGGCGTGCTTGCACGTTCCCTGTCGCGACTGTTCGATGACCTGGGTCGCGTGGTGACGCTGGCGGATGCCAATGCCAACGCCACGCAACTGGACTACGACGCAGCGGGCCAGGTGGACATGGTCACGGATGCGCTCGGCCGCACCACCGACAACGCCTACGACGCCCTCGGCCGCCTGCGTGAGTCCATCGCCAACGTCGCGGGCACCGGCAGCGAGCGCGCCCAGACGCGCTTTGACTACGACGCCCTGGATCGTCTGACCACCGTCATCGACCCCAAGGGGCTGGTCACGAGCTACGGCTACGACGGCCTCGGCAATCTGACGCAGCTGGTGAGCCCCGACACTGGCACCGCCACCTACACCTACGACGAAGCCGGCAATCGCATCAGTGCCGTGGACGCTCGCGGCGTGCTGACGCTGTACGCCTACGACGGCCAGTCGCGCCTGACCGGCATTGACCGCCCCTCGGCGGGGCAGGACACGGGCTTCGTCTACGACGCGGTGCCGGCCGCCTGCGCCGCGGGGGAAACCTTCGGTATTGGCCGCCTCGGTACCCTCACCGATCCCAGCGGCAGCACCCAGTTCTGCTACGACCGCCGCGGCAATCTGGTCAGGAAGGTGCAGGCCGTCACCGGCGCGGCGGCCAGCCGCACGGTTCGCTACAGCCACAACCTGGCGGACCGCTTGGTCACGATGACCTACCCCAGCGGCGCCACCGTGACCTATACGCGCGATGCCAACGGTCGCATCACGGGCATCAGCGGCAAGCCGACGGCGGCCGCGGCTACCGTGAGCCTGGTCTCGGACGTGACTTACCTGCCCTTCGGACCCGCGAACGTCATCACCTTCGGCAACGGCCGCCGGCTGACCAAGGCCTACGACCTCAACTACGGCATTGACGCAGTGACCGACAGCGCGGCCGCCGGCCTGTCGCTGGACCTGGGCCTGGACGACGTCGGCAACGTCACGGCGCTCGACGAGCGCCTGGCCACCGGCGCCACCGCCGCCCGTACCGTCACTTACGACGGCCAGGACCGCCTGACGGCGCTCAAGAACGGCACCGCCAACGTGCAGTCCTTCACCTACGACGCCACCGGCAACCGGACCAAGAAGGGCAGTGCGGTCTACACCTACGCCGCCGACAGCCATCACCTGACCAAGATCGGCTCGACCCTGCGTAGCCTGGATGCCGCGGGCAACACCACGGCGATCGGCACCAAGACTTACACCTATGACGACGCCGGCCGCATGTCGCAGTACCTACTCAACGGCGTGGTCAACCGCACGTTCGCGATCAATGGCCTGGGCCAGCGCGTGGCCAAGAAAGTACCGGGAAAGGCTACCAGCGACACCTACTTCGTCTACGACGAGGCTGGTCACCTGATCGGCGAGTATCGCGGCAACGGAACCCGCATCCGCGAGATCGTCTGGCTCGACGAAACCCCGGTGGCGGTGCTGTCCAGCCACGCCGGCAGCACCTACCAGTACGTGCTCACCGACCACCTGAATACCCCGCGGGCCGTGGTGCACCCGGGCACCAACGCCATCGTCTGGCGCTGGGACCTGACCGGCAGCGCCTTCGGCGATCACGCCGCCCAGAACAACCCGGACGGCGATGCCAACAAGTACACGTTCAACCTGCGCTATCCGGGGCAATACCTGGATACGGAGACGGGGCTGCACTACAACTATTTCCGGGACTATGAGCCGGGCACCGGGCGGTATGTGCAGTCGGATCCGATTGGACTTGGAGGTGGAATCACAACGTTTGGGTACGTCTCGGGTTCACCGTTCGGCCGGTCGGACCCGTACGGGCTCTTCGATGTGATTGCGCGATATAACGGCCAACAGTTCCAATACCAATTCAGTTTCCAGTCTTCTATGGCTGAGGTGATGGCGACGCGCTCGACGTCCGCGGCCCGGAGCCGTGCTGCGCGAGTTGCAGGCGGATTGGCAACCCTGCTGGCATCGTCGCAGAGTTCCCAGGAAGCGCTATTGGCGGCCTCTCCGGCAGGAATGTCTGACCTTGCGCTTGACCCTTTAGCTCAGTTTTTTGGGGAGACTCTGCTTGAGCAATGCGCGGCAGCTGATGGAGGATTTGAGGGCTACTACGAGTCGAAATATCCGCAGGGCGCGTGGTTGGCAGAAGATCAAGCGCTCGCACTGCTGGAGCAGTTTCGAATTCAACAGAACGAGGCGCTGATGGAAGCGTGCCGAGGTGCTCCTATGTCCTGCAGAAAGCCATTCCATGATGTGATGGACTTCTACGGCTTGCGAGACCCCTTGAATGGGCGTCCGATACCGCGGGTCTTGGAGCGAGCGCGAGCCCGCATGGATACGACGTCGAACCTGGTTCTGGGGGCTGGGCTACCCGGCGGTTGAAATGCTGTTCCGCCAAGAGGTCATGCGAAGTAGTCGGGCTGCTTACTCAATGAGTGCTCGCTCAGTCGCGGCCTTCTTGGCTGGGTACGTTGCCCAAGGAAAAGTTCATGAAAAGAGTTCGCATGCGATTTCACGGAGCGGCAGTAGTCCTTGCCGGATTCACGCTCATGTTCGTGGTGGCAGTGGATCAGGTCGTTCCTGCGGAATGCCTTGCCGACCAAGCAGTGTGGACTGTCATGCTTCTGGCCACGCTTCCGCTGCTCGTCGCCATGCTTTTCTCGACGCTCGCGCTGAGTGCCGCACATCGCTGGATCCGGTCCCGAATCTTGTGGTGGGTCGTGGCGTTCGGATGGGTCTTCCTAATTCTGGTCCTGACCGCAGCGGCCGTCGAGGTTGGACGGCGATTTGTATTCGATGCGAGCATGGCATCCGGCGTGTCCTCCGAGGCCTTTGTGCAGTGCGTGTCGCCGCGAATGTCAACCGACTACTTGAACGCGACCAATGGGCTGCTGTTCTGGATCGCCGTCCTCGTGGCGGTTGTGGTCGGGGTTGTCGCGGTCCGGGCGGGTCGAGACACGGCTCGTCGATAAGTCAGGCGAGTCGGCTTGGCCCATGCCCTCGCAATGAATCGCCCAGGCTTTCATGGACACTTGCCAGCCTGGGTCGGCCGGCCACAGGTAAGCGTCAAGGAAGGAATTACCGCCGCCGGCGTCTCCACTGAGAAAAGGGCAGAACCCGCCCGAAACCCAGCGTCCCACCCGCCTGGCCGCTTCGTGACGCGGTTTTCGCCCCTAGCCCTTACAATGGCGGCCCTTTTCCGGGCTTTCCCCCATGTTTACTGGCCTGATCCAATCCGTTGGCCGCCTGCTGGCCCGTGAGGTCCGCGGCGGCGACCAGCGCCTGCGCATCGGCTGGGGCGGCATGCCGGCCGATGACATCGCGCTGGGCGAGTCCATCGCCGTCAGCGGCTGCTGCCTCACGGTGGTCGAATGGGACGCCGAGGGCTGGTTCGCCGATGTTTCGAACGAAACCCTGGCCCTGACCACCCTGGGCGGACTGCCGGTCGGTGCCGCGGTGAACCTAGAGCGCTCGCTGCTGCCGACCGATCGCCTCGGCGGGCACCTGGTGTCGGGCCACGTCGATGCCGTCGGCAGCGTCGAAAAAGTCTGGGACGACGGCCGCAGCCAGCGCTGGCGTTTCGCCGCGCCGCACGGCGTGCTGCGCTACATCGCCAACAAGGGCTCGATCGCCGTGGACGGCACCAGCCTCACCGTCAACGCCGTCGACGACACCGGTTTCGAAGTGAACCTGGTGCCGCACACCGTCGCCCACACCGCCTTCGGCGAAACCGCCGTCGGCGCCGCCGTCAATCTCGAGGTCGATACCGTGGCCCGCTACGTCGAGCGCCTGCTGGCGACTCGCGAGGAATCGAAATGAGTTTCGCCACTGTCCCCGAATTGCTCGAGGAACTCCGCCAGGGCCGCATGGTCGTCATCGTCGACGACGAGGACCGAGAGAACGAGGGCGACCTGATCATGGCCGCCGAGCTGGTCAAGCCCAGCGACATCAACTTCATGGTCACCCACGCCCGCGGTTTGGTCTGTCTCTCGCTGACCCGCGAGCGCTGCCGCCAGCTGGGCCTGGGCCCGATGGTGCGCGACAACAACTCGCCCTACCACACCAATTTCACGGTCAGCATCGAGGCGGCCGAGGGCGTCACCACCGGCATCAGCGCCTACGACCGCGCCCACACCATCCGCACCGCAGTGCGGCCGGATGCCAAGGTCGAACACCTCACCCAGCCCGGCCACATCTTCCCGCTGATGGCCCAGCCCGGCGGCGTGCTCACCCGCAGCGGCCACACCGAAGCGGCCAGCGACCTGTCGCTGCTGGCGGGGTTGGAACCGGCCGGCGTGCTGGTGGAAATCCTCAATCCCGATGGCTCGATGGCGCGTCGTCCGGAGCTTGAAACCTTCGCCAAGGAACACGGGCTCAAGATCGGATCGATCGAAGAACTCATCCGCTATCGCCTTGAAACCGAGCACACCGTCGAGCGCGTGGATGCGCGCGACATCACCACCGCACATGGCCCCTTCAAACTGGTGACCTATCGCGATCGCGTCACCCACGACCTGCATTTCGCGCTGGTGCACGGCGAACCCAAGGCCGAGACGCCCACGCTGGTGCGCGTACACGTCAAGAACCCGCTGTCGGACGTGCTGCAGTGGCGCCGCGCCGATTTCGGCGTCAGCGTGAACGACGCGCTGACCGCCGTGGCCGCGGCGGGCGAGGGCGTGGTGGTGGTGCTGGCCGAGCCGGTGTCGCCCGAGGACCTGCTGGCCCGCATCACCGAGGCCGATACCAACGACACGCCGAAAACCCGGGAATGGCGCCGCAATGGTGCCGGTGCCCAAATCCTGGCCGACCTGGGTCTGGGCAAGCTGCGGGTGCTGGGCACGCCGCGCCGGCAGGTCGGGCTTGCCGGCTATGGTCTCGAGGTCGTGGACTACGTGGCTTCCGTCAGCTGATTCGCAAATGCGCGTAGGCACTACGCGCGCCGCCGTTTTTTAGCGCTGCGGTCGCTGCGCCGCCGCTTAGGCTGGCCTTCCCTCAGGAGGTAGGCCCATGGCGCAGCCATTGTTCCGGCCCGAAGTGATGCAGGCGCGCGGCAGCCGCTGGCTGGGCGGTATTGTTCTGGGTCAGCCCTTGTCGCTGTGGAGCCTGACGGTGTTCGCCTGCTTCTGCGCGAGCGCCGTGGCGCTGGTGTTTGCGCTGGGCGACTACACCCGGCGTACCCGGGTCGCCGGCGTGCTGGTGCCCAGCCTCGGCCAGGCCCAGGTGCTGGCGCCCAGCAGCGGCGTGCTGGTGGATGTGCGCGTGGCGGAAGGCGCGGCGGTGGCGGCGGGCGACGTGCTGGCGGTGTTGGACGCCCCGCGCGCCACGCTGGTGGCCGGCGATACCGCTCGGGCCGTGCAGGCTGCGATCACGGTGCGCCAGCACGAGGTGGGTGAAAACCTGATGTCCCAGCGCGCGCAGCTCGCCGCGCAGCGCGACGGGCTGGCGGCGCAGCAGGCGGCCGCGCGCGATGAGTTGGCGCAGGTCGAGCGCGAGCTCGATACCCGGCGTCGCCAGCAGGCGCTGGCGCAGGCCACGCTGGACCGCTTCGAAGCCTTGCGACATCGGCAATTCGTCAGCGATCTGCAGCTGCATCAGCAACAGGCCCAGGTGCTGGAGCTGCTGGCGGCGACCCAGGCGCTGACCCGACAGGCCATGGCCCTGAAGCGACTGCTGGCCCAGCTGCAGCAAGGCTTGGCCGAGATTCCGTCGCGACGGGACGCGCTGGACGCCGACGCGGGGCGTCAGCGCGCCGCCCTGGTGCAGGAATCCCTCGAGAACCGCGCCCGTGGCCAGGCCGTCATCACGGCCCCGGTGGCGGGCGTGGTCAGCACCCTGTTGGCGCTGGAAGGTCAGTCGGTGCAGGCGGGTCAGGACCTGCTGAGCGTCTTGCCGTCGGGTGGCCGGATCGAGGCGCATCTGCTGGTGCCGAGCCGCGCCGTCGGCTTTGTCTCGCCCGGCGACGCGGTTCTGCTTCGCTACGCCGCTTTTCCCTTCCAGAAATTCGGCCTGCAGTCGGGGCGGGTCGAACGGATCTCGCGCAGCGCGTTGGCTGGCGTGGACCACGGGGGCGGCCGCGAGCCGATGTACCGGATCGTGGTGGCGCTCGAGCGGCAAAGTGTTCGCGCCTATGGCCGTGACGAAGCCCTGAAGCCCGGGATGCAGCTCGAAGCGGACATCCTCGGTGAGCGCCGCCGTCTGTGGGAGTGGGCGATCGAGCCGCTCTACGCGCTGGCGGGCACCGTGGCGCGCGCGCCATGAAACCGATCCGGCAGACGCAGGCCGCGGAATGCGGGCTGGCCTGCCTGGCGATGGTGGCCGCGCATCACGGTGATCGCCGCGGGCTGGCCGACCTGCGCCGTCGTTTTCCGCTGTCCTTGAAGGGAGCGACGCTGGCTCGGCTGATCGCCATCGCGCAGGACATGAATCTGCAGGCGCGCGCGCTTCGGCTCGAGATTCCGGAGCTTGTACAGCTCGAGACTCCCTGCCTCCTGCACTGGGATCTGAACCACTTCGTAGTCTTGTCCCGGGTCAGCCGGCGCCACGTAACCGTGCTTGATCCGGCCCTGGGCCTGCGGCGCCTGAGTCACGCCGAGGTGTCCCAACACTTTACCGGCGTGGCCCTGGAGCTGACGCCGGGCGCAGCGTTCCAGGCGCGCCCCGCGCCGCCGGCGGTCACGCTGTCGCAGCTGACGGGCCCGGTACGCGGACTGTGGCGTTCGCTGTCGCAGCTGCTGCTGCTCTCGCTGGCGCTGCAAGTGTTCGTGCTGGTCGCGCCCTTCTTCATGCAGTGGGTGGTGGACCAGGCGCTGGTGTCCGGTGATCGCGACCTGTTGGCGCTGCTGGCGCTGGGCTTCGGGCTGGCGCTGCTGATACAGGTGGGAATCGGACTGCTGCGCGGCTGGGCGGTCGTATTTCTGTCCAGCCGGCTTGGCCTGCAGTGGGCCGGCAACGTGTTCGCGCATGCGCTGCGGCTGCCGCTGGCCTTCTTTGAGCAGCGTCACCTGGGCGACGTCGTCTCGCGGCTGGGCGCGGTGCAGGCGATCCAGCGCACCCTGACCAGCAGTTTCGTCGAAGCCTTGATCGATGGCCTGATGGCGGTGGCCACGCTGGCGATGATGCTGATCTACAGCCCGCGTCTGGCGGCGCTGACGCTGTTGGCGGTGTTGCTCTACCTTGCGCTGCGCACGCTGGCGTATCGGCCTTTGCGTCGCCACACCGAACAGCATCTGCTGGCCGCGTCCCTGCAGCACTCGCATCTGCTGGAGTCGCTGCGCGGCATGCAGAGCATAAAGCTGGCGGGCCAGGAATCTGGGCGGCAGGCCGGCTTCCAGAACCTGCGGGTGGAAACGGTGAACCAGGAGCTGGCCTTGTCGCGCCTGGGCCTGGGCTTCAACACCGCCAGCCAGGCCATCTTCGGCATCGAACGCATCGCCGTGGTCTGGATCGGCGCACGGTTGGCGATGGACAGTGTGTTCTCGGTGGGCATGTTGATCGCCTACCTGGCGTACAAGGACCAGTTCGCGGCGCGCGTCACGGCCCTGATAGACAAGGTCGTGGAGTTCCGCATGCTGCGCCTGCACGGTGAGCGCCTGGCGGACATCGTGCTCAGCGCGCCGGAGCACGATCCCGGTTCCGCGACCGCGCGGCCGGCGCCCGCCGGCGATCGGCTCGAGGTCGTCGGGCTGGGCTATCGCTACGCCGACGGCGAGCCCTGGGTGATCCGGGACTGCAGTTTCGTCGTCGAGCCCGGCGAGTCGGTCGCCATCGTCGGTGCCTCCGGATGCGGCAAGACCACCCTGCTCAAGCTGCTGCTGGGTCTGCTTCCCGCGACCGAAGGATGCGTGCGCCTGGGCGGTGAAGACATCGTGCGGCTCGGCCTGCGTGGCTATCGCGCGCGGGTGGGCGCGGTGATGCAGGACGACCAGCTGTTCGCCGGCTCGGTGGCCGAGAACATCGCGTTTGGCGACGGCGAAGCCGACCTGGACCCGGCGCGGGTCGAGGCCTCGGCGCGGCTGGCGGCGGTGCACGACGAGATCGTCGCCATGCCGATGGGCTACCACAGCCTGATTGGCGACATGGGGACCACGCTGTCGGGAGGGCAGAAGCAGCGGGTGATCCTGGCGCGCGCGCTCTATCGTCGACCGCGGCTGCTGTTCCTGGACGAGGCGACCAGCCATCTGGACCTTGCGCGCGAGCGCCTGGTCAATGCCGCCGTACAGCGGCTTAGGCTGACCCGACTGATCATCGCCCATCGGCCCGAAACCATCGCCTCGGCTGACCGCGTGCTGGTGCTGTGCGGGGGGCGGGTCGAGGCGGGGGCATCCGCCCCGTCTGCCCGTCGGTCCGTCATCAGGCAGGCGGCCCCCCTGCCCGCGGGGTAAACTAGCCCCCTTTCTGCCGCGACCCCGACCGATGAGCCATTACGAAGGCGACGTCCAGAGCCCCGGCTCTGCCCGCTACGCCATCCTCGCCAGCCGCTGGAACCCGCGCATCACCGATGTGCTGGTGGACGGTGCGCGCAAGGCCTTCGAGGCCAACGGCGTGGACCCGGCCAGCGTCGACGTGATCCGCGTGCCCGGCGCCTGGGAGCTGCCCGTGGCGGCCGCCCACGCGATCGACCGGATGGGCTACGCCGGCATCGTCGCCCTGGGCTGCGTGGTGCGCGGCGACACCCGCCATTTCGAGCAGGTCTCGGATGAGTGCGCCCGCGGCCTGATGCGCGTGTCCGTGGACACCGGCGTACCGGTGGCCAACGGCGTGCTGGCGGTGGACGAGTACGCCCACGCCGAGGCCCGCGCCGGCGGCAACCACGGCAACAAGGGCGAGGAAGCCGCCCTGGTCATCATAGAGATGGCGAACCTGATCGGAAAATTCGAATGAAGCATCCCCGTCCCGACGGCGTTGACCCGCATGCGCGTTCGCGCGCCCGCCGCCGCGCGCTGCAGGCTATCTACGCCTGGCAGCTGTCGCATACAGCCATCAACAAGGTGATCGAGCAATTCCAGAACGAGCAGGACATGGAAGTGGCCGACACCGAGTATTTCGAAGACCTGGTGCGCGGCGTCGAGGCCAACCTGGCCACGATCGACCAGGCGCTGTCGGCCTACCTCGATCGCGATATCGCCCAGGTCGACCCGATCGAGCGCGCCGTACTGCGCATCGCCGCCTACGAGCTGCGCCACCGCATTGACGTGCCGTATCGCGTGGTGATCAACGAAGCCATCGAAACCACCAAGCGCTTCGGCTCCGAGCACGGCCACACCTTCGTCAACGGCGTGCTCGATCATGCCGCCGCGGCCTGGCGCTCGGCCGAGGCCCAGGCTCCGCGTCGCGGCTGATGCCGGGCGAATTCGCCCTGATTGACCGGATCCGCGCCCGCGCGCGGCGTCGCCCCGACGTGGTGCTGGGCATCGGCGATGACGCCGCCGTGCTGCGTCTGCCGCCCGGCCACGAGCTGGTGGTAACCAGCGATACGCTGGTGGCCGGCGTGCACTTTCCGCCCGGAACCAGCGCCGCCGACCTGGGCTGGAAAGCCTTGGCGGTGAACCTCAGCGACCTGGCCGCGATGGCCGCCACGCCGGCCTGGTGCATGCTGGCGATGACGCTGCCGGACGCCGATGGCGATTTCGTGGACAGTTTCCTCGACGGATTCCTCGAGCTGGCCGATGAGCACGAGCTCAGCCTGGTCGGCGGCGACACCACCTCCGGGCCGCTGTCGATCACGGTCACCGCCCACGGCCTGGTGCCGGCCGGCCAGGCCCTGCGTCGCGACGGCGCGCGGGACGGCGACGAGATCTGGGTCACCGGCACCCTGGGCGACGCGGCCGGTGCGCTGGCGCAGTGGCGCGCGGGCGGACCTTTCTCGGCCAAGCTGCGATATCGACTCGACCGCCCGACGCCGCGGGTGTCGGCCGGGCTGGCGCTGCGCGAGCTGGCTACCGCTGGCATTGACCTGAGCGATGGCCTGGCCGCCGACCTCGGCCACGTGCTGCGTGCCAGCGGCTTTGGCGCGCGGATCGACCTGGGCCGGCTGCCTACCTCGCGCACCTTGGCCGACCACTTCGATGAAGCCCAGCGCTGGCCGCTGCAGCTTTCCGGCGGCGATGACTACGAGCTCTGCTTCACCGCCCCGGCCTCGGTGGCGTTTGCGATCGAGCAGGCGCTGGCGGCCTGCGGGCTCGGTGCGAGCGTGATCGGTCAAGTGCTGGCGGACCCGGGCCTGGCCTTCATCACGCCGGAAGGCGAGGCTTACACGCCGGCGCAGGCTGGCTTCCAGCATTTCCAGGGAGTTCACTGATGGCTGTCCTCCCCATAGGTACGCGCCGGCGCCTGATGAAGCATCCGCTGGGCTGGATTGCCGCTGGCTTTGGCGCGGGATTCGCGCCGCGTGCGCCCGGCACCGTAGGTAGCCTGGCGGCGCTATTGCCCTGGTGGTTTTTCCTGCGCGACCTCCCGCTTTCGGCCTACCTGGCGGTGCTGGCGGTGGGCTTCGGCATCGGCGTGTGGGCCTCGCATTGGGCCATCCGCGAAACCCGGATCGAAGATCCGTCGCTGGTGGTCTGGGACGAATACATCGGCATGTGGATCGCGCTGCTGCTGCTGCCGGCCGGCTGGCCCTGGGTGCTGGCGGCGTTCGTGCTGTTCCGGATTTTCGACATCGCCAAACCCTGGCCGGTGGGCTGGGCGGATCGCCGGCTGCACGGCGGTTTCGGCGCGATGTTCGACGACGCGTTGGCGGGCCTGTGGGCGCTGGGCCTGCTGCAGCTGGCGGCCTTCCTGCTGCGCTGACGCCCGGCGTCGGAAAACTCTCACCCGATTCTGATCCGGTCGCCGATGGGCCCGGCGGTATCTGCGTGCGAAAACATCGCCTTGGCCATCGCGGCTGATCGGGCAATGCGGACATGTCGTCGGTAACTGCTGCTGCCGCATGACGCAGGTCGCTACCTTCCGATGCAGCCTCGACCGACGCCCTGCGACGGCGACGGCCGGCATCGCGATCGCGGCCGCGCTGATGTGATGGAGGCGCCTGCAAACCGCAGGCATTCCGGGAGACACCCATGAACGTGATGACCCCTTCGCAAACGGCCCAGGTCAGCGGCGGCAACAGCGCCCTGATCAAGATGGCGACCTTCCTCTGGAGCAACCGCGAAGCCCTGGCCGAGGTCGCCTCCGAGGCGGCGCTGGAAATGGCCGACCTCGACGCCGAATGCGGCAATCCCTAAGGAGACGACCATGGACATTCTCAACATGAAGGCCTGTGCACAGGTGGCCGGTGGCGATGGTGAGCCGGGCGGCAGCGGCAGCGGCGGCGATGGCTCGGTCGCGGGAACCATTGGCGACGGTCTCGGCAAGGTGCTGCACGGCCTGGCGTCAAAGGAGGCCACGATTGGCGGCCTGATCTCGCCGGTCGGCGCCGTCGTCGGCGCCATCATCCACTTCAACAACAACCACTGACCCGGGGCAGGGTCCGGTGGCCCCTGGCGGGGTCGCCGGATCCGCCCGGGTCGACCACGAGGAGAGGAAACATGCAAAGCACAGGCAATCTGGTGCGCCGGCGCGTGCTGCTGGTGGGTTCGGTACTGGTGTTGCTGGTGGGCGGGTGGCTGGCGCGCGACGCGATTTGGCAGGTGGCCCAGGCGGCCTCGGCCGAAGCCTCACGCCTGGCGGCCGAGTGCTCCGATCGCTGACCCGCGTATCGGACGTCGGTCTCGCCCGGCCCCGGACTAGACCGGCGGCAGCACCTTGCCCGGATTCAATATTCCGTCGGGATCAAACTGCGACTTGATGGCGCGCATCAGGCCGACCGTGGCCGGCGTCAGCGAACGGACCAACAGCTCGCGTTTCACCAGGCCGATGCCGTGCTCGCCGGAGACTTGTCCGCCGAGGGCGATCACGGCGTCGAATACCGCTTCCAGCGCAGCGTCGGCGCGGGCCGCCTGATCCGTATCAGCAGGGTCGTAGAGGATATTGACGTGCAGGTTGCCGTTGCCGGCATGGCCGAAGCTGACGATGCTCAGCTGCTGCGCGGCGGCGGCCGCGCGCACTGCCGCCACCAGTTCGGGGATGCGCGATACCGGCACCACGACGTCTTCGTTGATCTTTCCCGGCGCCAGCGTGCGCAGGGCAGGGGACAGCACTTTGCGGGCGGCCCAGAGCTTTTCGCGCGCCGCCTCGTCCGGCGCGCTGGCCACGTCCAGGCAGCCGGGGCCGCGGGCGGCGGCGGTCAGCGCGGCGACGGCGGCGTCGAGCACCGCGTCCTCGCCGTCGGCTTCGATCATCAGCAACGCCCCGGCCGGCGGCAGGTCGGCGCCACCGACCTCGCGCGCCAGGCGCACACAGTCGCCGTCCATGAATTCAAGCATCGAGGGCGTCACCGGCTGCGACATCAGTCGCGCCACCGCGGCTGCGGCGCTTTCGACATCGGCGTACAGCGCGCGCAGGGCGCGGCGATGTGACGCGACGGGCGTCAACTTCAGCGTCGCCTCGACGATCAGGCCCAACGTGCCTTCGGAGCCGATCAACAGGCGCGACAGGTCGTAGCCACTGGCGCCCTTGGTGGTGCCTGCGCCGAAGTGCACGAGCTCACCGCTGCCGGTGACGGCGGTGAGCGCGAGCACGTTGTCGCGCGTCGCGCCGTACTTCACCGCGCGCGGGCCGCCGGCATTGCAGGCCAGGTTGCCGCCAATGCTGCAGAAGCCGGCGCTGGTCGGGTCAGGCGGCCAGAACAGGCCGTGCGGCGCCAGCGCCGCCTGCAAGTCGCCGTTGAGCAGTCCCGGCTCCACCACGGCGACGCGATCGCCGGGCCGTATGTCCAGCACCCGGTTCATCCGCTCGAAGGACAGCACCAGCGCATCTTCGCCCGGCACGCTGGCGCCTGTGGTGTTGGTCCCGCGCCCACGGGCAACGATCGGCAGCTTGTTCGCGCGGCACAGCCGCACGATGGCCTGCACCTGCGCCGCCGTGGTTGGCAGTGCCACCGCCAGCGGCAAGCCGTGCCGGCGTGAGTTGTCGTAGCCGTAGGCCAGCCGTTCCGACGGATCCAAAAGTAGCCCGTGCTCGCCAAGAATTCGCGAAAGGGTGTCGAGGAAGTTGGACGACTCGGCTCCGGCCATGTCTGAATTCTAGCGTGACTCAGTTGCCCGATGGCCGTGAGATTGCCACGTCTACCCCACTCAATTCGGTCCTGACGCTCTCATTGGCCTGAACGACCGCCGCACTGAAAAGTTCGATGGCACGCCGCCGCAATCCGAGGATGTGACAGCACCTCAGACTCGCAGGGCTTCACGGCGCTGTCGGCCTACCTGAACCAGTCCTCCGCCCCCCTCTTCGGAGGACCGTTTGCGAGGAAAAAATCGCGATAGACGAACTGAAGTTCACCGTAGCCAACATAGCGACCCTGATCTGCGCCAAGAGAGGATGCAAGCGATAGGGCCTGCTCTACAGAATCACATAGGTATCTCTTGCCTTCTGGTTCGTCTGGGTCGCCCACTTCCTCAAACTCATCGAGATCAATGAAATCCTCGTTTCCTACGTCGAGGCTCGTCTTTTGGTAAACAGTCCACTTTCCGGGTGACGACGTTTTCTCTTGAACAATTCGGATCCAAGAAATAAACCTAAAACCATCGCTTTCGTGGCAGGAAACCCACTGTTCGACCCCGCCACTCTCTGGCGCTTTCAGGCTTTCTATTGCGGCGCTTGAAGTGAGAAACCTGTCGGTCATGGCGTACCAACCTCCGGCTTGATCCCGAGCGCGCTGCTGCCGATGTGCCTCACGATCTGGTCTCCCTGTCTCGACGCCAGCTGCCCGAGTCGGCACTGGAATAGGGTCGGAGAATGCCTTTCCACGGAGGTTCGCACAATGGTGGCGAGAGTGCTTTTTGCCGCTATTTTTTCCTATTAACCAGCGCTGCTGGTGACTAGAGAGGGGATTGGCCAGGATCACCAAGGCTGACAGTTAAGGTGGTCCAGTTGCAGTTGCAATGGTCCGGGCGCCGAGGAAGGTTAGCGCTGTGCCGGCCACTTGCAGTCAGTCTCCGGACGAGAAGGCGGCTTGGCACCAGTCAAGCGACAAACGAAGCCCCGCACTTCGCACCGACACCACGTCCAGCCGGCAGGGCTGGTTCGCCAGCGCCGGGCGGCCCGCCAACCAGGCCTGGGCCGCGCGCACCATGCGCTGGCGCTTGCGGCGGTCCACGGAATCGAAGCCGTCGCCGAAGCGGCTGGCGTTGCGCAGGCGCACCTCGACGAACACGACGGTGTCGCCGTCGCGCATCACCAGGTCGAGTTCGCCCACCTTGAAGCGGGCATTGCGGGCCAGCAGGCGGAGGCCGGCGGCTTCGAGGTGCTGCAGTGCCGCGGCTTCGGCCGCGGCGCCCAGGACTTGCCGGTCAGGGCGTGCCGGCATCGGGGAGCAGCGCACCGTCCAGCGCCGGGCGCGAGCGGCCGCCACTGAATACGGCCCAAGCCGGGCGACGCTGCACCAGGCCGAAGCCGTCGACCTGCAGTTCGCCGGTAGCGCCGCGGACTTCGGCCGCGGGGTCGCGCGCGAGCAGGTCGGCATAAGCCGCCAACTTCCAAGCGTCCATGCCGAAGGCGAAGAGTCGGCTGCCGCCGCCCTGGGCGCTGGGCAGGCTGCGGCCCAGGGACTCGGCGTCGGGCATGCCGCCGCGCAGGCCCAGCAGCCAGGGCAGTTCCGGGTATTCGATGCCGTCGAGCTCGACGTCCATGCGCAGGTTGGCGCCAGCCAGGATCAGTGAGGTGGCGACGCGCGGCACGCCCAGCAGTCCCGCGGTGTCCATCTGGCTGGCCAACAGGCGCGCCTGGGCCGCGCGCAGCGGCTGGAACACGCCATCCGGCCGGGTGCCGCCCAGCGCCTGCTGCAGCGCCGGCACATAGTCGGGGTTGCCGTCGCTGACCACGACCTCACCGATGATGTCGCCGCCGCCGGCAATCAGTCGCTCGCGGAAGGCGAGCAGCGCGCGGTTCGCGCTTTCGTCGGCCTGGGTCACGACCAGGATGCGGCGCAAGCCGCGATCGAGCAGGCGCTCGGCGGCCGCAACGCCTTCGTCTTCCGGCGCCAGCGCGAACGTGGTGCTGCCCGGCGGCGGCGCAATACCGCCGCGATTGAGCGCGACCACCGGCAGGTCCAGCTCCGGCAGGCTGAAGATGGCATCCACTTGGTCGCGGCCCAGCGGGCCGACGATCATCTGGGCGCCATCGGCCTGTGCCTGCGTCAGCGCACCACGCACGCCTTCGGGGCCGGCGGTGTCGTAGAAACGTAGTTCCGGACGTCGGCGCATTTCGCCGTAGTAGCCGGCCAGCAGGCCGTCGCGCACGCTCTGGCCCGCCGGCGCGAGCGAACCGCTGAGCGGCAGCAGGGCGGCGAGGCGCTCGGGCGGACGATAGCCATCCGGTTCGGCGGGGGGCAGGCTCTCCATGCCGGGTGCCGAGACGCTGCGGTCGTAGGGGCGCGGCAGCGGCAGCCCGCGCTGGGTCAGGGCGCGGCCGGCATATCGGTACAGCGGATGGCCCACCGCAAGCGCCGTGCTGCCGGCGACCAGGCTGGCGTCGGGCAGGGTGCGCAGAAGTTCGTCGATGCGGCGCAGGTTGTCGATGCGCTCGGCGCGGTCCAGCGAATCATGCATCCAGGCGCGCTCGCCGGCGGCGTCGAAGCTGCGCCCGGTGGCCGCCAGTGCGTCAGCGCGCGTGCTGTGCCAGCGAATGCGCAGGCGGTCGGGGACCGATTCACGCGGCTGCGCCAGCCGGGCCAGGCCGGCCGCGTGGCGTCCGGCCGCGACATCCAACTGTGCGCTCACCAAGGCGTGAAGCAGTAAGTCGCGACCCTCGAGCCGCCGCGCATTGGCCAAGGTCAGGGCCTGTTCGGCGGCCGACGCGTCGCCGGCCAGCAGGTACTGGTCGGCGGCATAGAGCCAACTGCGGTCACGGGCGCTGCCGCGTGCATCGCCTGCCTCGGCGGCGTAGGCCCGCGCAGCCTCGCGATGCTGGCCGTCGGCGGCCAGCCTGGCCGCGGGAGTGGCGGCCGGTTCGCCTGCCACCGGGGAGGAGGGCGAAACGGTGACGCTGGCGCAGCCGGAAAGCAGGGCAAGCGCCAACAGCAGGGAAGCAGATCGCAGCATGGTCGGGGTCCGGGAGGATGATGCCGCTAAGATGATACCCCGGTGCACAAGGAGGGCGCGGTCATGGCGACGACCCAGGCAGGAACGCTTTACGTGGTGGCCACGCCGATCGGCAACCTCGGCGACCTGAGCGCGCGGGCGCGCGAGGTGCTGGCCTCGGTGGACGCGATCTGCGCCGAGGACACCCGGCACACCCGGCAGATGCTGGTGGCGCTGGGCATCGAGCGCCCGCTGCTGGCGCTGCATGAACACAATGAAGGTGAGATCGCCTGGAAGCTGGTCGAACGCCTGCGCAACGGCGAGCGGCTGGCCCTGGTGTCCGATGCCGGCACGCCGCTGGTCAGCGATCCCGGCTACCGGCTGGTGCGCGAGGTGCGTGCGGCGGGGCTGGCCGTCAGTCCTGTCCCCGGCGCCTGCGCCGCGATTGCCGCGCTGTCGGTGGCCGGCATCCCGAGCGACCGCTTCTGCTTCGAAGGCTTCCTGCCGGCGAAAGCGTCCGCCCGGCGTGAGCGGCTGGCGGCGCTGGCACGGGAAACCCGCACCCTGGTCTTCTACGAAAGTTCGCACCGCATCCAGGACAGTCTCGCAGACCTGGTGGCGGCTTTCGGCGGCGATCGGGAAGCGGTTCTCGGACGCGAGCTGACGAAATTGTTCGAGACCGTGCTTGGCGACAGCCTCGACGTGATCGCGGGCAAGGTCGCCGCCGACGACAACCAGCGCAAAGGCGAGTTCGTGCTCGTCGTCCGAGGCTGCGAGGACGATACGGCGGCCAGGTTGATCGAAGGGCAGCGGCTTTACGCCAAGCTGGCGGAACACCTCAAGCCCTCGGTGGCGGCGAAGCTGGCGGCCGACCTCAGTGGGGCGCCGCGCAAGTCCCTGTACGGCGGCGAGGCCTGATTCCGGCGCGGCCGCCCCCGGCGTGCGACAATCCGCCCCGGCGGAGTCGGTCAAGGCAGTCGCGTCGCAGCAATGCGCCGAGGAAAGTCCGGGCTCCATAGAGCAGGGTGCCAGGTAACGCCTGGGCGGCGTGAGCCGACGGAAAGTGCAACAGAAAATAAACCGCCGAACGGCCCGCAAGGGTGCGTGGTAAGGGCGAAACGGTGGGGTAAGAGCCCACCGCCCGAGGGGACAACGCCTCGGGGCACGGCAAACCCCACCCGGAGCAAGACCAAATAGGGGTGCTATGGCATGGCTCGTGCCGCACCCGGGTTGGTTGCTTGAGGCCTGCGGTGACGCAGGTCCCAGAGGAATGACTGTCCACGACAGAACCCGGCTTAACGACCGGCTCCGCCACTTTCCTCTCCCGTTCCACCCCGTTTGCGCAGTTGCCCCTGGCCTCCGGCCGGAGCGGGCGCTGCTGTCGCGTCGGCCCGGCGCTCCCGTCATTTCGTGGACCCGATCACATCTTCTGATCAAATCCATGTGAAACAACACTTGCGAAACAGTTCTTAAACAAGACTCTCAAGTTTCGCGCAAAGTCTTGATCCGCCTAGCGAAATTGCCCCGTCTTTATCCTTGACAGCCCCCGGGGGCAGGACTAACGTGGGCTTCCGAGGGAAATCCGGGTTTTTCGTGGGTTTCGGTGGATAAAGGCTGATCTGAACTGATGTTCCAGGGCGAAACCGCAATCACGATCGACGACAAGGGCCGTCTGGCGATTCCCACCGCCTACCGGGACCAGGTCGCGCGCGCCTGCGCCAATCGCCTGGTGGTCACCTACAACCCCTACGAAGCCGGCTGTCTGTGGCTGTACCCGGAAGCGTCCTGGGAAAAGGTTCGCGACCAGGTCAACGCCCTGCCCAACGCCAAGCGCGTGCACCGCAACCTGCAGCTCAAGCTGGTCGGTGCCGCCACCGTGGTTGAGCCCGACGGCAACGGCCGCCTGCTTCTGCCGGCGAGCCATCGCAATGCGGCGGCGATCGAAAAGAAAGCGGTGCTGCTGGGCATGGGCGGCAAGTTTGAATTGTGGAGCGAGCAGGCGCACCTCGCGCAGATCCGTCAAACCATTGGTGAAGACGAGATCAGCGAGGACATGCTCGACCTGAGGCTGTGACGGGCATGGCCGGGGTGCGGGAATCCACGCAGCCCAGCCATCTCCCGGTGATGTTCGTGCAGGCCCTGGACGGGCTGCGTGTGCTCAGGGATGGCTGGTATCTGGATGGCACCTTCGGGCGTGGTGGCCACGCACGCGGCGTGCTCGACCGGCTCGGGCCGGATGGACGGCTGTTGGTGATGGACAAGGACCCGGAAGCGATCGTTGCCGCCCACGCGCTTGCCAGCGCGGATGCGCGCGTCCGCGTCCGCCGCGGCTCCTTCGCCGGCCTGGATGGCTGGGATGAAGCCAGCGCGGGTCTCGACGGCGTGTTCATGGACCTGGGCGTGTCCTCGCCGCAGCTCGACGTCGCCGAGCGCGGCTTCAGCTTCTCCAAGGACGGCCCGCTCGACATGCGCATGGACCCGGAGTCGGGTGAAAGCGCGGCCAACTGGCTGGCGCGCGCCGACGAGCGCGAGATCGCGGACGTGCTCTGGAAGTACGGCGAGGAAAAGCTGAGCCGCAAGATCGGCCGCACCATCGTGGCGCGTCGCGACGAAGCGCCGCTGCTGCGCACCGCCCAGTTGGCCGAGTTGATCGCCTCGGTGGTCGGTCGCGGTGACAGCAAGATCCATCCCGCCACCCGCAGCTTCCAGGCCATCCGCATCTACATCAATCGCGAGCTCGAGGATCTCGAGCGCGGCCTCGATGCGGCGCTGGAGCGCCTGAAGCCCGGCGGCCGCCTGGTCGTGATCAGCTTCCATTCGCTGGAAGACCGCATCGTCAAGCAGTTCATCGCCCGCCATGCCAAGGCGCCCCCGGGCAATCGCCGCATGCCCATGGTCCAGGCGTTCACGCCGCGCCTGCGCGACCTGGCCGGCGCCCTGCGCGCCGATTCGTCGGAAACCGCGGTCAATCCCCGCGCCCGCAGCGCGGTGATGCGCATCGCCGAAAAACTCGCCACGGCGCCGCAGGATGCACCGGAGCCGTCGGCATGAACCCGCGCCTGTTCGCGCTGATGGTGCTGGTGGTGGCCGTGCTCGCTAGCGCGGTCGCCGTCGTGTACTCGCGTCACCTGCATCGCCAGGCGTACATCTCGCTGACCATGCTCGAACACGAGCGCGACGAGCTCAATATCGACTTTGGACGCCTGCAGCTCGAGCAGGCCACCTGGTCTGAAGCCAATCGCATCGAACAGGTCGCCGGCAACCGCATCGGCATGAAATATCCGACCGATGCCGACATCGTGGTGCTGCAGCCATGAAGGTCCAGCGCAGCAGCTACAGCCTCCGCCGCCGCCTGGTTGCGGTGAGTGTCGTGATGGGTCTCTTCAGCCTGGTGCTGGTGGCCCGCGCCGCGCACCTGCAGCTGATCAGTCCCGAGTTCTACCAGCAGCAGGGCGATGCCCGCTTCCTGCGCGAAGTGCCGATCCCGACCTCGCGCGGCATGATCAGCGACCGCAACGGCGAGCCGCTGGCGGTGTCGTCGCCGGTGGAATCGGTGTGGGTCAATCCGCAGGAACTGCTACAGCATATCGATCGCCTGCCCGCGCTCGCCGATGCGCTGGGCATTCCGCGGGACGTGCTGCTGCAGCGGGTTACCCAGCGTTCGCACAAGGAGTTCCTGTACCTGCGCCGGCACATGAATCCCGACCTGGCGGCGGAAGTGACCGACCTCGGCATTCCCGGCGTGTATTCGCAGCGCGAGTTCCGGCGCTTCTATCCGCACGGCGAGGTGATGGCGCACGTGCTGGGCTTCACCAACATCGACGACCATGGCCAGGAAGGCCTGGAGCTCGCGTTCGAAGATTGGCTGACCGGCACCGAGGGTTCGCAGCAGGTGATCCGCGACCGCCGCGGTCGCGTGGTCGAGAATGTTGACCTGATCCGGGCGGCCGAGCCCGGCCGTGACCTGGTGCTGACCATTGATCGGCGCATCCAGTACCTGGCCTACCGCGAACTCAAGTCCGCCCTGATCGAGCATGGCGCCAGCGCCGGCTCCATCGTGGTGCTGGACGTGCCGACGGGCGAGATCCTCGCCATGGTCAACCAGCCGTCCTATAACCCGAACGCGCGTGAATCGAGCACCACCGATGCCCAGCGCAACCGTGCCGTCACCGACGTGGTGGAGCCGGGCTCGGTGATGAAGACGCTGACCTTCGCGGCGGCGCTCGAGAGCGGCAAGTTCACGCCCGAGACCCTGATCGCGACCGCCCCCGGCTACATGAGCCTGGCCGGCGGCCACCAGATCCGAGACTTCCGCAACTACGGCACGCTCACGCTTACCGGCGTGCTGACCAAGAGCTCGAACGTTGGCGCCACCCTGGTCGCGCAGCAGCTGAGCAACGAGCACCAGTACGACATGTACCACCGGCTGGGCCTGGGCCAGGTCAGCGGCAGTGGTTTCCCGGGCGAGTCGTCGGGCGTGCTGCGCCCGCCCAACACCTGGGGTCCGGCCGAGAAGGCGACCATCAGCTACGGCTATGGCCTGTCGGTGACACCGCTCCAGCTGGCGCGTGCCTATGCCGCGATCGGCAACGGCGGACGCCTGAACGAATCCACCTTCGTCAAGGGTGCGAACAAGCCAAGCGAGCAGGTCGTTGATCCGGCCATCGCTGCGCAGCTGATGCAGATGATGGAAACGGTCACCGGCCCCGAAGGCACCGCGCGTCGGGCCGCGGTGCTGGGCTACCGGGTTGCCGGAAAAACCGGCACCTCGCGCAAGGCCAGCGGCGGCGGCTATGCCGCCAAGCGCTACGCCGCCGTGTTCGTCGGCCTGGTGCCGGCCAGCAACCCGCGTTTCGCGATGGCGGTCGTCATCCATGATCCGCAGGGCGAAGAGTACGGCGGCGGCGCCGTGTCCGCCCCGATCTTCCACCACGTGATGGACGGCGCGCTGCGCCTGATGGACGTGCCGCCGGACAATATCGAGCAGTGGTTCGCCGAGCAGGCCCGCAACAAGCCGCCGGCACCCGCGAGTGCAGCCGTCCCACCCGAAGCTGCGGGAGCGCTGCGATGAGCCGCGCCATGTCGCTGCACGATCTGCTGCAGGGCGAGCCGGTGCTGCCGGCCGGCTTCAATCCCATGCTGGCTGGCCTGACGGCCGACACGCGTGCGCTGCGCGCGGGCGACGCCTTCATTGCGCTGGCCGGTGCCAGCACCCATGGCCTGCGCCATGCGGCCCAGGCGCGTGCTGCCGGCGCCAGCGTCATTTTGTTTGAACCGCCGGCGGCCGCCGGTGAGCCGTTGAGCGATCGCGCGGTGGCCGTACCCGGCCTTCGCGCGCGCCAGGGCGAACTGGCGGACCGTTTCTACGGCGCGCCCTCGCGCAGCCTGGCCGTGGCCGGCGTCACCGGCACCAACGGCAAGACCTCGACCGTGCAGCTGTTGGCGCAGGCGCTGACCCTGGGCGGCGGCGTGGCCGGCAGCATCGGCACGCTCGGCGCCGGCCTGCATGGCCAACTGGTGGCCGGCGAACGCACCACGCCCGACGTCATCGCCGTGCATCGACTGCTGGCGGAAATGCGCGATGCCGGCGCCAGTCACGTGGCGATGGAAGTGTCCTCGCATGCGCTTGAGCAGGGGCGCGTCGATGCCGTCGCCTTCCGCATCGCCGTGTTCACCAACCTCACGCGCGACCATCTCGACTTCCACGGCAGCATGGACGCCTACGGTGCCGCCAAAGCACGTCTGTTCGCATGGCCCAGCCTGCAGGCCGTGGTGGTGAACCTCGACGACGCGTTCGGCCGCGGGCTGTTGGATCGCGCGCCCGCCGCTGCGCGCCGGATCGGCCTGAGCTCGCGCGGCCACGCCGACGCCAGCCTGCGCGCCGAGCAGGTCTCGCTGGCGCCGGAAGGCCTGCGTTTCGATTTGGTGGAAGGCAGGGAACGAATCGCCGTGGTCTCGCCGCTGCTGGGCCGTTTCAACGTGGACAACCTGCTGGCGGTCGCCGGCGCGCTGCGCGCCCTGGACTGGTCGCTGGCCGCGGTCGCCGCGATGCTGCCCCGGCTGGCGCCGGTGGACGGCCGGATGAGCCGCGTCGGCGGCCGCGATGGCCAGCCGCTGGTGGTGGTGGATTACGCCCACACCCCCGACGCGCTGGAACAGGCGCTGGCCAGCCTGCGCGCCCATACCCCCGGCCACCTGACCTGCGTGTTCGGCTGCGGCGGCGAGCGCGACGCCGGCAAGCGCCCGCAGATGGCCGCCATCGCCGAGGCCGGCGCCGACCGCATCGTCGTCACCGACGACAATCCCCGCAACGAAGATGGCGATGCCATCGTCGCCGGGATCCTGGCCGGCTTTACTCGTGCTGATGCCGTGCGGATCCAGCGTGATCGCGCCGACGCCATCGCCGAAGCGATCGCCGAAGCCGGCGCCGGTGATGTCGTGCTGGTGGCGGGCAAGGGACACGAACCGTATCAGGACGTGCAGGGCATCAAGCATCCGTTCGACGACCTCAAGATTGCGCGCCGCTGCCTGGAGGCCCGCTCATGAGGCCGGTGATGCTGTCCCAGGTCGCACGCTGGGTCGAAGGCCGCCATCTCGGCGACGATGTCGAGATCAGCTCGGTCAGCACCGACGGCCGCACGCTGGCGGCTGGCGGTTTGTTTGTCGCGCTGCGCGGCGAGCAGCACGACGGCCACGCCCACGTCGCCCAGGCGCTTGAGCGCGGCGCCGCCGCCCTGCTGGTGCAGCGCGAAGTCGACTGCGCGCTGCCGCAGGTACTCTGTGCCGACACCCAGGACGCGCTGGGCGAACTCGCTGCCGGCATGCAGCAGGGCCGCGCGGCCGTGGTGATCGCCATTACCGGCAGCAATGGCAAGACTTCGGTCAAGACCCTGCTGCTGGGTATCTTGTCGCGCGCGGGTGCCGCCTACGCCAATCCGGGCAATTTCAACAACGAGATCGGCCTGCCGCTGGCCGTGCTCAGTGCGCCGGAAGATGCGCGCTTCGCCATCTACGAAATGGGCGCTGGCCAGCCCGGCGACATCGCCTACCTGGCCTCGATCGCGCCGCCGCAGGTGTCACTGGTCAATAACGTGATGCCGGCCCATCTCGAGCGCATGGGCAGCCTGCTGGGCATCGCCGAGACCAAGGGCGCGATCTACGAAGCCCTGCCCGACGATGGCGTGGCGGTAGTAAATGCCGACGACGCGTTCGCGCCCTGGTTCATGCAGCGCATCGGCGCGCGCCGGGTGCTGCGCTTCGGCCTCGAGAACGACGCCGATATCCGCGCCAGCCAGCTGCTGGCCCAGTCCGGAGGCATGCGCTTCCGTCTGCATACGCCGGCGGGTGACGCCGACGTCGCGCTGCCGCTCGCGGGTCGCCATAGCGTCATGAACGCCCTGGCGGCGACGGCCCTGGCGCTGGGCGCCGGCGCCTCGCTGGCCGACGTGGTCGCCGGCCTGACAGGCGCAGCGCCGGTTCCCGGTCGGCAGATTCCGCATTCCCTCGCGAATGGTGCCGTGCTGGTGGACGACAGTTACAACGCCAATCCGGGCTCGGTTGCCGCGGCCATTGCCGCACTGGCCGAGGCCGGCGGCGACGCCTGGCTGGTTTTGGGCGACATGAAAGAACTGGGCACTGGTGCCGAGCTGATGCATGCGGAAATCGGCACCCACGCACGCGGCGCCGGCATCGCGCGGCTGTGGACGGTGGGGGAGTTGAGCGCGAACGCCAGCCGCGCCTTCGGCGACGGCGCGAGTCACTTCACCGACCAGGCCGCGCTGGTGGCGGCGCTGGCACCGGCGCTCAAATCGGCCGGCGCGGGACTGCGCTGCGTGGTCAAGGGTTCGCGCTCGAGCGCGATGGACAAAGTGGTGGCCGCGCTGTTGGCCGCCGACCGGCAGGGAGACGCCGACCATGCTTCTTGAACTGGCCCGCTGGCTTAATGAAATGGGCCTGATGCCGCCGCTGTTCGGCTACATCACCTTCCGCGCCATCCTGGGCGCGCTGACGGCGCTGCTGCTGTCGCTTTGGCTCGGTCCGCGCGTCATCGCACGCCTGGCCCAGCTCAAGGGCGGCCAGCCGATCCGCACCGATGGTCCGCAGAGCCACTTCGCCAAGGCCGGCACGCCGACCATGGGCGGCACCCTGATTCTGTTGACCGTGTCGCTGGCGACGCTGATGTGGGCCGATCTGCGCAACAAGTACGTCTGGGTGCTGCTGGCCGTGATGATCGCTTTCGGCGCGATCGGCTGGTTGGATGACTGGATCAAGATCGTCAAGCGTGACCCGAACGGTCTGAAGTCGCGCCACAAGTACGCGCTGCAGTCGATCTTCGGCCTCGCCGCGGCCCTCTACCTGTACTACACCGCCGACAACGCCAACGCGACCACGCTGTTCCTGCCGCTGCTCAAGGACTTCGCGATCCCGCTGGGCGGCATGTTCGTGGTGATTGCCTATTTCTGGATCGTCGGCTTCTCGAACGCGGTGAACCTGACCGACGGCCTCGACGGGCTGGCGATCATGCCGACCGTTCTGGTGGCGGCGGCGCTGGGCATCTTTGCCTATGCCTCGGGCAACGCGGTGTTCTCGCAGTACCTGCAGATCCCGGCGATCCCGGGCGCGGGCGAGATCACCATCGTCTGTGCGGCGATTGCCGGCGCTGGCCTGGGCTTCCTGTGGTTCAACACTTATCCGGCCATGGTCTTCATGGGCGACATCGGCGCGTTGGCGCTGGGCGCCGTGCTGGGCACCATCGCGGTGATCGTGCGGCAGGAAGCGATCCTGGTGCTGATGGGCGGCATCTTCGTGGTCGAGACGCTGTCGGTGATGATCCAGGTCGCCAGCTTCAAGCTCACCGGCAAGCGCGTGTTCCGGATGGCGCCCATCCACCACCACTTCGAGCTCAAAGGCTGGCCCGAGCCGCGCGTGATCGTGCGCTTCTGGATCATCTCCGTGATGCTCGTGCTCGTGGGTCTCGCGACCCTGAAGGTGCGCTGAGATGAACGCCTCCGACCGCAGCCACCAGGCCACCCGCCTCGACGCCATTACCGGGCGCTACGACCCGGTGCTGCTGCTGTTGACGCTGGCCCTGATTGGCCTGGGCGTGGTCATGGTCGCGTCGAGCTCGCTTGCGATCGCGGAGGGCCTCAACGTCGGGCCCTTCCATTTCCTGGTGCGCCACCTGGTGTTCCTGGGCGTGGGCTGCGGCCTGGCCTGGGCCCTGATGCAGGTCGAGCTCAAGATCGTCGAGAAATACAGCCATCTGCTGCTGGCGCTTTGCTTCCTGATGCTGCTGCTGGTGTTCCTGCCCGGCATCGGCCACACGGTGAATGGCGCGCAGCGTTGGCTCAACCTGGGCGTGTCGAAGTTCCAGGCCGTTGAAGCGGTGAAGCTGATGTTCATCATCTGGCTGGCCAGCTACCTGGTGCGCTACCGGGACGAAATCGCCCAGCAGTGGATGGCGCTGATCAAGCCATTGGCCGTGGCCGGCGTCATCGTCGTGCTGCTCTTGTTGCAGCCGGACTTCGGCTCCGCGGCACTGGTGCTCGCGATTACTGGCGGCATGGTCTGGCTGGGCGGCGCCCGTATCCGAAACCTGGTCATTCCTGCGCTGGTGGCTTTGCCGCTGCTGGCGATCGTGGCAATCGCCGAGCCCTACCGCGTGCGCCGCCTGACCTCATTCCGCGACCCTTGGGCGGATCCCTTCAACGACGGCTTCCAGTTGACCCAGGCCCTGATCGCGATCGGTCGCGGCGAATGGTTCGGCGTTGGCCTGGGCGGCAGCATCCAAAAGCTGTTCTACCTGCCCGAGGCGCACACCGACTTCATCTTCTCGGTCACGGCCGAAGAGCTGGGCTTCGTCGGCTCCTTCGGCATCATTGCCCTGTTCGCGGCGTTTACCTGGCGTGCGTTCAATATCGGCCTGCGCGCCGTCAACATGCGCCGCCACTTCGCCGGCTTCTGTGCTTTCGGCGTCGGCCTGTGGGTCAGCCTGCAGTCCTTCGTCTCGATCGGCGTGAACCTCGGGCTGCTGCCGACCAAGGGGCTGACGCTGCCCTTGATTTCCTCGGGCGGCTCCAGCGTGCTGGTCACCTGCGTGGCGATCGGCCTGCTGCTGCGGGTGAGCTATGAGCTGGACCGCGCCGAGCGCCAGGTCGCGCGCCTGCGCAGCGGCGACGGCCTGCCAGAGTCTGGTGAGCCGAGCCTGGACGCCGCGCTGCCGACGCAGTCTCCGGCGGCGCTGGCTCCGGCGATGGGTGCACGTGGCTCACGCCAGCGCATTGAACCCAAGTTCGGAGCCGTGGCATGAGCGGGCCCGTGCTGATCCTGGCCGGTGGCACTGGTGGCCACATTTTCCCGGGTCTGGCCGTGGCCCAGGCGCTGCAGTCGCGCGATGTGCCGGTGCTTTGGCTCGGTGCGGCCGGCGGCATGGAAACGCGGCTGGTTCCGCAGGCCGGTCTGCGAATCGAGACCATCGCCATCGGCGGCCTGCGCGGCAAGGGCGCCATGACCCTGCTCAAAGCGCCCTTCGTGCTGCTGCGCGGCTGCCTGCAGGCGCTGGCCATCTTGCGCCGCGTGCGTCCGCGCGCCGTGGTCAGCTTCGGCGGCTACGCGGCCGGCCCGGGCGGAATTTGCGCCTGGCTGCTGCGCCGTCCGCTGCTGGTGCACGAACAGAATCGCGCACCTGGGCTGACCAATCGCGTGCTGGCACGCGTTGCGCGTCGGGTGCTCTGCGGTTTCCCCGGCAGCTTCCCGGGACGCGACACCGTCGATGTCGGCAATCCGGTGCGTCCGGCCATCGCCGCCCTGCCGCCGCCGGCGCAACGTTTTGCCGGGCGATCGGGCCCCGTTCGCTTGCTGGTGTTGGGCGGCAGCCAGGGCGCGCATGCGCTCAACACGGCGCTGCCGAAGCTGCTGGAACGGCTGCCTGAAGCGCAGCGTCCCAGCGTCCGCCACCAGTGCGGCGAGCGTCATGCCGATGCGTCGCGTGCGGTTTACGCACGGGCTGGCGTGGCGGCGAGCGTGGAACCCTTCATCGCCGACATGGCCGCGGCCTATGCCTGGGCCGATCTGGTCGTGTGCCGTGCGGGCGCGCTGACGCTGGCCGAACTGTGCGCGGCCGGGGTTGGCTCGCTGCTGGTGCCTTTCCCGAAAGCCGTGGATGACCACCAGACCCGCAACGCTGAATACCTGGTCGAACGTGGCGCGGCGCGCCTCTTGCCTGAAGGCGAAGCGTTCGGGCCGCGCCTGCTCGATGCGCTTTCGGCGCTGTTGGTGGACGCGCCCGCGCGCCTGGCCATGGCGGAAGCGGCGCGCGCCGCGGCCCGGCCGGATGCCGCCGAGCGCGTCGCCGACCTCGTGCTGCAGGAGGCCCGGGCGTGAATCGTCGTCGTCTGCAGCAAACCGGTGACCTGGCCCGCGCCTTCCCGCGCGTGCATTTCATCGGCATCGGCGGCGTCGGCATGAGCGGCATCGCCGAGGTGCTGGTGACCCTGGGCTATCAGATATCGGGCTCGGACCAGGCGGATTCTGTCGCGACCCGTCGCCTGCTGGCGATGGGCGCCGTGGTCCATCGCGGCCATGCCTCCGGCCAGGTTGCCGGTGCCGACGTGGTGGTGGTGTCGAGCGCGATCCGGGCTGACAACGTCGAGCTGGTTGCGGCGCGCGATGCCCGCATCCCGGTGGTGCCGCGCGCCGAGATGCTGGCCGAGCTGATGCGCTTCAAGCGCGGCATCGCCATCGCCGGCACGCACGGCAAGACCACGACCACCTCGCTGGTGGCCAGCGTCCTGAGTGAGGGCGGGCTGGACCCGACCTTCGTGATCGGTGGCCAGCTGCTTTCGGCCGGCGCCAACGCGCGCCTGGGCGGCGGTCAGTGGCTGGTGGCCGAGGCCGATGAAAGCGACGGCAGCTTCCTGCGGCTCAACCCGCTGGTGGCCGTGGTGACCAATATTGATGCCGATCACCTCGAGAACTACGGGGGTGACTTCGAGCGGGTGAAGGCTGCATTCAATGAGTTCCTGCACCGCCTGCCGTTCTACGGGCTGGCGGTGCTGTGCGTGGATGACGCCGAGGTGGCGGCGCTGGCGGCCGAAACGCCGCGGCACTTGGTCACCTACGGTATCGACCAGCCCGCCGACGTCTACGCCCGCGACCTGAGCCAGGACGGCGGCTGCATGCGCTTCACCCTGCACCTGCCCGAGAGCGCGCCGCAGGCCGTCACCTTGAATTTGCCGGGGCGCCACAACGTGCTCAATGCCTTGGCGGCGGCCGCGATCGGCTGGCAGCTGGGCGTCGAGCCGGAAGCGATCGCGGCAGCACTCGAGAAATTCCAGGGCATCGGTCGCCGTTTCAACCTCAAAGGTGAACTCGACTTCGGTCGCGGCAAGGCGCTGCTGGTGGATGACTACGGCCACCACCCCAAGGAGCTGGAAGCGGTCTTCGCGGCGGCTCGCGGCGGCTGGCCGGATCGGCGCCTGGTGGTGGCCTTCCAGCCGCATCGCTATAGCCGGACGCGCGATCTGTTCGACGAATTCTCGGCGGTGCTTTCGAGCGCCGATGCCGTGGTGCTGACCGAGGTCTATCCGGCAGGCGAGGCGCATATCGTCGGCGCCGATGCCAAGTCGCTGGCGCGCGCCATCCGGGCCCGCGGTCGCATTGATCCGGTCGTGGCCGGCACTGCCCGCGACCTGCCGGCGGTGCTCGCCGACATGCTCGCCGACGGCGACCTGCTGCTGATGATGGGCGCCGGCGACATCGGCCATGTGGCCGCCGACCTGGCCCTGCACGGCATCGAGGGGGAGCCCCAGGCATGACGCCGATCCCGTCCCCGCGCATCACCGACCCGAAGGCTTTCGGCCGCGTCGCCGTGCTGATGGGCGGCACCAGCGCCGAGCGCGAGGTGTCGCTGGAGTCCGGACGCAACGTGCTCGAGGCGCTGCGCGCCCGCGGCATTGATGCCGAAGCGGTGGACGGCATTCCGGCCCTGCTCGAGGCCCTGCTCGCGAAGCGCTTCGACCGCGTCTTCAACATCCTGCACGGCAACAAGGGCGGCGGTGAGGACGGCACGCTGCAGGGACTGCTCGAAGCGCTGTGCGTTCCCTACACGGGCTCGGGCGTGCTCGGTTCGGCCCTGGGCATGGACAAGATCCGCACCAAGCAGGTCTGGCTGGCCCTGGGCCTGCCCACCCCGCGCTACGCGCGCTTGTCGCCTGGCGCCGCCGCGGCGGGCAGCGCGGAACACGTGCTGCGCGCGGCCGCCCGTGAAATCGGCCTGCCCGTGATCGTCAAGCCGTCCTGCGAAGGCTCCAGCGTTGGCGTATCGCGCGTGTTCGACGCCGACGGCCTTGCCGACGCGGTGGCCTTGGCCGCGCGCTACCCCGGCGAGCTGCTGATGGAACAGATGGTGGTGGGCGGTGAATACACCGTCGGCATCCTCGGTGACGTCGCCTTGCCCAGCATCCGCATCGTGCCCGCCGGCGAATACTACGACTACCACGCCAAATACCAGGCCGAAGACACGCAGTACCTGTGCCCGGGCCTGGAAGCGGAGGCCGAGGTCGCGATCCGTGAGCTGGCGCTGGTCGCTTTCCGTGCGGCCGGCTGCACCGGCTGGGGTCGCGTGGACGTGATGCGCGACGCCGAGGGCAACAACTACCTGCTCGAAGTGAACACCGCGCCCGGCATGACCAGCCACTCGCTGGTCCCCAAGGCCGCCGGCCAAGTCGGCATCGGCTTCGAAGATCTGTGCTGGCGCGTACTGGAAACCAGCCTTGCGCAGGAGGACGTTGCCCCATGAACGCCCTGCTGCGCATCATCGCCTGGACCCTTGCGATCGCCCTGGTGACGCTGCCGGTGTACGCCGTGCTCAACGGCTGGATCGCCGGTGAGCGTTGGCCGATGCGGAGCCTGGCCGTCACCGGCGAGTTTGCGCAGGTGGACGAAGCTGCGGTGCGCCAGGCCGTGCTGCCGCAGGTGCAGCGTGGCTTCTTCGCCGTGGATCTGGCTGAAGTGCGCGATGCCGTCGCGGCGCTGCCTTGGGTTGAACGGGTGGAAGTGCGCAAGCGCTGGCCCGATCGGCTGGAAGTGAGCCTGACCGAGCACACGCCGGTGGCGCGTTGGGCCGACGGCCGCCTGCTGTCCGAGGACGGCAAGCTGTTCGCGGCCCCGGAAGGCGCCGGCGAAGGCCTGCCGCTGTTCGAAGGCCCCGAGGGCCGGGCCAGTGAGCTGATGTCCTTCCACAGCCTGGCGCGCCCGCTGTTTCTGACGGTGGGTGCCAAGGTGGCCTCCGTGCAGCTGAGCCCGCGCGGCAGCTGGAGCCTTCAGCTTGACGACGGCACCCGCGTTGAAGCCGGTCGCGGTGATCCGCAGGCAAGGCTGGCCCGCTTCGCGCGGCTGCTGCCGCGTCTGCGCGAGAACGACGCGCGCGTACTGGTACGCGCCGACCTCCGATACACCAACGGCTTCACCCTGGTCTGGGGTGATCCGCCGCCGGCTGCCCAAGCCGACACAAGCGCGTCGCGTGGCGACGCCGCCGACCGCACGCAGGAAGGAAACGCATGAACCGCAAAGGCGACAAGTCGCTGATCGTCGGACTCGACATCGGCACCTCCAAGATCACTGCGCTGGTGGGCGAGTACTCGCCCGGCCAGGAAATCGAGGTCATTGGCATCGGCTCGCACGAATCGCGCGGCATGAAGCGCGGCGTGGTGGTGGACATCGAGTCCACCGTGCAGTCCATCCAGCGCGCCATCGAAGAGGCCGAGCTGATGGCCGGCTGCGAGATCCGTTCGGTCTACGCCTCGATCACCGGCAGCCACACCCAGTGCCGCAACTCGCCCGGCATCGTGCCGGTGGCGGGCGGCGAAGTGACCTATGCCGATCTCGACCGGGTGCTGGAGGCGGCCAAGGCCGTCGCCGTTCCCGCCGACCAGAAAATCCTGCACGCCATCGCGCAGGAATACATCGTCGACAATTCCCAGGAAGGTATCCGCAATCCGGTCGGGATGAGCGGCGTGCGCCTCGAGGTCCGCGCCCACCTGGTCACGGGCGCCCAGTCGGCCGCCAGCAACGTCATGAAGTGCGTGCAGCGCTGCGGCCTGCAGGTGGACGACCTGATCCTGAGCTCGCTGGCCTCCAGCACCGCGGTGCTGACCACGGACGAAAAGGAATTGGGCGTGGTGCTGGTGGATATCGGCGCCGGCACCACCGACATCGCGGTGTTCGTGCAGGGCGCGATCAGGCATTCGGCCTCGCTGCCGATTGCTGGCGACCAGGTCACCAACGACATCGCGCACCTGCTGCGCACCCCGACGCCGGAAGCCGAGCAGATCAAGGTGCGCTACGCCTGCGCCCTGGCCCAGCTGGCAACGGCCGAGGAATCGATCCAGGTGCCGAGCGTGGGCGACCGTCCTCCGCGGCGGCTGGCGCGGCAGGCCCTGGCCGAGGCGGTGCAGAACCGCTACGAGGAAATCTTCGAGATGGTGCAGGCCGAACTGCGTCGCTCCGGCTTCGAAGAGCTGGTGCGCGCCGGCCTGGTGCTCACCGGCGGTGCCTCGCGGATGGAAGGCGTGGTCGAGCTGGCCGAAGAAATGCTGCACATGCCGGTGCGGGTGGGTATCCCCCAGCACGTCTCCGGCTTGGGCGAAGTGGTAGGCAACCCGGTGCACGCCACCGGCGTGGGGCTGCTGCTCTGGGGCAGCCAGTTGGAACACCCGCGTCGCCCGACGCTGTCGGCGGGCAAGGCGGGAACGATTTGGACGAAGTTCAAGAACTGGTATCGAGGTGAGTTCTGAACAACGTCGGTGAAGTAGCGCAACAACAAGCAGCGAACAAGAAAACACAACCCCTGGATTCGAATCACGGAGGACGCGGACATGGCACATTTTGAATTGATCGAAAAGTTGGCACCCAATGCAGTAATCAAGGTCATTGGCGTGGGCGGCGGCGGCGGTAACGCCGTGGCGCACATGGTGAATGCGGGCGTGGAGGGCGTTGAGTTCATCACCGCCAACACCGATTCGCAGGCCATCAAACAGTGCGGCGCGAAAATTCAGCTGCAGCTCGGCGGCAACGTGACCAAAGGCCTGGGCGCCGGCGCCAACCCCGAGGTCGGCCGCCAGGCCGCGCTCGAGGACCGCGAGCGCATCGTCGAAGCGCTGGAAGGCGCGGACATGGTCTTCATCACCGCCGGCATGGGTGGCGGCACCGGCACGGGCGCCGCCCCGGTCGTGGCGCAGTTGGCCAAGGAGATGGGCATCCTGACGGTCGCCGTCATCACCAAGCCCTTCCCATTTGAAGGCCGCCGCCGCATGCAGGTCGCGCTCAAGGGTATCGAAGAGCTGAGCCACCACTGTGACTCGCTGATCACCATCCCCAACGAAAAGCTGATCACCGTGCTTGGCCGCCAGGCCACCATGGTGCAGGCCTTCCGCGCCGCCAACGACGTGCTGCTGGGCGCCGTGAAGGGCATCGCCGACCTGATCGTCAGCCCGGGCCTGATCAACGTTGACTTCGCCGACGTCCGTACCGTCATGTCCGAAATGGGCCTGGCGATGATGGGCACCGGCGTCGCCCGCGGCGACGACCGCGCCCAGGCTGCCGCCGAGGCTGCGATCTCCAATCCGCTGCTGGACGAGGTCAACCTGTCGGGTGCCAACGGCGTGCTGGTCAACATCACGGCCGGTCCGGACTTCACCATGGCCGAGTTCGACGAGATCGGCCGGACCATCGAAGACTTCGCGTCCGAGGATGCCACGGTCGTCATCGGCACCTCGCTTGATCCGGACATGAAGGACGAGGTGCGGGTCACCGTCGTGGCCACCGGTCTCAACCGGGGCGCCGTGCGCCAGGCTGCGCCGCGCACGCCGGAGAAAGAGGTCTACCGTGCCCCGGTCAAGCTGGTGCGCAACGCCAGCACCGGCCAGGTGGACTACGACGCGATGGCCAATGTCAAAGCGGCTCCGGTGCAGGCCGGCGCCCACATGGGCCTGCGCGCCAGCCGTTCGAGTGAACCGGCCGCGGGTGCGAGCAGCGCCCTGTCCGAAATGCCGAACGACCATAGCTACCTCGACATCCCGGCCTTCCTGCGTCGCCAGGCCGACTGAGTTCGTGTGGTGACCCGGCGGCGGGCACCCGACCAGGTGCCGCGGTGCGGGTCGCAGCCGGCCGGCCAGGAGGGCCGCGTCCGGTCAGGGTCCAATCCGCCTTTCGGGGGTTGGGCCTGCTGTCCCCAGGGGGTCAGGAAACCTTGGCCCGCCGGTTCTGCCGGCGGGTCCTTTTCCCGATCAGCTGCTGTGGTTGCTGTGAGATTAAATTATTGATTCGTATGGCATTCGTTGCCCGGACGGAACGATCAGGCGATTGTTAGGTTTTCGTTCATTGCGCCCTATGTTATTGTTCGGTCGGTTTTGCGCGCTCCTTCCGGAGACCGCTACAAAAATGATTAGACAAAGAACCCTAAAGAACGTCATCCGCGCCACCGGCGTCGGCCTGCACAGCGGCGAGAAGGTCTACATGACCTTGCGTCCGGCTGCGCCCGATACCGGCATCGTTTTCCGGCGCGTTGACTTCGATATCCCGGTGGAGATCCACGCCAAGGCCGAAAAGGTCGGCGACACCAGCCTGTGCACGGCGCTGGTCGAAGGCAGCACCCGGGTAATGACCATCGAGCACCTGCTGTCGGCCATGGCCGGGCTGGGTATCGATAATGCCTACGTGGACCTGTCCACCGCGGAAGTGCCGATCATGGACGGCTCCGCCGGTCCTTTCGTGTTCCTGCTGCAGTCCGCGGGCATCGAAGAACAGGCCAAGGCCAAGCGTTTCATCCGCATCCTCAAGCCGATCAAGGTCGAGGACGGCGACAAGTGGGCCCGCTTCGAGCCGTTCGAAGGCTTCAAGGTGGGCTTCACCATTGATTTCCAGCACCCGATCTTCAACAAGTCCACGTCCAGCACCGAGATCGATTTCTCGACCACTTCCTTCGTCAAAGAAGTTAGCCGGGCGCGCACCTTCGGCTTCATGAAGGACATCGAGTTCCTGCGCGAGCGCAACCTGGCGCTGGGTGGTTCGATGGACAACGCCATCGTGCTCGACGACTACCGGGTGCTCAACGAAGACGGCCTGCGCTACGAGGACGAGTTCGTGAAGCACAAGATCCTCGATGCGATCGGCGATCTCTACCTGTTGGGCCACAGCCTGATCGGAGCCTTTTACGGCTACAAATCCGGTCACGCGCTCAACAACCAGCTGCTTCGGACCCTTCTGGCCGACACCTCGGCCTGGGAAGAGGTCACCTTCGAGGATCCGGCCCTCGCGCCGATTTCCTACGCCCATCCCGCCCAAGCGGTGTGAGAAGGGCCTCGCATTTCGCGATAGCGGAATGAGACACCGGTCACGGTTACTGACCTCTGTTTAACGAACCGTTAACGACTTGGCCCGGACAGCCGGGGCATCATGCCCCGTCGGTACCCGACCGGGACGACGAGGCCAGCCGCAGAAGCTGTGCCCGAAGTTCCGGATCCGAGACCGATTGGGCGGTGGCTCGCAGTGAATCGCGGACTGCCTCGGAAAGCGTCCTGGCTGGACCGGTCCCCGTGGGGGCGGGTGTCACCGGAGAGGAAACTTTCACCACGAGCGTCCGGGCCGTCAGGCCGGCCGCGGCCGCCGCGTCCAACAGGGCGTCGGCATGCAGCCGCAGCTTGGCTTTCCAGACCGGTGCGCTCACCAGAAATACCAAGTGCTTGTCATCCACGTTGGCCAGTTTGCATTGGTCTGCCAAGGTGGCGGGGAGACTCTGGCGCAGCAAGGGATCAAGCGTGGCCAGCCATTTGGCACGCGCGATCACGTTCGACAGCCCGGAACCAGCCAGCGCATCAAGCGCCAGCGGGGGCAGGGCAGAGGACGTTGTTGTGCCGCGGACGCGGGTTTTAGGTGGTTCAGACATGATGAATGTCATCATCGCAGCAAATTTCCTTCGGACGCCAAAAAAATTGGCGTTCGATCAACCGAAAGTGGCGGGTATCGCTCTCGGCGCCATCTTTCTGGTGCTGGCGACGGCCTTCGGAGCGGGTTACCTCACGCGCGGCGCGAACGGCGCGGCCCTCGAGGAAATCGCCCGGATGCAGGCCCAGCTCGACGCGCAGGCCCAGGACCTGGTGCAGGCGCGCGAAGAAGCCCAGCGCGAGGTCAACGCCATCGCAGCCCGCGTAGGCGAGCTTCAGGCCCAGGCCAACCGCCTCAACGCCCTCGGCGATCGCCTGACCCGCGTCGGCAAGCTCAAGGACGGCGAGTTCAACTTTGGTGAATTGCCCGGCCAGGGCGGCGGCGAATCCGCCGGCGACGTGGCCTCCGGCGACCTGCTCTCGAGCCTGGACCAGCTGCAGTCGCAGTTCGACAGCTCCGGGCGCCAGCTCAACGTGCTCGAGGCGCTGCTGTTCGACCAGACGCTCGACAACAACAGCACCCCGGCCGGTATGCCGGCTCCGGGCTATATCTCTTCGCGCTACGGCGGCCGCAACGATCCCTTCGGTCGCGGTCGCTCACACCACCAGGGCATCGACATTGACGCCAACACCGGCGATCCGGTGACGGCGGCGGCCGAGGGCGTGGTCAGCTTCTCCGGGATTCGCGGCGGCTACGGCAATGTGGTCGAGATCGACCACGGCAACGGCTACAAGACCCTGTACGCGCACAATTCCGCCAACCTGGTGAAGGTCGGTGACGTCGTGCGTTCCGGCCAGCGCATCGCCCGGGTCGGCTCGACCGGTCGCTCCACCGGTTCGCACCTGCACTTCGAGGTGCTGCTCAACGGCAACCAGGTAAACCCGCGCCAGTACCTGGGAAAGGTCCGCGGCTGAGCCCTCCGGACGGGGCTTGATAGTCCCGACCCCGTCCCCAAGTTAGACTAGACGGCCGCGACGCCCCCAGAGGGCTGCCGCGGCCGTTTCATTTCGCGCCTTGCGCGGCCCCTTCCCTTACCGGTTTTCCCCATGCTCAACAGCTTGCTCACCCGCATCTTCGGCAGCCGCAACGATCGTTTGCTGCGCCAGTTCCAGAAGAACGTCGCCGCGATCAACGCCCTGGAGCCCGAGCTGGAGCGTCTCAACGACGCCGCCCTCAAGCGCAAGACCGAGGAGTTCCGCGAGCGCGTTACCAACGGCGCCGGCCTGGACTCCCTGCTGGTCGAGGCCTTCGCGGTCTGTCGCGAAGCCTCCCGCCGTGCACTCGGCCTGCGCCACTACGACGTGCAGATGATCGGCGGCATGGTGCTGCACTCGGGCCGCATCGCCGAGATGCGCACCGGCGAGGGCAAGACCCTGGTCGCCACGCTGGCGGTCTATCTCAATGCACTGGCCGGGAAGGGCGTGCACGTGGTCACGGTCAACGACTACCTGGCCAAGCGTGACTCGGCCTGGATGGGCAAGCTCTATAGCTTCCTGGGCCTGAGCGTCGGTGTGGTCTATCCGGGCATGCCGCATTCGGACAAGAAGGGCGCCTACGCCGCCGACATCACCTACGGCACCAACAACGAATACGGTTTCGACTACCTGCGCGACAACATGGCGCTGGCCAAGGACGACCGCTTCCAGCGCGGCCAGTTCTTCGCCATCGTTGACGAGGTCGACTCGATCCTGATCGACGAAGCGCGCACGCCGCTGATCATCTCCGGGCCGGCCGACGACTCCCCGGACCTGTACATCAAGACCAACCGCATCGTTCCGAACCTGGTTCGCCAGGAAAAGGAAGACGGCGAGGGCGATTATTTCGTCGACGAGAAGGGCAAGCAGGCCCACCTGTCCGAGCAGGGCATGATCCATGCCGAAGAACTGCTGCGTAAGGCCGCCATCATTGGCGAGGACGACACGCTGTACTCGGGCAACAATCTGGCGGTGGTGCACCATCTCAACGCCGCGCTCCGGGCGCACGCGCTGTTCCAGCGCGACGTGGACTACATCGTGCGCGACGGCGAGGTCATCATCGTCGACGAATTCACCGGCCGCACGCTGGCCGGGCGTCGCTGGTCCGACGGCCTGCACCAGGCGATCGAGGCGAAAGAAGGCGTGCCGATCCAGCGCGAAAACCAGACGCTGGCCTCGATCACCTTCCAGAACTATTTCCGCATGTACGACAAGCTGGGTGGCATGACCGGCACGGCCGACACCGAGGCCTACGAATTCCAGACCATCTATGGCCTGGAGGTGGCGGTGATCCCGACCCACCGTCCGATGGTGCGCAAGGACCATGCCGACCAGGTCTACCTGGCCCGTCCGGCGAAGTACGACGCCGTGGTCGAGGACATCAAGGATTGCTACAGCCGCGGCCAGCCGGTCCTGGTGGGCACCACGTCCATCGAGACCTCCGAGCTGCTGTCCACCCAGCTCAAGGCGGCGGACATCCCGCACGAAGTGCTCAACGCCAAGCAGCACGAACGCGAAGCGCAGATCGTCGCCGACGCCGGCAAGCCCAAGGCCGTGACCATCGCCACCAACATGGCCGGCCGCGGTACCGATATCGTGCTGGGCGGTTCGCTGGAGTCCGAGCTGCATGGCTTCGGCGAGGACGCCAGCGATGCCGACAAGGCCCGCGCCAAGGCGGAGTGGCAGCTGCGCCATGACGAAGTGAAGGCCCTCGGCGGCCTGCACATCATCGGCACCGAGCGCCACGAAAGCCGCCGCATCGACAACCAGCTGCGGGGCCGCGCCGGCCGCCAGGGCGATCCGGGCTCGTCCCGTTTCTACCTGTCGCTGGAAGACAACCTGATGCGCATCTTCGCCGCCGACTGGGTGCAGCGCGCCATGCGCGGCATGGGCATGAAGGAAAACGACGTCATCGAGTCGGGCATGGTGTCCAAACAGATCCAGAACGCCCAGCGCAAGGTTGAGGCCCACAACTTCGACATCCGAAAGAACCTGCTCGACTTCGACGATGTCGCCAACGATCAGCGCAAGGTGATCTACCAGCAGCGCAACGAGCTGCTCGAGTCCGACTCGGTCGAAGAAGCAATCCTGGCCATCCGCGAAGACGTGGTCACCGAGATCGTCCGCCGCCACGTGCCGATCGAATCCATCGACGAGCAGTGGGACCTTCCCGGTCTGGAGCGCGCCCTGGCCGAGGAGTTCGGCCTTGAGGTGGACCTGCAGGGACCGGCCGCCAGCGAAGAAGCGATCGACGATGAGCGCATCCACGAGCTGGCCCAGGACGCGGCGACGCGCCTGTTCGACGCCAAGCAGGCCCAGATGGGCCCCGAGATGATGCGCACCCTGGAAAAGCACCTGATGCTCAACGTGCTCGACCAGAACTGGAAGGAGCACTTGGCGCGGATGGACTACCTGCGCCAGGGCATCCATCTGCGTGGCTTCGCCCAGAAGCAGCCCAAGCAGGAGTACAAGCGCGAGAGCTTCGAACTGTTCGGCGACATGCTGTCGAAGGTGAAGATGGAAGTGGTGTCGCTGCTGGCCCGCGTCCGCATCCGCAACGAGGAAGAAGTGGCGGCGATGGAAGCGGCCGAACGCCAGCGCCTGGCTGCGAAGTCGCAGCAGATGCAGTTCCAGCATCCCGAGACCGGTGGCTACGGCGCCGACGAGGAGGCTGCCGAAGCCCAGGCCCAACTCGCCCGGGGCGAGGGCGTGCTGGCTACGCCGATGGTCCGTGAGGAGCCCAAGGTCGGCCGCAACGATCCCTGCCCCTGCGGCAGCGGCAAGAAGTACAAGCAGTGCCACGGACGGCTGGACTGAATCTGGCGGATGCCCGGCGACCGACCTAAACCCCCGGTTCACGTGGTCGCGGCCGTCCTCCGGGACGCCCGCGGCCGGATACTGCTGGCCCGGCGCACGGCTGGCCGCGATCTGGCCGGCGCCTGGGAATTCCCCGGCGGCAAGGTCGAGCCTGGCGAGACCGCGCTGCAGGCCCTGGACCGCGAGCTGCACGAGGAGCTCGGTATCCGGGTCGTCTCGGCCCAGCCGCTGGTGTCGGTGCCCCAGGCTTATCCGACCAAGCGCATCGTGCTCGACGTCTATGACGTCACCCAGTTCGAAGGCACTGCCCACGGTCTCGAGCGGCAGGCCCTGGCCTGGGCGCCGATGGAAAAGTTGGCGAGCTACCCGATGCCGCCCGCGGACCGTCCGGTGGTGGCCGCACTCACGACGCCCGACCGCTACCTGATCACGCCCGAGCCCGGCGACCGGGTCGGTTTTCTGTCGCGCCTGGACAAGGCCCTGGCCGCCGGTGCCCGTCGCATCCAGCTGAGGGCGCGGTCGATGGCGACCGCGGAGCTGGCCATCCTGGCCCGCGATGCCCAGATACGCTGCCGCGCCAAGGGTGCGCAGCTCCTGCTCAACGGCGAGCCGGCGCTGGCGGCCGACCTGGGGCTGGGTCTGCATCTTCGCGCCAGTCAGCTCATGGCACTGTCGGAGCGACCCTTGCTGGCGAAAGGCCAGCCGGTTGCGGCCTCCTGTCACGATGCGGACGAGCTGGCCCAGGCCGAGCGGCTGGGGCTGGACTTCGTGGTGCTCGGGCCCGTGCAGGCCACCGAGTCACACCCCGATGCCACGCCGCTGGGCTGGGACCGCTTCGCGGCCCTGCGCGAGGCGGTGTCACTGCCGATTTACGCCCTGGGCGGCATGAAGCCGGCGGACGTGGTGGTGGCGCGCCGGCATGGTGGCCAGGGTGTTGCGGGTATTCGTGGCCTTTGGCCGCGCTGAAGCTTCGGGCCTGAAGGCCCTCCTGCCATTGCCTGGGTTTTATGGCTCTCCCGGAAGAGCTTCGGGCCTGAAGGCCCTCCTACATGTGACCCTGTAGGAGGGCCTTCAGGCCCGAAGCTTTGACCTCTGTGGGAGGGACTTCAGTCCCGATCGCTTTCCGCCAGCGCCAGATACCGCAGATGCAGCCGCCCCACAGCCGCCACCAAATCCCCCAGCGTCCCGTCATTCACGATCACATCGTCCGCGACCGCCAGCCGCTCCCCGCGGCTCGCCTGCGCCGCCACCATGCGGCCGGCCAGGTCCGCGTCCATGCCATCTCGAGCCATCAGCCGGGCCTGCTGCACAGAGCGGGGCACGTCGACCACCAGGATCCGATCAAGCCACGGATAGCGCGCCCGGCCACCGCCCTCGGCCAGCAGCGGGATGGCCACCACCGCATAGGGTCCGGGCGCCGCCGCACAGGCGTCGGCCAGCCAGGTGCGGATACGCGGATGCAGCAGGGCTTCGAGGTCAGTCTTCGCGCCAGGATCGGCGAATATCCGCCGACGCATTGCCGCGCGGTCCAGCTGGCCGTCGGGCAGCAGGCTGTCGGCGCCGAAGCGGGCGACGATCTCGTCCAGGGCCGGCTGGCCGGGCGCCACCACTTCGCGCGCCGCGACGTCGGCATCCACGACAGCCAGCCCCAGCGCCTCGAAGGCGGAGGTCACCGCCGACTTGCCGGACGCAACGCCTCCCGTGACGGCGACCAAGGTCGCGGCCATGGCCTCAGGTCAGGCCGGAGAAGCTGCGGTAGGCCTGGATCAGCTGCGGACCCCAGAGCAACTGCACCCAGCCGGCGACGGCCAGGTAGGGCCCGAAGGGGATCGGCGTGGCGCGGTCGGCGCCGCGCCAGGAAATCCAGATCGTGCCGACCACCGCGCCAATGACCGACGAGATCAGCACGATCGGCAGGATCGCACTGGCGCCGCACCAGGCGCCCAGGGCGGCGAGCAGCTTGAAGTCGCCGTAGCCCATGCCTTCCTTGCCGGTCAGCCACTTGAACAGCTTGTAGACCGTCCAGAGGCTGAGATAGCCGGCCATGGCGCCGAAGATGGCCTGGCTCGGCGAGGTGAACAGGGTGATGGTGGACAAGCCCAGGCCGATCCAGAGCAGGCTCAGCGTGAGCTGGTCCGGCAGCAGCGTAGTGCGCAGGTCGATGCCCGCCAGGGCAACCAGGAAGCCGGTGAACCCCATGGCCGCCAGCGCCTCGGGGCCGGCGCCAAAGCGCCACACGCAGGCGGCGAACATCAGGCCGGTGATCAGCTCCACCAGTGGGTACTGGGCCGAGATCGCACCGCCACAGCCCCGGCAGCGGCCGCGCAGAATCACCCAGCTCAGGACCGGGATGTTTTCCCAGGGGGCGAGCTTGTGGCCGCACTTCGGGCAGGCCGAACCCTGCACTACCACGCCCGGAGGCGCGGGCTCGTAGGGCTCGGGCAGCTCCAGCATCTCGCGGCTGGACTTGCGCCACTCCCACTCCAGCCAAGGCGGCAAGCGCAGGATTACGACGTTGAGGAAGCTGCCGACCAGCAGACCGAATACAAGGGCCAGGCCGAGCGCAAGGCCCGGCGTGGCCTGGATCAGCTCCAGCATGCGGGATCAGCCGACGGTCGCAGCCAGCTTGAAGATCGGCAGATACATGCCAATCACCATGCCGCCAACCAGAATGCCGATCACCACCATGATGAAGGGTTCGATCAGGCTGGCCAGGGCGTCCACGGAATTGTTCACTTCCTGCTCGTAGAACTCGGCCACCTTGAGCAGCATGGTGTCGAGTGCGCCGGCTTCTTCACCGATGGCCGTCATCTGCACGACCATGTGCGGGAAGATATTGACCTGCTTCATGGCCACGTTGAGCTGGTAGCCCACCGAGACGTCGTCGCGGATGCGCATGACGGCTTCGTTGTAGACGATCGAGCCGGTGGCGCCTGCGACCGTCTCGAGCGCTTCGACCAGCGGCACGCCGGCCTTGAAGGTCAGGGCCAGGGTGCGGGCGAAGCGGGCGATGGCGGACTGGTGGAGGATTTGGCCGATCACCGGGAGCTTGAGCAACAGGCGATCCACGTTGCGCTCGAGCGCGACCGAACGCTTGTAGGCGAACAGAAAGCCGAACACGATGCCTGCTGCAATGGCCAGCACGGCCCACCACCAGGACGTCAGGAAACGCGATGCGTTGACGATCATCTGAGTAAATGCGGGAAGTTCGGCACCGAACCCCTTGAACACGTCCTCGAACTGCGGCACCACGTAGATCAGCAGCACGGCGCTGACCAGGATCGCCACCGCGATCACAGCGGCCGGATAGAACAGGGCCTTCTTGATTTTTCCCTTCAGGGCCTCGGTGCGCTCCTTGTAGGTCGCTACCGTGTCGAGAACGGTGTCCAAAACGCCGGCACCTTCACCGGCGCGGGTAAGGTTGCGGTAGAGAGCGTCAAACTGCACCGGATGGCGCGCCATCGCTTCGCTGAGCGAACTGCCGCCGGCAATGGAGTCGCGGATGTCAGTCAGCATGTCGCGCATGCGTGGGTTGTTCTGGCCGCCGGCCAGGATCTCGAAGCTCTGCACCATCGGCACGCCCGCCTGCAACATCGTCGCGATCTGGCGGCTGAATACCGAGATGTCCTGTGCGGAGATAGTCTTGCCGGCATTGCCGAACAGCGGCTTGGACTTGGTCCGGACCACGGTCGGGTTGATGCCCTGCTTTCGCAGCTCGGCGCGAAGCAGGTTGGCATTCTTCGAGGTGGTCTCGCCCTTCATCTTGACGCCGCGCTTGTCGGTGCCCTCCCAGATGAAGTTCTCCATCGCGTTAGTGCGCTGTGCGGGCTGTTTGGCAGCGGTCGTCGCCATGGCTTAATCCTTCGTCACACGGTTGATTTCGGCCAGGCTGGTGATGCCTTGGCGGGCCTTGAAGAGCGCGGACTGCCGCAGGTCGCGGACGCCGGCATCTTGCGCGGCCTGGGCGATCTGCAGGGCATTGCCACCCTCGAGGATGATGGCCTGGATGTTCTCGGCCATCGGCATCACCTGGTAAATACCGAGGCGGCCTTTGTAACCATCGTTGCAGTCGTCGCAGCCCACCGGCTCATAGAGGTTCATGCCCGCCTTGATGTCCTCGGCGGTGAAGCCTTCGGCCAACAGTGCGTTTTCCGGCAGGGTGATGGACTTCTTGCAGGCGTCATGGAGCCGCCGCGCCAGGCGCTGGGCGATGATGATGGTGACCGAGGAGGTGATGTTGTAGGGCGCGATACCCATGTTCATCAGGCGGGACACCGTCTGCGGGGCATCGTTGGTGTGCAGGGTGGACAGCACCAGGTGGCCGGTCTGGGCGGCCTTGATCGCGATTTCGGCGGTTTCAAGGTCACGGATTTCGCCGACCATGATCACGTCCGGATCCTGTCGCAGGAAGCTGCGCAGGGCGGCGGCGAAGGTCATGCCCTTCTTGACGTTCATCTGCACCTGGTTGATGCCCGGGACGCGGATTTCGACCGGGTCCTCGGCGGTGGAGATGTTGCGCTCCTCGGTGTTGAGGATGTTCAGGCCGGTGTAGAGCGAAACGGTCTTGCCCGAGCCGGTGGGGCCGGTGACCAGGATCATGCCGTAGGGCTTGGCCAGGGCGTCGAGGTACAGCTGCTTCTGGTCTTCTTCGTAGCCCAGCTTGTCGATACCGAGCTTGGCGGCGCTGCCGTCCAGCAGTCGCAACACCACCTTCTCACCGAACAGGGTGGGGCAGGTGGAGACGCGGAAGTCCATCTGCTTGGTCTTGGAGATGTTGAGCTTGATACGGCCGTCCTGCGGCACGCGACGCTCGGCGATGTCGAGCTGGGCCATGACCTTCAGGCGCGCGGTGATGCGCGGATGCAGCTTGACCGGCGCCTTGGCCACGCCGCGCAGGATGCCGTCCATGCGCAGCCGGACCCGGAATTCGGTCTCATAGGGCTCGAAGTGGATGTCGGAGGCCCCGCGCTTGATGGCGTCCAGCAGCACTTTGTTCACGAAGCGCACGACCGGGGTGTCATCGCCGCCCTTGGTGTCGGCGATATTGTCGTTGGCGTCATCGTCGCCGCCGGTGGACTCGAGGTTCTCGAGGCCCTCGTCGTCGCCCATGCTGTCGCCCATGCTGTCGCTGGCGGTCAGGGCCAGTTCAATGGTGCGGCGCAGCTTGTCCTCGTCGACCAGGATGGGCTCGACGGTGAGGTTGGCGGCAAACTTGATTTCGTCCAGGGCCCGGGTATTGGTCGGGTCGGCGATGCCCACGAACAGCCGGTTGCCGCGCTTGAACAGCGGCAGGGCCTGGTGCTTGGTGATCAATTCCTCGCTGACGAGCTTGGTCGCGGCCTGGTTCAGGTCCAGCGCCGTGCTGTCGAACAGCGGCATGCCGAACTCGACCGCGTTGGCGCCGGCGATATGGGCGCTGGTCACCAGCTTCTTCTCAAGCAGGTAGAGATGGATCGGCCGTTTTTGCTTGCTGGCCTCGTCCAGGGCCTTGCGCGCGTCGGCCTCGCCCAGGACGCCGTCCAGCACGAGACGCCGGGCAATGCCGGTGATGCCCACCAGGTTGGCGGTAGCGTTGGCGTTCACTCTGCTCCCCAGAGACGCACGGATGCCCCAACTGTACCCGAAAAATGACCGCAGGCCAGCCTCTTGCAACACCTTCTTATAGTCAGGAGGGGGGTGGGATCAAGTAAGCTTGGGCTTGGATTCATTCGGGGGTGGCCATGAAGGTCAGTGTGGTGTTGCCTGCCAAGAACGAGGCGGAGGGGTTGCGGCGGACACTTCCTGCGCTCGCGGCCGCGATGCCCGATGCCGAGGTCATCGTGGTGGACGATGGCTCCACGGACGAGACCGCCGCCGTAGCGACCGGTTTCGGGGCCCGGGTGCTGTCGGCGCCCTATGCCATGGGCAACGGCGCGGCCATCAAGCGCGGGGCCCGGGCAGCCACTGGCGAGATCATCGTGTTCATGGACGCCGATGGCCAGCATGACCCGGCCCATATCCCCGAACTGCTGGCCCCGCTGGCGGCGGGATACGACCTGGTCGTGGGGGCCCGGGACGGAAAGGGTCAGGCCAGCCTTGGCCGCAGCCTCGCCAACGGGCTCTACAACCGCCTGGCCAGTTGGATGACAGGCCACGACGTGAAGGACCTGACCTCGGGCTTCCGGGCGGTACGTGCGGACAAGTTCCGGGAGTTCCTGCACCTCCTGCCCAACGGGTTCAGCTACCCGACCACCAGCACCATGGCCTTCTTCCGCAGCGCCTATCCGGTGGCCTACGTGCCACTCCGGGTCGGTGCCCGGATTGGTACAGCGAGCCATATCCGGCCGATCAAGGACGGGCTGCGCTTCCTGCTGATCATCTTCAAGATCGCCACGCTCTATTCGCCACTGAAGCTGTTCGCGCCCGCCGGCGCCGGTTTCTTTATGGTGGGCTGCAGCTACTACGCCTACACCTTCATCACCGAAGGTCGGTTCACCAATATGAGTGCGCTGCTGATGTCGGCCGCGGTCATCGTATTCCTGATCGGACTCGTGTCGGAGCAGATCACCTCGCTGACCTACCTGAAGGTGAAGGAATGACCGGCAGCGGCCGCAAGCGGGCACTGATCACGGGCATAACCGGCCAGGACGGCGCCTACCTGGCGGAGTTGCTGATCGAGAAGGGCTACGAAGTCCACGGCATCAAGCGCCGGGCCTCGATGTTCAACACCAGCCGCATTGACCACCTCTACCGCGATCCGCACGAAGCCGACGTACGCCTGTTCCTGCATCACGGCGACCTCACCGACTCCTCGAATCTCACCCGAATCATCCAGCAGACCCGGCCGGACGAGATCTACAACCTCGGCGCGCAGAGCCACGTGGCGGTGTCCTTCGAGGAACCCGAGTACACCGCGGATACCAACGCGCTCGGCACCCTGCGGCTGCTGGAGGCGATTCGAATCCTTGGCATGGAGCGGACGACCCGTTTCTACCAGGCATCGACGTCCGAGCTGTATGGGCTGGTACAGCAGGTGCCGCAGACCGAGTCCACGCCCTTCTACCCGCGATCTCCGTATGCGATCGCCAAGCTCTACGCGTACTGGACCACCGTCAACTATCGCGAGGCCTACGGCCTCTACGCCTGCAACGGAATTCTTTTCAACCACGAGTCGCCGATCCGTGGCGAGAATTTCGTCACCCGCAAGATCACCCGCGCCTTGGCCCGGATCAGCCTGGGTCTGCAGGACTGCCTGTACCTGGGGAATCTCGATGCCCGCCGAGACTGGGGGCATGCCCGGGACTACGTGGAGATGCAGTGGCTGATGCTCCAGCAGGAGCAGCCCGAGGACTTCGTCATTGCTACTGGCGTCCAGCACAGCGTGCGCGAGTTCATCGAAGAGGCGGCCACCGAGTTGGGCATCGCCATCACCTGGCAGGGCGAGGGCGTGGACGAGCGCGGCTACGATGCCAAGGGTCGCTGCATTATCTCGGTGGACGCGCGCTATTTCCGGCCCGCCGAGGTGGAGTCGCTGGTTGGCGATGCCAGCCTGGCCCGGGCCAAGCTTGGCTGGCAACCGAAGATCGGATTCGCCGAGCTGGTGCGTGAAATGGTGCGAGCTGACCTGCGGGCCGCCGAGCGCGACCAACTCAGTCGTCGCCACGGCTTCTCGACAAACGAGTTCCACGAGTAGCCCCGCATGCGGTTGGCCCGCAACCTGGTCGCCGGGCTGGCGGGATCGGCCTGGATAGCGATCGTCGGCCTGGCCGCGACACCCTTCTACCTGGCGCTGCTGGGCCTGGAAGCCTACGGCCTGGTCGGGTTCTTTATGACCCTTCAGGCGCTCATGAGCCTGCTGGATTTGGGCCTGTCGCCCACCATGAACCGGGATGTCGCCCGGGGCCTCGCCGAGAATAATGCCGCCAGGCCGCGGCGCCTGTTGCACTCGCTCGGCATCCTATATTGGCTGGTCGCCATCGGCATCGCCGCGGCCGTCGCCTTGTCGGCGCCCTGGCTCGCCGAGCATTGGCTGCGTGCCCAGTCCATCCCCCCGGAGAAGCTGCAAACGCCCCTGGTTCTGATGGGGCTTGCGATCGCCGCGCGCTGGCCGGCCGGCCTGTACATGGCGGCCGCTAACGGCGCCCAGCGACTGGTGCTCACCAGCACGATAGCGGCTACCTACGCCACGGTCTCGGCCGTGGGGGGGGTCTTGCTGTTGACGTTCCACGAGGCCACCCTCGAGGTCTACTTCGCTTGGCAGGCGCTGGCGGCCCTGGCCTACACGCTGGCAATGCAGCAGGGCGCATGGTCAGCGCTACGCGGGCGCGACGGGGCGAAGTTCAGTCCCGGCGACGTCATCCGGGTTTGGCGATTCTCGGCCGTGATGGGCTTGATCGCGGTCACGTCGGTGCTGCTGACCCAGCTCGACAAGACTCTGCTCAGCCGCATGCTCGGGCTCGACGAGTTCGGGCGCTACATGATCGCGTCCATGGTGGCTGGCAGCCTCTACCTTCTGGTGACGCCAGTCTTCAATGCGATCTACCCGCGCTTCTCGGGGCTGGTGGCTTCGGGGGACGAGGCGCGGCTGCTGGGGCTGTACCGGCTGGGCACCCGATTCCTCGCCACCCTGGTGTTCCCGGTGGCGTTGGTGCTGGTCGTTTTCGCCGAGCCGGTGGTGGCGACCTGGACCCGAGACGCGGGGCTGGCGAAGGCGGTCGCGCCCATGGTGTCGTTGCTGGCCGCGGGTACGGCGCTGCACACGATGATGTTCTTCCCCTACGCGCTGCAGCTGGCGTCCGGGCTGCCGCGCCTGTCACTTTTGGTGAACTTGGTGATGATCGTGCTGCTGGTGCCGCTGACGATCGCCTTGACCCTCGTGTTCGCCGGACTCGGTGCCGCCGCTGCCTGGCTTTGCCTGCACGTGTTCTACCTGTTCTTCGGGACCTGGGTGACGCATCGGCGGTTGCTGCGCGGCGCCGCACGGGGATGGCTGACGCGTGACCTTGGGTTACCCTTGGCCATCTCGGTGGCCGTGGCCATCCTGGGGTGGTCGGCGGGGTTGCAGGCAGACGCCGCCTGGCCGGCCTGGGCGCTGGCGATGTGGGCGTTGGCGGCGGGTGCGTGCGTGCTGGGATCGCCCGCGCTGCGGGCATCCGCCCGGGAATTGGCCGGGTTCGGCCGGACTATCGGAGTCGATGATTGAACAAGCTCAACGTCCTCAAGAAGATGTTTCATCACCTGGAGGACTCCCGGGATCGCCAGCGCATCGCCATCGCATTGGCGCGCGGCGGTGCGATGCGCCAGGCCCGGCAGGTCGACCTGCGCCATCCAGCCAGCTGGGAATTTTCCGGCTTCAGCCAGAATGGCGAGGACGGAGTCCTCGACGTGCTTCGTTCGCAGCTGCGCGAGGGCAACCGGACCTTCCTCGAGATCGGTGCAAGCGACGGGGTGGAGAACAACACCGCCTGGCTTCTGGTGGCGGAGAAATACGGTGGATTGATGATTGAGGGTGATCGTTGGTTGTCCGCACGCGCCCAGCGCAATGTGCAGGGCCACAGCATCGGCGCAGAATGCCGAAACATGTTCGTCACCGTCGAGAGCCTCCCTTGCATCCGGGCGATGCTGGCAAATGCCGATCCAGACGTGTTCTCACTCGACATCGACGGCAACGACCTCTATGTCATGCGCGCAGCGCTCGACGCCGGCCTCCGGCCACGGATCATAGTGGTCGAGTACAACGCCGCCTTCGGCGCCGAGCGCAGCGTCACCATTCCCTACCAGCCTGACTTCGCGCTGTCGCGTTCGCACCCCAGCCAGCTTCACTATGGGGTTTCCGCGGTTGGCTGGAGGACGTTCCTGGAGGCCCGCGGCTACCGCTTCGTCACCGTTGAGCGGAGCGGCGTCAACGCCTTCTTCGTGGACCCTGACTGGTTTGATGCGGGTTTTCTCGACCGCGTCGCCGGCCTGCCGTTCGCCGAGAATCTCTTCCAGCAACGCAAGTTCGGTATGTCCAGCGACGGGCAGTTCGCGCTGATCGCCGACCAGCCGATGGCGACCGTACATGCCGGGACCTGAGCAGGAGCGGCCCGCGCCATGAGCGTACCCAAGCTCTCGATCTGCATAGCCACCTACAACCGCTGCGACTTCATCGGCGAGACGCTGGCCTCGCTGCTGCCACAGCTCGTTGACGCCGTCGAGGTCCTGGTGTTGGATGGCGCTTCACCCGACCGCACGGCCGAGGTCGTGAAGTCGGTTGCCGATGCAAACCCATCGCTTCGCTATGTGCGCGAGTCGACCAATTCCGGCGTCGACCAGGACTACGACAAGGCGGTCGCCGCGGCGCGCGGTGAGTACTGCTGGCTGATGACCGATGATGACCTGCTGCGGCCAGGCGCCGTGGCGAGGGTGCTGGCAGCGCTGGACGGCCAGGTGGACCTGGTGGTTGTGAATTCAGAGGTCCGCACCGTGGATTTCGGCCGCGTGCTGCAGACGCGACTGTTGGATTTCGAAGAAGATCGAAACTACGCTGCCGGCGAGCACGTGGCGTTCTTCGAACAGGTGGCGCCGTACCTGAAGTTCATCGGTGCGGTCGTGATTCGTCGCGCGGCATGGCTGGCGCGGAAACGAGAGCCGTACTACGGCACCCTGTTCGTGCATGTCGGCGTCATCTTCCAGTCGCCACCGCTGGCCGCGGTGCGGGTGATCGCCGATCCGCTGATCGTCATCCGGTACGGGAATGCGATGTGGACGCCCCGCGGCTTCGAGATATGGATGTTCAAGTGGCCTGGCCTGGTCTGGTCATTCGATGGCTATGGCGATGCGAGCAAGGCGAGGGTGTCGGCACGCCAGCCATGGAGGCAACTTTCCAAGCTGGGCGCACACCGTGGCCTTGGGGCTTACTCGATCACGGAGTATCGGCGGCTGCTCGCGCAGGCCAGGCCTGCGCACGCCAGACTGATTGCGTGGTCTATTGCGCGGTTGCCGGCGGGGTTGGCCAACAGCCTGGCGGGACTGGCCTGCCTGACGATGCCGCGTAAATCCAGGCTCAATCTTTACGATCTTTCCCGCGGTCCGCACGCCACCCTGGTGACGCGCCTGGTCGCTCGGTTGATGGCGGTCTAGGCGCGCATGGGCAGCTACCTCATCACCGGCATCGCCGGCCAGGATGGGTCTTATCTCGCCGAGCACCTGCTTACGCATGGGCGCAGCGTGTTGGGAACAGTACGGCCGGGCCAGTCCGTCGCGGACTTGCCTCCGTCGATCCAAGGGCGTGTGGCGCTGAGGGAATGGGACCTGGCCGATCCTGAAGGCATGGCGGGTATTCTCGCCGAAGTGCGGCCTGCGGCGATCTTCCATTTCGCCGCCCTGTCGAGCGGTGCCGGCATGTTCGACCAGCCGGCCCTGGTCGGCGACCGCAACGGCGTCGCCGTGGCACGAATGCTCGATGCGGTTGCGCGCGTCAGCCCTGGCACGCGTTTCTGCCTGGCAGCAAGCAGCGAGATGTTCGGCCATGCCGAGGCTTCGCCACAGCGCGAGAGCAGTCCGTTCCGCCCGCGCAGCCCCTATGGCGCCGCGAAGCTGTTCGCACATGTCGCGGTGGCCAATGCCCGGGAGCGACAGGGTCTGTTCGCCTGCTCTGCGATTCTCTTCAATCACGAGAGCCCGCGCCGCGGCCTTGAGTTCGTAACGCGGAAGATCAGCGATAGTGCCGCCCGCATCAAGCTCGGCCTGGCGAATGAGTTGCCGTTGGGCAATCTTTCCGCTGTCCGCGACTGGGGGTATGCCCCGGACTACGTGCGGGCGATGGCCTTGATGCTGGAGCAGCCGGCTCCGGCTGACTTCGTGCTTGCCACTGGCGTCGGCCGCACCGTGAGAGAGTTCTGCGCCCTTGCGTTCGATCATGTCGGGTTGGACTACCGCGACTTCGTGCGCGAGCAGCCGGAGAATTTCCGTCCCGCAGAACGCGTCCCTCTGATCGGCGACGCCGGTCGCGCCAGGGCGGACTTGTGCTGGGCGCCGGAAGTGGCGTTTGATGAGTTGGTCCGACGCATGGTGGATGCCGACCTGGCGCGACTTCAATGCAACCCCTAGCCCGGCCTGGAGTCGAAGCAATGTACGAGAAGATCACTCGCTGCCGAATTTGCGAAAACGAACACCTGGTTCCGGTGCTCGACCTGGGCGAGCAGATGCTTACGGGCGTGTTCCCGACCTCGCCCGACGAGGCCGTGACGGTTGGCCCGCTGCGGCTGGTCAAGTGCCATGGTGAGGACGCCTGCGGCCTGCTGCAGCTGGAACACTCGTACAGCCTCGGCGAGATGTACGGGGACAACTATGGCTATCGTTCGGGGCTCAATCCGTCGATGGTGGCCCACCTCCGCGCCAAGGTCGCACGTATCCTCGCTCGCGTGCCCCTGCGGGAGGGTGACGTGGTGGTGGATATCGGTAGCAATGACGGCACCACGCTTGCCGCCTATCCGTCCCAGGGTATTCGCCGCATAGGCATCGACCCGACCGCGACAAAGTTCGCTCATCACTACCCGGAAGGCAGTGAGATCATCCCCGACTTCTTCTCCGGCGCCGTCCTGGCCGCCCATGGTGTCGCGGGCAAGGCGCGCGTCGTTACCTCCTTCTCCATGTTCTACGACCTGGAGGCGCCGCTGGACTTCATGCGCGAGGTGTATTCGGTGCTGGCGGACGACGGCATCTGGGTGTTCGAACAGAGCTACATGCCGACAATGTTGGAAATGAACTCCTACGACACGGCTTGTCACGAGCACCTTGAGTACTACGCGCTGCGGCAGGTGGCCTGGATGGCTGATCGCGTCGGGTTCGTTGTGATCGACGTCGAGTTCAATGACGTCAATGGCGGCAGCTTTTCGGTGACGGCCGGAAAGGCCGGGCACGGCGAACGCTCAGCGCGGGTAGACGAGGTGCTGGCTGACGAGGTCCGGCGCGGCCTGGATACGCTCGAGCCCTATGCGCGATTTGCCGACCGCGTAGCGCGGCTGCGTGAGCAGTTGCGCGATTTCTGTGCGCGAGCCGCCGCCGAGGGCAAGACGATCGCGGCGCTGGGCGCATCGACCAAGGGCAACGTACTGCTTCAGTACTGCGGCCTGGGCCCGGAGGCCATTTCGGCCGTGGCCGAGGTCAATCCGGAGAAGTTTGGCCGGCGGACGCCGGGCACCTGGATCCCCATCCTTCCCGAAGACGAGGTCCTGGCCGGCTCACCGGATTACCTGCTGGTATTGCCGTGGCACTTCCGCGGGTTCTTCATGGCCAGCCCCCGGTTTGCCGGGCGCACGCTGGTATTCCCGCTGCCGACGCTCGAGGTCGTACGACGGGATTCCTTGCCATCCTGAGCCCGCGCCGGCGCGGGGTGAATCAACGGATGACCGGCAGGCCGTATCGTCCGAGCAGCGATAGCTTGCGCGGCCACCAGCGCGTGGTCGCGAAATAGCGGCCGAGCGACACCCGTCGCCCAGACTGTGCGCGCCGACGCTGGTCGCAGAGCAGCCTGTGCTGGCGGAAGACCGAGGTCAGTGCCGGCGCATAGACGTCCCGCCAAGGCGCGACTGAACGCAGCAGCAGCGTCAGCGCCATGCCTTCGGCCAATAGCAGCAGCCAATGCAGGAGCAGCAGCGGTCCTAGCGCGAGGCCCGGCGTGAGGACCACCAGGGCTGAGGTCTTGTTCCGTTCACTTAGTGCCCGGCGCCGGAGGGTGGTGTTGAGCCGACCACTCTGTGCGCGGTTGCCACCGAAGCTGTGGCCCTGCCGGTGCCGGTATCCGCTCGCTTGCGTTACCCGGACCGGATGCCCGTGCAGACGCGCCAGCCCGCAGATGAAGACATCCTCGGCCAGTGAGCCCATCCATTCGGGCAGGCCGCCCAGCTCGTGCCACAGGGCGCGAGGCAGGCACAGGCAGGCGCCGATGCCCATCGCGACGTCGCTCTGGTCGGGATCGAGGTTGGGCACCGGATTGCAGAAAGGATCAAGCAGGCAACCGCGGTCCACCAGCTCGTTCGTCGTCCAGTCGTACTGCGGCAGGGTGGCGATGCCGCCGTCGGCGGAGACTAGCGCAAGCAACGCCTGGACAGCCCCGGGGAGCAGGGCGGCGTCGTTGTTGAGAAGCAGCACGTGCGTTCCGCGTGCCTGGTCGACCATGCGGTTGTTGGCGACCGTGAACCCGGCGTTCTCACTGGCCGCCAGCACCGTCACCTCGGGGAACTCGGCGCGCATCAGGGCCACCGAGCCATCGGGGGATGCGTCGTCATGCACCAGGATCTCGATGTCGCCATCGATCGACTGCGACATGACCGACGCGAGACAGTCGTGCAGCAGCTGTTCGCCCTGATAGTTGGCGATGCAAACCGAAACGACCGGGCGAAGCGGCCGATTCGCGCCGGCGAGACAGGCGTAGGCGCCCGATTCAGTCATGCCGCGGCTCGCCGAGCAATCGTTGGTAGTGCCCGACGTAGCGACCGGCACAGTCGTCCCAGGTGCCGACCTCGGCGCGAATCCACTCGCGCGCGGCCTCGCCCATCCGGTGGTTGGTGTCCGCCTGCTCCAGCTGGTCGAGCGCCTGTGCGTAATCGCCGGGCGTATCGCAGAGGGCGCCGGTCTGGCCCGGCTGGACCAGGCTGGCGTGCGCCGGTGTACGAGTGGCAATGATGGGCAGCCCGGCGGCCATCGCTTCGAGCATTAGCTGCGGGCGGCCCTCGGCGTGCCGGCTCAGCGTGATCACGCCGTGGGCGCGCGGGAACCAATCTTCCGACAGTTGGGCTGCCGTGGCCGGGCCGTGGTAATGCACCCATTCCGGAACGTCTATTGGCTCCTGCATTGGGCCGAACAGGTGCAGTTCGCGCTGACGGCCTCTGAACAGCGGCTCGGACCATTCGAACAGCGGTCCCAGCTTGTCGCGCGTCAGTCGGGTGACCGCCAGCCAGCGCGACGGGCCGTCGTCGGCCCGCCGTTGGATGTCGTACCAGACAGGGTCGATTCCGAAGGCCACCGGACGGATGTCGGCGAGGTCGCCGAAGGCGTCCTGCAAGGGCGCCTGCATCCACTCCGCGTTGGGGCAGATAACGACGTTCCGGTCCCGAAGTGCTCGGCGCACCAAGCGGGTGACCAGTGGCAATCGCAGCAGGCGCAGGTCGTTGCCCAGCACGGTCAGCAGCAGTGGCTTTCCATCCGCTGGCAGGGGGATGGCGCACTGCAACCAATTGACGTGATAGAGGTCGACCGGAGATGGGCGGCGGTAGGCGCTATAGAGCTTGCGCAGCAAGGTTGCCGGAGCCCAAAGGGCGCGAATGCTGCCGCTGCGCATGAGGTGGGAGATGCCGCCGGCTTCCATGAGTTCGTCCAGCCAGCGGGCGTCGTCGGCCGTGGGGACATAGCGCGCGTTGTCCGGCATTTCTCCCGGCGGCGACCAGAGTGCGAGATCAAACCCCGGTTGCCTCGCCATCGCGAAGGCCAAGTGGCGGATGAACATGCCTCGCCAGTCCGCGGCATCGCGCGGATAGGACGTGCTGACAATCAGCAGGCGATGTCCGCCCGACTGCGTGGCGCCCTCGGCGAGATCACGCGTCATTGCATGGACCCCGCCAGTCAGTGTGTGCCGCCGTCATGGTCGCCATCCTCGGGACGCGTGTCGGCCCTTGCAGTGGATTCCTCGATCAGGCCCAACTCGATGGCCCGCGCCATCGCCGTCGAAGCCAGGACGGTACGATTGTCATCTACAAGGGCCGCGATGCCAAGGTGTGCGAAGGTCGCGAAATAGTTGCGGCGCTCGAACCTAGGTTGGAACGGCACTGCGTTGCTTGTCCGAATATGGGTCGCTAGGAACCAGAGAATGCCGAGGGTGAACAACGGCAGCCGCGTACCGGACGCGATCGCGCCAGCCAGGAGCGAGGCGAGCAGCAGGCCGATTACCGTCACCAGCTTGCCGTCGCGGGATGGCGGGATCGCAAATTGCAGCCAGTTGACCAAGAGAGCATAGTTGCCGATGGAACGCCGATAGCCTTCCGCCAGCAGGCGCATGAGCGTGCCGGCGCCAACAGCCTACGCAGGCCGCCCGTGCGCATCAGTTTGGCATTCTGTCAGGCTGCATCTGCTTTTCGAGCCAGCGTGCTTTCGCGGGCCGGTTGGTTGAGGTCGCTCCGGGGAGTGTCCTCGGGCGGGGCAACTGCTTCGCGCCGCATGCCCGGCCGACGCGCCAACGCGAACGCCATTTGCCGGATGAAGATGCCGCGCCATTCGTCGTCATAGGCCAGAAAACAGGTGGCGAGCATTCGCGGCTTCATTCCCTCAATGCGCCTCATCGGGTTGATCGGTCGGGGCCGGGGCGCTGATCATGATGCCGAGGGGCGTCTGGATACCGAGTTCACCTGCGCGGGTGAGCAGGTCCCGGGCCAGGTCGACGTGGCCCTCAGAAAACAGATTGGTCACCATGCGCACCACTAAGGCCCGGTGCTCCTCGTCATCGTTGCCGGCGGCCAATGCCGCCATGAACTGAGTGCGCGCAGCCGCGTCATTGTCATGGTGGACCAGCAGGTAGTCGCCATAGGTTGCGAGCATGTATGGGGGCAGCGGCTCACGCGCCACTAGCGTGTCCATCAGCTCACGGAAGCGGGCGTCATTGAACTGATTGAGCTTGTCGCGTTGCTGCAACATGCCGGTAACCGACATCAGCTCCTGTGGCCCGATCGGTCGGGTAGCGATCTTCTGGATGAAGCTCTGCCACCATGCATCTTTGGCGGGTATTTGGGCGCTGGAGGCCAGCAGGATCAGCGCTTGTTCGGGTAGTGGCGAGGAGTTCGCCATGGCCGCGCCGCGCTCGAACTCACGCTCGGCGCGCAGGTAGAACGGCGATGTGGCGTCGGCGTTGGCGAGCTTCATGAACTGTTCGCCGAGATCGACGCTGGCCCGCGACGAGTTTGGGTTCTTCGCCGCGAGGTCCATCGCCAGGTTGGTCGGGTTGCCCCATGTGGCCGCGCGCAATAGCGTGAGCAAGCAAAGTCCGGCGACCACAATGCCAATGGTGTAGATGCGCATGCGCGGGATTTCGCCGTGCGGCATCCGGAGCACGAGATCGGTGGCGGAAAGCAGCATGGCGAACAGGCTGAAGTAGTTTCGATGTTCGAACGCCAGCTCAAGCGGGAAGAAGCTACTGGTCAGCAGGTGGCTGCCGAAGAATAGGAACACGCCAAGCGCGAACAATGGCGCGCGCCGCCGAAGCCAGATGCCTGCGGCGGCCAGAGCCGCCAGAAGCAGGATGCAAAGTAGCGTCGTGGGCGGCGACAGCAGGCCGCGAGAGGCGTCGAAGGTATCGTAGTAAAACGTCATGAGGCCCGGTGCCGGGAACATCATTTGCGCCAAGTACATCACCAGCACCCGGGGCTGGGTCAGTAGACGGTCCATCAGAGTGAAGCCGCGGAACTCGTATATGGCCGGATCCAGGTAGGCCGGCAGCACCCAGAACAGCACGTAGCTCATGGCGATGACGAAAGAGAGCGCATAGACGACCTTCAGACGCGCTGAAAGGCCGGTCCGGTCCGCCGCGAACTGCAGCACGGTCAATTCGATCGCCAGTGTGTACACCGGCAGCAGCACCCCTGTTTCCTTGCACAGCAGCGACAGCAGCATCAGCGGTAAGCAGGCCAGCAACCAAGGCCAGCCAGCCCGTCCCACAAGTTGCGCTTCGCGGCCGCGCAGGTAGGCGATAAGGGCCAGCAAAGTGAAGGTCAACGACATCATTTCCATGCGCTGGACCACGTACATCACCGTGGATACCTGCAGTGGATGCAGAGCCCATATCGCGGCGATCGCTAGCGATGCATTGGCCGAGCTAGAAGCATCCACGCCGGCCAGCTTAAGCAGGCGTTGGCCCAGCATCAGTACCAGCCCGACGTTGAGCAGATGCAGTATCAAGTTGAAGAACTTGAAGCCCCAGGCGTCGTTGCCGCCCAGATAGTGGTTCAGGCCAAAGGTCAGCGTGGCAATCGGACGCCCGAAGGGGCCGTGCTCGTAGCCGCGTGCGGCGCCCGCTAGGCTCTCCCGGTCCAGCGACTCCAGGTGCACCGCAGGGTTGGTAACGATGTTCGGGTAGTCATCGAATACGAAGTCGCCCGAGAGACCGGGCCAGAAAATAGCTGCGGTCAGGGCGAGCAGGACAAGCAAAGGGAGGAGTTGGCCGCGATTGAGGAGCATTTGCCGGTGTCGTGATAGGAGTCCGGCTGCAGTCTAACCGCTAATCCCGTAGCCGCTAGCGGCACTCGCCAAAGCCGATGTTGCATCCGTTTCGCGTCGGTCAGTTGCAGCCAGCAGGACGGTAACGTTGGGCGATGCCGGCGCTCGTCTGGCACTGCCACTCGCCGCTGGAGTTGCGCTGCAGGGTGATGGTCTGGGCATTGACGACGTTATTGCCTTTGATCGTGCAACGCACGAAACCGTTTTCGCCGGGAGCCATGCTGATGTCGCAGCGCGGAGTGGGATTGTGTAGGCCCAGCAAGGCGACATCGAAACTGCTCAAGCCCTCGGCCAGGAGCTTGGATTCGAAGGTGGATTTGGCGGGAGCGATTTCCGCAAGACCGGCAGTGACCTGCGACCGGATGACGTAATCTTGGTAGGTCGGAATGGCGATGGCGGCCAAAATGGCGATGATCGCGACGACCACCATTAGCTCGATGAGTGTAAATCCAGTGACCTTGCGCATATCCAACTTATCCTGATTCAGGTTGCACAGCCGGGTGAGGCAGCCGGGCGCTGCTTCGGTCGCGGGGGCGTTAGTCGGGGCGGGACTGGAGGGAAGGGGCGGCGAACCGCCCCTTCCTTATTCAAACATTGAAACCTATATCAGCTGCAGCCGCCCGGACGATACTTGGCCTCGACGGCGGTAGTGGAGCAGTTCCACGCGCCCGAGTTGTTGCGGGTAAGGACGACCGTGCCGCTGCTGACCTTCGGATTGCCTTCGAGGTTGCAGGTCAGGGTCCACGGACCGGTAGTCGCGGTGCCGGCGACGTCCAGCGGCGCGCAACGGGTAGTGGCGGCAGCCAGGCCGATGTTGCCATTGTTGACGATGCCGGTGCCGCGATTGATCAGCTCTTCGTACGCGGTCACGCCGCCACGAATGTCAGCCAGACCAGCAGTGACCTGCGAACGGGCGATGTAGTCCTGATACGCCGGCAGCGCAATCGCGGCCAGGATGGCGATGATCGCGACCACGATCATGAGCTCAATCAGGGTGAAACCTTTCTGGATATTCTTCATGGGTAAATCCCCTAGGGTGGATTGTGATTGTCACGTGTTGGAACGGTAGGCCCGTCCGTGGGTAGCCGTGCCAAGGCACGTGCTGTATCGGTGATGCATCTTCTGTGCCAACCGGTGGTTGGCCGGCACAGGCCGGAATATAGGCATAGTGTTGAACGCAAGGCCAGCCTAATCAGGGACACGACGGTGGTTTTTTTTCTCAGGGTCACAAAGTGACGCTGGGGGGCAGTAGATGACGAGGTCACAGTGTGCGGCCCATCACACTTCAGGCCTGCGACGCCGCGATTACTCCATCCCCAGCTTCTTGAGCTTGTACCGCAGCGCCCGGAAGGTGATGCCCAGTTGGACCGCCGTCTTGGTCTTGTTGTAGCGGTTGGCTTCCAGCGCCTTCTGGATGGTGTCGCGCTCCATCTGTTCGATGGCGTCCGGCAAGGGCGTGCCGTCGGGGTCGAGGGCGGAGGGCGAAGGCGGCGTGCCCGGTCGCAGCGGCGCGTCGGTTTCCAAGCCGATCAGGCTGTCCACCTCGGGCAGGTAGAGGTCGGCGACTTCGATGCGATGGCCTTCGCATAGCGCCACTGCGCGCTCGAGGATGTTTTCGAGCTCGCGCACATTGCCCGGGAACGGGTAGGCCGCCAGCGCGGCCTCGGCTTCTTCGGAAAGAGCGGGCAGGGCCTCGGCCTGCTCGCCGGCCAGTCGCGTCAGGATCGCGCTCGAGATCACGCCGATGTCCTCGCGGCGTTGGCGCAGCGGCGGCACGGCCAGTTCGATGACGTTGATGCGGTAGTAAAGGTCCTGGCGGAACTTGCCCTCTTCGACCAGGCGCCCCAGGTTCTTGTGCGTGGCCGAGAGGATGCGCACGTCAACCGGCAGTTCGGCGGGGGCGCCCACGGGCCGCACCGACTTCTCCTGGATCACGCGCAGCAGCTTTACCTGCATGTGCAGCGGCAGTTCCGCCACTTCGTCCAGGAACAGGGTGCCGCCGTTGGCCGCCTGGAACAGGCCTTCCTTGTCTACGTGGGCGCCGGTGAAGCTGCCCTTCTTGTGTCCGAACAGCTCGCTTTCCATCAGTTCCGACGGGATCGCGCCGCAGTTCACCGGCACGAAGGTGCCGCCGGCGCGCGAGCCTTGTTCGTGGATCAGCCGGGCTACCAGTTCCTTGCCCACGCCGGATTCGCCGCTGATGTAGACCGGCGCCTGGCTGCGTGCCACGCGGCCGATGGTCTGCCGCAGCTGCTGCATGCGCGGGGACTCGCCAATCAGGCGATTGCTGGCGGGGGTGGCGGTGCGGCGCTGTTCGTTGAGGTCGAGCGCGTGCTGCACCAGCCGGCGCAGCACCGACAGGTCCACGGGCTTGGTCACGAAATCGAAGGCCCCGGCCTTGAGCGCCTGCACCGCGGCTTCGACGTTGCCGAAGGCGGTGATCATGGCCACCGGCGTGTCGGGGTAGCGCTGGGCGATGTGCTTGATCAGGTCCTGGCCCGAGCCGTCGGGCAGGCGCATGTCGGTCAGGCACAGGTCGTATTCGGCCTGGGCGAGCTGGGCCCGGGCGCTGGAGAGGTCGGCCGCCGTGTCCACCCGCAGGCCCATTCGGCCCAGCGTCAGGACCAGCAGCTCCCGGATATCGCGTTCATCATCGACCACGAGGGCGCTGCGGGGGGTCGTCATGGGTTTCCGGAAGGGGGGTAGGAACCCCTACACATTAGCCGAACCGGCGGGTTTCAGGCCAGATCCAGCCGGGCCGGGGCGCCTTCGTCCTGCATCAGGGTCATTCCCGGCGGCAGGATGATGCGGAAGCAGCTGCCACCGCCCGGCACCCGCTGGTAGCTCAGGGTGCACTGGTTGGCCTCGCATAGTTGCTGGGCGATATACAGGCCCAGGCCGGTGCCATGCTCGCTGGTCGTATAGAAAGGCGTGAAAATCTGCTCGGCCACCGCGCTGGGGATGCCGGGGCCGCGATCCACCACGTTCAGTTCCGGCGGGGCGCCCAGCGTCGTGCTGCGCACCGCAACGGTCACCTTCGCCGGCTCGCCGGGCATCCGGCCGTAGGTCAGGGCGTTCTGGACCAGGATGGTCAGCACCTGGTGCAGGTGCCGCGGATCCGCCATGGCCAGGGTGCTGCGTTCGCTGACCGCCTGCAGGATGTCGGTTTCCAGCGGATGGCTGGCGCGGTACTCGTCGACGAAACGGCGGGCGAACTGGCTGATGTCCACGGTTTCGGGCTGCGAGCGCTCGCGTCGCGCCAGGCCCAGGATGTCCTGGACGATGCCGTTCATGCGCTGGCACTGGGTGTGGATGATCTCCAGCAGGCGGCGGTCGGCCTCGGGCAGCTCGGTGGTTTCCTCCAGCAACTGCACGGAATAGTTGATGGCGGCCAGTGGGTTGCGGATTTCGTGGGCGATGCTGGCCGAAAGCCGGCCCAGGGTGGCCAGGGTCAGCTCCTCGGCGCGGTCGGAATAGATCCGGCTGTCGTCGAGGAAGATCAGGAACAGATTGTCGGTCAGGCTCAGCGACACGAAGCGCGGCAGCACCTCGGGGGCGCCTTCGCCCAGGGTCATGGCGCGCGGGATATCGCCCCGGCCCTGCCGCCAAAGCAGCAGGGCGCGGTGCAGTTCCATGGCCACGTCGGCCAACTGCTGCCGGTCCGGCGAAGGCTTGCCCAGCAGGCCCCAGGCGGCTTCGTTGCACACCTTCACCCGGTGGTCGCCGTCCACCACCAGGATGCCGGTGCGCATGCGGCGAATCACCAACTCGTTGATTTCGGCCTGGTTGGCCAGCTCCTCGCCGCGCTTTTCGGCCAGGGCGTGGGATTCCGAAACCTGGCGGCTGAGCAGTTCGCACAGCACCGCCGTGGCCAGGTAGGTGACGCTGAACATCACCGATTCGGCCAGGGGCCGGGCGTTGAGCGGGTCGAAGGCGCGATTGAGCAGGCTGTCGGTCAGCACCAGCGCCGCAGCGGCCATGGCGAAGCCCAGGCCCGCGCGCTGGGTCAGGATCAGGGCGCCGGCACCGACGTTGAACAGCATCAGCAGGGCGATGCCGCCCTGGCTGCCGCTGGTGGTCGCCAGCACGCCGGCCGCGACCAGCAGGTCCACGCTCAGCCCCAGCGCGGCCTGGCGCCGGGGCGTCCAGCCGCTGCGGTAGCTGGCGTAGACCATGGCCAGCGCGACCGCGAAATAGACCACCACGATGCTTCGCAGGATCGTCGGCTCGCGGATCTCCAGCATGAACTCGCCGACGGGGCTGAAGGCCACCAAGGCCAGCAGCGCCGCCTCCAGCACGCGGTAGAGCGTGAAGAAGTAGAGTTCGCGCCGCTGGGGGGAGGCGAGTTGGGACTGTCGGGGGGCAGGGGTCGCCATGGCGCGATTATGCCGGGTTCGCGCCGCGGCCACCCCGGACGGCCGTCCGGACCGGGCCGGCGCTGCCTTTTGCCTTTGCCGGGGGGGTCGGCGACAATACCGCCCCTCGCTCGCGAGTCCTCCCCCAGCACAGGTAGCCGCATGAACTTCCACGAATACCAGGCCAAGCAACTGTTCGCCGACTACGGCATCGCCGTCCCGGCCGGTCGCGTCGCCCGCACCCCTGAAGAAGCCGTGGATGCGGCCAAGGCCATCGGCGGCGACTTCTGGGTGGTCAAGGCCCAGATCCATGCCGGCGGTCGCGGCAAGGCCGGTGGCGTCAAGCTGGCCAAGACCCTGGACCAGGTCCGCGAGTACGCCAAGGGCATGCTCGGCACCAAGATGGTGACCTACCAGACCGCGGGCATCGCGCTGCCGGTCGACACGGTGCTGGTGACCCAGGCCACCGACATCGCCAAGGAACTCTACCTGTCGGTGCTGGTGGATCGCGGTACCCGCTCGATCACCTTCATCGCCTCGGCCGAAGGCGGCATGGAAATCGAACAGGTCGCCGCCGAGAACCCGGACGCGATCAAGACCCTCAACGTCAACTTCGTGCAGGGCCTGCAGCCCTACCAGTGTCGTGAGATGGGCTTCGATCTCGGCCTCACCGCCAAGCAGGTCAACCAGCTCACCAAGATCATGATGGGCCTGTACAAGCTGTTCAACGAGAAGGACCTGGCCCTGGTTGAACTCAACCCGCTGGCCATCCTCACCAATGGCGACCTGGCCGTGCTCGACGGCAAGATCAACTCCGACGACAACGCCACCTTCCGCCACGCCGAGCTGGCCGCGATGCGCGACATCCGCCAGGAAGACGAGACCGAGGTGCTGGCCAGCCAGCATGACCTCAACTACGTGACCATGGACGGCAACATCGGCTGCATGGTCAACGGCGCCGGCCTGGCCATGGCCACCATGGACGTGATTGCCCTCAACGGCGGTTCGCCGGCCAATTTCCTCGACGTCGGCGGCGGCGCCACCAAGGAGCGCGTCACCGAGGCCTTCAAGCTCATCCTGTCGTCCGACAAGGTCAAGGCCATCTTCGTCAACATCTTCGGCGGCATCGTCCGCTGCGACATGATCGCCGAGGGCATCATTGCCGCGGTGAAGGAAGTGGACGTCAAGGTGCCGGTGATCGTGCGCCTCGAGGGCACCAACGTCGAGAAGGGCAAGGAGATCCTCAAGAACTCCGGCCTGGCCATCCAGGCCGCCAACGACATCAACGACGGCGCCAAGCTCGCCGTCGCCGCCGCAGCCTGAGCCACAGACTCCTGTAGGAGGGCCTTCAGGCCCGAAGCCTTTCGCCGAAAAGCTTCGGGCCTGAAGGCCCTCCTACAAAAAACACAGGGATTCGAAATGAGCGTTCTCGTCAACAAGAACACCAAAGTGATCGTCCAGGGCTTCACCGGCCAGCAGGGCACTTTCCACGCCGAGCAGATGCTTGAATACGGCACCAAGGTCGTCGGCGGCGTCACCCCGGGCAAGGGCGGCAGCACCCACATCGGCCTGCCGGTCTTCAACACCGTGCGCGAAGCCGTGGAAGACACCGGTGCCGACGCGTCGGTCATCTACGTGCCGCCGCCGTTCGCGGCCGACGCCATCCTGGAAGCGGCCGACGCCGGCATCCGGGTCATCGTCTGCATCACCGAGGGCATTCCGGTGCTGGACATGCTGCGGGTCAAGAACACCCTGATGGGCTACGACGACGTCGTGCTGATCGGCCCGAACTGCCCCGGCGTGATCACCCCGGGCGAGTGCAAGATCGGCATCATGCCGGGCCACATCCACATGCCGGGCAAGATCGGCATCGTCTCGCGCTCGGGCACGCTGACCTATGAAGCCGTGAAGCAGACCACCGACGCCGGCCTCGGCCAGTCAACCTGCATCGGCATCGGCGGCGACCCGATCAACGGCACCAACTTCATCGACGCGCTCAAGCTCTTCCAGGAAGACCCGCAGACCGAAGGCATCATCCTGGTCGGCGAGATCGGCGGCAGCGCCGAAGAAGAAGCGGCCGAGTTCATCGCCGAGTACGTCACCAAGCCGGTGGTCGGCTTCATCGCCGGCGCCTCGGCTCCGGAAGGCAAGCGCATGGGCCACGCCGGTGCCATCGCCTCTGGCGGCCAGGGCACCGCGGCCGGCAAGTTCGCCGCGCTCGAGAAGGCTGGCGTCACCACGGTCAAGTCGCCTGGCGATCTGGGCGCGGCTATCGCGGCTCGCCTGAAGAAGTAAACTCGCGACATCGATCGACCCGAAGGGCCGCCGCGTGCGGCCCTTCGTCGTTCCAGGACCCCACCATCGGATTGAACCTCATGCCCCGAACGCTACGCATCGCCCTGGCCCAGTTCGATTTCCCGGTGGGCGCCGTTGCGTCGAACGCCCAGCGCATCAAGGCGATGCTGGCCGAAGCGCGCGACGTGCATGGCGCCGATGTCGTGCTGTTCCCGGAGCTTGCGGTGTCGGGCTATCCGCCGGAGGACCTGCTGATGCGGCCGTCCTTCCTGGCGGCCTGCGAGCAGGCGATGCAGGAAATCGCCACCGCCTGCCGCGGCATCGTCGCGGTGGTGGGTTGGCCGCAGTCGGCCGGTTCGGTGGTTTACAACGCGGCCAGCGTGCTGCGTGATGGGCGCATCGACCTGACCTACCGCAAGCGCGAGCTGCCCAATTACGCGGTATTCGACGAGCGCCGTCATTTCGCGGTCGATCCGGACGGCGCGGCCTGCAGCTTCGAGGTCAAGGGCGTGAAAGTGGGCCTGGTGGTCTGCGAAGACCTGTGGTTCGCCGAGCCCATGGCCGAGACCGCCGCGCTGGGTGCTGAGCTGGTGCTGGTGCCGAACGCCTCGCCCTTTGAAAGCGACAAGACCGCCCAGCGCGATGCCTTGCTGGCCCAGCGCGTGCTGGAGTCCGGCGTTGGCCTGGCCTATCTGAACCTGGTGGGCGGTCAGGACGAACTGGTGTTCGACGGTGCCTCGGTGCTTGCCGACGGCGACGGCGAGCTGCACGCCGCCGCGCGCGCCTTTGAAGACCACTGGCTGGTGGCCGATTTCGACGCAGACAGCCGGCGTTTCACCTTGGTTATCTGGCCGGAAGAAGACGACGAAACCCGGGAATCGCTGGCCTATCGCGCCATCGTGCGCGGCATCCGCGACTACTGCGGCAAGAACGGCTTCGACCGGGTCTGGCTGGGCCTTTCCGGCGGCATCGATTCGGGGCTGGTGCTGGCGCTGGCCGTGGACGCGCTGGGCGCCCGCAACGTGGCGGCCGTGCGCCTGCCCTCGCGCTACACCACCGACCTGAGCAACGACTTGGCCGATGAGCAGGCGCGGCTGTTGGGCGTGCGTCTGGAAACGCTCGCCATCGAAGCGCCGTTCAACGGCTTTCTCGCCGCATTGGAGCCGCTGTTCAGCGGTATGGAGCCGGGCATCGCCGAGGAAAACCTGCAGTCGCGCTGCCGCGGCGCACTGATGATGGCGCTGTCGAACAAGTTCGGCGGGATGCTGCTTACCACCGGCAACAAGAGCGAATACGCCGTGGGCTACGCCACCATCTATGGCGACATGTGCGGCGGTTTCGGCCCCATCAAGGACCTGTACAAGACCGAAGTGCAGGCCCTGTGCCGCTGGCGCAATGCGCGCTCACCGGCGATTCCCGAGCAGGTGATCACCCGGGCACCTTCGGCGGAGCTGCGCGACAACCAGACCGACCAGGACTCACTGCCGCCCTACGACATCCTCGACGCCATCCTTTACCGCCATGTGGACCAGGACATGTCGCTGGCCGAGATCGTGGCCGATGGCTATGACCACTACACGGTGGAGCACGTGCTGCAGCTGGTTCGCATCAATGAGTGGAAGCGCCGTCAATCCGCGCCGGGGCCGAAGGTGTCGAAGCGTGCCTTTGGCCGCGAACGCCGCTACCCCATCACCTCGGGCTGGCGCGACTAAAAGCAATGTAGGAGGGCCTTCAGGCCCGAAGCTCTTGGCGAAGAGCTTCGGGCCTGAAGGCCCTCCTACAGGCGTTTTTTTCAGTCGAAGGGGTTGATGCGGCTGATGATGCCGGTGCCGCTCGGCCAGTTCTTACCCTGGGACAGGTAGGGATGCTTGGGGTAGTTCGTCTCCAGCACCTTGCGGGCGTCCGCGGCCAGTTCGGCCTGGCCCAAGGCGACGTAGGACGCCGCCATCAGAGCCAGCGCATCGCCGTCGTGCTCGCTCTGCGGATAGGTCTGCAGCAGATACTTGCCGCGGTTGGCGGCGGCCACGTAGGCGCCACGGCGCAGGTAGTACTGGCCCACGCCCACTTCGTGGCGAGCCAGCAGATTGCGCAGGAACACCATGCGCTGACGCGCGTCCGGAGCGTAGCGGCTGTTCGGATAGCGGCGCACGACGTCGGCGAAGTCGTTCAGGCTCTGCGTCGGCGCGCCCAGGTCGCGGGTGGCCAGGTCCTGGCGCACAAGGCGCAGGATCGCGCTGGAACTGCGGTCGAAGTTGATCAGCGCCTTCAGGTAATAGGCGTAGTCAATGTGCGGATGGGTCGGGTAGGTGCGGATGAAGCGGGTGATCGTGGAGGTCGCCTCCTCGGTCATCGCCAGCTTGTACTGCACATAGGCCAGCTCAATCTGGGCCTGCTCGCTGTATTCACCAAACGGGAAGCGGGCCACCAGGCGCTGGTAGTAGCGGCCGGCGCGGGCATAGTTGCGCCCGTCCAGCGCGTCCTTGGCGCTCGCGTACAGGGCCTCGACCGGCAGTGTCTCGGTTTCGGGGTCCTTGTCGCCAAACCAGCCGCCGACGGTCGAGCAGCTCGTCAGGCCCACGGCCAGCATCAGGATCATGAGAAAACGCGTCATTCCGGGCAGTCGGGTCATCAGGTTCGGCAGGTCAGGGCGCTGAAGGCAGCTAGTTCAGGGATAATACCGGAAAGCCCGCTGTCGCCTCCATGAATGCGACCCCGGGCCCGCCCCGGCCTCACGAGATCCCCATGTCCCAGCCCAATCCGCCAGAAAACGACGACAACGAGCGTGAACTGCTCGAGTCCAGCATCCCGCTGACTTCCGCGGGCCGCCGGTTCGACCAGGTCCTGGCCGAGCTGTTCCCCGATTTTTCCCGCTCCCGCCTCACCGAGTGGATCAAGTCCGGCGACGCCCTGCTCGACGGCCGCCTGGTGAAACCCAAGGAATCCGTGCGCGGCGGTGAGCCGGTCGCGCTTTCGGTCCGGATCGAAGTCGAGACCGGCGAGGCCCTGCCCGAGGACATCCCGCTCGACATCCTCTACGAGGACGAAGACGTGCTGGTGGTGAACAAGCCCGCCGGCCTGGTCGTCCACCCTGGTGCCGGCAATCCGCGCGGCACCCTGGTCAACGCCCTGCTGCATTTCGACGCGCGCCTGTCCGGCCTGCCGCGCGCCGGCATCGTCCACCGCCTGGACAAGGACACCTCGGGCCTGATGGTCGTGGCGCGGACGCTGCGCGCCCATACCTCGCTCGTGGAGCAGCTTTCGGGTCGCGAAGTGCACCGACAGTACCTGGCGGTGGTGCAGGGCACCCTGGTGGCGGGCACCACCATCAACGCCTCCATTGGCCGCCACCCCACCGATCGCGTCCGCATGGCCGTGGTCAAGGAAGGTGCGCCGGGGCGTGACGCCATCACCCACTATCGGGTCCGTGAGAAATTCCGGTCCCACACGCTGGTGGAATGCCGTTTGGAAACCGGCCGCACCCACCAGATCCGCGTGCACATGGCCCATGTCCGGCACCAGATTGTGGGTGATCCACTCTACGGCGGCTCGTTCCGGCTGCCCAAGGCCGCCACCGAAGAGCTGGTGGCGCGCCTGCACGGTTTCCGTCGTCAGGCCCTGCACGCCGAGAAGCTGAGTTTCCGGCATCCGGCCAGCGGCGAGATGCTGACCACCGAGGCGCCGATGCCCGACGACATGCAGGGCCTGGTGCTCGACCTGCGCGTCGACACCGCCGCCGCCAAGAAATAAGCATGGTCCCGGCCTCGGCCTGGCGCGAAGCCACCTGGCCGGTACCGGCCCGGGTGCGTGGTGGCACCAGCCTGCGCGGTGGCGACGGCCTGTCGCCGCCGCCTTTCGATCGGCTTAACCTGGGACTGCGCTGCGGGGATGACCCCGCCCTGGCGCGTGCCAATCGCGCGCGACTGGCGCAATGGCTGCAGCTGCCCTCGGCCCCGCACTGGCTGGACCAGGTCCACGGCAGCGCCGTATTCCGCTGCGAAGCGCCGCCGGCACTGGCCGAGGAGGCCGAACCGGTGGCAGACGCCGCAATCACCGCCACGCCCGGCGTGGTGCTGGCGATCCTGACCGCCGACTGCTTGCCGGTCCTGTTCGCCGCTCGAAACGGCACTGAGATCGGCGCCGCCCACGCCGGCTGGCGTGGCCTGGCGGGCGGTGTGCTGGAAGCCACCGTCGCCGCGATGACCACGCCCGCCACCGAGCTCGTAGCCTGGCTGGGCCCGGGGGCCGGTCCGCTGGCCTATGAAGTCGGCCCCGAGGTGCGCGAGGCGTCCCTGGCCCAGGATCCAGCCGCTGCGATCGCCTTCGTGCCTACCCGGCCCGGTCATTGGCGGGTCGACCTGTATGCGCTGGCCCGGCGGCGGCTCGCAGCCGTGGGCTTGCGCGAGGTGCATGGCGGCGGCGAATGCACCCTCAGCGATCCGGCGAACTACTTCTCGCATCGTCGCGACGGCCGCAGCGGCCGGATGGCGACCCTGGCCTGGCTGGCGGACTGAACGGCAGCCATTCCTTGCCCCGCCGGATGCACTTCCCGGCGGCGACGTGGCCGGGTCCGGGCACCGGCCCGGGTGCCGGGAAATGCCGCGGCGCCGCGCTTCGCTTGAAACGGCCATGCCGGGACGCCATTTGGGTGTCATACGGGCGGCAATCCGCTGCCCCGGAATCCCAAGGGGCTCCCCGATGCGAATGGACAAACTCACCTCGCGTTTCCAGCAGGCGCTGAGCGACGCACAGTCGTTGGCCGTGGGCCGCGACCACAATCTGATCGAACCGCTGCACCTGATGATCGCCCTGCTCGACCAGCAGGGCGGCAGCACCCGACCTCTGCTGGCCCGGGCCGGCGTGAATGCCGCGGCCCTGCGCCAGCGCCTCGGCGAGGGCTTGGACAAGTTGCCCAAGGTCAGCGGACAAGCCGGCGAGGTCTCGCTGGGCAACGACCTGGGGCGCCTGCTGAACGTCTGCGACAAGCTGGCCCAGCAGCGCGGCGATGGTTTCATCGCCAGCGAACTGTTCGTGCTGGCGGCACTCGATGACAAGGGCGCGCTGGGCCAGGCGCTCAAGGCCAGCGGGGCGCAGAAAGCCACGCTGGAGACGGCGATCGAGGCGCTGCGCGGCGGCGAGAAGGTTGACGACGCCAACGCCGAGGAAAACCGCCAGGCGCTGGAGAAGTACTGCATTGATCTCACCGCCCGGGCCGAGGCCGGCAAGCTTGATCCGGTGATCGGTCGCGATGAGGAAATCCGCCGCACGATCCAGGTGCTGCAGCGGCGCACCAAGAACAACCCTGTGCTGATCGGCGAGCCCGGCGTCGGCAAGACTGCGATCGTCGAGGGCCTGGCCCAGCGCATCATCCATGGCGAAGTGCCCGAGGGGCTGCGCAATCGTCGCGTGCTGTCGCTGGACATGGGCGCGCTGATCGCCGGTGCGAAATTCCGCGGTGAGTTCGAGGAGCGGCTCAAGGCCGTGCTCAGCGATCTGTCGAAGCAGGAAGGCACCGTCATATTGTTCATTGACGAGCTGCACACCATGGTCGGCGCCGGCAAGGCCGAGGGCTCGATGGATGCCGGCAACATGCTCAAGCCCGCGCTGGCCCGCGGCGAGCTGCACTGCATCGGCGCCACCACGCTGGATGAGTACCGCAAGTACGTCGAGAAGGATGCCGCGCTCGAGCGACGTTTCCAGAAGGTGTTCGTGGGCGAGCCTTCGGTGGAGGACACCATCGCCATCCTGCGCGGCCTCAAGGAGCGCTACGCGGTGCACCACGGCGTCGAGATCACCGACCCGGCTATCGTCGCCGCGGCCACCCTGTCGCATCGCTACATCGCCGACCGGCAACTGCCCGACAAGGCCATCGATCTGATGGACGAGGCGGCTTCGCGTATCCGCATGGAAATCGACTCCAAGCCCGAGGAGATGGATCGCAAGGAGCGCCGCCTGATCCAGCTCAAGATCCAGCGCGAGGCGCTCAAGAAGGAAAAGGACAGCGAGTCGAAGCAGCGCCTGGCCGATCTCGAGGCGGAGATCAGTACGCTGGAGCGTGAGTTCAACGACCTCGAGGAAATCTGGAAGGCCGAGAAGGCCACGCTGACCGCCGCCACCCGCGTCAAGGAACAGCTCGAGCAGGCGCGACTGGCGCTGGATGCCGCGCACCGCCAGCAGGATTTCGCCAAGGCCAGCGAGCTTCAGTACGGCCGTATCCCCGAGCTGGAGAAGCAGCTGGCCTCGGCCCAGGCGGTCGAGACCCAGGGCTTCCAGCTGCTGCAGGACAAGGTGACAGCCGAGGAAATCGCCGAGGTGGTTGCGCGCTGGACCGGCATTCCGGTCAGCAAGATGCTCGAGGGCGAGCGCGAGAAGCTGCTCAAGATGGAGGATGCGCTGCACCAGCGCGTGATCGGCCAGCATGAGGCGGTGAAAGCCGTTTCCGACGCGATTCGCCGCAGCCGCGCCGGCCTGTCCGATCCGGACCGCCCCAACGGCAGCTTCCTGTTCCTGGGCCCGACCGGCGTCGGCAAGACCGAGCTGTGCAAGGCGCTGGCTGGCTTCCTGTTCGACACTGAGGACGCCATGGTGCGCATCGACATGAGCGAGTTCATGGAGAAGCACTCCGTGGCCCGCCTGATCGGCGCGCCGCCGGGCTACGTGGGTTACGAGGAAGGTGGCTACCTCACCGAGGCCGTGCGCCGCCGGCCCTACAGCGTGCTGTTGCTCGACGAGGTCGAGAAAGCGCATCCGGATGTGTTCAACATCCTGCTGCAGGTGCTCGACGATGGTCGTCTGACGGATGGTCAGGGCCGCACGGTGGATTTCCGCAACACCGTGATCGTGATGACTTCCAACCTCGGCAGCCAGCACATCCAGGAGCTAAGCGGCGAGGGCGATGCCGCCTATGTGCAGATGAAAGCGGAGGTGATGGGTGCGGTGCAGGCGCATTTCCGGCCGGAGTTCATCAACCGGCTCGATGAGATCGTGGTCTTCCATCCGCTGGGGCGTGAGCAGATCCAGTCCATCGCCCGGATCCAGACCGCCTACCTGTCCAAGCGCCTGGCCGAGCGGCAGATCAAGCTCGAGATCGATGATGCGGCGGTGGCGCTGCTGGGCAATATCGGCTTCGACCCGGTCTACGGTGCGCGGCCGCTCAAGCGCGCGATCCAGCAGCAGCTTGAGAACCCGCTGGCCCAGAAGATCCTCGGCGGCGAGTTCGGCCAGGGTGACACGGTGAAGGTGACGGTCGACGGCAGCAGCCTGGCCTTCGTCCGCACCTGACCCCCCAGTTCTGTCTCCCTGTAGGAGGGCCTTCAGGCCCGAAGCCCTTCGCCAAAAAGCTTCGGGCCTGAAGGCCCTCCTACAAGGGGTTCACGGCGGCTCGGGCAGGCTTCCTAGATGCCTGTCCACCTCGTCTGGTTCAAACGCGACTTACGCACCCACGACCACGCACCCCTGTGCGCTGCAGCCGCGCGCGGCCCCGTGTTGCCGCTGTACGTGGCGGAGCCCGGCTATTGGCTACAGCCTGACGCCAGTGGCCGGCAATGGGCCGCGACGGCCGAAGCACTGGCGGAGTTGCGCGATGACCTCGGGCGTCTGGGCCAGCCGCTGTGCGTTCGAACCGGCGACGTGATTGAGCAATTCGAGCGCATCCATCGCGAGCACGGAATCGCCGGTCTCTGGTCGCACGAGGAAACCGGCAACGACTGGACCTACGCGCGCGATCGCCGGGTTGGTGCCTGGGCTCGGGCGCGCGGTATTCCCTGGCATGAGGTCCCGAGCGGCGGTGTCCAGCGACGACTGCGGCATCGCAATGGCTGGGCGGCGGAATGGGAGCGCCGGATGGCCCCCGCACCGATGGCCGAACCCATGCTCGCGCCGCTCGTGGCCGACCTGGGCGAGATCCCGAACGCGCAGGCCTTGGGCCTGGCGGCCGACCCGTGTCCGGGCCGTCAGCGCGGCGGCCGTCGGCGCGGCGAGCGGGCGCTGCAGACTTTCCTCGCGGGTCGCGGCACGGGCTACATGCGCGGCATGAGCAGCCCGGCCACGGCCGAAACGCGTTGCTCGCGTTTCTCGCTGGCCTTGGCGACCGGCGCGCTGTCGCTGCGCGAGGTGGTGCATGGCGTGCGCGCCGCGCGCGGCGAGGGCAGCCCCGTCCCCGCTCGCGACCTCGCCTCGCTGGAAAAACGCCTGCACTGGCACTGTCATTTCATCCAGAAGCTCGAAAGCGAGCCGGAGATCGAATTCCGCAACGTGCATCGAGGCTTCGATGGCCTGCGCGAAGACGACTTCAACCGCGAGTGGTTCGGCGCCTGGCAGCGCGCCGAGACCGGCTGGCCATTCGTAGACGCCTGCCTGCGCTCCCTGCAGCAAACCGGCTGGCTGAACTTCCGCATGCGGGCGATGCTGGTGTCGATCAGCAGCTATCACCTCTGGCTGCATTGGCCCGAACCCGCCCGCCAGCTGGCGCGTTGGTTCACCGACTACGAGCCCGGCATCCACTATCCGCAGGTGCAAATGCAGGCCGGCGTCACCGGCATCAATATTCCGCGCATGTACAACCCGGTGAAGCAGTCGCAGGACCAGGATCCGCAGGGCGCGTTTATCCGGCGCTGGCTACCCGAACTCGTGAGCGTACCCGACGCCTGGATCCACACGCCCTGGCAGATGGGCGCCGCCCAGCAGCGTGCCGCGGGGCTGCGCCTGGGCGAAACCTATCCGAATCCTATCCGCGACCATGAACAGGCGGCGCGCGAAGCGCGCGCCAGGCTGACCGCATGGAAGCGCGCCTACGTGGCCCGCGAAGAAAGCCAGCGCGTGTTCGAAAAGCACGGCAGCCGCAAGCGCCAGCCGCAACGGGGACGCCAAAAAACAAGCTCCCCGCCACCCGCGCCCGCCGAGCAGGGCGACCTGTTCTAGCCAGCCCATGTAGGAGGGCCTTCAGGCCCGAAGCTTTTCCCCAAAGAGCTTCGGGCCTGAAGGCCCTCCTACAGGGAGAGTCGGGCGCAGGAAGTGCGCGGGTCAGGCGCGGTGTTGGCGGAAGGGCGGGGCCGAGAGCGCCATCTCGGCCATGCTGTGGGCCAGCTCTTTCTCGGCCAGTACCGCGCCGTCGGCACCGTGCTTGATCAGGTGCTTGACCTCGGCGTCGCTGTGGGCGCGCGCCAGGATGGTCAGGCCCGCGTTCAATGCGCGCAGCCTGGCCACCACTTCGCCGGCCTCCAGCGCCTGAGGAATCGCCAGTACTACCAGCAGTGCGCCTGTGGGCGCCGCCTCGTCCAGCACTCGGTGGCTGGCGGCGTTGCCGCGAATGGCGGGGAAGCCTGCATCGCGCGCCGCGTGCACCAGGTCGGCGTCGTCATCAATCACCACCAGCGGTACCGCGCGCTCGCGCAGCAGCTTGGCGATTTCGCTGCCGACCCGGCCATAGCCGACCAGGATGGCGTGGCCTTCAGTGGGCAGGGGAGGTCCGGGCCGCCGTGGGGGTGCGGCCGGTGCCGGAGCCGCTTGAGCCGCGCGCCTGGCCTCGAGGCGGTCGAGCGCGGCGAAGATCAGCGGGTTGGCGATGATCGAAAGCAGTGCGCCCGCCAGCACCAGGTCGCGACCTTCCTCGGGCAGGATTGCCAGCGACACGCCCAGGCTGGCCAGGATGAAAGAGAACTCGCCAATTTGCGCCAGGCTGGCCGAGATGGTCAGCGCCGTGCTGCTGGGGTGTCCGAACGCGCGCACGATCACATAGGCCGCCAGCGACTTGCCCACGGTGATGATCAGGAAGGTGGCGAGCACTGGTAGCGGCTGCTCGACCAGGATCATCGGGTCGAACAGCATGCCGACGGCAACGAAGAACAGCACCGCGAACGCATCGCGCAGCGGCAGCGAATCCGAGGCGGCTTTATGGCTCAGGTCGCCGTTGAGCAGCATGCCAGCGAAGAACGCGCCCAAAGCAAACGAGACCCCGAACAGCTTGGCCGAACCGAAGGCCACGCCCAGCGCGATCGCCAGCACGCTGAGCGTAAACAGCTCGCGCGAACCGAATCCGGCGACCCGCTCGAGCAGCCACGGAATCGCGCGCTTGCCCACCACCAGCATCAGCGCCACAAAGGCGCCGACTTTGAGCAGCGTCCAGCCGAGCGAGCCCAGCACGGCGCTCAGGCTCAATTCGCCGGCCTCGGCGCCGGTGCCCAGCGATTCGGCCAGCGCCGGCAGCAGCACCAGTGCCACCACCATCACCAGGTCTTCGACGATCAGCCAGCCCACGGCGATGCGGCCGCGCCGGGTTTCCAGCAGGCGCCGGTCCTCCATCGCCCGCAGCAGCACCACGGTGCTGGCTACCGACAGCGCCAGCCCGAACACCACGCCCTGCAGCGTCGGCCAGCCCATCAACCAGGCCAGGCCCCAGCCCAGCACCGTCGCGACCGTGATCTGGACCGCGGCGCCGGGTATGGCGATCGTCTTTACATCCAGCAGGTCCTCGACCGAGAAGTGCAGACCTACGCCGAACATCAGCAAGATCACGCCGATCTCGGACAGTTCCAGAGCCAGGTCCGGATCAGCCACGAAGCCCGGAGTGAAGGGTCCGACCAGGATGCCGGCCACCAGATACCCCACGATCGGCGACAGGCGCATGCGGTGCGCCAGGGTCCCCAGAATGAAGGCCAGCACCAGGCCGACGGCAAGCAGGGCGATCAGGGGGGTGTCATGGGGCATCGGCAGTCCTCTGGATGGGGCGTCCACGGCCCGGGGGCACATGGACCCGCCTGATAGACTACCCGACCCTTGCTTCAGCCCACGTCATGATCGCCTTCCGCAATTTCGCCCTCCGTCGAGGCGAACGCCTCCTGCTCTCCCAAGTTGATCTCAGCCTGCACGCCGGCTGGCGGATTGGCGTCATCGGCCGCAACGGCTGCGGCAAGTCCAGCCTGTTCGCCGCGGTCATGGGCGAGGTAGAAGCCGACCTGGGCGACATCGACCTGCCGGGCAAGGTGCGCATCGCCAGCGTGGCCCAGGAAACCCCGTCGCTGCCCGACGCCGCCATCGACTTCGTGCTGTCCGGCGACACCGAAGTGCACGCCATCCTGCAGGCCGAGGCCGCCGCCATGGCCGCCGAGGACTGGGACGCGGTAGCCAACGCCCACCAGCGCCTGGCCGAGATCAACGGCTATGACGCCACCGCGCGTGCCGGCAAGCTCCTGCACGGCCTTGGCTTCCCGGCCGATACCCACGGCCGCGCCGTGTCTTCGTTCTCCGGCGGCTGGCGCGTGCGCCTGAACCTGGCCAAGGCGCTGATGATGCCTTCGGACCTGCTGCTGCTCGATGAGCCGACCAACCATCTCGACCTCGATGCCGTGCTGTGGCTTGAGGCCTGGCTGCTCAAGTACCCGGGCACGCTGCTGATGATCTCGCACGACCGCGAGTTCCTCGACGGCGTCAGCACCCACACCCTGCACCTGCACGACGGTCGGGCAAAGCTCTACGTCGGCGACTACACCAGCTTCGAGCGCCAGCGCGCCGAGCACCTGCGCCAGCAGCAGATCGCCCACGAGAAATCCCAGGCCGAACGCGCCCATCTGCAGAGCTTCGTCGACCGCTTCAAGGCCCAGGCCAGCAAGGCCCGGCTGGCGCAGAGCCGCATGAAGCGCCTGGCCAAGATGGCCGGCACCGAAGCCGTGCGCGCCGAGCGCAGCTTCCGCATCCAGTTCACCGACCCCGCGCGCCTGCCGCATTCGCTGATCCGCCTCAACCACGTCGACGCCGGCTACGCCGCTGTAGGAGGGCCTTCAGGCCCGAAGCCGTTCGCCGAAAGCTTCGGGCCTGAAGGCCCTCCTACAGAGGTCGTGAAGATCCTGGGCGACGTGGGCTTTGGCCTCGAGGCCGGTGATCGCGTTGGCCTGCTGGGCCCCAATGGCGCGGGCAAGTCCACCCTGGTCAAGACCCTGGTGGGCGAACTGCAGCTGCTGGCCGGCGAGCGGGTCGCGCATCCGGACTTGCGCATCGGTTACTTCGCCCAGCACACGGTCGAGAGCCTGCACGAGGGCCAAAGCCCGCTGTGGCACCTCAAGGAGCTGGCGCCCAATGCTGGTGAGCAGGTGCTGCGCAGCTTCCTGGGCCGCTGGAATTTTGTCGGTGATCGCGCGTTCGAATCGGTGGACGGGTTCTCGGGCGGTGAGCGCGCACGTCTGGCGCTGGCCCTGATCGCCTACCTCGAGCCCAACGTCCTGCTGCTCGACGAACCGACCAACCATCTCGATCTGGACATGCGCGAGGCGCTGGCGGAAGCGCTCAGCGATTTCCCCGGCGCCATCGTGCTGGTCTCGCACGATCGCCACCTGATCGGCCTGGTTTGCGAAACCTTCTGGCGCGTGGCCGATGGCAAGGTCGAAGCCTTCAACGGTGACCTGGACGAATACGCAGCCTGGCTGCGCAGTCGCAACAACGAGCCGCGCACCGCCAAGCCGGCGGCCGTGGCCAAGCCGGCGCCGGTCGCCAAGCCCGTGCGCAGCAAGCACGAGGCCGACGCGGCGGCCAAGCGGCTGCAGCAGGTGGAGGCGCGGATCGCCACGCTTCAGGGCGAGCTTGATGCGCTCGAGGCGCAGCTGGCCGATCCCGCCATTTACGGCAACGACGGCGGCATCGAGGTCGCCCAGCTGGCCCAGCGGCAGGGCGAACTGGCCAAGGAAAAAGATCTGCTCGAGTCCGAATGGCTTGAACTGGCGGACTGAGTCCGCCGGTTGATTGCAGCCGCCGCGCCCGACCATGCGCCCCCGCAGCGGGCGCAGGCGGGGTGGATCAGGCCCGGGCGACACCCTCGTCGTGCTGGCTGCGGCCGCTGGCCTGGGCCAGGCTCGCGCCGACGCTGAGCTTGGCTTTCGCGCTCGGCGGATGTCCCGAGCCGCGCACGGCGGCCAGGAAGTCCCGGCCCCAGCGGTCCACGTCATAGTTCTCGACGATGCCGTAAAGCTGGCGCAGGCGACCTTCGGCTTCGTCGGGATCCATGGCCAGGGCCTGGCCAAGCGCGGCCGTGAGGTCGGCGGGATCATGCGGGTTGGTCAACACCGCGCCTTTCATCTCGGCCGCGGCGCCGGCGAACTCCGACAGCACCAGCACGCCCTTGCCGCCCTCGATGCCCTGGGTGGCGACAAACTCCTTGGCCACCAGGTTCAGGCCGTCACGCAGCGGCGTGATCCACATCACGTCGGCGGCGGCATAGTGCGCCACCACTTCTTCGAACGGCAGCGGGCGCGCGAAGAAGCGCACCGGCGTCCAATCCAGGCGCGAGAAGCGACCGTTGATGCGGCCCACGGCCTGTTCGATCTGGGTCTGCAGCTCGCGATAGATCGTCATTTCCTTGGCGGCCGGCACGCAGACCATCACCAGGGTGACCTTGCCCTGCAGCTGCGGCTGGGCTTCGAGCAGGCGATCGAAAGCCTCGAGCTTCTCCAGCGTGCCCTTGGTGTAGTCGAGGCGTTCGATCGACAGCACGAGCTTGCGCGGGCTGATCTCGCGGCGGAGTTTTTCCGCACCGCTGCGGACGCTGGGCTGTGCCAGTGCGTCGCGGATCCGGCCCAGGTCGGTGCCGACCGGGTGGGCACCCAGGCCGACTTCGCGATCACCGACCCGCAGGCGCGTGGTCATGGTGTCCAAGCCGACCGCGCAGCCGTAGGTCAGGAAGCGTGGCGCGCAGCCCTGGCGCTCCAGCGTCTCGGTCGGCATGGCGCCGCGCACCACGTCGACAAAGTTTTCGACCTGGCGCGGGATGTGGAAGCCGATGTAATCGCAGCTGAGCAGGCTGCCCAGGATCTCGCGACGCCAGGGCACCACGTTGAAGATGTCGGCCGACGGGAAGTACGTGTGGTGGAAGAAGGCGATCTTCAGGTCCGGGCGCAGTTCGCGCAGTCGCGCCGGAACCATCCACAGGTTGTAGTCGTGCAGCCAGACCGTGGCGCCGTGCGCCGCCTCGGCGGCGGCGGCTTCGGCGAAGCGGCGGTTGACCTTCAGGAACACCTTCCAGTCTTCCTCGCAGAAGCGCGCGCGCTCCCAGAACGTGTGCAGCATCGGCCAGAAGGCTTCTTTCGAGAAACGCTTGTAGAAGGCGTCCACCTCGTCCTTCGACAGCGGCACCCGCGCGGCGGTGAGGTTCGGGTAGCGATCCACGTCCACCGGCGTGCGTGCCTCGAAGCCTTCACGCTTGGCGTCGTCCAGGGTCCAGGCCACCCACGAACCGGCCTGGCCGCCGGCGAAGAAGCTCAGCAGGCTGGGGATGATGCCGTTGGGCGATGTCGGGCGGCGGCGCACCAGTCGGCCGTCCTCGAATGACTCCTCGAACGGCATGCGGTGGTAGACCATCACCAGGTCCGATTCGCCGGCGCGCCCGGGTGCCGGTACCGCCACGTGGGGATCGTTGGCGTGCAGCAGGTCGAAGGTTTCGATGGCCTCGAGGATGCCGCCGCAGCCCGCCTCGCTGGCATGCAGGACGTGTTCGTAGCGCAGCGTGGCTTCCAGCAGTGCGGGTTCGGAAAGCCCGACGCACACGCCATTGAAGCCGGCTTCGTACATCGAAAGATCATTGAGTGTGTCGCCGGCGACCAGGATGCGATCCAGCGGCAGGTCCAGCTGCGCGGCCAGGGCCTGCAGGGTGCGGCCCTTGTCGGTGCGCGGCGGCAGGATGTCGAGGTAACGATCAGCGGAATACAGCACCGCGCAGCCGAGCGCGCGCGCGGCGTCTTCGATCGCCTCGCGCTGCGGGGCAAGCGTCGCGGGCTCGCAGAAATAGGAGCAGCGTCGTTCCTGAGGCACGTCCTGGCGATGCAGGCCGGTAAAGCCGCGCATGGCGTTGGCGACGGCGTGTTCGCCGGGCCAGCGGGCGTCAATGTCCGACTGCAGCGGCTGCAGGGGCTGCAGCGTGCGGCCGTCCACGACGGTCGCGCCGACATCGCAGATCAGGTAGTCCGGACGCGGTAGCGACGGGTCGGACAGCAGCGGGATCACGGCTTCGAGGCTGCGGCCGGTGACCCAAACCAGGCGGATGTGCGGGTGGCTGTCCACCAGTTGGTACAGGCGCTGGCGGTGGCCCGGTTCGCCGGCGAGGAAGGTGCCGTCGAGATCGGTCGCCAGGACCAGCAGGGGTGATTCGGGATGAGGTGCGGCGTTTTTTGTTTTCTGATTGCTCAATGTTTTTCCTGGGTAGCGGGAATCGGAGGGGTTTCGGTTTCAGGCAGCAGTTCCAGCGCGGCAGGCGTGGTACGCAGCATGGGATGGAAGGGCGTGGGGTGGCGGTGCGGGCGGCGGTTGAGCGCGAGCCGGGCGACCAGGAACAGGGCCAGCGTTGCCAGCACCGCCGCGAAATAGGCGGGCAGGGCGCTGGCGCCGAAGCGCGCCATCAGCTCGCCGGCGATGCTCGGCCCGAGCATGGCGCCGATGCCGTGGACCAGCAGCAGGCTGGAGCAGCCCGACAGCAGGTCTTCGCTGGGCAGCGTGTCGAGCATATGCGCGACGCTCATCGGGTAGATCGAGAACGCCAGCCCGCCGAACGCGAAGAACAGCGCGTAGATCCAGCTCGCGCTCCATCCCGCGACCGGCAGCGCCAGCAGCGCGACGCCGGCCGCGGCGGCGCAGGCCAGCGCCAGACCGATCCGGCGATCCAGGCGGTCCGACAGCCGGCCCAGCGGCCACTGCAGCAGGGCGCCACCGAGGATGGTGGCCACCATGAAGTGCGAGACCCCGCTGCGATCCAGGCCGATTTGCCCGGCGTAGACCGGGGCCAGGCCCCAGAACGCGCCCATGGCCAACCCTGAGAAGCCCGCCGACAGGGTGGCCGCCGGCGCCACCGCATACAGCCGGCGCAGTCCCAGCCGGGCATTGGGCGGGAAGGTCGGCTGCGCCAGTCGGGTCAGGGTGACCGGAAGCGCCGATGCGCAGATCAGGATGGCGACCAGGCTGAAGAGCATGAAGTCGCCGTCCACGCCCAGCCCCAGCAGCATCTGGCCCAGGGCCAGGGCGCCGAGGTTCACGGCCATGTAGAGCGCGAATATGCGGCCCCGCATCGCCGGATTGGGCTGGGTGTTGAGCCAACTCTCGATCACCGTATACAGCGTCACCAATGCCACGCCGGTAATCACCCGCAGGCCGAACCAGGCCACCGGATGCAGCCACATCGGGTGCAGCAGCACTGCGATCGCGGCCAGGCCGGTGCAGAAAGCGAAGGTGCGGACATGACCGATGCGGCGGATCAGGGGCGGCGCCAGGAAGGTGCCGCCCAGAAAACCGGCGAAGTATCCGGACATCACCAGGCCCAGGGTTTGCTCGTCGAAGCCCTCGAGCCCGCCGCGCACCGCCAATAGCGTGCCCAGCAGCCCGCTGCCGGTCAGCAGCAGGGCTACGCCCGCCAACAGGGCGGAGAGGGGGAGGACAGTACGGATCATGGGGTCGCCGGTTCAAATCAGCCGGAGATTGTAACATATTGATATGAATGGGAAAAATATCCAAGCTTCAGTCACTTGCGGCGCTTTGGCCGCGATCGGGCTTGAACTGGCGGCGCCGATGCCCGTTAATTCGCGCATTCGGCCCCCGGCCGCACGAGCCTTCGCGACATGCCTATCTACGCCTTCGGCTGCGGCCACTGCGGCCACGCCTTCGAACGACTGCAAAAACTCTCGGACCCGGATCCGACCGATTGCCCGGAATGCGGCCAGGCCCAGGTGCGGCGCCAGCTGACCGCGCCCAGCTTCCGCCTGGCCGGCGCGGGCTGGTACGAGACCGATTTCAAGAAAGACGGCGACAAGAAGCGCAACCTCGCCGACGGCGGCGCCAAGCCCGAGCCGGCGGCCAAGACCGAGCCGGCCGCCAAGCCGGCTGACAGCAAACCCACGCCCGCCGCCGACTGAGTCCGTTGCCGGCCGCGCCTCGGTCGGGGTAGGGTCGGGGCATGAAGACCCCCATCCGTTTCGTAAGCCTGCTCGTTCCCGCCGTCCTGCTGGTCGCCTGTGCCGGCCAGGAGGCCTCCCGCGCCAATGACCGTGCCGCGCTCGGCCTGGCCGAGCCGCTGCCGCCGCCGGCCATGTCCGACCCGGCCGTGCAGGTCGCACCGGTGGATGCCTTCCTGGCGCGCATCGGCGACTACTGCGGCCAGGCGTTCGAAGGCCGCGTCCGGGTGGACACGCCGGCCAGCCCGGACGACGCCTTCAGCGGCAAGAAGCTGGTGATGCATGTGCGCGGCTGCGGCGCGGATGAGCTGCGCATTCCCTTCCACGTAGGTGAGGACCGCTCGCGCACCTGGGTGCTCACCCGCACCGCCAGCGGCCTGCGCCTCAAGCACGACCACCGCCACGAAGACGGCAGCTCCGACGCCGTCACCATGTACGGCGGCGACACCGCCGCGGCCGGCACCGCGGGTCGCCAGAGCTTCCCGGTGGACGCCGAATCGATCGCCAATTTCCAGCGCGAAGGCCTCACCGCCTCGCTCAACAACACCTGGGCGATGGAAATCGAGCCGGGCCAGATCTTCGTTTACGAGCTGTCGCGCCCCGGCGGCCGCCTGTTCCAGGTCGAGTTCGACCTCAGCCGCCCGGTCGCGGTACCGCCGGCGCCCTGGGGCAGCGAGACGCCCGCAGACTGAACCCGCGCCGCCTCCGAAACGCCGGTCGTTTGCCGGCGCAGGGCCCCCGGCCCTAAAATCCCGGGTCTTGCGCCGCCCGTCCGGGCCCGGCGTCACCCTTCGGAGCAAGCATGCGCAGCCATTTCTGCGGCCTCGTGGACGAGTCCATGATCGGCCAGACCGTCACCCTTTGCGGCTGGGCCGATGTTGCCCGCGACCTGGGTGGCCTGTGCTTTATTGACCTGCGCGACCACGAAGGCATCGTCCAGGTCGTGGCCGAGCCATCGGAAGACGCCGGCAATGCCGCCGTGGTGGCGGCCGCCGCCAAGGTCGGCTACGAGGACTGCCTGCGCATCACCGGGGTCGTGCGCGCTCGCCACGCCGTCAACGACAAGGTCCGCACGGGTCGGGTCGAAGTGCTTGCGACGCAGATCGAACTGCTCAACAAAGCCGAGCCGCTGCCCTTCCACGCCCACGAGAATGCGGGCGAGGACGTGCGCCTGAAGTACCGCTACCTCGACCTGCGCCGTCCCGAAATGCAGAAGATGATGCGCACGCGCACCAAGCTCGTGCAGGCGCTGCGCCGCTGGCTCGACGCGCGCGATTTCCAGGACATCGAGACGCCGATCCTGACCAAGGCCACGCCCGAGGGTGCACGCGACTTCCTGGTGCCGGCGCGCCTGCATCCGGGCGAGTTCTACGCGCTGCCGCAGTCGCCGCAGCTGTTCAAGCAGATCCTGATGGTGGCCGGCTTCGATCGCTACTACCAGATTGCGCGCTGCTTCCGCGACGAAGCCCTGCGCGCCGACCGCCAGCTCGAGTTCACCCAGCTGGACATGGAGTTCGCCTGGGTTCGCGAGGCCGACGTGCAGGACGCGGTGGAAGGCATGATCCGCGAGGTGTTCAAGGAAGTGATCGACGTCGAGCTCGACGCCAGCTTCCCGCGCCTGACCTGGGCCGAGGCCATGCGCCGCTTCGGCTCCGACAAGCCTGACCTGCGCAATCCGCTGGAGCTGGTCGACGTGGCCGAGCTCGTGAAGGCCTGCGAGTTCAAGGTATTCACCGACGCCGCCCACGATCCCGACGGCCGCGTCGCCGCGCTGCGCATCCCCGGCGGCGCGGCGCTCAGCCGCAAGCAGATAGACGAGTACGCCGCCCACGCCGCCAAGTACGGCGCCAAGGGCCTGGCCTATGCCAAGCTCGATGAGGCCGGCGCGGTCAATTCGCCGGTCGCCAAGTTCTTCGCCGAAGACGCCTTCGCGGCGCTGCTGGCGGCCACCGGCGCGCAGAAGGGCGACATCGTCTTCTTCGGCGCCGGCGCCTGGGGCAAGGTCAGCGACTTCATGGGCGCGGTGCGCCTGAAGGCCGGCAAGGACTTCAAGCTGGTGTCCAATGAGTGGAAGCCGCTTTGGGTTACCGACTTCCCGATGTTCGAATGGGACCCGGAGGCCGAGCGTTACGTGGCGCTGCACCATCCGTTCACCGCGCCGGCCATCGACGATATCGCCGAGCTCAAGGCCAACGCGCGCATCGCGGTGTCGCGCGGCTACGACATGGTGCTTAACGGCAACGAGATCGGCGGCGGTTCGATCCGTATCCACCGCCCCGACATGCAGAGCGCGGTGTTCGACCTGCTGGGGATCGAGGCCGAAGAGGCCGAGGCCAAGTTCGGCTTCCTGCTCGACGCGCTGCGTTTCGGCGCACCGCCGCACGGCGGCATCGCCTTCGGCATCGACCGCATCGCGGCGCTGATGGCCGGCACCGAGTCCATCCGTGACGTGATCGCCTTCCCGAAGACGACCACCGCGCAGTGCCTGATGACCGGCGCGCCGTCGGCGGTGCCCGAGGTGCAGCTGGCGGAAGTGCACGTGCGCGCCGTGCCCAAAGCGCCGGCCGCCTGAACCAGGCCGACGCCAGCGGCCACGTCGTCCTGCTCCACGGCGTGTGGATGCGCGGGCTGACGATGCTGCCGCTGGCGCGCCGCCTGCGGGCGCGCGGCTTCAGCACGGAAATCTTCGACTACGCCAGCCTGCTGCACGGTCCCGCGCCGTCGGTGGATCGCTTGGCCGCACGATTGTTGGCGCGGCCCGGAGGGCCGGTGCATCTGGTGGGCCACAGTCTCGGCGGCCTGGTGGCGCTGGAGACCGCATCGAGCTGGCATGGCCTGCCGCCCGGCCGGATCGTCTGCCTGGGCTCGCCGCTGGCGGGCAGCGGCGCCGCCCGCGGCATGGCGCGCAGCCATCTGGGCGGCCTGCTGGGGCGCAGCGCGCGGCTGCTCAAAAGTGGCCTCTACCAACTGCCGCAGGACCGAGAGGTCGGCGTGATCGCGGGCTCGCGGGCCTCGGGCATGGGCAAGCTGTTCGGCCGCTTCGAAGGACCCAACGACGGCACCGTGGCCGTCTGGGAGACCCGGCTGCCGGGATTGACCGACCATCGCGTGCTTCCGGTCAGCCACACCGGGATGATTTTCTCGACCGCCGTGGCGGCGCTGGTGGCCAGCTTCCTGGCCGACGGGCGCTTTCCTTCCTGACGCCGGCGTGGCGGTGCCGCGCCGGCCGTATAATCACCGCATCGCATCAAGAGGTTGGGTTCCATGGGCAGACTGATGGCCATCGAAGGGCGCAAGAACGCCCAGGACGCCAAGCGCGGCAAGGTCTTCACCAAGATCATCCGCGAGATTTCCACCGCCGCGCGGCTCGGTGGCGGCGATCCCAAGGGCAACCCGCGCCTGCGCGCCGCCGTCGACAAGGGTCTGTCGGTGAACATGTCTCGCGACGTGCTCGAGCGCGCTATCAAGAAGGCCACCGGCGAACTCGAGGGCGTCAGCTACGAGGAAATCCGCTACGAGGGCTACGCCCCCGGCGGCGTCGCGGTCATCGTCGACTGCCTGACCGACAACAAGGTGCGCACCGTCGCTGACGTGCGGCACGCCTTCAACAAGTGCGGCGGCAATCTCGGTACCGACGGCTCGGTCGCCTTCATGTTCAAGAAGCTTGGCGTGCTCAGCTTCGGTCCCGGCAGCAGTGAGGACGCGATCACCGAGGCCGCGATCGAGGCCGGCGCCGACGACGTCGCCGCCTATCCCGACGAAGGCCTGGTGGAAGTGCTGTGCGCGGCCGAGTCGTTCGAGACGGTGAAGTCCGCCATGGTCGCCGCCGGCTTCACGCCGATCGAGGCCGAAGTGACGATGCGCGCCGACAACGACATCCACGTCGAAGGCGAGGTCGCCCTGCAGGTGAAGAAGATGCTCGACATGCTCGAGGACCTCGACGACGTGCAGAGTGTCCACTCCAACGCCGACCTGGGCGACGTCGCCTACTCGTGATCCGCATTCTTGGCATTGACCCGGGTTCGCAGCGCACCGGCATCGGTCTGGTCGACGTGGACGCCGCGGGCAAGTGCAGCTATGTGCACTGCCAGGCCCTGAACCTGCTGGTGGACACCGAAGACTTCCCGGCGCGTCTGGGCAAGCTGGTGTTCGAGCTGGAGGCCGTGCTGGAAACCTGGCAGCCAACGGTGGTCGCGATCGAGTCGGTATTCATGGACAAATCGGCCACCTCGGCGCTCAAGCTGGGGCATGCGCGCGGTGCCGCCATCGCCACCGTGGTGCGCCGCGGGCTGAAGGTAAGCGAATACGCGCCCCGGCTGATCAAGCAATCCCTGGTCGGCAGCGGCGCGGCGGACAAGACCCAGGTCCAGCACATGGTGCGCCTGCTGCTGGCGCTGGGCGACACGAAGCTCCAGGCCGATGCCGCCGATGCCCTGGCGGTCGCACTCACCCACGCCCACACCAGCGCAACCGCCGGCCGCACCGGTCTGTCCAGCGCCTTGCTTCGGAGACGTCGATGATCGGCCGCCTGAAAGGAATACTTGTCTACAAGGCGCCGCCGGCGCTGATGGTGGATGTGGGCGGCGTCGGCTACGAGCTGTCGGCGCCGATGAGCACCTTCTACGACCTGCCCGAAGTGGGGCGTGAGGTGACGCTGTTCACCCACTACGCGGTGAAGGAGGACGGCGTGGCGCTGTTTGGCTTCCTGACCGAATCCGAACGCCGGCTGTTCCGCGAGGTGCAGAAGGTCACCGGCGTCGGCGCCAAGATCGCGCTGGCGGTGCTGTCGGGCGCCAGCGTCGACGATTTCGCGCGATTGGTGCAGTCCGGCGATATCACCGCGCTGTGCCGCATTCCCGGTATCGGCAAGAAGACCGCCGAGCGCATGGTGGTCGAGCTACGCGACCGCGCCGCTGATTTCGCAGGCGGCGGCATCGCCGTCGTCACCGGCAGGGGCGGCGCGGTGCCGGCTGATCCGGTGGCCGAGGCAAGCGTTGCGCTCACCCAGCTCGGCTACAAGCCGGCCGAAGTCCAGCGCATGCTCAAGCAGGCCGAGCCCGGCGACAGCGCCGAAGGCATCATCCGCAAAGCCCTGCGCTCCGTCCTGCGCGGCTGACCCCTGGTCTGGTGTAGGAGGGCCTTCAGGCCCGAAGCTTTTGGGCGAAGGGCTTCGGGCCTGAAGGCCCTCCTACAGCGTTTCCCTGACATAATCGGTGGCCATGGAAGACACGCGCGTCATCGCCCCCGCCGCCACCCGCGAAGACGACCTGGCCGAGGCCAGCATCCGGCCCAAGCGGCTGGACGACTACCTGGGCCAGCAGCCCGTCCGCGAGCAGCTCAAGATCGCCATCGAGGCCGCCAAGGGCCGCGGCGAGGCCATGGATCACGTGCTCATCTTCGGGCCGCCCGGCCTGGGCAAGACCACGCTCAGCCACGTCATCGCCAACGAGCTTGGCGTGAACCTGCGCACCACCTCCGGTCCGGTGATCGAGCGCGCCGGCGATCTCGCGGCGCTGCTGACCAACCTGCAGCCGCACGACGTGCTGTTCGTGGACGAGATCCATCGCCTGTCGCCGATCGTCGAGGAAGTGCTGTATCCGGCGATGGAGGACTACCAGATCGACATCATGATCGGCGAAGGGCCCGCGGCCCGCTCGATCAAGCTTGATCTGCCGCCTTTTACCCTGATCGGCGCCACCACCCGCGCCGGGCTGCTGACCGCGCCGCTGCGCGATCGCTTCGGCATCGTCCAGCGGCTCGAGTTCTACAGCGCCGAAGAGCTGACCCGGATCGTCCGTCGCTCTGCGACGATCCTGGGCATCGAGTGCGCCGCCGATGGCGCCGCCGAGATCGCCCGCCGCGCCCGCGGCACGCCGCGCATCGCCAACCGCCTGCTGCGCCGCGTGCGTGACTTCGCCCAGGTCCGGGCCAGCGGCATCATCACCCGCCCGGTGGCCGACGAGGCCCTGGCCATGCTCCAGGTGGACGCCGAGGGCTTCGACACCCTCGACCGCCGGATGCTGTCGATGATCATTGAGAACTTCGACGGCGGCCCGGTCGGCGTCGAGTCGCTGGCCGCCGCGCTGAGCGAGGAGCGCGGCACCCTCGAGGACGTCATCGAACCCTACCTGATCCAGCAGGGCTACCTGGTCCGCAGTGCCCGGGGCCGCATGGTCACGCACAAGGCCTACACCCATCTGGGCCTCAAGCCGCCCCGAAAACCGGTGCCGCCCGACCTCTTCGAGCCATGACCGGCAATCCGTTCAGCTTCCCGATAAGGGTTTACTGGGAGGATACCGATGCCGGTGGGGTCGTTTATCACGCCAGCTACGTGCGGTTCCTCGAACGCGCCCGGACCGAATGGCTCCGGGCGAAGGGAATCGGGCAGCAGGATCTGCGCGAAAGCCAGGACCTGGTGCTCGTGGTCCGCGCGATGGACCTCGATTTCCACAAACCCGCCCGGCTCGATGACGAACTGCTCGCCAGCGTCGTCGTTACCGAGCGGCGAAATGCCAGCCTGCTGATCGAGCAGGTGATTTCCCGGGGCAGCCAGACCCTGGTCCGCGCGAACGTGCGCGTGGCCTGCCTGGTGGCCTCCAGTTTCCGCCCACGCGCCTTGCCCGAATGGCTGGCCGTGGATTCCACGTAGCCCGGAGCTCAACCGATGTCGTACCCGAACGCCCTGATCCTCGCCGCCGCCCCGGTGACCGAGCTCCCGACCGAGGCGTTGCCCGCCGCGGTGGACGCGGCCGCGGCGAGCGGAGGCATCAATTACCTCCAGCTGATGCTGCACGCCAGCTGGCCGGTGCAGCTGATCGTACTGTTGCTGCTGCTGGGCTCGGTGCTGAGCTGGGTGATCATTTTCCGCAAGAACCGCATCTACGGCCGCGCCGCTGACGACGCCGACGAGTTCGAGACCCGCTTCTGGTCCGGCGTCGACCTGACCCAGCTCTATCGTTCGGCCACCGACCGCAACCGCATCGTCGCCGGACTGGAGGCGATCTTCGAGGCCGGTTTCCGTGAGTACGCGCGCCTGCGCCAGAAGAAAGGCCTGGACTCGCGCACCCAGCTCGAAGGCGCCCAGCGCGCCATGCGCGCGACCTATGCGCGCGAAGTCGATCGCCTCGAACACAACCTCGAACTGCTCGCCAACATCGGCTCCACCGCGCCCTACGTGGGCCTGGTCGGCACCGTGTTCGGCATCATGGTGACCATGCACGGCCTGTCCACGCAGCAGAGCGCCTCGATCGCAGCGGTCGCGCCGGGCATTTCCGAGGCACTGTTCGCCACCGCCATCGGCCTGTTCGTGGCGATCCCGGCGGTCTGGGCCTACAACCGCTTCGCCACCAAGGTCGAGCGCCTGTCGGTGCGCTATGAATCCTTCGCCGAGGAGTTTTCCTCGATCCTGCAGCGCCAGTCCCACGTCGAAGAATAAGCGGCTAGCCCCGTTTCCTTCGACCATACGTTGAGAGCTGACGCCATGTCCGCCACCATCACCCGCCACCGCAAGCGCCGCAAGCTCAAGGCCGACATCAACGTCGTGCCTTACATCGACGTGATGCTGGTGCTGCTGATCATCTTCATGGTCACCGCGCCGCTGCTTAGCCTGGGCGTTGACGTGGAGCTGCCGCAGGCGCGCGCCAAGCCGATCGAGCAGCAGAAGGAGCCCGTGATCGTCTCCGTGACGGCCGACGGCGCCTATACGCTCAAGCTCGAGGGTGGCGCCAACGAACCGATTGACGCCACCACGCTGCAGGCCAAGGTCTCTGCCTTCGTGCGCGCCAATCCCGATGTGCCGGTGTTCGTTGCCGGTGCGCGCGATGCCGACTACTCCACTGTTTTCGACACGATGGTGCTGCTGCAGCAGGCCGGCGTGCCGCGTGTGGGCCTGATGGGACAGCCGCCGGAAAATGCACGCTGACACCCTCCGCCTCAACCAGGACTACGACGACACCCTGGTGCCCGTCGGCATGGCGATTGCCATGCACGTGGCCCTGGCGCTGTTGCTGCTGGTCGCAGGCTGGTGGCAGCCGGCGCCGCAGGTGATTTCCGTCGCCGGCCCGGTGGTCCAGGCCTCGCTGGTGGTGTCGCCGTCCGACGTCGTCGCCGCCGAGAAAGCGGCCGCCGACGCGCCCAAGCCGACGCCGCCCGCGCCGGTGGAAGCCGCGCCACCGCCGCAGCCGCTGCCGGCCCCGCAGCCGCAGGACGCGCCCGAGGAGATCCAGCAGGCGCCGCAGGAGCGAATCCAGGAACCGTCGCCGATCGACCAGGACGCCGTCGCGCGCCTGGCGCTTGAGCAGGAACAGGCCCGCGAGCGCGAGGAGCAGGAAGCCAAGCGCCGCCAGGAACAGGTCGACCTGACGGAGCGTCAGCGCCAGGAAGAAGTCGAGCGCCGCCAGCGCCTGCGCGAACAGCAGCTGGCCCAGCTGGCCGAGATCCGCAAGCAGCGCGAGGACGCCGAGCGCCGCACCAAGATGGAAGAGCAGCGCCTGCAGCAGTTGGCCGACCGCGATGCCGCCCCGGCCGAACGGCCGGCCCCGGCGCCGGCCCAGCCTGCCGGCGGCAATAACGGCGTGGATACCGACCTGGCCGCGAAGTACGCCCTGGCCATGCTCCAGACCGCCGAGATGAACTGGAACCGTTCCCTGGCCCCGGAGCGCACGCCCTGCAAGGTCCGCTTCACCCAGATCCCGGGCGGCGAGATCATTGACGTCAGCTTCCTGTCCTGCGGCTTCGACGCCCAGGCCCGGGAATCGGTCGAACGCGCCCTGCGTCGTTCGCCCATGCCCTACGCCGGCTTCGAGCCGGTCTTCAAGCGCCAGATCGACCTGACTTTCTGCTACCCCCAAGAGGCCTGCCCACGATGAGACGCTTCCTTTCCTTCCTGGCGCTCGCGCTGCTGTTGCCCGTCGGACTCGCCCAGGCCCAAGGCCTGGACATCGGCATGGTGCAGGGCCGCGACGGCGCCCTGCCCATCACCGTGGTGCCCATGCCCTATCTGGGCACCAGCGTGGCGCCCGACACCGACATCGCCGCGGTCATCCGCGCCGACCTCAATCGCTCTGGCCAGTTCAATGCCCTGAGCGAACAGGACGTGATTGAAAAGCCGATCCGCGGCGCTGAGATCAAGTTCCCGACCTGGCGTGTGCTCAAGCAGGATTTCATCGTCGTCGGCCGGGTGCTGGACAACACTGACGGCGGCTACCGGGTCGAATACGAGCTTTACGACGTCGCCAAGCAGGAGCGCATGCTCGGCCTGGCCGTCGGTGGTCGTGCCCGCGGCATGCGCGATGTGTCGCACCAGATCGCCGACCAGGTGTACGAGAAGATCCTCGGGGTCCGCGGCGCATTCTGGACCCGCATCGCCTATGTGACCGCCAACGGCCTGGGCGGCAACACCCAGTACGCACTGATGGTCGCGGATTCCGACGGCTTCAACCCGCAGACGGTGGTGAAGTCGCGCGAGCCCCTGCTGTCGCCGTCCTGGAGCCCGGATGGCCGCAAGCTGGCCTACGTCAGCTTCGAGCGCGGCAACTCGACCATCTACGTGCAGGAAATCACCACCGGTGCGCGCGAGGTGCTGGCGAGCTTCAAGGGCATCAACGGCGCGCCCTCGTTCTCGCCGGACGGCCGCCGCCTGGCCCTGACCCTTTCCCGCAGCGGCAACCCCGAGATCTACGTCATGGACCTGGCCAGCAAGCAGCTGACCCAGATCACCCGCCACTACGGCATCGACACCGAGGCGGTGTGGACCGCCGACGGCCAGAATCTGGTCTTCACTTCGGACCGGGCCGGCAAGCCGCAGCTCTATCAGGTGCCCGCGGCCGGCGGCGACGCGACCCGGCTCAGCTTCCAGGGGGATTCCAACGCCAAGGCCAGTATTTCCTTTGACGGCAAGAAGATAGCTATGGCGCAGGGCAGTGGAAACGTTTATCGTATTGCCGTTCTAGACCGCAGTTTTGGCGGGGCAGGGCGTTGGCAGACGCTGTCGCCGGGTAACCTCGACGAGTCGCCCAGTTTTGCCCCGAACGCCAGCATGCTGCTCTATGCGACCAAGGAAGGTAGGCGCGGAGTGCTGTTCGCAGTGTCCGCGGACGGCAGTGTGCGACAGCGTTTGGTGTTGGCCGATGGTGACGTCCGGGAGCCCGCCTGGTCACCGTTCAGGCAGAGATAAGGTAGGACGGGCCCAGACGTAGCAAGCTATTACCCCTGTAATCCAAATAATAAGAGGCTTCCCAAATGAACATGACCACCCGCGTGCTGCTCGCCGCTTCGATCACCGTCGCCCTCGCCGCTTGCACCAAGAAGACCGACGTCGTCGAAGACACCGTCACCCAGACCCCGACTGTGACTCAGCCGGTGTCCGATGGCCGTTACTCTCCGTCCGACCTCGACACCGATTCCTGCCTGCGCCAGCGCACCGTGTACTTCGACTTCGACCAGGACACCCTGCGTCCGGAGTTCCAGGCCATCATGGCCTGCCACGCCAAGTACCTGAATGATCGCCAGGAGTCGCGCATCACCCTCGAAGGCAATGCCGACGAGCGTGGTACCCGTGAGTACAACCTGGGTCTCGGCGAGCGCCGCGGCAACGCCGTTTCCGGCGCCCTGCAGGGTGCGGGTGGTTCGGCCGGCCAGCTCACCGTCGTTTCCTACGGTGAAGAGCGTCCGACCTGCAACGACACCAGCGAGACCTGCTGGCAGCAGAATCGCCGCGTCGAAATCGTCTACACCGCGAAGTAAGCGATGGGACTTCAGCGCATCCTTTGCGTTGTGACCGTGGTGGCGGCCCTTGTGGCCGCCACTCCGGCCGCTGCCCAGCGACTGAGTCTTGGCGAGCGCGTGACCCTGCTCGAGAACAAGGCGAACGTCGAGAATCAGGCGGCGGTACAGGGCAACATCGAGGCCCAGAACCGCATCGTGCAGCTCCAGACCGAAGTGCAGTCGCTGCGCAACGTGGTCGAGAAACTGCAGAACGAAATCGAACAGCTCAAGCAAACCAATCGCCAGCAGTACCTTGACCTTGACGGCCGCCTTGGCCGCCTGGAAGGTTCGCCTGCGGCGGCAAGCTCAGCACCCCCCCAGAATTCCGTCGACGCGCCGGCTGCCGTGGCCTCCACGTCGCCGCCGTCCGTCGATGCCGCCCCGGCCCTTGATCCGGCCGCCGAGGAAGCTGCCTACCAGGCCGCCCTCGACGCGTTGGTCGAACGTTTCGAGGCCGGCGAGTCCGCACGCCTGTTCCTGGCCTTCCTGCGCGACTATCCGACCAGTGCGCTGGTGCCCAACGCCTATTACTGGCTGGGCGAAAGCTACTACGTCACCCAAAACTACGATCTCGCGCTCGAAGCCTTCCAGACCCTGCTTACCCAGCATGCCGGCTCGCGCAAGGAAGCCGACGCGCTGCTCAAGCTGGCCTACTGCCAGGTCGCCATGGGTCAGCGCGCTGCAGGCGAAGCCTCGCTGCGCCAGGTATCCGATCGCTTCGCCGGCACCGATGCCGCGGGCAAGGCCGAAAGCCGCCTGCGCACGCTCGCCCTCGAAAACCGCTGATCCCGGCTCCGCGCCGGCGCCCGCTATGGAAACGACGGCCGCCGAGCGCCTGCGCCTGACCGAAATTTTCCTGTCCGTGCAGGGCGAGGCCCGCGCGGTCGGCTGGCCCACGGTGTTCGTGCGACTGACCGGCTGCCCGCTGCGCTGCCAGTACTGCGACACCGCCTATGCCTTCCACGGCGGTGAGTGGTGGGAAATCGACACCATCCTGGCCGAAGTTGCGCGCCACGGCGTCCGCCACGTCTGCGTCACCGGGGGCGAGCCGCTGTCCCAGAAGCGCTGCCTGACCCTGCTCCATGCGCTCTGCGAAGCTGGCTACGAAGTGTCCTTGGAAACCTCGGGCGCGATTGATATCGCCGGCGTCGACCCGCGCGTTAGCCGCGTGGTCGACCTCAAGACCCCCGGTTCGAAGGAAATGCATCGCAACCTGCTGGCGAACCTGCCGCTTCTGACCGCGCACGACCAGGTCAAATTCGTGATCTGCGATCGCGCCGACTACGAATGGGCCCGCGACATGGTCGCCGAACATGCCCTCGATAGCCGCTGCGACGTACTTTTTTCGCCCAGCCAGGCGGAGCTTGCCCCGCGCGAACTCGCCGACTGGATCATCGCCGACCGCCTGCCGGTCCGTTTCCAGCTTCAGCTGCACAAGGTGCTCTGGGGCGATACGCCCGGCAGGTAGTCTGCTTGCCCGCGGCCATCCGCGGCGGAACACGCTCTTGGTGATTGCATGACGACTCAAAAACGAAAGGCAGTGGTGCTGGTGTCCGGCGGTATGGACTCGGCGGTGGTTTTGGCGATGGCGCGCGAGCAGGGCTTTGAATGCCACGCGCTTAGCGTCTCCTACGGGCAGCGCCATACTTCCGAGTTGGCGGCGGCGGCAGAGCTGGCCGCGCTGCACGGCGCCGTGCACAAGGTGGTGACCGTGGACCTGCGCAGCATCGGCGGGTCCGCGCTCACCGCCGACATCGATGTACCCGAGGCCGCCGCCGACGGTATTCCCGTCACCTACGTGCCGGCACGCAACACCATCATGCTGTCGATCGCGCTGGGCTGGGCCGAAGTGCTGGGCGCGGACGACCTGTTCTGCGGCGTCAACGCGGTCGACTATTCGGGCTACCCGGACTGCCGGCCCGAGTTCATCGCGTCCTTCGAGCGCCTGGCCAACCTCGCCACCAAGGCGGGCGTTGAAGGCCATGCCCTGCGCGTGCACGCGCCGCTGATGCGGATGTCCAAGGCCGATATCGCGCGCGAAGGCGCGCGGCTCGGCGTTGACTTCTCTCGCACGGTGTCCTGCTACCAGGCCGACGCCCGGGGCGACGCCTGCGGACGCTGCGATGCCTGCCGGCTCCGGGCCGAGGGATTCGCCGCCGCCGGTCTGCCCGATCCCACGCGCTACGCCTCGCGCGCCTGATGGGTTAGAATTGTCGCCCTGCCCGCCGGCAAGTCGCGCGCAGGTTTCGTTGGGCCGTTAGCTCAGTTGGTAGAGCAGAAGACTTTTAATCTTTTGGTCGATGGTTCGAATCCATCACGGCCCACATTCTTCAACCGCTCTCGCGTTTGAAGAATCCCATGATCCTCACGCGCTGCGCGCGCTCGTATCGTGGGCCCCGGTGCTCGCTTCCGATCCCCGCGCCTGTCGGCGCGCCCCCTTGCCAAGGGGGCTCCGTAGCCCGTGCCTTCTCGCTTTGGAGCTAAAGATTGGGGCAGCGTGACTTTCAGAAAAAGGGGTCAGTGTCCTTTTCTGTTTCAAACAGAAAAGGACACTGACCCCTTTTTTCAGAAGGCGCGGGAGAAGGTTAGGGTGCCGAAGGTGGGGAGTTCGGGCTGGCCTTCGAATTCGCGCGTGCGGCGGACGTGGGTGGCGGTGAACTTCCACGGGCCCCGGGTAACGGCGACGCCCAGCACCAGGTCGGCGACGGCGTTCTTGCGCTCGACCGAATGGCTGTCTTTCCAGGTGTTGCCGTCGAGCGTGATGTCATTGCCGACCCAACGCGCGTCCAGCGCGATGAAGCCATGCCAGCGAATCGCCTGCACGTTCTCGTCGCGCGCGCCGGGCGCGGCGTTGTCGCCGGCCAAACGCAGCGGATTGGAGCCGAAGTCGTCGGGCAAGTGCTTGCCGAAGCGCAGTTCCGCGCCTCCGTTGACGTAGGACGTCAGGTTGCCAAGGGCAGCGCCGACGTGGCCGATCGCATCCCAGCGCCAGCCGCCGTCGGTGACGGCGAAGTCGCGGCGCCACAGCTGCTGATGTGCCAGCTGTACCACCACCTCATCACGCACCTGGTTGTCCCAGCCCTTGAAGCGCGGGCGGCCGAACCACTGGTGCAGCGCGTCCTGGCCCATCTCCGCCTGTGCCGACGGGCCGGCCATGCCCAGCCGCAGCTGGGTGGTGCCCAGACGGTTGCCGGTACGCGCGTTCAGCGCCAGCCCGAGGGTGGCCACGCCGGCGTAGGGGCGGTCGTCCAGGATCAGGTCGGCGCGCGTGCCGTCCGTGGGCGTGTAGGTGCCATGGTGGAAATCGAGCACCAGGTTGTTCTGTTCGCCTTCCGGCAACAGCCAGCCCAGCAGGCGGCCGGCGATGCGAGCCGGGGCCGGAAGGCAGTCGGCGTCGTAGCGGTCGACGTTGGGTGAGACGTAGGCGACCAGGAAGCCATTGGTATAGCCCTGGTCCTGACGCTCGCGCCCGTAGAGGTCGTTGTCCGAACGCAGCAGCCAGGTCGCGCGATCCTCGCCCGCGGTGTCGGGCGCGGCGCATGCCGCCTGGGCGAGGGCGGGGAAGATCAGCAGAAGGGCGGTGGCCAGGGCCGGGATGCGGACAGTCATGACGCTCGGGCTTTGAAGGGAGACGTCATGGTAACGGCCAGCGCCGCGTCTGCGATGGCTGGCGCGTGAACGCGGCCAGCCGGGCTCAGGCGGCTTCTACCTCGCGCAGGGCCGCCAGCACCTGCTCGCCGTAGCGTTCGAGCTTGGCCGCGCCGACGCCGCTGACCTGACCCAGGGCATCGAGGCTGCCGGGACGGCGCTCGGCGATGGCGCGCAGGGTGGCGTCGTGGAAGATCACATAGGCGGGCACCGACTGCTCCTTGGCCAGTTCGGCGCGCAGCCGGCGCAAGGCCTCGAATACCGGTTGGTCGGCGGCATCGAGCGCCACCGGTGCGGGACTGCCGACGGCACGGGTTCCGCGCTCGCGTTTGCGCACCGACTCTTCGCGCAGGTGGACCGTCTGGCCGCCCTTGAGCACCGGGCGGCTGGCGTCGGTGAGGCGCAGGCTGCCGTGGCCTTCGACGTCCACTTCCAGCAGGCCCATCGCTATGAGCTGCCGGAACACGCCCTTCCATTGGCGCGCGTCGAGGTCGCGCCCGATGCCGTAGGTGCTGAGCTGGTCGTGGCCGAGCTGGCGGATGCGTTCGTTGTCGGCGCCGCTCAGTACGTCCACCAGATGGGTGACACCAAAGCGCTGGCCGGTGCGGTAAACGCAGGACATGGCTTTTTGCGCCGCCACGGTGGCGTCCCAGGTGCGCGGCGGCTCCAGGCAGTTGTCGCAGTTGCCGCAGGCATGGGGATAGTCTTCGCCGAAGGCGGCGAGCAAGGTCTGTCGCCGGCAGCGGGTGGATTCGCAGTAGCCGAGCAGGACGTCGAGCTTGCGGCGCTCGAGCCAGCGGCGTTCTTCGCCAGCCTCGGAGTTCTCGATCATCTGGCGCAGCATCACCATGTCGCCCAGGCCGTAGCAAAGCCAGGCTTCGGCGGGCTCGCCGTCGCGACCGGCGCGGCCGGTTTCCTGGTAGTAGCCCTCCAGTGACTTGGGCAGGTCCAGATGCGCCACGAAGCGCACGTCGGGCTTGTCGATGCCCATGCCAAAGGCGATGGTTGCGCACATCACCACGCCGTCTTCGCGCAGGAAGCGGCGCTGGTTGGCGGCGCGGATGCCGGCATCGAGGCCGGCGTGGTAGGGCAGGGCGGTGATGCCCTGCGAGGCGAGGTACTGGGCGGTTTCCTCGACCTTGCGGCGCGACAGGCAGTAGACGATGCCGGCGTCGCCCCGGTGCGCGCCCAGGAAGTCGAGCAGCTGGCGCCGTGCATTGTCCTTGAGCAGTACCCGGTAGCGGATATTGGGCCGGTCGAAGGAGGTGATGAACTGGCGCGCTTCGTCCAGGCCCAGGCGCTCGGCGATTTCGCGCCGGGTTGGCGCGTCCGCCGTAGCGGTGAGGGCGATGCGCGGCACCTGCGGCCAGCGTTCGTGGAGCAGGTTGAGTTCGCGGTATTCGGGCCGGAAGTCGTGGCCCCACTGGGAAACGCAGTGCGCTTCATCAATGGCGAACAGCGCGATATGGCTGCGCTCGAGCAGGCGCAGGAAACGATCGGTGAGCAGGCGCTCGGGCGCCACGTAGAGCAGGTCCAGGTCGCCGGCCAACAGCCGCGCCTCGACCGCGGCGGCGGCCTCGCCCGACAGCGAGGAGTTGAGGAAGGCGGCGCGCACGCCCAACTGCTCGAGCGCTTCGACCTGGTCCTGCATCAGCGCGATCAGCGGTGAGACGATGATGCCGGTGCCTTCGCGCAGCAGCGCAGGCACCTGGTAGCACAGGGATTTGCCGGCGCCGGTCGGCATCAGCACCAGGCAGTCGTTGCCGGCGACCAGGTGGTCGACCACGGCGGCCTGTTCGCCGCGGAAGTCGGCATAGCCGAAGACACGGCGGAGCAATTCTCGGGCGGGGGACGTCATGGTGACAGTTTACCGGCCCCGGTCGCGGAAACGGCGACGGGTTTCCCCGTCGCCGCCTCGGAAAACCACCCGGTGGGCCCTTGGCTTACTCGAGCAGCGAACGCAGCATCCAGGCGTTCTTCTCGTGCACCTGCAGGCGCTGGGTGGCCAGATCCGCCGACGGATCGTCGCCGGCGTTGTCGGCGGTCTTGATGACCTTGCGCGCGGTGCGGCAGACGGCTTCGTTGCCGACCACCAGCTGGCGGACCATTTCACGCCAGTCCAGGCCGCCGGGGGCCTGCTCTTCCTTGATGCTCGAGAGCTTCACGAATTCGGCGTAGGAGCCCGGCGCCATGTAGCCCAGGGCGCGGATGCGTTCGGCGATTTCGTCCAGCGCGGTCCATTCCTCGGTGTACTGGGTCATGAACATGGTGTGCAGGGTATTGAACATCGACCCCGTCACGTTCCAGTGGAAATTATGGGTCTTGAGGTAGAGCGTGTAGCTGTCGGCCAGGAAGCGGGACAGTTCGTGGGCGACCTTCTTGCGGTCTTTTTCATCGATGCCGATGTCTATCTTCGGCGCGCCAGCGGGGGTGCTATGGGTCTTCTTGGAAGCCATGTGTTTCCTCCTTGCTTGATGACCTTTCCATACTACTCCCGTGAAGGTTTAGCGAGGATGAAGCCGCCTCGCTCGTTACAATGCCGGTCATGCCGCCGTCCTCCCTGCCGCCGCCGCCTGCCTTCCCCGACCACGCAGCGCTCACCCGCGACCGCGGCCGGCTGCTTCGGTTGCTTGGCCAAGTCCGCAAGGCACCCGACGATGCTGCGCGCCGTGCCGCCTACGAGCAGGCCTTGGCCAATTCGGTGGCAGAAAAGGCGCGCCGTACCGGTCAGGCGCCCACGCCATCCTTCGACGAGGCGCTGCCGGTGGCCCGCGAGGCGGAAGCGCTGGTCGAACTCATCCGCAGGCATCCGGTGGTCGTGGTGGCGGGCGAAACCGGCTCCGGCAAGACGACCCAGTTGCCGAAGATATGCCTGGCGGCAGGCCGCGGCAGCGCCGGAATGATCGGCTGCACCCAGCCGCGCCGTATCGCCGCGCGCGCGGTGGCACGGCGTGTCGCCGAAGAACTGCAGTCGCCCTTGGGCGGCGCGGTCGGCTACCAGGTCCGGTTCACCGAGAACGTCGGTGAAGGCACCTACATCAAGTTCATGACCGACGGCATCCTGCTGGCCGAGATCCAGTCCGATCGCTGGCTGTCGAAGTACGACACCATCATCGTTGACGAAGCCCACGAGCGCAGCCTCAACATCGATTTCCTGCTGGGCTATCTCAAGCAGCTGGTGCGCAAACGGCCCGACCTTAAGCTGGTTATCACCTCGGCCACCATCGACACCGAGCGCTTCGCCCGGCATTTCGACGGCGCGCCCATCGTCAGCGTCGAGGGCCGCAGCTTTCCGGTCGAAGTGCGCTACCGGCCGGGCGATGACGAAGACGCGGCCGCCGAGCCCGCGGCCGCGGCACCGCGGCGCCCACCCGCGCGCGCGCCCGAGCCGCGCGACCGGCCACTGGCCGAGGCGATCGTGGCGGCCGCCGATGAGATCACCCGCGAAGACCCGCTGGGCGACGTGCTGGTGTTCCTGCCGGGCGAGCGTGAGATCCGCGATGCGCATGCCGCCCTGAACCGGCGCAAATATCGCAGCACCGAAGTCATCCCGCTGTACGCGCGGCTGTCGGCCAAGGACCAGGACAAGGTGTTCAACCCCGGGCCGGGCAGGCGCATCGTGCTGGCCACCAATGTCGCGGAAACCTCGCTGACGGTGCCGCGCATCCGCTACGTGATCGACCCCGGCGTGGCTCGCGTCAAGCGCTACAGCCCGCGCGGAAAGCTCGACCGGCTACACATCGAGCCGGTCAGCCAGGCCAGCGCCGACCAGCGCAAAGGCCGCTGCGGCCGCATCGCCGCCGGCATCTGCTACCGACTGTATTCGCAGGCCGATTTCGAAAGCCGTCCGCGCTACACCGACCCCGAGATCCTGCGCGCCTCACTGGCCGGCGTGATCCTGCGCATGCTGACGCTGGGCCTGGGCCAGGTGGAGGACTTCCCCTTCATCGACCCGCCGGATCCTCGTGCGATCGCCGACGGCTGGCAGACCTTGGGCGAGCTGGGCGCGGTGGACGAACAGCGCCAGCTCACCGCCATCGGCCGCCAGATGTCGCGGCTGCCGGTGGACGTGAAGCTGGCCCGCATGCTGGTGGCGGCCGAAGCCCTGGGCTGTCTGGCCGACATGACCGTGATCACGTCCTTCCTGGGCATCCAGGATCCGCGCGAGCGTCCGGCCGATGCTCGCGAGAAGGCGGACAACGCCCACGCCGAATTCGCCGATCCGAACTCGGAATTCCTCGGCATCCTCAAACTCTGGGACGCGCACCACCAGGCGCACGAGGAGCTTACCCAGTCCAAGCTGCGCGACTGGTGCGAGCGCCGCTACCTCGCCTTCCTGCGCATGCGCGAGTGGCGCGAGCTGCATCGGCAGCTGCTGTTGGCCTGCGACGAGCTCTGGACCAGCCATGCCAACCGCGGCCCGTCGGCCGCGCCCGCCGCTGGCGCGACCGCGCCGTCGCGACCGGCACGCAAGCCCGCGGCCGACCCCGGGGTACAAGCTGGCGTGGCCCTGCATCGGGCCCTGATCGCGGGCCTGCCGGCCCAGGTCGGCCACCGCAGCGAAAAAGGGTTTTACGATGCGCCGCGGCAGCGCAAGTTCCAGCTTTTCCCCGGCTCATCCCTGAGCAAACCCGCGCCCACGGCGGCGTCCAAGGCCGCCGGCGGCCGGGACGGGCTGCCGGCCTGGGTGCTGGTGGCCACCCTGCTCGACACCCAGAAGGTGTGGGGCATGACGGCCGCGCGCATCGAGCCCGACTGGATCATCGCCGAGCTGCCGCACCTGTTGGCGCGCAAGCATTTCGATCCGCACTGGTCGCGGCGCCAGGGGCGGGTGGTTGGCAGCGAGCAGATCTCGCTGTTCGGCCTGGTGCTGGCGCCAAAGAAGCCCGTGCACTACGGCGGCCTGTATCCGGCCGAAGCGCGTGAAATCTTCGTGCGCCAGGGCTTGGTGCCGGGTGAAGTGGACACCCGCAGCCCGTTCCTGAAGCGGAACCTGGCCACCCTGGCGCAGGCTGGCGAAGAGGAAGCCAAGCTGCGACGCGCTGGCCTGGTGGCCGATGAGGATTGGCAGGCGCGCTGGTACCTCGATCGGCTGCCGCCCGATCTCAATTCCGTGGCCGGGCTCGACAGTTGGTACGGCAAGCTGCCGCCCGAGCAGAAAAAGGCGCTGGAATGGTCCCTGGCCGACCTGCTGCCCGGCGAGGGCAGCGAGGCCGAGCGTTTCCCGAAGTATTTCGCGCTCGGCGATGCACGGCTCGCGCTCCACTATCGCTTCGAGCCCGGCCATGCCGAAGACGGCGTCACCCTGGATTTGCCGCTGCATCTGCTGATGGCGCTCGACGCCAGTCGCATCGGCTGGCTGGTGCCCGGGCTGGTGGAAGAAAAGGCCACCGCGCTGATCCGCGGCCTCCCCAAGACGCTCCGCCGCAACTACGTACCGGCGCCGGATTTCGCCCGTGCCTTCGCCCAAGCCTATCCCCAGCCCGAGGCCGACAGCCTGCCCGGCAGCCTGGCCCGATTCCTGACCCGCGCCACCGGCGCACCGGTGGCGGCGCTGGATTTCGACCACGGTGCGCTCGACGCCCACCTGCGCATGAACCTGCGTCTGGCCGAGCGCGATGGCCAGGTACTGGCGCAGTCGCGTGAGCTGGCTGAACTCCGCGCGCGCTGGAGCGACCGCGCCGAGCGCGCGTTCGCCGAGCGCGCCGGCGAAGACCTCGCCCGCGACGGACTCACTGCCTTCCCCGATACGCCGGTGCCGCGCCAGGTGCCGGGCGCCGCCGGCGTGCCGGCCTGGCCGGCGCTGGTGGACCAGGGCGACACCGTCGCGCTGAGCGTTTTCGCCGACGCCGACGAAGCCGCCCGCGAACACGATGCCGGCGTTCGGCGCCTGGCGACGCTGGCGCTGGCTGACAAGCTGCGCCAAGCCCGCAAGCAGCTGCCGGTGTCGCCGAAGCTGGCGCTGCTGTACGCGGCTATCGAAGGCTTTGCGCAGGCGCCGGGTCAGGCACCCGCGCACGAGCATCTGCGCACCGATCTGGCCCAGGCCGCACTCAACGCCGTGCTCGAAGGTGATTTCACCGACGTGCGCGATGCCGATGCCTTCCGCCGCCTGCTCGACGGCGCCGGCAAGCGTCTGTTCGCCGAAGCGATGTCGCGGCTGCAGCTGGCCGAGTCGATCCTGGGCCTGGTGGCCGAGATCAAGCCGCGGCTGGAGTCGCCGCTGTTGGGCTGGGCCAGCGGCAACCTCGACGACCTCAAGGCCCAGCTCGCCGGCCTGGTGCCGCCGGGCTTCCTGCGCGATTCCCCGGCCGGGCTGCTGGCCGAATACCCGCGCTATCTCAAGGCGCTGTCGCTGCGGGCCGAGCGTGCGCTGCGCGACCCCCAGCGCGACCAGGCGCGCATGCTTGAGCTCAAGCCCTTCCACGATGCGCTGGTGGCCGCCCGCCGCAGCGGGCGCGAGCGCGAACCCGCCTGGCAGGCGCTGCGCTGGGACCTTGAGGAGCTTCGCGTCTCGGTATTCGCGCAGGAGCTCGGCACGCGCCGCCAGGTCTCGGCCAAGCGACTCGCACGCCAGCTGCAGGCCCTGGCCTGAGCCCAGGCTCTCGATCTGGTTAGACTGCCTGCAGGCGCGACCCCACTTTCGCGCGCAGAAACGTCTACGTGATTCCGCCCCGCCATCATCCGCCGCGGCTGCACACCTGGCTGGCCGAACACGGTCCGGCGACGCCACTGCTGTCGGCGCTGGGCGCGGCCGCGCATGCGCTACCGCATGCGCCCGAGGAAAGCCTGGCGGTACGCGTGCTGGCCGTACTGCAGCCGCTGCGCGTCGATCCCGAGGTATTGGCCGCCGCGGCGCTGCATCTGTGGCCGGCCCTGCGCGCCGGGCTGGGCGAGGAAAACCTGGGCAGCCGGCTGCCGCCCCTGCTCGAAGGCCTGGCGGCCGCCGACCAGGTGCGCGCGCTGCACCACCAGCGTCAGGGCAAGGGCAGCGCCGAAGGGCTTCGCCGCCTGCTGCTGGCCCTGGTGCGCGACCTGCGCGCCGTGCTGGTGCTGCTGGCGATCCAGCTGGTTCGCCTGCGCGAGGCCGGCGCACTTGAACACGAGGCGCGTCACGACCTGGCTGAACTCACCTCCGACATCTACGCACCGCTGGCCAATCGCCTGGGCATCTGGCAGCTCAAGTGGGAGCTCGAAGACCTGGCGTTCCGCTGGCTGCAGCCTGAAACCTACCAGCGCATCGCCCGCTTGCTGGACGAGAAGCGCAGCGATCGCGAACGTTTCATCGAAGATGCGATGGCCCGCATTCGCGTGGCGCTGGCGGAGGCCGGGATCGCGGCCGACGTCGCCGGCCGTCCCAAGCACATCTACAGCATCTGGAAGAAGATGCAGCGCAAGGGCGTGCCCTTCAGCGAGCTCTACGACATCCGCGCGGTGCGGGTGCTGGTGGACGACATTCCGGACTGCTACGCGACCCTGGGCCTGGTTCACCAGCTGTGGCCGTCCATACCGTCCGAGTTCGACGACTACATCGCCCATCCCAAGGGCAATGACTACCGTTCGCTGCACACGGCAGTAGTCGGGCCGGGCGGGCGCACCCTGGAGGTCCAGGTCCGCACCCACCAGATGCACGAGCACGCCGAACTGGGCGTCGCTGCGCACTGGCGCTACAAGGAAGGCGGCGGCGCCGACGCCAGCTTCGAGCGCAAGGTCGCCTGGATGCGCCAGCTACTCGAAGCCCGCGACGAAGGCGAGGACGCGCTGATGGCCGGATTCTCCACCGAGCTGGTGGAGGATCGTGTCTACGTGCTGACACCACGCGGCGAGGTGATCGACCTTCCGCGCGACGCCACCGTGCTCGACTTCGCCTACGCGGTGCATACCGAGGTCGGGCATCGCTGCCGGGGCGCCAAGGTCAACGGCCGCATTGTCCCGCTCGACCATAAGCCGATCACTGGCGATCGCATCGAGATCCTCACGGCCAAAACCGGCGAGCCGCGCCGTGACTGGCTGATGGCCAGCAATGCCTTCCTCGCCACCAGCCGCGCCCGCGACAAGGTGCGCGCGTGGTTCCATCGCATCGATCGCAGCAGAAACCTGCAGGCCGGCAAGGACCTGTTGGACAAGGAGCTGCGACGCGTGGCCATGACCCATGCCGATCTGTCGCCGGTGCTGGCCAAGTTCCGGCTCGACAGCGCGGACGAGCTCTACGTGGCCCTGGCCCTGGCCGATCTGGGTCCCAGCCAGGTCAGTCGCGCGCTGCACGATCACGCACAGGCTCAGAACGCGCCGTCCGAGCCGGTCTCGCTGGTGTCGCGTCGACCGGCGCCAGCCCTTGCCAAGACCCCGTTCACCGTCGAAGGCGTGGGCAACCTGCTCAGCCAGATCGCGCGCTGCTGCCAGCCAGTGCCGGGCGACCCGATCGTGGGCTACCTGACGCGCGGCCGGGGCGTCAGCCTGCACCGCGCCGGCTGTCCGGCGGTGCAGCGGCTGCTGGCGCGCGAGCCGGACCGGCTGCTGCCGGTGGAGTGGGGCGGCACGCGTGCGTCCAGCTATGAAGTGGACGTGGTGGTGCAGGCCTTCGATCGCAAATGGCTGCTCAAGGACATCACCAACGTCATCGCCCAGATCGGCGTGAATATCCTGGGCTTGCAGACCCACGTGGACGAGGCGCAGGGTCTGGCCGAACTTCGGCTGGCGGTGCGGGTGGGTGATTTCGGCCAGCTCAGCGAACTGCTGGGGCGGTTGAGCGCCGTGCCGGGCGTCCAGGATGCGCGCCGCGTCGGCTGAACCGCTGCGGTTCCCGTTCAGGGGTCGCTGCTATCCTGCCGCCATGACCCAGACCCCGACGCCATGAGCGACCGCCGCGCCGATCCCGGCCAGACGCCCGCCCTGGGCGCGCTGGACCAGCTTGATCTGGCCCGTCCCTCGGATCGCCAGCCCCCGGCGCCGCCGGTCGCCCGGGCGCGCCGCGTCTGGCCCTGGGTGCTGGCCCTCGTCGCCGGACTGGCGGTGGTGCTGGCGCTGGTGCTGGGCCAATGGCGCGAACAGATCGGCCGCCAGTTGGTGCCCGAATCAGCCATCAACCGCCAGATCGAACAGGCCCAGCAGGCGCTGGCTCGCGGCGAGCTGACGCGCGCGGACGGCACCGGCGCTCGCGAACAGTTCCAGGCCGTGTTGGCCCGCGATCCCGACCATCTCGCGGCCCGCGCCGGCATGAATGCCGTGCGCGATGCCGCCGTGGCGCAGGCTCGCCAGGCACTCGCCGCTGGCGACGCGGAAACCGCCGCCCAGCACCTGGCCCTGGCCCGTGCGATGGCGGCACCCGCCGCCGACCTGTCGCTGCTCGAGCTGCAGCGGCAGCGGCTAGAGGACACCGGCGCCGACGTTGCCGATCTTCTGGGCCGGGCCCGGGAAGCGCATGCGGCCGGCCACCTCGAGCAAGTGCCCAATGGCGCGTTGGCGCTTTATTCGGACGTGCTGCTGCGCCAGCCGGACAACGCCATCGCGCTCGACGGCCGCCGTGAAATCCTTGCCGGCCTGCTGCGTCAGGCCGATGCGGCGCTGGCGCGCGGCGAAACCGATGTCGCCCTGGCCTTGGTCGCGCGCGTGGTCGAGGCCGATCCCAGCCACTTGGGACTGCCGGCGCTGCAGGCCCGGCTGGGTGAAGTGCAGCAAGGGCGGCAGCGTGAGCGCGAGGCCATTCTTGCCGAAGCGTCGGCAGCACTGCGTGCCGGCCGGCTGGAGGCGGCGGCGGCGGGGTTCCTGAAGCTGCAGGCGGTAGAGCCTGATGCGGTCGAGGCACGCCAGGGTTTGCAGGATGTGGCCGCGGCGCTTGCCGCGCGGGCCCGGCGCGAAGCCGCCGACTTCGACTTCGCGGCCGCTGAAACGTCGCTGGCCCAGGCCCGCGAATGGGCGCCGGACTCCCCGGATGTTGCCGCGGCGGCGCGCCGGGTCAACGAAGCGCGCGAGGCGCGCGCGGCGCTGCCGCCAGCCTCCGAATCGGACCCGGGCCGGCTTCTGGCCCTGCTTGAGCGCGCGCGCGCTGCGATGCGCCGCGGTGACTTGATCGATCCACCTGGCGAGGCCGCCTGGGACTTCCTGCGCCAGGCGGCTGCACTTGACCCTGGCAGCGCCGACTTGCGCGACGCCCAGTCCGAGTACGACCGTCGCGCCCGTGCCTGCTTCGAAGACGAGCTGGCCAGCAACCGTCTTTCCGCCGCCCAAGCCTGCCTGGACGCGCGGGCCGTTCGCGAGCGCGGCGTCGACGAATTGGCCGCTGACCGTCGCCGCCTGGCGGATCGCTGGCTTGCCTTCGCCGAAGAGCGCCTCGGCGCCAATGAGCTGGCCCTGGCGCGTCGCGCCCTGCAGTCGGTGCGAACAATCGACCCGGCGCATCCGGGCCTGGCGCCGCTGTCCGAGCGCCTGGCGCGAGCCGGCGGCTAGCGCGGCGGCAGCTGGGCCAGCAGCGCGTCCAGGGTTCCGCGCACGGCCTCGCTGGAGAAGTGCCGACGGGTGTTTTCCTGGCCTCCGAGCGCCAGCGCCTGCCATAGCGATGCGTCTTCGCAGAGCCGCTGCACCGCCGCAGCGAAACCTTCGGCGTCGTCTGCCACCAGCACATCCACGCCGTCGGTGAGGAACATGCCTTCGGTTGCGCAGGACGTCGCCACTACCGGCAGGCCGTGGGCCAGTGCCTGGTTCACCTTGCCCTTGACCCCCGCGCCGTAGCGCAGCGGAGCTAAAGAAATCCGCGACGACGCCAGCAGCGGCCCCAGGTCGGGGACGTGCCCGTGGAAATGAATGCCCGCGCGCTCGCCCAGCGCCGCGACCTCGGGTGATGCGTCGCCACCGACCAGATGCAGCGTCATGTCCGGCAGCGCTTCGCGAATGCGCGGGAAGATCTCGTCGGCAAGCCAGTGGGCCGCGTCTACGTTCGGCGGGTGCCGGTAGCTGCCTACGAACAGCAGTCCCTGACGCTGGTCGTGCGGAAGACCGCGCTCAGCGACCTCGTGGATATTGGAAACGACATCGATGCGCGCGCCGGGGACCGCGGCTTCGAGTATGGTTTTTTCCGCGGCGCTGACGACCCAGGTGGCGTCCGCGGCGGCGATCAGCGCCAGTTCGGTTCGCCGGGTGCGTTCGGCGGCACGGCGTAGAGTTTCATCATTGCCCACTTCGGCTTCGCGCGCTTCGCGCAAATAATGCAGGTCCACCGTGTCGAATACGATGCGTGCGGCCGGCGCATGCCGCCGCAACAGCGGCAGCAACGGCGACAGCACATAGTGGCGGCTGGCGATGACCAGGTCGAAGCGGCCGCCCTCGGCTTTCAACCAGCGGGGCACGTCGGCCAGGTGCGGCGTCCACCAGACCTCCACGCCCAGCTGCTGCAGCGCACGGGTGTAGTCGTCGTCGTGGCTGCGGTCCTCGTTGAAGAAGCTGACGGCGCAGCCGGCCTCGCGCAGCAGGCGCAGCAGCGCCAGCATGCGCACCGAACCGGAGTCGCGGTCGGGATGCGGCGTGCAGGCGTCCAATACCAGCACGCGGTGACGACGGCCGCGCTCGCTGGCCAGCACCGGATCGGTGCCCGGCGCCGCGTGCGTGGCGGCCAAAACCTCACGCCAGCGTTCGAGGAACCGCGCCTGGTTGATGACCTGGTGCTGCTTCACGCCCTGCGCCAGGTCGGTGCCCGAACTGACGCCTTCGTGGTGGACCACGACTGAAGCCGGCTGGTAGCGCACCTTCAAGCCGGCGGCGCGTACGCGCATGGCCAGGTCGGTGTCTTCGTAATAGGCCGGGGCGTAGTGAAGGTCGAAGCCGCCGAGTTCGGTGAACAGCGCGCGCGGCACCGCGATCGAGGCGCCGGAGCAGTAGTCCACCTCGCGCACGAAGCCGTAGCGCGGATGCGCGGGATCGTCGAAGCGTCCGTAGTTCCAGCCCGAGCCATCGGCAAACACGATGCCGCCCGCTTCCTGCAGCCGGCCGTCGGGATAGACCAGCTGGCTTCCCGCCAGTCCCGTGTCCGGATAGCGCTTGAAGGTGTCCAGCAGGGCGTCCAGCCAGCCTGGCCGTACCGTAGTGTCGTTGTTGAGGAACACCAGGAACTCGCCGCGGGCCTCGGCGGCGCCGGCATTGCAGGCGCCAATAAAGCCCAGGTTGACGGCATTGCGCACGTAGCGCAGCCCGGGAACGGCGGGCAGCCGCTCGGGCGTGGTGTCAGCGGAGGCGTCGTCCACGACGATGACTTCGAAGGCCGTGTGGTCACCGCAGACAGCCAGCGAGTGCAGGCAGGCCAGGGTGTAGTCGAGCTGGTTGTAGGCTGGAATGATGATGCTGGCGCGCGGCGCGTCGGGATGGATCAGGCGCAGCGGCCGATCGCGCATATCAGCGGCGGGGGCCTGGAACACGGCGGGGCTGGCGCCGCGTGCGGCCCGACGCTCGCGGACGCGCTGCCAGGTGCCGGCGAGCCCGCGCGTGCGCAGGCTGGCCAGTACGCGTCCGGACACCATGCGCAGGTGGCGGACCCGATAGGCCAGCGCCAGCCGCTGGTTGCCGAGCCATCCCGCCAGCGCGCGCGGCAGGGCCGTGGCGCGCCAGGTCCGGCCGGTGAAAACCTGCTGCAGATGGGCATGCGCTTCATCGCGCTGCGACAGGGCGACGTCGCGCTGACGAATCAGGTCCATGCGCTCGCGCTGGAGTTCGTCGCGCGATGCGGCGAGGACTTCCTCGGATTCGACGAGCGCGGAACGCAGCGCATCGAGCTCCGCGCCCCGTTCGCTGATTCGCCCGGCATAGTGCGCGTTCGAAGCCTCCATGATCGCGATAGCCGCGGACTGGCTCTCGATGGTCTGGTCCTGGATCGCGATCTGCTCGCCCAGCACGGCCAGTGCCCGCTCGCGCGCTGCGATCTGTTCGGCCTGTGCCGCGGCCTGTGCGCTGGCGCGGGCTTCGGCGGCGCTGCGGTCAGCGGCGTGTGCCTCGGTCAAGCCTTGATTTCTAGCCGTCAGTGCCTCGATCTCGCGCTGCGACGCATGCGCCGCTTCGGCGCGCAGGCTTATCTCAAGCCGTGCGGCCGCCAGTGCATGCTCGGCATGCGAAAGCTGGCCTGCCAGGGCGCGTGCCACGTGCTCGGCGGTGATGCGACGCAGTGTGTCGGGGGTTGCCGGCAGCAGCTGCAGGGGCGCCGGATTGCCCGGCAGGCACTGCCGCCATGCGTTTGCCATCGCCGCCAGATCGGGTTGCGGCGGCGGGGGCAAGGCGCGCTCGCGATCAACCTGGCGGCGGTCAGCGGCCAGCGCAGCCAGCTTCGCATTCACCAGCGCGGCCTCGGGCGGCAGCACCCAGCCGCGGCCCAGTGCGGCCAGTCGCGCCGCCGGCGCACCCGGTGCCGCGCACAGCACCGGCAGGCCCAGTGCCAGCACCTCGGACAGCATGTAGCTGAACGTCTCGGGGACGGTGGACGGCAGCAGCGCCAGGTCGGGCGCAATGCGCTCGACCTCCGTGGCGAGTTCCTCGTGTGCGTAGTCGAGGATGACCTCGATGTCGTCGCGACCCCAGAAGGCGCCGCCTCGGTAGCCGCTGCCCAGCAGCACCAGTTCGACGTCGGCGGGCAGGGTGTCCAGCATGGCCTGCAGCAAGCGCTCGCCTTTCTCGCCGTGGATGCGGCCGGGGACCAGCACCCGCAGCCTTCCGCCCGGTCGCGGCGCCGGGGGCGCGAGCCGCGGCAGCCGCATCACGCCGTGCGGCAGGATGTCCCAGGGCGCGTCGGCCAAGGCCGGAGCGATCGCCAGAAAGCGGTCGCGGGCAAACTCGCTCGGCGCGACCAGCGTCACGCCCTGCGTCATCACCGTGCCGATGAAGCCGGCGCGGAGCGTCATCCACGGACCGGCCTCGCGGCCGCGGAAGGGAAATGACTCGTCGGCGTCGGCCAGTCCCTGCTCGAGTGCGCCGCGGTCGAAGGCCTCGGTCCGGGGGTCGCGGATGTCGTGCAGCAGGGGCCAAAGCGGGAACGCGTCGTGCGTGCAGATTGCCGTCGGCAGGCCGGTACGCAGTACGTCCAGGCTCAGCCCAATCAGTGAGGACACCAACACGGCACCGACGCCCCATTCCCGGATGATCTCGTCCAGTACCTGACACAGTTCGGGTGAGTGGAGGCTGCAATCCTCGATCGGCTGCGACAGGGTCCAGGTGCGCAAGGGTGCGGCATCCAGGTCCAGGTGCAGGCAGAGGCGCCGGCCGAAGGGCGGCAGGTCGTTGTCGCCGCGCGCGACCAGCAGCAAGTGCTGGCGCGCGTAGTCGCCGCTGGCCAGGTCGCGGGCGAAGCGCTCCACGCCGCCGCCCCAGTTGTGCAGGGCATGCAGCAGCACCGGTCGCGCCGAGACGACGCCTTCGGCCGTGGCGCCGGCGCGCAGGCGCTCGCGCAGCGCCAGGATCGGCTCGGGCTCGGTGCCGCCGTGCGGCGTCGCGCGGCCACCGGCATACAGGCAGGGCAACAGCGCCGGACGCAGCGTGTCTGCCTTGATGTCTGCATCGGCCGCCGGGGCGCCGCCGCGCCAAAGCGAGCACACGCTCGACCATCCCTGCCAGGCGAAAGACGCGTGCTCGCCCAGGCTCCAGGCGAGCGCGTCACGTCGCGCCGGCGCCAGCGCCGGGTCGAACAGGTTCCAGCCTTCGTCTATCGCTGACACCAGGTCCCAGTCGCCGCCTGCGAGCGCGGCCTGTAGCCGGGCGCCGGCGTCGGCAGGCAGCCAAGCGTCGGCGTGCACCAGCAGCACGTCGCGTCCTGGGTACTGCCGGCGCGCGTTCACCAGCGCCTGCTCGGCCGTTGCCGCCACGCCATCCACGCGCGACCACGCCGGCCAGTCGCCCGCGCCGGCCGAAGCCGGGGCGTCGGCCCAGGCGCTGATGACCGGAAGGGAAGAGGCATCCATGCGTTGCGTTCAGTCTCGGTAGGGGGGTGGGTGTGGCAGCCTGTTAGACTCGCCGCACCTCCGGATTATCCATGTCCGTGCCTCGTAACGCTTCCCCCAAGAAATCCAGCCCTGACAACGCCCGCCCACGCTGGCGCACGTGGCTATTGCGCGGTGCCCTGCTGGCGCTGGGCTTGGCCGTGGGCATCGGCGTGCCGGTGTTTTGGCTGCTCGACAAGCAGGTTCGCGCCGAATTCGAGCAGTTGACCTGGCAGGAACCGACCCGCGTCTATGCCCGGCCGCTGTCGCTGGCGCCCGGTCAACGCCTGGATATCGCCACGCTGGAGCTGGAGCTGGCCGCCTCGGGCTACCGCAAGAACGCCGGTGGCGACCTGCCGGGCACCTTCCAGCGCGAGGAGGGGCTGTTCCGGATCGCCACCCGCGGCTTCATCGACCTCGACGGCCCGGTGCCGGCCCAAAAACTGGACCTGGTGCTGGCGCGAGGACGGATTGCCAGCGTCACCGAGCGCGGCTCGGACAAGGCGCTGGCCGCCGCGCGCCTGGACCCGGTCCGTATCGCGACGCTCTACGGCGGCAGCCTGCAGGTCGAACGTCGCCTGGTGCAGCTCACCGACGTGCCGCCGCTGCTGGTGACCGGCCTGCAGGCGGTCGAAGATCGAAATTTCAAGCATCACCACGGCATTGACCCCTGGGGCATGGTGCGCGCGATGTGGGTGAACGTGCGCGAAGGCGAGCTCGAGCAAGGCGCCAGCACCCTGACCCAGCAGCTGGTGCGCAGCCTGTTCCTGACGCGGGAGAAGCGCTGGAGCCGAAAATTCCGCGAGATCGCCTATTCGCTGATCATCGAGGCGCGCTACGACAAGCAGCGCATCCTGGAGGCCTATCTCAACCAGGTCTACATGGGCCAGCAGGGCAACCAGTCGATCCACGGCGTCGCGGCCGCGGCAGAGTTCTGGTTCGGACGCGAACTGGGCAGCCTTCGCACCGAGGAAATGGCCATGATGGTGGCCATGATCAAGGGGCCGTCGGTCTACGACCCGCGGCGTCACCCCGAAGCCGCCAAGACCCGCCGCGACATCGTGCTGTCGGTGTGGCATGAGCTTGGGCTGATCGACGCCGATCAGGCGCGCCGCGCCCGCGAGGCACCGCTGGGCGTCAGCAGTCGCCCTGGCGTGGCCAGCAATCGCTATCCAGCCTTCATGGATTTGGTGCGCCGCCAGCTGGCGCGCGACTACCCGGCCGACGCGCTTCGTGGTGCCGGCCTGAACGTGCTCACCACGCTCTCGCCTTCGGCCCAGCAGCTGTCGGAGCAAGCGGTCAGCGAAACGCTCGCCAAAGTTCAGAAAAAAGATGGCCCCGCGCTGCAGGGCGGCCTGGTCGTCAGCGACACCGCCAACGGCGAAGTGCTGGCCATGGTGGGCAATCGTGCGGTGGCGCAGCCGGGCTTCAACCGGGCACTGGAAGCGCAGCGGCCGGTGGGGTCGCTGCTCAAACCCCTGGTCTACCTGCTGGCCCTGGCCCAGCCCGACCGCTGGTCGCTGGCGACGCCGGTGGACGATGCGCCGGTGACCATCACCCTGCCCAATGGCCAGTCCTGGAACCCCGGCAACTCCGACGGCCAAAGCCACGGCCGGGTCAGCCTGCTCGACGCGCTGTCGAAGTCCTATAACCAGGCCACCGTCCGCGTCGGCATGGATGTCGGCCCGGAGCGTTTGGCCGAGCTGCTCAAGGTGCTGGCCGGCCTGCGGGCGCCGGCCAATCCTTCCCTGATCCTGGGCTCGGTTGACCTAAGCCCCTTCGCGATGGCGCAGGTCTACCAGTTCCTCGCCTCAGGCGGTGAAATCCAGCCCCTGCGCGCCGTGCGTGGCGTGGTGGATCCGCGCGGCAGTGCGATCAACCGCTACGACTTCGACGCCGCGCCGGCCAAGGAAGGCGACGCCATCGCCGCGCGCCTGGTGACGCTGGCGCTGCAGGATGCCGTGGCCAACGGCACCGGCCGCAGCCTGCTGTCGGATGGCCTGGGCCACCTTCGCGTGGCCGGCAAGACCGGCACCAGCAACGACAGCCGCGACAGCTGGTTTGCGGGCTATACCGGCGACCATCTGGCCGTCGTCTGGGTTGGCAACGACCAGAACGAACCCACGGGCCTGTACGGCGCCACCGGCGCGATGCGGGTCTGGTCGGCGCTCTTCACCCAGTTGCCCAGTTCACCGCTGGACGTCGGCATGGGTGGCCTGGAGTGGGGTTGGGTGAATGCGGCGGAGTTCGCCACCACCGAGGAAGAATGCGAGGGCGCGCGCCGCTATGCGTTCGTGGCGGGCTATTTGCCGCCCGAGCACGTGAGCTGCGTCAAACGCGGCTGGCTGGACTGGTTCCGCTTCGGCGGCGATAAAGACGAAAGCGACCAGGACCGCGATCAGCGGCGCGACGGTCGCCGCGAGGATGGATGAGATGAAGTTCGCGGGTTTGATGGTGCTGGCGCTTTTCCTCGCTGGCTGTGGCAATAGCGGCGGCAACGCGGCGACCACCGCGCCGTCGCGCGCGAAAGCCAAGCTCGACCTCGTCGCGCTGGTAGCCAGCGTGCGCGAGGTCGGCGTCCAGGGCGTGGAACTGGAAGTGCAGCCGCTGCGGGACCCACAGGTCGACGACCTGCGGCAACAGGCCGAAACGCAAGAGGCGGCAGGCGACCTGACCGATGCGGTGGCAACGCTGGACCAGGCGCTTGCCCTGGTGCCCGGTGATCCGGATCTGCTGCAGTGGAAGGCTGAGCTGGCGCTGCTGCGCCGCGCCTGGGTCGAGGCCGAGCGCCTGGCCAACCAGTCCTATGAAAGCGGCCCCCGCCTGGGCGGGCTGTGCCGCCGCAACTGGACCACGATCCAGCACGCGCGCCGCCTGGGTGGCGACGCCGACGGGTCCGAAGTTGCGCGCCGCCAGGTGGATGCCTGCACGGTGGCGCCGCCGGTCCGCATGTAGGTGGACGACCTGGCTGAACGCACCCGCGCGGCCCTGGCTGATGGCGGGCCGCTGGCGCGAGGTTTGGCCGGTTATTCGCCGCGCCCGGCGCAGGCGCAGCTGGCCGAAGCGGTCGCGCAGGCCATGGACGGGCGCGAGACCCTGATCGCCGAGGCGGGCACGGGCACCGGCAAGACCTACGCCTACCTGGTGCCGGCGCTGCTGTCGGGCCAGCGCACCATCATTTCCACCGGTACCCGCGCACTGCAGGACCAGCTGTACCACCGCGACCTGCCGCGCGTTCGCGAAGCGCTGGGCGCGAGTCTCAAGACGGCGCTGCTCAAGGGTCGCGCGAACTACGTGTGCCAGTACCGTCTGGAGCAGGCCAAGGGCGAGAAATTTACATCCCGCGAAGTCGCGGCCCAGTTCCAGCGAGTCGTGGCCTGGGCGGGCCGCACGCTGCGCGGCGACCTGTCGGAACTGACGGATATCGCCGAGGATTCACCGCTGTGGCCGCAGGTCACCTCCACCGCCGACAACTGCCTGGGCGGCGACTGTCCGTTCTGGAGTGAGTGCTTCGTAGCCAAGGCACGCCAGCAGGCGCAGGCGGCGGACGTGGTGGTGGTCAACCACCATCTGCTGCTGGCCGACCTGGCGATCAAGCAGGAGGGCTTCGGCGAAATCCTGCCCGGCGCCGCCGCCTTCGTGCTCGATGAAGCACACCAGTTGCCCGAGCTCGCCGCGCAGTTTTTCGGCGAAGGCCTGAGCGCGCGGCAACTGGTGGACCTGTCGCGTGACGCGCTGGCGGAATGCAAGAACGTCACTGCTTCGCTTGCGACCCTGCTGGCGCCGGCACGCAGTCTCGAGCACGCAATGCGCGAGGCGCGGCTGGTGATGGAGGGCCTGCCGCAGCGCGGTCCGATGGCGCGGCTCGTTTCGCAGCCCAAGCTGCCGGCCGCGATGGACATGCTGGAGCACGCCCTGACGGAACTGGCGCGTGCCCTGGCGCCCCTGTCCGACGCATCGCCGGGCTTCGCTGCCTGCGCCGATCGTGCCGCGGAACTGCAGCGTCGACTCCACGCCTGGCGCAACGCGCCGATACCGGAAGATGCAGGCGAGAGTGACGACGCCGATGCGCCGACCGCCGCCACCGGCGACGCCGACGCGTATTCGGTGCGGTGGTACGAGCTGACGCCGCGTGGTTTCACCCTGCAGCGCACGCCGCTGGACGTGTCCGGGCCGCTGCGGAAGTATCGCGAGCAGAGTCGCGCCGCCTGGATTTTCACCTCGGCGACGATGGCGGTTGCCGGCGACTTCCGCCACATCGGCAAGCGCCTGGGCCTGGATGCGCCGCGCGAGCTGCTCCAGCCCAGTCCTTTCGATTGGCCGAACCAGGCGCTGTGCTATCTGCCTCGCAACCTCCCCGAGCCCAACAGCCGCGAGTTTCTCAACGCCATGCTCGACGAGGTCTGGCCGGTGCTGGAAGCGTCGAAGGGCCGCGCCTTCCTGCTGTTCACCTCGCACCGCGCGCTGCGCGAGGCCGCTGAACAGCTGCGCGAAGGGCCGTGGCCGCTGTTCGTGCAGGGCACCGCGCCGCGCAATACGCTGCTCGAGCAGTTCCGGGCCTCGGGCAACGGCGTGCTGCTGGGTGCCGCCAGTTTCTGGGAAGGCGTGGACGTGGCCGGTGAAGCCCTGAGCGTGGTCGTAATTGATCGCATTCCGTTCGCGGCGCCCGACGATCCGGTGTTGGAGGCCAGGCTCGAGGCTGTGCGCCGCACCGGCGGCAATCCGTTCCGCGACGAGCAGCTGCCGCAGGCGGTCATCGCGCTCAAGCAGGGCGTTGGCCGACTGATTCGCAGCGACCTCGACCGCGGCGTGCTGATGCTCTGCGATCCGCGCCTGGTCAGTAAATCCTACGGCCGCCTGTTCCTCGACAGCCTGCCGCCGTTCCCGCGCACCCGCGTGCTGGCCGATGTGCAGGAATTTTTCGCGGCACAATCGGCCGATATCGAAACCGACGAGGCCCTGCCTTGAAGCTGCTTGCCATCGAAACCAGCACCGAGGCCTGTTCGGTCGCCATCTACGTGGACGGCGAGGTGCACGCGCGTCACGAGCTTGCGCCGCGCCTGCACACCCAGCGGGTACTGCCCTGGGCCGATGAGCTGTTGGCCGCGGCTGGCCTGCGCAAATCCCAGCTCGACGCGATCGCCGTCGGGCGTGGCCCGGGCGCATTCACCGGCGTGCGCCTGGGTATCGCCATCGTGCAGGGGCTGGCGCTGGCGCTCGATCGCCCGGTGCTGCCGATCTCCACGCTCGCGGTGCTGGCGATGCAGGGGCAGGGCGAGGACATCCTTGCGGCGATCGACGCGCGCATGGGCGAGGTCTATCTCGGCGCCTTCCGGCGCGAGGCCGACGGCCTGGTGACAGCGGTCGGCGACGAGGTGATCGTGCCGCCGGCGCAGGCGAATGCACCGTCGGGCAGCGTGTACGGCGTCGGCACGGGGTTCAGCGCGGAGCAGGGTGCCTTGGCGGCGCGGCTTGGCGCTTCGCTTCGTGGCTTTGACGCCGCGGCGCTGCCTCGCGCCGCCGACCTGGCCCGGCTGGCCGCCCGCGCCTTCACCCGCGGCGAAGCCATCGCCCCCGACGCACTGGAGCCCGCCTACCTGCGCGACAAGGTGGCGCTGACGCTGGTCGAGCAGGGCAAGCCGCAGCCGACCCTGTAGGAGGGCCTTCAGGCCCGAAGCTTTTCGGCGAAGAGCTTCGGGCCTGAAGGCCCTCCTACAGGGGGCTCTATTTCAGCAGGACCAGGGTGGCCAGGCCCAGGAACGAGAAGAAGCCCATCACGTCGGTAACCGTGGTCAGGACCACGCCACCCGCCAGGGCCGGATCCATGTTCAGCCGGCGCAACAGCAGCGGCACCGCAACGCCGGCCAGCGCAGCGGTGACCAGGCTGATCATCATCGCCGCACCGATCACCACGCCCAGCATCGCGTCGCTGAACCACAGCCCCGCTACCGTTCCCACCACCAGCGCCCAGGCCAGGCCGTTGAGGAGGCCGACCATCACTTCCTTGCTGAAGAGCGCGCGCAGGTTGCCGCTGCCGACCTGTCCCAAGGCCATGCCGCGGACCATCAGCGTCAGGGTCTGGGTGCCGGCCACGCCGCCCATGCTCGCCACGATCGGCATCAGCACGGCCAGCGCAACCAACTGCTCGAGCGTGGCGGCGAAACGTCCGATCACCCACGAGGCCAGGAAGGCCGTGGCCAGGTTGAGACCCAGCCAGATCGCCCGCCGGCGCGCGGCGCGCGGGACCGGGCTGAACAGGTCCTCGTCTTCGCCCAGGCCGGCGGCACTGAGCGCCTGGTGCGCGGCATGGTCACGGATGATATCGACGACGTCATCGATGGTGATGCGGCCGAGCAGGATATTGTTTTCATCCACCACCGGCGCCGAGATCCAGTCGTGGTCGGAAAACTGGCTGGCGACTTCGTGCGACAGCGTCTCGACCGGGATGGCTGGCTGTTCGTCGTCTATGAGTTCGTTGATCGGGGTCGTGGCCGCGTGGATCAGCAGGGACGAGATCGCGATGCGGCCCAGGTACTGGTGCCGGCGGCTGACTACGAACAGGTGGTCGGTGTGTTCGGGGATCTCGCCGCGCAGGCGCAGGTAGCGCAGCACCACGTCCACGGTGACGTCGGTGCGCACCGTGATCACGTCCGGATTCATCAGGCGTCCGGCGGTGTCCTCGCCGTAGCCGAGCACCTGCTCGAGCCGCTCGCGGTTTTCGCGGTCCATCGACTTGAGGACTTCGTCGATGACGGTGTCGGGAAGATCTTCGGCAAGCTCAGCCAGGTCGTCGATGTCGAGGTCTTCGACCGCGGCGACGATTTCGTCCGGATCCATCTCGGCGAGCAGGAATTCGCGGACGTCGTCGCCGACGTGCACCAGTACCTCGCCGTCGTCCTCGGGATCGACCAGCCCCCAAACGATGCCGCGCTTGGTGGCCGGCAAGGACTCGAGCAAGTTGCCGATTTCAGCCGGCGAGAGCGAGTTCACCAGCCGCCGCACCGGACCCAGGCGGCCGGTGTCGAGCGCGTCCGAGAGGAGGCGTAGCTGTCGCGCGGTCTTGTCGTGGCGGACGGCTTCAGCCATCAGGTAACTCCCGGGAAGGCCGCGCCATTATGCGGGCCACACCCGAAATCGCCTACCACCCGCCGCATGTAGGAGGGCCTTCAGGCCCGAAGCCCTTCGCCAAAAGCTTCGGGCCTGAAGACCCTCCTACACGGGGTTGGTCACTGGGCTAGTGGTTTCGGGCGATGGCGTAGTGGGCCAGGCCGTACATCGCCTCGCGCCAGGGGCTGGCGGGCAGGCCGTCTAGCGCGCGGGCGGCGAGTGCGGCGTAGTGTTCGGCGCGCTCGCGGCTGTATTCGATGCCGCCGGTGGCGGCGATGGCCGCGAGAACCTCGGGCATGGCCGACGCGTCGCCGGCCTCGACGATGCCGCGCAGGCGTGTTCGGGTCGCTTGGTCGGCGTGGGCCATGGCGTGGATCAGCGGCAGGGTGGCTTTGCCTTCCGAAAGGTCGTCGCCGAGGTTCTTGCCCAGCGTGGCGGCGTCGGCCGTGTAGTCGAGCACATCGTCGGCGATCTGGAAGGCCAGCCCCAGGTTCATGCCGAAGTCGTGCAGGTGCTGCTGGGTGGCGGCGTCAGCCCCCGCCTGCAGCGCACCGAGCCGGGTGGCCGCGGCGAACAGAACGGCCGTCTTGCGCTCGATCACCTTCAAGTAGGTGGCCTCGTCGGTGTCGGGGTTGTGCACGTGCAGCAGCTGCAGCACCTCGCCCTCGGCGATCTGGTTGGTGGTGTCCGCCAGCACCTGCATGATCGGCATGGAGTCGAGCTCGACCATCAGCTGGAAGCTGCGCGAGTACAGGAAATCGCCGACCAGCACGCTGGGCGCATTGCCCCAGAGCGCATTGGCCGTCTTGCGGCCGCGGCGCAGGTCCGACTCGTCCACGACATCGTCGTGCAGCAGCGTCGAGGTATGAATGAATTCCACGATGGCCGCCAGCTGGTGCGGTTCGGACCCGGTGTGGCCCAGTGAGCGGGCGGCCAGTACCACCAGCATCGGCCGCAGGCGTTTGCCGCCGGCGGCGATAATGTGCTCGGAAATCTGGTTGATAAGCATCACGTCCGAGGCCAGCCGGTCGCGGATGAGCCGATTGACGGCCTCCATCTCGCCGGCAGCGAGTTGCTGGATATCGGCGATGCCGGGCAGGGTGGGGGCGTGGTCGGGGGCGCGGGCTGACATGGCCCAATTATAGGGCTTAGTGCGTGGGGAGGCGGCAAGGAGGAAGGCCGGCAATGGCTTACCCGCCCGGCCGGCCGCGGCCTACGCCGCCCATCGGCCAAGGCTGGCATAATGGCCGCCGGCACAGAAATCCATCTCAGAAGGCGGAAAAGCCATGGCGCGCGGCATCAATAAAGTCATCCTGGTCGGTAATCTCGGCAACGACCCTGAAGTTCGCTACAGCCAGAGCGGCTCGGCCATCACCACGATCTCCGTCGCCACCTCCGAGAGCTGGAAGGACAAGAACGGCGAGCAGCAGGAGCGCACCGAGTGGCATCGGGTGAAAGCCTTCGGCCGCCTCGCGGAAATCATGGGCGAGTACCTCAAGAAGGGCCGCCAGGTCTATATCGAGGGCAGCCTTCGCACCGAGAAGTACACCGACAAGGCCGGCGTAGAGAAGTACGCCACCGACATCATCGCCAACGAGATGCAGATGCTCGGCGGCGTCGGTGAGGGCGGCAGTGGCGGTGGCGGTGGCCAGCGCGGCGGCGGCGGTGAGCGCAGCGAGCGCCCGGCCCGTCCGGCCAGCGGCGGTCCGCGCGGCGGCTCAGCCGGTGGCGGTGGTGGCGGTGGTGGCGGTGGTGGCGACAACTATGGCTCGCGTTCGGGCGGAAGCTCGGCACCGCCCTCGCGCAACGACGACCCGTTCCCGGACGACGACATCCCGTTCTGATCCGGGCTCGCGACGCGTTCCCCCCCGCCGGCTCCGGCCGGACGCTTTCGTGCAGGAGTAGCAATGCAAACCTGGTTCGTCACCGGCGGTGCCGGCTTTATCGGCGGCAACTTCGTGCTCGACGCGGTCGCGTCGGGTATCCGCGTCATCAACCTCGATGCCCTGACCTACGCCGGCAACCTCGACACCCTGTCCTCACTGGACGGGAATCCGGGCCACGTCTTCGTACAGGGCGACATCGGCGACGGCGCCCTGGTCGCGAAGCTGCTGGCCGAGTACCGGCCGCAGGCCATAGTGAATTTCGCCGCCGAGAGCCACGTGGATCGCTCGATCGACGGCCCGGCCGCGTTCGTGCAGACCAATGTGGTCGGCACGCTGGCCCTGCTGGAGGCGGCACGCGACTACTGGAAGGCGCTCGAGGGCGCGGCGAAGGACGACTTCCGCTTCCTGCACGTGTCCACCGACGAGGTCTACGGCTCGCTGGGCGATGAGGGCAAGTTCACCGAAACCACGCCTTTCGCGCCCAATTCACCCTATTCGGCATCGAAGGCGGCCTCGGACCACCTGGTACGGGCCTTCCACCACACCTACGGGCTGCCGGTGCTGACCACCAACTGCTCGAACAACTACGGTCCGTACCAGTTCCCGGAAAAACTCATTCCGCTGATCATCCTCAAGGCGCTGGCCGGCGAGCCGCTACCGGTCTATGGCGATGGTCGCAACGTCCGCGACTGGCTGTTCGTGAAGGATCACTGCAGCGCCATCGTCCGCGTGCTTGAGGCGGGCCGGGTCGGTGAAACCTACAACGTCGGCGGCGATGCCGAGCGCGAGAATATCCATGTCGTGCGCACGCTATGCGCACTGCTGGACGAACGCCGTCCGCGCCCCGATGGCCAGCCGCGCGAGAAGCAAATCACCTACGTCAAGGATCGGCCGGGCCACGACCGCCGCTACGCCATTGACGCCTCGAAGATCCAGGGCGAGCTGGGCTGGGCGCCGACGGTGAGCTTCGAGCAGGGCATGGCCGCGACAGTGGACTGGTACCTGGCCAACGAGGCCTGGGTTAAGCGCGTCCTCGACGGTAGCTACCGCCTTGAACGCATCGGCACGGAGGCCTGACATGGCACGCAAGGGAATCATCCTCGCCGGCGGCTCCGGCACCCGGCTGTATCCAATCACGCAGTCGATCAGCAAGCAGCTGCTGCCGGTCTATGACAAGCCGATGATCTATTACCCGCTCAGCGTGCTGATGCTGGCGGGCATCCGCGAGGTGCTGATCATCAACACCCCGCACGAGCAGGAGCTGTTCAAGCGCCTGCTCGGCGACGGCAGCCAGTGGGGCATGAAGATCGAGTACGCCGCGCAGCCCAGCCCCGACGGGCTGGCGCAGGCCTTCCTGATCGGCCGCGAGTTCCTGGCCGGGCAGCCGAGCTGCCTGGTGCTGGGCGACAACATCTTCCACGGCACCGGCCTGACCGAGCTGCTCAAGCGGGCCGATGCGCGCGAGCACGGCGCCACGGTGTTTGGCTACTTCGTGCGCGACCCGGAGCGCTACGGCGTGGCCGAGTTCGACGCCACCGGCAAGGTGATCGGGCTGGAGGAGAAGCCGTCCAAGCCCAAGTCCAGCTATGCCGTCACCGGCCTGTACTTCTACGATGGACGCGCGCCTGACTTCGCGGCGGCACTGAAGCCTTCGCCGCGCGGCGAGCTCGAGATCACCGATCTCAACCGCTGCTACCTCGAAGAAGGCGCGCTGCAGCTCGAACAGCTCGGCCGCGGCTACGCCTGGCTCGACACCGGCACCCACCAGTCGCTGCTGGAGGCCTCGAACTTCATCGAGACCATCGAGTCGCGGCAGGGGCTGCGCGTGTGCTGCCCGGAGGAAATCGCCTGGGGCAACGGCTGGATCGACGATGGCCAGCTTCAGGCCCTGGCCAAGCCGCTGGCCAAGAACGGCTACGGCGAATACCTGCTGTCGCTGGTGGGACGCGGGGTCGTGAAGTGAAGGTCGTCGAAACCGCGCTGCCGGGCTGCCTGGTGTTCGAACCCAAGGTGTTTGGCGACGAGCGCGGCTTCTTCTACGAAAGCTGGAATCGCGCCGCCTTTGCCGAGCAGGGACTGGCGCCGGCCTTCGTGCAGGGGAATGTGTCGTCCTCGGTGCGCGGCGTTCTGCGCGGCCTGCACTACCAGTGGCCGAATCCGCAGGCCAAGTTTGTCAGCGTGCTCGAGGGCGAGGTCTATGACGTCGCGGTGGATATCCGTCGCGGCTCGCCCACCTTCGGCCGCTCGGCCGCGGTCATCCTCTCGGCCGAGAACAAGCGCCAGTTCTGGGTGCCGGAAGGCTTCGCGCACGGCTTCGTGGTGCTGTCGGAACGCGCCACGTTCCACTATCTGGTCACGGCGCCCTACGACCGCGCGGCCGACGCCAACCTGCGCTGGGATGACGCCAGCCTGGCCATCGATTGGCCGGTGTCGGCGCCGCTGCTCTCGCCCAAGGACGCCGCGGCGCCCTACCTGGCGGATGTCGCGGCCGAGCGCCTGCCGGACTTCGCCGCTTGAAGATCCTGCTGCTGGGTGCCAACGGGCAGGTCGGTCATGCCCTGCGGGCCCCACTGTCGGCCCAGGCCGAGCTGCTGGTCGCCACCCGCAGCGGCCGTCTGGGCGATGGTTCGCCTTGCCTCACGGCCGACCTGGAGGCGCCGGAGGCTCTGGCGGATCTGGTCCAGGCCCTGGCGCCGGACTGGGTAGTGAACGCCGCCGCCTACACCGCGGTCGATCGCGCCGAGGATGAGCCGGCCCTGGCACACCGCATCAACGCCGAGGCACCGGGCTTGCTGGCTCGCGCCTGTGCCGCCGCCGGCAGCGGGCTGGTGCATCTGTCCACGGACTACGTCTTCGACGGAACCGCCGGCCGTCCCTATCTTGAATCCGACCCGGCGTCCCCGCTCGGGGTGTATGGCGAATCGAAATGGCAGGGCGAACAGGCCGTGCGCGCCAGCAATGCCCGGCACCTGATTTTCCGACTGAGCTGGGTATACGCGGCACGCGGCGGAAATTTTCTGCTGACCATGCTCCGGCTGGCGCGTGAACGTGGGCAGCTCGGGGTAGTGGACGACCAGATCGGCGCGCCGACCGCCGCCCACTGCATCGCCCACGCGCTGGCCCACGCCCTGGCTCGGCCGCCGGTGGCCAGCGGCACCTGGCACCTGACGGCCAGCGGCCGGGCCAGCTGGCATGACTTCGCCGCCGCCATCTTCGAGGGCGCCGTCGCTCGTGGCTTGCTGCCTGCCGCTCCGGTGCTTTCACCGATCGCCAGCCATGAGTATCCGACGCGTGCCCGGCGTCCCGCCGACTCCCGTCTGGACAGCTCGGCCTTCACGCGGGACTTCGGGTTTCACATTGATGACTGGCACCGCGGGCTTGACGAGGTGCTCGATCAACTTGCAGGGGAGGAGGTGCCGACCTAACCTTGACCGGTCGGCAGCTGCAATCCATGCGTCGCCAACGCCAGCCGTCCACCGCCGCCCCGCGGCCACGACGGCGGCAACACTTACCCAGGGAGAACCATGAAAACCGCAATCGCGATGCTGGGCCTGTTGGCCATGAGCAGCCAGGCCGCCGAGCTTCGGCCGGTCGAGGACTTTGTCCGCCAGGCTACGTACTCCAGCGCCAGCATTTCGCCGGGTGGCGAGTATCTGGCGCTTCTGGTGGACCGCGGCGACCAGGACGTGGTCACCGTGATGCGCCTGTCCGACATGAGTTTGATGAAAGTGAATCAGCTGCCGGACAAGAAGTCCGCCGCCGGCGTTCGCTGGGTCGGCGACGACCGCCTGATGTTCACGGCCGTGCGCAAGATCGGCGGTTACGCCGCGCCTTTCGGCACCGGCGAGTGGTATGCCGTGAACGCCGACGGCAGCCAGGCGCGTCCGGTCATTTTCTACGGGACCCGCGACGCCACCCAGCGAAGCAAGACGGTGGGCAACGAGCGCTACAGCCTGCTTGACCCGCTGATCGACGACCCCAGGAACGTGATCATGGAGGTCAACTACCCGCTCAGCACCGACGGTGCGGGTACTGAAGTGATGATCGTTGACACCGTTTCCGGCTCGCGCAAGTCGCTGGGCCGTGCACCGCGCGAGAACTGCGGCATCGCCCTGGACGAGAACAAAGAGCCGAGCTACGCGGTCTGCTATGACGAGACCGACGATTCCGGTCGTTACGACCCGTCGTCCGAGCTGTACTCGCGTGACGCCAGCGGCAAGTGGAACCTGGTCAGCAACGGCGAGTCCACCGGCGAGCAGGTGCGGGTGCTGCGCACCGACCGGAACGGCACCATCTACGCGCTCAAGGACGACGGCAAGACGCCGCCCGCCTTCGGCACCATCGACAAGGCCACCGGTGCGTTCCAGCAGATGTTCAAGGACCCGGTGTCGCAAGTGTCCGGCTCGGTGACGTCACCCACCGACGAGAGCGTGCTTGCCGTGATTACCGAGGCGGGCGCTCCGCGCGTCACCCTCGTCAACGACCAGCACGCCGACGCGCAGCTCTACGCTTCGTTGGCGGGCGCCTTCCCGGGCCAGATGGTCAACTTCTCCAGCGCCACCCGCGACGGCAACCTGATCGTGGTGTCGGTCTACAGTGACCGCAATCCGGGTGAGCTCTACATCTACGACCGAGGCACGGGCAAGGCCCGCTTCCTGATGAAGAGCCGTCAGTGGGTTGATGCGGAACAGTCGGCCAGCATCCGTCCGTTCTCGTTCAAGTCGCGCGACGGCCTGACCATCTACGGCTACCTCACCTTGCCGAACGGTTCGTCGGGCAAGAACCTGCCGATGATCGTGATGCCGCACGGCGGCCCGATGGGTCCGCGCGACGACTGGGGCTACAACCCCGAGACCCAGCTCTTCGCCAGCCGCGGCTATGCCGTGCTGCAGGTCAACTTCCGCGGCTCCGGTGGTTTTGGCAAGGCCTTTGAAGACATGGCCTATGGCCAGTGGCGCACCGGCATCATGAACGACATCATCGACGGCACCAATTGGGCCATCCAGGATGGCGTGGCTGACGCCGAGCGCATCTGCATCTTCGGCGGCAGCTTCGGTGGCTATGCCTCGCTCATGGCGCCGGCCCGCCAGCCGGACATGTTCAAGTGCGCCTTTGGCTACGTGGGCATGTATGACGCGCAGATCCAGATGAAGCTCAGCGATACCAGCAAGAGCTCGGGTGGCCAGCGCTACCTGTCGCGCGCCTTCGGCTCGAGCCGTGCCGAGCAGGACGAGATGTCGCCGATCACCTACGCCGACCGCATCAAGCTGCCGGTGATGCTGGCCGCAGGCGCCCGTGACGCCCGCTGCCCGCCGGAGCACACCGAGGCGATGTTCGACGCGCTGGAGAAGGCCGGCAACAAGCCCGAGGGCATGATCATCGCTTCGGGCGAAGGCCACGGCTTCTACGACCTCGAGAACCGGGTCGACCTCTACACCAAGATGCTGGCCTTCTTCGGTCGCCACATCGGTGGGTCGGTTGAAGTCGGCGATGTCGAGGCCGAGCGCCAGGCCAGCACTGCGAACTGAACCTCGCATTCCGGTCAACGAAAAACGGCGCCCCAGGGCGCCGTTTTTCTTTTCGCTGGGACTTACTTGATGCCGTGCATCCAGCGCTTGACCCAAGGGGACAGGACCAGGAACAGCAGGCCCGAGCCGACGCCGATCCAAAGCATGATCTCGAACAGGCTGCCGTAGGTGGCTCCGGCTTCGGCCATGTCGATCGCCTGGCCCTCGACCCGTTCAATCGAGGCGAGTTTGCCGAACTGGGCTGCCAGCACTTCCGAGTAGGCGGTCGCCAACCAGAACGCGCCCATCATCAGCCCAACCACGCGCGCCACGGACAGCTGGGTCACCGCGGACAGGCCGATCGGGGACAGGCACATCTCGCCAATTTCGAGGATGAAATAGGCCAGCACCAGCCACCAGACGCTGGCCATCACGCCGCTGGACGCGGCGTCGGCCGCCGCCATCATCGGCAGGAAGGCCAGGCCGGCGGCGACCAGCCCGATGGCCATCTTGACCGGCTTGCTCGGGTTCATGCCGCGCTTCTCCAGCCAGGGCCAAAGCCACGCGAAGATTGGCGACAGCAATACGATGAAGAACGCACCGAGGAAGGTCAGCGAGCCGGCGGTTTGCGGCACCAGCACCACGTCATGGGTAATCGCCACCGCCAGGCCCAGCACCAGCAGCCCGACCAGCGCCTTGGCGAGGCCATCGCGGCCTTTGTCGCTGGCCATCAGCGCCGCGATCATAAGTACCGGGCTCAGGCCCAGCGAATAGATCGCCCAGGGCACGCTCGGCACGTAGTCGCCGGCCACCATGCCGAACAGGTCCTTGGTAAGCATGCGGTCGGTGAAGGTGACCCAGGAGCCGTAGGTCTGCTCGTACAGGGTGAAGAACACCAGCACGCCAAAGATCAGCAGCACCAGCGCGATCATCTGTTCGCGCTCGACCTTGCTGCACTTCTTGGCCAGGAACCAGATAAACCAGGCCGTGAATGCGATCGCGATCAGGTGCATGGCGCCGTGCACGGTCCAGGTGCGCTGGATCAGCTGCCACACCACCAGCACGCCGCCCAGGCTGCCCAGGTAGATCAGCCATTCCCGCGACAGCGGCCCGACCTTCTCGCGCAGCAGCGCGGGGTTGTTCGGTTCGGCGTGGCCGAGCAGGTACTTCTGGCCCCACAGGAACATCACCAGGCCGGCGATCATGCCGATGCCGGCGGCGCCGAAGCCGTACTTCCAGCCATAGGTTTCACCCAGGAAGGCACAGACCAGGCTGGCGAACATCGCGCCGACGTTGATGCCGGCGTAGAAAAGGGTAAAGCCCGAGTCCAGGCGCGGATCATTCTTGGCATACAGGCGGCCGACGATGGTCGAGATATTCGGCTTCAGGAAGCCCACACCCATGATGATCAGCGCCAGCGACAGGTAGAACACCTGCAGTGCGGCTTCGTCCCGCACCACCACGCCGTCCACCAGGCGCGCCTGTTCGCCCTCGAAGGCCATGCCGATATGACCCATGACCAGCAGCACGCCGCCGAGTACCACGGCTTTGCGCATGCCCAGGTAGCGGTCGGCCAACAGGCCGCCGATAACCGGAACGGCGTAAACCAGGCCACCGTAGGCGCCCAGCAAGTCGTAGCCGGCGTCGTCGGCGAACAGGTGGTACTTCAGGATGTAGAGCAGCAGCAGCGCTTTCATCCCGTAAAAGGAAAAGCGCTCCCACATCTCGGTGAAGAAGCAGACGAACAGGCCTTTGGGGTGACCCAGGAAGTCGGTGGCTGGCGAAAGGGCTGCGCTCAAGGCGGACTCCGGGGCGTGATGGGCATGTGAGGGCCGAGTATAGCCATCCCGCCGGCCACGACAGCTTTGCTTACCCCGCGTCGCCTGCCTACCATGGGGGACTCGCCACCGGAGGCCGTCCCAATGACCCTGCGTCCCGCCCTGATCGCCCTGCTGCTGCCGGCCCTGCTGCCCGCGGTCGGCCAGGCCGCCCGTCCCTTCGATGCTCGCGACATGGTCACCCTCGACCGCGTGTCTTCGCCGACCCTGTCGCCCGACGGCCGCAAACTGGTGGTGGCCTTGCGAGAAGTTGATTTCGACGCCAACAAGTCCAGTACCGGTCTATGGATCGAGGACCTGCTGGCTCGCGACGCCGCGCCGCCCGAGCGCTTCACGGCCGAGGGTATGAGCGTCAACAGCCCCGGCTTCTCGCCTGACGGTGCCGAGGTTTATTTCCTCAGCGCAGCGTCCGGCTCGCAGCAGCTGTGGAAGCAGGCCGTGGCCGGCGGCGAGGCGGTGCAGGTCACTGACTTCCCGCTCGACATTGGCAGCTACAAGCTATCGCCCGACGGCAAATCGGTCGCGGTGAGCCTGGAGGTTTTCCCCGACTGCGCTGACCTGGCCTGCACCCAGCAGCGGCTGGACGAACGCGCCGCGGGCAAGACCACCGGCGTGGTCTACGACAAACTCTTCGTGCGGCATTGGGACACCTGGCAGGACGGTCGTTTGAACCAGCTGTTCGTCGCCAGCTTCGGCACCGACGGCAAGGCGGCCGGCGAGCCGGTCCGCCTGGGCGGTCAGGTGTTGGGCGATATTCCGTCCAAGCCATTTGGTGACGCCAGCGAGTACACCTGGGCGCCCGACGGCCAGTCCATTGTCTACAGCGTGCGCGCAGCCGACCGCGGCGAAGCCTGGTCCACCAACTTCGACCTGCATCGGGCATGGGTGCGCGCGCGTCGTGCGCCGCAGAATCTCACCGCATCGAACCCGGCCACGGATACTGGCCCGGTGTTCAGCGCCGACGGCAAGACGCTCTACTACCGCGCCATGGCGCGTCCGGGCTTCGAGGCCGACCGCCTCGCGCTGATGGCCATGGACCTGGACAGCGGCAAGACCCGCGAGATCGCGCCGGATTGGGATCGTTCGGCCAGCACGATCACGCTGTCGGCTGACGGCAAGCACATCTACACCACCACCCAGGATCTGGGCACGTATCCACTGTTCCGCGTGGACATCGCCACCGGCCGCGCCACCAAGGTGGTGGAAGGCGGCACGCTTGCGGGCTTCGACCTGGCCGGCGACACGCTGGCCTACGTTCTGAGCGATCTCGACACGCCGGGGCAGGCCTTCGTGGCCCGCGCCGACGGCAGCGCGGCGCGCCAGGTCACGCGCGCCAATGAGGAAGCGCTGGCGGAAATCGCCTTCGGCGAGTTCGAGCAGTTCAGCTTCAAGGGCTGGAACGACGAAACCGTCTACGGCTACGTGGTCAAGCCGGTGGGCTACGAGGAAGGCAAGCAGTATCCGGTGGCTTTCCTTATCCACGGTGGCCCGCAGGGCAGCTTCGGCGACAACTTCCACTTCCGGTGGAACGCGCAGACCTATGCCGGCCAGGGCTTCGCGGTGGTGATGATCGACTTCCACGGTTCCACCGGCTATGGCCAGGCTTTCACCGATTCGATCTCGCAGGACTGGGGCGGCAAGCCGCTCGAGGACCTGCAGAAGGGCTGGGCCTTCGCGCAGGAAAAGTATTCGTTCCTGGACGGTGAGCGCGCCTGCGCACTCGGCGGCAGCTACGGCGGCTATATGGTGGCCTGGATCGCCGGCAACTGGCCGGACGGCTTCAAGTGCCTGGTCAACCACGCTGGCGTGGTGGACACGCGCATCATGGGCTTCAACACTGAAGAACTGTGGTTCACCGAGTGGGAGAACGGCGGCACGCCGGTGCAGGTGCCGCGCAACTACGAGCAGTTCAATCCGATCAATCACGTCGGCAAGTGGCAGTCGCCGATGTTGGTGATCCACGGCCAGAAGGACTACCGCGTGCTGGTCGAGCAGGGCCTGGCGGCCTTCGGCGCCGCCCAGCGCAACGGCGTGGAGAGCCAGCTGCTGTACTTCCCGGACGAGAACCACTGGATCCTCAAGCCGCACAACAGCGTGCAGTGGCATGACGTGGTCAACGCCTGGCTCAAGCGCTGGACGGCGGAGTAAGCAGGCCATGTCAGCCCAGGTGTTCGATCTCGATCGGCTCAGGCAAAGCTGCGCGCAGTGTTCGCTGCACGTGCTGTGCCTGCCGGCCGGCATCGGCGGGGACGAGCTGCAGCAGCTCGACGATATCGTGCGCAACAATCGGCCGCTGGAGGCGGGCGACACGCTGTTCCGTGCCGGCCAGGCCTTGGGTTCGCTGTTCGTGGCGCGCGAAGGCGCGTTCAAGACCGTGGCCACCAACCAGGACGGCGACGCCCAGGTAATCGGCTTCCATCTGCCGGGTGAGCTGATGGGTCTCGACGCGCTGGGCAGCGGCCACCACGCCTGCGAAGCGGTGGCCCTGACCCGCGCCACCGTGTGCGAGATCCCGCTCGACCAGCTCGAGCAGGTTTCGGCGAAGGTGCCCGGCTTGCAGCATCAGCTGCTGCGCATCATCGGACAGGGCATCAATCGCGACCAGTCTCATATGGAAATGCTCGGCCGCCGACAGGCACCCGAGCGGCTGGCGCTGTTCCTGCACGGTCTGTCGGAGCGCTATCGGCAGTTGGGTCGGCCGGGTGACCAGTTCATGCTGCCGATGGGCCGCGAAGATATCGCCAGCTACCTGGGAATGGTGATCGAAACCGTGAGCCGCACGCTCACCAAGATGCAGGAAGATGGCGTGATCACGGTGCGCGGCCGCCAGGTACGCATCCTTGACCTCGACCGCCTCGACGCCATCGTCCACGGTCCGGTGAAGCCAGCGCAACGCGCGCACCGCTGAGCCTCAGAAGCGCAGGGCGGGGCTCAGAGCGAACGGCAGCCCAGGGCCACGAGGACCTCGTGGATGGCGGGCTGTGATGCCAGCCAGGGTCCCGCCATCGTCACCACGCCGGCCAGGGCGATTACGGCTGCGCCCGCGACGCGCCAGCCGCGGCGCTGGAGCAGACCGCCCAGGCGCGCGCCGCTCCAGGTGATCGGCAGCATGGTGGCCAGCGTGCCCAGGCCGAAGGCCAGCATCAGCAGTGCGCCGTGCAGCGCGCTCGCTTCCAGCCAGGCCGCAGCGAGCAGGGTGGTGGACAGCCCGCAGGGCAGCCAGCCCCAGAACAGCCCCAGCACCCAGGGCCGCAGCGGTCCCGCGGCGGGCACCACGCGTGCCTGCAGCGGCCGCAGGCGTTGCCAGAACCACTGGCCGCCGCGCACCAGGAAGCCCAGTCGTGCCGGCCACAGCAAACGTAGCGCCGCCAGCAGGAGCACGGCGCCCATCGCCACCCGCAGGCTGGTGGCCAGTCCGTCCGAGCGTGCCAGCGTCAGCAGGCCGCCGCCGACGCCGCCAACGATGGCGCCGGCCAGGGTGTAACCCAGCAGGCGTCCTGCGTTCAGTGCGAACGCGGGCCCGAGGCCCGGCTTGGGCAGCGAGGCGGCGAGCCCGGTGGCAATGCCGCCACACATGGCGGCGCAGTGCAGTCCGCCGAGCAGGCCGGTCAGCAGGGCGGCCGCGAGCACGGTCAGGTCAATGGGCATCAGTCGTCGTCGCGTCGCGGCGCCGGACGCTCGTCGTCGCCGAGGATGTCCAGCGAGGGCGTGTCCAGGTCGTCGAACTGGCCACGTCGCACCGCCCACAGGAAGGCCACGATCGCGACAAGCAGCAGCAACAGTGAGATGGGGATCAGGGCCAGCAGGATATTCATGGGGTTCCCGGTTCGATGCGGCCCAGCCGCAGTGCGTTGGCGGTGACCACCAGCGACGACGCCGCCATGCCCAACGCGGCGAGTCCCGGCGTCACCATACCCAGGGCCGCAAAGGGCAGGGCGACCAGATTGTAGGCCAAGGCCCAGCCCAGGTTCTGGCGGATCACGCGATGGCTGCGGCGCGCCAGCGCCACCGCCTGCGGAACGCGCACCAGCGACGAACCGGTCAGCACCAGGTCGGCCGCGCGATGTGCGAGCGGGGCGCCGTCGGCCATCGCCATGGACACGTCGGCGCCGGCCAGCACCGGTGCATCGTTGATGCCGTCACCCAGCATCAGCACCACGCGCCCATCGGCCTGCAGCGCGCGCACGGCCGCCAGTTTCTGCTCCGGCGACTGACGCGCAGCCTGCGTCTCGATGCCCAGCGTGTGCGCCACGCTGGCCACCGCTTCGGCGCCGTCACCGCTGAGGATGCGCGGCGCGAGGCCTAGTGCGCGCAGGGCCGCGATGGCGGCCGCGGCGTCGACACGCAGCGGGTCGGCGACGGTAAACCGCGCGAGACTTCGTTGGCCATCGCCAAGCCAGAGCGCGCCGTCGTCACTGCGCGCGGCCGCGAAATCAGCCCGGCCCAGGCGATAGCGGCAGCCGCCCACCTCACCCTCGACGCCAAGGCCCGGATGTGCGCGCACGCCGACCGCCGCCACCACGTCGCGTCGGGCGAATGCAGCGGCGAGCGGGTGGCCGGCGTCCTGTTCGAGCGATGCGGCGATGCGCAGCCAGGGGCCGGCGTCCTCGCCTTCGAACGATTCCGCGCTGGCCAGCGTCGGTCGCCCGGTCGTGAGCGTGCCGGTCTTGTCCATCACCACGGTGTCGGCGCGTGCCAGTGACTCCAGCGCGTCGGCCCCCAGCGCCAGCACGCCCATCCGCGCCAGGGTGCCGTGCGCCGTGGCCAAGGCCGCAGGCACGGCCAGGGACAACGCGCAGGGGCAGCTGACTACCAGCACCGCTAGTGCGACCTCGAACGCGCGCTCCGGGGCGAACTGCCACCAGGCGAAGAACACCAGCAGGGCGATGACGAACAATCCCAGCACGAAGCGTGTTGCCACCGCGTCCGCCAGCCGCGCGACCCGCGGCCGCTGTGACTGCGCCTGTTCCACCGCCCGGGTGAGCTGGGACAGTCGGGTGTCGCTGCCGGTGCGTTGTACCCGCATCGCCGCGGCCTGTTCGCGGCAGACGCTGCCGGCATACAGCGCATCGCCGGGAAGGCGCGCCACCGGCACGGACTCACCGGTGAGCAGGGACTCATCGAACGATGCCGCTGCCTCGAGTAGTTCGCCATCGGCGGGCACGGCATCGCCCACACCGACCAGCACGACGTCACCGGCCGACAGCGCAGCCACCGGCACCTGTTCACGGCCTTCGTCGAGCCGCCGCCAGGCCAGTGCCGGCTGGGCACGGGCCAGGGTGTCGAGTCGGGCGCTGGCCTGGCGCCGCGCCATCAGTTCCAGGAAGCGCGCGGCGAGCAGGAACAGCACGAACATCACCGCCGCGTCGAACCAGACATGGCGGCCCCCGCGCAGCGTTTCCACCAGACTGGCGAAATAAGCCAGCAGCACCGAGGTGGCCACCAGTGTGTCCATGCCGGGCCGGCGATGGCGAAGCTCCACCCACATGCCGGCCAGGAAGGGCCAGCCGGAGAAGAACACCACTGGCGTGGAGACCAGGAAGGTGATCCAGCGGAAAAAATCGCGCGTCGCCGGTGCCATCTCGTTCGCCGTGTCCAGGTACAGCGCCTCGGCGAACATCATGGCCTGGGTGGCGCCGAGCACGGCCACGCCCAAGCGCGCGATCAGCTGGTTGCGTTCGCGCCGACGCTCACGTTCGGCGGCTTCGCCCTGGGCCAGGTGCGGGCGATAGCCCAGCGAGGCGAGGCGCGAAAGCAGCCGCGACAGCGGCGTTCGTGCCGGGTCCCAGCCGATGCGCACCCGGCCGGTGATGGCGTTGGCGCCGACATCAAGCACGCCCGGCTCGCGCACCAGCGCGCGGTCGATCAGCCAGGCACAGGCGGCACAGCGCATGCCTTCGACCACGACGGTGATCTGCTGTCCTTCCGCGGTGCTGACGACGTGGCCGGCCTGTACGTCGGCGCGATCCCAGCTGCCGAAGTCTGGGGCGTCCTCGTCGACGCGGACCCCGTCCTCGCTGCGCAGGCGGTAGTAGTCGTCCAGTCCGGCGTCGGCGATCCATCGGGCGGCGGCGGCGCAGCCTTGGCAGCAGACGGCGTGCGATACGCCAGCCACGGTAGCCAAGGGCGGGTCAGGAGGGAGACGCTCGCCGCAGTGGAAGCAGGCGGCGTCGGGCGCGGAGCTCATTGCGGGGCGACCGCGGGCTCCAGCCGAAGCGTGGTGTCACCCGGCCGGTAGCGGCCGACCAGGCGCCAACTACCGTCAGCGGCGACCAATCGAAGATGCCAGGCCTCTTTGCCGACCATCGATTCGCGCGAACGCCAGCCGCGCGGATCCGGCGCCAGCGCCAGTTCCCGGTCCAGGCTCGATTCGATCGGATGCACGAGCTGCAGACGCGGGGCGAGGGGCCCTGATGCCGGCAGCACCTGCACCAGTAACCCGTCACCGTCCAGGCTGATCGCTGCCGACAGGCCCAGCCGCGCGGCGGTCTGGTCAGGCTCGATGGAGGTGACTTGCACCTGGGCGGTGCGGCGCACTTTGTCGGGGTTGGTGTCCACGCCGCTTTCGCTGGCGGCGAGCCACAGTGTCCAGAAGCCGGCCACCACGGTTGCCGCGGGAATGGCGATCATCAGCCAGGCCACCGGATTGCGGCGCCATTGGCGGGTTGTGGGCTCGGTCATGGCGTCGGACCGAAGAAGCGGGTTTCCTCGACAGCCTGTACGCCCTCGGCGTCACTGTCGACCACGATCCGCAGGTCCACGCGCCCCGCCGTGGTGCCGGCTGCCGCACGCAGGGTCACCGGCACGGTCAGCACTTCTTCGGGCGCCGCGGGATGGGTGGCGCCGGCCTCCACCAGGATGATCTCGGGCGCACCCTCGATGCGCACGGTGAACACGTGCGGCCGGTCTTCCTTGTTGACAATGCGAAGCAGGTAAGCGTTTTCGATGCTGCCGTCGGCGGCCACGCGATAGAGCGCGTTGCGGTCGCGGATGACGTCGAGCAGCATCGGTGTGCGGGTGGCGATGCTCACCGCGGAGCCGATCAGCAGCGCGAGCAGCAGGCTGCCGTAGACGAATACGCGTGGCCGAAGAATGCGCGACGGCTTGCCCTCGAGGGCGTTCTGGGTGGTGTTCCGGATGAGGCCGCGCGGGTAGCCCATCTTGTCCATCACCGAATCGCAGGCATCCACGCATGCGCCGCAGGCGATGCATTCGTACTGCAGGCCGTTGCGGATATCGATGCCGGTCGGGCAAACCTGTACGCAGATAGTGCAGTCGATGCAGTCGCCCAGGTCCTCGGGCGAATTCACCTCGGGCGGCGGCGGCAGACCGCTCTGCGCATCCACCACCAGGCCGGTGGTGGCGCGTGCGCCGGCACGAATATCGGCGGCGCTGCGGTGGTGGGCCGCGTGCACCACGGCGCTGTCGGCGACGTCCATGGGCAGCAGCCCGCGCGCGCGCTGCAGCACGCTCGCGAGAAGGTTCTTCTTGCGCGGACCGCGTGGTTCGCCGCGCATCGGGTCGTAGGCGATGATCAGGGTGTTGCGATCGAACATGGCGCTTTGGAAGCGCGCATAGGGACACATGTACTTGCACACCTGTTCGCGCAGCACGCCGGCATTGCCCCAGGTCGCCAGCGAGTAGAACAGCACCCAGAAGATTTCCCAGCCGCCCCATTCGAAAGGGGAGAGGCGGGCGGCAAGATCGCGGATTGGCGTGAAATAACCTACGAAGGTGAAGCCCGTCCACAGCGCGAACACCAGCCAAAGCACGTGCTTGCTGCCTTTTCGCAGGAATTTTTCGCGGCTCCAGGGCGCAGCGTCGAGCTTCATCCGCTTGTTGCGGTCGCCCTCGGTCCAGCGCTCCATCCAGATGAAAACTTCGGTCCACACCGTTTGCGGGCAGGCATAGCCGCACCACAGCCGGCCGGCAAGCGCGGTGAAGAAGAACAGGGTCAGCCCCGCCATGATCAGCAGCAGGGCGAGGTAGATGAAGTCCTGCGGCCAGAAGCTCAGGCCGAAGACGTAGAATTTTCGGGCCGGCAGGTCGAACAGTACCGCTTGGCGGTCGTCCCACTGCAGCCAGGCGAAGCCGTAGTACATGCCCAGCAGCCAGATGACGGCGGCCTTGCGCAGCGTCTGGAAGAAGCCGCCCTGTTCCCGTGGATAGACCTTGCGCTCGGAAACGTAGAGACCGACCTCATCCACCAGTTCAACCGGGATCTTGCCTGCCATCGGTCAATCCCTCGGCAGCGGGCGGTTGAAGCGGCTCGCCGGCCTGAGCAGTATCCAGGTGAACAGGCTCGAGCTGGCTGTGCACGCCCAGAAAGTGAAGAAGCCCAGGGTGTAGCCAACGCCGCGGCTGATTTCGAGATGCGGGAAGGTCAGGTCGCGCAGCTGCAGCGGATCAACGACGGCGAAGAACACCATGGTTGCGACGCCCGCCGCAAAGAAGCTCGGCCACAGGATCGCCCCAAGACGCTGTGCCAGCGGCCGGGGCGGGTGGTCGAAGCTGCGCTCCGCTTCGACTCTCATGGGCTGGACGCGGCGCCGGCGGGGGCGCTACCGCCATGCGAGAGCGACCAGACGTAGGCGGCCGCCAGGCGGGTGCGGGTTTCGCCGATGATGGGCAAGTGCGCCGGCATCATGCCGTTGCGGCCCAGCGTGATTGCCTCGCGGATGGAATTGAAATCGCTGCCGTAGACCCAGACGTCGTCGGTGAGGTTGGGGGCGCCCAGTGCGGGATTGCCCTTGCCTTCGACGCCGTGGCAGGCGCTGCAGACGGCGAACTTGGCCTTGCCTGCCGCGGCCAGTGCCGGGTCGGCCTTGATGCCGGACAGGCTTTGGACGTAGGCCGCCACTTCGGTCACGCCAACGTCGCCACCGACGGCCGGAGCCAGTGCCGGCATCGCCGCCTGGCGACCGTGCAGGATCGTGGTGAGGATGTCGTCGGGCGTGCCGCCCCACTGCCAGTCGGCGTCGGTGAGGTTGGGGAAGCCCTTGGCGCCGCGCGCATCCGAACCGTGGCACATGGCGCAATTATTTGCATAAAGACTGGCGCCAAATACCAGCGCGGCGGGATCCTTGGCTATCTCGTCGATCGCCATGCCGTCGAAGCGACCGAAGGCTTCTGCCAGCTTGGCATCGGCTTCGGCCTTGTCGGCATCGTGCTCACCGGCCGAGGTCCAGCCCGACGTGCCGGCGAAGTTGCCCATGCCGGGGTACCACACCAGATAGCCCACCGAGTAAATGATGGTCAGGTAGAACAGGTTGATCCACCACTTCGGCAGCGGCTTGTTGTACTCGGTGAGATCACCATCCCACACGTGGCCGGTGGTTTCGGATTCCTTCTTCCCGCCCGACTTGGGCTTGCGCGAAGTCCACCACAGCAGCCAGGTAGTGGCGACGATGTTGAGCGCCACCAGGAAAATGACGTAGAGGGACCAGCCGGTCGTCATGGGGTGTTCTCGCTCTGGTCTTCGTCAAGGGGAATGCGGGAGGCAGCGTCGAACTCGGGATTGCGCTTGGCGCTGTAGACCCAGGCGGCACCGCCGACGAATGCGATCAAGGCAATAAGCGTAAGGATTCCGGACATCATCTCGGTCACCCCTTGGGTGCGTGCTTGCCCAAGCCCTGGAGGTAGGCGATGAGCGCGTCGATTTCAGTCTTACCGGCCACCGCGGCGGCGGCGCCCTCGATTTCTTCGTCGGTGTACGGGTCGCCGATGGTCTGCAGCGCACGCATGTTGCGCGCCACCACACCCGGGTTCACCGGGGTCTCGGCCAGCCACGGATAACCTGGCATGTTCGATACCGGCACCACGTCGCGCGGGTTGATCAGGTGCACGCGGTGCCAATCGTCGGAATAGCGGCCGCCGATGCGGGCCAGGTCCGGACCGGTGCGCTTGCTGCCCCACTGGAACGGACGGTCATAGACCGATTCGCCGGCCAGCGAGTAGTGGCCATAGCGTTCGGTTTCGTGACGCAGGGTGCGGACCATCTGCGAGTGGCAGTTGTAGCAACCCTCGCGGACATAGATGTCCCGGCCAGCCAGCTCCAGCGGCGGATACGGCTTTACGCCCGGCAGCGGCTTCACCGTCTCGGCCTGGTACATCAGCGGAACGATTTCGGCCAGGCCGCCGAAGGAGATGACGACGGCGATCAGGATCGCCATCCAGCCGATATTGGTTTCGAGTTTCTCGTGGCTCATGTCCGGGTCCTCAGGCGTGGCTGGCTTCGGGGGCGACGGGCAGCACCGGGGCATCCACCACGCCCTTGGCCTGCTGGAACGTGCGCCACATGTTCACCACCATCAGCAGCATGCCCACCAGCACCAAGACGCCGCCCAGGAAGCGGATCAGGTAGTAGGGATAGTTGAACTTGACGATCTCGACGAAGGCATAGGTCAGCGTGCCGTCGGCGTTGGAGGCGCGGGCCATCAGGCCCTGGCCGATGCCGGCGACCCACATCGAGGCGGCGTACAGCACCACGCCGATGGTGTGGATCCAGAAGTGCAGGTCAATGAGCTTGAGCGAGGCCATTTCCTTCAGGCCCAGGCAGCGCGGTATCACCATGTAGATCGAGCCGATGGAAATCATGGCCACCCAGCCGAGCGCGCCGGAGTGCACGTGGCCGATCGTCCAGTCGGTGTAGTGGCTAAGCGCGTTGACGGTCTTGATCGACATCATCGGCCCCTCGAAGGTGCTCATCATGTAGAACGAGATGGCGACGATCAGGAACTTGATGATCGGATCGGTGCGCAGCAGATGCCAGGCGCCGGACAGGGTCATGACGCCGTTGATGGCACCGCCCCAGCTGGGCGCCAGCAGGATCAGCGAGAACACCATGCCCACGCTCTGCACCCAGTCGGGCAGGGCGGTGTAGTGGAGATGGTGCGGACCGGCCCACATGTAGATGGCGATCAGCGCCCAGAAATGGACGATCGACAGGCGGTAGGAGTAGATCGGGCGGTTGGCCCGGCGCGGCACGAAGTAATACATCATGCCCAGGAAGCCGGCGGTCAGGAAGAATCCCACCGCGTTGTGGCCGTACCACCACTGCACCATCGCATCCACGGCGCCCGAATAGATCGGGTAGCTGTGCATCAGGCCGGCGGGAATGGCCAGCGAGTTGACGATGTGCAGCAGGGCCACCGCGATGATGAACGAGCCATAGAACCAGTTCGCCACGAAGATGTGGCGGATCCGGCGCTTGACGATGGTGCCGAAGAAGACGATGCCGTAGGCGACCCAGACCAGGGTGATCAGTACGTCGATCGGCCAGGCCAGCTCGGCGTATTCCTTGCCCTGGCTGTAGCCGAGGGGCAGGGAGATCGCCGCGGCCACGATCACCGCTTGCCAGCCCCAGAATACGAAGGCGGCCAGTTTGTCGGAGATCAGGCGGACGTGGCAGGTGCGCTGGACCACGTACAGGCTGGTGGAAATCAGGGCGCAGCCGCCGAAGGCGAAGATCACGGCATTGGTATGCAGCGGGCGCAGGCGGCCGAAGCTCAGCCAGGCGGTATCGAAGTTCAGCGAGGGCCAGTAGAGCTGGGCGGCGATCAAAACGCCCACCGTCATGCCCACCAAGCCCCAGACGACCGTCATCACTGCAAACTGCATGACGACTTTGTCGTTATAGGTTTCCGCCTTGTTGTCCAGCGTCATCGGATCATCCCCGGGTTCGTTGCGCAATTATGGTCACTACGTTGCGCCTCCTGCTTGACGAAGGTCAATTCACACGGCGTGGCGACGCGCGGAGCCCGCGGATTCAGGGCTGAGGCGGACTCGCCAGGGCGGCCCGGACCGCCGCCAGGAAGGTCGGATCCGGCACCGAGCCCAGCTTTTCAGTGCGGGCCAGCACGCGCCCCTCGGCGTCGAGCAGCACCAGGGCGCTGGAGTGGTTGAACTCGCCGTCGGCCAGAGCGCGGTAGCGGATGCCCAGCAGGGCAGCGATGCGGCGGACGCCGCTGGTTTCGGTGCGGGCCAGGGTCCAGCGGGCCGGGTCGAGCTTGCGCTTTTGGGCGATCGCGGCCAGGGCTTCGGTGTCGTCGCGGGCCGGGTCCAGGCTGACCAGCAGGATGCCAAGGCGCGCGCGCTGCTCGGGCGTCAAGCCGTGTTCGACGCCTTTGGCGCTGTCCACGATCAAGGGGCAGATATATCGGCAGGAGGTGTAAAACATTGCCACAAGCTGCGGCTCGCCGCGGCGGTCGGCCAATACGAAGGCGTCGCCGGACTGGTCGCTGAAACGGTCTTCTAGCAGGTAGAGCGAATCATCGGGCAGCGCGGCTGGCTGGCCCAACACGGCAGCGGGAAGCAGCAGGCAGGCCAACAGCAGGAATCCGGACAAACGCGTCATTATTGGCCTCTTGCCAGGTCGCGGGCGCATCGGAAGCCCAGGTTCTTGGTGGTGTCATCGCCTTCCAGCGCCGACAGCATGGCCACCCGCATCAGTACGGCGTAGTTTTCGCGGTCGTCCATGGACAGGGCCCCGGCGCCACAGAAGCGCATCGCGTCCGGGTCACCCTGGTCGCGGTTGTCGGCCGAAACCAGCATGGCCGAGTAGTCCTCCACCCACTCCCAGACCAGGCCATGGAGATCCTGCAGGCCGTGTATGTCGGGAGTGGACTGGCCGACGGCCGGCAGCGGTCGGCCCGAAGGCACCGAATACCAGGCCAGGATGCGCTCGCGCCAGGCCGGGTCGCTGCGGGCGTCGGCGCGGGTTTCGTCGGCCGCGGCCGCGTACTCCCACTCCGACCAGGTGGGCAGGCGGGCGTTGATGGACTCGCAGTAGGCCTGGGCGGCGAACCAGCTGACCATCACCACCGGCTGGTCCGGCAAAGCCGTGTCGCCAAGCGTCGTCGGGCCGGCCCAGTGCTCCAGGTAACGGGCTTCGGCGAATACCACCGGCGCCTTGCCACGCTGCCAGCGCGGCTCCCGGGTCACGAAGGCCAGGAAGTCGGCGTTGCTTACCGGCCGCTGCTGCAGCGCGAAGCCGGGCATCGACACCTTGCCGCCGGTGTCCTCGTAGCGGAGTACCGAGGCAAATTCACCGCTCGGCAGGGTTCGCCAGGGGTTGTCGCCGCCGACGGCGACGGCACCGGCGCAAGCGCCGATGCCGATCAAGGCCGCGATGAGCAGGCCAGGGCGCATGTCAGTGCGCCGCGCCTTCCGAACGCTCGGTGCCGGCGCGAACCGTGGCGACCTCTTCCTTGCTCACGCGGCCGCCGGTGTTGCCCCAGCTGTTGAGCGTGTAGGTCAGGATGTTGGCGACCTCGTCGTCGGTCAGCTGGCTCATCGGCGGCATCACCGAGTTGTAGTCCTGGCCGTTGACGGTCACCGGGCCGCTAAGGCCGTTGAGCACGACCTCGATCAGCGCCGCATTGCCCTTGGCCAGATAGTCGGACTGGGCGAGCGGCGGGAACACGCCGGCCAGGCCCTTGCCGTCCGGCTGGTGGCAGGTGGAGCAGGTGCCCGCGAACAGCGCGCCGCCCGCCTTGACCTGCTCGTCCAGGGTCAGGGTACCGGCCTCGTTGGAGGCCGCGGCAGCAGCCACGGGCGCCATGCTGGCGGCCTTGTCGCCGAGATAGGTTTCGTCGACTTCCTTGCCGGAATAGATGTCGGGGTTTTCCGGGCCGTCCACCTTAAGGATCGCCAGGGCGCCCTTGTTGAAAGCGCGGAACAGCGAGTGGTCAACCAGCACGTAGCTGCCCGGCACTTCGAGGTGGAAGTCGGCCATGGCGGCGCCGCCGGCCGGGATCAGCGTGGTCTGCACGTTTTCCTGGTAGCGCGTGCCGCCTTCGAACCAGACCTTGTCGAAGATCTCGCCGATCACGTGGAAGCTCGAGATCAGGTTCGGGCCGCCGTTGCCGACGTACATGCGGACGCTTTCACCGACGTTCGCCTTCAGGGCGTTGTCGCCCGTGAGCGCACTTTCCGAGCCGTTGAACAGCACGTAGGTGGCGTTCTCGTCGATCGCGCGCTGCATGTCGAAGGGCGCATGGCCTTTCTCGCGGTACTTGGTGGTGGTGTAGAAGTCGCCCTGCATGACGTAGAACTCCTTGTCCACCGCCGGCAGGCCTTCCGGCGGCTCGACCAGGATCAGGCCGTACATGCCGTTGGCCACGTGCATGCCCACCGGCGCAGTGGCGCAGTGGTAGACGTACAGGCCGGCATTGAGCGCCTTGAAGGTGAACTGCGAGCTGTGGCCCGGCGCCGTGAAGGTGGACGAGGCGCCGCCGCCCGGTCCGGTCACGCCGTGCAGGTCGATGTTGTGCGGCATCTTCGAATCGGGGTGGTTGTTGAGGTGGAACTCCACCGTGTCGCCCTGGCGCACGCGGATGAAGCTGCCGGGCACGGTGCCGCCGAAGGTCCAGAAGGTATAGGTGACGCCTTCCGAGATCTCCATGTCGACTTCGCGCACTTCCAGGTTCACCACCACCTTGGCCGGGTAGTCGCGGCCCGTCGCGGGCGGAACCAGCGGCGGGCTGGTCAGCACGGCCTCGATCGGCTCGCCCTGGGGCGGGCCGAAGTCGCCCTTGCGCGAGCCGCCCGTATCGGCGACATCGGCGGTGGCCGTGGGCTTGCCGCGGGCATCGAGCCCGGCGTTGGGATTGTCGCGGCAGCCCGGAAGCAGCAGCATCGCTGCAATCGCAAGGGTGATCAGGTGGCGCTTCATTGAGTAACTCCAGTCAGATATTGATGTGTTCGATTCGGGAGGCAGTGTCTGCAGGTTTCAATTCCATCTCACTGACGCACGTCAAGCGGCCCGAAGTCGGGGCATTGTGCACTCCCGTGACAGTGATGTGAACCGAGAAGAGCGCCCGTTCCCTTCACATTTCTTGATCTGCCTCAGGGGCGCGGGCCCGCATGACTGTCAGCATTGTGAAGACCCGACCCGGGCCAGTTACGGACCGTGCCATGAAACTTCAACGCTGCATCCGCCTCGCCCTTGGCCTGCTCGCGCTGCAGGTCGCCCTGCCGGTCGCCGCAGACGGCCTGACCGCCAACCTTCGCTATCGCCATGAAACCGTTGACGACGCCGCTTTCTCTCGCGACGCCGCCGCGGACACGCTGCGCCTGCGGCTTGGCTGGAGCCATGGGCTCGCGCACGGGTTCTCAACCGGCGTCGAGCTCGAAGGCGTCGCCGAGATCGGCGATGACTTCAACTCCACCGCAAACGGCAGGACCCTGTATCCGGTGGTGCCCGACGCCCGCGCCCTGGAAGTGAACCAGGCCTGGCTTCGCTGGCGCGGTGAGCGTGGTGGCGGCACCCTCGGTCGCCAGCGCATCGTCCTGGACAACCAGCGCTTCGTCGGCAACGTCGGCTGGCGCCAGAACGAACAGACCTTCGACGGCTTCGCTGCCGACGCCACCCTGCGCGACGGACTGGTCCTTCGCTACGGCTGGCTAGATCGCGTGCATCGCGTATTCGGCGACGAAGCCCGTGATCCACTCGCGCGCGAACGCCGGCTGGACAGCCACCTGCTCAACCTGGCCTGGCAGGGCGCGGCCGGCAGTCTGGTGGGCTATGGCTATTGGTACGAGGACGAAGATGTTGCCGCGGCTTCGACGCGCACGCTCGGCCTGCGTTGGACGGGGCAGCGGCCCGCGGGGACGATGAAGTTTGGTTGGGCGCTGGAAGCCGCCAACCAGCGTGACCACGCAAGCAATCCCAATGCCATCGACGTGGACTACTTCCTTATCGAACCTTCGCTGGTCGCGGCCGGGCTGACCTGGAAGCTGGGCTGGGAGCAGCTCGGCGGCGACGGCGCCCGTGCTTTCCAGACGCCGTTGGCCACGCTGCATGCCTTCAATGGCTGGGCCGACAAGTTCCTGGTCACGCCCGGCAACGGTCTGGAAGATCGGCAGTTGTCGGTTGCCGGCAAGTTCGGCACCGGTCGGCTGGAAGACAAGCTCGGTTGGACGATCGCTTATCACGACTATCGGTCGGCCAAGGGCAGCTTCGACTACGGTCGGGAGTGGAACGCGTCGCTGGCCTTCCCGCTGCCGGCCCGGATCACCGGCCTGGTCAAGTTCGCCGACTACCGCAGCGACGGCCACGCGCGGGATACCCGCAAGATTTGGCTGCAGCTTGAATGGGCCTGGCCGCAATAAGCATCACCGGCGGCTGCGCACACTGACACGGTGTCGCAGCGCCGCCTCACACTGGCACTGTGTCGCAGCGCCGGCTGCGCACACTGGAACTGTGTCGCAGCGCCGTCCCCCACACAGGACGCATCGCTGCCCGGCGTCTTGCTCGCGCCATCCCTGGCAGCAAACGCCGGCCGTTCCGGGCGTCCTGCCCTCCACTTCAGCGATGCATCCTGTGTGGGTGCCGTCGCCCCGGCCTGCAGCCGTACACCGGTTCGAAAAGCGGATCCTGGGAAGATTGTTGCCGGCCTGCGAACACCGACCATCCTGGGGATCTGCCCCAGGCAGACGCTTTTCCGGCACGGAAGGGCCGAAAAGGTAGGACTGGTCCGCACACTCGCGCTTGCGCCGGCCTTACCTAAAAGTGTCCGAAGGGACGCGCCGCGCTAGGCGGCACACGACATCACCGCATGTGACGAGTTAACCAAGCCGGATTTGCAGAAAATTGCCGCGGGAGAGAGCGTGCCGCCGCAGGCGCAAGCAAAGCGCGGACATCTCACCGTCTCGCCGATCAGCAAACCATAACTCCACGATCCGGCGGCGCCGTGGAAGCGAGGGTCACTTCCCGCGAAATAAAAGGCTTCACTGAGTGGGAAGTGACCCTCGCTTCCGCGGTGACGACGGCACCAGATGCAACGGGCTCCAGACGCCACGCGCCCTAAATCCCGGACGGCAGAGGGGCAAACGAACGCCTCTGAATTGAGGCAAGAAAAAAGGGCCCCGCAGTGCGGGGCCCTTTCACGTCACACGATCCCATGCCGGATCAGTAGACGTCGTTCACCGTGTTGTTGACATTGAACTTGCCCGTCGGCGTGATCAGGCGCGGATCGTCCAGCACCGCCTTGAGCTTGCGCGTGCGGTCGTCCACCACCACGATCGCCGAACGCTGGTCCTTGCCGTTCCAGACCGAGAACCAGACCTCGTCGCCCGCCGCGTTGTACTCCGGCTGCACGACGCGCTTGGGACCTTCGCCCAGGTTCGCCCACTCCGCGATCGGCAAGACCTCGAAGCCCGCATCGAGATCGTCGAGATTGAACACCGCCACGCTCTGCGACACCGCCGCATCGGGGTTGAGCGGCGTGTCTACCCAAAGATTGCGCGACTTCGGATGGGTCTTGATGAAGAGCGAGCCGCCGCCCTGGCCTTCAAGCACTTCGACCACCTTCCAGGCGCTGTCCGGATGCTTGTCCGGATCGGTGCCGATCAGGGTGATGTTGGCGTTGCCCAGTGCCGAGGTGCCCCAGACCGGACCGTAGGTGGGATGCACGAAGTTCGCGCCGCGACCCGGATGCGGGATCTTGTCGACGTCGATCAGCCCGACCATGCGCTGCTCCCGCGAATCCACCACCGCGATCTTGTCGCTCTGGTTGGCCGCGGTGAGGAAGTAGCGCTTGGTTACGTCCCAGCCGCCGTCGTGCAGGAAGCGCGCGGCGTCGAGGGTGGTGATGCGCAGGTTGTCGATGTCGCTGTAGTTGACCAGCAGGATGCGGCCGGTTTCCTTGACGTTGACGATGAACTCCGGGTGCTCATGGCTGCCGACGATGGCGGCCACGCGCGGCTCCGGATGGTATTCCTGCGTGTCCACGGTCATGCCGCGGGTCGAGACGATCTTCAGCGGCTCCAGGGTCGGGCCGTCCATGATCACGAACTGCGGCGGCCAGTAGGCGCCGGCGATCGCCAGCTTGTCCTCGTAGCCCTTGTACTTGGAGGTCTCGACCGAACGCGCCTCGAGGCCGATCTTGATTTCGGCAACGCGGCCCGGCACCGGCATCCACATGTCGATCAGGTCGATCTTGCCGTCGCGACCGATGGTGTAGATGTAGCGGCCGGAGTGCGAGACACGCGAGATGTGGACCGCGTAGCCGGTTTTGATGATGTTGATGATTTCTTTCGAGCTGCCGTCGATCAGTGCGATCTCGCCCGAGTCACGCAGGGTGACCGAGAAGACGTTGCCGAGGTCGTAGTTGTTCATCTGCCGGGTCGGGCGATCTTCCACCGGCACGATCATCTTCCAGCTGTTGCGCATATCGGCCATGCCCCATTCCGGCGGGCTGGGCGGGCTGTGCTGCAGGAAGCGCGCCATCAGGTCGACCTGGTCGGCCGAGAGCTCGCCGCCGGTGCCGAAGTTGGGCATGCCGCCCGGCGAGCCGAAGTTGATCAGGGCCTTGAGGTAGTCGGTGCCTCGGGCCTGGGTCAGGTCCGGGGTCAGCGGCTTGCCGGTGGCACCCTTGCGCAGCACGCCGTGGCAGCCCGCGCAGCGCTGGAAGAAGATGTCGGTCGCTTGCGCGAACTCTTCCTCGGTCATGTCCGGGGCGCCGGGGCTGCGCACCATCTTCATGTCGGCGGCAGCCAGCGTGGACGGCGCGCCCTGGTAGGCGGCATCGGCCTGCGAGGTGCCCGGATGGGCCTGGCCCTGGGCCGGATCGGTCGCACCGGCGACGCCCTTGCGGGCGGTGGCGACCTGGGTCGCGCTGAAGCGCACGTCGGAATCGTTGAGCTCGTCCATCACGTGGTTGAGGATGGCGGCGATATCGGCGTCACCGAGGTGACTCATCGCCGGCATGACCGAGTTGTATTCCTGGCCATTGACGGTGATCTTGCCGTTTAGGCCAGCGAGCACGGCGTTGAGCGCCGCGTTCGGGTCCTTCTCGATCCAGTCCGAGTCCTTGAGCGGCGGGAAAGCGCCGGCCAGGCCCTGGCCGTTGGCCTGATGGCAGGCGGCGCAGTTGGCCAGATAGCCGGCTTCGCCGGCCTCGGCTTCGGACTTGACCGGGCGTTCGTTGACCTGGTCTCCGCCGGGCTCGGCGGCGTAGGCGTAGGCGGCAAGTCCACCGGCGACGAGCGCCAGCGCGACGGCCATGGAGGTACTGAGCACGGATCGTTTCATCGGATATATCCCCTTCGTGGTTGGCTGGTGGAGGGTGGCTACGCCACGTTGGGCGTCAGCTTGAGCTGCCCGCCTGGTCATTCCCCTGACATGAATCAAGCCGGGCTAGGTTCTCGCCCTTCGGCGCGCCGGGCTTTGACTAGCGTCAATCCCCGGCCTGGCCTGCCTGGCGTACCGTGGCCATGAGTCTTTTGGAGTGCACGATGATCTTCACCCCGATTTCCCTGGCGCTCGCGGTCGCGCTGTCGCCGGGGCCCGAGCCCGATCCGGCCCCTGTGAAGGTGTTGGACGCCGTGGTGGTAGTCGGCAGCCGCACCGCCGAGCCGATCCGCCAGGTGGTGGGCACGATCACCCGGGTGGACCGCGAGCAGATCGAGCAGCGCGGCGTTCAGACACTTGATGACCTCGCGCGCCTGGTGCCCGGCATGGAGGTGGCCTCGGATCCGAATCGGTTTGGTGCCCTGGGTTTCAATCTGCGCGGCCTGGATGGCAACCGGGTGAGCGTCGAGCTCGACGGCATCCCCTTGGCCGACGGTTTCGGAGTAGGGCAGTTCGCGTTGGCGGGGCGGGATCTGGTTGAGTTGGGGGTCGTGGACCGGGTCGAGGTGCTGCGGGGGCCTGCCTCCACGCTGTACGGCAGCAAGGCGCTGGCGGGCGTGGTGGCGTTCTGGACGCCCGACGCGGCCGATGCAAACTGGCGCAGCGATGACCAGCGCCTGCTGTGGTCGCTGCGGACCGGGGCCGCCAGCCGCGATGATTCGCGCTGGCTGTCGGCGCGGGCGGTAGCGCGCAGCGGGGACGCGCGTGTCACCGCGCTGCTCGCGCTTGGCCGTCGTCAGGGACAGGAAACACAGAACAATGCGCGCACCGCCGAAGATGCCGCCAACCCGGCTGATTTCAGCAGTGAAACCGCGCTGGCAAAGTTCGGCTTCGACGCCGGCGAAGCCGGGCGCTGGACCGCGACCCTGGAACAGGGCCGGGGCGAGCGCCAGACCGACGTGCAGTCCCAGCTGTTCGGGCCTGGGCGTTTCGCCACCACCTATGCGCTGCTGGCGGACGATCGCTACCGGCGCGACCGGATCAGCCTGGCCAGTGAGTGGGATGCGGTGGGTCCGCTGGGCCCGGTGCGGGCGCTGGTTTACCGGCAGTCCAGCCGCAGTGAGCAGTGGAGCGACCAGTTCCGGCTGGCCGATCGCGCCACCCCGTTTGCGTCCCGCCGCGAGCGCGGCTTCATCTTTGAGCAGGTAAGCACCGGGCTCGAGCTCACGGCGCAGTGGCGGGGTGAAGCCGGCGGTTTCGAGCACTGGCAGGTATTCGGCGTGGACATCGCCCGCCACGAGTTCGAAGGCCTGCGTGATGGCCTCGAAACTAACCTGGCGACCGGCGCCAGCACGCCGGTGATTATTGGCGAAGTGTTCCCGCTGCGCGATTTCCCGAACACGCGCGCGACCGAGCTGGGCCTGTTCTGGCAGGACGAGATCCGCTTCGCCGGCGCCTGGGCCCTGGTGCCCGGCCTGCGCTGGGAGCACTACCAGCTCGACGCGCGCCCCGACCCCATCTGGCGCGAAGACAACCCCGCAGTCGTGCCGGTGTCGCTGGATTCGAGTCGGGTAACGCCCAAGCTGGGCCTGCGCTGGAGCGGCGAACGGCTTGGCGTTTACGCCCAGTACGCGCGCGGCTACCGGGCACCGCCCTTTGGCGACGTCAACATCGGCCTGAACCTGCCGGCGTTCAACTACATCGCGCTGCCCAATCCCGCGCTGCGCCCGGAGACCAGCGACGGCTACGAGCTGGGCCTGCGTTGGGCCGGCGACGTGCTGCAGGCCAGCGTGGCGGTGTACGAGAATCGCTTCGAGGACCTGATCGAATCGCGCGCCAACCTGGGCCGCAACGACGCGGGCCAGCTGGTGTTCCAGTCCATCAACCGCGACCGCGCCCGCATCCGCGGCGCCGAGCTCGAGGCGCGCTGGTACCTCGACGGCTGGCTGCCGTCGGCGCCGGGCTGGTACGTGGATCTTTCCGCCGCCTGGTCGCGCGGCGACGACACGGCGCGCGACCAGCCCTTGAACTCGGTGCCACCGGGCCGGGCCAGCCTGGCCGCCGGCTACGATGCACCGGACGGCCGCTGGGGCAGCGAACTGCGCCTGACCGGCGTGCGCGGCGTTGATCGCGCCGACCAGACGGCCGGCGCCCTGTACCTGCCGCCGGGCTATTCGAGCTGGGATGCCAACGCCTGGCTCGCCATCGGCGACCAACTGCGGCTGAACCTGAGCCTGCACAACCTGGCCGACCGGCGCTATTGGGACTGGTCCACGCTGCGCGGCCTTGCCGCCGGTGCCGACGACATCGATTTCTACAGCCGCCCGGGCCGGGGTGCGAGCCTGGGGCTGCGGCTGGAATTCTGAGTCGGGTTGATCGGGATCAGGGCGCAGCCGCTGGCCAGGCGGTGAAATGGCGGCATGGACGAGCATGCTGCGAACCTCCTGGACCTGCGCGGGCTTCCCGCCCCTGAGCCACTGATCGAAGCCTTGGCGGCCGGCGCGGTGCTGCGCTTGCTGACCCCGATGCGACCGCTGCCGCTGCTGGAGATACTCAAGGCCCGGCGCCTGGGCTATTCCGTCTCTGACCATGAAGACGGCGGCTGCGCCGTCCTTGTGTGGAGCGAAGATGGTCCAGCTTGCGCTTGAACACGCGCCGGCCGCCGCCCATCCCGGCCGCTTCCTGCGAACCGTGCCCGCCTGGGGTGCGCTGGCGGGACTGATGTTGCTGGCCGCCTACCTGGCCCTGGCCCGAACCCAGTTTGAACTGGCCCGCAGTGTGCGGGCCTACGCCATCAGGCTCGCGCCGCGCTGACGCGGCCATCCGGAGACAGGCATGGAACAGGACACTCGTTGGCTGGCGCGGCTTCGTCTCGGTATTGACGCTTTCGATGACGCTCTTCTGATGTGCCTGGCGGGACGGCGCCGCCTGGTCGCCGCGGCCGCGCGCGCCAAGCAGCGCGGCGGCCTGCCGGTGCGCGACGCCGGCCGCGAGCAACGGATACTGGCGCGCAGTCAGTCGCTGGCGCGCCGACTGGGATTGCCGCCGGCGCTGGCGCAGGCGCAAATGACGCTGGTGATCGCCGATGGCTGTCGCCTGCAGGGGCTTGCACCTGACCGGGATCAAGGCGCTGAAGGCACTGCGCCGGGCAAGCTGATGCCCGCCATGACCTTCACCGAATCCAGTCCCCCCCTGCTTCCGCGGCTGCTCTTGCGCGCCATCCCGCCGCCGTCCCGCTGGGCCATGCTGCTGCGCCGGCTGCCGCCGGCCTGGCCGGGCCAATGGCTGGCCCCCGCCGTGGCCCACCTTTTGGCGGCGCCTTTGGCCGAAGGTCAGCTCGACTTCATGGCGGGCCGTCGATTGGGCATCGAGGTCCATGACCTCGGCGTGGGCTGGGTGCTGGAACTGCAGGACGGTCGCCTGCGGGCCACCCGTGAGCCGGCCGAAGCCACCGTGCGTGGCAGTGCCACCGATCTGATGCTGTTGGCCAGCCGGCTTGAGGACGCAGACACATTGTTCTTCCAGCGTCGGCTCGAGCTGACAGGCGACACCGAGTTGGGCCTGACCGCGCGCAATATGCTCGATCGCCTGCCTTGGGAATCGGTGCCGCTGGGCATACGCATCCTGCTCAATCGTGGCGCCCGGCTGGCGCGCGAGGCGCGGGACGCGCACCCGGGATGAAACAGGGTGCGGGCGTGGCCTGAGGATTCTTTTCTTCGTGATCGCCGTGCCTTGGCGGCGCGCTCATGCGCGTTTTCCAGCGGGATGGAACGCTTGCCGTTGAATCCATGCGGTAGCGAATCGCTACGCCGGCGTACGGTAAAAATGCTCTTGTTAGTCAGCGACAGTGTCGCCAACTAATGAAAGAATCCTGCTTTCGTTTCAGGAAGGACGTCATGAACGCATCCCTTTCCAACATCCACTCCTTCGATCGAAGCCAGTTGCTGGACTGTGCGAGCGGCGCGATGTTCGGCGCCGACGGCGCGCGACTTCCCAGCGATCCCATGCTGATGTTTGACCGCATCACGCACATCAGCAGCGAGGGTGGACGCCACGACAAGGGCGTCATCCGCGCTGAACTCGATATCCGTCCGGACCTGTGGTTCTTTGCCTGCCATTTCACCGACGATCCGGTGATGCCCGGCTGCCTCGGGCTGGACGCGATGTGGCAGCTCGCGGGTTTCTACCTGCCGTGGCTGGGCGAGCCCGGTCGCGGGCGCGCCTTGGGCGTCGGCAAGGTCAAGTTCACCGGGCAGGTGCTGCCGACGGCGAAGCTCGTCAGCTACGAAATCGATATCCGTCGCGTGGTGCGCGGTCGCCTGAGCCTGGTGATCGCGGACGGCCGCACCCTGGTTGACGGTCGCGAGATCTACACCGCCGAGGAACTGCGCGTGGGTCTGTTCACTTCCACCGAGGGAATGTAAGCATGCGCAAGGTAGCGATCACCGGCATGGGCATCGTGTCCTGCCTGGGCAATGAGCTCGATACGGTGTCATCGGCGCTGCGCGAAGGACGCGCTGGCATCCGCCATCTGCCCGACGCCGCCGAACACGGCATGCGCAGCCAGATCGGCGGCGCGCCCGAGATCGACCTGGCAGCGCGCATCGACCGCAAGGTGTTGCGCTTCATGGGTGACGCCGCCGCCTATGCGCACGTGGCGATGCAGTCGGCCATCGCCGACGCGGGTCTCGACGATGCGCAGGTTCGCAGCCCGCGCACGGGCCTGTTCGCTGGCTCCGGCGGCGGTTCGGCGCAGTGGCAGGTCGAGGCGGCTGACCTGATGCGCGCGCGCGGCGTGCGCAAGGTCGGTCCGTACATGGTGCCCAGGACGATGTGCTCGACCGTGTCGGCGAACCTGGCCACGGCCTTTGGCATCCAGGGCGCGAGCTATTCAATTAGTGCGGCTTGCGCCACGTCGGCGCACTGCATCGGCGCCGCCGCCGACCTGATTCGCGCCGGAAGGCAGGACATCATGTTCGCCGGCGGCGGCGAAGAGCTGCACTGGACGATGAGTCTGCAGTTCGACGCGATGGGCGCGCTGTCCACCCACCACAACGATTCGCCGGCGGCGGCTTCGCGGCCTTACGACGCGGGTCGCGACGGCTTCGTCATCGCTGGCGGCGGCGGCATGCTGGTGCTCGAGGACTACGAGCACGCGCGCGCCCGGGGCGCCAGGATCCACGCGGTGCTCGAAGGCTATGGCATCAGCTCCGACGGCGCCGACATGGTCGCCCCCTCCGGCGAAGGCGCGGTGCGCTGCATGCGCATGGCCCTGGAAGGCGTGGATGCGCCGATTGACTACCTCAACACCCACGGCACCTCGACACCGCTCGGCGACCTGGTCGAGCTGGGCGCGATCCGCGCGGCCTTTGGCGACAGGGTGCCGCCGCTGTCTTCTACCAAGGCGCTTTCCGGACATTCCCTGGGGGCCGCCAGCGTGCACGAGGCGATTTACTGCCTGCTGATGATGCGTGACGGGTTCATCGCCGGCTCGGCCAACATCGACACCCTGGACCCACAGGCCGAAGGCTTCCCGATCGTGCGCCAAAGCCGCGACGCCGTGCTCGACACCGTGATGTCGAACAGCTTTGGCTTTGGCGGCACCAATGCCAGCCTGGTGTTCGGCCGCTACCGCGGCTGAGGACTAGCCCGTCGGCAGGCCCGGCTTGCCGGGATGGCCCAGCCAGTAGCCGTTCACCGCGCCCAGGCGCGGGGGCGGCAGCGCCGATTGCCGCGCCCGATCGAAGTGCTCGACCACCTCGCGCATGCCCTCGGCCTGCGGATAAAGCCGCAGTAGGCCCACGCCCAGCGCACGCAGCGCGGGCAGTTCAGGGCCGAGATCGGTGATCTCTTCGCCCTGGATCTGGACGCCGTTGATTCGCAGGAAGGGTTCGCCCTCGCGCGTCGCCAGCGGCAGGCCGTCGGGATGCTCGATACAGCGGAAACCGCAGGCGTCCTTGGCGACGTCGAGGGCGCGCGCGGTGAAACAGCGCGCCGAGTACGACAGCGGCAGCCGACCCCAGGCGATCACCTCCAGCTCCGGGGGCGTGGCGCCTTCGGCCCGGCAGGCCGTCAACAGGTCGTCGAGCAGTTGCCAGCCCTGTTCCACGCCGGGGACCCATCGGGTCATGCCGTCCTCGGCCAGCATCGCCAAGGCCCGATGGTTGTAAACGTTCAGGGTCGGTCCGGCCACGAAAGGAAGCCCGCGCTCGCGGCACAGCTGCACCGTGGTCAGGTCGTTGGCCTCTATCAGGAAGCGCCCGTGGTCGAGCATTCGCATCACGGCGTTGAGCTCGGATTCGGCTTCGACCAGCGCCAGGCTAGACAGCACGACCTCGCGGCCTTCGCCGGCCAGTTCTTCGGCCAGCGCGATCCAGTCGCGGGTGCCGAGTTCGCGCCGCTTGCTGCAGACCGTCTCGCCCAGATAGATCACGTCCACCGGCCAGTGGGCGGCTTCGCGATAGAAGGCGAGCGTGCGCTCGCGTGGCCAGAAATACTGCAGCGGTCCGAGACTGATCTTCATGGGTTCAATGCCAGGCACGATGGTAGGGGCCGAGAGTGGTCTGGTGTCCTTCGGCGTGGGCGGAAAGCGCGCGCTGCCAGTCCGGTCGCGGCGTCCAGGCGGCCGGATCGGCGCGATGGCGATCGATCGCCTCGCGCCAGGTGCGCGTGACCGCGTTGACATAGGCGACGCCGCGCTGGCGGCCTTCGATCTTGAGCGCTGCGACGCCGGCCTGGGCCAGCTGCGGCAGCAGCGCCAGAGTGTTCAGGCTGGTTGGCTCTTCGAGCGCATGGAAGATTTCGCCGCCCACGTCGAAGCGACCCTTGCAGACCGTGGGGTAGGCCGCTGGCTCGCCGGGGAGGTAGCGGTCCATCAGCATGCCGTTGAGACGCACGCCGCGCTGGCCGTCGGCGTGCTCTTCCCAGCGCACGAAACGCGCCGGGGAACACACGCCATGCCGGTTCGGGGAGGCCCCGGTGACATAGCTCGACAGCTGGCAGCGGCCTTCCACCATGATGCAGAGACTGCCGAAGGCGAACACTTCCAGAGGCACCGGCGAGACCGAGCAAAGCCGCTCGACCTGCTGCAGCGAAAGTACCCGCGGCAGCACCGCGCGGCTGATGCCGAAGCGTTCATGCATGTAGCGCAGCGCCGGCGCCGTGGTGGCTGAACCCTGCACGGACAGGTGTCTCGCCAGCTTGGGATGTTCGCGCATGGCGTGTTCGAGCACCGCCATCTCGGCGGCGATGATGGCATCGCAACCCAGTTCCGCCGCCTGGTCCACGGCCGCCTGCCAGACCCGCAGGCGCGCGGTTTCCGGGTAGGTGTTGAGGGCCAGGTAGACCTGGCACCCGCGTTCATGGGCGTAGGCGATGCCGGTGCGCAGTTCGGCTTCGTCGAAGTTCAGGCCCGGAAAGGCGCGGGCATTGGTCTGGTCGCGGAATCCGGCGTAGACGGCGTTGGCGCCGGCGTCCACCGCCGCGCGCAGGGCCGGCAGGTTGCCGGCGGGACATACCAGTTGCATCGCGCACTCCATGGGCGGGGGACGGGGCATGCTGGCCTACCACGGTTGCGGTCGTCATTGACCTGAGTCAGTTACCCGGCGACGGTGTCGGTCCAAGATGGTGCCTGCGACGGCCGCGGGCCGCTGCTGTAAAGGAGAATCCGATGAATGCCTATCTGCCTCATGCCCTGTTCGCCTTGCTGTTGGCCGCGCCGGCCCTGGCCGGCACGAACCCCGACGGGGCTGAACCACCGGTCCAGGACCACGCTGCCCAGGCCGAACACGCCGAACACGGCGCGCCGGATGCCCACGCCGACCACCTCTTGCCGGACGGACACGACACGGCCCCGCTGCCCGCGATTCGCTGGGCGTCGGATGCGCCCCTGCGCGAAGGCATGCGTCGCGTGCGCCGTGCCACCCAGTCGCTTGCGCACGGTGGCCACGGCCATCTTGATTCCGGGCAAGTCCAGGCCATCGCCGCCGAGCTAGAGGCCGCCGTTCTGGACATGTTCGCGCGCTGCAAGCTGGCGCCCGAGCCCGATGCCGCGCTGCATCCGCTGCTGGCCCGCGTGCTGGACTCGAGCAAGAAACTGTCGGCCGGTGAGTTCGACCCGGCGGCGCTGGCCGATCTGGAGGCGGTGCTGACCCGCTATCCCGCGCTATTTGAAGACGCTGACTGGAGCGAGGACCACAGCGCTTCCGCCTGACGCTCGGCGGCCGGGTCGGGCACGATCGGCGCACTCCAGGGCCGGCTCGTTTCCCCCGGCCACTTGCGCGTCGCATCCAAGCCCAACTTTGATCCCAGGTTGGGCACCGGGCTGGAAAAATCGAGATAGTCGATCGGCGTGTCGGTCACCAACAGGCTGTCGCGCGCCGGGTCCACGCGCGTCGACAGCGCCCACAGCACCTGCGACCAGTCGCGCACGTCGATATCCTCGTCGGTGACGATCACGAACTTGGTATAGGTGAACTGTCGCAGATAGGACCACACGCCCATCATCATGCGGCGAGCGTGCCCCGGGTATTGCTTGCGGATGCTGACGACGGCGATGCGGTAGGAACAAGCCTCGGGCGGCAGGTAGAAGTCGACGACTTCGGGAAATACCTTTCGCAGGATCGGCACGAAGATCTCGTTCAGCGCCGACGACAGCACCGAAGGTTCGTCCTCGGGTGCCCGGCCCATGTAGCTGCCGTGGTAGATCGCGTCGCGGCGCATGCGCAGCCGCTTCACCGTCAGCACCGGGAACTGGCCCTGGGCGTTGTAGTAGCCGGTGTGGTCGCCGAACGGACCCTCGAGGGCCTGGTCGCCCGGCTCGATGAATCCTTCCATCAGGATTTCACTGCCGGCGGGTGCGTCCAGTCCGGTCAGCGCGCTGCGCCAAATTCGGGTGCGGGCGCCGCGCAGCAGACCGGCGAACTCGTATTCGGACAGGGTGTCGGGAACCGGCGCCACCGCAGCCAGCATGGTGGCCGGGTCGGCACCGATCGCCACCAGCACGGGGAAGGGTTTGCCCGGATGGGCGGCCTGGAAGTCGGCGAAATCGAGCGCGCCGCCGCGGTGCGGCAGCCAGCGCATGATCACGCGATTGCGTCCAATCAGCTGCTGCCGGTAGATGGCGACGTTTTGGCGGGGTTGGCGGGTGCCGCGCGTGACCACGAGTCCGAACGTTATCAGCCGGCCAACATCATCCGGCCAGCAGCGCTGGATGGGCAGCGCGCCAAGATCGATATCGTCGCCCTCCAGCACCACGTCGTCGAACGCCGCGTCATGCACCTGTTTTGGCGCCACGTGCGCCAGCTGCGCAAGCTCCGGCCAGCTCGACAGGGCCTGACGAAGGTTCGATGGCCAGCGTGGCTCCTTCACCGAGGCCAGCAGTTCGCCAAGCTCGCGCAGGGAGGCCAGCGGGCGGCCGCCCAGCGCGAGCTCGATCCGGCTCCGATGGCCGAACAAATTGCCCAGCAGCGCATGGCGGGAATCCACCGGCTGGGTCATGAGCAGGGCGGGGCCCGCCTTGCGAAGCGCCAGGCGGCACAGGGCCGTACTCTCAAGGTCCGGATTGACCGGTGCGTCAACCTGTTGAAGCTGTCCGTGCCGCGACAGCGTAGCCAGGAAGGACCGCAGGTCGTGGTGGCTCACCTCGCTTCCAGTGCCGTGATGCGCGCCAGGCCGGCGTCCAGGTCAATGCCGTGGTCGGCAAGCCAGCGGCGGTCGAACAGGGTTTCGTCGTAGCGGTCGCCGCGGTCGCACAGCAGGCTGACGATGCTGCCAGCCTCGCCGGCCGCGCGCAGTTCGCGCGCCAGCCGCAGGCAGGCCACGAGATTGGTGCCCGAGCTGCCGCCGTAGCGCTGGCCGATCAGCGACTCGAGGCGCCAGGCCGCGGCGATGGATTCGGCGTCATCAATCTCCTCGACCCGATCAACGACGTCGAACAGGAAGCCTGGCTCAACCCGCGGCCGGCCGATGCCTTCGATCTTCGTCGGCATCCGTGCCGTGGCCTTGGAGTCACGACTGTGCCAACCGGTCGCAAATGCCCCGCCGCTCGGCTCCGCCACGCAAACCCGGGTGTCCAGCCGGCGATAGCGCAGGTAGCGGCCCACCGTGGCCGAGGTGCCGCCGGTGCCGGCACCACACACGATCCAGGTCGGCGCCGGGTCCTGGTTGGCGGCCATCTGGTCGAGGATGGATTCGGCGATGTTGTTGTTGCCGCGCCAGTCGGTCGCGCGTTCGGCCAGTCCGAACTGGTCGAGGTAGCACAGGCCTTCGCGCTCGGCGCGCTCTTGGGCGATGAGGCTGGCGTCTACGCCGTGCGGCACCAGCACGCAGTCGGCGCCGAGCGAGCGGATCAGGCGGACTTTTCCCGGCGCTGTGCAGCCGGGCATCACGGCGATGAAGCGAAGGCCCAGCAGGCGTGCAAACCAGGCCTCGGAAATCGCAGTGCTGCCGGACGATGCGTCGATCGCGCCCTGGCCCTCGTTTAGTCGGCCATTGCACAGGGCGTACAGATAGAGCGAGCGCGCCAAACGGTGCTTGAGGCTGCCGGTGGCGTGGGCCGCTTCGTCCTTGAAGTAGAAGCGGATGTCGGGAAATTCGGGCAGGTCGATCCGCAGCAGGTGGGTGTCTACCGCGTCCGCGCTTTCCTGGGCCAGTTCGGCCAGCGCGGCGTGCAGCCAACGACGCCCCGGTGCGCTGTTCATGCCGCCGCCAGCAGCGTCATGGCACGGCGCTCGAGATGCTCGAAATACATTTCCAGGTAGCTGATGCCGTTGCCGGTGTCGAGCAGGAAGGGATTCATCAGGGTATGGCGCAGGATCACCAGGCGGTCGTCGTCGTCGCCGCCGACATCCAGCGTGCCGGGGTCCAGCTCGAGCGAATCCAGTATCTGCCGGGTTTCTTCCTCGCCCAGAACCTCCGGGCGCAGCGTGGTCATCGAGCCAAAGAACTCGCGCGACTGCAGCGGCTGGCGCGGGTCGTAGCACAGGTCCTGGTGCAGGCTGCGCACGAACCGGTTCATGGTGGCGACGTCGCGGTTGCCAACGGGGTTGAGCGCCAGGCAGATCAGGTTGCTGTCGGGTTCGAACGGAACGCGGCAGGTCACGCGGTCCTGCAGCCGCGCCGCGAAGCGGGTCGCGGCCGTGCGGAAGGCTTCGGTGGCCAGGATGGATTCGCGCGGCAGCTGGCCGAAGTTCTCGTGGTCCAGCGGCAGCACGCGGTGGGTGACGTAAACCGCCGCCGCCGCGGCGCCAGGTTTCGAACCCTCGGGAATGTAGCGGCCAAGCTGGCGGAAACGCTGGAAGTAGTCGCCGTCCTGGCCCGGCGTGAAAACGTAGTCCGCGTCTTCGGCCAGCAAGGCCATGGCCCGCTGGTCACGGCACAGGAAGGCGCCGGCTCCGTAGGGAATGTAGCCAAGCTTGTGCGGGTCGACCGTGATCGAGTCGGCCTGTCCCAGCGCCCCGACCGCGGCATGCACCTCGGGTGCCGGGAAGTCACGGTACTCCTCGCGCATGTCGGCCAAGGGGCGCAGCCGGCCATCGGGCTCGCGGAACAGGGTCGCCAGGTAGCCGCCCCAGGCCGCATCCACATGCATGCTGAAGCCGAGTCCGCGCGCCGCCCAGCGATCGCGCGCCGCAACGAGTTCATGGATCGGGTCGATGGTGCCGAATTCGGTGCTGCCCAGTACGCCCACCACCATCAGCACCGGCTGGCGCTCGCGCTCGCATCGCGCCAGCGCGTCCTCCAGCGCGTCGACATCGGTACGCATGCCGCGCTCGGGCAGCAGTTCCAGCTGGGCGCGGCCCAGGCCCATCAGTTTCATGCCCTTGGACCAGGAGTAGTGCGCGGTTACCGGCGCCAGCACCCGCGGTGACCGCAGCTGCGGATGGCGCGCCAGGAAATCGGCGATACCCAGTGTTTCCATGCGTTCGGCTACCAGCCGCAGCCGCCACTGCTTGCGCTGGGGTGCCGGGCAGTGGGCCAGCCAGGCGGTCCAGCGTTCCAGCAGGTCCACGCTGGCCGCGGGGGAAAGGTTGAACGCGGTCCAGTCATCTTCCGGAACATCCAGCCCGGGTGGCGAAACCGCCCGCATCGCCACCGGGAATGACTTCAGCGCCAGCGCCAGGCGCAAGGACTGGAAGTTGGCCAAGGTGCCACCCGAGGTCAGGTGGCCGAAAGCGCAGTCCGGGCGCGTCGGGTCGTCCACGTAGCCCAGCATCCTGGCCAGCTGCAGCCCGGCCTTGAGCTCCAGGTCGATGGTGACCGGCGCGGCGTCCAGGCTGACGTTGTTGGGGTTGTAGGGCAGGGTGAGGAACTGCGCCAGCATGCCCGGCAGCAACAGGTCCGACACCATGTGGCCGATGTAGCGCGGGCTGTGGAAGGGCACCGAGCGCTTGAGCGAGGCCGACAGGGAATGCAGCTCGCGGCGCATGCGCGCTTCGAAGTCGCGGAACGCCGGCTCGCTGGCCGCATCGGTCGGGATCGCCGGCGGATCCTCGGGATGGAAGTTGCGGCGCCAATACACGTGGTCGCGAAGGAACTCGACCACGAGTTTTTCCATCAGGGCATCATTCTCGCCGTAGGGGCCAAGGAAGCAGGGATGGATGGCCGCCGAGGTCACGCGGCGATGCCCTGCAGGATGCCCAGCGGATGATGCGCCCTGGCCACGTAGTACATGAAGCCGAACGTCGCCAGCGCCGCGACGTAATAGAGCGCGCGTGCGCGCTGACTGCGGGCGCGCTTGAGCGCCAGGCTGCCCAGCACCACGTAGACCACCAGCAGGGCCAGTTTCACCGACAGCCAGGGCACTACGAACGGGTTGAGCTTGAGTGCGGTCAGCAGCATCAAGGCCGCGGTCAGCAGCGTCGTGTCAATGGTGTAGCTGAGGTAGCGGATCGGTGCCGCCATCGCCCAGCGAACGCCGCCCAACACCAGTGCGCCGCGCAATGCGAACAGGCCGCCGCTGGCGAGCACCGCGGCGATGTGAACGAGCTTGATCTGCAGATAGAAGACGATCATTTCGCGCCCTCAGCCCGGCCGGCCATCGATGCGCGGCGAGGCATAGATCCACAGCGAGCGAAGAACCCAGGGCAGGAAAACCACCAGCCAGCCGATGCTGGCCGCCAGGAACCAGGGCGCCGGATTCGCCGCCAGTTCCGCGCCCACCCGCATCAGCGACACGATCTGCATGCCGATAAAGGCGATGGCGGGAATGCGACCCAGCACCAGCGGCCGCCCAGAATGTCCCTGGGTGACGCGGGTCACCATGGCGACCAGCAGACTGCCGAAGAAACCAACCGACACCGCGTGTACCGGTGCACGCCCCAGCGTGAATTCACCGGTACCCAGGAACCACAGGCTTTGGGCGGCATACAGCGCCAGCGCGATCGGCAGCCAGGAATAGCCGATGAACAGCACCCGCAGCAGGGCGGGCGCCTTGCCCCGCGGCCACCAACGCCACAGGGTCACGATCCCCAGCGCTAGCAGCGGCAGGTCCACCAGCCACAGCCACTGGTACAGGTGCGCCAGCTCCAGCGCGACATGGCCCAGCCACAGCGGCCAGCTGATCGCCAGCAGCCACATGGGCCGCCACGGACGGTAGCCGGCAACCACGTTGCTGGCGAAGAAGGGGAACATCCGGTGCGCGACCGTCGAATACACGGGGACCAGCAGGCCGAAGGTGCCGATCTTGAGCATGGCGAAGGCCAGCCGCGGTTCGCCCGGCAGATGCAGGTAGGCGGCGAAGGCGAGCAGCCCCGCCAAGCCCATCAACAGCCCGCCGAAGCAGGACATCGCGTGCCAGTTCCCGCTGCGGTCGCGCGCGAGCCAGCCGGCCAGCACGGCCATCGCCGTCACCCAGCCTGCGATGGTGTTGATGACGCCCAGGTGCACCAGCATCGCCGAGCCCGTGACCAGTCCGACCAGCACCAGCACCTGACCCGCAACCAGGCCAAGGCCCACCGGCAGGTAGTGCCAGCGACTGGCGTCGGTCTGCGCCATCCAGCGTGGGAAGACGGTCAGCAGGAAGCCAAAGATAAAGGCCGGCAGCACCTGATATTGCATGATGAAAGCATGCATCCAGCCCGCCGGGACGCTCGGTGTCGGTAGCCAGCCTCCCAGCCAGCCGGTCCACCAGGCCATCGCCGCGAGCACATTGGCCGCGCCGATGAAGAACAGGAGCCGATGCGGTGCAGCCGCGAGAACGGTCAAGTCGAGAGTTTTGGGGCGCGTGTTGTCCATGTCGCCATGCTGACAAGCCACCGCCCGGGTCGCCTTGACCCAAGTCACCCGAAAAGAAAAAGGCGGGGCCGATTGCTCGGCCCCGCCCTTGGACAAACGTGATAACGATCAGCCAGCGGTTTCGGTAGCGACCTCAGCCACCGGAGCACGCTTGGGCGCGATCCAGAGCCGCGCCACGAACCAGGCCAGCGCCACCGCACCGACACTGAAGATCGTATCGCCCGGCACCCGCATCCACACCAGCATTTCAATCAGCGGCTGCTGCATGAAATCGGCCGAACGCGCGTACCAGTACCCGTGTTCGATCGCTGCGTTGAGCTGCAGGATGCCGATCGGCAGCAGAGTGAATACCGCCATCCCGACCAGGCCGATGTTCAAAGCCCAGAAGCTAGTGCGCAGCGGGGCTTCCGGCCAGATCGCGTCCGGCTTCAGACCGCGCAGGCAGAACAGCATCAGACCAATGCCCAGCATGCCGTACACACCGAACAGCGCCGTGTGACCGTGCAGCGGGGTCAGGTTCAGGCCCTGCATGTAGTACAGCGGCAGCGGCGGATTGATCAGGAAGCCGAACAGGCCGGCACCCACCAGGTTCCAGAAGGCGACCGCCACGAAGAACAGGATCGGCCACTTGTAGCGCTGCATCCAGGGCGTGGCATGGCCAAGCTTGAAGGTGTGGTAAGCCTCGAAGCCGATGTAGGCCAGCGGCACCACTTCCAGCGCGGAGAACGAAGCACCCAGCGCGATCACCGCCACCGGCGTGCCGGTGAAGTACAGGTGGTGCAGGGTGCCGAGCACGCCGCCAGCCATGAACACGATGGTCGCGAACAGGACCGCCACGGTGGCCGTGCTGTTCTTGATCAGGCCCAGCTTGGTGAACAGGAAGGCGATGACTGCGGTGGCGAACACTTCGAAGAAGCCCTCGACCCACAGATGCACGACCCACCAGCGCCAGTATTCGACCATCGAAAGGTGCGTGTGCTCGCCCCACATCAGGCCGGCGCCGTAGAACACGCCAATCGCGACGGTGGAGAGGAAGAGCAGGCTGGTGATGGACTTGGACTCGCCGCCCGCGCGGATCGCGGGGACCAGGCAGCGGCCCACCAGCGTCAGCCACAGGCCCAGGCCGATGAACAGGAACCACTGCCAGAAGCGACCAATGTCGACGTATTCCCAGCCCTGGTGGCCGAACCAGAAGTTGTGGGCCAGGCCCAGCTTCTGCATCACCGCGAACCACTGGCCTACGAAGGCGCCGACCACGATGATGATCAGGCAGACCCAAAGTATGTGGACCCCCAACGCCTGGAATTTCGGCTCATGCCCGGAAATGGCCGGTCCGATGTACAGGCCCATGCCCAGCCAGGCGGTGGCAATCCATAGCACCGCCAGCTGCGTGTGCCAGCTGCGGGTTAGTGAATACGGCAGGTATTCGGCCAGCGCGAAGCCGTAGGCTTCCTGGCCTTCCACCTGGTAGTGCGCGGTGATGGCGCCCAGCAGGATCTGCACCAGGAACAGCGCGATCACGATCCAGAAATACTTGGCCGTCGCCTTCATCGAGGGCGTGACCACGACCTTCGCCAGCGGATCGGTGTCCGGCAGCTTCAGCGGCTCCTCTTCCTTGCCGTGGGTGACGGCGTAGTGCCAGCCCAGCAGGGCGATGCCCGCCAGCAGGAACAGGACGCTGAACACGGTCCACATGAACAGGTTCGACGGCGGAACGTTGCCCACCAACGGTTCATGCGGCCAGTTGTTGGTGTAGGTGATTTCCTTGCCCGGCCGCTGGGTGACGGCCGACCAGGCGGTCCACCAGTAGAACGCCGTCATCGCGCGCCGGTGTTCGGCATCGGCGACGGTGTTGTTCTTCATCGCATAGTTCTCGCGCAGCACCGCCGTGGCCGGATCGTTGCCGAACAGGCTCTGGTAGTGCGCGGAGACATTGCTGATGGCCAGGGCGCGGTCGTCGTCGATCACTACCGACTTCGTGTCCGCGTCATAGGTGTTGGCGCGCATCATTTCGGAGAGACGGACGGTCAATGCCGCCTGCTCTGCCTTGCCCAGGGCCTCGAAACCGGCCACCGAGTAGTCGCGACGCGCCCACTGGTCGAGGATGTCGATGGCTTCGCGGTGCAGCCAGTCGGCGGTCCAGTCGGGGGCAACGTAGCTGCCGTGGCCCCACACCGAGCCCAACTGCTGGCCGCCGGTGGTCTGCCAGACCTGGCGTCCCACTTCGATGTCGGAACGGGTGAAGACCACTTCGCCACTTTGTGTGACGACTTGTTCGGGTACGGGTGGCATCTCTCGATGGATCTCGCCACCGACCCATAGCAGGACGGTGAAAGAGACAGCGAGCAGGATCGCGAGTGCGATCCATAGCTTGCGGGTACTGCTCATGACGACTCTCCGGTTCAGGATGTCGCAATGTTCAGCTTCCGCCGCCTTAGCGTCCCTGACCCAGATCAAGCTCCCGGCAGTCGGGAGCGCAAGCTGGGCGCGTGCGGCGCATCGGGAATCAATTCCCTCCCACAGGGCGGGCGGCGATTAGTGGCGAAGGACGTGGAGCGCGAGGGCTTCGAGACGGGCGGGGTCAAGGATTTCGAGCTCGCGACGCTCGACCAGCACCAGCTTCTCGTCCTGCAGCCGCTTGAGCACGCGGCTCACCGTTTCCGGCGCCAGCCGCAGATAGTTGGCGATGTCGGTGCGGGTCATGGTCAGGTGCAGGCGCGTGGGCGAGAAACCACGGCGCGCGTAGCGGCGCGACAGCGCCACCAGGAAGGCGGCCATGCGCTCGTCCGCGCTGAAGTCGCCGGCCAGCAGTGAGGCCTTGCCGATGTCCTCGCTCAGCAGCTTGAACAGCTGCGCCTGCAGGCCCGGCATGCGCGTGGCCAGCACGGCCATCTTCGGGAACGAGAAACGGCACAGCATCACCGTGTCCAGCGCTACCGCGTTACAGGGGTAGCGGGACTGGCTGATGGCGCTAAGGCCGATGATCTCGCCGGGCAGGTGGAAGCCCAGCACCTGTTCATGACCCGAGGCGTCGAGCACGTAGGTCTTGACGGTTCCCGCGCGCACGGCGGCGATGGCATTGAACTCCTCGCCCTCCCGGAAGATGTGCTCGCCTTCGCGGAAGGGGCCGATGTGCTCGACCAGCACGTGCAGGTCCATCAGGTCGGACTTGCCGAAACCCTGGGACAGGCAGGCATCCGAGAACGCGCAGGTGCTGCAAAAATGCAGCTCGTCGCCGTCGTCGGCGGCGGCGGGCGAAGGCAGGGCGCGCCGGCGGGCGGTCGGGCTCATGGCCGGCTCCGGGCGACGGAGACGGTCAGATCGCTTTCGAGAAGCGTGCGGGTTCGGCCTGGGCCTGGTGTAGATAGCGGTCGAAACATGCCGCAATGATACGCACCAGCAGGCGTCCGCGCTCGGTGGCGCGGATGCGGTCGGCCTCGATCACCACCAGGCCGTCGGCGACCAGCGGGGCCAGCCGGGCCAGGTCCTCGGCAAAGTATTCCTGGAAGTCGATCTCGTGGCGCAGCTCAAGCGGCGCGAAGTCGACTGAGCCGTGGCACATCAGCTGCTGGATCAGGTCGGCCCGGAGCACGTCGTCGGCGTCCAGGGCCATGCCGCGCCAGGTTGGCAGGCGGCCTTCGTCCAGGGCGATTTCCCAGGACGGCAGGTCCCGGGGGCTCTGGCTGTAGGTGTCACCGACGTGGCTGATCGCGCTCACGCCCAGGCCGATCAAATCGCAGTCGGCGTGGGTGGTGTAGCCCATGAAGTTACGGTGCAGCTTGCCCTGGGCCTGGGCCTGGCTGAGGTCGTCGCTGGGCAGGGCGAAGTGGTCCATGCCGATATAGCGGTAGCCGGCGGCCGACAGCATCTGGATTGACAGCTGCAGGAGGCCGAGCTTCTCTTCGGCGCTGGGCAGCTGGCTTTCGTCAATGCGCTGCTGTGGGCGGAAAAGCTGCGGCATGTGCGCATAGCTGTAGACCGCCAGGCGGTCCGGGCGGGTGGCGATGACGGTCTCGAGCGTGCGCTCGAAGCCCTCGCGGGTCTGCAGCGGCAGGCCGTAGATCAGGTCCACGTTCACCGAGCGGAAACCGCTGCGGCGACAATTGCGGATCACGGCATTGGTCTCGTCCACCGACTGGATGCGGTTCACCGCCGCCTGCACGGCCGGATCAAAGTCCTGCACGCCCAGGCTGGCGCGGTTGAAGCCCAGCTCGGCCAGGGCCTCGATGTCGCCGGGCTTGATCACCCGCGGGTCAATCTCGATCGAGAAGTCGCGCGCCGGGCTTTGGCTGAAGTGGAAGTGCCGGCCCAGGGTGTCGAGCAGTTCGCCGATCTGGTGCGGGGTCAGGAAGTTCGGGGTGCCGCCGCCCAGGTGCAGCTGCATGACGTCGCGGTCGCGGTCGAACAGCGGTCCCAGCAGCGAAGCCTCGCGGACCAGGCGCGCCAGGTAGGGCTCGGCGCGGCCAAAGTCGCGGGTGATGATGCGGTTGCAGCCGCAGTAGAAGCAGGGGCTGAAGCAGAACGGCACGTGCACGTAGAGCGACAGGCGGCGCGGAATCGGGTCCTCGTTGGTCTTCTGCGCGGCGCGCCGGAATTCGGCGTCGCCAAACCCGGTCTTGAACTGGGGCGCGGTCGGATAGGAGGTATAGCGCGGCCCCGGCTTGTCGTAGCGGCGCAGCAGCTCGGCGTCGAAGGGAGGGATCGTGGTCATGGCATGCAGGTTAGGGAGCGTCGGCCCTCCCCGCCTTGACCGACGTCAAGCCGGCGCCCGTCACGCCAGCCTTCGGCCGGGCGGGGCAAGCTGCGCAGCTGTCCCCCCGATCCAAGGAATTGCAATGAGCCCTACTGGCAGCAAACCGTCGTCCACAGCGGACGCCAACCCCAGCCCCCGCGACCTGTTCGCCGCCCATATCGCCGCGGCCTTGATCCAGGCGCCCAAGCAGGCGGGCGTGCCGCGGCTGGAACGGGATGCTCTGGCGCGCCAAGCCTTCGAATTCGCGGACGCGATGATGCAGGCGCGCAGCGCCTGAAGGTTTTCAGCGACGGGAGCGCGGGCTCAGATCCAGCGGGCGCGACGCAGCAGGATAAATAGTCCGCCGACGATGCCCGCGGTGATGGCAACCATGACGCCGTAGCTATAGCGGCCCTGCATCTCGGGCATGTTTTCGAAGTTCATGCCGTACCAGCTGGCGATCAGGGTGGGTGCGGCCAGCAGGCCGGCCCAGCCGGCCAGACGTTTGACCACCTCGCCCTGGGCCACCGTGACCAGGGCCAGGTTGACCGACATCGCGGCGGTCAGCATTTCGCGCAGGGTGTCAGTGGCGTCATTGACCCGCTGGGTGTGGTCGAACACGTCGCGGAAGTACAGGCGCATTTCTTCGCCCACCAGCTGTGTGTGGACGCGCGTGAGCTGTCCGGTGATGTCCTGCATCGGTGCTACCGCCAGCCGCAGCGTGGTCAGCTCGCGCTTGAGCTCGTACAGCTTCCGCACCGTTTCGCGCGAGAAGTTCTCGGCGAAGATGTCCTTCTCGAGTGCGTCCAGCTTTCCCTGGAATTCGTCGACGATCGGCAGGTAGTTGTCGACGATGAAGTCGAGCACGGCGTACAGGCCGTAGGTCGGCCCCAGCGCCAGCAGTTCCGGCTCCCGCTCGCAGCGGGTGCGCACCGAACTGTAGGACAGCGAGTTGCCGTGGCGCACCGTGATCAGGTAACGCAGGCCGACGAAGACATGGGTTTCGCCGAACGAGACCTGGCCGTCAATCGCCTGGGCGGTGTGTGCGGCGATGAACAGCGAGTTGCCGTAGGCCTCGATCTTCGGCCGCTGGTGGGCGTGGTGGGCGTCCTCCACGGCCAGGTCGTGCAGGTCGAACTCCTCCTGCAGCGAGTCCAGCAGCGACTCCTCCGGCTCGTACAGCCCCACCCAGATGAAGCTGCCGTCGTCGATCGCCAGCACGTCGCTGATCTCCTGCAGGGGCAGGTCGCGGCGACTGCCGTCCCGGCCGTAGCGGACACAGTTTACGATGGCGTTGGGCGCTGGGGTGCTTGGGTTTTCCATGCCGGCATCATCGGCCGCGGGGCCGGTGCCGGCAAGCCGTCAGCGACCGGGGTCGAGGCGGCGCAGCAGGGCCCAGTGCAGCGGCAGCAGCAGCAAGACCCATTCGACGTTTTCCTGCGGCCGGAACGGCATGAACTTCAGGAAACCCGCCAGGGCCGCGCCGGCTACCACGATCCACAGCAGCCAACGGAAGCGCGCCGAAGGTTCGCGGCCGCGCAGGCGGGCCCAGCCGCCGGGGATCAGCAGCAGGCACAGCGGGCTGAGCAGCAGCAGGTTCTCGTTGCCGTGCCCGGCGACGTGGGCGCTGCCGAACCAGATCAGGAGCATGGTCACGCCGGCCAGGCCTGCGACGGTCCAGAAGCCGATGGCGGCACCGGCCAGCACGCGCGGTGCGCGCCGGCCCAGCCACAGCACGCCCAGCGCCAGCACGATGCCGGCCACCAGCGCCGGTATCCGCAGTCGCGGGGCTTCGGATGGCGGCTGGCCGATGCGGTGCGCGTGCAGGATTTCCTCGGATATCACCAAGGGCCGGCCGTCGGCCAGGCGCACTTCGCGCAGGGCATCGCGCAGGCGCATGGGGATAAAGGACTCTTCCCAGCGCGACAGCGGCCGGTCGGCGTAGTCGGCCAGGCCGAGATGGAAGCCGATCGCCATCCACGCGGCAGGCGTTGCCAGGCGGACCGACTCGCTGCGGTAGGTGTTGCCCTGCGAGCGGCCGGTGAGCTGGGTCTTCAGCGTGCCGCCCAGGGCCTGGTCCAAGGCGTCCCGGACCTGGGTGGAGCAATTGCTGGTGAAGTAGTCGTAGCGGTAGCGGGCCTCGTCGCCGCTGGCGCGGACCCGCAGGGATTCGGCCAGGGCGCGCGCCTGTTCGTCTTCTAGGTCAAGCCACTGCAGGCTGGCGCCGCGGCCCAGCTGGCGATAGCGGGCCATGTCCTGCTCCAGCGGCAGCGCCACCAGCCAATAGCGCATCTCGCCGCTGATGAAGTCGCCGAAGAAATTCGGCTCGTCCATATCGAAAAAGCCGAAGTTGTACGAGGTCTGTTGGCCGGTGGCCGGGTCGTCAACGACGATCGCGTTGTGGCCGAAGCGCTCGAAGAAAATCTCGCCCGGTTCCATCGTCACCACGCCGATGCGCGGCGCGTCCTGCGCCATCGCCGGGCTCAGCAGGGTGGTGGCCAGCCAGAACGCGAGCGCCAGGGCCAGGCGCCAATTACTCCGGGCCATGGACGCTCAGCACGAAGGTGTGCACGCGGCGCTGGTCGGCGCGGCCGACGCGGAAGTGGAAGCGGCCCAGCGACAGCTCTTCGCCCGCTTCGGGCAGGTGGCCGATGGCCGAGGTGACCAGTCCGCCTATGGTGTCGTATTCGTCGTCGTCGAAGTCGGCACGGAACTGCTCGTTGAAGTCCGAGATCGGGGTCAGGGCATCGACCAGGAACTGGCCGTCGGCCTGCGCCGCGATCAGCTTGGCCTCGTCGGCGTCATCGTGCTCGTCGTCAATCTCGCCGACGATCTGCTCCAGCACGTCCTCGATGGTGACCAGGCCGGCGACGCCGCCGTACTCATCCACCACGATGGCCATGTGGTTGCGCGACAGCCGGAACTCCTTGAGCAGTACGTTCAGTCGCTTCGACTCGGGGATAAGCACCGCCGGCCGCAGCAGTTCGCGAACGCTGGACGGGCCGCCGTCGGCAACCATGCCGCGCAGCAGGTCTTTGGCCAGCAGGATGCCAAGGATTTCATCGCGGTCTTCGCCGTGGACCGGGAACCGGGAGTGCCCCGATTCGACCACCATCTTGGTCAGGTCCAGGAAGTTGGCGTCGAGCGGCAGGGACACCATTTGCGAGCGCGGCAGCATGATGTCGCCGACCTGCTGCTCGGACACCGACAGGGCGCCCTCGAGCATCTTCAGCGTATCGGCGCCAAGCAGGCCATTGACCTGGGCATCGCGAAGGATCTCGACGATATCGTCGAGGGTCTGGGGTTCGCCGGAAAAGGCCAGGCTCAGGCGTTCAAGCCAGGAGCGGCGTTCCGGCGGGCTACTAGGGGAATCTTCGGACATCTCGGCAAGGCAGGCGCCAGGGGGCGGTGCGGCAAGTGTAACCGCAGATGCCGGAGCGTTCATTTCCGGCGCGTGAACCGGGCGGGGCCGGGCCGGGGCTGGGCGGATCAGTTCGGGGGCAGCTCGCAGCGGCCGGTGCTGCAGGCGCCGGCGCGGGCCTGGGCGCGGGCCGCGGCGCGCCGGACCAGCCAGCCATAGGCGCGATTCAGGCCGAGCCAGGACAGCGGCTGACGCAAACGCGCGATCCAGGGGTAGACCCGGTTCCAAAACGGCCGCAGTCGGGGATTACCCCAGAGTGCCGCCATGCCGGGCAGGCCGGCGGCGGTGTAGGCCAGTTCGAACACTTCGACGCCGATGAACCACCTGCCGGCGGCGTCGCGGGCGTGGATCAGCCGCATCAGCTCGGCCTGGGGAATACCGGCCGCGTTGAGCTCGGCATCGGTGAAGCCCGGTGCGGAGGCGTCCACCAGGGTCAGGTGGGCGGACGCGTCATAGGCTTTGAGGGCGTGCATTTCCTCGCGGCAGAGCGGGCAGGACGCGTCGTAGTAGATCAACAGCGGCCAGGTGGCGGTGGTCATGACTTGTTTCCCTCGCGGATCAGTTTCTGGATGCGGCTTCCCAGCTTCATCACTTTCATCAAGGTCGCGGGCTCGAGCCTGAGCATTTCCTCGCCCCAGGACGACAGGGCCAACATCAGGGCCAGGGTGTCCTGCATGCGCTGGCGGGCACCGGCGTCCTCGCCCGGGAAGCCGGGGTCGCTGGTGAGTTCCTGCAGCAGGTTCACGGTTGGGTCGAACTCGCGTGCCTTGCGTTCCATGACCACGGTACGGAACAGCTCCCACACGTCGCGTGAAGTCTCGAAATGATCTCGGCGTTCGCCGACCAGGTGCGACACCCTGACCAGCTTGAGGTTCATCAGCTCGCGCAGGCTGTTGCTGACGTTCGAGCGCGCCACCCGCAGCACCGAGGCGATGGTTTCGGCGTCCATCGGCCGGCCGGCCAGGAACAGCAGGGCATGTACCTGGGCCACGGTGCGGTTCACGCCCCAGCGCGAACCCATCTCGCCCCAGTGCAGGACGAAGCGCCGGCTGATCGGGCTCAGCGGGTCCTGGAGATAGTCGGCAGGGGCTTCGGTCATGGCGGAAATCCGCGGCGGGCAGGGTGGCTTGCGGTCAGGCTAGTCTCGGCATATATTTCTGTCAAGACAGAAAAGACTGACAAAACTGAGACCAGCTCATGCGCGATCCTCGCAAGCAAGAACCGCCCCCTCTCCGCGTCCTGGTGCTCGGCGGCGGCGGGTTCATCGGCCGGTATGCCGTGGCGTCCCTGCTGGAGGCCGGCGTGACGGTGGCGATCGGCAGCCGGCACCCGGGACGCCTGGATCGGCGATTGCCCGAAGCGGCCCAGGCCTGCGTCCGCCACCAGGTGCGCTTCGAGCGCCTGCTGGCAGCACAAGACTGGCTGCCGCTGCTGGACGAGGCCGACGTCGTGCTGAACTGCGTCGGCATCCTGCGCTCACGCGGCCGCGAAACCTATCAGCGGGTTCACCACCTGGCGCCAGCGGCACTGGCCGAAGCCTGCCGCCGCCGCGGTCGGCGACTGGTGCATGTCTCGGCCCTGGGCCTGCAGGCACCGATGTGCAGCGGTTTCCTGCGCTCGAAGGCCGACGGTGAGGCCGCCCTGCGTCGCAGCGGGGCGGACTGCTGCATCGTCCGGCCCTCCCTGCTGGATGCCGAAACGGGTGGCTACGGCGCCGCCTGGATCCGGCGCGTTGCGCGCTGGCCGATCCACGCCCTGCCGGCGGACGCCAGCGGGCGGATTGCCGCGCTCGATGTGCGCGACCTGGGTGAGGCCCTGACGATCCTGGCCAAGCGCCCGCGTCTGGCCGGTGACGACGGTCCCGCCGAATTCGAATTGGGTGGCGAGCAAGCCTTCACGCTGGTCGACTACCTCGCCGCCCTGCGGCGGCTGCACTCGCCGCGTCCCGCCTGGCGCATCCCGGTGCCCGGCCTGCTGGCCCGGTTGGGCAGTCACGTCTGCGACCTGCTGCACCTGACACCATTCTCCTTCGGACACTGGGAATTGCTGCGGCGAGACAACGTTCCCGCCCGCAACGCGCTCCCGGAACTGCTCGGGCGGGCGCCGCGCTGCGTCATTGATTCGAAAGCGACGGATCGCAGCGGCGCGCGCGAGGGCGCGATCGCCCGCGCATGATTCGCCGAACCGCCGAACCTAGGCCTCAGTAAGGGTCGGGAAGGCCCAGGCTGGCCAGGATCTCGCGCTCCATCTGCTCCATCGCTTCGGCCTCGCGCTCGTCCTCGTGGTCCAGGCCCAGCAGGTGCAGGACACCGTGGATGGTCAGGTGGGCGTAATGAGCGGACAGCGGCTTGCCCTGTTCCAGCGCTTCTTTGGCGACCACCGGGGCGCAGATCACCAGGTCGCCCAACAGCGGCAGGTTGACGCCCTCCGGAAGTTCCACCGGAAAGCTCAGCACGTTGGTGGCGTAGTCCTTGCCGCGGTAGTGCCGGTTCAGGGCGCGGCCTTCCTTGGCGTCCACCAGCCGGATGGCCAGGTCGGCGCGCTTGATACGACCCTGCGCCGCGGCGGCGGCCCAGCGGCGCAAACTGACGGCCGCGGGCAGGCCGGCGCGGGGCAGGCCATAGCTGACGCTGACGTCGAGTTGGACCGGACCCTTGGTCATTCCTGCGATTCCTTCCCGTCGCGGGCATCGTAGGCGCGGACGATGCGTGCCACCAGTGGATGCCGCACCACGTCGTGGGCGGTGAAGAAGGTGAAGCTGATGCCCTCGACGCCGCGCAATACGTCGATCGCGTCGCGCAGGCCGGACTTCTGGTGCTTGGGCAGGTCGATCTGGCTCAGGTCGCCGGTGATCACCGCGGTGCTGCCGAAGCCGATGCGGGTCAGGAACATCTTCATTTGCTCGATGCTGGTGTTCTGGGCTTCGTCCAGGATTACGTAGGCATCGTTGAGGGTGCGTCCGCGCATGTAGGCCAAAGGCGCGATCTCGATGACGTTGCGCTCGAGCAGCTTGGCCACCTTTTCGACGCCCAGCATTTCGTACAGCGCGTCATACAGCGGCCGCAGGTAAGGGTCGACTTTCTGGCTCAGGTCGCCGGGCAGGAAGCCAAGCTTCTCGCCGGCCTCCACCGCCGGCCGCACCAGCAGCAGCCGCTGCACGCGGCTCTCGTTGAGCGCCTCGACCGCGCTGGCCACCGCCAGGAAAGTCTTGCCGGTGCCGGCTGGGCCGATGCCGAAGTTGATGTCGTGGGCGGTGATCGCCTGCAGGTATTTGGCCTGATTAACGCCGCGACCGCGCACGGTGCCGCGCTTGACCTTGATCGCCACTTCCTGCGGCTCGAAGCCATCCTCGCCGGTGATGCGTTCCAGATGGGCACTGCCGAGCTGGCTGTGGATCCGCTGCGGATCGAGCACTTCTTCGGCGGCGTCCTGGTAGAGCTTGCGCAGCAACTTTTCCGCCGCCGCCGCGGCCTTGGCCTCGCCGCTGACCCGGAAAACATGGCCACGGTTGGCGATCTCGACGCCCAGCCGAAGCTCCATCTGCCGAAGGTGCTCGTCGAAGGGTCCGGCAAGGTTGGCCAGCCTCTCGTTGTCCTCGGGTTCGAGTACGAAATCGCGGTGTACGGCGTCTTTGCTCACGAAAGCCTCGTTGGGTTGTCCCCGGCCACCGCGACGATCTCGCCGCGCAGGGAGTTGGTGCGTGCCTCGGTGATGCGCAGGTCGACGAACTGGCCGACCAGGCGCGGATGGCCCGGGAAGTTCACGTTGCGCATGTTCTCGGTCTTGCCGGTCAGCTCGCCCGGGTCGCGGGCGCTGGGTCCTTCGACCAGGATGCGTTCGATGCCGCCGACCATGGCCTCGGATATCCGCCGCGCGCTGGCATTGATCGCCGCCTGCAGCCGGTGCAGGCGCTCGCTGGCCACCGCCGGCAGTACCTCGTCGTGCAGGTTGGCGGCCGGCGTGCCCGGGCGGCGCGAATAGGCGAAGCAATAGCTCTGGTCGAAGCCGATCTCTTCGACCAGCTTCAGGGTCGCTTCGAAATCGCGATCGGTCTCGCCCGGGAAACCGACGATGAAGTCCGAAGCGATGACGATGCCGGGCTTGGCCTCGCGCAGGCGACGAATGCGCGCTTTGTACTCCAGCACCGTGTGGCCGCGCTTCATCGCCGCCAATATCCGATCCGAACCCGACTGCACCGGCAGGTGCAGATAGCTGGCGAGCTGTGGCACGTCGCGATGCGCTTCGATCAGCGCGTCCGAGAACTCGACCGGATGCGAGGTGGTGTAGCGGATGCGGCCGACGCCATCGAGGGTGGCGATGGCGCGCACCAGGGTGGCCAGGTCGGCGGTGTCGCCCTCGCTCCCGATCGGACCGCGGTAGGCGTTGACGTTCTGTCCCAGCAGATGGATCTCGCGCACGCCCTGTGCCGTCAGCTGGGCGCATTCGAGCAGGACGTCGTCGAACGGTCGCGAAACCTCTTCGCCGCGGGTGTAGGGCACCACGCAGAAGGAGCAGTACTTGCTGCAGCCTTCGATCACCGATACGTAGGCGCTAGCGCCCTGGGCGCGCGGTTCGGGCAGGCGGTCGAACTTTTCCACCTCGGGGAAGCTGATGTCTACCTGCGCCCGGCCCGTGGCGCGGCGCGCCTCGATCATCTGCGGCAGGCGATGCAGGGTCTGCGGCCCGAACACCAGGTCCACATAAGGCGCCCGTCGCAGGATGGCTTCGCCTTCCTGGCTGGCCACGCAGCCGCCGACGCCGATGATCACCGGCTTGGCGTTCTTCAAATGCTTCCACTTGCCGATCAGCGAGAACACCTTGTCCTCGGCCTTTTCACGGATCGAGCAGGTGTTGACCAGGATGACGTCGGCCTCGGCCTCGTCGTCGGTCAGCTCCAGGCCGTGTTCGGCGGCGAGTACGTCGGCCATCTTGGCCGAGTCGTATTCGTTCATCTGACAGCCGTGGGTCTTGATGTGGAGCTTGCCCCGGGCGGGCGAGTTCACGGGCATGGCGGCGGTTAATCCGTTCCGTGTGGGGCGCCAGTTTACCCCTCTCACAGGGCCAGGAAGCTTGGCTTTCGGGTCGGGTTGGAGTACATACGCGCCATGACCCTGTTTCGCTCCCTAGCAGTGGCTTGCCTGATCCTGGCTCCTCCGGCCTGGGCCGGGACGCTATATAAGTGCACCGGCGCCGACGGCATTCCCAATTACACCGGCAAGCGGGTGGCGGGCGCCAGCTGCGCGGTCATCTCCAACTACACATCGGCCGACGCGCGACCCAAGGGTCCGGCGCCGGCCGCCCCGGCGGCTGCCGTGGCGGGGGCGTCCAGCCAGCCCCGGGCCACGTCGGCGGCCCGGGTCGAATTCCGCACCGCCGCCCCCGGCCAGTCGCTGCAGGCTGCGCCCAAGGCCAGCGGCGCCCGCGTCACCCGGGGCGCGATGTATCGCTACGAGCGCGACGGCGTGACCCATTACACCAATGTCCGGCCGGCCGGCGACACCGGCGCCCGCCTGTTGTTCAGCTACGTCGAGGCCTGCTACGCCTGCGGGGTGCTGGCGGGGGTCGACTTCGGCACTGTGCGGCTCAATACCGACGCCTATGCCGCCGAGGTCCGCGCCGCCGCCGCCGAGTTCGGGGTGGACGAGGCCGTGGTCCGCGCCATCATCCACGCCGAATCGGCCTTCCGGCCCAACGCCGTGTCCCATGCCGGGGCCCAGGGCCTGATGCAGCTGATTCCCGCCACGGCCAGCCGTTTCGGGGTCGCGGACGTGTTTGACCCCAGCCAGAACATCCGCGGCGGGGTGCAATACCTGGCCTGGCTGCTGAAGCGCTACGAAGGCAACCTGACCCTGGCTGCCGCAGGCTACAACGCCGGTGAAGGCGCGGTGGACCGCCATGGCGGCGTGCCGCCCTATGCCGAGACCCAGCGCTACGTCGTGCGCGTGGGCACGCTGGCCGAACGCTACCGGGGCGCCCTGGCCAGCCGCTGAGCCGGATATCGGCGGCGTTGTGGCTGCCACGCCCGGTCCGCTACAATTGCGCGTCTTTGCGGGGGCTGGATCGCCCCGCATTTCTGTTTCCAGCCACTTAGCAAGATTTTCGGAGAGCCGGATGGCTAACGAAGGGGTCAATACAGGCCGTCGCCGCTTCCTGACCGCCACCACCGCCGTTGTTGGCGCGGTGGGCGTGGCAGGTGTCGCGGTGCCGTTCATCAGTTCCTGGAAGCCGAGCGCACGGGCCAAAGTGTCCGGCGCACCGGTCGAAGTCGACATCAGCAAGATCGATGGCGAGCCGGGCATGCGCATGATCGTGCAGTGGCGCGGCAAGCCGGTGTGGATATTCAAGCGCACGCCGCAGCAGCTGGCCGCACTGCCGACCATAAACGACCGCCTGCGCGATCCGGAGTCGGAGAACCTCGACCAGACGCCGGCCTTCGCCAAGAACATCGCCCGCTCGATCAAGCCCGAGCTCGCGGTCATCGTCGGCATCTGCACCCATCTGGGCTGCTCGCCGACCTACGTGCCCGAGCTGCAGCCGCAGGCCTTCGACAGCGAGTGGCAGGGCGGTTTCTACTGCCCTTGCCACAACTCGCGCTTCGACCTGGCGGGCCGGGTGTACCAGGGTGTGCCGGCGCCGTCCAACCTCGAGGTTCCGCCTTATCACTTCGTTGACGACAACCGCGTCATCGTAGGCGTCGCCCCCGAAGGAGCTGCGTGATGGCCAACGTAATCAACCGCACGGTCGAGTCGGTCACCGGCTGGTTCAATGACCGCACCCCGGGCCTGATCCCGGCGTACAAGAAGCACATGTCGGAGTACTACGCTCCGAAGAACTTCAACCTCTGGTACTACTTTGGCTCGCTGGCCATGCTGGTGCTGGTCAACCAGATCGTCACCGGTATCTTCCTGACGATGCACTACAAGCCGTCCGCGGCCGAGGCCTTCGCTTCGGTCGAGTACATCATGCGCGACGTCGAGTGGGGCTGGCTGATCCGCTACATGCACAGCACCGGCGCCTCGCTGTTCTTCGTGGTGGTCTACCTGCACATGTTCCGCGGCCTGGTCTACGGTTCCTATCAGAAGCCGCGTGAGCTGGTCTGGGTGCTGGGCGTGATGATCTTCCTGGTGCTGATGGCCGAAGCCTTCATGGGCTACGTGCTGCCCTGGGGCCAGATGTCCTACTGGGGCGCGCAGGTGATCATCAACCTGTTCGGCGCGATACCGGTGGTCGGCAACGGCCTGACGGAATGGATCCGCGGTGACTATCTGGTCGCCGACGCCACCCTCAACCGCTTCTTCGCCCTGCATGTGATCGCGGTCCCGCTGGTACTGCTGCTTCTGGTCGTTCTGCACCTGGGTGCGCTGCATGAGGTGGGTTCGAACAACCCCGAAGGCGTCGACATCAAGAAGGTCAAGGACAAGACCACCGGCATTCCCAAGGATGGCATCCCCTTCCACCCGTACTACACGGTGAAAGATCTGTTCGGCGCCGGCTTCTTCCTGATCCTGTTCGCCTTCATCATCTTCTTCGCCCCGACCATGGGCGGCTGGTTCCTCGAGTGGGACAACTTCATCGAGGCCGACCCGCTGGTGACCCCGGCGCACATCAAGCCGGTGTGGTACTTCACCCCGTTCTACGCGATGTTGCGCGCGATCCCCGACAAGCTGTTCGGCGTGATCGTGATGGGCGGTGCCACCATGATCCTGTTCGCGTTGCCCTGGCTCGACCGCTGCAAGGTAAAGTCCATCCGCTACCGCCCCATGCTGCACAAGATCCTTGTCGCCATCTTCGTGGTGAGCTTCGTGGTGCTGGGCTGGCTGGGTGCGCAGACCGGTTCCGATACCCAGAAGCTGGTCGCCCAGATCCTCACCGGCTACTACTTCGCCTTCTTCATCCTGATGCCGATCTGGTCCGCGATGGGCCAGACCAAGGCCGTTCCCGAGCGGGTGCCCGAGCATGACTAAGCTTCGTCTCTTCGCCCTCCTGCTGGCCTTCGCGCCCTCGCTGGGCTTCGCCGCCAGCGCCGGGCCGCTGGAATCGTCGGGCACCGATCTCAGCGATCGCGCCTCGCTCCAGCGCGGCGCCGGTCTTTACATGAACTACTGCGCCGGCTGCCATGCCCTGTCCATGCACCGCTACCAGCGGATCGCGGACGACCTGGGCCTGAGCCCGGAGCTGGTGGAACAGAACCTGATGCCGTCGCACGCCAAGATCGGCGAGAACATCAATACCGGCATCAGCGCCGGTGATGGTGACGCCTGGTTCGGCAAGGCCCCGCCCGACCTGAGCCTGGCCGCCCGCGCCCGCGCGAGCGGTCCGGACTGGATCTACAGCTATCTCAAGGGCTTCTACGTCGACGAGGCGCGCCCGCTGGGCTGGAACAACACCGTGTTCCCGGGCGCCTCGATGCCGCACGTGCTCTGGGAAATGCAGGGCATTCAGCGTCCGGTCTATGAGCAGGGCGCGGACGGCATGCCGCACGTGACCGGTCTCGAGCTGGCCCAGCCGGGTCGCCTGGACGCCAAGGCCTACGACCAGGTGGCGCGCGACATCAGCGCCTTCCTGCAGTACGTGGCCGAGCCGGCGGCGCTCAAGCGCGAGTCGGTTGGCGTGTGGGTGATCCTGTTCCTGGCCTTCTTCACCTTCATCGCCTACCTGCTCAAGGTTGAGTACTGGCGCGACGTGCACTGACCAAGGCCGGTTCCCGGCTCGTCTGAAAGGCCGCCGAAGGGCGGCCTTTCGCCGTTCAAGGGCCTGCGACGCGCCCGCCGGGGCCGCACGGCTTGCGGCGGGCGGCCCGTTTCGGGCAGGGTTAGGGCTTCCGATGACCGCTGGCAGGGGCCGGTGGCAACGTGAGAGGGGAAATCGATGGCTGCCAGTCCGCGCATCCGCAACGCCCTGACGCTGTTTTCAGCCCGTGACTGCGTGGTTTGCCACCGCGTCCGACTGGTGCTGGCAGCCAAAGGCGTCACTTACGAGTTGGTGCCGGTCGACCCGGGCAACCCGCCCGAAGACCTGGTGGACCTCAATCCCTACCATTCCGTCCCGACCCTGGTGGATCGGGACCTGGTGCTGTACGCCGCCTCGGTGGTGTCGGAATACCTGGACGAGCGCTATCCGCATCCGCCGCTGATGCCGGTGGACCCGCTGTCGCGGGCCCGCCTGCGCCTGGCCATGCTGCGCCTCGAGCATGACTGGGTGCCGCATGTGCAGGCGATCCAGAATGGCAACAAGGCCCAGGCCGACGCCGGCCGGAAGCGCCTGAAGGAGCTGCTGCTGGCGGCGCTGCCCTTGTTCAAGGCCTCCAAGTTCTTCCTCAACCCGGAGATGAGCCTGGCCGACTGCGCCATCGCGCCCATCATCTGGCGGCTGCCCTCGCTGGGCGTGGTGCTGCCCAAGGAAGCCAAGCTGATTGAGGACTACGGTATGCGGATCTTCCGCAACCCGGCCTACCTTCGCAGCCTGACCCCCGAGGAAAAAGCCCTGCGTGAGCTGCCTCAATGACCGATGAGGTCAAGCCGATGGGTTCCAATCGCCCCTACCTGCTGCGGGCGTTGAACGAGTGGATCTGCGACAACGGCATGACGCCGCACCTGCTGGTCGATGCCGTGCGCGAGGGCGTGCAGGTGCCGGCGTCGGTGGTCAAGGACGGCCGCGTTGTCCTCAACATCGCCCCGCGCGCGGTGGCGCACCTGGTCGTCGACAACCGCGAGGTGCGCTTCATGGCGCGCTTCGGCGGCGTCAGCCAGTCGGTGGTGGTGCCCGTGACGGCGGTGCTGGCGATCTACGCCCAGGAAACCGGGCAGGGCATGATGCTGCCCGAAGACGGTGCGCTGATGCCCGACGAGTCTCCCGAGCCACCGTCCGGACCGGATGCGGGTGGTGATGCACCGCGCCGCAGCCACCTGCGGGTGGTCAAGTAAGGGACTGCCTCAGGGCAGCGCGTCCTGCGCCGGCATCGGGCCCACCAGCGAGCGCAGCCGCCGGCCGTGCAACACGATGCGCCCGCCGTGGCGATCGTCGCCATTGAGCGAATACTCGAACCCGTAGTGGCGCTCCAGGCCGATCCAGCCGTCGCTGCCGCGGCGGGGCCGCATCGTCACCAGGTGCACGCTTTGGTCCAGCCACACCACGCCCGCATTGCGGCAGGCCTGACGGCCGTAGTGGGTGGCGGTTTCAGCGGCGGCGCGCCCCGCGAACCAGAAGGCAAGCAGCGCTATCGCGAGAAGCATCATTATCAGAGTGCCAAGCATGGACAGAGTGTGGGGACGCCGGGGCCCGGCCGCAAGCACACCCCCTGCCGTCTTGGCTCGCGCATGGCTAAGATAGGCCCGGATGTCGGCCCCCCGGGCCATCGCCGTTTCGCAGGAGAGCGAACATGAAGCTGGTATTTCCCAATGGCGAACATGGCCAAGTGCTGCTCAGCGCGGGGGTCAATCGGATTGGCTCGGCGCCCGAAGGTGCCGTGGTCCTGACCGAGGAAGGCGTCCAGGCCCGCCACTGCGAGATCCACGTCACCGGCACGGGCGCGAACCTGCAGGTTCCCCAGGGCGGCGGCCCGGTGTCGGTGAACGGCAAGCCGGTGGCCGACATCATGGCGCTGCGCGGTGGCGACCAGATCGGGATTGGCGAAATCGTGGTGAAGTTCGCCCTGGTGGAGCCGGCGCGCAGCGCGCCTTCGCCCGGCGTCGTCCAAGGCTCCGACGAAGACACCGGCGCCACCCGTGTCCGCATGGCGGTGCCCAAGTTCGTACTGCGCGGCGTGTCGGGGGCGGTGTTCGGCAAGGTTTTCCCGGTGGCTGGCCCGGTCGTCATCGGCCGCGCACCGGAGTGCGATATTTCCGTGCAGGCCGAGGAGATCTCGCGCCGCCACGCCTTGGTCAAGCCCTCGGGTGACGGGCTTTCGGTCGAAGACCTGGGTTCGTCGAACGGCACCTACATCAATGCCAAGCGCGTGCAGCAGGGATTCCTGTATCCCGGCGACGAACTGCGGCTCGACGCGGTCCGGTTCATCGTGGTCGCGCCGGGCATGGAAATGGCCCAGCAGACCAGCCGCATGCAGAGCACCGATCCGGTGCCGCCGCGGGCGACGCCCAGCGCGGTCAGCAAGTGGGTGCCGATCATGCTCACTGCGGCGGCGGTGCTGGTAATCGTTGCGCTGGTTCTGGGCCGCGGCTGAGCCGGGGCGTCGGCCTCAGGCCGGCGGTTCGCCCAGGCGCAGGGACAGGTCCAGCGCCTGCACGTGCTTGGTCAGCGCGCCGACCGATATGTAGTCCACCCCGGTCGCGGCAATCGCGCGCAAGCGCTCGCCGGTCACGCCGCCTGAAACTTCCAGCGGGATACGCCCCGCGGCGCGGGTTACCGCTTCGCGCAGGTCGGCGTCGCTGAAATCGTCGACCAGGATGCGGTCGCAGCCCGTTTCCAGAGCCTGGTCGAGTTCGGCCAGGGTCTCGACCTCGATGATCAAGGGCAGCGACGGATGCCGCGTGCGCGCGGCCGTGGCGGCGGCGGCGATGGAGCCGGCGGCGTGGATGTGGTTTTCCTTCAGCATCACCGCGTCGTACAGGCCGATGCGATGGTTGTTGCCGCCGCCTGCCCGCACGGCGTATTTCTGCGCCAGGCGAAGGCCCGGCAAGGTCTTGCGGGTGTCGAGAATACGGGTCCGGGTGCCGGCAACTTCGGCGACGTAGCGCGCGGTCACGGTCGCGGTGGCGCTGAGCGTCTGCAGGAAGTTGAGCGCCGGGCGCTCGGCGCTGACCACGGCCCGGGTGCGGGCATGGATGCGCACGATGACGGTACCGGCGGCTACGGCGTCGCCTTCGGCCACGTGCCAGTCCAACGCCGCCTCCGGATCGAGCGCGAGGAAACAGGCGTCGAACCAGGGCCGTCCGGCGATGACGCCCCGCTCCTTGGCAACCACGTAGGCCGTGGTCGGCACGTCGGGAAGCAGGTCCGCGGTGGCGTCGCCCGGGCCGATGTCTTCGGCCAGGGCGCGCGCCACGTCGGCCGCGACAGCGTCGGCCGGCGGCGGTGTCGGCGCCATCAGCGCGGGAAGTCGGCGATTTGGGCGGTGGCCAGGGCCTCGTCCGCCAGCAGCACCGGAATGCCGTCCTCGACCCGATAGACGAGCTTTCTGTCCCGGGTGATCAGGCCCTCCTGCAGGACGGCGGTCTGCGCGGCGCCGTCGGCACGGCTGACGCCGCCGGCGGTGATACCGGCATTGAGTGCGGTCAGCTCGGTGCTGCCGAGCGGCGCCAGCGGCTGCTTGCTGGTGGGGCAGCAGAGGATGTCGAGAAGCTTGCGGTCCATGGGCGGCTGTGTCCGGCGGGGGCTTGTGTCTAGAATAGCGTTTTGCCGAAGCCGCCTGCCATGAACCCAACAAGCCTTGCCCCGCTGGTCGGGGTCGTCATGGGCTCCCGTTCGGACTGGGACACCATGCAGCACGCCGTCGCGCGACTGGAACAGCTGGGCGTGCCGCACGAGGTGCGCGTGGTGTCCGCCCACCGCACGCCGGACCTGCTGGTCGAATACGCCAAGTCGGCGACCGCGCGCGGTCTGCGCGCGATCATCGCGGGTGCCGGCGGCGCCGCCCACCTGCCCGGCATGCTGGCGGCCATGACGCCGGTGCCGGTGCTGGGCGTGCCGGTGCAAAGCAAGGCGCTCAACGGGCTCGATTCGCTGCTGTCGATCGTGCAGATGCCGGCCGGCGTGCCGGTGGCCACCTTCGCGATTGGCGCGGCGGGCGCGGCCAACGCCGGCCTGTTCGCGGCCGCGATGATCGCGCCGGGCGACACCGCGGTGCGCGAGGCCCTGGACGCCTTCCGCAGCAAGCAGACCGGCGACGTGCTCGCGCATCCGGACCCGCGGCAGCCGTGACCACGGTCGGCATCCTCGGTGGCGGGCAGCTGGCCCGCATGCTGGCGCTGGCGGGTGCGCCCCTGGGGCTGCGTTTCCTGGTGCTCGATTCCGCGCCCGACGCCTGCGCCGCGCAGTTCGTCCCCATGCTGCAGGCCGACTATCGCGACCAGGCTGCGCTGGCGAAGTTCGCCGAACAGGTTGACGTCGCCACCTTCGATTTCGAGAACGTGCCGGCCGACAGCGCCGAGTGGCTGGCGGCGCGGGTGTCGGTGTTCCCGAATCCGGGCGCGCTGGCCGTTGCCCAGGACCGGATGGCGGAGAAGTCCCTGTTCCTTGGCCTGGGCATCCCGGTGCCCGAGTTCTCCGCCGTGGACTCGCGCGAAGGGCTCGATGCGGCGCTGGCGCAGGTCGGAACGCCCTGCATCCTCAAGACCCGGCGCCTGGGCTACGACGGCAAGGGCCAGTTCCGGATCAAAACGCCGGCCGACGCCGACGCCGCCTGGGCGGCGCTGGGTGCTCAGGCCAGCAGCGTCGGCCTGATCCTCGAGGCCTTCGTGGCGTTTCAGCGCGAGCTGTCGGTGGTGGCCGTTCGCGGACGCGACGGCGAGCTCCGGGCCTGGCCGCTGACCGAGAACTGGCACGACTCGGGCATTCTTTCTGCCAGCCTGGCGCCGGCGACGGTTGACCCGGCGCTGCAGGCGCAGGCGCTGGCGGCCGCGCGAAAAGTGGCCGAAGCCCTGGATTACGTCGGCGTGTTCGCCCTTGAACTGTTCCTGTGCGATGGCGTGCTGCTGGCCAACGAGATGGCGCCGCGCGTGCACAACTCCGGTCACTGGACGATCGAAGGCGCCGAGACCTCGCAGTTCGAGAATCATCTGCGTGCGGTCCTGGGCCTGCCGCTGGGCAGCACGCGGGCCGTCGGCCATAGCGTGATGCTCAACTGGATCGGCGCCATGCCCGCCGCGCTGCCGGTGCTGTCCGAGCCGGGCGGCCACTGGCACGACTACGGAAAATCCTCGCGCGAAGGCCGCAAGGTCGGCCACGCCACGCTGCGCGCCGATAGCACCGACGAACTGGCGGCGACGCTGGAGCGCGTTGGCCGTGCCCTGGGCCGCGAGGCGCAGACGGCGCCGGTGCTGGCAAGACTCGCCGAAACTTTGTAGCAGGGCCTTCAGGCCCGAAGCTTTTCGGCGAAAGGCTTCGGGCCTGAAGGCCCTCCTACAGGGCGCGCGTTAGTCTGCGGCGGGGAAGACGACGACGTGCGCCAGGTCGGGCTTCACCCGCACCCGGTCGCCGGGCTCGCGCTGCTGGTGGCTTGGGAACAGCGCCATCAGTGCGGTGCCGTCGGCCAGTACCAGCGTGTGCAGGGAGTCGGCGCCGCGGAAGGCGACGGCGCGGACGATGCATTCAATGCCCTCGTCGTCGCTGGGCATCAGGTCGTCGGGCCGCAGCAGCACCCGCACGCGGCTGCCTGGCGCGTAGGGCAACGGATGTTCGAGCGCGAGGTCACCGAGTGCGGTGGCGATGCGGTTGCCCTCGAGCACGCGCGCTTCCAGGAAACGACCCTCGCCCACGAACGAGGCGACGAAGGGCGTAGCGGGGCGATGGTAGAGCTCGAATCCGGGCGCCCACTGCAGCAGCACGCCGGCATTCATCACGCCCACGGTGTCGGCGAATGCGAACGCCTCTTCCTGGTCGTGGGTGACCAGCAGCGCGGCGATGCCCAGGCGCTTGAGCACGGCGCGCAGGTCATCGCGCAGGCGGCCGCGCAGGTCGGCGTCGAGGCTGGAGAAAGGTTCGTCAAGCAAAAGTAGGTCCGGCCGCGGCGCCAGCGAGCGTGCCAGTGCGACGCGCTGCTGTTGGCCGCCGGAAAGTTCGTGCGGATAGCGATCCGCGAGGCCGTCCAGGCCAATCAGCGACAAGGTTTCCAGCACCCGCGATTCCCGCGCATCGCGCGCCAGGGCCTGCAGGCCGAAGCTGACGTTCCTGGCCACGGTAAGGTGGGGGAAAAGCGCAAGGTCCTGGAACACGAAGCCGAGGCCGCGCTGCTCGGGCGGCAAGGACAGCGCATCTCTTCCGCGTAAAAACAGCTTGCCCGCGTCCGGTGCGTGGAAGCCGGCGATCGCGCGCAACAGCGTGGTCTTTCCGCAGCCACTGGGCCCCAACAGGCAGCCCAGTTCACCGCGCTGCAGCGACAGCCCCAGCCCGCGCACGGCTGGCTGACCCGCATGACTGCAGGACAGCCCGTCGATCGCGAGCAGGGGCGTGTCCGGCATCAGGCCATATTGCCGGCGACGAAGTCCCAGTTGACCAGGTTCCAGAACGCCTCGACGTACTTCGGGCGGGCGTTGCGGTAGTCGACGTAGTAGGCGTGCTCCCAGACGTCGCAGGTCAGCAGGGCGGTGTCGCTGCCGGTCAGCGGCGTGGCGGCGTTGGGCGTGCTGACCAGGGCCAGCGAGCCGTCCGGACGCTGCACCAGCCAGGCCCAGCCGGAGCCGAAGGTGGTCAGCGCGGTCTGGGTGAACTGCTCCTTGAACGCCGAGAACGAACCAAAGGCCTTGTTGATGGCTTCGGCCAGCTTGCCGGTCGGCTCGCCGCCGCCGTTGGGCTTGAGGCAGTTCCAGTAGAAGGTGTGGTTCCAGACCTGGGCGGCGTTGTTGAACATGCCGCCCTGGGCCTTGCGCACGATGGCCTCGAGCGCCATATCCGCGAACTCGGTGCCTTCGATCTGCTTGTTGAGGTTGGTGACGTAGGTCTGGTGATGCTTGCCGTAGTGGAAGTCGATCGTCTCACCCGAGATGTGCGGCTCGAGGGCGGTGCGGTCGTAGGGCAGGGCGGGAAGTTCAATGGCCATGGGGGATCTCCGTTTTTGTGGGCGGGGCGCCGGCAGGCGGCGCGTTGGCTCTATAATTCTAGCCCTTCGCGCGCCCATCCCGGGCCCGCAGATGGAACGGAGCTTCACATGAACGTCATGGACCGTATCAAGGCCGAGGTCGAAGGCCACCCGATCGTGCTCTTCATGAAAGGCACGCCCCAGTTTCCGATGTGCGGCTTTTCCAGCCGTTCGGTGCAGGCCCTGAAGAATGCCGGCGCCCCGGCTTTCCACAGCATCAACGTGCTGGAGGATCCGGAAATCCGCGCCAGCCTGCCGCGCTATTCGGACTGGCCGACCTTCCCGCAGCTCTTCATCAACGGCGAACTGCTGGGCGGCTGCGACATCACCGTCGAGCTGCTGGAAAGCGGCGAGCTGGCGCGCATGGTGTCCGAGGCCCAGAAGCCGGCATGAACCCCGCCGCGCCGCCGATCCCGGCCGTGGCCGACGACGCCCTGGCCGGCCGCACGGTGCTGGTGACCGGTGCCCACGGTGGCCTGGGCGCCGAGGCCGCCAAGGCCTGCGCCCGCGCCGGTGCGACGGTGGTGCTGCTGGGGCGGAAGGTGCCCAAGCTCAACCGGGTCTATGACGCCGTGAAGGCCGTCGGCCCCGAGCCGGCCCTGTACCCGGTGGATATGGCCGGCGCCGATCCCGCCGACTACGCCGAACTCGCCGCCCGTATCGCCGGCGAGCTCGGCGGGCTGCACGGGCTGCTGCACTGCGCGGCGGAGTTCAGCGGCCTGACGCCCCTGGAGGCGATGCCGCCGGAAGACTTCGTGCGCAGCCTGCACGTGAACCTGACCGCGCCCTGGCTACTGACCCAGGCCTGCCTGCCCTGGCTGCGGCAGGCGGGCGACAGTGCCGTGGTCTTCGTTACCGACGACCCGGCCCGGGTCGGCAAGGCCTACTGGGGCGCCTACGGCCTGGCCAAACAGGGCCTGGTGGCCCTGGTCCGCCAGCTCAGCGCCGAGACCGATGCCACCGCGGTCCGGGTCAGCGCGCTGGAGCCCGGTCCGATGCGGACCGACCTGCGCGCCCGCGCCTACGCCGACGAGGCCCAGCTGCGGGTGCCGTCCCCGGCCGCCTATGCGCCGGCCTGCGTACACCTGCTGTCGCCCGCCGGCGTCGCCCTGCGGGGCCATGTGTTTGCGCCCCGGGCGCCCGGATGACCACCCTCTCGGCGGCCCTGCTTTTGTTCCTGATCCTGGATCCGCTGGGCAACATCCCGGTGTTCCTGGGCCTGCTCAAGCCGCTGCCGGACCACCGCCGGAGGCGGGTCCTGGCCCGGGAGCTGCTGATCGCCCTGGCCGTGCTCTTCATTTTCCTTTGGGGCGGCCAATACCTGCTTGAGCTGATGCACCTGCGCCAGGAATCGGTCTCGATCGCCGGCGGCATCGTCCTGTTCCTGATCGGCCTGAAAATGATCTTCCCCAGCGGCGAGGGCATGTTCGGCGAAGTCCCGGACGGGGAGCCCTTCATCGTGCCCATGGCCATTCCGCTGGTCGCCGGCCCTTCGGGCATGGCGGCGGTGATGCTGCTGGCGGCCCAGGAACCCACCCGCATGACCGACTGGAGCCTGGCCCTGGTCCTGGCCTGGCTGGGGACGGCGGTCATCCTGATGTCGGCCACCACCCTCTACAAGGTGCTGGGCATGCGGGTCCTGATGGCGGTGGAGCGCCTGATGGGCATGCTGCTGGTGGCGCTTTCCGTGCAGATGCTGCTCGACGGCGTGGCTACCTACTGGCGTGCCGCCGGGGCCTGAAAAACCCGCCCCGGAACTGTCGTATGAATGACATGTGAGCGGGGTACCGTGTTAAACTCTTGTTATTGCTCAGGTCCGCAGGGGCGTCAACCTGGCAAGCGATTTCAAGGAATACATGCACCTGGCCCGTCAGGTGCCGCGGCCGGATGCCGCAACTCCCTCTTAGCAACCACATAAACGCAGGGTTCAAAACCATGACCAATCGCAACCGGGTTCGGCTGTCGCAGCTCTCCCTCGGCCTCGCCATCGCGCTTGCTGCCGCGCCGGCCTTCGCCCAGAACACCACGGCCGCTGTCGGTGGCCGCATCGTCGCCGCCGACTCGCAGCCGGTGTCCGGCGCCCAGGTGACCATCCTGCACGTGCCCTCGGGCACCACCAGCACCGCGACCACGACGACCGACGGTCGTTACGCCGCGCGCGGCCTGCGCGTCGGTGGTCCGTACACCATCACCATCGTCAAGGATGGCGTGAGCGAGGTCCGCGAGGGCGTCTACCTGCAGCTGGCCGACACCACCTCGGTGGATGCGACCCTGGGCCAGGGCGCCGCGACGCTCGCCACCGTTGAAGTCACCGGCACCGCCGTGACCGCCGAAATCTTCAGCTCCGAGAAGATGGGCACCGGCACCAACGTCAACCGCGACCAGCTCGAGGCCCTGCCCTCGATCGAGCGCAACCTGCAGGACTACGCCCGCATCGATCCGCGCGTTGTGCAGACCGACAAGTCCCGCAACGAGATCTCCGTCGGCGGCCAGAACCCGCGCTACAACGTCATCCGCATCGACGGCATCAGCACCAACGACAGCTTCGGCCTGGAGTCGAACAGCCTGCCGACCCCGAAGCAGCCGTTCTCGATGGACGTCATTGACGAGATCGCGGTCGCGGTCGCCAACTACGACGTCACCATCTCCGGCGGCACCGGCGGCGTGATCAACGCCGTGACCAAGTCGGGCACCAACGACTTCGCCGGCACCGTCTATGGCCTGTACCGCGACAATTCGATGGTTCGCGAGAATCCGGATGGCAGCGATTTCAATGGCTTTGAGGACGAGTCCACCTACGGCATGACCTTCGGTGGTCCGCTGATCAAGGATCGTCTGTTCTTCTTCCTGAACTACGAGAAGTACGAGCAGGGTGCGCCGGGTCCGATCTTCGGGCCGGTGGGTTCTAGCGCCTCGAACATCGTCAACGTCACGGATGGCGACATCACGCTGATCCGCCAGATTTCCCAGGGCTACGGCTTTGATCCGGGCGGCTATGGCGTCGGCGGTGCCGACACCACGGGCGAAGAGTTCGGCCTGAAGATCGACTGGAACATCAGTGACAAACACCGCGCGAACTTCCGCGTCGGCACCTCGGACCAGAGCGTCGCCAACTTCCCGGGCTTCGGCAGCAGAGCCATCGCGCTGAACAGCTACGCGTATCAGCGTGACTTCGTGTTCGACACCTATGCGGCGCAGCTGTTCAGCGACTGGACCGACAGCTTCTCCACCGAGGCCAAGGTTTCCTACCGCGACTACTCGGCCATCCGCAGCCCGTCGGTCAACCTCCCGGCCGTGGCCGTGCGCATCGGCAGCGCCACCGTGAACCTCGGCACCGAAGAGAACACGCACGCGAACATCCTCGAGACCGAGACCTGGAACGCCTACCTCGCGGGCAACCTGTTCATCGGCGACCACGCCTTCAAGTTCGGCGTGGACTACGAGAACAACGACATCTACAACCTGTTCGGCCGCCGCAGCAATGGCGTGTACACCTTCAACAGCATCGCCGACTACCAGGCCGGCCGGCCTAGCTTCTTCCGTTACTACCATCCGGCGGGCGGCAATCGTGACAACACGGCGGCCATCTGGGGCATCGAGAACGTCGGCCTGTTCGTGCAGGACACCTGGGCGGTCAACTACAACCTGACCCTGACCTTCGGCCTGCGCTACGACGAGCCGATCGTTGACGAGAGCCCGACCTACAATGCCGCTGCCCAGGCCGCCTTCGGCTTCGACAACAGCTCCACCATCGACGGCAACGGCCTGTTCCAGCCGCGCTTCGGCTTCAACTACACCTTCGACGCCGATCGTCCGACCCAGCTGCGCGGTGGTTTCGGCCTGTTCCAGGGCTCGGCCGCGAACGTGTGGCTGTCCAACCCGTTCACCAACACCGGCTTCGGCTATATCGACTACAGCTTCACCGGTGGCCTGACCCTGCCCTGCGCCACGGGCGACGGTCGTTGCTTCAGCGCCGATCCGGACGGCCAGCTCGTGCTGGTGCCGGCCGGCGCCCGCCAGGGCACCCAGTCGGTCGACTTTGTCGATCCGTCGCTGGGCCAGCCGTCGGTCTGGAAGGCCAACCTGGCCTTCGATCACGAGCTGCCGTGGCAGAACATCGTGATGTCGGCTGAAGTCGTGCTGGCCAACGTCAAGGAAGCGATTTACTACGAGCAGCTCAACCTCGGTGCTCCGACCGCGGTGGGCCAGGACGGCCGCCTGATCTACTGGAACGCGGCGGGCCTTGATCCGGCGCGCTGGAATCAGTTCGGTTCGGCTTCGGGTACCCGTTCGCGCAGCAACGCCAATGGCGCGTTCACCGACGCGATCATCGCCCGCCCGACCTCGAAGGGTGAGTCCGAGCAGCTGAGCCTGTCCTTCAGCAAGCCGCGCGGCGAGTGGGGCTTCTCCTGGACCGCGGCCTACACCTTCACCCAGGCCGACGAAGTCAGCCCGCTGACCAGCTCCACCTCAGGTTCGCAGTGGGGCAACATCAACACCTTCAATCCGAACGAAGAAATTTCGGCGACCTCGTCCTACGAGATCAAAGACCGCTTCTCGGCCAGCGTCACTTGGGAGAAGGCGTTCTTCGCCGACTACGACACCCGCGTGTCCATGTTCGCCGAGAGCCGTTCGGGTCGTCCGTTCAGCTACGTGTTCGACAATGACGCCAACGGCGACGGCCGCTTCGGTAACGACCTGCTGTACGTGCCGACCGGTCCGGGCGACGTCCTGTTCGGTTCCGCCGCTGAGGAAGCTGCGTTCTGGGCCTTCGTCGCCACCGACGGCTACCTCAATGCCAACCGCGGTCGCGTGGTGGGTCGTAACGACGCCAACAACCCCTGGGTCAACCAGATCGACCTGCGCATCACCCAGGAACTGCCGGGCTTCTTCAAGGACCACCGTTCCGAGATCTGGCTCGACGTGCTCAACGTCGGCAACCTGATCAACAAGGATTGGGGACAGATCGAGGAAGTCGGCTTCCCGGGCAGCCGCGGCGTGGTTGAGTACGGCGGCATTGACGCGGCCACCGGCAAGTACGTCTACCGCTTCAACGACCCGGACACCGCCCGTCTTTACGACGACCGCGGCATCTCCCGCTGGTCGGTGCAGGTGGGCTTCCGCTACAAGTTCTAAGCCACACCCACGCCACCCGGCGTGAAACGAACGGCCGACGGGAAACCGCCGGCCGTTTTTTTTACCCTGTAGGAGGGCCTTCAGGCCCGAAGCTCTTCGCCAAGAGCTTCGGGCCTGAAGGCGCTCCTACATGGTTTTTGGCGGTGCGGTGGTAGAGTCTGCGGTCCAATACGACAGACAGACAAAAGCCAGTCCCATGACCGAGCAACAAGACCTTCCCGCCACCGTCAACACCCGCATTTCCCCGCGCGGTGGCCTGGACATCCTTTCCCGCGACGAAGTCGCCCGCCTGGCGGACGCCTCCACCGGCGGCCTGCGCGAACTGCTGCGCCGCTGCGCGCTGGCGGTGCTGACCACCGACAGTGACTCCGATGACCCGCGCGCGGCCTCGCTGCGCTACCCCGATTTCGACATCGAGGTGCAGCAGCAGGATCGCGGCATCAAGATCGAGCTAAAGTCAGCGCCCGCGACCGCTTTCGTAGACGGCGAGATCATCCGCGGCATCGCCGAGAACCTGTTCGCAGTCGTGCGTGACATCGCTTACAACGCGATCGAGGTACACGGCAGCAACAAGTTCGACCTCGACACCGGCGCCGGCATGACCAGTGCCGTGTTCGAGATCCTGCGCAACGCCCGGGTGATGCGCTCGTACCAGAACCCGAGCCTGGTGGTGTGCTGGGGCGGCCACTCGATCGGTCGCGATGAGTACCTGTACACCAAGAAGGTCGGCTACCAGTTGGGCCTGCGCGGCCTGGACATCTGCACCGGCTGCGGCCCGGGCGCCATGAAGGGCCCGATGAAGGGCGCCACCATCGCCCACGCCAAGCAGCGCCAGAGCCGACCGCGCTACATCGGCATCACCGAGCCCGGCATCATCGCGGCCGAGTCGCCGAACCCGATCGTCAACCATCTGGTGATCATGCCGGACATCGAGAAGCGGCTTGAAGCCTTCGTGCGCCTGGGCCACGGCATCATCGTGTTCCCGGGTGGCGTCGGCACCGCCGAGGAAATTCTTTATCTGCTCGGCCTGCTGCTGCACCCGGCCAACGCCGACCTGCCGTTCCCGCTGATCTTCACCGGCCCGGCCGAGTCCGCCGCCTACTTCGAGCAGATCGACCAGTTCCTGCGCCTAACCCTGGGCGAGGCGGCGACCTCGCGGTATCGCATCATCGTGGACGATGCGGCCGAGGTCGCGCAGGTGATGCGCCAGGGCATCCGCAAGGTGCGCGAGCACCGGCTCAAGGAGCAGGACGCGTTCTTCTTCAACTGGTCGCTGCACCTGCCCGAAGAATTCCAGCGCCCGTTCCCGCCGACCCATGAGGCCATGGCCGGGCTCAAGCTGCATCGCGACCAGCCGCCGCACCTGCTGGCGGCCGACTTGCGCCGTGCCTTCTCGGGCATCGTCGCCGGCAACGTCAAGGAAGAGGGCATGCGCGAGATCGAGCGCCACGGCCCCTACATCATTGATGGCGACAAGGAGATCATGCGGGCCCTGGACGGCCTGCTGAAGGCCTTCGTGTCCCAGCGCCGAATGAAGATCAGCGGCAGCTACCGCCCCTGCTACCAGGTAGCCGGCAGCTAACCCAACCCTGTAGGAGGGCCTTCAGGCCCGAAGCTTTTCGCCCAGAAGCTTCGGGCCTGAAGGCCCTCCTACAGGCGGGGCAGCGTCAGGATGGCAACGTAACGGCCGTCCACGACGCCGGCCTCCAGTTTGCCGCGGCCCTCGGTGAGCGCTTCGATCCGGCTCCGGACCGAGGCCAGGCCCACTTGGTGGCCAGCGTGCGCCGGACCGACGCGAGCACCCGCCCGGGGCAAGTCGTTGGCGACGATCACTCTTACCTGGTGCGCATCCGACTCCACCCGCAGGTCAACGGCGCCGCCGTCAGCCGCCGGCTCCACGCCGTGGCGGATCGCGTTTTCCACCAGCGGCTGGATCGACAGGGTGGGTACCCGGATATCGGGCACGGGATCAGGCAGTTCCCAGCCAAGCCTGAGGCGCGACCCGAAGCGAAGACCCTCGATCTCCAGATAGCGCCTGGCCAGGGCCAGTTCGTCGGCGAGCGAGATTTCACCGTCGCCCGACAGCGCGGCCCGGAACAGGTCGGAAAGGTCCAGCAGCAGCCGTTCCGCCTCGCCGGGGTTGGCATGCACCAGGGCGATGCCGGTATTGAGGGTGTTGAAAAGGAAGTGGGGCCGAATGCGGGCCTGCAGCGCCTCAAGCTCGGCCTGCTTGGCCTGCACAATGGCCAGGCGACCTTTCCAGTAGTTCTGGAACGCCGCCAGGCCCAGCAGCCCGAACGTCAGGGTAATCAGCGACACCTGCAGGGCGAGCGCCAGCCAGTCGACCCGCTGCGGGCCCTGGCCGGGCTCGAGATAGGCGCGAATGACATAGGTAAGCAGCCAGCACATCGCCAGGCCCACCGCCAGCGCGACCGCCGCGACCTGGGGCGGCGGCAGCCGCTTTAGCCATCGTCGGGTAAGGTATAGCGCGGCCAGGGTCAGCAGCGCCGCCCATTGGATCCAGAGCGAGGCCAGGCCGAAATAGACAAGACGGTCGGTGGCCAGGCCCGGGGCCAGCGCCAGCACCGCCGCAAGACCCTCGCCAGCCACGATCAGCCACACGATGGCATTGGCCTGCCAAAGTGCGTCCAGGGGATGGTTGAGCGGCAGAGCAGGGCGGGGCATCGGTCCATGATGCCTCCAAACCCTGGCCGGGTGGCATCGCCGCCGTCCGCCCGCACCGGCGGCCCGTTCGTCGGGCATCATTGGCAAGCCCCCGCACCGGGGGGCTAAGTTAGCCCCGTAAGCCTGTAAAGGATAAGAAATGGCCCCGTACGCCAAACAACCGTCTTTGACCCACAGCCGCGAGCAGCCGCCGCAGGCGGGGTTCACCCTGCTGGAGCTGGTGATTACCGTCGCCGTGCTGGCCATCGCGCTGGCCGTTGCCATCCCCAGCTTCCAGGGCATCACCAACCGCAATCGCCTGACCGCGGTCACCAATGAGCTGCTGGCTGCCTCGCAGCTGGCGCGCATGGAGGCCATCCGCCGCAACGAGCGCGTCGTCGTCTGCCCCACCACCAACGGCAGCACCTGTAGTGGCGGCAACTGGATGCGCGTCGTCGTACGCGAAATCGCTGTTGGCGGCGACGTCATCCGCGAGTTCCAGTTCAACGGTCGCGGCCTTTCCATCCAGGGCAGCCCCAGCATTGCCGTTGGCAACCAGGTTTCATTCAACGCCAGCGGCTTCGCTCGCGCCGGCACCAACGCCGCCAACACCACGGGCACGCTCCGTATCTGCACCACGGCCCTCAATGCCGCCGAAAATGCCCGCGATCTGCAGGTCGCCGTCAGCCGGGTCAGCGTCACGACCGCTGGCTCCGCCGCCTGCGGCCAGCCCGCCAATGCTTGAGAGACGACCCATGCGAAACCGAGCCATCCCGAATTCGCGACGCAGCCAGGTGGGCGCCAGCCTGCTTGAGGTGCTGATCGCTGTACTGATCCTTGCGATCGGCCTGCTGGGCATCGCCGCGCTGCAGTCCCTGACGCTCAAGAACACCCAGGGTTCGTCCGAGCGTAGCGCCGCCGTCATCCAGAGCTACGCGATGCTCGACATGATGCGCGCCAACCGCAACGAGGCCATCGCCCGTCGCTACGACACCGGCTGGCAGTGCGCCGCTCCTGATGATCCGGCCGCATCGCGCGTCGCAGGCGACATGTCGCGCTGGATCGGCCAGCTCAAGGAAAGCCTCGGCGACTCGGCCTGCGGCCAGATCGACTGCGGGGCCGTGAACTGCAGCATTGGCGTGCGCTGGACCGATCGCGGTACCGCCGCCGAAGGCGATGCCGCTGCCACCCAGGAAATCCAAACGGACACCAGGCTTTGACCATGCCCAGCATCTCCCACATCGTTCATCGCCCGCAGCGCGGCCAGGCCGGCTTTTCGCTTATCGAGCTGATGATCGCCATGATCCTCGGCCTGCTGGTGGTTGCGGCGGCCGGCGGCGTCTTCATCTCCAACAAGCGCGTCTACAACGCGGCTGAAACCCTGGGCCGCATTCAGGAAAACGGCCGCGTCGCCTTCGAGCTGATGTCGCGCGACGTCCGCGAGGCCGGCGGCAATCCCTGCGGCTCGGCTATCCGGCCGATCAACATGATGACCCAAGGCAACAATGGCTACTGGTCGTCTTACAACGACGGCTTGGGCGGCTATGAGGGCGCGGCGCCCGGTCTGGCCACTGGCACCGGTGTTGGCCAACGGGTCGCCGGAACCGACGTCATCGAAATTCATTCGGCGACCGGTGGCGGCATCCGCGTCACCGGCCATCCCAACCCCAGCGCCGAGCTAGACGTCAGCAGCAGCGCCGGGCTCGCGGTGGGTGACGTGCTGCTGGTCTGCAATATCGGCCGCTCCTTCATCTTCGAAGTCACCAGCCTGCCGGGTGCCGGCACCAAGATCGGTCACAACTCCGGCGGCGGCGACAACTGCAGCGCGCGCTTCACCCTGCCGGTTCCGGCAGATCCCGAAGACGAGTACGGCTGCGACAACCCGAACAACAATGCCAACAGCTACTGCTTCACCCCGGCGGCTGGCGCCGGCACCTGCGGCGAAGACAGCAACGTACCGGCCTTCGTCGCCCGCGCCACCTCGATCCGCTGGTTCGTCGGCAACAACGCACGCAACGGCCAGTCGCTCTACCGCCTGGTGATGGCCAATCGCTCCAACACCAACACGGTGGATACCGAGCTCTCGCGCATTGAAGTCATCGAAGGCGTTGAAGACCTGCAGGCGACCTATCTGGAAGCCGGCGGCGCCGACTACGTTGATGCAGGTGCCGTGGCTGACTGGAGTCGGGTGATTGCCGCCCGCCTCACCATCGAGCTCGAAGGCGCGCAGGGCGCGCTGAGCAATCGTGAAGTCCAAGGCACCGACGGGCAGGCCATCAGCCGCACCATTACCCATGTCGTGGCGCTTCGTAACCGGGAGAGCACGCTGTGAATCGCACTAACTTCCAGGCACGGTCCGGCCAGCGTGGTGTCACGCTCGTGATCGTCCTGTTGCTACTTGTCATCGTTACGTTGCTGGGCTTGGCTGCGATGCGCGGCACGGTGATGCAGGAGCGCATGAGCGCCAACGCCGCGGCACGTGCGATCGCCTTCCAGTCGGCCGAGGCAGGGCTTCGCGAAGCCGAGTCCTATGCTGCCGACGCGGGCCGCCCCGATCTGCCGACCGCCGGTTGCACCGGCGGCCTTTGCGCGACGCCGCCCAACAACGCAGCCGCCCCCTGGGAGGCGGACACCTTCTGGACGACAGGCGCTGGTTATCGCACGTCCAATATCGAAGGCGCCGTCGGCAGCCAGGTTGACCTGCTTCGCTATGTCATCGAGGACATGGGCGAGGCCGGCACCCTGACCGGCACCTGCACCAGCGACATCGACCTTTCCGTCAGCGACTGCAACAGCACCGCGGTCGGTCGCTACTTCCGCATCACGGTACTGAGCCGCATGGATAACGGTACCGAAGTGATGCTCCAGTCCACATACCAGGCTCCTACGGGCGGGTGATCGATATGAATGCCAATAAGTCTATGAATTCCGCCGGTACGTCCAAGACCATCCTGGCGGCCTTCTTCGCCACCTTGCTTGCGGCTCCGGTCAGCGCCACGTTCGCGCAGAGTTTCCCGGATTACCCGCTGCAGACGGGTGCCGGCAACGTTGAGCCGAACCTGATGTTCATCCTGGATGACTCGGGTTCCATGGCGTTCAACGAAATGCCCAATCCGGACATTCCGACGATTTGTCTGCGCGCCAATAACGGCAGCTGTACCGGTAGCTTCAACATCACCGACGGCGCCTATGTCGGCAATACGGTCTTTTACAATCCGGCCACTGAGTACCGGCCCTGGCAGAGCGCCAACGGGTCGCTGATGACCGGCGGCACCAGCATGAACGAAGTATTCGGTTCGTTCAACTTTGCCGGCCCAGGCGCCGGTGGTGAGTACGACACGGTGGACCTCACCGTCAATGGCGATTGCGACAATTACGATTATAACGGCAGCAGCACGGCGGTCTGCGGTGGCATTCAGGTGTACTACGTCCCCAAGGACCCCACCAACACCACCACCAACTACCTGCGCGCCACGCAGAACTACTACCGTTACGAAGTCCACCATCTCAGCGGCACGCCTTACATCGTTCGGAGCGAGCTGACGAGCAACGGTGGTCCCGGCGTGGCGGCGGGCGGTCCACGCAATGTCGTGTTCACCCGTGACGATCTTGATGATGACGACACATCCAACTACTACTTTGACCTCACTGCCGGAGCCACCTTCGCCGCGCGAACGTCCGGCGGTTCCGGCAGAGTGCGGCTGCGCGTCTATAACCCCTCTGGCGACGAGGTCTGCGACAGAGACACCAATACGACTAATCAGCTCTGCTCGATAACCAACGCGCAGGCCGGGCAGTGGCGCGTTCGCATGTCCCGCGATTACGACAATGTCGACTTGCGCGTCACCTACACCGAGCAGGACGTTATCGGCTGCGGCACCAACAGTGGCATTAACTGGGGCAATTGCACCCTGGCCCAGCCCGTGGCCGGCCGCAATATGGCGGCCGAGCTGCAGAACTACGCCACCTGGTTCTCCTACCACCGCACCCGCATGAAGATCGCCAAGGCCGGTGCCAGCGAGGCCTTCAACCAGCTGGGCAACAACGTCCGCGTCGGCTACCGCAGCATCTGGAACCGCAGCAACTTCAACATCCCGGTTCAGGATGGCAACGACGGCAAGTTCGAGGGCACGTCCCGCGAAACCTGGTTCAGCAGCCTGTTTGGCGCCAGGGGCCGGAGCGGCACGCCGCTCCGCGCTGCGCTGTATGACACCGGTGAATACTTCACGAGCACGGCGGCCTCTGGCCCGTATGGCCCGGCGGCGGCGTCCGACCAGCTTGAATGCCGCCAGAACTTCGCCATTCTGACCACCGACGGTTTCTGGAACGGCAGTATCGATACCCGAACCATCGGCGACCAGGACGGTCAGTCCGGCGACGCCATCCTCAACCCGGCCGACAATTCGAACGTCGTGCGCTACACCAGGGTGCATCCGTTCCGCGACACCAACTCGGGGACAAACCGGACCGACACGTTGGCCGACGTCGCCATGAAGTACTGGAAGACCGACCTGCGGCCGGACCAGGACAACATCATCCCGACCAGCGCCGAGAATCCGGCTTTCTGGCAGCACATGGTCACCTTCGGCATTTCCATCGGTCTCAAGGGCACAGTCGACCAGACCTCGGTGGCGCAGGTGCTTCGCGACGGCCGACCGCGCATCAATGGCGTTGCAGTGGACTGGCCCAACCCCGACGCTGACAACGCCAGGCGCATCGACGACCTGCTGCATGCGGCCGTGAATGGACGCGGTGATTTCATCGCCGCGACCAGCGCCGACAAGTTCCGCGAGGCCATCACCAGCGTGCTGGGCCTGATTCAGGCGCGCTTGGCGTCCGGCTCGAACGTGGCGACCAACAGTTCCACCTTCCAGTCCGACACCCGTGCCTATCAGGCGACCTATCGTTCGGGCGTCTGGACCGGTGACCTGGTGGCGCGTGACGTGACCGCTGCTGGCGGCATCTCGGCCAGCGAGGCCTGGCGCGTCAGCGCCCGGATCGCCGCAAGCTATGCCGATGCCGGCACGGCCAACGACCACCGCAATCGGACCGTGCTCACCTGGGGTGGTTCGCCCAAGGGTGCTGCCTTCCCGACGGCGGCTCAGGCCTTGCTGCTCACGCGCGCCACGGGTGCTGCCCCGGTGACGGGCTTGAACAATGCCGCCTACGTCAAGGGCAACCAGAGCGCGGAGCTGTCGACGGGTGGTGTGCTGCGAAACCGCTCTTCGGTGTTCGGCGACATCATCAACTCGTCGCCGGTCTACACCCGCGACACTGAAATGCTCTATGTCGGCGCCAACGACGGCATGCTGCACGGCATTGATGCACTGACCGGCAACGTGGTGTTCTCTTACGTTCCCAAGGGCATCAACTGGGCCAAGCTCAACTCCATCAGTGACCCCGCCTACACCCACGGCTTCTTCGTGGACGGGCCGGTTGCGCTGTCCACCAACCGCCTGCAGGCCAGTACCAACTATCTGGTGGGCTCGCTGGGTCGCGGCGGCAAGGGCGTGTTTGCCCTGGACGTGAGCGATCCGGACGGCATGGTCAATGCGGACGTGATGTGGGACAAGACCGGCGATGCCGACAACGATATGGGTCACGTGCTCGGTCTGCCCTTGATTGTCCGGGCCAACAACGATGCGCTCATCGCCATCGTCCCGAACGGTATCGACAGCACCAGCGGCAGAGCCGTGCTCTACGTCTACAACCTGACCACGGGCGTGCAGCTGGCAAAGATCACGGCGTCCACTGCCTCAGGCAATGGTCTTTCCTCGCCGCGCGCCGCCGACCTCAACGGCGATGGCAAGGTCGACTACGTCTACGCCGGCGACCTGCTGGGCAACGTCTGGAAGTTCGACCTGTCGTCGGCCGTGCCGACCGATTGGGCCGTTGCCTTCTCCGGTGCCCCGCTGTTTGTCGCGACGGACGCCGGCGGCAACCGCCAGCCCATCACCGGTGGTCTTGCCCTTGCTCGCGAGGCGGGCTACGGCCGCATCTGGCTGACCTTCGGTACCGGCAAGCTGATTTCGTTTGGCGATCTCTCGTCCACCGCGATCCAGTCCTGGTATGGCGTGATTGATGACAGCACCCCGGTCGTCGATGGTCGCGATGACCTGGTGGTTCGCGAGATCGCCCAGGTCGGCGCGCTGGCAGACGGTCGCGTGGTTAGGGCCTTCCAGGCCAGTGCCAGCCTGCCCTCAGGCGTGAGGGGCTGGGTGGTGGATCTGGATGAGCCGACCGCTGGCGAGCGCATCGTCAGTGGCCCGCGCATCAACGGACGCGCGGTGTATGTCTCGAGCATCATCCCGTCGGAAGGCAACGGCTGCGAGGCCGGCGGTTCGGGCTTCCTGAACGCCATCGACGTGTTCACGGGCACCAGTCCCGCGAACGGCGGGGGTACCGGCTCCAGCTCGTTCTTCGACCTCGACGGCGACGGCGACGGTACCAACGACACCGTGACCGACGGCGGCCTGCCGATCGGTTCCATTGATCCCGGCATCGGTATGCCGACCGAGTCCGCCCAGATCGACGACCTGATCCTGGTCTGCGGTTCCAACGGCCAGTGCACCACGGTGCCCGCCTCGCCGCAGGCTGGCGATATTGATGCCCGCCGCCTGCAGTGGCGTGAAGTCATCGGAGAGGACTGATCCATGAAGCAGCGTAAAGCGAGAGGTTTCACCCTGATCGAGCTGATGATCGCCGTGGCGATCATCGCGATCCTGGCGGCCATTGCCTATCCGTCCTACATCAACTACACCGTCAATACCCGGCGTGCGGCGGCCACCGCCTGCCTGACCGAGATGGCGCAGTTCATGGAGCGCTACTACACGACGGAAATGTCCTATGCGGGTGCGGTAATTCCGAACACGTCCTGTCAGGGTGACCTGGCGGTCTTCTACACGTTCGGTTTCACCGCGGCACCCACCGCCGGGGCCTATAGCCTCCGCGCGGTGCCGCAGGGCCAGCAGGCGTCGAAGGACACCAAGTGCGCCACGCTGAGCCTCAGCCAGGCGGGCGCCCAGACGGTGTCCGGCTCGGCTTCTCCGGCGGAATGCTGGTAACGGGAGTCGGGTCTGATTCCGCGCAATAAAAAAGGCTCGCAGCAATGCGAGCCTTTTTCATTTTATCTGGCGCCCGAAGTTGGACTCGAACCAACGACCCCCTGATTAACAGTCTGCGGATCGTAGCTGCGCCATGATTCGCGAAGCAGTGCAAACACGGGCTTACAGGGCTTAAAAAACGCGACTTAATAGCTTCGAGTCAGATGGTTTGGCCCGGAACGTTGCGGTGTGTTGTGCACCGAAAGCGTGTTCCGGGCTTGACCGCCAACCTGGAGCGAAGCGCATGAAATCGAAGATTACACAGAGCCTGGCAGAAAAGGCTCCAACCCCGCAGAAGGGTAAGACCGACCTGCACGCGGACACTGAGCTTAGGGGGTTCTATCTCATCGTCTCCCCGACCAAGCGCAGTTACTACGTTCAATCACTGGTGAACGGCAAGCAGGTCAGGGCCAAGATCGGAGACCATCCCGCCATCTCGGCCAAAGACGCACGCGACCTCGCCAGAAAGACGCTGGTCTCCATGCGGTCAGGTGCCAATCCGAACGAGGAGCGGCGGAAGGCTAGGGCGAAAGGAATCACAGTCCGCCAAGCGCTCGAACTTCACCTCGCTGCCAAGACGCTGTCGCCTAAGACTGTCGAGGGCTACCGCTACAACTGTGGGCAGTACCTCGCTGACTGGATGGATCGTCCCCTGGTTGAGCTTGGCACCGACCGCGCCGCAGTTCGGGAGCGGCACGCGAAAATTACAAGGCAAAATGGGGCTACGACGGCAGACTCCACATTCCGCGTCTTCCGCGCCATTTACAACCGGGGGCTCCGCGAGCACCCGGACCTTCCTGCAAATCCCGCGGCCAACGTGGACTATCATGGGCAGAAACGGCGGAAGGTCGAAGCTGCGCCAGATAAGCTGAAGCGATGGGGCCGAGCAGTGTTGGCACTCGACAATCCCGTCCGCCGCGACCTCCATCTCTTCTTTATCCTGACGGGAATGCGCAGGACAGCCGCATGCGAAGCCAGGCTGGACGACGTGGATGGGTTTGACGGGACGCTCCACGTGCCCAACCCCAAAGGAGGCACGTCGAGAGCATTCGACCTCGCTCTCTCCAAACCTCTCTGCGACCTCGTCGCAACCCGAATGGAGGAGAGCCTGCTAGCGCATCGCACGTCGCCGTGGCTTTTCCCATCTAGCGGCAAGACGGGGCGAGTGGCGGAAGTTCAGCAGTCCGAGCTGGAGGGACTGACAGGTCACGCGCTCCGCCATGTGTACGCCACCCTTGCACTGGAATCGGGGGTCCCGGTGGCTGAACTCAAGTTTCTGCTGAATCACGCTGCCGACTCGGTGACGATGGGGTATCTCGCGCCGAGCGTGGAGCACCTGCGGGTTCACCAAACGCGTGCGTCGGCGTACATCCTCAAGCGCCTTGGCCTCGACCACACGCCTGGCCAGTGGCCTCCGAGGCTCGCCGAGGACGAACCAAGCACGCTCAGTCAATGATCGACGGCGATGGCGAAGCAGTCTTGGGGCCTAGGTCATCGAATGGCCTGGGTCGCATGGAACGGCAAGCCTAGTTTGATAGTTTATTTTCTCAGCATGTCGCGGTAAGCTGCACGCACCGGCAGACAAAAGCGTCTGCCGCGCCCCAAGACTTCTCTAGACTTCGGCCCCCGCGCACATCGCACAGACGAGCGGAAGACTGGCCAGCGAATTTCCCCAGGGCTGGGAAATGTCTCGCCTCCCCACCCTTTTTGCGGCGTGGGAGGGAGGCGCGGACAAAGCCGCATGCGAAGCCTAGAGGCCAATCCCATGCAGAACCAGACTTTTCCCGAGCGAATGGCGCTCGAAGAGTTGCAGAGGCTCCATCCAGACACCCTGGTCAACCGCCGGGAGGCGGCGCTGTTCTTGGGTCTTACGTACAGCACTCTTTGTCACTACGGCGTCAGTCGACCAGGCTGTGGCCCAGTCTTCGTGCGGCTCGGCTCCAAGACGGTGCGCTACAAAATGAGCGACCTGCGTGCCTACTCGGCGTTGAAGGGGAGTCGCTAATGGATATCCAAAAAGGAGAAGCCCACCTTGGTGAGCGGCCAAGGTGGGCGGGAGAGAAGGCCATGGACACGGACTTCGCTATCGATGATGCAGCAATCGAGAAACCGCGTAACCCCTCGAATCGAGACCTTCTCGCCTTGGTCGCGGCGGGCTACTCGTTGGTCGAACTCCGGCCGCGCAGCAAGGCTCCGGTGCGGCTGGGATGGTCAGATGCCCCCACTGACAATGAAGCGGTTCTTCGGGCGGTAGAGGGAGGTGCGAATGCTGGTGTTAGGCTCGGTCCGAAAGACCTCATCGTAGACGTGGATCCGAAAAACGGGGGCGAGAGTTCCTTTGCGAAGCTTCTCATCGACCTCGACTTGGATTTTTCGAGGTGCCCGCGAACCGTAACTGGATCGGGTGGCGCGCACTACTTCCTGCGTAGGCCTGAAGGGATGCCATTGCTGACGAACCTTCGGGAGTATCCCGGCATCGATTTCAAGTCGGCTGGCCAGGTTGTTGCTCCCGGCTCGATTCATCCCAATGGAAAGTTTTACGAATCGAACTACTACGCGTACGAGCCTGAACTCGCGCCTGACGCACCCGCCGCGCTTCTGTCTCTTTTGGAGCGCAAGCAGGCGAAGAGCGGTCAGAGTGACCGTGGGGGCGAACTCACCCCAAGGATGCTGGCGGCCAATCTGGTGCAGCTCGATGCGTCAGAGTGGAATGAGTACTCTGAGTGGATGAACATGATGATGGCTTGTCATCACGCCACCAACGGGGAGGGACTTGGCGAGTTCACCGAGTGGTCAACGTCTGCGCCTGACTACGCAGACTCGGCCGAGGTCATCGCCTACAAGTGGAGTGGCCTGACAGCTGGCGATGGCGGCGTGACTGTGAAGTATCTCTTCCGGCAACTGCTGGACAGGGGCTTGGTTGTTCACGACAAGCAAGAGCCGGAGGATGATTTCGAAGTCGTCGAAATTCCGCCTGCAGGCATCTGTGCTGAATCGAAAAAGCACCGGCGCGACTGGCGAGTGCTGACGATCGAAGATCTCCTGAACATGCCTCCTCCGAGGTGGATTGTCGAAGGAGCTTTGCAAGAGCATTCTGTCGCAGTGCTGTTTGGAGCGCCGGGAGCAGGAAAGAGTTTCGCTGCTTTGGATATTGCCTTGTCTATGGCTTCGGGAATTTCTTGGCATGGGAAAGCTGTCATCCCTGGCAATGTTCTCTTTGTTGCCGCAGAGGGCGCTGCAGGACTTGGCGTGCGCGTACAGGCATGGCTGCAAGAACACCAGCTTTCCTCTCCGCCAAATTCATTCCAGCTTTTCACGCACGAGATCACGCTGGCAGACGGGACGATGAGTGCTGATTTCGAGGATTTTATCGCCGATAGAGCAATGGTCGCCGCGCCTCAGTTGATTGTGATCGACACTTTGTCGCAGACGTCGACGGGCTTTGATGAGAACAGCAACACGGATATGGCGAAGTACTTCAAGCGTGCCCAAGCGCTGGTCAATCGTACTGGGGCAACGGTGCTCGTTGTTCACCACACAGGCAAGGACCCAGGGAAGGGAGAGCGAGGCGCCTTCGCTATCAGGGGCAACGTTGATACGTCCATTCAAGCCAAGAAGGAAGACGTGGAAGGTCGGAGCTTCGTATCGCTCTACGCTGTGAAGCAGAAGAACGACGAGCAAGGGCAAATTACCGAGCTGGAGATGGTGCGGCGAGAGTTCGTTGTGCGCAGCGGGACCTCAACGTCGTCATTGGTGCTTGTCCCATCCTCCCGCGCTAGGGCAACGTCCGACAAAGTGTTCCTTCAGGGAAGGCTGGTTCTCGATTGGATTGTCGAGTGGCTGGGAGATAGGAGTAGCGTTTCGTTCATGGATTTGCTGAGCGAACGTGTGGCTCGCACTGGCACCGTTGCGCGTACTTCACGCCATCACCTTATGAAGCTGATTGGCCAAGGCTTCGAGAATGCCAGTGTGAGTTCGAACGGCAGTCGCATCTGGTTGGAGCGCGATGCGGCGAACCCCAAAGGATCCTTTGCCGTCCATATGGCTGTAGATGAAACGAGCTAGGCCTGGTGGCAGATATTTGTTGCTAAGGATTCTGTGCAGTTGCGGCGCCTAGTTGCGGTGTCCGCAACCAAGCCGGATCAAGGACTTAGGCTCCATTCGGCCAAGTGGTTGCGAAGCATCGCAACCGCTCGACACTCTGGTTGCTGCGGTTGCGGTCTGTCTATAAGACCGCAACCTGCAACCAAGTTCGTGCTTCCATTAACTCGTACTTTCACCCTGGTCGAGCACGTCAAACTGAGCGTTCCCTGGCACTCGCGCGCGAGGCCTGGCTGCCTATCTCTGCCTCTCCAATCATTGATCGGGCTGCCAAGGGCACCAAGGCCATGATTCGGATGCAGTTCGCGGGCATGCGTATCAGGCAGAACACGGCTAAATAACAGTCGTGCAAGCCTGAGACCAACTGTAGCCATGAATGCCCTGTCTCCCCTGACCAAGTTCACCCCTGGCGTGAAAGCGCGTTTCCTTGAGGTCCTGGAGGAGACTTGCTCGGTGAAGCATTCGGCTGAGGCCTGTGGCATCAGCAGGAACCTGGCCTACATCCATCGCAAGCAGGACCTGGAGTTCGCCAAGGACTGGGACAGCGCTGTCGAGCGTGCCCTGGATGACCTCTTGGGCGAGGCCCACCGCAGGGCCACGATCGAGAAGTCGGATCGCCTCCTGGAGGTCCTGCTCAAGTTCCGCTATGGCGACCAGATGGCTGACAGGCTTGCGGTCAAGGTGGAACGCGAGACTGGCCTGGATCCAGATGCCCTCCTTGCAATGGCCCCAGAGGATCGGCAGGTCCTCCAGCAGCTCCTGGTCAGGTATGCCCAGGCTGAGCATCGCGTCCTGGAGCATGACAATGGCCAGGCGTAGTGCCCCCGAGGCTCCCAGGAAGTCCCTGACGGCCGCCGAGGCCCTGGCCAAGATCGAGCTGATCGATAAGACCATCGCGGCCATGGTGGCCACCGCACCGCTTACGTTCGCTGCCCTGGGCGGCCCGAAGGCCCTGGCGGCACTCTGCCAGAACACCTGCGTGGGGCCGATCCCCAGGTTAACGGTCCAGGCCTGGGAGGCGGCAGCCAGGGAGCACGCTGAGGCCCAGTGGCTTGCCAGCACCCCAGGTCGATTCCTGCCCATCTAATGGGTAGTCGGGTAGCGGAAGGGATTCGGGGCATGGCGCTCTAGCACCGTGCGCCCCTTGCCCCCTGCCTAAACACGGCATGGCAAACGTGGGGTTACAAACAGTCGTCAAGGCGACCGAATAGACGTACCTGGTCGGCCAATGGCGCGTCGACCTGTCCTCGGGTGAGGGCGTGCTGGCTACCTGCAACGGGTAGCGCGACCAGGGATCGATCCATGACCCCTCAGGAGCACGCCATGTTCAACACCCTCCATCCCGACCGCCCCTTCCTGGGCGCCAAGGAACTTCTCGAAGCTGCATCTGCCATTGATGCCATCCACTCGCGCACGATCAAGGCCATCGAGCGCCTGGAACGCGACGTCGCCACACGCAAGGCCGAGATCAGCAACCGCTGGAAGACGGCGTCCATCTCGTCGAATGACCGCCGTCGCATTGAGGCCGAAGAGATTCGAGTCGCCACGCTGACCATTCGGCAGAACGCCGAGCGCGAGCTCGACGGCTTGCTCAAGGATGCAGGTGCGACGCACGCGAAGGCGACCGGCCAGAAGCCGTTCTATGCCTCTCCTGTCCTGACCCTCAATCGCCTGACCCTTGGGGACCTGCGTCGTTCGGCATACCAGGAACAGGTGGCGGCAATCGGCCCAGCCGAGGCATCCCACCTTGGCCAATGGGCTGTGTCCACCTCGAACCTGCCCCTGGCAGCAGCATTGGTTACCAGGGTCGATGCCATGCCTGCTGCGTCCAGGCCATTCAATGGCGTCGGCCTGGCGGAAGCAATGCGCCTCGACGAGCACAACAAGGCAGTCGAGGCCTTGAAGATCATCGCGGCGCGCTTCCAAGGCGTGGTCATCGCCATTCGTGCCTGGAAAGCGGCGAAGGCCAATCCCATGGATACCGTCAGCTTGAGCCTCCTGGCCAGGACTCTGGACAAGAAGCTTCTGGACTCGATGGAGGTCGCCGATGATGCCGCGTGAGTTCTTGGAGCTGCCTCTGCGCGAGCGGATGCTCTGGGCGGCACTCGCCGCGCTGGTGGGGACGGCCCATGACGGCCCTGAGCTGGGAACAGCCGTCAGGAAGTTTGAGCGTCTGGAGGCGGCCTGCCACTCCTTCGAAGTACCCCCAGATCGACTCGACGAATGCGCTCGACTGCTGGACTACCACTACTTCCGGGCGGGGGACTGCTATGTGAGCAAGGTGACCCTGGACCTGGTGAACAGCGTCACATTCCCTCAAACAGGCATCTGGGGAGGGCAGTGGGCCAAGCACTAGCCATTGGGAGTTGCCAGGCCGTGTTGGCGAAGGGGCTGCCTATAAGCAGCCCCTTTCAGTTCAGGGGCTTGCAAGGCCCAAGCAGCTGATCTGGTGTTGCATGATGAGAATCAACCGGCTGCACCTAGCGCCGGTACCGCCGGCCAGATAGCCGCTGCAACAGCCGAAAATGATGGCGCACGAAGGTGTTCCGATGGCAAATAAACCCGCGGATTCGCGCCAATTTCCTGTTGTATTAAAGATGTCAGCCGACCTAGTACAACCTTCGCCCTTCGGTACTGAGCGGGATTCGCACTGTAGTCAGCGAATGCTTGGGTAGCGATCTGACCTTGATTTGGGGCTCCGCCTCCGTTTGCGCGGTTGCGATACGCCTCTTGAGACCGCTGATTGACTATTGCTTCGATTGACGTATTGCTGGTTTGCTGAGTCGCCAAGTCGATAAGCTCCTGAGCGCGTTGTGGAGTCAGGGGAGGGTTAAGGAAAGATAGGTGTTCTGCATTCAGGAAGTAGCCTTCAATGTCACTGTTGGTGGTCAGAAGCGAACTAATGGCTTGACCCTGAAGACGGTTCTCAAAGCGAGTGGCCTCAGGGTCGCTCATGTAGTCACGGTCTCTATGTATGGCGAGCGTAACGTGCGGGGCCTTGTCCGACAGAAAATTGCCCAGCACCAAGGCTGCGTCAATCTTGGAGCATCCTGTGTAAGACGCTACCTCGGTATCCCCCTCCACAAAACCATTGCTCCACAAGACCGCTTTCAACGCATCTTTATCGGCGTCCTCGGTAGCAACGACGCACCTGGTATGGCCGTCTGCGAAGTAGTCAACCGAATCGAGCGCACCGAGATCAAGAAGGACTGCCGTAGTGTTTTGGTCCGACTCATCCATCTTTACTCCTCTGCTCAGCCAGACAACGCCCGCCTTACCGCTCAGCGAATTGAGTACGTGGCGAGAGTGCGTGCTGATAATGGCTTGGAAGCCCCGTGCTTTCGCTGTCCGGAATATAAGTTCGCAAAGCGCACGCTGGTTGTCGGGATGGAGATGCGAATCAGGCTCGTCGAGGATCAATATCTGCGGCTTGAAAAGCGATACGTAGGCGAGAATCTGCGACGCTTGAAGAACCGAAGTGCCCACTGCGTCAATCGGAAGCTTTGGTCCATTCGGAAACTGTATAAATACCTCTATCGCTTCGTCGGTATCTGCGTCGAAATCGACCTCAATGTAAATGTCGGGGAACAAAGACTGCATGTCCTGCACGAATGCGTCCCAAGCCTCCTCATTCTCGTGCAGCATGCGAAGAACATTTCGAAGCGTGAGATTGGCGTCGCCTCTAGCTACAATGCGGCGCACAACGCCAGGCGAGAGGTAGCGTTCTTCTTTCGGAATTCCTGCCAACCCTGGCGCATAGACTGTGTAGGGTTCAGTGAGGCTCATGAGCCTCTCGCCGATGGTTCGTCCAAGAATCGACACAGCAATGTTTCTGTTCCTGCCGCGTCGAAGACTTACGGTGCAGCGATCGCCGGCGTCATCTAGGAACTCTATTTCGATCTGACTCGGCCTTGCCTCCAGTAACACACCGCCAGTCGCCAACGACAAAACGTCTGAAACAGGGGAATAAAGGAGCTGCGCAGGGTTCAGGGAGAGCTCGAAAGCATCCTGTCGCCAAGTAACTCCCTCGCCAATTAAACGAGCGGACTGAGCAATTGAAACTGCTAAGTGAATAGCTTGGAGGACACTGCTCTTGCCCGCGTTGTTTGCGCCGATTAGAAGGGTCACGTCATTGATTTCGACTTCTATGTCAGCCAGCCGCTTAAAACGCCGTATCGTTACTGATCTGAGCTTTGGCATGTGACTTTGTCTCTAGTGCTGATCAGGTTCGACAGAAAGGCTTTGAAAAATGCCGCCGAGGATTGCTATTGGAATAGGCTGTCAGAGGGAGTCCAGTCGCGAGCCATTGAGTCGGCCTGCTTTAGCCAATACTTGATGCGCTCCTTAGGTTTGACCGCCTTGCCCCAATACTCCACAAACAAGGCGTCTTCCAAGTACTTTGCTGCATCCAGCATTTCCTCCTCGATATCCCGAAGGGCGCGCTCGACGTAATTGCCCCCTCGCTCAGAATCCGCACGCAGAGCTACACTTCCGGCTGAGAACAAGTCTCTGGCCTGGGGGCATAGCACGCCGTGGTAAGTCAGGATATACATGACCGCATCGTTATACTTGTTCTTCGCACGGGATGCTTTTACGATTTGTGGGCACAGAAGGGCTGCTTCTGCCCGTAGCTTGCGTTTCTCTTCCTGCGAAAGATTCATATAGAGCTTCACTTGCAGGCTCAGGGTGTGCTCTTGCTCAGGTCGGTCTTCCAGCCACCAGAACCGTTCACCCGGCTTTAATCGTGAACGCGCGTAAGCACGAATATGGCCCATCTTCTCTTCCATGGGCATGTGTGAAAAGGCGGAGTACTTTACGCCCATTTTTTCGAAGAGAGATTGTCCGGCCTCGTCGCCAAGAAGCTCAACTTCAAAGCGTGGGACATGTGACGTCCTCACGTGAATGACGCTTTTTTCGTAATCCGCCCACCTGACCTCAGGCGTGTTTCCCATTTTCCCAAGAAGCACATACACGTGCTTGACTTCATGATCCCGGACAGTCTCCAGGACACTGTTTGCAACGCATCGCCAAGTATCGTTTACGGTGAATTTGACCTCCACCCCAAACTCCCCGACCGAAATGTCCGGGAACGCATATGGGTGGGGATCAAAGTTAATTTCGACCTGCCCCAGCTCAGCCATTAGTTTTCGGACCCTCGACTCGAAAGCCTTGGAAGAGTCGAACAGCTTTTGCTGGGCTTCGTCCGTAAGCTTGGTTGCTACCTTTTCCAGAAGTGCTTCGAATTCTTGCTTTGTCACGAGTCCCCCCGAGCAGCAGTGATTGCTGCCCGAGGGTACTGCTATGGGCTGTCGCGGTCTAGGTCACTAGGTTCCCAGCCAGCGACACTAGCTGTCTAGGCAGCGTAGGACGGCGCCAGCGATGTGCCAGGCCATCACAGGCGGCACGGCGTTACCAATTTGCCGCTCCGTTTCCCGAAGTTTTGACTGAAAGGCAAATGAGTCTGGGAACGATTGGATCCTGGCTGCCTCCCGCATTGAGATCCGGCGAGGTAGCTGGTAATGGTACTGAATGTTGCCGTGGCACTCGGCACGAATGGTGTATCCCGGGCGGTCAGCGAGTAGTCGCCTGTTGCCTTGCTCACCACTCTTATTTGCTCGACTCCAGATATGACTGAACTTGGCGTCTTCATCAAGTTGAGCGAGATCCCCAATGGCGTCACTCGCTGTAATGTGTTCCTGCTTACTGTGAGTGGCCTTAGGCGGCACGAATTCCCGGACTCCCGGCGCGGTTCCGACAATGAAAACCCTTTCTCTGCTCTGGGGCACCCCGTAGTCTGCGGTGTGGTATAGCTGGTAAGTCACGTTGTAGCCTAGAGCCTTAAAGTCGCGCAGCACTCTGTCCAATGAAGTTGCGTTGTGCTTCATCAGTAGGCCCTTGACGTTCTCGGCCACAAAGATCTTTGGCTTTGTTTTTGCAACCGCCTCGACCATGGCGCGGTAGAGCCCGCTTCGGCGGCCATCGACTCCAGCCCCTTTTCCGTTCACAGATATGTCTTGGCACGGAAATCCGCCGATGAGCACGTCAGCAGTCTCTGGTACTGAGCCAAGGAGTTCCCAAATATCGCCACAGTGAATATGTTTTCCAACGTTCTCCGCGTAGGTCTCGCAAGCATGTCTGTTGAAGTCGTTGGCCCAGACGATGTCAAAAGAATGCTTTTTGTATTTCTTTCCCAGAAGTTCAAAGCCTCCCTTGAACCCAAGATCCATTCCGCCGCATCCCGAGAACAAAGAGACTACTTGGACCTTCCTTGGCTCGTGCGCCAGCGAGCCAGAGCGTTTTCCAGAAGGAAGGAGCGGTGCTTTGGTGGCTTCTAAGCTTTTCATTTACCAACGTCCTTTCTATGCGTCGTTTCATCAAAAAGATTTGCTTGGGCATTGCCTTCATGGTTCGCGATGAACGCCCGCATGTAGTCGCGGAGAACTTGAGCGGCGGACCGATCTTGGCTTCGGCACGCCTCAAGAAATTCTTGCCGCAGCCGCAAGTCGACTCGTATTCGCAGCCCGCTAGAGTCATTCATGGATACATCCTGGATACACAGCGTGTATCCAACTGTACGCAGTCAAACCCTACTTGTCAGCTCCCTTGCTGAGATGGTCTCCTGGAGCCGGCTCAGGGGGTGAGACGGGCTTTGCTTCTATTGCCGTGCGTAGAGACGACTGACTTGCGTAGGCTTTGTACTAACGGGCTGTCGATTGGCAGCGAAGACCAGGGCGAGCAAGTCGTATTTGCGGCCGCGTTTCGGCCTCAACCCTGCTATTCCGTGTCGAATCGCGCGTCCTGTCGCCCATGGTCATTCACCGTCAGACGCCTCAACCGACTGAAGAGGTGGCCCACACTCGTCACGTTGGAATCGGGGCTTATCTCGCGACATGGAAATTTTTCGTGGTCGCAACGAGGCTTGCAGTTGGCATCGGTTGGCGCGATTCGGGAATGCGCCGAAGCCATCATCTAAAGACGCATTGGCCAAGCTGTCGTCGAGTGGTCGAAACCGAAAGAGGATGTATTCCTCGGGCCTGCAGCGTTTGCCAATTGCCGGGCTTCAGGCGCACTCGGGCGCTTTCGTGACCAAATCGTGTTTGGCTTAGCGCAGAAACAACAAAGGCCGCGATCGCTCGCGGCCTAAGTGCATGAAACATATGGCGCCCGAAGTTGGACTCGAACCAACGACCCCCTGATTAACAGTCAAGTGCTCTAACCAGCTGAGCTATTCGGGCGGGGACCGGCATTTTAAACTAGAAGCTCCCCCGGTCAAGTGCTTTGAATCAGGGCAGGTAGGGGCAGGGGCTGGGTGGATCGCTCGAAACCCACTCGCTGCGGGCTCTTCCGCCGACATTGACCACCACCGTAGCCAGGTGTCTTCCGTCGCGGGTGCACAGGCGCAGGCTGGCGTTGTTGCCGCCGGCGAAGCCCGTGGGCTGGTAGCGCACCCGGTGCCGGCCCGTGGTGCCCCGGACTGCAACGTGGCCACGTGCGCGTTGCTCGACCCAGAGAATGGCCGTGGCATCGGCAGGCTGGGCTGTCCTTCCGGGGTCGGCATACACCAGCCAGCCGTCGTCCCAGATCAGGTCCTGGCGACACTCCCGTCCATTTTGGCTGGGGCAGACCGTGACGGGCCGGCCGCGCTGTATGGCCGCCATGCGCGCGCTCATCAGCGCCACGGTGAGGCTATGCGAGGTGCCGAGGGCGGCGTGGCGCTCCCGTATCGCCCGGAACGAGGGCATGGCCGCGGCCATTACCAGCGCAAGCACGGCCACAGTCACCGTCAGCTCGGTCAGCGAGAAGCCGTTTCGACGGATTCGCATGCGAGTTGCTCCAGCTCGGCCAGAGCTGATTGTGTTGGCGGCACGTGAATTGTTCTGTCCGCCTTTGGCACGCTGCGGCCTGCGCCTGGATCCCGGCCGAATGTCAGCCGCCCGCTATACTTGCGAGCTTGCCCACGAAGGGAGTTTCCGTGTCCGACCGCTTCGAACTGATCGCGCCTTACCAGCCCGCCGGCGAACAGCCGCAGGCCATCGCGCGCCTGATCGAGGGTTTCGAGGCCGGCCTGGCGCAGCAGACCCTGTTGGGCGTCACTGGCTCGGGCAAGACCTACACCGTGGCCAACGTGATTGAGGCGGTGCAAAAGCCGACCCTGGTGCTGGCGCCGAACAAGACGCTGGCCGCCCAGCTCTACGGCGAGTTCAAATCCTTCTTCCCGAACAATGCCGTCGAGTACTTCGTCAGCTATTACGACTACTACCAGCCCGAGGCCTACATCCCGTCCACCGACACCTTCATCGAGAAGGACAGCAACATCAACGAGCACATCGAGCAGATGCGCCTGTCGGCGACCAAGGCCTTGCTGGAGCGGCGTGATGCGATCGTGGTGGCCAGCGTTTCGGCCATCTACGGCTTGGGCGACCCGAACGAGTACTTCCGGATGGTGCTGCATCTGGTCAAGGGCGATCGCATTGACCAGCGCGAGCTGATCCGCCGGCTCACCGAGATGCAGTACAAGCGCAACGACACCGAACTGGTGCGCGGCGCCTTCCGCGTTCGCGGCGAAACCATTGACGTGCATCCGGCCGAGTCGGAGATTGAGGCCCTGCGCATCCAGCTGTTCGACGGCGAGATCGAAGGGGTTGCCCTGTTCGATCCGCTCACCGGCCACCTCATTCGCAAGCTGCAGCGCTACACCCTTTATCCCAAGTCGCACTACGTCACCACGCGGCGCACGGTGCTGGACGCCATCGAGACCATCAAGGTCGAGTTCACGGCGCGGATGGAGGAGCTGTACAAGGCCAACAAGCTGCTCGAAGCCCAGCGCCTGCAGCAGCGGACCATGTACGACATCGAGATGATGGCCGAGGTGGGCTTCTGTTCCGGCATCGAGAACTACAGCCGTCATCTCACCGGCCAGATGCCGGGCGAGCCGCCGCCCTGTCTGTTCGACTACCTGCCGCCGGACGCGCTGCTGGTGGTGGACGAATCACACGTGACCATTCCGCAGCTGGGCGCCATGTACAAGGGCGACCGCTCGCGCAAGGAAACGCTGGTCGAGTTCGGGTTCCGGCTGCCGTCGGCGCTGGACAACCGGCCGCTGAAGTTCGAGGAGTGGGAGCGCCGCGCGCCGCGCAGCATCTACGTCTCGGCCACGCCGGGCAAGTACGAACTCGAGAAGTGCGGCGACAACATCGTTGAACTGCTGGTGCGGCCGACCGGTCTGATCGACCCCGAGGTCGAGATCCGCCCGGTGGGCACCCAGGTGGACGACGTGTTGTCCGAGATCCACCTGCGGGTGAAGGAGGGCGACCGCGTCCTGATCACCACGCTCACCAAGAAAATGGCGGAGAACCTGACCGACTACCTGGCCGAGCACGACGTCCGCGTGCGCTATCTGCACAGCGACGTGGACACGGTGGAGCGCGTCGAGATCATCCGCGACCTGCGTCTGGGCGTGTTCGACGTGCTGGTCGGCATCAACCTGCTGCGCGAGGGCCTCGACATGCCCGAGGTGTCGCTGGTGGCGATCCTGGACGCGGACAAGGAGGGCTTCCTGCGCTCCACCGGCTCGCTGATCCAGACCATCGGCCGTGCCGCCCGCAACGTGCGCGGCAAGGCCATTCTGTACGCGGACCGCATCACCAATTCGATGAAGGCGGCCATTGACGAGACCGACCGCCGCCGCCAGCGCCAGGTCGAATACAACCTCGAGCACGGCATTACCCCGACCAGCATCAAGCGCGCCGTGATAGACGTGATGGAAGGCGCCCGCAGCGAACCCGAGGACGCCAAGGGCCGCGGCAAGGGCCGCAAGGTGGCGGAAGAGGGCACCGATTACTCGTTGCTCGACCCGGCCCAGTTGGCCTCACGGCTCAAGCAGCTCGAAGCGCGGATGCACCGGCACGCCCAGGACCTGGAGTTCGAGGACGCGGCCCGCGTCCGCGACGAGATACACCGATTGCGCACGCAAGGCCTGATGACCTGAGCCTGCTGGCTTGCATTACTTCCGGCAGGGGTCTACAAAAGGACACAGGCGGGTGGGGACCCGTCATCGCAGCGTCCTGACCCGGACCGGAGTGCCCAGCGGTCGGACGCCCAAGGCAGGGGAGATGCCATGGGAACCATCGGAACGCGCGGGCTGTTGGCCGCGGTATTCATCGCTTCAAGCGGGCTGCTGACCGGCATGGCTGTGCAGCCGGCCGGCGATGAAGCCCTGTTCGAACCCGCCGTTTCGCAGGACACCGACGGGCTGCTGCACCGCGTCGTACGCCGCGCCTGTCTTATCAGCGTCGCCGCCACCCGCCGCGACCTGCACAAGGCCGCCGACCGCGAGCGCGAGTGCCGGTAGCCAGCCGGCGCGATCGGGGCTTGGCCTGTCCGGATGGGCGCGTTATACTTCCGGCCCCCACGGGGGCGATTAGCTCAGCGGTAGAGCATTACCTTGACATGGTAGGGGTCACAGGTTCGAACCCTGTATCGCCCACCATCTTCCGGAAAGGAAGGTGGCGTTGGACCAAGAAAGCCAGGCCGATGCCTGGCTTTCCTGCTTTACGGGCGGGAGCAAAGGCAGCGCAAACGCCCGTATTCATTGACTCCCAGGCCCTCCGGGCCTACCTTTAACGAGTTAGTGGCTGGACAAGGTGGCCCCGGGAAACCGGCGCCGAGCGTGCGACATGAGCACTACTTCCCCTCCTTAGACGTGCAGCCAGGCCTCGCGACCGCGAAGGGCGCCTGGCGCCCTTTTTTCTTGCCGGAACACCCATGATCAATATCACCCTACCCGACGGCAGCCAGCGCCCGTTCGAACACCCCGTCACCGTGGCCGAAGTCGCCGCCTCCATTGGCGCCGGCCTGGCCAAGGCCGCGCTGGGCGGCAAGGTCGACGGCAAGCTGGTGGACGCCAGCTACCGCATCGAGCACGACGCCTCGCTCGAGATCGTCACCGAGAAGCACGCCGATGCCCTGGAAGTGCTGCGCCACTCCACGGCCCACCTGCTGGCCCAGGCCGTGCAGCGGCTGTTCCCGGGCACCCAGGTCACCATCGGCCCGGTCATCGACAATGGCTTCTACTACGACTTCGCGCACGAGCGCCCGTTCACGCAGGAAGACCTGCCGGCGATCGAAGCCGAGATGCAGAAGATCGTCAAAGAGGCCTTGCCCGTCACCCGCAGCGTCAAGACGCGCGACGAAGCCGTGGCCTTCTTCAAGGGCATGGGCGAGCACTTCAAGGCCGAGATCATCGAGTCGATTCCGGCCAACGAAGACCTGTCTTTGTATACCCAGGGCGAGTTCACCGACCTGTGCCGTGGCCCGCACGTGCCGGGCACCGACAAGCTGCGCGCCTTCAAGCTGATGAAGGTGGCCGGCGCCTACTGGCGCGGCGACCACAACAACCAGATGCTGAGCCGCATCTACGGCACCGCCTGGTTGAACGACAAGGACCTCAAGGCCTATCTGCACCAGCTTGAGGAAGCCGAGAAGCGCGACCACCGCAAGATCGCCAAGCAGCTCGAGCTCTTCCATCTCCAGGAAGAAGCGCCCGGCCTGGTGTTCTGGCACCCCAAGGGCTGGCAGCTCTGGCAGGTGGTCGAGCAGTACATGCGCAAGGTTTACCGCGCGTCGGGCTACCAGGAAGTGCGCTGCCCGCAGATCCTTGATGTTTCCCTGTGGAAGAAATCCGGCCACTGGGACAACTACAAGGAGAACATGTTCTTCACCGAGTCCGAGAAGCGCACCTACGCGCTCAAGCCGATGAACTGCCCGGGTCACGTGCAGGTGTTCAACCAGGGCCTGCATAGCTATCGCGACCTGCCGATCCGCTACGGCGAGTTCGGTGCCTGCCACCGCAACGAGCCCTCGGGCGCGCTGCACGGCATCCTGCGCGTGCGTGGCTTCACCCAGGACGACGGCCACGTTTTCTGCACCCCGGACCAGGTCGAGGCCGAGGTCACCGCCTTCCATCGCCAGGCCCTGAAGGTCTACGAGGACTTCGGCTTCCAGAACGTGCAGATCAAGATCGCCCTGCGCCCGGAATCGCGCCTGGGAGACGACGCCACCTGGGACCGGGCCGAGGCCGCCCTGCGCGCCGCCCTGTCGGCCTGCGGCGTGGCCTGGGAGGAACTGCCGGGCGAGGGCGCCTTCTACGGCCCCAAGATCGAATACCACCTCAAGGACGCCATCGGCCGCACCTGGCAGCTGGGCACCATGCAGGTCGATTTCATGATGCCGGCCCGCCTGGGCGCCGAATACGTGGACGAAAGCTCGACCAAGCGGCACCCGGTCATGCTGCACCGCGCCATCGTCGGTTCGATGGAGCGTTTCATCGGCATCCTGATCGAAAACCACTCCGGCGCCTTCCCGGCCTGGCTGGCCCCGGTGCAGGCGGTGGTGATGAACATCACCGACGCCCAGGCCGACTGGGTCGACTCGGTTCGGAAAACCCTTGTGAATCAAGGCTTCCGGGTCCAGGCCGATTTGCGGAACGAGAAGATCGGCTATAAGATTCGCGAGCACACGCTGCAGAAAGTCCCTTACTTGCTGGTTGTTGGCGACCGCGAGAAGGAAAATGGGATGATTGCAGTGCGTACGCGGTCCGGGGAGGACCTGGGGACGATGTCGCTGGAAGACTTCCTGGACAAGCTGCACGCGGAGAATGGCCCGGTCGCCTGAGTCAGGCGATCGGATCGGGTTTCACTCAATAGGATCAATCGAATCAATACTTCATCTTCAGACAAAGGCAACCGCAAGAACCTCGACATCCGGGTCCCGCGCGTTCGCGTGATCGGCCTCGACGGCGAAATGGTGGGCGTGCTGACGCGCGACGAAGCAATCGCGCTGGCCGAGGAATCGGGCGTGGATCTGGTGGAAATCCAGCCTACGGCGGATCCGCCGGTGTGCCGGATCATGGATTACGGCAAGTACAAGTTCGACCTGCAGAAGAAGGCGAACGCGGCCAAGAAGAAACAGAAGATCGTCGAGATCAAGGAACTCAAGTTCCGCCCGACCACCGACGACGGCGACTACACGATCAAGCTGCGCAACCTGCGCCGTTTCCTCGAGGAAGGCGACAAGGTCAAGGTCAACATCCGCTTCAAGGGCCGCGAGATGGCCCACCAGGAGCTGGGTATGGAAATGGCCAAGCGCATCGAGGCCGACCTGGCCGACGAAGTGGTCATCGAGCAGCGCCCGCGTCTTGAGGGCCGCCAGATGATCATGATGGTCGCCCCCAAGAAGAAATAAGCAATGTAGGAGGGCCTTCAGGCCCGAAGCTCTTTGCCGAGAAGCTTCGGGCCTGAAGGCCCTCCTACACAAAGCCTTGGTTTTGTTGCATAATTCGCGGCTCGCCGGTCTCCGGCGGGCACCCGGTGCGGCATCCGGGCCCGGTTCATCGGGCGAAGCCGTCATGGACCTGTCCTGATTTCCTCATGGAAATCAGAGACTTATAAGCCGACAAGGGCAGGACGGAAAGTGTGGCGCAAGCCACCGCCCAGGTCAGTAAACAACGAACCCAAGAAGGGACACCCATGGCGAAGATCAAGATCAAGACCAATCGGGCCGCCGCCAAGCGCTTCCGGAAAACTGCTTCCGGCAAGTTCAAGGCAGGCCACGCGAACCGTAGCCACATCCTCACCAAGAAGGCCACCAAGCGTAAGCGCAACCTCCGCCAGACGAATCACGTCCGGGCCGAGGACGCCGGTCGTCTGATGCGCCAGCTGCCCTACCTCTGAGGAGAATGAACCATGGCACGAGTTAAGCGTGGTGTAACGGCGCGCCGCCGGCACAAGAAAATCATCAAGCTCGCGAAGGGCTATTACAACGCCCGTCGCAAGGTCTTCCGCGTTGCCAAGCAGGCCGTCACCAAGGCCCAGCAGTACGCGTACATCGGCCGTAAGCAGAAGAAGCGTCAGTTCCGTAGCCTGTGGATCGTCCGCATCAATGCGGCGGCCCGCCTGCACGGCCTGAGCTACAGCCGCTTCATGAATGGCCTGCTGAAGGCGAACGTCACCCTGGACCGCAAGGCCTTGGCCGACATCGCCATCCACGATCCCGTCGCCTTTGGCGCGATCGCCGAGCAGGCCAAGCGCGCTCTCGCGGCGTAAGGCCATTGCCCGCGGCGGCCAGCCGCATGCGGGCATGAAGGAAGTGGGGAAGGGCGAGAGTCCTTCCCCATTTTCGTTTTAGCGCACTGAAAAAAAACTTGGATGTTGGAATGACCGACCTCGAGAACCTGACCCGCTCGGCCCTGGCCGAGATTGAAGCCGCCGCCGGCCTGGACGCGCTCGACGCCCTGCGCGTCTCGTTGCTGGGCAAGTCCGGCAGCATCACCGGCCAGCTCAAGCAGCTGGGTGCGATGGCGCCCGAGCAGCGCAAGCTGGCGGGCGAGGCGGTGAACCGCGCCAAGGATGCCGTCGCCGAGGCCATTGCCGGCCGCAAGGCCGCGCTGGAGCAGGCCGCACTGGCGCAGCGGCTGGCCTCGGAGCGAATCGACGTGACCCTGCCGGGCCGCGGAGGCCAGGCGGGCAACCTGCATCCGGTGTCGCGCACGCTCGAGCGCATCACCGACATCTTCGCGCGACTGGGCTACCAACTGGCCGACGGTCCGGAGATCGAGGACGACCACCACAACTTCGAAGCCCTGAACTTCCCGCCGCACCATCCGGCGCGCGCGATGCATGACACCTTCTACTTCCCGGACGGTCGCCTGCTGCGCACGCATACCAGCGGCGTGCAGGTGCGCTTCATGGGGGCAGCCGTCGCCGATGGGAGCGGACCGCCGCTGCGTATGATCGCCGCCGGCAAGGTCTACCGCAGCGATTCCGACCAGACCCACACGCCGATGTTCCACCAGGTCGAGGGCTTGCTGATCGACGAGACCTCCAGCTTCGCCGACCTCAAGGGCACGCTGGCCGAGTTCGTGCGCGCTTTCTTCGAACGCGATTTCGAGATGCGCTTCCGCCCGAGCTATTTCCCCTTCACCGAGCCTTCGGCGGAAGTGGACATCGCGTGGCAGCAGCCCGACGGCAGCACGCGCTGGCTGGAAGTGCTGGGCTGCGGCATGGTCCACCCGAACGTGCTGCGCGCCAGCGGCATCGACCCGGAGAAATACACCGGCTTTGCCTTCGGCCTCGGCGTCGAGCGCTTCGCCATGCTGCGCTACGGGGTGAATGACCTGCGCAGCTTCTTCGAGAACGACACCCGCTTCCTCAAGCAGTTCGCCTGATCCCCTGTGTAGGAGGGCCTTCAGGCCCGAAGCCCTTCGCCGAAAAGCTTCGGGCCTGAAGGCCCTCCTACAAAAAACTAGATGGATGTTGAATCATGAAATTTCCGGAAAGCTGGCTCAGGGAGCACGTCACCGTCGCCGCCACGCGCGACGAACTGTCCGCGCGCCTGACCGCCATCGGCCTCGAGGTCGAAGACGCGCAGGTGCTGGGTGAAGGCCTGGACGGCGTCGTCGTCGCCGAGATCATTTCTTGCGAGAAACATCCGGAAGCCGATCGCCTGCAGGTTTGCCAGGTCGCCACCGGCGCCGGCACGGTGCAGATTGTCTGCGGCGCGCCCAATGCGCGTCCGGGCCTGAAGGCCCCGCTGGCGACGGTCGGCGCCACGCTGCCCGGTGGCATCGCGATCAAGGCGGCCAAGCTGCGCGGCGTCGACTCGCAGGGCATGCTCTGCTCGGCCAAGGAACTGGGCGTGGATGCGGATGCCTCCGGCCTGCTCGAACTGCCGGCAGATGCGCCGGTGGGGCAGGGCATCGCTGAATACCTGGGTCTGCCCGACGCCTGCTTCGAACTCAAGCTCACGCCCAATCGCGCCGATTGCTTCAGCGTCCGTGGCGTGGCCTTCGACGTAGCAGCCGCGCTGGGCGCGCAGGTGAACGCGCTGGAAATCCCCGAGGCCAGGCTCGACGCCGACGCCACGCTGCCGGTCGAGCTCAATGCCGGCGCTGACTGCCCGCGCTACTGCGGTCGCGTGGTCGAAGGCCTGGACCCGGCCGCGCGTACGCCGCTGTGGCTGGCCGAGCGGCTTCGGCGCGCCGGCCTGCGGCCGATCAGTCCGCTGGTGGACATCAGCAACTACGTGATGCTCGAGCTGGGTCAGCCGATGCACGCCTTCGATGCCGACCGGCTGAGCGGTCCGGTCGGCGTGCGTCGCGCCCGCGGTGGCGAAACGCTGAAGCTGCTCGACGAGCGCGAGGTCGGGCTCGACGACGGTTTCCTGGTCATCACCGATGCCGATCGCGCCGTGGCGCTGGCCGGCGTGATGGGTGGCTGGGACAGCCGCGTCACTGACGCCACCACGCGCGTTTTCCTCGAAAGCGCGCACTTCGCGCCGGCCGCCATCATCGGTCGCGCGCGCCGTATCGGCCTGCACACGGATGCTTCGCATCGCTTCGAGCGCGGCGTGGATCCGCAGCTGCCGCGCTATGCGCTGGAGCGCGCTACCGCCCTGGTGCTTCAGATCATGGGCGGCCGCGCCGGCGCCATCACCGAAGCCACGCTGCCCGAGCACCTGCCGCAGCCGTCGCCGGTGGTGCTGCGTCGCGCGCGCCTGGTGCGCGTGCTGGGCATGTCGGTGCCTGACGCCGAGGTCGAGCGCATCCTTCGCGCGCTGGGCATGCAGGTCGCCGCCGCGGCCGAGGGCTGGACCGTGCTGCCGCCGACCCGCCGCTTCGACATCGCGATCGAAGAGGACCTGATCGAGGAAATCGCCCGGATCCACGGCTATGACGCCATCCCCACCACCACGCCCACCGGCGAGGTGCGCCTGGTGTCGCCCAGTGAGGCCCGCGTCGCCGACGGCGTACTGCGACGCCAGCTGGTGGCCCAGGATTATCTGGAAGCGATCAACTACGCCTTCATTGACGCCGACACGCTGGCCACCTGGCAGCTGCAGGCCGGCGCCGTCGCGCTGGCCAATCCGCTGACCGCCGAGCTGGGCGTGATGCGCACCTCGCTGCTGCCGGGCCTGGTCTCGGCATTGGCGCGCAACCGGGCCCGCCAGCAGGGTCGCGTGCGCCTGTTCGAACTGGGGCGCGTTTTCCACCAGGCCGAAGCGGCGCCGCAGGAAACCCCGCGCATCGCCGCGGTGGCCTGCGGGCCGGCCGAGGCCGAACAGTGGTCTTCGGCCGAGCGGGACGTCGACTTCTACGATCTCAAGGCCCAGGTGGAAGGCTTGCTGGCCCTGGCCGGCGCCCGCGCCGAGTTCCGGCCCGACGACCGCCCGCACGGGCATCCCGGCCGCAGCGCCTCGGTCTGGCGCGACGGGATCGAGATCGGTTGGGTCGGGCACCTGCATCCGGGCCTGGTGAAGGCGCTGGACCTGGACGGTGAGGTGCTGGGCTTCGAGCTCGATCTGGCCGCCGTGGCCAGCCGGGCCGTGCCGCGGGCCGGCGAGCTGTCCAGGTTCCCGTCCGTCCGCCGGGACATCGCGCTGGTCGTGCCGGAGGCGACCCCCTGGGCGGCGCTCGACGCCAGCCTGCGAAGCGCGCTTGGCGGCCTGCTGCGCGAGGTCCGGCTGTTCGATCGCTACGTCGGTCCCGGCCTAGAGAGCGGCTCAAAGAGTCTGGCTATGGGCTTGATTTTGCAGGACGTTTCACGCACCCTAACTGACCGCGACGCCGATCAGGCCGTCGCCACCGCCCTCGAGGCGTTGGCCAAGGACTGCGGTGCGCGGCTGAGGTCATGATGGCCGCCGGCAACGGCGGGGTACAGGGGATGTTATGGCACTGACAAAGGCCGAGATGGCAGAGCGGCTGTTCGAGCAGGTTGGCTTGAACAAACGCGAGGCCAAGGAATTCGTCGACTCCTTCTTCGATGCGTTGAGGGAAGCGCTGGAGCGTGGGCAGCAGGTCAAGCTGTCGGGCTTCGGTAACTTCGACCTTCGTCAGAAGAACCAGCGGCCCGGCCGCAACCCCAAGACCGGCGAGGAGATTCCCATTTCCGCCCGCACCGTCGTCACCTTCCGTCCCGGACAGAAGTTGAAGGAGCGTGTGGAGGCTTATGCTGGATCCGGGCAGTAACCGAGAGCTTCCGCCGATCCCGGCCAAGCGCTACTTCACCATTGGTGAGGTCAGCGAGCTGTGCGACGTCAAGCCGCACGTGCTGCGCTACTGGGAAACTGAGTTCACCAGCCTCAAGCCGGTGAAGCGCCGCGGTAATCGCCGGTATTACCAGCGCCACGACGTGCTGATGATCCGCCAGATCCGCGGCCTGCTGTACGAACAGGGCTACACCATCTCCGGCGCCCGCCAGCGCCTGGAAGGCGAAGTCGGCCGGGTCGAGACCAGCATGTCGGCCCAGATCGTCAAGCAGGTACGCATGGAGCTTGAAGAAGTCCTCCAGCTCCTGCGCCGCTGAGCAATAAATTCCGTATAATCGCCAGCCCGGCTTCGGCTTGGGAAACACAAACGATCGGGGCGTAGCGCAGCCTGGTAGCGCACTAGCATGGGGTGCTAGGGGTCGTGAGTTCGAATCTCACCGTCCCGACCAATCGTGTCAGCCTGGCCCATACCCCGGGGCAAGGCGAAAGAGGAAACCCGCCGATTGGCGGGTTTCGTCGTTTCAGGACTCCGGCACGGTGCGAGCCAGACAGTCGGCGTTCTCGCCCGGTCCCGTTTCGACCAGGGCCAGCAGGGCAGCGGGTGGCGCCAGCGCGTAAAGCGCGGCGGCCGCAGCGGTGCGCAGCAGCAGGGGCCCGCCCTGCGGCCGGATAGTCGGCGACTTGAAGGTGCCGCCCACCCGCAGCGGCGAGCGCAACGTGAACGGGCTGGCGTCCTTGGGCCGCGGCCTAAGCACCAGGTCTAGGGATTCTTCGCCCAGGTCCACGCTGCCTTCGGCAAGCAGCAGGGTGTCGGTGGTATCGAAGGCGAAGTTATCGAGCGTCATGGTGCCTTCCGCGACCGTGAAATCGGCGAAGCCGCATCGCACCGGCACCACTTGGTCTTTGCCAAGCATGAAGCGCAGCGCTTCGGCGAAATCCAGCCCCGCCAACTCGAGCGTCAGGTTGCTAATCCGACCAGGACCCATTGCCAGGTCGAGGTCGCCGTTGGCAGACGCCATGAAGTCGGCCACGGAGTCACCGCGCCCGCGCAGCGCGATCTGCGCGCCGATGCGACCGGTACTCTCCGGCGCCGAATCTGGAACTAGCTTGGGAAGCTCCAGTCGGCGAGCGGTCAATTGGACGTTGGCCGCCAACGGGGATTGCCGTGCATCGAGCTCGATCACGGCGTCCACCTGGCCCCCGCCGATGCCCATCGAAAGCGGGTCCAGCCGCAGCAGGCCGTCTTCAAGCAGCAGGTGGCCATCCATGGATTCGAGCGGAAGTGCGGGCGACGTTACCCGACGCGCGCGCAGCCTGACGTCGGCATCCATCGCTCGCAGCTTGTCCACTTCATAGGCCTTGTCCGGGAACAGGCGCGCCCCGGGCGTCGCCTGCACCGGCTGCGCGCCCTCGCCGACGCGCGGCTGGCCACCCACGAAGCCGGCAAGGTCATCGAAGTCCAGGCGTTCGGACTGCAGGTCGGCGCGCAGCAGGGTTCGTTCGCCGGTGGCGTCAATAATCACCTCGCCGGCGAGGTCGGAATCACCCATCACGCCCTGCATGTCGCGGTAGCTCCAGACCTCGGCCACGCGGGCCAGGCGTCCTTCAAGTTGGTAGGCGGACGTGGTGGGAATGGCGAGACCCAGCAAGGGATAGAGCTGTGCCATGTCATCCCCGCTGATTTCGAAACCCAGATCGAAGTCTTCCAACTGCAGTGGGGTGACCAGCGAACCGGTGGCGCGCGCCCGCGTGGCGCCGGCGCGGGCTTCCAAGTCGATGCGGAAGGGCTCGTCGGACTCTGCCAGCTGCGTCGGGGAATCGATGCGGCCCTGGAGTTGGAAGTCATTGTCGCGAAGTGTTCCCGTGCCGCTCAGCAGAAGCGGCGGGAAGTATTCCCCGTCCGCCGGGCGGCCGCTGCTCAGCTCGACCGCCAGGTCGGTGCGGAAGGGTTTCTCCACCAGCCGAAGGCGGCTGTCGGTTAACCACAGTTGGCCGATATCGGGCGAGTAGGCCGGAATCGAATCGTCCTTGGGCTCATCGCTGAAACGCCAGTTCGCCCGCCGATCCTGATCGCGTTCGAGATGGAGCGCCGCACCCGTCAGTCGCACCTGCGGCAGGTACACGCGGCCGGTGAAAAGGTGCCAGAACGCCCATTGGATTTCGGCGCGTTCAACCCGCAGCATCTCGTCTTGTTCCGACCACTCGGTGTTGCCGAGTACTACGCCGTTCGCGACGACCGTCGGCCGGAACAGCGCCAGGTTCACGTCGAGATCGCCTTCGATGCGGAAGCTGCGGCCCGTCGCGGACTCCACCGCCAGCTGTACCGGCCGCTTGTACCAGTTCCAGTCGAACAGCAGGATAAGCAGCAACATCAGCAGGGCGAAAAGGATCCACGCGCGGCGCTGGCGCGGGCTCATTTCATCGGGAGATGGCAGGGACGATCGGGGCATGGGCCGAGTGTAAACGCGAAAAATAGAACGGCGGCGAAATAAATTCGCCGCCGTTCAAAGTTCCCTCACATGACCAGAACGTTCCCGCCGGCGATCGCACGTCGCCAGCCGAACGCCTGCTTAGCTGTCGAACAGCGCGGCATCGAGCCCCAGCAGATTGGCGCTGCCGCTGCGCATGGCCGCCGCATGCGACTGCGTGCGCGGCAGGATGCGGGCGAAGTAGAAGCGCGCGGTTTCCCGCTTCATGGTCTTGAAGTCAGCGGAGTGGTGCGCACCGCTCTCGGCGGCGGCGACGGCCTTTGCCCACCAGAACGCCAGCGCGACGTAGCCCGAATAGAACAGGTAGTCGACCGAGGCCGCACCGACTTCTTCGGTATTGGCCATCGCCTTCTTGCCGACTTCCATCGTCAGCTCGCCCCACTGCTTGGCGATCTCGGCCAGCGGCAGCACGAACTCGGTCATCGAGGTGTCGGTGGCGTGCTCGGTGCAGAAGGCCTGGATCATTTTGAGGAACTGCTGCAGGCCGGCGCCCTGGAGCTGCATGGTCTTGCGACCCAGCAGGTCCAGCGCCTGGATGCCGGTGGTGCCTTCGTAGATGGTGGTGATGCGGGCGTCGCGCGCCAGCTGTTCCATGCCCCACTCGCGCACATAGCCATGGCCGCCGAAGCACTGCAGCGCGTGGTAGGTGCACTCGTTGCCCCACTCGGTCAGCAGGCCTTTCACGATCGGCGTCAGGAAGCCCAGCAGCACGTCGGCTTCCTTGCGCTCGTTCTCGTCGTTCGAGCGCTCGAGCACGTCCACCAGCGTGGCCGCGTGCAGGGCCAGCATGCGACCGCCTTCGGCCAGCGACTTGCAGGTAAGCAGCATGCGGCGGATGTCGGGATGTACGATCAGCGGATCGGCCGGCTTGTCCGGGAATTTCGCGCCCGACAGCGAACGGCCCTGCAGGCGGTCACGCGAGTAGTCCAGCGCGTTCTGGAACGCACGATCAATCAGGGCCAGGCCCTGCAGGCCGACGGCCAGGCGCGCCGTGTTCATCATGGTGAACATTGCATTGAGGCCCTTGTTCGGCTGCCCGATCAGGTAACCCTCGGCGCCGTCGAAGTTCATCACGCACGTGACCGAACCGTGGATGCCCATCTTGTGTTCGATCGAGCCGCACCAGACCGCGTTGCGCTCGCCGACGCTGCCGTCGCGGGCCACCTTGACCTTGGGCACGATGAACAGCGAGATGCCCTTCACGCCCGCGGGCGCATCCGGCAGGCGCGCCAGCACCAGGTGGATGATGTTGTCGGTGAAGTCGTGCTCGCCGCCGGTGATGAAGATCTTGGTGCCGCTGACCTTGTAGCTGCCGTCGGACTGCGGTTCGGCCTTGGTCTTGAGCAGGCCGAGGTCGGAGCCACAGTGCGGTTCGGTCAGGCACATGGTGCCGGTCCATTCGCCGGCGATGATCTTCTTGAGGAAGACTTCCTTCTGCCAGTCCTCACCGTGGTGCTTGAGCGCTTCGGTGGCGCCATGCGAGAGCAGGGGGTAATTGCCCCAGCTCAGATTCGCGGCGTCGATCATTTCTTTCAGTGCAGCGCCGAAGCTTTCCGGCAAATCCTGGCCGCCCATGGCCTCGGGCGCGGTGATGCCGGCCCAGCCGCCGTCGACGAACTGCGCGTAGGCCTCCTTGAAGCCCGGCGGCGTGGTGACCGCGCCGGTGGCCTTGTCGTGCACGCAGCCGTGTTCGTCGCCGACGCTGTTCAGCGGCGCCAGTACGGTCTGGGTGAACTTGGCGGCCTCGTCCATGACGGCATCAAGCAGGTCGCGCTGGGCGTGTTCAATGCCAAGCTGGGCGTAAAGCTTGTCGGCACCGATGACATCGTAAAGCGCGAACTTCATGTCGCGCACGGGAGCGGTATAGCGATTCATTGGTTCGGTTCCTGTGTGTTCAGCGCAGTACGCCATCGAGACCCGGGATCGGGCTCAGGCGGCTCTGGTAGTCGAAGGGGTTGTCGGTTTCTGGTTCGCTGGTGGCGATGCGGCCCGAGAGCACGTAGCGAACGGTTTCCCGCTTGGCGATGGCTGCATCAACCGCGGCGCGGGCGGCATCGGAAGGCTGGAAGACATGGGTCAGCAGTTCATTCGAGCCCGGACCGACGCTGAAGCCGGGATCGAGGCTGAAGCGGGCCGCTTCGCCGCCGGCGATCATCAGACTGGCGTCCAGGCGCGAGAAGCGCATCGGCACCGTGCTGAAGTTCTGGATCCGGATGCTGGCGGACCAACGCCCGTCGGGCTGCACGCGCAGCTCCTGCAGGCTGGCCTGGGGCGGGAAGATACGCTTGGGCGGACCGCCGCCGGCACAGGCCGTCAGCAGGGCGGCCAGCAGCAGCAAAGCCAGGAATTTCACGTTTCGCATCAAGGTCACCGGAAGCGTGGGGAACCGGTCGAGGATACCAGCCCGTACGTTGGCCGGTCAGTCGGCGCGGGGCGGAACCACCACGATGAGCTCGTCAAGCGAATAGCCCAGTTCGCGGGCCTTGGCTTTGAGCATGTCGAAGGTGGCCGCGTCGAGTTCGGAGTCACGGGACAGTATCCACAGGTACTTCCGGTCCGGTTCACCCACCAGTGCCCATTGGTAGTCCTCATCGAGTGCGATCACCCAGTAGTCAGACCAGACCATCGGCAGGAAGGACAGCCACGACGGTGCGAAGCGCACTTCGAGCTTGGCCGGTTCGGTGCCGGACAGGCGGGCCATGCCCTTGGACTGCATGCGCACGCCATCGTCGCGCAGGCAAGCGTTTCGCACCTCCACCCGACCGCTTTCGAGCGGCACGTAGGTCGCGGTGACGTCGCTGACGCAGCGGCGCTCGAAGTACATCGGCAGCCGCGCTATTTCATACCAGGTGCCGGAATAGCGCTGCAGATCAAGCTCGGGCACGGCCTGCAGCGGCTGCGCGGGTTCGGCCGCGGCGGGGGCGGAAAGCGCCATCAGCAGGGCGAGGGCGGGCAGGGTTTTCATGGGGGGCTCCACGCAACCGGGAGGCTTAGGGTAGCGCCCGGAAGGATGGATAGGTCGTGAATCGGTTCAGCCGGGTTTTTTGGCGGCGTTCATTTCCTGCGCCAGCCGCGCCTGGAACGCGTCGAAATCAAGGCCCTCGGCCGCGGCCTCGGCGTGCGCGGCTTCACGCAGCGGCGCCGAGAAGACCAGGTCAACCTGTTTGCCCTCGGCCCGCAGCAGGGCCGCCGCGCGCTTGAGAATGGCCAGCACTTGGGCGGCGCTGTCCGAGGTTCCGGCGATCTTCCCATCCAGGCCCAGCACCCATTCGCCGTCCTTGCGGACAATCCCGCCCAGCAGCTTGCCGGCGCTGTCGCGGAGCTGGGCGTGGGGTTCGCCGAGCTTTTCCGCAGGAATAGTGGCGCTAGGCCCGGGGCGTGGGCGAGTCGGCTTGGGCATCTTGGAGTCCGGGAGGAGGCGGGCAGGCGGCGCGGCGGGGTGCCCGCGTTGGCCGAGACGTGGATTTTACACTTGCCCAGTTAGTCTGCGCCCGCTGGTTTCAGGTGCGCCGCACCGCCAAGCGCCGGAATAGCCATGAATTCCAAGCCACCCCTGACATCAGGCGCGAAAGCCCTGCGGCTGTCCGCCATCGCGCTGGCCCTGCTCGGTGCCGCCGGCGCCCTGGCCTGGAGCGCCGGCTGGGTCGGCTCCCGCGGCTTGTCGCCCAAGGCATTTGTAGAAACCCAGGAGCGTGGCGGCATCCACCCGGGTTTCCGGCGTGCGCATGCCAAGGGGCTGTGCGTGGCTGGCACCTTCACATCGGACGGCGCGCTGTCGGCCTATTCGAACGCCGGTCTGTTTGAACCGGGCAGCGTGCCGGTCGTGGGCCGTCTGTCCATTGGTGGCGGTAACCCGACCGCACCGGATGTGGCGGCCGGCGTACGCAGCCTTGCCCTACAGTTCGAGCTGCCGAACGGCCAGCAGTGGCGCACCGCCATGAACACGCCGCCGGTGCTGCCGGTGGGTACGCCCGAGAAGTTCCTGGGCATGCTCGAGGCCCTGTCGCCGGACCCCGCCACCGGCAAGCCTGACCCGGCGCGCCTGGGCGCCTTTTTCGCCGCGCATCCCGAAAGCGCCGAGCTTCGCGCCTGGCAGTCGACCTACGTGGCGACGGGCAGCTTTGCCTCCACCCGCTATCACTCGATCAATGCTTTCGTACTGGTGGATGCCGACGGCAAGCGCCAGCCCGTGCGCTGGGCCATGGTGCCCGAGGCGGACGCGCAGCCGCTGACCGAAGGCCCGCATGAGGCCGACCACTTGCAGCAGGAGTTCAGCGCGCGCGTAGCGCAGGCGCCGGTGCGTTGGGCGATGGAATTCACCCTGGCCGCGCCCGACGACGCCACCGACGACGCCACCCGGGCCTGGCCCGAGGATCGCCAGCGCATCATTGGCGGCGTAGTCGAAATTACTGAAGCCAGCGCCCAGCAGGGCGGTGCTTGCGACGGCATCAACTTCGACCCGCTGGTGCTGCCGACGGGCATCGAAGCCTCCGACGACCCCATCCTTGTCGCCCGCTCGGCCGCCTACGCGGAGTCGCTGCGTCGTCGTGCCAGCGAACATCGCCAGGAGGCCACACCATGAGTTCTTCCTCGCGCTACGGCGCCACCGCGCGCTGGCTGCACTGGCTGATGGCGGTGCTGATCATCGGCATGGTGTTCGTGGGCGCCACGATGGTGGACAGCGTGGCGCTCTGGCAGAACGACGCGGTGCGCTGGCACAAAATTGGCGGCCTGCTGGTGCTGGCGCTGGCCGCGTGGCGGCTGATCAATCGCCTGCGCCATCCGCCGCCGCCGTTGCCCGACGACCTGCCGAAAATGCAGGCGCTGGCCGCACGCGGCGCGCACCTTGGACTGTATGCGCTGCTGTTCGCGCTGCCGCTGGTGGGCTGGGCGATGCAGGGCGCCGCCGGAACGCCGGTGGTGTTGCCCGGCGGCTGGGTGTTGCCGGCGCTGCTGGCGCCGGACCTTGCGACCTATGGCCTGCTGCGCAATGCCCACGCCTTGCTGGCCTACGCATTGTTCGCGATGGTGTTGATGCACGCCGGTGCCGGGCTTTACCACGGCTTCGTGCGGCGCGATGAGGTGCTCGATTCGATGCTGCCCGAGCGGGGCGATGATGCGGTGGTCGAAGACGCCGCTGCGCCGGTCGAGGCGAAGAGTGAACCGCCGGTCGTTGCCGACCATCGCGAGTAGCCCGCCTTGCGTCGAGGCCGCAAGCGCCGCCTAGAGCGATAGGCGATGCGCGAGCAGCTGCTCCAGCAGCGGGCGGTAAAGATTCTCGCCGCGCAGCGCATCGCGCCAGCGCTCCGGGATCCCCGACAGACCGTAACGCAACCCGGCGATACCGCCTGCGACCGCTGCCGTGGTGTCGGTGTCGTGGCCGAACGCGATCGCGCGCTTCACGCAGGCTTCGTAGCTCGTGGTTTCCTCGACGGCCTGTTTGGCCGACCAGAGGCAGTCGACGACATAGCCACTGCCCTTGGCTGCGTTGGCGTTCGCGGGATCAAGCACCAGCTCGAGCTCCTGCGCGGAAAACAGGTCGGGTGGCGACAGCGTTCGAAGTTGATGCACGGCCAGCGCCCATGGCTCGGCGACGTCGTTGATCATGGCCCGCGCCCACAGGCAGTAGACGGCGCAGGCCACCCGCGAGCGCGCGTGCCCATGGGTGGGCAGCGACTGGCGCGACGCAAGCTGGATCAACTCCGCTTCATCGCCTCGATGCCAAAGCACCAAGGGAAGCACGCGCATCAGGCTGCCGTTGCCATTGCGACTTTCCTCCGAAGGCCCGGACCGCTCGGCCGGCACCCCCTTCACCAGATTGTTGATGGCCGAACTGGTCTGGCTGCCGATATCGAACACCATGCCGCCGACCGCATAGCGGCCCTCCTGCAGCCAGCGCCGGATACCTTCGCCAAAGTGCCGCAAATCGAGTCCATCGTTGGCCAGCAGGCTGTCGAGCAAAACCAGCGCTTGGGCCCCGTCATCGCTCCAGGTACCGGGCGGCACCCCGACGTGCGAGCGCTGGAAGCCGGCCGGCGGCGTGAACTCGATCTTGTCGCCCGGCGGCAGCGCACCCGGCGGGTGGAACTCGTAGGGAACGCCAAGGGCATCGCCCACCAGCAGGCCAAGCAGCCCGCCGGCCAGACGATCACGCAAGACTTCTTCGCTGCAACCCGACATCGCCAACTCCCGGTAACCGAAGGCGCGATAGTGGGTAGGCGTCCTCTTATGGGTTGAGACTGGTGCGAGTTTTGGCGAGAAAATTTCGCATTACGGCGCGCGAGTGGCGTCAGGCAGAGACTCATACCAAAAGAGTCTGCTATTTCTGGCAAGCGCTTTTTTTGTATGGTGGCCAAGGACCGAATTGAACCGCAGACATGGGGTGTTGAAGTCGACCGTAAGCCTTGTATCAATACCCACGTGCGGGAATTGCCCTCAATTCAAGTATCGCCAGCCACCCCTGACTGCATTTCAATGCGTATTGCTACTCAAAACTGGGGGGCGTCGGGGCTGAACTTGTTTTCATCGATGTATGCGAGGCGCATGGCTTAGTCGCTTTGGAGAAGACGAGTAACGAAATCAAAGCCTGCAAGTTTCGCCATGTTGGCCGTGCGATGGACGCGCCGCAGGTGATAAACGTCTTCGCCTTGAACTGGAGCAACCGTCGCGCCGAAGCCAATCCCCTTCTTGTAGATGGTGACCCGAAATCCATCAGCCGTAATGGTCGGATTCCCCTTTTGAGAGACCTTCCATTTTCTCGTCGTCCACCGCTTTCGCTTGCCGGCACGACTGAGCATGGATGCTTCGCGGATTCTGGCGGCGGGTAGATCACCTTCCATGTGTCCGGCACAAACGCAACCAACGGCGAGCACCTCATTAAACTTCGGGTGCGCCATGTAATGCACGTAGCGGATGGCGCGCGCCTCGCACATTTCACAGGTTTGATCGGGTGCGCCTAAGTCTTCGATCTCAACGCATTGCCAGCCCTTGTGGGGCACTCCAGCTTTTGACCACTTGCCGCGACCAGCTGCAATTAGTTCCTGCTCGTCCATGGTCGTCCTGTTGCTAGAAAGTGGTTGGCTGCTAGTCGCGCCCGTCTTTCGGTGGCGTGTTGGGAAGGTCTAGGTTTAGCTGCACTTTTGGCGATGCGCTTCGGTGCTCCAAAACTTGAATGATTTCGTACTCAGAGACGAGTCCACTCGTAGTCATGCGTTGCGTTCTTCGCACCTTGGCTCGCAGTAAATCGTCTTTTGCAAACTGTTCCTGATTAGTTGCAACGCGTGTTAAGAAATCATTGTCTAATACATTGGCATAGAACGCTGACCCTCCCTCCGTGAAGCGCCATTTATTGTCGCCCTTAAAGGCGAGATTCAGGACTTGGAGGTTGGCGGTGTAAGTATCTTCTTGAAGAGTTTCCTCTCGGACGGGCGGGGCGAAGAAATAGTGGGATTCCCGGCCGTCCACATGTGCGAACACGATCTTCGCTTCCTTGTCCACAGTTGCAAAGGACTCGATGCCCTCTCGGGCAAGGGGTCTAGCGATGAGGTTCTCAAGTTCGCGGCGTATACGATAGTCCTCAAGCAACCGAAGCACCTTCTCTTCGATATCCAGGTGCTCGTCGCTCACCCAAAGTCGAACGTTGCCATCGCCGATAGGCTCGATCTTTTGGATGCTGCGGCCACGGAGCCAGCGGACTACCTGAATTAGCCCTTGGGTGCTCTTGTGGCCGAGATAGTACGTGCCGGTGACCAGTCCAAGCAGCTCTACCACCTGCTTGATGTTTGTCACTGACTCGCTGTTGGCAATATCCAGAACCCGCTGCCATAGGGTCTGCGCCAAATCGAGATCGATTCCGAACGAGCCCTGTTTGAAAGAGGCGTGTACATTGACGCAAACCTTCGCTTGGTTGCCGTTCAAAATTTCGTTGGCACGTTCCACCAGTTCGCCCATAGCCAGGAGCGCGGGCGCAAGGTCACGGACTTCCATGCGATGCTCTCGCAGCGCAGGACCGTCATATACCAAGTTGAATTTCGCGTGTGCCATTTCAGTCATTCTGCGCTCCCCTGATCGCGCCCGCTGAGACCCGAGAGTCCGGCATGTGCGCCCGCCCGATCATGACCCCAGGTAGAAGGGCATAGCAACGCGAACATTCCTTAGGCTTTCTTCCCTGAGGGCGGCCCTAGAAGAGGGCAGGCACTCGGGTTTGCCCCCCCCGTTGCTGGATGCCTTTCTTGTCGTGAACCAGTCCCGGCGGGGACTTTGTGTCTCAGAACCCCTTTTAAGCGGTCCTCGGGATCGTTCCCGTCTGGTGAGGGCTAATGCGTGCCGAAGCGCGTTCAGGGGCCGCGTGGGGTCCTCTGTGCGGGGATATGGGAAGGATATGGAACAGAAGAGGGTGCGCTAACGCCAGCCAAGAAAAAGGGCCGAGATTGCTCGCGGCCCTTGATTTCTCGACATGAGACGAACGTCAAATATGGTGGCCGAGGACGGAATTGAACCGCCGACACGGGGATTTTCAATCCCCTGCTCTACCAACTGAGCTACTCGGCCAGGGTGCTGGCTTTCACGCACGTCCGGCGGGGCCGGAGCGAGCGCGAGATTCTATCGGAAGCCGGGCGGGCGAGGCAAGCCGTGCGGTCGGGGCCGGTGCCCAAGCTCGTGCCGGGCGGACCGGCGGGCGGGCGGGTCAGGCCTCGGGCGCGACGTAGCCGGCCGGCTTGTCGGCGCCGCCGTCGAACAGGAACTTCTCCATTTCCACTTCCAGGAAGGCCCGGTGCTTGGGGTCCATGGGTGAGAGGCGGTTTTCGTTGATCAGCATGGTCTGGTGCACCAGCCACTGCTGCCAGGCCTCGCGGCCGATGTGTTCGAACACGCGCTTGCCCAGCGCGCCGGGCCAGGGTGCGAAGCCAAGGCCCTCGCTGTCGCGCTGGAGTTTTTCGCAGAAAACGGTACGTGTCATGGCGTCAGGCTTCCCAGTAGTTTCTTGACGGGGGCGGGCAGGCCGACCTCGGACAGGCGGTCGACGGGCTGCCAGCGCAGGCCGGCATTGTCGCCGATCTCGGGCGACGGGTCGGCCACGCGCCAGCTCATCGGTTCGATGTGCAGGCGGTAGTGGCTGAAAGTGTGTTCGATCCGGGGCAGGGCTTCGGCGTCGTCGAGGTCCAGCGCGTGCGGGCGCAGGAAATCGCGCGCCTCGTCATGGCTGCCGGCCTCCGGTAGCGACCACATGCCCGACCAGACGCCGGTCTCAGGGCGACGCGCCAGCAGTACCTGACCGCGCGCGTCGCGCAGCAGCAGCATCAGGGTGCGGCGTTCGGGCAGGGGCTTGCCGGGCTTGGCTTCGGGCAGTTGGTCAACGCGACCCTCGCGCCGCGCCACGCAGTCGTCCTGCAGTGGGCACAGCATGCAGGCCGGGTCGTGGCGGGTGCACAGGGTGGCGCCGAAATCCATGATCGCCTGGGTGTAGTCGGCCAGGCGCGCGTCGGGCAGATGGGTTTCCGCCAGCGCCCACATCTTCTTTTCCACCGGGCCGCTGCCGGGCCAGCCGGCGATGCCGTGGAAGCGCGCCAGCGTGCGCTTCACGTTGCCGTCCAGGATGGGGTGGCGGTCGCCGTGGGCCTGGGCCAGGATCGCGCCGGCGGTGCTGCGGCCGATGCCGGGCAGGGCGGCCATCGCCTCGAAGTCGCGCGGCAGGTCGCCGCCGTGCTGATCCACGCAGACGCGTGCGGCCTTGTGCAGGTTGCGGGCGCGGGCGTAGTAGCCCAGGCCCGCCCACAGCGCCAGCACGCGGTCGCCGTCGGCGGCGGCGAGGTCGGGCAGGGTGGGCAACTGGTCCAGGAAGCGCAGGTAGTACGGGATCACCGTTTGCACCTGGGTCTGCTGCAGCATGATTTCCGACAGCCAGACGCGGTAGGGCGTGCGCGGGTGCTGCCAGGGCAGGTCGTGGCGGCCGTCGCGATCGAACCAGTGCAGCAGGCGGTGCGCGAACTCACTCATCGCCGTCACCCCCTGTGGGAGGGACTTCAGTCCCGATGCTCTCGGCTATCGGGACTGAAGTCCCTCCCACAGGGGGGGCGGGGGCGTCGTCCAGGGTGATGCGCAGGCCCTCGAGGGTGGCGCCGCCGATCACCAGGCGCGGCGTCGACAGCACGCCGGTGAGCGGCGGCAGCGGGTTTGCGCTGTCCGCGTCGAGCCAAGCCAGCACTTCGGGGAGCACCAGCTGGGTGTCGAGCAGGGTGTCGTCGCGGCGCAGCTGCAGTTCCAGCGGTGCGACCAGATCAGTTGGACCGTCATAGACCAGCTCGAACGCGAGCGGCGAGGTGGCCGAGGCCATCGGCTCGGGCAGCGTCGGCCAGCCGCTGGGCCAGCGCGGCAGTTCGCCTTGCAGCTGCAGTGCAAGCGCTTCCCCTGAGCTGACTTTGCCGCTGGCGCTGAGGTCGGGCAGGGGCGATTCAGAGCGCCAATCCAGCGTGCTGATGTCGAGCGTCGTCGTGTCGGTGCGTGCATCGAGCCTGCCCGCCAAAGCCAGCGACCAGGGTGCGTCCAGACTTTCGGTGCGCAGGCGACCGTTGGCGTTGAGTTCCAGCGGGGTATCGAGCCCGGCGCGCTCCGCGTCCAGCGCGCCCTCGAAGCTCACTTCGATTGCGGCCTGCACGAAGCGCCCGGACAGGTCGGCGGCGGCCGGCGAGCCGGGCGCCAGGGTCGGCAAGGACAGCGCGATCGATTCCAGCGCCCAGTCCGGCGCGAACACGCGGCCGTCCTTGATTTCCAGGCCATTGGTAAAGGTGGGAAGTTCGAACGGTCCGGATGGCGGCCGGGTTGCCTGCCAGGCCGAAAAGGCCGCCAAATCAAGCTCCGGTCGCGCCAGCGCCAGACGCGTTATCACCAGCGAATCGCCGCCGGTAAGCGTGTCCCAGGGCAGCGACACTTCGGCCCGCTCCGCGCGCAGCAGCCAGGGCGCTTCGGCGCCGGGCTGGCGGACCTTCAGGCCAGGAAGCACCAGCCGCGGCTCGGGCCGCAGGGCGTACTCGGGTGTGCCGTCAATGCTGAATTCAAGACCCAAGGCCTCGCCGGCGCGTGCCAGTACGGTAGCGGTGAGCCGGGTCGGCTCCAGCTGACGATCAACCCATAGCGCCGCCACGCTGACCACAATGACGGATACCGCCAGGATCCAAGGCCAGCGACGCTTGCGCCTGGCGTCCGCCACTCAGGCCCCGAGCGTGCCGGGCAGCAACGCGTCCACGAAGCCCTCGGGATCGAACACGCGCAGGTCCTCGGGCTTCTCGCCCAGGCCGATGAAACGGATAGGAATGCCGAACTCGCGCGCCAGCGCGAACACGACGCCACCCTTGGCGGTGCCGTCGAGCTTGGTTACCACCAGGCCGGTCACGGTGACCGCGGCGTGGAACTGGCGCAGCTGGTTGAGCGCGTTCTGGCCGGTGGTGCCGTCGATCACCAGCAGCACTTCATGCGGCGCGCGTTCGTCCACCTTGGCGATGACGCGGCGGATCTTGCCCAGCTCCGCCATCAGGCCTTGCTGGGTATGCAGGCGGCCCGCGGTATCGGCAATCAGTATGTCCACGCCGCGCGCCTTGGCGGCCTGCATGCCGTCGAAGGCGACCGAGGCGGCGTCGGCATTCTGGCCCTGGGCGACCACGGTGACGTTGTTGCGCTCGCCCCAGATCTTGAGCTGTTCGACGGCGGCGGCGCGGAAGGTGTCGCCCGCGGCCAGCATCAGGCTGTGGCCATCGAGCTGGAAGCGGCGCGCCAGCTTGCCGATGGTGGTGGTCTTGCCGACGCCGTTGACGCCGATGGTCAGGATCACGAAGGGTTTGGCGACCGGATCAATCTCAAGCGGCTTGGCCACCGGCTTGAGCATCGCCAGCAGGTCGTTGCGCAGCGCGGTCAGCAGCGCCTGGGCGTCGGCGAAGTCGCGGGCCTTCATGCGCTTGCGCATGCGCTCGACGATCTCGCGGGTGGCGGTGACGCCGACGTCGGCGGTGATCAGCGCGGTCTCGATTTCGTCGAGCAGGTCTTCGTCCAGCTTCGGGTTGCGCGAGAACAGGCCGCCCAGGCTGCGCGCGAACAGCGTGCCGCCCAGGGTGCCGCGCATCGCTTCACGGCCTTCGGCGCGCTCAAGCTCAAGCCGGGCGGCCTTCTCTTCCTGATGCACGGTGAATGCGCGTGCCAGGTCGTCGGGGCTGAAGCCGGAGCGCGCGGGCGCCTCGGCAGGCTTGGCCGGCTCGGGTTTCTCGGGTTTTTTCTTCAGGAAATCGAACATCGCGCTGCTTTCGCGGACAATGGACGGATGTTACCACCCGGCCCCCGGACTCCCTGATGAACCAGCGCTCGCCCGGATCCGTCCGCATCATCGCCGGCCACCTGCGCGGCTCGAAGCTGGCCGTGCCCGATCGGTCCGGCCTGCGGCCCAGCAGCGACCGCGTCCGCGAGACCCTGTTCAACTGGCTGCAGACCGCCACGCCGGGGGCGCGGGCGTTGGACCTGTTCGCCGGCACCGGGGCCCTGGGCTTCGAGGCGGTCTCGCGCGGGGCAGCGCGGGTGCTGATGGTCGAGCGCGACCCGGCCCTGGCCGAGGCCCTGCGCGCCAACGCCGGGCGCCTGAAGGTCGCGCAGGTGCAGGTGGAGGTCGCGGACGCACTGGCCTGGCTGCAGCGCCCGGCAACCGAAGCCTTCGACCTGGTTCTCCTGGACCCGCCTTTCGACGCCGATCTCTGGGAACCCGCCTTGGCCCGGCTCGGGCCCTGGCTGGCACCGGGGGCCTGGATTTACCTCGAAAGCCCGGTCAGGACGCAGCCAGCCACGCCCGACGGCTGGCGCCTGCATCGGGAAGGCCAGACCCGCGACGTGCGCTTCGCACTGTTCCAGGCCTCGGGCGGCCGGGGCGGAGCATCCGCTGCTACACTTGAAGACGATTCCAATCCGCAGGGCAAACCCCCGGAATGAGCCTGGCCCGAACCCGTGTCGCGCTGTACCCCGGCACCTTCGATCCGATCACCAACGGCCACATAGACCTGGTCGCACGTGCCTCGTCCCTGTTCGACAGGGTCATCGTGGGTGTCGCCGAAAGCCCAGGCAAAGGGCCGGCGCTGCCGCTTGCCGAACGGGTCGAACTGGCGCGCCTGGCCTTGGCCCAATTCACCAACATCGAGGTCGTCGGCTTCAACTCGCTGCTGGCCCACTTCGTCCACGAAGTCGGCGCTGGCGTGCTTTTGCGAGGCCTGCGCGCGGTTTCGGACTTCGAGTACGAATTCCAGCTCGCCAGCATGAACCGGCACCTGATCCCCGACGTCGAGACCTTATTCCTGACGCCGGCCGAGCAACACAGTTTCATTTCATCCAGCCTGGTGCGTGAAGTTGCGCGCCTGGGCGGCGACGTGTCCGGGTTTGTGCCTCCGGCCGTGGCCAAGGCCCTCTCGGCCCGTTGGAAGCGTCCCTGAGACCCATTACAAAAGAGGTATCACCATGAACCGTATCCTTGCTCCGCTTGCCCTGCTGCTTTCGCTCACCCTTGTCGCCGGCTGCGCGAAGGAAGAAGAGGCCGCGCCCGCTCCGGCCGCGCTGGTAGCACCTTCCGACGGCGACGACATGGCCTGGAAGGAATACCTGGGCAAGGTGGTCGCCCAGAACCAGGCCGGCGTTACGGACCGCATCTTCCCGTACTACCTGCCGGCCAACAGCGACACCCTGACCGAGGACGACCAGGACGGCCGCACCCAGTACTCGCGTCAGCTCGAGAACGTCACCGCCGTGGTGCTGCGCACCGTGCTGCCGGGCAACATGCTGGCTTTTGGTTCGCCTGACAGCGCCAAGATGGCCGACCTGCTGCTCACCGCTTTTGCCGACGCCGAGCCGACGGCGCTGAAGGGTTCGATCGTGCTGTTCATCGGCACCCCGGCCGACAGCGAGCGCGTGAAGCCTGTGGTCGAAGCCGCGGGCGCCACCTACGTCTTCGTCGAAGCCAAGTGAGCCAAGGCGCGCGCCCCGGCCTTGGCCGGGGCGCGCGTGACCGCCAATGTCCCTGCTGATCAACCAGCTTTGCATCAACTGCGATGTCTGCGCCCCGGCTTGCCCGAACGATGCCATCAGCCAGGGCGAAACGATCTACGTGATCGACCCGCGCCGCTGCACCGAGTGCGTCGGTCACCACGACGAGCCGCAGTGCGTCGTCGTCTGCCCGGTCGAATGCATCGACCCCGACCCGGGCCATCCCGAAACCAACGAGCAGCTGCTCGCCAAATTGCTGAACCTGCAGCAGGAGTCCGCCGCGTGATCCGAGCCTTTATTCTTGGTCTGCTGCTGGTCCCGGCCCTGGTGCTGGCCGACGGCTCCGCCACCCAGCCGCGCCAGGCGGCCATCGCCAGCGCCAACGCCTACGCCACCGACGCCGGTATGGAAGTGCTGGCCAAGGGCGGCAATGCCTTCGATGCCGCGGTTGCCGTGAGTGCGACGCTTGGCCTGGTCGAGCCGGAAAGCTCGGGCTTGGGCGGCGGCGGATTCATGCTGCTGCACGTGGCCAAGGACGGGCGCGACGTGTTCGTGGATGCGCGCGAGCGCGCGCCGTTCGCGGCTACTCGCGACATGTTCCTGGACGCCGATGGCAACGCCAACCGGCGCCTGTCGGTGGATGGCGCGCTGGCGGCCGGCATTCCGGGCCTGCCCGCCGGGCTTGAACACCTGGCCAAGCACTACGGCCAACTGCCGCTGTCGGAATCACTGGCGCCGGCGATCCGGCTGGCGCGCGAGGGTTGGGTCTTTGGTCCCAAGAACGCGGCGATGATCGGCTATCGCCGCGATGCGCTGGCCGCCAATCCCGGTGCCGCGAAACTTTTCCTTCGCAACGGCGAGGTGCCGGCGCAGGGCACGCTGATGCGCAACGAAGACTATGCGCGCGTGCTCGAGGCGATCGCCCGCGACGGCGCCGATGGCTTCTACCGCGGCGCCAACGGCCGCCGCCTGGTGGCCGGCGTGCGCAAGGCGGGCGGGCTGTGGACCGCGCGTGACCTCGAGGACTATCGCGTGGTGGAGCGCGAGCCGATCCGCATCCGTCATCGCGGCGTCGAGATCGTGACGGCGCCACCGCCGTCCTCGGGCGGCGTCGCCATCGCCACCATTTTCAATATCCTCGACGGCTACGACTATCCGGCAATGGCCAAGGTGCCGCGCACCCATCTGGTGGTCGAAGCCATGCGCCGCGCCTATCGCGACCGCGCGATCTACCTGGGCGACCCGGACTTCGTGAAAGTGCCGGTGCCGCTGCTGGTCGGGAAAGACTATGCCGCCGGGCTGCGCGCGGGCATCAATACCGAGCGTGCGACGCCCAGCGACATGCTTCCCGGCGTTACCGTGACGCCGTCGCGTCCGGACACCACGCACTTCTCGATCATTGACGCGCAGGGCAACCTGGCCGCCGTCACCCAGACCGTGAACCTGCCCTACGGCAATGCGCTGGTGGTGCCCGGCACGGGCTTTCTGCTGAACAATGAAATGGACGACTTCTCGGTCAAGCCGGGCGTGCCCAATGCCTTCGGCCTGGTCGGCGAGGACGCCAATGCGATCGCGCCGGGCAAGCGCCCGCTGTCGTCGATGACGCCGACCTTCCTGATCGGAAAGGACCGCGTTGCCGTGCTCGGCACCCCCGGCGGCAGCCGCATCGTGACGATGGTGTTGCTGGGGCTGTTTGAGCTGCTGGACGGCGAGGGTGCGCAGGCCACGGCGGATGCGCCGCGCTTCCATCACCAGTACCTGCCGGACCAACTGTCGGCCGAGCCGGAAGCCTTTACCGCCGAGGAAGTAGAGGCGCTGAAGGCGCGCGGCCACGATCTGCGGATTGGTGATCGCAGCTGGGGCAATATGCAGGTGGTGCTGTGGCGCCGCGACACCGGCGCGGTAGAAGCCGGCACCGACTCGCGCTGGGAAGGCGTGGGCAAGGGATCGTCTTCCGACGAGTCCGCCATCTACCGCTAAACCCTTGTAGGAGGGCCTTCAGGCCCGAAGCTTTCCGGCAAAGGGCTTCGGGCCTGAAGGCCCTCCTACAGGGATGCGGCAAGGAGTACTGCTATGAAGCTTTGGTCGATCATGGGTAATTCGCAGCGCCTCGACGGCGGCGCGATGTTCGGCAATGCGCCGCGGGCGATGTGGGCCAAGTGGGTGGCGCCGGATGAGGAAAACCGCATTCCGCTGGCCTGCCGCGCGCTGCTGGCCAGCCCGCTCAACGGCAAGACCGTGCTGTTCGAGACCGGCATCGGCGCGTTCTTCGAACCGAAGATGCGCGAGCGCTACGGCGTCGTCGAGTCGCAGCACGTGCTGCTGGAATCGCTGGCCGAGGCCGGCTTCAAGCACGAGGACATCGACGTGGTCGTGCTCAGCCACCTGCACTTCGACCACGCGGGCGGCCTGTTGGCGGCGTGGAAGGAGGGCGAGGCCCCGTCGCTGCTGTTCCCGAACGCGACCTTCGTGGTCGGCGCCGAGCACTGGCAGCGCGCCGTGGACCCGCATTCGCGCGACCGGGCCAGCTTCATTCCGGAACTCGCGCCCTTGCTCGAGGCCAGCGGCCGGCTGGAACTGGTGGACGGCCCGCATTGCCGTGCGCTCGGCGAAAGCGTGCGCTTCCACGTCAGCCAGGGACATACGCCGGGCCTGTTGTTGGCCGAGATTGTCGGTGCGCCTGACGCCAGCGGCCGACCGCACGGCGGCCTGGTGTTCTGCGCCGACCTGATCCCGGGTCGGCACTGGGTGCACGTGCCGATCACGATGGGCTACGACCGCTTCCCCGAGATGGTGATCGACGAGAAGCGGGTATTCCTGGAAGACAAGCTTCAGCGCAACGTGCACCTGTACTTCACCCATGACCATGAGTGCGCCCTGGCCCAGGTCACGAAGAACGAAAAGGGCCGCTACGGCACCACCCACGAAGTCGCCGAACTTTCGGCGCGATCCCTGACTGCCTGAGGACATGATGATGAAGACGATGCTTGGCTTGCTGATGATGTGCGCTGCCCCGGTCGCGATGGCCGCCAACTACGGCGAGCGGATGCCGGTCGGCGAAGCGGTATCCATCGCCGCGGCCGCCGCCGATCCCGCCGCACATGCCAATGCCCCGGCAAAGTTCAGCGGGCGCATTACCCAGGTCTGCCAGAAGAAGGGCTGTTGGGTCGTGCTCGAGGATGAAGGCAGCAGCGCTCGCGTGATGGCCAAGGACCACGGCTTCGAAGTGCCCAAGGACGCCAGCGGCCGCGCCATCGCGTTCGGCCAGATGGAGCTGGAGCCCATCACTGAAGAGCACGCGCGCCACCTGGTCGAAGACGATGGCGCGGCGCCGCCGGCCGAGCGCGAGCTGCGCATCGTCGCTACCGCTATCGAGATCCTTGACTGATGGTCACGATGCTCTATGCCGGACTGTGCACGCTGCTGGTATTGCTGCTTTCTGGGCGTGTGATCGCCTATCGGCTCAGGCACAAGGTGGGTTTGGGGGATGGTGGCCATGGCGAACTCAGCCTCCGAGTGCGTAGCCATGCCAATGCGGTTGAGTATCTGCCGCTGGCCCTGCTGCTGCTGGGCGGAATGGAGCTCAACGGCTACCCGGACGCCGTAATCCACGGCTTCGGTGCGACCCTGCTGGTGTCGCGCCTGATGCATGCCTGGGGCCTGAGTCGCAGCGACGGATCCAGCGTGGGCCGTTTCGTCGGCACCCTGCTGACGCTGCTGCTGATGATCACGATGGCCGTATTCGCCGTCGTCGGCTACCTCCAGCCCCTGCTAGCCGCCAACTAAGCACCCCTTGTAGGAGGGCCTTCAGGCCCGAAGCTTTTCGCCGAAAAGCTTCGGGCCTGAAGGCCCTCCTACAGGTGATTCAGCGGCGCGGTGGGGCCAACAGTTCTTCGCGGCTGAGATGGCCGTCGCCATTGCCATCCTGCCGGCGGAACTGGGCAGTGAAGCGCGCGTGGTGTTCGGCGATCGTAATCGTCGGCGCGTTCGGGATGTGCTGCTCGCCCGGCTCGAGCACCTCGTTGAGATTGGTGTCCATCTGCCGGAACGCGAAGCTCATGCGCTCCAGGAATTCCGGCAGCGACACGCGGCCGTCGCCATCAAGGTCCACGCGCGAGAAATAGTCGTCCTGGGCCGCAACCGGTGCAGCCACCAAAAGCCAGAGCAGCGCGAGGCTAGCCCGCATAAACCGTGATTTCTTCGCGGTCGTGGTAGAGCTGCTTGGCACGCACCGTCAGCGGCTTGCCCGCGTGGTCAACGAAGTGCTGCAGGCAGTCCCGGGTTTCGTCCCAGCGCTTTTTCATCGGCAGCTTTAGGTTGAAAATGGCGTGCTGGCACCAGCCTTCACGGAACCAGGTGCCCATACGGTGGGCGACCTTGCGCGGCGACTCGACCATGTCGCAGACCATCCAGTCCAGGGGCTTGGGCGGCTGCCAGCGGAAGCCGTCGGCGCGGATGTGTTCGATGATCGGCATGTCCATCGCGCTCTGCGCCATCGGGCCGTTGTCGACCGCCATCACGCGGATGTGCTGGCGCGCCAGCACCCAGCTCCAGCCGCCCGGCGCGGCGCCGAGGTCGGCCGCAAACATGCCGGGCTGGATGAACTCGGCGCGCTCTTTCTCGGTCATCAGCATCATCAGCGCTTCTTCGAGCTTGAGCGCGGAGCGGCTTGGCGCATCGGCATGCGCGCGCAGGCGCGGCACGCCCAGCGGCCAGGGCGAGGAGTCCTTGGTGTCGGCGCTGCCGAGCATGGCGTGGTTGCCCGCCAGCATCAGCACGTGCAGGCGCGGCAGGCGCGGGTCGTGCTTGTCGGTGAGCAGGCCGCGCTGACGCAGGGCCGGCCGCAGCGCGTTGCCGAAGGAGCGGGCCAGGCCGGCCAACTGCTTGCCTTCATCCGAATCGGGATGCTCGACCCAGAGGTCACCGTAGCGGCCGCGGCCGCCAAGCGCATCCATGATCGGCGTGATGCGGTCCTTCGGGTCCAGGCCGGGCAGGTCGGCCAGCAGGCGCATCTTCTGGCGCGCGAAAATAAGCGTCGACCAGGGCAGTGCCTGCGACAGCGCGGCGCCGTCCTCGATGCCCAGGAACTCGACGAAGCCGGCGTTGCGCTCGGTGCGGGCATAGCCCGGGAAGCCGGCGATGGCGGCACGTTCGCTCAGTTCAGCGGCCAGTTCGGGCTCAAAGCCCGGGCGGCAGTAGGCCAACAGGCCGTCAGTAGACAAGTCCGGATTCCCCGTAGTCGCGCAGCACGTCGCGCGCATGGTCGCGCATCAGATCGGTTTGCACGGTGATACCGCGCTTCTCGAGTTCGCCTTTCCAGTCGGCAGGCAGCGGGCCTTCGTCGAAGCCGGCAAGCGTCTGCACGTCTTCGGCGCGTGCCGCGATCAGCAGCTCGTCAATGCCGGCCCAGATCAGCGCCCCGTAGCACATGCTGCAGGGCTGGCCCGACGTGGCCAAGGTGATGCGGCCGCCGCCCTGGTTCAGGCGGTAGCTCTGCATGCGCTGCTGGCTGGTGGTCAAGGCCATCACTTCGGCGTGGGCCGCCGAACAGTTGTGCGGCACCACCCGGTTCACGCCGATGCCGACCAGCCGGCCGTCGTCCTGGAACACCGCCGCGCCGAAGGGGCCGCCGCTGCGATGGTCGACGTTCAAGCGCGAGAGCCTGATCGCCAGCGCGATCTTGCTTTCGGCATCGGGATAGAGGCGCTGCGCGTCCACTTCTTCGTGGACCCAGGCCGGCAGGGTGAGGTGCAGCTGCGCGTAGAGCATTTCAGCCTCCCGCCTTCGTTGCCCAGGTGTCGCGCAGGGTGACGGTGCGGTTGAAAACCGGTCGCCCCGGGGCATGGTCGCGGCGGTCGGCGGTGAAGAAGCCCAGCCGCTCGAACTGCACCCCGGCCTCGGCCGCCAACGTTGCCGCGGCGGGCTCGACATAGCCGCGCACCACCCGCACCGATGCCGGGTTGAGGTAGTCGCGATAGGTTTTTCCAGCCTCGTCCTTGTCGGGGTCGGGCACGCTGAACAGGCGGTCGTACAGGCGCACTTCGGCCTCGATCGCGGTGGCGGCGGCGACCCAGTGGATGGTGCCCTTGACCTTGCGGTCGGCGCCCGGCAAACCCGCGCGCGAATCCAGGTCTAGCGTGCAGTGCAGCGCCGCGACCGTGTCGCCGTCTTTCATCACCTCGTTGCAGCGGATGATGCCGACGCCGCGCAGGCGCACTTCGCCGCCCGGAATCAAGCGATGGAAACCCTTGGGCGGAACTTCCATGAAGTCCTCGCGCTCGATCCAGACCTCGCGCGAGAACGGCACCTCACGCTCGCCGAAGGACCGGTCCTTGGGGTGATTGGAGAATCGCAGCGATTCGGCGTGGCCTTCGGGCAAATTGGTGATCACCAGCTTCACCGGATCCACGACCGCCATGCGGCGCGGCGACGCCGCATCCAGCACTTCGCGGATGCAGCCCTCGAGCACCGAGAAATCAATCAAGGAATTCTGCTTGCTGATGCCGACCCGGTCGGCCATCAAACGCAGCGCCGCGGGCGGGCAGCCGCGGCGGCGCAGGCCCTGCAGCGTCGGCATGCGCGGGTCGTCCCAGCCGCCCACCAGGCCTTCGTTCACCAGCGCCAGCAGCTTGCGCTTGCTCATCACGGTGTAATTGATGTTCAGGCGCGAGAACTCGATCTGGCGCGGCTTCGCGGCCGGCACATTGAAGCCGGCGTCCACCAGCGGCTGGTAGAGCTGCGGATTCCGCACCAGGTCCACGTGGTCAACACACCAGTCGTACAGCGGGCGGTGGTCTTCGAATTCCAGCGTGCAAAGCGAATGGGTGATGCCTTCGAGCGCGTCGCTGAGGCAGTGCGCGTAGTCGTACATCGGGTAGATCGGCCAGGCCTTGCCGGTGTTCTGGTGCTCGACGTGCTTGATGCGGTAGATCGCCGGGTCGCGCAGGTTGATGTTGCCGCTGGCCATGTCGATCTTCGCGCGCAGGGTGCGGGCACCGTCCGGGAACTCGCCAGCGCGCATGCGCTTGAACAGGTCCAGGTTCTCCGCGACGCTGCGGTCGCGGAAGGGCGAGTTGCGGCCCGGCTCGGTGAGCGTGCCGCGATACTCGCGCACCTGCTCGGCGTCGAGGTCGCAGACGTAGGCCTTGCCGTCTTCCACCAGCTTGATCGCGCTGCGGTAGAAGACCTCGAAGTAGTCCGACGCGTGACGCAGTTCAGCCCATTCGAAACCCAGCCAACGCACGTCTTCCTTGATGGCCTCGACGTACTCGGGATCTTCCTTGGCGGGATTGGTGTCGTCGAAACGCAGGACCACGGGGCCACCGAACTCGCGGCCGATACCGAAATTCAGGCAAATCGACTTGGCGTGACCGATGTGCAGGTAGCCATTGGGCTCGGGCGGGAAACGGGTGCGGATGGCGGCATGCCTGCCCGTGGCCAGGTCCTCGCGGATGATCTGGCGAATGAAGTCGTTCTTTTCCGGCGCGGTGGCGTCGGTGGGGGCGGGCGTGGCGGTCATTCGTCCGGGGCTAGTCTGGCTGGGGTCGCCCAGTTTACCGGCTCGGACGCCTTGGCGTTCCCGGGGCTGAACGCCAGGGCCGGGGCGAGTATAGAATCGGGCGTGCCGGGGGGCGTTACGTGTCGAGAAGGGGAGTTTGAGCTTGCGTTATCTGCTGGCGTTCCTGATTGCCTGCCTGCTGGCCTGGTCGATCCCGGCCAGCCCCGCGCGGGCCACTGTTCCCGCGCCCGCGCTCGACCTGGCGGTGATGGAAACCCCGATCGGAACCACCCTCGACGACATCCTCACCGGTCGCGCCCAGCCCGGTTTCACACCGGTGCTCACGCCTGGCTTTGCCTTCGCAGCCCGCGACGGCCGCGATATTTGGGTCCGTATCCGCACCGAGCTGCCCGAGGCGGCGGGACCCAACTGGCAGTTGGCCATCGTCCGCACCCCCTTGGACCGGCTCCAGCTCAAGCTGCTGCCGGATGCACGCGTGGTGGCTGAAGACAGCTTCTTCATCGCCTCCGGCGACGACAACCCCTGGCCGGCAAATTTCCACCTGCCGTTGCCGGCCGAACTCGCGGGCCGCACCGAGATCTACCTGCACCTGCAGGGCAAGGTGAACGGCGGCCTGCATATGCGTCTGCAGGACCCGGCCTTGGCGCTCGCCGAGGAGGACGTGGCGCGCCGCTTCTTCCGCCTCACCTACGGCCTGCTGTTGCTGGTGGCGGCGCTGTCCCTGGTGCGCCATGTCGAGGATGCCCGCGCGGGGGCACCGGCCATTGGCGGCGCGGCGGTGGGTATCTGGCTGGCCTGCCTGGGCATCAACGGGCACCTGTATTCCCTTCCGGAAATGTCGTTGCTGGCCGGTCGCGGCGCGACGGTACCGCAAGCCTTGCTGCTGTTGTGCGCCGGCCCGCTGGTGCTGGCGACGCGTTACTACAGCGGCCTGGGCAAGGCGGCGCCGACCCTGGTGCCTTGGGCCCGCGGCCTGGGCTGGGGGCTGGTGCTGATGGCCTTGTGGGGTTTGTTCGGCAACACGCTGACACCGCTGCAGATGCAGTGGACGGCCTGGGTGGGCAATGGCCTGGCGCTGATCGCCTGTCTGCTGATGCTGTTGATCGATTCGCGCACCTATCGCTGGGCGCCGCTGTTGACGCTGCTGGCGGCCGCTGCGTTGGTGGTGGTGCGGGTGCTGGCGGATCGCCAGGTGCTGCCGCCGACCTTGATCAATCTTTACGGCTGGCAGCCCATGCTGGCCGTCACGGTGGCCCTGTACCTGACGCTTCCCTGGATCCGGGCGCGCATGCAGCGTTGGGCCATGCGCAAGCGCGCTGCACCGCCTGAGCCCAGCGCTGCGGAGAAGATCGAGCTGGCCCGCGAGCGCCTGCTCGAGAGTCTGCAGGCGGGCCTGAAGTCAGCGGCCGACACGGACCTCAAGTGGATTGCGTTCCGGCGCCTGCTCGATGGTCTCCGGCCTGTACTCAGCCAGACCTCGGCCGCGGTGGTGGCCATGCATTTCCACGGCGAGGACCTGATACAGGTCGAGCCGCCCGAGGCCGAGGGACGCTACCGCGAGCTGTTGGCGCAGCGCACGACGCTGCTCAAGAACCTCAGCCGCCTGCGCGCGCCGCAGCAGATCGGCATTGATTTCGACGGGCCCGCCGGGCCGCTCGAACAGGTGCAGCTGGCCGTGATCCCGCTGCCCATTCCCAAGCCGGGCTGGGGTGCGCTGCTGGTGGAGCGCCAGGCTGACGTGACCTATAGCGATTCCGAGCTGGCCCTGTGCGCGGAGTTCGCGGCAATGGCGATCATGGCGGGTGAAGAGGCCGCAGGGGCGGTCAACGCGCAGAAGAATGCCGAGACCGATCCTGCGACCGGCGTTTTCCGCGTCGAGGCAACCCTGGCCCGACTCGACAAGCAGATGGAGGCCGCGCGCTTGAAGCAGGCGCCGCTGAGCGTGCTTTGCATCCAGCTGGATCAGGCCGCGTCGCTGCGCGAGGTCAGCGGCGAAGCTGGCGCCATCGCTGGTCTGCGGCCGGTGGCCGAACGCCTGCTTGAAACCATGGAGTACGGTGACCTGCTCGGTCGCGTCGGCCCGGATGGTTTTCTGGTGGCGGCATCAGGCAAACGCCTGCTGCAGGCGCGTGAGTACGCCGAGCGCCTGCGCGAGGCGGTCAACCGGCTGCGCATCGATCCGCGTATCGCCACCAGCTTGAGCGTCAGTATCGGCGTGGCCCAGGCCGGGCCGGACGAACGCCAGCCGGCCGGCATCATTGAACGGGCCTCGCGCGCCGCCCAGATCGCCGGCAAGAACGGCGGCAACCAGATTTTCAGCTGAGGCGAACCATGACCACCACCTTGGTTATCGGCAACAAGAACTACTCGTCCTGGTCGCTGCGGCCCTGGCTGCTTCTGCGCCATTTCGGCGTGTCATTCGAAGAGGTCAGGCTGCCGCTCGACACCCCGGAGTTCCGCGAGCAGGTCGGGCGCTGGTCGCCGACCCGGCGCGTGCCCGTGCTGCACGATGGACCGCTCGCGGTCTGGGACTCGCTGGCGATCTGCGAGTACGCCAACGAGCGCTGGCTGGCAGGCGAGGGCTGGCCGGCAGGCACCGAGGCCCGTGCAATCGCCCGCTGCGCCGCCGCGGAAATGCATTCGGGCTTCGTTGCGCTGCGCGCACAGTTGCCGATGAACCTGCGTCGCCAGCCACGTGAAAAGCACTGGGATGCCGATGCCGCCCATGACATCGCCCGCGTGCAGGGACTCTGGCGGGAGCTGCGCAGCCGCTTTGGTAGCAGCGGACCCTTCCTGTGTGGGCGCTTCGGTATCGTGGATGCGATGTTCGCGCCGGTCTGTGCCCGATTCCGCAGCTACGGCGTTGACTGCGACGACACCGCGCGTGACTACCTGGACGCCGTGCTCACCCTGCCCGCGATGAAGCAGTGGGAAGCCGCCGGTCTGGCCGAAACCGAGCGCGTCGGCGCGGACGAGGCCTGAGCCGACCCGGGTATCACCAGGACGTCAGCGTGCAGACGTAGATCAATTCGCAGCCGCCGCCGCCGCTGTCCTCGCGGCTGAGCGAACTGCGCCAGGTCCAGCCTTGCTCATCTCGCACTTCCACCAGCCAGCCCTGCAGGCGGACGGTCTGGCCGGCGCGTACCCTCGACATCGCCGCGGCCACGCGTTCGTCGGAAGGAATCAAGTGCATGTTGGCGCTGCTGCGGATGATCTCGTCGAGCGGCAGCGGCGGGCCGTCGCGACCCCAGCGGTAGTGGTACCAGCGGCCGGATTGGCTGATCGACAGCGGCTGGTAGTGCTCCTGGCGCGCCATCCTGCCCCAGCCCAAGGCCAGATCGGTGGGCGACACCGCCGCGCCGGGATCGAAGCGATAGTCCTCGCGGCCCAGTACCTTCGCCTCGATACCGAAGCCGGCGAGCGGTGTGATCAGGTAGTCGCCCAGTTGGAACGGCTGCATCGCCGGCGAAACCGGTGTCTGCAGCGGCGCAAGGATGTTGAATGTGCCGGGGGGAGGCACGCACTGGACCGAGGCTCCCGTACCCGGGCGCGAGGGCAACTGGACCGAGGTGTCGCGGCTGGCGGCCCAAAGTAACGCGGCCAGGGCGGCGGCGAGCAGGATCCACAGCCAGCGCGGCATCAGGCGACGCTCCGCGCCAGCGCCCGCTGCCGGGATTCGCCGGCCGGCATCTCAGTCGTTCGCCTGCGCCGACAGTTCATCCAGGGATTTCTGGAGGCGGCTGGCGTGCGAACGCTCGGCCTTGGCCAGGGTTTCAAACCAGTCGGCGATTTCATCCATGCCTTCTTCGCGCGCGGTACGGGCCATGGTCGGGTACATCTCGGTGAACTCGTGGGTCTCGCCGGCGACGGCCGAGCGAAGATTGTCCAGCGTGCTGCCGAAGGGCAGGCCGGTGACCGGGTCGCCGCAGGACTCCAGGTATTCGAGATGACCGTGGGCGTGGCCGGTTTCACCTTCGGCGGTGGAACGAAATACCGACGCCACGTCGGTGTAACCCTCGACGTCTGCTTTCTGGGCGAAAAAGAGATAGCGACGGTTGGCCTCCGCCTCGCGGGAAAAGGCCAGCTTCAGGTTCTTCTCGGTCTTGGAGCCCTTGAGCGTCATCGTGTCACCGGGTCTGGCCAGCGGCGGATCGGCCCCGGCTCGAGAGCCTGACTATTGCCGCGCCCGCTCAGCGATGCAAGACGCCCGCGGACTCCGAGGGCGCCACCACATTGATCACGCGCAGCTTCAGTGCCCGGCCGCCTGGCGCCTGCCAGTCAATTACCTGGCCGACCGAGAGGCCGAGCAGGGCGCTGCCGACCGGCGCGAGCACCGACACCTTGCCGGTCGCGACGTCAGCATCCTGCGGATAGACCAGGGTGAACTGGTGCTCTTCCGCGCTGACTTCGTCCACGCAGGTGACGGTCGCGTTCATCGTCACCACGTCCTCGGGCACCTGGCCGGGCGCAAGTACATTGGCGCGCTCGAGTTCGGCACCCAGGGCCTGGGCAACAGGCAGGCGGCGCAGGGCCGGTGAATCCAGCAGTTGTTCGAGCCGGGCGAGGTCGCGGCTGCCCAAGGTGATCGGCGGCAGGGTCTTGGGCGTTTCCATGGCGTTCTCTATAAGGAAACGGGCGGCACGCATGGCGCACCGCCCGGAGGGTTAACGATTTGATTGGCTACCGTAGCCCGAGGACGCGCAGGGTTCAAGCCCCTGCGCGTCGTTTGGCCCGCGCGGCGGGCGCCGTTTGCTTGGGCGGGTCAAGCAGGCCGGACGGCAGGTCGCGCAGGACCCCGGCGACCTGATGCAGGAAGCCCGACATCGCCGAGCTTTTTCGCCAGACCATGGCGAGCCGGCGCGACGGCGGGGGATTGCCGAACTCCAGCAGCCGGATGTTTTCCGATGGCGATACCGGTGGCTTTACGGCCAGCATCGGCAGCAAGGTCACGCCGACGCCCGCGGCCACCATCTGGCGCAAGGTTTCAAGGCTGGTGGCGCGGAACCCTTCTTTTTCGCCGGCGCCCGCAAGACTGCAGACGGCCAGCGCCTGGTCGCGAAGGCAATGGCCTTCTTCGAGCAGCAGCAAATGCTGGTCGCTGAGTTCGGCCAGGCGCAGGTCACGGTGGCTGGCCAACGGGTGGCCTTCGGGCACGGCGAGCATGAACGGCTCCTCGAACAGGAACTCGGTTTCCAGCCAGTCTTCGTGCAGCGGCAGCGCCAGTACGGCCGCGTCGAGCTTGCCCTCGCGCAGCAGGTGCAGCACGACTTCGGTTTTTTCCTCGACCAGCAAAAGCTCCAGCCGCGGGAAGCGCGCGCGCAGGCGCGGCACCACGTGCGGCAGCAAGTAGGGGCCCAGCGTCGGGAAGAAACCGATACGCACGCTGCCTGCTTCCGGATCGCTGGTGCGGCGCGCGGTTTCCCGCATCTGCTCGACTTCGGCCAGTACGCGTCGCGCCCGGGCCGCGATGTCGTGGCCGGCGGGCGTCAGCATGACGTGGCGCGGCGCGCGCTCGACCAGCGAAACCCCGAGCTCTTCCTCCAGCTTCTTGATCTGGGTGGACAGTGTGGGCTGACTGACGTGACACGCATCGGCAGCGCGCCCGAAATGGCGTAGCTCGGCCAGGGCCACCAGGTAACGCAGGTCGCGCAGATTCATTCGGGTCGCCGTGGCCTAGAGGGTAGGCGCCAGTAATGCGCCGCAGGATTGGGGTTGTCGAGCTGTTAATAGTCTAAGACTATCGTAATGATAGAATCAATCTACTTTATACATTGATAGGTTTTAACTAAGATCTTCCTGAATTCAATTCACTCTCCCTCCAAAAAGGTATCTGCCCATGTCCCTGATCAACACCCAAGTCCAGCCCTTCAAGGCCCAGGCCTTCCATAACGGCAAGTTCGTCGAAGTCACCGAGGCCAGCCTCAAGGGCAAGTGGTCCGTGCTGATCTTCATGCCGGCCGCCTTCACCTTCAACTGCCCGACCGAAGTCGAGGACGCCGCCGAGAACTACGGCGAGTTCCAGGCCGCCGGCGCCGAGGTCTACATCGTCACCACCGACACCCATTTCTCGCACAAGGTCTGGCATGAGACCTCGCCGGCCGTGGGCAAGGCGAAGTTCCCGCTGGTCGGCGACCCGACCCACCAGCTGACCCGCGCCTTCGACGTCCACATTGAAGAGGAAGGCCTGGCCCTGCGCGGCACCTTCATCATCAATCCGGACGGCGTGATCAAGACCGCCGAGATCCACGACAACGCCATCGCCCGCGACGTCGCCGAGACCCTGCGCAAGCTCAAGGCTGCCCAGTTCATCGCCGCCAATCCGGGCCAGGTCTGCCCGGCGAAGTGGAAGGAAGGCCAGAAGACGCTCGCGCCGTCGCTGGACCTGGTCGGCAAGATCTAAGCACCACGCACCGTTCGGCGGCCCCCGGGAAATCCCGGGGGTCGCTACCCCCAGAGGTTGTTTTCGCGCGTCGCCAGGCCCCGCCAGGCGGCATCCGAAAGCCCCCACTTCCCGGAGTACCGCCATGCTCGACGCAAACCTGAAAGCACAGCTCGCGACCTATCTCGAGAAGCTGCAACTGCCGATCCAGCTGCGCGCGTCGCTAGACGACAGCGAGGCCTCGGGCGAGCTGAGCTCCCTGCTGGAAGAAATCGCCACGCTGTCGGACAAGATCAGCTACGCCCGCACCGACGACGACGCTCGCCGGCCTTCGTTCGAGATCGTGCGCGTCGGCACCGACACCGCGGTCCGCTTCGCCGGCATCCCCATGGGCCATGAGTTCACCTCGCTGGTGCTGGCCCTGCTGCAGGTGGGCGGGCATCCTTCGCGCGAATCGCAGGAGCTGCTGGCGCAGATCGCGGCACTCGAGGGCGAATTCAATTTCGAAAGCTATTTCTCGCTGTCGTGCCAGAACTGCCCGGACGTGGTCCAGGCCTTGAACCTGATGGCCGTGCTCAACCCGGGCGTCCGGCACGTCGCTATCGACGGCGCGCTGTTCCAGGCCGAAGTCGAGTCGCGGCAGGTGATGGCAGTCCCGGCGATCTACCTCAACGGCGAAATGTTCGGGGCCGGTCGGATGACGCTTGCCGAGATCGTGTCCAAGCTCGACACCGGCGCCGCGGTTCGCGAAGCGCGCCAGCTTGATGCCAAGGACCCATTCGAAGTGCTGGTGGTTGGCGGCGGCCCGGCCGGCGCCGCGGCGGCTATCTACGCCGCGCGCAAGGGCATCCGCACCGGTGTGGCGGCCGAACGCTTCGGCGGCCAGGTGCTCGACACGATGGGCATCGAAAACCTGATTTCCGTGGCCGAGACCGAAGGCCCGAAGCTGGCCGCCGCGCTGGAACAAAACGTTCGCCACTACGAGGTGGACCTGATGAACGGCCAACGCGCCGCGAAGCTGCTGCCGGCGGACGCGGACGGGCTGCTGCGGGTCGAGATGGCCAGCGGCGCGGTGCTCAAGTCGCGCACGGTGGTGCTGGGCACCGGCGCGCGCTGGCGCCAGATGGGTGTCCCCGGCGAGGAAAAGTATCGGAACAAGGGCGTGGCCTACTGCCCGCACTGCGATGGTCCCCTGTTCAAGGGCAAGCGGGTGGCGGTGATCGGCGGCGGCAATTCCGGTGTCGAAGCTGCGATCGACCTTGCCGGCATCGTCGCGCACGTCACCCTGGTCGAGTTCGACGCGAAACTGCGCGCCGACGAAGTGCTTCAGCGCAAGCTGCGCAGCCTTGCCAACGTCACCGTGCTGGTGAACGCGCAGAGCACCGAGGTGTTGGGTGACGGCGGGCGGGTCAACGGCCTGGTCTATCGCGATCGTGTGCTGGACAGCGAACACCGGATCGAGCTCGAGGGTATCTTCGTGCAGATCGGTCTGTTGCCGAACACGGAGTGGCTCAAGGGAACGATCGAGCTTTCCGCGCGCGGCGAGATTGTCATCGACGAGCGTGGCCAAACCTCGATGCCCGGCGTGTTCGCGGCAGGTGACGCCACCACGGAGCCTTTCAAGCAGATCGTGGTCGCCATGGGTGCCGGTTCGACCGCCGCGCTCAGCGCGTTCGACCACCTGATACGCGCGCCGCTGGTGGCCAAGACCCAGAAGCTTTCGGCCGTGGCCTGAACCTGGGACGCGCTGGGGCGAGCGAGCGGGCTATGATGGCGCGGTCCCGAAAGGATCGCGCCCCATGCCCCCCGCTGACATCCCCAGCACGACCGAGCTAGAGAAGCTTTTCGCCGCCATTCCGGAACGCAACACCGGCGACACCATGCTGCGCACGATGCAGATGCACCACGTGCAGCTATCGGCGATGGCCGACACCAAGGCCAACATCATCATCACCATGTCGTCCATCGTGCTGACGCTGGTGCTCGGTCGCCTGAGCGACCCGATGCTGCGCACGGCCTCGCTAACGCTCGCAGTCTTCACCCTGCTGGCCCTGCTGCTGGCCGTGTTGGCGGTGCTGCCGAAGTATCGCCCCTTGAAGCTTGTGGACGACAAGCTGCCGGCGCAGTTCAACCTGCTCTTCTTTGGACATTTCGCCGAGCTGCCGCGCGAGCGCTTCCTGGTCGAGATCGCCGGTGCACTCAAGTCGGACGGATCGGTTTACGAGACCATGGCGCGCGACACTTACGCGCTTGGCTGGTATCTGGCCCACCACAAGTATCGCTACCTGCGCCTGTCCTACATTTTCTTCCTTGCCGGTTTCTTGCTGGCCTGCGTGGTCCAGGTCGGCAGCCTGCTGGCGGCTTGAAGTGACCACGCTCGCCAACGCGATCCGTGACGCCGCCTCACGCCTGTCCGGAGACGCTTCCCGGCTCGAGGCTGAGCTGTTGCTTGCCCACGCCATGGATCACCCGCGCAGCTGGTTCTATGCCCACGCCAGCGACGTGCTGACGACGCCCGATGCCGACGCCTTCGAGGCGCTGCTGCGACGCCGCCTGCACGGCGAGCCGGTCGCACAGATCACCGGGCGCCGCGGCTTCTGGTCCCTGGACCTGGCGGTCACGGCCGACACCCTGATTCCCCGCCCCGAAACCGAGCTGCTGGTTGAGCTGGCCCTGGACCGCATCCCGCGCACTGAGCCGCTGCGGGTACTGGACCTGGGCACCGGCAGCGGTGCGATCGCGCTCGCGATCGCCAGCGAGCGCCCGCTGGCCGACGTGACCGCCACTGACGCCAGCGCCGCCGCACTCGCCGTCGCCTCCGGCAACGCCATTGACGCCGGGCTGCCGCTGCGACTGATGCCGGGCGACTGGTACCACGCGGTGCCGCGCGAAAACTTCGACCTGGTGCTGAGCAATCCGCCCTATATCGCCGACACCGACCCGCACCTGGCGCAGGGCGACTTGCGCTTCGAGCCGCGCTCGGCCCTGGCTTCCGGCCCCGATGGCCTCGATGCGATCCGCATCCTCAGCGCGGGGGCACCGGCGCATCTGGCGCCCGGCGGCTGGCTGCTGGTCGAACACGGCTTCGAGCAGGGCGAGGCGGTGCGCGCGCTGTTCGTGGCGGCGGGATTGGAGCAGGTTGCGACCGAGCGTGACCTCGAGCAGCGTGATCGCGTTACCTTGGGCCGCAACCCCCGCAGCGTCGGCTGATCAGCCGGTCTGGACCCGCGGCGCAGCCGCAGCAAGGTCTGGCCAGCGTGCAAGCAGCGAGCTGCGAATGCCGTCCACATCCAGGCCGGCCTCGGACAGCAGTTGTTCCCGGCTGGCATGTTCCTGGTAGCGGTCGGGAAGCCCCAGGTGCAGCATCGGCAGGGTGATGCCTTCGGCGGACAGCAGCTCGGCGACGCCGCTTCCGGCGCCACCCATCACGGCGTTGTCCTCGAGCGTCACGATGGCGTCGTGGCTGCGCGCCAGCTCCAGCACCAGGCTGCGGTCGAGCGGTTTGACGAAGCGCATATTGGCCACGCTCAAACCCAGCTCCTTGCCAAGCGTCTCGGCCGGCGCCACCAAGGTGCCGAAGGCGAGCAGGGCGATGCGGCTGCCGCGCTGGCGCAGCTCGGCCTTGCCGATCGGCAGTACGTCCAGCGAGGGCTGCACCGCAACGCCCGGACCACTGCCGCGCGGATAGCGCACCGCCGCCGGACCGGCATGGCGGAAGCCGGTGCTGAGCATCTGCCGGCACTCGTTTTCATCGGCCGGCGCCATCACCACCATGTTCGGGATGCAGCGCAGGAAGCTGAGGTCGAAGCTCCCGGAATGGGTGGCGCCATCGGGGCCAACCACGCCGCCGCGATCGATCGCGAACAAAACGTCCAGGCCCTGTAGCGCCACGTCGTGCACCAGCTGGTCATAACCGCGCTGCAGGAAGGTGGAATAGATCGCGACCACCGGCTTGGCACCTTCGCAGGCCATGCCGGCGGCCAGGGTGACCGCGTGCTGCTCGGCGATGGCGACGTCGAAGTAGCGCTCCGGGTATTCCTTGCTGAAACGCACCAGGCCCGAGCCTTCACGCATGGCCGGGGTGATGCCCATCAGGGACGTGTCGGCGGCGGCCATGTCGCAAAGCCAGTCGCTGAACACCTGGGTGTAGGTGGGCTTGCTGGGTGCCGGCTTCTTGACGATGCCGATCGTGGGATCGAAGGGACCGACGGCGTGGTACTCGATCTGGTCGCCTTCGGCGCGCTCGTAGCCTTTGCCCTTGGTGGTGATGATATGCAGAAGCTGCGGGCCCTTGAGTCCCTTCAGCGTCTTGAGGGTCGCCAGCAGCGCCGGCACGTCGTGGCCGTCGATAGGGCCGGTGTAGTGGAAGCCCATTTCCTCAAACAGGGTGGACGGCACGAACATGCCCTTCCAGTGTTCTTCCCAGCGGCGCATGAAGCGCGCGGCGGGACGACGCTTGTCGCCCAGCAGCTTCTTGCCGCTTTCGCGCAGGGCATTGAGCGTGCGGCTTCCCGATAGACGGCCGAGCATGCGGGTGAGCCCGCCGACGTTCTCCGAGATCGACATGCGGTTGTCGTTCAGGACGACCAGCAGGTTCGGCTCGGGATCCATGCCGCCGCCGTGGTTGAGCGCTTCGAACGCCATGCCGGCGGTCATCGCGCCGTCGCCGATCACGGCCACGACCTTTCGCTCGTCACCCTTGGCCTGCAGCGCGATCGCCATACCCAGCGCCGCGGAGATCGAGGTCGAGCTGTGGCCGACGCCGAACGTGTCGTACTCACTTTCCTCGCGGCGCGGGAACGGCGCCACGCCGTCCTTGAGCTTGACGGTGTGGATGCTTTCGCTGCGACCGGTCAGGATCTTGTGCGGATAGCACTGGTGGCCCACGTCCCAGACCAGGCGATCCACCGGCGTCTCGAACAGGTAGTGCAGCGCGACGGTCAGTTCGATCACGCCGAGGCCGGCGCCGAAATGGCCGCCCGACTGCGACACCGTTTCGATCAGGAAAGCACGCAGCTCGTCGGCGATCTGGCTCAGTTCGGCTTCGGGGAACTGGCGCAGGTCGGCCGGATGCGTGATTTGCGAGAGGCGCGGATAGCGCTGGGAGTCCATGAAGGCTCGGGCGTGGGAGGAGACAGGCCTAAATTGTCCGGCACCCGACCCGGAGGAGCAAGGTGAACGCAGGGCGCGCGTTCAGGCTGGCGGCCGCCGAGGGTATGGTGCCTGCGGAACCGGTCGCCCGACCGGTTCCGGCTTAGCGACGGAAACGCCCGAGCAGACCGCCCTTGCCGGCGTCGGGAGCAGGCGCCGGGGCATTTTCAGCCTCGGCCACGCCGGTGGCCAGGCAGGCGTTGACGTAGTCGATCACCTCGGTGAGCGATACGCCGCTTTGCTCGGCGATGTCGGTCAGCAGGGCGGGCGCCTTCATCATCACGGTGGCGATGCGGAAATGTTTCGGGAACTCGCGTTCGGTCTGCGGCCAGCGCAGCAGCTTGTAGCGGTCGTTCAAGCCAAAGCCGTTGGCCAGGGCGCCGTTGCCGCCGCTCAGGGCGGACAGCCAGGCCAGGCGCGACCACGGCTGGCTGCCGCCGAGGCCAGCGGCCAGGGCCGTCAGTTCGGCGGCCGATACCGGCACCAGGTCGCTGTCGCGGATAACGGCGGCGCAGTAGGGCAGCAGTGGCTTGAGGGCGGCCCCGGACAGATAGGTCTGTGTGCCGGGGTCGAGCACCAAGTCCGGGGCGCCAACCAGCTGCAGCCGCACCGGGCCGGACAAGGCGCCCGGGCGAAGGTAGTCGGTAAGACGCGGATCGGCCTGCGGCGGGGCCACGGGCTGCTCGGCGGTGGTGCGTGCCGCGACCGGGGCGGGCGCTGCCGGCGATGGCGCCGGCTCGGGTTCGGACACCACGGGGGCTGCCGGTGCCGGGGCGCTCTCGATCGGGGCGGCCATCGGCTCGGCAGCGACGGGGGTCGGCCCGGCCGCCGGACTGCCGTCCAGGATCTGCGTGAACAGGGATGCGATCGCGTCGGCCGTGGCCGGCCGCTGCAGCACGTAGTCGGTGTCGGCGCGGCCGCCTGCGGTCAGCGCGACTACGATCTTGTCGCTGCCGATGGCCTTCATCAGGCTCATCTGGCCGTACATCGAGTCCATGTCGATCACCAGGACATGGGCTTCGGTTTCCGGCGTCAGCAACCAATGATTGCCGGTGCTTGCATTGGCTTGCTTGAAGCAGGTGGTGATCTCGGCCTCTTCCTCGCGGGAAAGGCCGGCAAAGCAAATACTGTGAGTGGTCATTACTGGTATTCCCCCTGATCACGCCTGCCGCAGCGACGTGAAGGCCGGCAGTGTCTGTTGCCGGCCCGCCCCACGTCAAATCCTCAGATGGGCCGGGCAGGGCGCTTGGGGAGGTGGTTCTTCAGGAAGGCCATCTGGTCGGCCAGGATGTGCCGGTTCGACAGGATCAGGTGCTCGACCCAGCTGGGGCGGTAGGGCACCGCCAGCAGCGGCATGCACGCCTGCTGCGGGCTGCGGCTGCCCTTGCGGGAGTTGCAGTGGACGCAGGCGCAGACCACGTTCTCCCAGATATCGCGGCCACCGCGCGAGACCGGGATGACGTGGTCACGCGTCAGCGAGTGCCGGCCGTACTCGCGGCCGCAGTACAGGCAGAGATTGGCGTCGCGTGCGAACAGTGCGGTGTTGGTCAGGGCCGGCGAGGGCGAGAGGCCCTGGATGCGCGCATGGCTGCGGCCGGCCACGATCGGGTGCAGGTCGATGGTGCTTTGCTGGCCGCTGGCGCGATTGGTACCGCCATGGACCGTCAGGCAAGGGTCGCCCAGGGTCCAGGCCACGGCGCCGCGGACATACAGGCAAACGGCATCCTGCCAGTGCATCCAGTCGAGGATGCGGCCGTGGGCGTCCAGCGAGAGAACGCGGGGCATGCGGATTTCACGTGCAGACGCCGGGCTGACCGGGGGAGAGAACGCCCCGGAGCCCACCAGACTCAGATGCGTGTGACCTGTGCCCATGACACTCCGAGCATACGCCTTGCGCATGTCAGTTCAAGGGGCGGGCACCGGCAAGCGCCATCGGGACGGTGCGGGATAGAATCGACGGGGAATCCTGCGAACGAGGCGACTGATGCGCGGCCTGTACCCCGAGATCGAACCCTATGACACCGGCACGCTTGCCGTGGACGGCCGCCACCGGCTCTTTTACGAGCAGTGCGGCAATCCCGAAGGCAAGCCCGTGGTGGTGTTGCACGGTGGTCCGGGCGGCGGCTGCGGCGCCAGGATGCGTCGCTTCCACGACCCCGCGCACTACCGGATCATCCTGTTCGACCAGCGCGGCAGCGGGCGATCGACGCCGCACGCCGACCTGGTCGACAACACCACCTGGGACCTGGTGGCCGACATCGAAAAGCTGCGCAAGCATCTGGGTATCGCGCGCTGGCAGGCGTTCGGCGGTAGTTGGGGTTCGACGCTGGCGCTCGCCTATGCCCAGGCGCACCCCGGCCAGGTTAGCGAGCTGGTGCTGCGCGGCATCTTCATGCTGAGGCGCTGGGAGCTGGAGTGGTTCTACCAGGAAGGCGCGTCGCGCCTGTTCCCCGAAGCCTGGGACAAGTACCTGGCGCCGATCCCGGTAGTCGAACGCCACGACCTGATTAGCGCTTACCACCGCCGGCTTACGTCGGACGACGAGGCGACGCGCCTGGCGGCGGCGCGGGCCTGGTCGGTGTGGGAAGCCAGCACCAGCTTCCTGCGCCAGGACGAGGCCTTCATCAACAGCCACGAGGACGCGCATTTCGCGCTCAGCTTCGCCCGCATCGAATGCCACTATTTCGTCAACGGCGGCTTCTTCGATGCCGATGACCAACTGCTGCGCGACGCGCATCGGCTCAAGGGCATCCCGGGCGTCATCGCGCACGGTCGCTACGACGTGGTGTGCCCGGTGCAGAACGCCTGGGACCTCAAGAAGGCCTGGCCGGAAGCAAGGCTGGAGATCGCGCCGAACTCAGGGCACGCGGCGTTCGAGGAAGAGCTGGTGGATATCCTGGTGCGCGCGACCGACGGGTTTCGTTAGGGGCGTCTTGCCGCGTTCGGATCAGGCGGGGCTGCCGTCGGGATTGCGGTCGAGTAGCCAGAGGCCGGCCCACAGCTTCGGATCCATCGAATAGCCCTGGGCCATCTTCGCCGCAAGCCAGCGCGGCGCGTCGGCCACCGGCACCTCGTGCACGGTGATGTCTTCGCTGTCGTCACCGCCGCCGGCGTGTATTCGGGTGAGGCCGCGGGCGCGCACGAACGCGATCAGCTCATTGCTCATGCCCGAACTGGTCGGACCCACCATCAGCACCTTGACCTCGTCCGCCTGCCAGCCGGTTTCCTCGAGTAGTTCGCGCTTGGCCGCTGCTTCCATGGTGTCGTGTGCATCCAGGTCGCCCACCAGGCCCGCGGGCATCTCGATGGTCGGTGCGCCCATCGGGATCCGGAACTGTTCGACAAACAGCAGTTTGTCCTCAGGCGTCACCGCAATCACGATCACTGCGCTGCCGGCATTGGTCCGCTCGGCGTACTCCCAATGCCCGCGACGCACCAGGCGCAGATAGGTGCCTTCGCACAGGGTGGTGACGGACTCGGTCATGCGGGTTCCTCGGGATTCAGGCCGACAGCAGTCGGCGGCGGGTCATGGGGCCCAGCCGAAGATCTTCGGCGATCGCCTCCAGTGCGCCCTTGTCGGGCTCGCGTCGCTGGGCGGTGCCAAAGTCCGCCGGCAGCGGTGCGTTGACGTCTATGGTCGCCAATTGGCGTGACAGCAGCGCGATGTCGCGATGCTCGGCCAGGCGCTGGGCATGCTGGGTGCTGCCGCGCATGCGCAGGAACGGCACTTCGGCCAGGCGCTGGTAGATCTCGTCCAGGCTGCCGAAATGGGCCAGCAGGATGGCGGCCGTCTTGGCGCCAATGCCCGGCACGCCCGGGATGTTGTCTATGGCGTCGCCGGTAAGGCCCAGGTAGTCGGCGATCTGATGGGCATGCACCCCGTAGCGGTCCTTGACCCCATCGGCACCCCAGCGCTCGTTGCGGGCGTAGTCCCACTGTTCGTCGCCGACCGCGAGCAGCTGTGACAGGTCCTTGTCGGCAGAAATGATGAGGCCGGCGTGGCCGGCGCGGCGCACCTGGGCCATGGCCGCACCAATCAGATCGTCGGCTTCGAACCGGCCGTTGGCCAGCACCGGCAGGCCGAGCCCGCGGCAAAGCCGCTGGCAGTGTCCGAACTGGCGCTTGAGTTCCTCGGGCGCGGCATCGCGATTGGCCTTGTAGGCCGGGTAAATTTCGTTGCGAAAGTTGGAATCAAGCGACTCATCGAAGGCGATGGCGATGCGTGCGGGCCGGTTCCGTTCCAGCAGGTCGAGCAGGAAGCGGGCGAACCCGTGCACCGCGTTGACCGGCCAGCCCTCGCGGTCCTCGAACTCGGGCGGCATCGAGTGCCAGGCCCTGAAAATGTAGAGGCTGGCGTCAACCAGATGGACGGGCGCGTTCACGGGTTCCATTCGCTGAGCAAGGCCGCGGGGTCGGGGCGCTGGCGTTCGGGCGCCGGTTCGGCTGGCGTGCCGATGTGGATGAACCCGAGCACGGTTTCGTTATCGAGCAATCCGAGCCGGGCGGTGATCACCGGATCGTAGGCCGCCCATCCGGTCAGCCACTGGGCCCCGAAGCCCAGCGCCTGGGCGGCCTGCAGCAGGGCAAAGCAGACGGCGCCGCCGGACAGTAGTTGTTCCTGTTCGGGCACTTTGTGGCCGCGGCTCAGGCATCCGATCACGGCCAGCACCACCGGAGCATGCGAGAAGCGCTGCCGATCCTTCGCGACCGCTGCCGCCGGGGCGGCGGGGTCGCGCTGCAGTGCCCGGTCCACCAGCAGGTCGCCCAGCGCCGCTCTGGCCTCGCCCTGGATGCGCAAAAAGCGCCAAGGCGCCAGCTTGCCGTGGTCGGGGACCCGGACGGCCTCGGCCAGCATGGCCAGGGTCTGCTCGGGCGTTGGGCCGGGCGCCCCCAGCAGGCGGGACGGCACCGAGCGGCGCTGGCGCAGGAAGTCGAACTCGTTCATGGTCGTGAGGTTACCATTCACCCCGCGCAGACCGCCGTTCGCGGGTTTTGCGAGCGAGGTCACAGAAGGATTGTGCGACCCTCGCCACACTGGCATCCACAGCGCGTAGTCCCCCCGGACGTGCAGAGGCCCATGAGCATCAACACAACCCAGCCGCCGCTACCCGCCAATACCCAGGACCTTGTCCTGGGCATGCGTCGACGCAGCACCGAGCATCTGCAGGCGGTCCTTGCCCGTGTCTTCGCGCGTGCCGACGATTGGCTGTTCGACCTCGCCAAGAAAGACGGCGTGCCGGACGGCTCGCCCTATCTGCATGCGATGCGCGCCCTGCGCACTTCGCGCGCGCCGATCGAGCGTGGTTTCCGCGAGCACCTCGACCAGGGCTTCGCAGGCTTGGGTCGTCAGCTTGCGCCCGCCGCCGATGCCGATGGCACGCCGGAGCTGACCCTGCTCGAGGAAAGCGAGCTCGAGCAGCACTTGGCGACCAACCTGATCGCCGAAGCCATTTCCCGCATCCACGGCAACCAGCTCGACGAACTGTCCGCGCGCCTGGCGCGCATGCTGGGTATCGCCGTGCTCGACCCGGAGCTGAGCCCGCTGAGCGCCCACGGCCTGGCCGGTGCCATCCGCACCGCCCAGGAAGGCGTGGAAGTGCCGTCCGACGTCCGGATGGTGCTTTTCAAGTACTACGAGCGTGAGCTGATCCACGATCTGCGCGAGCTGCTGACCGACCTCAACGCCCGCCTGGCCAGCGCCGGCTTCCATCCGGCTGGCGCCCAGAAGCCAGCGCCGCGCCAGGCCCCCGCGCCGCCTCCTCCGTCTGCCGACGGCTACGCCGGTGCGGTATCCGACTACGGTGGCAGTGCCGGTGCCGGAGGCGCGTCCGCGGCCCAGGGCGCAGCCCCCGAAGATCGGGCGGTCTACGACGCCCTGCTGCAGCTGCTGCACAACATGCGTCCGGGCAACCAGCCCGGCGCGGAACAGAATCGCGGCAATCCCGACCAGCGGCCGCTGGCCGCGCCGGAAATGATGTCGGTGCTGTCGCTGCTGCAGTCCACCGTGCCCAACGCCGTCACCGAGGCGATCAGTCGCCCGGAAGCTTCGCTGGCCGTGCTGCTGAAGAACGAACTGCTCCAGAACGCCAGCCGTATCGGCCTGCCGCCCGACAAAGTCAGCATGAGTCAGGACGACGAGGACGCGGTCGACCTGGTGGGCATGCTGTTTGACGTGATGTTCGACGAGCGCGATTTCGAGCAGACCTCGCGCACGCTGATTTCCCGCCTGGTGGTGCCGTTCGTGAAGGCTGCGGTGATGGATCGCCGTCTCTTCCTTTACAAGACCCACCCTGCGCGTCGCTTGCTCAACTCCCTGGCCGAGGCTTGCGAAGGCAACCGTGGCGAAGGCCCGCAGGAACGCGAGCTGCTGCAGAAGGCCGAAAGCACCGTGGACCGGCTGATTGCCGAGTTCAACGAAGACATCGCCATCTTCGAGACCCTTGAGCAGGAGCTGCGCTCGTTCCTTGACCAGCACCGTCGCCGGGTAGAGCTGGCGGAGCGTCGCGCCGCGGAGGCCCAGCGCGGACAGGAGCGGCTCGAGCAGGCTCGCGAACTGGCCGCCAAGGAACTCGAACAGCGCACCCGGGGCCTGTCGCCGACGCCGGCGATGGAGGATTTCCTCGGGCGCTGCTGGACCCATCACCTTTCCATGATCGCCCTGCGCGAGGGCCCGGAGAGCGGCTCTTGGCAGGCGGCCCTGACTGTGGCCGACCAATTGCTGGCCCTGCTGCCGCGCGAGGGCGTTCCGTCAACGCCGGTCGCCCCCGCCGTGCAGGCACTGCGCGAACCCATTGAAACCGTCCTGGCCAGTTCCGGCATCACCGGCGAAGCCGCGCAGGACCAGATCAGCGCACTGGCAAACAGCCTCGAGCTGCTGGCGCTGGGCCAGGTTCCGCCGCCGGTTGAGCCGCCGGTGGAGAACGTCATCAACCTGCCCGAACGACGCAGCGCCGCGACGGTGGCGGCAACGGCGGCCCTGGCCGACCTCAAGCCGCGGCTCGAGGTGGTGGGCGGTCGCGACGATCTCGAGGTCAACGAGTCTGACGTCGAGCAGATGCGCCAGCTCAAGGTCGGCACCTGGATCCACATCGCGGGCGAAGACGGCAAGCATCATCCGGTCAAGCTTTCCTGGGTGAGCCCGATTTCCTCGCGCCTGATGTTCGTCAACCGCCGCGGCGTACGCGTGCTGGTCGCCTCGGTCGAGGAGCTGGCCGCGATGAAGCAGGAAGGCAACCTGCTGGTGCGCGAGCAGGAGAACGTCTTCGACCAGGTTCTGCATCGGGTCATGGGCAAGCTCAAGACCGAAGCCAACTGAGGCCTTGGCTCGCGACGGCGGTCGCCGTCGCCGCAGCGCCCCTGCCTTAGCGCAGGCGCTTCCGGTAGCATCGAGGCATTCGCTTCCAGGAGTCGCAGGCATGGCGGTCAGCATCGTATTGGTTCGTGAAACCGCCAGCGGCGAGCGTCGCGTGGCGATGACTCCCGAGACCGCGAAGAAACTCACGGCGCTTGGCGCCCGGCTCGTGATCGAGCGCGGCGCCGGCTTGCCGGCGCATTTCCCCGACGAAGCCTATGTCGGCGCAGAGCTCACGGACGACGCCGATGCCGCGCTGGCGGCAGCGGACATCCTGGTGTGCGTGCAGCCGCCCGACAATGTCCGGCTGGCGCACCTCAAGCCCGGGGCCGTGATCGTCGGCCTGCTGGCGCCGCACGCCGACGCGGCACGCGTGGACACGCTGGTAGCCGGCCGCCTGACCGGGTTCTCGCTCGAGCGGCTGCCGCGCACCACGCGCGCCCAGGCCATGGACGTGCTCAGCTCGCAGGCCGGCATGGCTGGTTACAAAGCCGTGTTGATCGCGGCCCAGCTCGCACCGCGTTACTTCCCGATGCTGACCACCGCGGCCGGCACCATCCGGCCGTCGAAGGTGCTGATCGTCGGTGCCGGCGTGGCCGGCCTGCAGGCCATCGCCACCGCACGCCGGCTGGGCGCGCAGGTCGAGGGCTTCGACGTGCGTCCTGAAACGCGCGAACAGATCGAATCCCTGGGCGGCAAGTTCCTGGACCTGGGCGTCAGTGCGGCCGGCGAGGGCGGCTACGCCCGCGAGCTGACCGCCGAGGAGCGCAGCGAACAGCAGCGGCGCTTGGCCGAGCATCTCAAATCAGTGGACGTGATCGTCACGACCGCAGCGGTGCCCGGGCGTCCGGCGCCCAAGATCATCAGTGCTTCCATGGTGGCGGGCATGAAGCGCGGCAGCGTCATCGTTGACCTGGCCGCCGAAACCGGCGGCAACTGCGAGCTGACGCGTCCTGGCGAAACCTACGAAATCGATGGTGTCACCGTCGCCGGCCCGCTGAACTTGGCCAGCCAGGGAAGTCTGCACGCCAGTGAGATGTACGCGCGCAATGTTTACAACTTCCTGGCGTTGTCGCTTAAGGACGGCCAGCTCACGCTGGACTGGGACGATGAGCTGATCAGCAAGACCTGCCTCGCCCACGCCGGCGAGAAGCGGGCCTGATCGGAGGCTAGTCTGCCGGCGGAGGCGAGATCGCCGGCCCGCCGGTCTGGAGCCAGGCGCGGCGTTGCTCCGGACTCATGCCGTGCCAGCGTTCGCGCATCGCGCGGCGCTCTGCCTCGGGCAGCGCGTGCATGGCCCGCATGCTGGTGCGCATTTTCTCGCGCAGCTCCGGCGGCAGGTCGCGGAAATTGCGGGCGCCGGCGCGAAGCTTGTCGCGCTCCTCGGGTGTCATCGCTTCCCAGCGGGCCTTGCGCTCCAGTGATTCGAGCGCGCGCACCCGGCGCGACGCAGGCAGTTCATCCCATCCCTCGCGCAGCTTCGCCAAGGCTTCCTGCCGGGACGGACTCAGTTCGTCCCAGCGCGGGACGCTGACGCCGGCGGGCACCGGGATGGGGCCGCGGTCGTGGTCGCGGTCGTCGCGCTCGCCCCGGGAGTCGTGGGTGTCATGGGCAAAGGACGGCGCGGCCAGGCCGAGGCCAAGCGCCAGCGCCAGCAGGGCGAGGCAGGCCCTCACGGTCCCGACCTTGCAGACGTCGCCACCGGCGCATCGGCCAGCCACAGATAGAGCGCCGGGTCTTCCTCGGCAAGCAGGGTGTCGAAATCGCTGACAGGGGCCGTAGAGGCGAACTCATCGGCGTCCATGGAAGGGGCTGGCGCTGTTGGCATCCACCAGGCCAAGCCGAGGGCCAGCACGGTCGCGGCAAAAGCGCCCGCCGGCACCATGCCAGGCAAGTTCCTTCGCCGCGGCTGCTGGGCCTCGTGCCGGGCCCGGCGCAGGCGGAAAGCGGCGCCTTGGTCCAGGCGCTCGGTGGCGCGATCGAACAGCGAACGCGCGTTGTCGGTGATCGGGTCGGGGCGGCTCATCGCCAGTCCTCCAGGTGGATTCGCAGGGCGGCCATCGCCCGCGACAGATGTGTTTTAACCGAGCCGTCCGAACAGCCCATGGCGGCGGCGGTCTCGGCGACGTCCAGGCCCTGCAGCTCCCGCAGCAGGTAGGCCTCGCGCTGCCGGCGCGGAAGCTGTCGAAGCGCCTTGCCCAAGGCAGCCCAGGCCAGGGCGTCGGTGTGTCGGCGGGCCGGGTCCTCGCTAGGGTCGGGCAGCATTTCCAGGGGGTCGCCGAGCTCGTCTTCGTGACGGCCCAGTACCGCCATTACTTTGCGACGCACCGTGTTACGGCGGTGCCGGTCGGTTATCTGACTGCGCAGAATCGACCAGAACAACGGGGTCCACTCGGCCGGCGGGCGGTCGCGGTAGGCCACCAGCTTGATCATGGCGTCCTGCACCGCATCCATCGCGTCCTCGCGGTGGCCCAGGGCCAGCTCCGCCATGCGGAATGCGCGCCGCTCCACCGACGCCAGGAAGGCATCGAAGTCGACGGCCGGTGATGACGGGGCGGCGTCGAACGGCATCACAGCGGGGCGAATGGGACGTCCATGCCGGTTTATAACGCATCGCCCTGACTTCGGTTGACCGCCCGCCGGGGCTTCCCGCCTGGCGGCGGCCAGCCCCTAGCCGCTGTTAAGCCAAGGGTTATGATGGGCCAGTCGCGCATCCGCGCGGGGAGGGGACATGGACGGCTTCGTCGCGCTCTACATCTTCGTGCTCGCTGCCTTCACTGGCTACGAGATCATCGGCCGGGTGCCGGTGATCCTGCACACGCCACTGATGTCCGGGTCAAACTTCGTGCACGGTATTGTGATGATCGGCGCGATGGTGGTGCTGGGTCACGCCGACACCACCACCGAGAAAGTGATCGGGTTTCTGGCGGTCCTGATGGGTGCCGGCAACGCCGCTGGCGGCTACGTGGTCACCGAACGCATGCTTGAGATGTTCAAGTCGTCCAAGAAGCCGGGAGCCGGCGCGTGAGCGGCTGGCTGCTGCCGTTGGTGAAGGCCAGCTATTTCGTCGCGGCGTTGCTGTTCATCCTCGGCATCAAGCGCATGGCGTCTCCGGTGACCGCGCGCAGCGGTATCCAGTGGGCTGGCGTCGGCATGGTGCTGGCTACCGTGGCCACCTTCCTGTTGCCCGGCCTGCAAAACGTCGCGCTGATTGCCCTGGCCGTGTTCCTGGGGACTCTGGTTGCCTGGGTTTCGGGCAAGCGCGTCGCAATGACAGACATGCCCCAAATGGTCGCGCTTTACAACGGCCTGGGCGGCGGCTCCGCGGCGGCCATCGGCGCCGTCGAATTGCTCAAGTTCTCCGACGCCGGCCTGGCGCCGTCCCAGACCGCGCTGGTATTGGCGGTCATCGGCTCCTTGATCGGTTCGATTTCGCTGACCGGCTCGGTGATTGCCTGGGCCAAACTCGACGGACGCCTTGACCGGCGCTTCACCTTCCCGGGGCAACAGGCCTTCAACGCGCTGGTGTTCGTGCTGGCGATCGCACTGGGCGCGCTGACCGTCTACGGACTCGAACAGCCGGTGATCATCGGATTCTTCGTCACCGCGCTGGCGCTGGGCGTACTGATGACGCTGCCGATCGGCGGTGCCGACATGCCGGTGGTGATCTCCCTCTACAACGCGCTGACCGGCCTGGCCGTGGCCTTCGAAGGCTACGTGCTTCAGAACGAAGCCTTGATCATCGCCGGCATGGTGGTGGGCGCGGCTGGCACCATGCTGACCCAGCTGATGGCCAAGGCCATGAATCGCTCGATCGCCAGCGTGCTGTTCGGCAGCTTTGGCCAGACCGGCGAGGCGGCCGAGATCAGCGGCGCGCAGAAGCCCATCGAGGCCGGCGACGTCGCCGCGATGATGGCCTATGCCGAACGCGTGGTGATCGTGCCGGGCTACGGCCTTGCCGTGGCGCAGGCCCAGCACAAGGTCTGGGAACTCACCCAGGTGCTGATGAAGCGCGGCGTAAAGGTGCGCTTCGCCATCCACCCGGTGGCGGGCCGCATGCCTGGCCACATGAACGTGCTGCTGGCCGAAGCTGGCGTGCCTTACGATCTGATTGCGGACATGGACGACATCAACCCCGAGTTCCCGTCCACTGACGTGTCACTGGTAATCGGCGCCAACGACGTCGTCAATCCGGTAGCCAAGACGGATCCGGCTTCGCCCATCTACGGCATGCCGATCCTGGACGTGGTGAATTCAAAGAACACCATCGTGATCAAGCGCGGCAAGGGGACGGGCTTCGCCGGCATCGAGAATGCGCTGTTCTATGCCGACAACACCCGCATGCTCTACGGCGACGCGGCGGCGGCGGTGAGCCAGCTGGTGGCCGAACTCAAGTCGGTGGACGGCGGGCACTGAGCCCGCCGGTGCACGGCTAGCGGCCCACCCGCCAGGCCAAGGCCAGCGCGAGCAGGGCCCAGGCGATGTCCCAGCCGGACGTCGCATGCCGCACCAGTTCGCCGGCAAGCACCGGCCCCAGGCGTTGCGCGGACTCCAGCGGCGTCAGGCCCAGCAGCAGGCCCATCTGGGTGGCCGCCATCATCCAATAGCTGGCCAGCGTGGCGATGGCGGTCCCGGCCAGCGCCAGGAAAGCGCGCATGCGCCCCGCCGGCGCGGCGGCCAGACGCAGCATCAGCGCCATGTCCAAGGCCGCGACCAGCGCCAGCCAGCCATTGGGGGTTCGGAAATTGAGGTAGGCGGCCAGCCAGATGGCCACCATGCCCAGCACGCCGACCACCAGCGCCAGCAGCGGCAGCAGCCAGGCCTGGACGGTTCGGGAACGATTCGTTGGCGGCAAGTCGGTTTCCAGGGCAGGCAAGGGGCTAAAATAGCCGTCTTTGCGGCCAGGTGATACCTGCAGTGAGCTACTCCCGAACCAGCGAACCGGTGAAATTCGAACGCGACTGCGCTGCCGTCATGGTGCCGCAGGGCGAGGCGGTCACCCTCCCGGCCGGCACCACCGGCTACATCACCCAGGCCCTGGGCGGATCTTTCACGGTATTCGTGGACGGCAACCTGTTCCGCATCGCTGGTGAGGACGCCGATGCCATCGGTAAGCCCATGCCCGCGCCACTTGAGCTGCCTGAAGGCGCTGGCGACGATGACGTCGAGAAGCTGGTCTGGGACCAGCTGCGTACGTGTTTCGACCCGGAGATCCCGGTGAACATTGTCGAGCTGGGCCTGGTCTATGACTGCGACCTCGGCCGCAATGCCGAAGGGGAACGCACCGTGGCGGTACGCATGACCCTGACGGCGCCCGGCTGCGGCATGGGCGACATCCTGGTCGAGGACGTGCGCACCAAGGTCGAACGGGTGCCGACCGTGGTCGAGGCCGATGTCGAGCTGGTGTTCGACCCGCCCTGGAACCAGACCATGATGTCCGACGCCGCGCGTCTCGAGACGGGCCTGTTCTGATTTTTCCGACGGCGCCTCGCCGTCGTTCGCAGGCATCAATGTGCGCAATTGTTGCGCTGCCGCAGCTCGGCGGTGGGCGTTCCGCTGTCCCGAAGGCCAGTGTTTTCGCGGCATCTCCGGCCGGTCAGCGTAGCTGCCGCAGTGCGGCTTGACCTATGACTTTCGTCACGCTAGCGTCGGGCTCGTGCGGTGTGCTTGTGAAGTGCATCACACGTCCGGGTGGCGAAATTCGCCCCGCAACGATTTTGGCCATTGACGGCCAGCGCGGGGACAAAGTTTGCCAGGGGACCCGGGGCATGGAAGCAAACACGGCCGATTGACGGCCTTTCTTGCCATACCTTTTCGGGGAACCATCATCGTGAGCATGAATACACGCAAGCTCCGCCTGCGCGGACTCGTTGCGGCCACAACCCTTGCGCTGGCCGCGCACGCCGCCTTCGCCGCAGAACCGCAGAACAGCCCGTTTGTTGACCTCGGCTCGCTCGACGCCGACGCGCAGTTCGATCGCTTCATCATCAAATACCGTGACGGCAGCTCCGAGTCGGTCAACGCCGAGGCGTTCAGCCGCTCGCTGCAGTCGGCCTCCACCCGCGCCAACCAGATGGTCCAGGCTTCGCGCCTGCAGCGCGGTGAACGCCGCTCCATCAACAAGCCCCTGGTTGCCAGCCACGTGCGCCGCATGTCGCTGGGCGCCGACGTCATTGCCGTGTCCCAGAAGCTGGGCCGTCAGGATGCCGAGACCCTGATGCGGGAAATCGCCGCGAACCCCAACGTGGAGTTCGTGCAGGTCGACCGGATCATGAAGCACACGCTGACCCCGAACGACACCAATTACAGCCAGCAGTGGGGCTTCTCCAGCTCCACCGCGGGCATCCGCGCGAACCAGGCCTGGGACGTGGCCACCGGCACCGGCATCATTGTCGCCGTGCTCGACACCGGTCACGTCAGCCACAGTGACCTGAACGCCAATATTGTCGGCGGTTACGACTTCATTTCCAGCTCGTCCGTCGCGGGCGACGGCAATGGTCGTGATTCCGATCCGAGTGATCCGGGTGACTACTCCGGCGGCCAGTCCTCCAGCTGGCACGGCACCCACGTGGCCGGCACCATCGCGGCGGTCACCAATAATGGCAAGGGCGTCGCGGGTACCGCGTTCAATGCCCGGGTCATGCCGGTCCGCGTCCTGGGTCGCGGCGGCGGCTCCACTTCCGACATCGCCGACGCCATCATCTGGGCTTCGGGCGGTACGGTGAGCGGTGTGCCGACCCTGTCGGCGGCCAACGCGGCCGACGTCATCAACATGTCGCTGGGCGGCGGCGGTTCCTGCGACACGCTGACCCAGAACGCCATCAACAGCGCCGTCAGCCGGGGTACCACCGTGGTCGTGGCCGCTGGCAACAGCAACGCCAATGCTGCGAACTTCACCCCGGCCAGCTGCAACAACGTCATCAACGTGGCGTCGATCACCAGCTCCGGTGCGCGTTCGAGCTTCTCCAACTATGGCGCGTCCATCGACGTGGCCGCCCCGGGCTCGGGCATCCTCTCGACGCTGAACTCGGGTAGCACCACGCCCGGCAGCGAGTCCTACGCGTCCTACAACGGCACGTCGATGGCGGCGCCGCACGTTGCCGGCGCCGTGGCCCTGGTGCAGAGCCGTCGTCTGGCCTTGGGCCAGGCGCTGTACACCCCGGCCCAGGTCGAGGCGCAGCTCAAGGCCACCGCGTATCCGCTGCCGGGCGCCTGCTCCGGTGGTTGTGGCGCGGGCATCATCGATGCCAAGGCCTTGGTGGATGCGGCCGGTGGTGGTTCGCCGCCGCCCCCGCCGCCGCCGGCCGGTGGCACGCTGACCAAGGGCGTCGCCGTCTCTGGTCTTTCGGCAAGCACCGGCAATTCGCTGAACTACACGATGGTCGTGCCCGCCGGCTCTACCAACCTGACGTTCTCCATGTCGGGTGGTACCGGTGACGCTGACATGTACGTGCAGTTCGGCAGCGCGCCGACGGACTCGTCCTACGTCTGCCGCCCGTACCTGAGCGGCAACAGCGAGACCTGCACCATTGCGGCGCCCTCGGCCGGTACCTACCACGTCCGCGTGAAGGCCTACTCGAGCTTCTCCGGTGTCAGTCTGGTGGGTAACTACACGGCGGGTGGCGGTGGCGGCAGCAGCCCGCAGACCTACACCAACACCACCGACTACGCGATCAACAACAACGCTACGGTCGAAAGCCCGATCAGCGTTTCCGGTCGCAGCGGCAATGGCCCGAGCAACGCCTCGGTCGCGGTGAACATCGTCCACACCTACCGCGGTGACCTGCGCGTCGACCTCGTCGCGCCGGACGGCTCGCTCTACAACATCAGCAACCGGGCCGGCGGCAGCGCCGACAACCTGGTGGGTACCTACACGTTCAACCTGTCGTCGGAGGCCCTCAACGGCACCTGGCGCCTGCGCGTCAGGGACAACGCGAACGGTGATACCGGCTACATCAATAGCTGGTCGATCACCTTCTAATAAGTAGGTGGATCAGCTCCTCATCGGACCCCGGCTTAGGCCGGGGTCTTTTTTTGGAGGGCTGGGCCCGGGTCACATTGTGACGGGCCCCTCACTCTTGGACGGGGCGTTTCGGCCTGAAAACAGGCGCTTTCGGTCATTACAGGACCAGCCGGGGCAAATAGTGACGCATAAAAATACTGAAATAACATGCACTTATCATAGACGTGGTGAATAATGTTCACTAGAATCCGACGGGTTGGAACAGGGGCGCGGCGCGGACAGGCTGGTTGAGCAGGTCTCCGGGTGCGATAGCAGTAAAAGGGGACCTATGTCACAGAATGCCTTCGCGCCTATCGCTGGCGCCTTTCGTCGTGCTGCCGGTTTTTCGGCAAGCGCTGTAGTCGTCACGGGCCTGCTTTTTTCTTCCAGCGCCAATGCCTGGCAGCCCGGCAAGGACGGCAGCCGCACGATTTCGGCGAATACGACCTATGCGTCCCTGCCGGAAGTGCGAATCACGACCCTGGCCTCTGCGGCCGTTGCCGGCAGCGTGACGCTGTCCCTCGCCAGCGCCGCCGGTATCGCCGCGGGCGACGTTCTGATGATCTATCAGGCGCAAGGCGCCACCATTGGTTCAGGCGACACCGCCGCCTACGGCGCCGTATCGAGCCTTGGCAATGCGGGCCGTTACGAGTTGGTCAGTGTGCTGAGCGTGTCCGGAACCACCGTGACGCTCAGTCCGGCCTGCGGCGCTGCGCCCCTGCGTTTTTCCTACAACAACGCCAGCCAGGTTATCCGTGTTCCCCAGTACAGCGCCCTGACAATTGGCGCAGCGGTCACGCTGAGCGCACCGCTTTGGAACGGCAGCACCGGCGGGGTAATGCCGCTGTTGGTGCAGAACGCATTCGTGGTCAATGGCATCGTCTCCGCATCGGGTGCCGGCTTTCGAGGTGGCGTGCTGGACAACATCACGACGGCGGCTGGTTCCGACGTGAGCCTGTTCCGTGGCGTATCCGACGCGAATGGCGGCGAGAAGGGTGAGAGCATCGCCGGCTTCCAGGCGCAGTACGACTCGCTCAATGGCCGCTATGGCCGTGGTGCTCCGGCGAATGGCGGTGGTGGCGGCAACGCCCACAACGCCGGCGGCGGTGGCGGCGCCAACGGCAACTCCGGCCTTACCTGGAACGGACAAGGCAACCCGAGTTTGTCCACGCCCGGCTGGGCCGCGGCCTGGAATATTGATGGAACCCTGACAGCCACGACGACATCCTCTGGTGGCGGTCGCGGTGGCTACACCTATGGAGCCAGCGACCAGAATGCGTTGATCTTGGCGCCTGGCAACGCGGCCTGGGCTGGCAACAACCGTCGGGAGCGTGGTGGCCTCGGCGGGCGCCCGCTCGCCAACAACCCGTCCACGACCGGCAATACGCGCCTGTTCCTTGGCGGCGGCGGCGGGGCAGGTGATGCAAACAACTCGGCAGGTGGATCGGGTGCGCGCGGCGGCGGTTTTGTGTTCGTAATCGCAGGAACGATTTCCGGGTCCGGGCAGATCGTCGCAGATGGCCTCACCGCGGCGAATTCAACCCCCGCCCACAACGATGCCCCGGGCGGCGGCGGCGGCGGCGGAACCATCGCGGTGTCGGCCACTACTGCCAGCGGGGTATCCCTGTTCGCGCGCGGCGGCAATGGCGGCAACCAGCTGATTGTCAACAATGAGTCCGAAGGTCCGGGCGGCGGCGGCGGCGGCGGGTTCATCGCGGCGCCTGCGCTGTTGACGACCACGGTGACGGGCGGTCTCAACGGTACGACCTCGTCATTGGCCGTAACGGAGTTCCTGCCCAACGGTGCGACGCGCGGCGGAAACGGCAATACGACCACGACACCAGCGCTGTCCTCGTTGCCGGTTTGCAGTACGACTGCCACGGTGGTGCTTGGTGTGACCAAGACCGACTCTCTCACCGCATACACGCCAGGCGGTACCGCCACTTACACGGTGGTCGTGACCAACAGCGGCAGCATTCCGGCTGTCGGTACGCTTGTCGACGATCCTCTGCCGGCCGGCGTCACGCTGAGCGGGCCGTGGACCTGCGTCGCTTCGGCCGGCGGTTCCTGCCCGGCCAGTGGCGGCGCGCTTGGAAACACGACGCTTAGCCTCAGCGGCACCGTGGCCGGCGCCAACGGCACCCTGACCATCACCGTACCCGTGGCCTTCTCGGCCAATCCCAACGACTACTGAGTGCCTGCCCGATGAATGCCAATACTTCCCGGGATTGCCAGGCCGACGTCACCGCCAGCGGAGCCCATATGCCCATCCAACGTTTTCGTGCCGGCCGCTGCTTTGCGGCGGGATGGATGCTGCTGGCCTCATTCTTCGCTGCCGGAAGCGTCCAGGCGCAGAACTATCCAGCCAGTGTCGCCAATACGGTCACGGTAACCGCGCCCGACGGCACGCTCAGCACGGCCACTGACACCAATACCTTGGTCAGCGAGTCCGATCTCGCGGTTACCAAGGGCGCCAGCAACATGGCGCCGGTCATTGGTAGCAACCTCACCTTCACCATCGTCATCACCAACCAAGGTCCGGCGCCTGCGCTGACCACGGTGGTCAACGATGTGCTGCCAGCCGGCTACAGCTTTGTCAGCAGCACGGCTACGGTGGGTGCCTACGTGAGCGGCACGGGTGTGTGGACGATCGGCACGCTGGCGAACGGCGCCTCGGCCACGCTCGACATCGTCGCTACGGTGAATGCGACGGGGCCCTATTCCAACAGCGCGACCGGCACCACGGCCACGCCCGACCCGGTGCCCGGCAACAACACGGGCACCGTGGTTCCTGTTCCCGTTGCGCCGCCGCAGCTGACGCTTACGAAGACCGCGAGCGATGCCGCGTTTTCGGTCGGCGTTCCGGCCAGCTACACGCTGCTGCTCGAGAACACGGGCGGTGTTGCGACTACGGCTGCCGCCATCATCTCTGACACCATTCCTGCCGGCCTGACCATTGGCACGCTTCCCGCTGGCTGCACGGCTTCGGGCCAGACGGTCACGTGCACCATCGCCGCCGGTCTCGTGGCGGGTGGCAGCACCAGCTTTGTCATTCCGGTCACACCCACCGCATCGGCCTTGCCCAACGTCACCAATAGCGCCTCGGTATCCGGCGGCGGTGATCCGACTTGCCCGGCCAATGCCCGCTGCACCTCCTCGGTCGGTCCGACGCCTGTCACCGGTTCGCCGGCGCTGACCATCGACAAGACCGCCGGCGTGCCTTCGGGCGCCACGGCGGGCAGCACGATTGCCTATGAGTTCCTGGTGACCAACACCGGGAACCTGACGCTCACCGGTATCGTCGTGAACGATACGCAGCTCGACGCCGCGGCCGTGTGCCCGGTGACGACGCTGGCTCCGGGTGGCACCACGACCTGCACCGGCACGCACACCATCACGCAGGCCGAAATTAATGCCGGCACGGTGAATAACAGCGCCACCGTCACCGGCACGCCGCCGGTTGGCGGCCCGACGACCAGCCCGCCGGACACGACCAATACGCCGATCACCGCCGCGCCGTCGCTGACCATCGACAAGACCGCGGGTACGCCTTCGGGCGCGACCGCCGGCAGCACGATTGCTTATGAGTTCCTGGTCACGAACACCGGCAACGTCACGATCACCGGCATCGTCGTAAATGATGCGCAGCTCGACGCCGCGGCCGTGTGCCCGGTGACAACGCTGGCTCCGGGTGCGACGACGACCTGCACCGGCACACACACCATCACGCAGGCGGAAGTTAACGCCGGCACGGTCAACAACAGCGCCACCGTCACCGGCACGCCGCCGGTCGGCGGCCCGACCACCAGCCCGCCGGATACGACCAATACTCCGATCACCGCCGCGCCGTCGCTGACCGTGGACAAGACCGCGGGTACGCCGAGCGGCACGACCGCTGGCAGCACGATCGCGTATGAGTTCCTGGTCTCCAACACCGGCAACGTCACGATCACCGGCATCGTCGTAAATGATGCGCAGCTCGACGCCGCGGCCGTGTGCCCGGTGACGACGCTGGCTCCGGGTGGCACCACGACCTGCACGGGTACGCATACGATCACCCAGGCCGAAGTCAACGCCGGCACGGTGAACAACAGCGCCACCGTCACCGGCACGCCGCCGGTTGGCGGCCCGACGACCAGCCCGCCGGATACGACCAATACTCCGATCACGGGCGCACCGTCGCTCACGATCGACAAGACCGCCGGCGTGCCTTCGGGCGCTACCGCTGGCAGCACGATTGCCTATGAGTTCCTGGTGTCCAACACCGGCAACCTGACGATCTCCGGCATCGTCGTGAACGATGCCCAGCTTGATGCCGCGGCGGTTTGCCCGGTGACGACGCTGGCTCCCGGCGCGTCTACGACCTGCACCGGCACGCACACGATTACCCAAGCCGAAGTTAACGCCGGCACGGTGAATAACAGCGCCACCGTCACCGGCACGCCGCCGGTTGGCGGCCCGACGACCAGCCCGCCGGATACGACCAATACGCCGATCACGGCCGCGCCGTCGCTGACCATCGACAAGACCGCGGGTACGCCGAGCGGCACGACCGCTGGCAGCACGATCGCGTATGAGTTCCTGGTCACCAACACCGGCAACGTCACGATCACCGCGCTGGTGATCAACGACGCCCAGCTTGACGCCGCGGCGGTTTGCCCGGTGACGACGCTGGCCCCGGGTGGCACGACGACCTGCACTGGAACACACACCATCACCCAGGCGGAAGTGAACGCCGGCACTGTGAACAACAGCGCCACCGTCACCGGCACCCCGCCAGTTGGCGGCCCGACGGCCAGCCCGCCGGATACCACCAATACGCCGATCACCGCCGCGCCGTCGCTGACCATCGACAAGACCGCGGGTACGCCTTCGGGCGCGACCGCCGGCAGCACGATTGCTTATGAGTTCCTGGTCACGAACACCGGCAACGTCACGATCACCGGCATCGTCGTAAATGATGCGCAGCTCGACGCCGCGGCCGTGTGCCCGGTGACGACGCTGGCTCCGGGTGCGACGACGACCTGCACCGGCACACACACCATCACGCAGGCGGAAGTTAACGCCGGCACGGTCAACAACAGCGCCACCGTCACCGGCACGCCGCCGGTCGGCGGCCCGACCACCAGCCCGCCGGATACGACCAATACTCCGATCACCGCCGCGCCGTCGCTGACCGTGGACAAGACCGCGGGTACGCCGAGCGGCACGACCGCTGGCAGCACGATCGCGTATGAGTTCCTGGTCTCCAACACCGGCAACGTCACGATCACCGGCATCGTCGTAAATGATGCGCAGCTCGACGCCGCGGCCGTGTGCCCGGTGACGACGCTGGCTCCGGGTGGCACCACGACCTGCACGGGTACGCATACGATCACCCAGGCCGAAGTCAACGCCGGCACGGTGAACAACAGCGCCACCGTCACCGGCACGCCGCCGGTTGGCGGCCCGACGACCAGCCCGCCGGACACGACCAATACGCCGATCGGGGCAGCGCCTGCGCTGACCATTGATAAGACGGCGGGTACGCCTTCGGGCACCATCGCTGGCAGCACGATCGCCTACGCGTTCCTGGTGACCAACACGGGCAACGTCACGATCACCAGTCTGGTGATCAACGACGCCCAGCTCGATACCGCGGCGGTTTGCCCGGTGACGACGCTCGCTCCGGGCGGCACCACCACCTGCACCGGCACGCACACGATTACCCAGGCCGAGATTAACGCCGGCACGGTGAACAACACGGCGACTGCGACTGGCACACCGCCGGTCGGCGGCCCCACGACCAGTCCGCCGGATACGACCAATACGCCGATCGCTGCGGCGCCGGCACTGACCGTCGACAAGACGGCGGGTACGCCTTCGGGCACCACCGCTGGCAGCACGATTGCGTATGAGTTCCTGGTGACCAACACGGGCAACGTCACGATCACCAGTCTGGTGATCAATGACGCCCAGCTCGACGCCGCGGCGGTTTGCCCGGTGACGACGCTGGCCCCGGGTGGGTCCACGACCTGCACGGGCACCCACACCATCACCCAGGCGGAAGTGAACGCTGGCACGGTGAACAACACGGCCACTGCGACTGGCACGCCGCCGGTTGGCGGCCCCGTTGTCAGCCCGCCGGACACCACCAATACGCCGATTGCCGCCGCACCGTCGCTGACGATCGACAAGACGGCGGGTACGCCGAGCGGCGCGACCGCTGGCAGCACGATCGCGTATGAGTTCCTGGTGACCAACACCGGTAACGTCACGATCACCGGTCTGGTGATCAATGACGCGCAGCTCGACGCCGCGGCCGTGTGCCCGGTGACGACGCTGGCTCCGGGTGGCACGACAACCTGCACGGGCGTCCACACCATCACGCAGGCGGAAGTGAACGCTGGCACGGTGAACAACACGGCCACTGCGACTGGCACGCCGCCGGTTGGCGGCCCCGTTGTCAGCCCGCCGGACATCACGACGACGCCGATCGCTGCGGCCCCGTCGCTGACGATCGACAAGACCGCCGGCGTGCCTTCGGGCGCGACTGCTGGCAGCACGATCGCCTACGAGTTCCTGGTCACGAACACCGGAAATGTGACCATCACCGGCATCGTCGTGAACGATGCTCAGCTCGACGCCGCGGCCGTGTGCCCGGTGACGACGCTGGCTCCCGGCGGCACGACCACCTGCACGGGTACGCATACGATTACCCAGGCCGAGGTGAATGCCGGCACGGTGAACAACACGGCCACTGCGACTGGCACGCCGCCGGTTGGCGGCCCCGTTGTCAGCCCGCCGGACACCACCAATACGCCGATTGCCGCCGCACCGTCGCTGACGATCGACAAGACCGCCGGCGTGCCTTCGGGCGCGACCGCTGGCAGCACGATTGCCTACGAGTTCCTGGTGACCAACACCGGCAACGTCACGATCACCGCGCTGGTGATCAACGACGCCCAGCTCGACGCCGCGGCCGTGTGCCCGGTGACGACGCTTGTCCCGGGTGGCACGACGACCTGCACCGGTACGCACACGATCACCCAGGCGGAAGTGAACGCTGGCACGGTCAACAACACGGCAACCGTGACCGGCACGCCGCCGGTCGGCCCGCCGGTTGTCAGCCCTCCGGACACCACGACGACGCCGATCGCTGCGGCCCCGTCGCTGACGATCGACAAGACCGCCGGCGTGCCTTCGGGCGCGACCGCTGGCAGCACGATTGCCTACGAGTTCCTCGTCACCAACACCGGCAACGTCACGATCACCGCTCTGGTGATCAATGACGCCCAGCTTGACGCCGCGGCGGTTTGCCCGGTGACGACGCTGGCCCCGGGTGGGACGACGACCTGCACGGGCGTCCATACCATCACCCAGGCGGAAGTAAACGCGGGCACGGTCAATAACACGGCAACTGCCACTGGCACGCCGCCGGTTGGCGGCCCGACGACCAGCCCGCCGGACACGACCAATACGCCGATCACCGCCGCACCGTCGCTGACGATCGACAAGACCGCCGGCGTGCCTTCGGGCGCGACCGCTGGCAGCACGATTGCCTACGAGTTCCTGGTGACCAACACCGGCAACGTCACGATAACCGCGCTGGTGATCAACGACGCCCAGCTCGATGCCGCGGCCGTGTGCCCGGTGACGACGCTGGCTCCAGGTGGCACGACGACTTGCACCGGCACGCACACGATCACCCAGGCGGAAGTGAACGCCGGTACGGTGAACAACAGCGCGACCGTTACCGGCACGCCGCCGGTTGGCGGCCCGACCACCAGCCCGCCGGATACGACCAATACGCCGATCACCGCCGCACCGTCGTTGATGATCGACAAAACCGCCGGTGTGCCTTCGGGCGCGACCGCTGGCAGCACGATTGCCTATGAGTTCCTGGTGACCAACACGGGTAACGTCACGATCACCGGTCTGGTGATCAATGACGCGCAGCTTGATGCCGCGGCGGTTTGCCCGGTGACTACGCTGGCTCCCGGCGGCACGACCACCTGCACCGGCACGCATACGATCACCCAGGCGGAAGTGAACGCTGGCACGGTCAACAACACGGCAACCGCGACCGGCACGCCGCCGGTCGGTGGCCCGGTTGTCAGCCCGCCGGACACGACGACGACGCCCATTGCGGCGACCCCGTCGCTGACCATCGACAAGACCGCGGGTACGCCTTCGGGCGCGACCGCCGGTAGCACGATCGCCTACGAGTTCCTCGTCACCAACACCGGCAACGTCACGATCACCACGCTGGTGATCAATGACGCCCAGCTCGATGCCGCGGCGGTTTGCCCGGTGACGACGCTGGCTCCAGGTGGCACGACGACTTGCACCGGCACGCACACGATCACCCAGGCGGAAGTAAACGCTGGCACGGTCAACAACACGGCCACCGCGACCGGCACGCCGCCGGTTGGCGGCCCGACCACCAGCCCGCCGGATACGACCAATACGCCGATCACCGCCGCACCGTCGCTGACGATCGACAAGACCGCCGGCGTGCCTTCGGGCGCGACCGCTGGCAGCACGATTGCCTACGAGTTCCTCGTCACCAACACCGGCAACGTCACGATCACCGCTCTGGTGATCAATGACGCCCAGCTTGACGCCGCGGCGGTTTGCCCGGTGACGACGCTGGCCCCGGGTGGGACGACGACCTGCACGGGCGTCCATACCATCACCCAGGCGGAAGTAAACGCGGGCACGGTCAATAACACGGCAACTGTCACTGGCACGCCGCCGGTTGGCGGCCCGACGACCAGCCCGCCGGACACGACCAATACGCCGATCACCGCCGCACCGTCGCTGACGATCGACAAGACCGCCGGTGTGCCCTCGGGCGCCACGGCGGGCAGCACGATCGCCTATGAGTTCCAGGTGACCAACACCGGCAACGTCACGATCACCGGTCTGGTGATCAATGACGCGCAGCTTGATGCCGCGGCGGTTTGCCCGGTGACTACGCTGGCTCCTGGTGGCACGACGACCTGCACCGGTACGCATACGATTACCCAGGCCGAGGTGAATGCCGGCACGGTCAACAACACGGCCACCGCAACCGGCACGCCGCCGGTCGGCCCGCCGGTTGTCAGCCCGCCGGACACCACGACGACGCCGATCGCTGCGACCCCGTCGCTGACGATCGACAAGACCGCCGGCGTGCCCTCGGGCGCGACTGCTGGCAGCACGATCGCCTACGAGTTCCTGGTCACGAACACCGGCAACGTCACGATCACCGGTCTGGTGATCAATGACGCCCAGCTCGACGCCGCGGCCGTGTGCCCGGTGACGACGCTGGCCCCGGGCGGCACGACGACCTGTACGGGCGTCCACACCATCACGCAGCCCGAGGTAGACGCCGGCACGGTGAACAACACCGCTACCGCAACCGGCACGCCGCCGATCGGCGGCCCGGTGACCAGCCCGCCGGACACGACGACTACCCCGATCGCGTCGGGACCGGCGCTGTCGATCGTCAAGTCGGCCTCCACGGCGACCTACGGCGCGGTCGGGCAGGTTGTCGACTACCAGTACCTGGTCAGCAACACGGGCAACGTCACGATCACCGGCATCATCGTCACCGACGATCGCATCGCCGCGGTCAGCTGTCCCATCACCACCTTGTTGCCGGCTACGTTCACGACTTGCACTGGCAGCTACACCATCCTTGCGGCCGACCTCGTCGGCTCGCCGGGAACCGTCACCAACATCGCCACTGCAACGGGTACGCCAGCCGGCGGCACCCTGGTGCCGGCCGTCGATACGGTAACCATCACCGAAGCCGAGAACCCGATCCAGGCGGTCGACGACAGCGGCTCGGTGCCGGATGGCGGCGTGGGCGGCATCGCCATCCCCAACGTGTTGGTAAACGACACGCTCAATGGCGTCCCGGCAACCCTCGGTACGGTGACCATCACCCAGCTCGACACCAGCAGTCCGCTGGTCACCCTTGATCCGGTGACTGGCCAGGTCGTCGTTGCGCCCGGCGTCGGTGCCGGCGTCTACATCATCAACTACCGGATTTGCGAGATCCTCAATCCCACCAACTGCAGCGACGCCGTCATCACGGTCACCATCGTCACGGGCGACATCGCGCCGATAGCGGTTGACGACGAGTTCAGTGGCGACGAAGGCACGCCCGTCACCGGCACCGCCGCAGACAACGACACGCCCGGCAATATCAGCAGCACCTACACCGCCGTGGGCCCGCCGACCAATGGCACGGTGGTGATGAATCCGGATGGCAGCTTCACCTACACGCCGAATCCAGGCTTCGTTGGTCCAGACAGCTTCCCCTACCAGGTCTGCGACGCCGACGGCGACTGCGATACCGCCGTGGTCCGCATCAACGTGCAGCCGCTGGCTGGCAAGCTGCGGCTGCAGAAGTCAGTGTCCACCCGCGAGGTGAACGCTGGTTCGTTGGTGGCTTACACGCTCACCATCACCAACGTCGGCTCCTTGCCGGTGATCGCTGCCCAGGTGGTGGACGTACCGCCGCCTGGCTTCGCTTTCGTTCCCGGCAGCGAGCGCGTGGTGGATGCCGACAACGCGGCTATCACCACGGGCACGTCTCCCATTACCTTCGAAGGCATCGACATCGCGGTGGGCGGCACGGCCACTATCCGATACCTGCTGCGTGTGGGCGCCGGGCTCGTGCCGGGCGAGTACATCAACGAGGCCACCGTCTACCAGTTCGGCGTCGCGGTCAGCAATGTGGCCTCGGCTTCGGTGATTACCGGCGCAGGCCTGGATCCGGACTTCGAGCAGACCCGCATCTGGGGCAAGGTGTTCGATGACCGCAATGGCGATGGCTGGCAGGACGAGGGCGAGCGCGGCATCCCGGGTGTGCGCCTGGCAACCGTGGAAGGTCTGGTCAGCGAGACCGATGCCGAAGGCCGGTACCACATCGATGGCCTGGTGGTGTCCAATCAGATGCGCGGCCAGAACTTCGTGGTGAAGGTGGACAAGAGCACGCTGCCCGAGGGCGCCGAGTTCACCACCGCCAACCCCTTGATGCGTCGCATCACCCCGGCCATCCCGACCCGCTTCGACTTCGGTGTTCGCATGCCGCCTTCGCCGATGGCCAAGGGCGTCGTTGAGCTCGAGCTGGGCACCGTGGTGTTTGCACCGGGCAGCCGTGAAATCGCGCCGGGCTACCGAGCGGTGTTCGAGCAGATGGCGGCCCAGGTGCGCAAGCACGACGGCGGCGAAGTCAGCATCGAGACCATCGCGGGCGAAGAGGCCCTGGCGTTCGATCGGGCCATGGCGGTGCGTCGTGAGCTGGTGGCGTTGCTCGGCGACGAGCACGCAGCCAAGCTGCGCATCGACGTGGTGGAGGCCGACAAGGGCCGGCTGGTGTCCGTGGGCGAGAACCTCAGGCTCGGCTCGGTGCTGTTCGACACCGACCGCGACACGCTGCGCGCCGACCACGAGTCCTTGATTGACGCCATCGCGCGAGCGATAGCCGACCCTGCCTGCGGCTGCGAGATCGTGCTCACCGGCCATGCGGACGTGCGCGGTGATGCCAATTACAACCAGGCCCTGTCCTTGCGTCGTGCACAAACGGTGCGCGAGGCGATCGAGGCCCGGTTGACGCCAGACCAACGCGCCCGGCTTCGGGTAGAGACCGAAGGCGCCGCTGCGCCGGGAGCAGGCAAGTGAACCGGAATCGACTCGCCGTGAAAACACGCATGAAACTGCTCGACTACACCCTGATCGGCCTGCTCGGAACGCTTCCGGGCGCCGTGATGGCTCAGGCCCAGCCAACCACTGCCGAAGTGGCCTGCGACGCCAGTGGCTGCAGCGGCGCTGACGGCGCGGTGCTGCGCATCCGCAGTCGCGGTGAGGCCGACGCCCAGGCGGGTGATGCCAGCCAGCTGCAGACTGATCGCCGCGTTGACGTTGATCAAAGGCAGGATGGCCGTACCCAGGTTCGCGGACGCTTCGCGGTAGATCTGCCCGGCGGCGGCTTGCTGTGGGCGACGGAAGACCCCCAGCTCGCGCAGCCCAGCCTCAACGTGCAGGCGAGCGGACTGGTGGAGTTCGTCGACGGGCGCATCGCCAAGCCCGTTCGCTTCATGAGCTACAGCAACTATCCTGCATTCGCCGAGCGCCAGGAGCTGGTTATCTATCGCGGCACCGATACCGACCTGGTCGCCCCGTTGGCCACCTTGCCGATGCCGTCGACAGCGGTGGGCGAGGTCGAATGGAATGGTGAACTGCCGGGCGGCGTCCGTCTGCGCGAGGGCGACCAACTCTCGTACGTTCTGCGTGCCATCGGCAGCGACGGCAGCGTGGATGAAACCTACCCCAACACCCTTACGCTGGTTCGACCGGAGGAGGCCAAGCGCAACCTGAGGCAGATCGATGCCCAGGCCGACGCTCGCTTCGCCGGTCTCGACGCCGAGCAGATCGCCGATCGCCAGCTCACCGAATCGGTGTTCGGGCAAGGCAACCTTCGGCTGCAGAACATCCCGATCTACGGTTCACGCGTGCGCATTGTTGGCGAGGGCGTTCCCGCCGGCCAGGCCCTGAGCATCGACGGGCGATCGTATCCGGTGGACCTGGACCGCAAGTTCGCGGCCGAGTTCCTGCTGCCGGTTGGCAAGCACAGCTTCGATATCGCCGTGGGCACCGGTGCGGACGCCGTCACGCGGACGCTGGACGTGGATGTCACCGGGCGCTACCTGTTCATGGTGGCGCTGGCCGACGTCACCGTTTCTGACAACGCCATCAGCGGCGCTGTCGTGCCGGTGGGCGCGGACGACCGCTACGACGACGTGGTCACCGAAGGTCGCCTTGCGATGTATCTGAAGGGCAAGGTGAAGGGTCGCTATCTGGTGACCGCGCAGGTGGATACGCGCGAGAACGAAATCAGCGAGCTGTTCGACGGTTTCCTGGATCCGGACGCGCGCGACGTGTTCCGCCGCCTTGATCCCGACCAGTACTATCCCGTGTACGGCGACGACTCCACGACCTATCGCGACGTGGACACGCAGGGTCGCCTGTACGTCCGGGTTGACTGGGACAAGAGCCAGGCGCTCTGGGGCAACTTCGCCACCGGCCTGACCGGGACCGAATACGGCCAGTACGTGCGCAGCCTTTACGGCGGCGCGGTGTCCTGGCGCAGCCGCGCCAGCACGCCGCTTGGCGAGGCGCGCCAGAGCCTGCGCGCCTTCGGGTCGGAGGCGCAGAGTGCGCCGGGCCACAGTGAGTTCCTCGGCACGGGTGGCAGCCTTTACTACTTGCGGCACACCGACCTGTTGCCGGGTTCGGATCAGGTCGTGCTGGAAGTGCGCGATCCCCTCACGGGCCGCGTCGAGACGCGCGTGAACCTTGTTCGTGACGTGGATTACGAAATCGACGAACTGCAGGGCCGCGTGCTGCTGACGCGCCCGTTGATGCAGATCGTTCGCGACAACCTGCCTTCAATCATCCGCGACACGCCGCTGGACGGTTTCGACAACCGTCTGCTGGTGGACTACGAATATATTCCTGTCGGATTCAGCGCCGACCAGACCACGGTGGGTTTCAACGGCCGCACTTGGCTTGGTGACCACGTGGCCATCGGTGGCACCTACGTGGACGAGCAGCGCGCGGGCGAAGACTACCGTCTGGGCGCGATCGACCTGACCCTTCAGGCGGGGCGCGGCACCTACCTCAAGCTCGAGCAGGCCAGCACCGAAGCCACCAGTGCGCCGGTGTTCTTTTCCGACAATGGTGGTCTGAGCTTCACTCGACTCAACCCGATCGCCGGCGCGCGCGATGGTGATGCACGCAGCGTGGAAGCGCGTATCAACCTGCTTGAGCGCGGCATCACCGAGCGCGAATGGACGATGGGCGCCTGGTGGCGCGAAGTGGATGCGGGCTTCTCGGTAGCGCGCCAGGACGTGGGCCTGCCCATCGAGGAATACGGCGCCGAGTTTGCCGGGCAGGCAGCAGAGAACCTGCGCCTGACCGGACGCTACAGCGAAGCCAAGCGCGGTGCCGACGGCGTCGAGCAAGCGCAGTTGATGGCCGAGTGGCGGCTGGCGGAGTTCAACCAGCTGACCTTCGAGCTTCGTGGCGTCACCGAGACCCGGGCCGGCGTTGCCGCGACCGGTTCGCTGGCGGCGGTCCGATATAGCCACCGCATTGGCGAAGCCTTCGACCTTTACGGGATTGGCCAGGTGACCCTGGACGACGACGGCGGCAGCTACGAGGGCAACGATGCCTTTACGCTCGGCGGCAAGTACCTGTTCGGAAACCTGTCCAGCGTCGGCGCCGAGCTGACCACGGGCGAGCGTGGCGACGCCGCCAGCGTCAACGCCGAGTACCGCTTGAGCGACCTGCACTCGGTCTACGGCAGCTACACGCACTCCACCGACACGACCGCCGGCGATCCGCTTTACGGCGCGTCGCCCACCGGCCTGACCTTTGGCCAGCGCTGGCGCGTCTCCGACCAGGTGAACCTGTTCAACGAAAGCCAGTTCCTGAAGACCCGTCAGGAAAGCGGCATCGCGCACACCTACGGCATGGATTTCTATCCTGGCCTGGGCTGGACGCTCGGTTTCACGCTGCAGAAGGGTGAGCTCGAATCCAGCATGGGCCTGGTGGATCGTCGCGCGGTTAGCGTCAGCGCCGGACGCACCGACCAGGACGTCAACTGGAGCAGCAAGCTCGAGTACCGCGAAGACACCGGCTTCGAAGAGCGCACCCAGTGGGTCAGCGCGAATCGGCTCAACTGGCGTCTCAACGACGACTGGCGCATCGCGGCCCGCTTCAACTACGGCGACACCGAAGATGCGATCGATCCGGCCGCGGATGCCCGCTTCATCGAAGGCGGCGTCGGATTCGCTTACCGTCCCGCGGCCAACGACCGTCTGGCCCTGCTCGGCAAGTACACCTATCTGTACGACCTGAGCAGCCTGGGTCAGGACACCTTGGCCGACTTTGACCAGCGTTCGCAGATCCTGTCGCTCGAAGGCATCTATCGGCTCAATCCGCACTGGGAATTGGCCGGCAAGCTCGCGCATCGCTCTGGCGAAGCCAGGCTGGCCCGTTCCGTCGGCCCCTGGTTCGACACTACGGCTGATTTCGCGGCCGTGCAGACCCGCTACAACCTCCTTGAGAAATGGGATGCCTTGGCGGAGTACCGCTGGCTGCGGGTGGACGAGAGCGACAGCGAGCGTGCCGGCTGGCTGGTGGGCGTTGACCGCCACCTGGGCGATCATTTCCGCCTGGGTATTGGCTACAATTTCACCAGCTTCAGTGACAACCTGACCGTCCTCGACTACGACCAGAAGGGTTGGTTCCTCAACGTAACCGGTACCTATTGATGCGTGCACCTGGAAATGGCCTGTGGCTGGGCGCTGCACTTCTGCTGGCGGTGGTTTTTTCAAGTTCGGCCCAGGCCCAGGTGCAGCGCACACTGATCAACCTGGGTTTCGAGCGGCCTGCGCTGGGTGCGCCGGCCTGCTTTCGCTTCATCAGTGAAAGCGTCGTGCCAGGCTGGACCACCGACCACCCGGTGATCGTCACCCAGACACTGGACTGCACCAACGCCACGATTCCCGGCGCGCCCGCGTCGGGTCCCGCGTTGGAATTCTGGACCAACGGGTTCAACGCTACGCCGCCGCGCAATGGCGCGCAGCATGTTGAACTCAACGCATCGGCATCGTCGCGTTTGTCGCAGTCGGTTTGCCTGATCAACGGTGAGCAGGTCAGCTGGGTCTTCAGTCACCGCGGTCGCGGCAGCCCGACGGTGCAGGACGTGATGTCCTATCTGGTTGGCCCGGCGCAGATCGTCAGGGTAGGGACGACCAATGCCGGCACGGGCGGTGTTCTGGTGACGAGCCAGGGCACGGCGACCTCCGCAGCCGGTCCCAATGGCTGGCGTGACTACAGCGGTGCGTTTACCTATACCGGCGCGACCGGGACCAGCAACATGGGCTTCCAGTCGATATCCACCGGTAGCGGCAACAACACCATCGGTAATTTCCTGGACGACATCCAGATCACCTTGCGGCCCTTTGTCGAGTTCGTACAGCCCGCCAACACCAAGGCTGAGGCCACTGCGGCAAGCACCGCCGACATCCCGCGGATCCGCGTCACTGGCACGGTTCCGGCCGGCGGCATGACCGTCGTGGTCAATATCACCGGCGGCACCGCGACGTTGGGCAGTGATTACACGACGCCCGGTAACAGCACCACGCTGAGCATCGCGGTGCCGGCGGGTGCCTACGATGGTGACGCTGCCAGTGAGTTCGTTCTGCCCGTTACCTTGGTCAGCGACGCGGTCGCCGAGCCCAGCGAGACGATCAGCTTCACCCTTCCGACGCCCGTCGCGATGCCGCGGCCCTACCTGCTGGCCAGCACGATCACCTGTGGCGCCGCGGGTTTGATCAACAACACGCTGACGATTACCGATGCCACGGCGCAGGTCAGCTTGCTCAAGTCGGTCGCCTCGCGCCCGACCGGCGGCAGCAGCGGGTTTACGGTCCGTATCGAACAGGATGCAAGTCTGTTGGCCTCGGCCAGCACCGGCTTGGGCAGCGGTACCGCCAACGGTAGCGCCAACACCGGCGCAAGGGTCGTGACGGCCGGCGTCCCAGTGACGCTGTCGGAAGTATTGCAGGCGGGAAGTACCCACGGCTTGAGCCAGTTCGATGCCAGCATCGCCTGCGCCAACGCCAACGGGAGTTCATCCACGGCCTTGCCCGGTGGCCTGGCCGCGGGCGGCAGCTGGACGTTTACGCCGGCGCTGAACGACCAGATCACCTGCACCATCACCAATACAGCGGCTGCGCCGGCGCCAGCGCAGTTGACGGTGAGCAAGTCGGATGGCCTCGCCAACTACCGGCCCGGCGGCAGCGCAAGCTATGTCATCGTGGTGAATAACGCCGGCAGTGGCCCGGCGATGGGCGCGAGCCTGTCGGACCCCCTGCCGGCGGGCGTCACGCTCTCGGGACCATGGACCTGTTCGGCCAGCGCCGGCTCCAGCTGTCCCGCCAGCGGTGGTGCGGCGGGTGGGTCGGCAGTGAACCTGACGATCAACGTGCTGGCCGGCGGCAGTGTCACGATTACCGTGCCGGTATCGTTCAGCGCCAATCCCGGCGACTACTGAGTCGGCGGGTCGCGGCGGCGGGCTTAGCCCGCGGCTTCGAATCGGTTCGCAGCGACGTTCTTGCGAACCTTGAGCGGGTCCCAGATGCGTCCGTTCATGGCGATGTAAACGCCAGGCGCCGCCGCCTGTACTGCGCCCACCGCGGTGCCGATGTTGAACTCGGCGTCCGAACCCCGGAATCCGGCCGGATTAAGCGCGCCGGTCAACACGATCACCTTGTCGGACAGGCTGGCCAGCACCGCGGCGGTATCCACCATGGTGTCGGTGCCGTGCGTCACCAGCACGTGGCGCGCCGGCTGCGCGGCGATGGTCGCGCGCAGCAGTTCGCGGTCTTCCGCCGTGATGTGCAGGCTGTCCTTGCGGATGATCGGGATGACGGTGAAGCGGAAGGCGACGCCGAGCGCTTTGAGGATGCGGCCGATCTGCGGCTCGCCTACCTGGTAGTCGGACTTGTCGTCGAAATACACTTTGTCGATGGTTCCGCCGGTGGTGACGATCAGCAGCTCTTCCATGGCGATTCCTTGGGTCGACGCGAAGACGCGATTATACGGCGGGCGGGCTGCGCCGCTTGGCCATTCGGGCACGCAGGCCGTCCCAGCTGGCGGAAACCACCAGCACCGTGGACAGCAAGGCTTCGATCAGGCCGAGCATCCTGGTTTCCGGCGTTGTCCAGGCGACCATCACCCCATGGCTGAAATAGAGCAGGGCGGCCAGCGCCCCCCAGAAGCCGGCCCTGCGGTGACCCAGCAGCGCCAACACCAAGGCGGGAAACAGGGGCACGCAGAAAAACACCACCATGGCCCAGGGCGCCGCCTGCTGCGGCGGAGCCAGCACGCCGTGCCAGACGACCAGCAGCGCGAACAGCGCCAGAATCGAAGCCTGCGCCAGCCGCGCCATGGCGCTCATGCCTGCAGCTTCCGGGCGGTTTCGGCCAGGCGTCGACCCAGCGCGCGCGCCAGGGACTTCTCCTCGTCCGAGGGCTGCGGGTCATCCTGCGGGCCGGCGACGTGGCTGGCACCGTAGGGCGTCCCGCCGGTTCGCGTGGTGCTGAGCGCGGCTTCGGTGAAAGGAATGCCCACGATCAGCATGCCGTGGTGAAGCAGCGGCACCATCATGGTCAGCAGCGTGGATTCCTGGCCGCCGTGCTGGCTGGCAGTGGAAGTGAAGACCGCCGCCGGCTTGCCCGCCAGCGTGCCCGAAGCCCATTCCGCGCCGAGCGTGTCGATGAAGTGCTTCACCGGCGCGGCCATGTTGCCGAACCGCGTCGGGCTGCCGATGATCAGGCCGGCGCATTCGGCCAGGTCGGATTTGAGCACGTAGGGCGCGCCGTCGTCGGGAACCGGTGCGGCGGCGGTTTCCGTCACGGGCGCAACCGGCGGCACCGTGCGTAGCCTTGCCTGCATGCCAGGGACTTCTTCCACACCCCGGGCGATATGCCGCGCGAGCTGCGCTACCGAGCCACCGCGGCTGTAGTAAAGAATCAGTATGTCGGGCATGGGAAGGCCGTCCGGGCGTAGTCGAGTCCGCGCGCAGCCTAGCAGAACCGGCCTCAGCGTCGCCTCACGATCGCCCCGTCGGCGCGCGTGCGCTTCCCGCCGCGATCCGGCTCAGCGCGTGTCCGCTGAGAGGTCTTCCAGCTGCGCGAGCACCGGCAGCTGGGCCAGGGCGTCAAGGCGGCGGAAGGCGACCAGCAAGCGCTCCTCGCTTTCGCTTTGGGCGATATGGTCGAGGACGAAGGCGGGTGGCTCGTCACCCTTGCCACCGATGACCCGTGCACCGCGGCCGGTGGCCAGCCACTCGAACGAGACCCCGGTGGCGACCGCAAGCGCGGCCAGGTGGCCTACGGTCGGGCTGACGGGAGTGTCGCGTTCCCACTGCGCGACGGCGCTTCGGCCCAGTCCAAGCTGTTCGGCCAGTGCCGCCTGTGAGAGGTGGGCGTCTTTCCTGCAGCGTTTGATTCTAGCGGCCAAGCCGTTCATCGGGGCTCCGTCGGTAGGGGCGTGAATGCAGCGATGGCGAAAAAGCGGTCACCCCTATGATCCCCCAGAACCGACCCCGATGCCGACGCGCAGGATCGCGGCGGCCGGCGCGGGCTGGCGGCATGGCTTTGCTACCATCGCCCGATGACCCTGACCCACGCCCTGCGCCGCTGGCTAGACCGCATTGACCGGGAGCGGATCCGGTCCTTCTCGCAGTTCCTGTGGACCCGCTTCCTGGACGACCGCTGCTTCGAGACCGCGGGTGCGCTGGCCTACACCACCTTGTTCGCGCTGGTGCCGCTGAGCATGGTCGTGTTCGGCATCCTGTCCGCCTTCCCGGTGTTCGACGCCTGGAGCGCCCAGCTCACCAACTTCGTGTTCTCCAACTTCGTGCCCAGTTCGGCACGGGTGGTTGAAGACTATCTGCGCACGTTCGCCGCCAGCACCAGCAAGCTCACGCTCACTGGCGTGATGGCGCTGCTGGTGTCGCTGATCCTGACCATGTACTCCATCGAGTCCACGTTCAACCGGGTCTGGCGGGTGCCCACGCCGCGGCCGCGCCTGCTGCGCCTGCTGATGTACTGGACGCTGCTGACCTTGGGCACCCTGCTGGCAGTGGTGAGCCTGGCGGTCACGTCCTACCTTTTCTCACTGCCCGGATTGGCCGCCGTAGAAGCACTGAGCTGGCACGAACGCTTGCTGACCTACCTGCCCAACCTGGTGGAGCTGCTGGCATTCACCTGCGCGTATTGGCTGATTCCGCACCGCACCGTCGCCTTCAGGTTCGCCTTGGCCGGTGGCCTGTTCGCGACCCTGCTGTTCGAGCTGGCCAAGCGCGGTTTCGCCGCCTATCTGCTGGGTGTGCCGTCCTATGAACGGGTTTACGCCGAGCTGGCGGTGGTGCCGATCTTCATGGTCTGGCTCTACCTGAGCTGGGTGGTGGTGCTGTTGGGCGCTTCGTTCGCCGCCTCACTGTCGTCGTTCCGCTTCCAACCCAAGGCGCTGCAGCTGCCGCCGGGCACCGAACTGTACGGCTACCTGCGCCTGCTTGGCCGGCTTGAGCAGGCCCGCAGCATCGGCCGCGGCCTGCACCTGCCGGAACTCCATGACTGCGAACCCATGCTCACCGATGACCACCTGCGGCGAATGCTGGCTGGACTGGCTGGCCTGAATATCGTGCGTCGGGCCGAGGACGGCGCCTGGCTGCTGAGCCGGGACCTGGGCAAGGTCAGTATCGGTGAGTTGCACGAGCGATTGTCGCTGCGTATTCCCGGCGGCGAAGCGGACTTGCCCGGCTTCGATGATCCGATCGGACGTGATGCGCTGCGCGCCCTCGACCATCTCCGAAAGCCGCTCGAGGAGCCACTTTCGCGCAGTCTCGGCAGTTTCTTCACCCCGAACAAGGACAATGCCTCGCCATGACGACCTTCCTGCAACGCCTTGCCCTGTTTCTCGCCATCGTCCTGCTCGCCGCCTGCCAGCCGGCGAGTGATGCCGGGTCTGCGGCCGATCCCGTGATGGAGGCTCCGGCGGCGGTCGAAGCCCCGGCGGCTGCGGCCGAGCCAGCGACCCATCCCAGCCTGATCGTCGCCACGCTCGACCACGGTACCTTCGACCTCGCAGCCGAGCGCGGCGGCTGGGTGGTGGTGAACTTCTGGGCGACCTGGTGCAAGCCCTGCCTGAAGGAAATTCCCGACTTCAGCGTCTTCGACGCCGCTCGCGACGATGTGAAAGTGATCGGCCTGGCCTACGAGGAAATCGAAGAGGCCGCCATGCGCGAATTCCTGGAAAAGCATCCGGCCAGCTATCCGATCGCGCTGCTGGACGTCTATGCGCCGCCGGCGGACTTCGAAACCCCGCGTGGCCTGCCGCTGACCTATCTGATCGCGCCCGACGGCAGCGTCGCGAAGAAGTTCCTCGGCCCGGTGACTTCGCAGGAGCTGGCTGCCGTGATCACCGAGGCCGGCACTGAAGGCTGACTAATAGCTGCCCGGGATCGGCTGCACGGTTCCGCGATAGTTTTCTTCGCCCAGTTCGCCCTTGAGCGGCGGGAATTCGATCGACGGCGCTTCCACGTGGTGGTCCGGCAGTTGGTCCAGCAGATGTCGGATCAGGTTCAAGCGTCCGACCTTCTGGTCGTTGAAGTCGACCACGTGCCAAGGGGCCCACGGGTGATTGGTGGCGTCGAACATGGCGTCACGGGCGAGGCCGTAGTCGAGGTACTTCTCGCGCGCCTTGAGGTCGATCGGCGACAGCTTCCAGCGCTTTAGCGGATCTTCGAGGCGCTCCTGGAAGCGTTCTTCCTGTTCGACCTGGTCCACCGCCAGCCAGTACTTGAACAGCAGGATGCCGTCGTCAACCAGCTGGCGTTCGAACACCGGCGTCTGGTGGAGAAAGGCCTGCACCTGCTCGGGCGTGGCGAAACCCATGACTTTCTCGACGCCGGCGCGGTTGTACCAGCTGCGGTCGAACAGCGCGATTTCGCCGGACGCCGGCAGGTGCGGCACGTAGCGCTGGAAGTACCACTGGCCCTGTTCCCGGTCGCTGGGCTTGGACAGCGCCACCACGTGGCACTGGCGGGGGTTCAGGCATTCGGCGATGGCGTTGATCGTTCCGCCTTTGCCGGCGGTGTCGCGCCCTTCAAACACGACCAGCAGACGCTTGCCGGTGTGCTGTAGCCAGCGCGCCGCGGCGTTGAGTTCTATCTGCAGCGTTTCCAGTTCTTCTTGGTATTGCTTGCGCTTGAGCTTGGACATGAAGGCTTCCTGGTCAGGTTTCGCGAAGTCGCGGGCGCAAGTTGGCGAGGTTGCAGGGCCGGGTGCGGGCGTCGAGCTGGGCGCGGATCAGCTTCTCCCAGCCAGTGCGGCAGGCCGATGGCGAGCCGGGCAGGGCGAACAGGAACGTAGCGTTGGCCAGGCCGGCGAAGGCGCGCGACTGGAGGGTGCTGGTGCCGATGTCTTCGTAGCTTAGCGCCCGGAACATTTCGCCGAAGCCGGGCATTTGCTTGTCCAGCAGCGGCAGCAGGGCTTCGGGCGTCGAGTCGCGGCCGGTGAAGCCGGTGCCTCCCGTGACCAGGATGCCGTGCACCGCCTCATCGGCGATCCAGCGTGACACCAGCGCGCGCAGCGCATATTTGTCGTCACGGACGATGTGGCGTTCGTTCAGCACGTGGCCTTCGGCCACCAAGGCTTCGACGAGGTAATCGCCAGAGCTGTCATTGGCGGTCGTGCGCGAGTCCGACACGGTCAACACGCACAGGTTCAACGGGGAAAATTCAGTCGTGGCGCTCATGCAGCCTCCGTCAGCAGCTTGAGTTCATCGGCCTGGTGCTCGCGGGTCAGGCGATCCACCAGCTCGTCCAGGTCGCCGTCCAGCACCTGCGGCAGGGCGTACAGCGTAAGGCCTTCGACCCGGTGGTCGGTGACGCGACCCTGGGCGAAGCTGTAGGTACGGATACGCTGGCTGCGGTCGCCGCTGCCAACCTGCAGGCGGCGCGCCTGGGCCTGGGTAGCGTGCTGTTTACTACGCTCGGCGTCGAGCAGGCGCGACTTGAGCAGCGACAGCGCCCGGGCGCGGTTCTTGTGCTGGCTGCGCTCGTCCTGGCATTCGACCACCACGCCGGTGGGCAGGTGGGTGATGCGGATCGCCGAGTCGGTCTTGTTCACATGCTGGCCGCCGGCGCCCGATGCGCGGAAGGTGTCGACCTTGAGGTCGGCGTCGCGAATCTCGATCTCGTCGATATCCTCGAGCTCGGGCAGGATCGCCACGGTCGCGGCCGACGTATGAATGCGGCCCTGCGATTCGGTAGCGGGCACACGCTGCACGCGGTGCGTTCCTGACTCGAACTTCAGTCGCGAATAGGCGCCTTTTCCCTCGATGCGGGCGACGATTTCCTTGTAACCGCCGTGTTCGCCTTCACTGGCCGACACGATCTCGACCTGCCAGCGACGGCGCTCGGCGTAGCGCGAATACATGCGGAACAGGTCGCCCGCAAAGATCGCAGCCTCGTCGCCGCCGGTGCCGGCGCGCACCTCGAGGAAGAGGTTGGCTTCGTCGCGCGGATCGCGTGGCACCAGCAGCAGCGAGAGCTCTTCGTCCAGCGCGGCCAGCCGGGCCTGGGCGGTCGGGATTTCTTCGTCGGCGAGCTCGCGCAACTCGGGATCGGCGCGCATCGCCTCGGCCGCCTTCAGGTCGCGTTGGGCGCGGGTCCATTCGGCCAGGCCGGCGGCCACGGGCTCGAGTTGAGCGTACTCGCGGGACAAGCTACGGAAGCCGGCGTTGTCCGCCATCACGCCCGGGTCGGCCAGCAAACGGCCGACCTCCTCGTGGCGCTCGGCCAGGGCTTCGAGCTTACGAAGAAGGCTGGGTGTCATCGGGGGATTCGTAGAGTCGGCTGGCGGTGCGTAGCAGGTCCAGGTCGCCGTCCAGGGCGGCCTGGCGCAGGGCAGCGCTGGGGGCGTGCAGCAGTTTGTTGGTGAGCTGGTGCGCCAAAAGCTTGAGCGCTTCGTCGGCCGGCTTGCCCTGGGCCAGCAGTTCGCGTGCACGCGCCAAGGCTTCGTCGCGGGCGGCGGCGCCCTGACTGCGCAGCGTGCGCAGCGCCTCCTGGCGGTCCTGGGCACGCCACCAGGCCATGAAGTGTTCGACCTGCAGATCAATGATGGCCTGGGCCTGGTCGGCGGCGCTTCGGCGCGAAGCGCGATTCTCTTCGATCACCTGCTCAAGGTCGTCCACCGTGTACAGGTAGACGTCAGGCAGGGCGGCGACGCCGGCTTCGATATCGCGCGGTACCGCCAGGTCGAGCAGGAACATCGGACGGTGCTTGCGCGCTTTGAGTGCGGCCTTTACTGCGGCCACGCGCAGCAGCGGCTCGCGGCTGGCGGTGGCCGTGATGACGATGTCGGCCTCGGGCAGGTGGCGGTCGAGCTCGCTCAGCGGCAGCGCGTAGCCGCCGTACCGGCTGGCTAGGGTCTGCGCGTGTTCGAGTGTCCGGTTGGTGACCAGCAGGCGCTTTGCCTTGGCGTCCACCAGGTGCCGCGCCGCGAGCTCGATGGTGTCGCCGGCACCGACCAGCAGCACGGTAGCGCGGTCGAGTTCGCTGAATACCTGGCGCGCCAGCCTGACCGCGGCATAGGCCACCGACACCGGGTGCGCGCCAATACGGGTGTCGGTGCGCACGCGTTTGGCAACCTGGAAGCTTTGCTGGAACAGGCGATCGAGCGGCGTGCGCAGCGCGCGGTGTTGGCGCGCGGCCTGCCACGCCTCCTTTACCTGGCCCAGGATCTGGGGTTCGCCCAGCACCAGCGAGTCCAGTCCCGTGGCGACCCGGAACAGGTGGCGCACGGCGTGCTCGTCGCGATGTTCGTACAGGTAGGACGACAGCACGTCGGGCGAAAGCCCGTGATGCCGGGCCAGCCATTCGGCCACGGCGCTTTCGGCGCCCTCGTGGACCTGGGCATAGATTTCGGTGCGATTGCAGGTTGAGAGCAGCGCCGCCTCTTCCACGCCCGGCACGGCCGACAGACCGGCCAGCGCGCCCGGCAGCTGGCCGGCGTCGAGTGCGACCCGCTCGCGCAGCGACAGTGGCGCAGTCTGGTGGTTCAGGCCTAGGGCGAGCAGGGGCATGGGGTGGGCCAGCGTCGGCGCGGGGTGCGCTAAGCTTTCGCGGGCTGGACTCTCATTTCGGGGTTCTGGCCCATATTCTAGCCCTAGGGCACGCAGACCCCATGAACCGGCGTCATCGTTTTGTCTTTGTCCTGCTGGCACTGGCGTTTGGCGCCCCTGCCGCGGCGGATCCGTCGCCGCCGATCGGTGACGTCCTGGCCGGCGAGTTCGCCCTTCAGCACGGCGATTTGCCCGCGGCCGCCCGCCATTTCCAGACCGCATCGGCCGCCTCCAGCGATCCGGCCGTGGCCGAGCGGGCAACCCAGGTGGCTTGGGTCGCTGGTGAGGTCGTGCTGGCCCGCCGGGCATTGGCCCGCTGGCGTCAGCTGGCACCGGAGGCTGCCGGCATGCATGGGGCAGGCTTGCGCCTGGCGCTGGTGCAGGGTGACCAGGAAGAGGCGATGGACGCGGCGCGTGAACTGCTTGCGCTCGGCGATCCCGGGTTTGAAATGCTGCAGGTGGCCCTCGCGGAGTCCCGCGACGACGCGGCCGTGATCGCCCGCGCCGTGGTTCGGGCCTTGTTCGAGGAAGAGGCGCTGCGGCCGCGGCTGGCCGATTGGTTGCGCTGGGCTGGCATCGCCCGGCGGCTCAAGGATCGTCCGCTGGCCGAACGCATCATCAAGTTGGGCGTGCTCCGCTTCCCCGACGATCCTCGGGCCAGGTTGCTGGAAATTGCCCGGCTACGCGTTAGCGGCGACCTCAATACGGCCCGCCAGCGCCTGCTGGCGCTGCGCGCGGAGGACGGCATCCCGCCGGAACTGCGGCGGATCGCCGCCAGCGAGTTTGCACGCCAGGGCGACCTGCGCGCTGCCGCCGACCTGCTGGGCACCGGCGACCAGGATGAAGTCACCCTGAGCCAGCGCGCGGCCTGGCTGGTCGCGGCCGGTGACCGGGCCGGCATGCAGCTGCTGTACGCCGAACTCAAGGCGGCCGGCGCGGTACCGCCGCCGCCGCGCCGGCTGCTGCTCGGTCACGTCGCCGAAGCCCTGGGGCTGTGGGCCGAGGCCGAACGCTGGTATCAGGGCGTGCCGCGCGGTGCCGGCAGCGACATGGCGCTGCTGCGGCTGGCGCGCCTGTACGACCTGCGCGGCGATCCGGATCGCGCCATCGAGCGGCTCAAGGACCTGCAGTCGGACACCAGCGCCGACGGCGAGCGGGTCCGCGACAGCTATCTGGTGGAGGCGGACATCCTTGAGCGTGGCCAGCGCGCCGACCGGGCCCGCATGGCGCTGGACCGCGGCCTGTCGGTGTTTGAGGGTGACCCGGTGCTGCTGTATGCACGCGCCATGCTGCTCGAGCGTACCGACCAGATTGATGACTCGCTGGCCGACCTGCGCGCCATTCTCGACGACAACCCGGACGATCCGCAGGCGCTCAATGCCTACGGCTACACCTTGGCCGAGCGCCGCGGCGAGTACGCGGCCGCCTTGCCCTACATCGAACGTGCCCACGCCGCGGCGCCGGATTCGGCGGCGATCCTGGACAGTCTCGGCTGGATCCGCTTCCGGCTTGGCGAGCGCAAAGAATCGCTGGCGATGCTGCGCCGAGCCTGGGACCTGCTCAAGGATCCCGAGGTCGCCGCCCACCTCGGGGAAGTGCTTTGGACGCTGGACCAGCGGGATGAGGCGCGCGAAGTCTGGCGCCAGGGCGTCGCCATCGACCCTGACAACCGTGCGCTTCGACGCGCGCTGGAGACCTTTGCCCCATGACCCGTTTTGGCCTGCTGTTCCTGGCTGTCGCCGCGCTGGCCGCCTGTCAGCCCGCAGCTGTGCGCCAGATGGAAGATCCCGCCCTGCTGGCGGCACAGACGATGCGTGAGTCGAGGTTGTCGGCGCAGCCGAACTGGCGCTTGTCGGGAAGACTGGCGGTCAACGCGAACGGGGAGGGCGGCAGCGGCCGACTGGAGTGGCGCCAACAGGGCAAGGATTTCGAAATCCGCTTGGCGGCCCCGGTGACCGGCAAGAGTTGGCGGCTCCGGCAGCGGGGCGCAGAGGCGACGCTGGAGGGCCTGGAAGGTGGGACCCGTAGCGGTCCGGACGCCGAAGCGCTGCTGTTCGAAGCCACCGGTTGGCGGCTTCCGGTGCAGGCGCTGGCGGCATGGGCCAGGGGCGCGCGCGCCGACGGCCCAGCCACGATGGCCTTCGATCCGTCTGGTTTGCCGGCCTTGATCTCGCAGCAGGGCTGGCAGGTCGAGTATCGGGAATGGGACGACGCCGAGCCGGCCCGACCTCGCCGCGTGTTCGCGCGCCAGGGTGAGCAGGCCAGCGTGCGCCTGGTCGTCGAGGCCTGGGATACGCCATGACGATGGCCGACGTCGATGGCTGGAGCGCCTGGCCGGCGCCCGCCAAGCTCAATCTTTTTCTGCGCATCCTGGGCCGCCGCCAGGACGGCTACCACCGCCTGCAGACCGTGTTCCAGCTGCTGGATTGGGGCGACACCGTGCGCCTGCGGGTTCGCGACGACGCTGAGATCCGCCGGACCGGCGCCCAGGGCTACGCTTTGCCGGAGAGCGAAGACATCGTCGTTCGCGCCGCTAAGAGTATTCAAAGTGAAGCTAAGATCGCCAAAGGCGTTGATATCGAGGTGATAAAGCGCATCCCGCTGGGCGGCGGCTTTGGCGGCGGCTCGTCCGATGCCGCCACCGTGCTGGTGGCACTCAACTATCTCTGGGATGCAGGCCTTGGCCCGGATCATCTGGCCGCCATCGGGCTGCGCTTGGGCGCCGACGTGCCGGTGTTCGTGCGTGGGCGCAGCGCCTGGGCCGAAGGCGTGGGCGAGGAGCTGACCCCGCTCGAGCTGCCGCCGGCGGCCTATCTGCTGGTTGATTCCGGCGTCAGCGTGCCCACCGCGGAGCTTTTCCAAACCCCTGATTTGACGCGGGATGCGCCCCCGGCGACAATTGCGGACTTCGTTTCTGGCTTCGCGCTCGGCAATGCCTTCGAGCCGGTGCTGCGTCGCCGCTCGGAAGCCATCGAGGCTACCCTGCAGGCGCTTTCGCAGCTCGGCCCAGCGGCATTGACCGGGACCGGCGGCGGCTGTTTTGCACGCTTCGGCGCGCGCGCCGAAGCCGAAGCTGCACGGTCACGCTTGCCCTCGGGCCTGCGTGCCTGGGTGGCGGAAGGTGTCGCGGTTTCGCCCCTGCATCGGGCGCTGCCGACGCGCTGAGCCAGAACCGGAAAAACCAGTGATGGGGCGTCGCCAAGAGGCCTAAGGCACCGGGTTTTGATCCCGGCATTTCGTAGGTTCGAATCCTACCGCCCCAGCCATCCACCGGACGCAGCACGGTCCCACAACAGCGAACGCAAAGGCAGATCCAATGAGCAAGCAGAACCTGCTCGTATTCACCGGCAACGCCAATCGTCCGCTGGCTCTGGCGGTTTGCCGCCAGCTCGGCATTCCGCTGGGCAAGGCGCAGGTGGGTCAGTTCTCCGACGGCGAAGTGCAAGTCGAGATCGAGGAAAACGTGCGCCGGCAGGAGGTGTTCGTCATCCAGTCCACCAGCGCGCCGACCGCCGAAAATTTCATGGAGCTGCTGGTGCTCATTGACGCGCTCAAGCGCGCGTCGGTGGCCAGCGTCACCGCCGTGGTGCCGTATTTCGGCTACGCCCGCCAGGACCGCCGCATGCGCTCGTCACGCGTGCCGATCACCGCCAAGGTCGCCGCCAAGATGTTTTCCGCGGTGGGCACCGACCGCGTGCTGACCGTGGACCTGCACGCCGACCAGATCCAGGGTTTCTTCGACATCCCGGTCGACAACGTTTACGCCTCGCCGATCCTGCTCGCCGACATCTGGCGCAGCCAGGGCACCGACAATCTGATCGTGGTTTCGCCCGACGTCGGCGGCGTGGTGCGTGCCCGCGCAATCGCCAAGCGGCTCGACGACGCCGAACTGGCGATCATCGACAAGCGCCGTCCGAAAGCCAACGTCGCCACCGTGATGAACATCATCGGTGACGTCGAAGGCAAGACCTGCGTGCTGGTGGACGACATCGTCGACACCGCCGGCACCCTGTGCGCAGCCGCGGCAGCGCTCAAGGCCAACGGCGCCCGCAAGGTCGTTGCCTACTGCACCCACCCGGTGCTGTCGGGCGCGGCGATCGCCAACGTCAGCAATTCGCAGCTCGATGAGCTGGTGGTTACCGACACCATTCCTCTTTCGGAGGCCGCGCGGGCCTGCCCGCGCATTCGCCAGCTCAGCGTCGCCGAACTGCTGGCGGAAACCATTCGACGCGTTGCATTTGGCGAATCGGTCAGCTCCCTCTACGTGGACTGAAGCAGGCGGGGCAGGGAATCCGGGATCGGCATTCGAGAGTGCCGATCCCCGATTCCCGGTTCCGGGAACGACGCAGCGCCTGGTCGCGGGCACTGCGGTACACGCCGAAAGGCGCATCACACTGAAGAAGGCAACACCAACATGGCTACCAACCACAACATCACGGCGACTGGCCGCAAAGTCGAGGGCAAAGGTGCGAGCCGCCGCCTCCGTCACAGCGGCCAGGTCCCGGCCATCGTCTACGGCGCCCATCAGGACCCGCAGAGCGTCCAGGTCGAGCACAACCACCTCTGGCTCGCCAGCCAGAACGAGTGGTTCTACTCCGCCATCCTCGACCTGAGCGTCGACGGCAAGGTCCAGAAGGTGCTGCTGCGTGACATGCAGCGCCATCCGTTCAAGCAGCAGATCCTGCACCTGGACTTCCTGCGCGTGAGCGAGAACGAGGCCCTGCGCGCCAAGGTGCCGCTGCACTTCATCAATCAGGAAACTTCCCCGGCCGGCAAGGCGGCGGGCGTCGTGATCACCCACGAGCTCAACGAACTGGAAGTCAGCTGCCTGCCGAAGGACCTGCCGGAGTTCATCGAGATCGACCTGGCCGAACTGGTTCTGGGCGACATCATCCACCTCTCGCAGATCAAGCTGCCCAAGGGCGTTACCCTGCCGGGTCTTGCTCTCGCCAGCGCCGGCAAGGAGCACGACCTGGCGGTCGTGATCGCCAAGCATGCCCGCGTCGAAGTCGAGGAAGAAGTTGCGCCGGAATCGGCTGAAGTCCCGGCCGCCAAGGTCGCCAAGCCGGACGCCGCCGCTGCGGCGCCGGCGGCTCCGAAGAAGAAGTGATCCCAATGCCCGTCCTGTCTCTCTCCCTGCGGGGGAGGGTCGGGGCGGGCGGGCACACGTGACGTGAGCGATCTGCGCCTCATCGTCGGCCTCGGGAATCCCGGCGCCGAACACGCCCGGACCCGGCATAACGCCGGGTTCTGGTTTCTGGACGCCCTCGCCAACCAGGCCGGGGCGCGCTTCGGGCTGGAGTCCAAGCTGCACGGCGAAACAGCGAAGATCGAAATCGCCGGCCGCAGCGTCTGGCTGCTGCGTCCCGCCACCTTCATGAACGCGTCCGGCCGATCGGTGGTCGCGGCGCTGCGCTATTGGAAAATCGAGCCCGAACAGGCCCTGCTCGCCCACGATGACCTGGACCTGGCGCCTGGCCTGGCCCGGCTCAAGTTCGACGGCGGCCACGGCGGGCAGAACGGCATCCGCGACACCATGCAGCACCTGGGGCACGGCAAGTTCCATCGGCTGCGCATCGGCATCGGCCATCCCGGCCACAAGGACAAGGTCACCCCCTGGGTGCTCGGCAAGCCCGGCAAGGACGACGAGGCCTGCATCCTGCGCGCCATCGACGACGCGCTGGCCGTGATGCCGCTGGCTGTGGCCGGGGAGTTCCCCGAGGCCATGAAGCGCCTGCACACCCCTAAACCCTGAGTTGCCAGGCGCCAGCGGTCACCGGACCGCTGGCGCCTGGAAATTCGCGAACCGGAAGACAGCATCATGGGCATCAAATGCGGCATCGTCGGCCTGCCGAACGTCGGCAAGTCCACTCTTTTCAACGCGCTGACGAAGGCGGGCATCGCCGCGGCCAACTTCCCGTTCTGCACCATCGAGCCCAATACCGGCGTGGTCCCGGTGCCGGACCTGCGCCTGGCGCAGCTGGCTGAGATCGTGAAGCCGCAGAAGGTCATCCCGACCTCGTTCGAGTTCGTGGACATCGCCGGCCTGGTGGCCGGCGCCTCCAAGGGCGAGGGCCTGGGTAACAAGTTCCTGGCGCACATCCGCGAGGTGGACGCGATCGCCCACGTGGTGCGCTGCTTCGAGAATGCCGACATCATCCACGTGGCCGGCAAGATCGATCCGATCGCGGATATCGAGGTGATTGACCTTGAGCTGGCGCTGGCAGACCTGGAGTCGGTTGAAAAATCGCTTAACCGCGCCGAACGTGAAGCCAAGACCGGCAATAAAGACGCTATCGTCCGGAAAGAAGTGCTTTCGCGGGTTCGCGAGGGTCTCGATGCCGGCAAGCCGGCCCGCGCCCTGGGGTTGAGCGCCGAAGACCGGGCCGTGGTCCGGGACCTGTTCCTGATGACCCTCAAGCCGGTGATGTACGTGGCGAACGTGCTCGAGGACGGCTTCGAGAACAACCCGATGCTGGACCTGGTGCGGGCCCGGGCCGAGGTCGAGGGCGCGCAGGTGGTTCCCGTCAGCGCCGCCATCGAGGAGGAGATGTCCCAGCTCGAGGACGCCGATCGCGCCGAGTTCCTGGCCGAAATGGGCCTGTCGGAGCCGGGTCTGAATCGCGTGATCCGCGCCGGCTACGCCCTGCTGGGCATGCAGACCTACTTCACGGCGGGCGTGAAGGAAGTGCGGGCTTGGCAGGTGCACAAGGGCTCGACCGCGCCACAGGCCGCCGCTGTCATCCATACCGACTTCGAGAAGGGCTTCATCCGGGCCGAAACCATCGCCTTCGACGATTTCCTCAAGTATCGCGGTGAATCCGGTGCCCGCGACGCCGGCAGGCTTCGCCTGGAGGGCAAGGAGTACATCGTCCAGGAGGGCGACGTGCTGCATTTCCGCTTCAATGTCTGATTCGGGACGGTAATTGCGAAAAGGGCGTTGACATTTACCGCCGCGACCGTGAAAATTGCGGGCTCCTTGCTGGAGGGATACCCAAGCGGCCAACGGGGGCAGACTGTAAATCTGCTGGCTCACGCCTTCGGTGGTTCGAATCCACCTCCCTCCACCAGCTTCGCGAAGTTGTCCGGTAACGGAAAGCAGCGCAGGGCGGGAGTAGTTCAATGGTAGAACCTCAGCCTTCCAAGCTGATCATGCGGGTTCGATCCCCGTCTCCCGCTCCACCTTGAACACGCTTCATCGCAACACCACGTATTCGCTCATCTAGCTCAGTCGGTAGAGCACTTCCTTGGTAAGGAAGAGGTCGCAGGTTCGATTCCTGTGATGAGCACCATCCACCCCCGGGGCCGCAGGTGCGGTTCCGGGCAGGCAGAAAACCTTTTTATTCCTAACCGGGTAATTCGCAATGGCCAAGGGTAAGTTCGAGCGCACCAAGCCGCACGTGAACGTCGGCACCATCGGTCACGTTGACCACGGCAAGACCACGCTGACCGCCGCGCTGACCAAGATTGGCGCCGAGCGCTTCGGTGGCGAGTTCAAGGCCTACGACGCGATTGACGCGGCGCCGGAAGAGAAGGCGCGTGGCATCACGATTTCGACCGCTCACGTTGAGTACGAGTCGGAGAAGCGCCACTACGCGCACGTGGATTGCCCGGGTCACGCCGACTACGTGAAGAACATGATTACGGGTGCGGCGCAGATGGACGGCGCGATCCTGGTGTGTTCGGCCGCTGACGGCCCGATGCCGCAGACGCGCGAGCACATCCTGCTGGCCCGCCAGGTGGGCGTGCCGTACATCGTGGTCTACCTGAACAAGGCTGACCTGGTGGACGACGCCGAGCTGATGGAGCTGGTGGAGATGGAAGTCCGCGAGCTGCTGTCGAAGTACGATTTCCCGGGCGACGACACCCCGATCATCAAGGGTTCGGCGCGTTCGGCGCTGGAAGGCGACCAGTCGGAGATCGGCGTGCCGTCGATCATCGCGCTGGTGGAAGCGCTGGACACCTGGATCCCGGAGCCGCAGCGCGACGTGGACAAGGCGTTCCTGATGCCGGTCGAGGACGTGTTCTCGATTTCGGGTCGTGGCACCGTGGTGACCGGCCGCATCGAGCGCGGCATCATCAAGGTCGGTGAGGAAATCGAGATCGTCGGCATCCGTCCGACCGTCAAGACGACCGTGACCGGCGTTGAGATGTTCCGCAAGCTGCTCGACCAGGGTCAGGCGGGCGACAACGCCGGCCTGCTGCTGCGCGGCACCAAGCGTGACGACGTCGAGCGTGGCCAGGTGCTGGCCAAGCCGGGTTCGATCACCCCGCATACCGAGTTCGAGGCTGAGGTGTACGTGCTGTCGAAGGACGAGGGTGGTCGTCATACCCCGTTCTTCAAGGGCTACCGCCCGCAGTTCTACTTCCGCACGACCGACGTGACGGGCGCCTGCCAGCTGCCGGAAGGCGTTGAGATGGTGATGCCGGGCGACAACGTGAAGATGGTCGTGACCCTGATCGCGCCGATCGCGATGGACGAAGGCCTGCGCTTCGCGATCCGCGAAGGCGGCCGCACCGTCGGCGCCGGCGTGGTTGCGAAGGTCCTCAAGTAATAAAGACCGCCCGCCCGGCGAAGGCCGGACGGGCAGGGGAATGGCGGGCCGGAAGCGGTCCGCCATCGCCCGTTTAGAGATGCCAATGCGTCAGTAGCTCAACTGGCAGAGCAGCGGTCTCCAAAACCGCAGGTTGTAGGTTCGAGTCCTACCTGGCGCGCCACCCGCACTGGTCGTGTTTCCCGAGGGAGCCGCGACCCCCAACCGGCTTTAGCCGGGCAAGAGCTGATGAACACGAAGGTCGAGCAAGCAGAACGGGCGGTTACCGCCGCCGATATCGCGAAGTACGTCCTCGCCGCCGCGCTCGTGGTTGGCGGCATCGTCGCCTTCTACTGGTTCAGTCAGTGGCCGGGTCCGGTGCGTGGGCTGATCGCTGCCGCTGGCGTGGTCGCTGCGGCCGGCGTCATGGCGTTGACCGCGAAGGGTCGCCAGGTCCGCGAGTTCGCCTCCGAATCGCTGTTCGAGCTGCGCAAGGTGGTGTGGCCGACGACGCAGGAGACCCGCAAGATCACGGGCGTGATCCTGGTCGTGGTGGTGATCGTCAGCCTGATCCTCTCGTTCTTCGATCTTATTATTTCGTGGCTGATCCGGCTGTTGCTGGGCTAATTGGGAGTCTGTAGAAAATGGCCAAGCGCTGGTACGTCGTCCACGCCTATTCGGGCTTTGAGCATCAGGTGCAGCGCGCGCTCGACACGCGCATTGCGCGCGCCGAGATGCAGGAAAAGTTTGGCCAGGTGCTGGTCCCGACCGAAGAAGTCATCGAGATGCGCGGTGGCCAGAAGCGCAAGTCCGAGCGCAAGTTCTTCCCCGGTTACGTGCTGGTGCAGATCGAGACGCACGAGGACGGCGGCATTCCCCGCATTGACGACGACAGCTGGCACCTGATCAAGGAAACCCCGAAGGTCATGGGCTTCATCGGCGGTACCGCCGAACGGCCGCTGCCGATCCAGGACAGCGAGGCGGACGTGATCCTTCGCCGGGTCCAGGACGGCGTCGACAAGCCCAAGCCCAAGGTGCTGTTCGAGCCGGGCGAAATGGTCCGCGTCACCGAGGGTCCTTTCAACGACTTCAACGGCGTCGTCGAGGAAATCAATTACGAGAAGAGCCGCCTGCGCGTGGCGGTGCTGATCTTCGGTCGTTCCACCCCGGTGGAGCTGGAGTTCGGACAGGTCGAGAAGGCCTGACGGGAAGTTTCGCAACAGCGTGGAAGCCGGGGCACGAACCCCACCCGGCACGATGGGGAGCCTGACAACAGGCGCTTGCACCCGGAGATAAGACAATGGCTAAGAAAGTAGTTGGTTACATCAAGCTGCAGGTGAAGGCCGGTCAGGCCAACCCCTCGCCGCCGGTCGGTCCTGCGCTGGGTCAGCGCGGCCTGAACATCATGGAGTTCTGCAAGGCGTTCAACGCTGCGACCTCCAAGCTCGAGCCGGGCCTGCCGACGCCGGTGATCATCACCGCGTACTCGGACCGTACCTTCACCTTCATCACCAAGAGCACCCCGGCCACCGTGCTGCTCAAGAAGGCCGCTGGCCTGACCTCGGGCTCCAAGCGCCCGAACACCGAGAAGGTGGGCAAGGTCACCCGCAAGCAGCTCGAAGATATCGTCAAGGCCAAGGAAGCCGACCTCACGGCCGCCTCCCTGGAAGCTGGCGTGCGCACCATCGCGGGCAGCGCCCGTTCGATGGGTCTCGTGGTGGAGGGCTAAGACATGGCAAAGATCTCTAAGCGTTACAAGAACCTTCAGACCCTGGTCACCCCGGGCAAGCCTTATTCGCTGGACGAAGCCCTGAAGCTGATCCAGTCGAACTCCAAGACCAAGTTCGTCGAGTCCGTGGACGTCTCCGTGCGCCTCGGCGTGGACGCCAAGAAGTCCGACCAGCAGGTTCGCGGCGCGACCGTGCTGCCGGCCGGTACCGGCAAGTCGGTCCGCGTGGCCGTGTTCTGCCCGCCCGGCGCCAAGGCTGACGAGGCTCTGGCGGCTGGCGCCGAAGTGGTTGGCATGGACGAACTGGCCGACAAGATGCTGGCCGGCGACCTGAACTACGACGTCGTCATCGCGACGCCGGACGCCATGCGCGTGGTCGGTAAGCTCGGTCAGGTGCTGGGTCCGCGCGGCCTGATGCCGAACCCGAAGGTCGGCACCGTTTCGCCGGACGCCGCGGGTGCCGTGCGCAACGCCAAGGCTGGCCAGGTGCGCTACCGCACCGACAAGGGCGGCATCATCCACTGCACCATCGGCAAGGCCAACTTCGAGGCGGAAGCCCTGAAGAACAACCTGCACGCCCTGCTGGGCGACCTGGTCAAGGCCAAGCCGGCCACGTCCAAGGGCCAGTACCTGCAGAAGATCTCCCTGAGCTCGACGATGGGCGTCGGCGTGGTCATCGACCCGTCCTCGCTGTCGCTGGCCAAGTAACAAGAACCAGCCGCCCGGGACGCGTCCCGGGCGGAAGTATTTGAAGGCACCGGCGGAAACGCGTTTCGCCGGAGCCATCAAAGACCGCAGGTGCGGTCAGCGCGTGACGACGTCGGGCAGGGATGCACGACTGGCAAGGATTCGCCGTCGCCACAAGCGGGATCGTTTAATCCGTGCTTCGAGAGAAGCCGGGCCTGCGTAGATGGTGCCGCCTTCTGGAAATCATTCTGGAATCGGCCACCACCGGGACGCACCCGCGTCCCCGGCGCCGAAGGAACGGTGCCGCCCAAGACCGCAAGCGGCAGGAGCCGCAAGCGGAGTCCTATTGGAGGAGTGCAATGGCTCTCAATCTGTCCCAGAAACAAGAAGTGGTCGCCGAGCTGGCAGAAGTCGCCTCGAAGGCACACTCCTTGGTCGCCGCCGAGTATGCCGGCACGACCGTGTCGCAGATGACCGCGATGCGTAAAAAGGCGCGCGAAACCGGTGTGTTCTTGAAAGTTGTCAAGAACACCCTGGCCACCCGCGCCGTCGCCGGCACTGAATACGAGTCCAGCCAGGAGGCCCTGGTGGGCCCGCTGCTGTACGCGTTCTCGATGGAAGACCCCGGCGCCGCCGGTCGTCTGATCAAGGAGTTCGCCAAGGGCAACGACAAGCTGCAGGCCAAGGTCGTTTCGATCGGTGGCAAGTCCTTCCCCGGTTCGCATCTCGAGGTTCTTGCCTCGCTGCCGACCCGTGAGCAGGCGCTTGCGATGCTGGCCCGCGTGCTGGCCGAGCCGGCGACGATGTTCGCCCGCGCGGTCAAGGCTGTCGCCGATCAGCAGGGTGGTGGCGAAGAAGCCGCTCCCGAAGCTGTCGTCGAAACTGCCTGACCCGTCGACCTAACCTTTCCTTTCCAGAAAATTATCCAGAGGTAAATACAATGTCCCTTTCCAACGAGCAGATCGTCGAAGCCGTCGCCGGCAAGACCCTGATGGAAGTGATGGAGCTGGTCAAGGCCATCGAAGAGAAGTTCGGCGTCACCGCCGCCGCCCCGGTCATGATGGCCGGTCCGGCCGCTGCCGCTGCCGCCGTCGAAGAGCAGACCGAGTTCGCCGTGGTCCTGAAGGCCGCCGGCGAGAAGAAGGTCGAAGTGATTAAGGCGGTCCGCGCCATCACCGGCCTGGGCCTGAAGGAAGCCAAGGACCTCGTCGAGGCCACTGGCATCGTGAAGGACGCCGTGTCGAAGGACGACGCCGCGAAGTTCAAGAAGGACCTCGAGGCGGCCGGCGCGACGGTCGAGCTCAAGTAATCCTCAATTGAGTCGCCGGTTGGTATTGGCGACCACCTGAGGCTGGGGGCGAAAGCCCCCGGCCTTTGGCCGTTCCTGAGGGACGGCGCAACGTAACAAGCAACTGATCCCGAGTTGCCAGTCGGAAGTAGCAAGAGAAGGCGTGCTGGTGCCGGCAATACCAGCGACTTCCAACTGGCAGTTTGATGTTCCCCCGGGACCGCGGACGCGCGGCCCACAGATACCCGAGGCGGTAGCTCACCATGACGTACTCCTTCACCGAAAAGAAGCGTATCCGCAAGGACTTCGGCAAGCGCCGGCAAGTTCTTGAAGTGCCGTACCTGCTGGCGATCCAGATGGACTCGTACCGCGAGTTCCTCCAGGAGTTCGCCCTGTCCGGCCAGCGTGATGACCGCGGCCTGCACGCCGCCCTGAAGTCGGTGTTCCCGATCACCAGCTACTCCGGCAATGCCGCCCTGGAGTACGTCAGCTACAAGCTCGGCGAGCCGCCGTTCGACGAGCGCGAGTGCCGCAACCGTGGCCTCACCTACGGCGCCCCGCTGCGCGTGACCGTGCGCCTGGTCATCTACGACCGTGAGTCGTCGACCAAGGCCATCAAGTACGTGAAGGAGCAGGAGGTCTACATGGGCGAGCTGCCCCTGATGACCGACAACGGCACCTTCATCGTCAACGGCACCGAGCGCGTCATCGTTTCGCAGCTGCATCGCTCGCCGGGCGTGTTCTTCGACCACGACCGCGGCAAGACCCACAGCTCGGGCAAGCTGCTGTATTCGGCCCGCATCATTCCTTACCGCGGCTCCTGGCTCGACTTCGAGTTCGACCCGAAGGACGCCGTGTTCACGCGTATCGATCGCCGCCGCAAGCTGCCGGTGACGATCCTGCTGCGCGCGCTGGGTTACAACAACGAAGAAATCCTCGACATCTTCTTCGACGTCAACACCTTCCACATCGCCAAGCAGGACGGCGTTGAGCTGGAGCTGGTTGCCGAGCGCCTGCGTGGCGAGACCCTGAACTTCGACCTCGTGGTCGGCGGCAAGGTCATCGTCGAAGCCGGCAAGCGCATCACCGCGCGCCACGTGAAGCAGCTCGAACAGGCCAAGGTCGACACCCTCGCGGTGCCGGACGAATACCTGTACGGCCGCATTCTGTCGCACGACATCGTCGACACCAAGACCGGCGAAGTGCTGGCGGTGGCGAACGAAGAGCTCAACGAAGCCAACGTCGCCAAGCTGCGCAAGGCTGGCATCGACACGATCGGCACCCTGTGGGTGAACGACCTCGATCGCGGCCCGTACATCTCCAACACCCTGCGCATCGACCCGACCAAGACTCAGCTCGAGGCCCTGGTCGAGATCTACCGCATGATGCGTCCGGGCGAGCCGCCCACCAAGGACGCCGCGCAGAACCTGTTCTACAACCTGTTCTTCACCTTCGAGCGCTACGACCTCTCGGGCGTGGGCCGGATGAAGTTCAACCGCCGCGTCGGCCGCAAGGAAGTCACCGGCGCCTCGGTGCTGTACGACTCCAAGTACTTCGGCGAGCGCAACGACGAGAACTCCAAGAACCTGGTCAAGGAATTCGCCGGCACGTCCGACATCCTTGAGGTCATCAAGACCCTTTGCGAGATCCGCAACGGCCGTGGCGTCGTCGACGACATCGACCACCTGGGCAACCGCCGCGTGCGTTCGGTCGGCGAAATGGCCGAGAACGTCTTCCGCGTGGGCCTGGTCCGCGTCGAGCGCGCCGTCAAGGAGCGCCTGTCGCTGGCCGAGTCCGATGGCCTGACCCCGCAGGACCTGATCAACGCCAAGCCGGTGGCCGCCGCGATCAAGGAGTTCTTCGGTTCGTCGCAGCTGTCGCAGTTCATGGATCAGAACAACCCGCTTTCGGAAGTCACCCACAAGCGCCGCGTGTCGGCCCTTGGCCCGGGCGGCCTGACCCGTGAGCGCGCCGGATTCGAAGTCCGCGACGTGCACCCGACCCATTACGGCCGCGTCTGCACCATCGAGACGCCGGAAGGCCCGAACATCGGCCTGATCAACTCGCTGGCCGTGTACGCCCGCAGCAACAAGTACGGTTTCCTCGAGACCCCGTACCGCAAGGTCGTGGACGGCAAGGTCACGGACCAGGTTGAATTCCTGTCGGCGATTGAAGAGCACGAGTACGCGATCGCCCAGGCCAACGCCGAGCTCAACCCGAACGGCAGCTTCCAGGCACCGTTCGTGCCCTGCCGTTACCAGGCCGAGACCCTGCTCAAGCCGCCGTCGGAAATCCACTACATGGACGTCTCGCCCATGCAGTCGGTCTCGGTCGCGGCCGCGCTGGTTCCGTTCATCGAGCACGACGATGCCAACCGCGCCCTGATGGGTGCGAACATGCAGCGTCAGGCCGTGCCGACCCTGCGGTCGCAGAAGCCGCTGGTCGGCACCGGCATCGAACGCGCCGTGGCGCGCGACTCCGGCGTCACCGTCAATGCCAAGCGCGGCGGCGTGATCGACCAGGTCGACGCGGGCCGCATCGTGGTTCGTGCCAACGAGGACGAGATCCACGACAACGACGCCGGCGTCGATATCTACACGCTGATCAAGTACACCCGTTCCAACCAGAACACCTGCATCAACCAGCGTCCGCTGGTGAAAGTGGGTGATCGCGTCGCCCGCGGCGACGTGCTGGCCGACGGCCCGTCCACCGACATCGGTGAGCTGGCGCTGGGTCAGAACATGCTGGTCGCGTTCATGCCCTGGAATGGTTACAACTTCGAGGACTCGATCCTGCTCTCCGAGCGCGTGGTCGAAGAGGATCGTTACACCACGATCCACATCGAGGAACTGACCTGCGTCGCCCGCGACACCAAGCTTGGGCCTGAGGAAATCACCGCCGACATCCCGAACGTGTCCGAGCAGGCCCTGGGCCGCCTCGACGAGTCGGGCGTGGTGTACATCGGTGCCGAAGTGCGCGCCGGCGACATCATGGTTGGCAAGGTCACGCCCAAGGGCGAAAGCCAGCTGACCCCGGAAGAGAAGCTGCTGCGCGCCATCTTCGGTGAGAAGGCCAGCGATGTTAAGGACAGCTCGCTGCGCGTGCCCCCGGGCATGGACGGCACCGTCATTGACGTGCAGGTATTCACCCGCGACGGCATCGAGAAAGACAAGCGTGCGCGCCAGATCGAGGAAACCGAGGTCAAGCGCGTCAAGAAGGACTTCGACGATCAGTTCCGCATCCTCGAAGGCGCGATCTATGCCCGTCTGCGCGGCCTGCTGATTGGCAAGGTCGCCAATGGCGGTCCGAACGGCATCAAGAAGGGCACCGAGATCACCGGCGAGTACCTCGACGGCCTGAAGAAGGACGACTGGTTCACCATCCGCATGAAGGATGAGGAAGCGGCCGAGGTGATCGAGCGCGCGCAGAAGCAGGTCGAGGCGCACGAGAAGGAATTCGAGAAGCGGTTCCAGGACAAGCGCGGCAAGATCACCGCCGGCGACGACCTGGCCCCGGGCGTGCTCAAGATGGTGAAGGTCTACCTTGCCGTTAAGCGCCGCATCCAGCCGGGTGACAAGATGGCCGGCCGCCACGGTAACAAGGGCGTCGTGTCCACCATCGTGCCCGTGCAGGACATGCCGTACATGGCCGACGGCCAGACCGTCGACATCGTGCTCAACCCGCTGGGCGTGCCGAGCCGAATGAACATCGGTCAGGTGCTGGAAGTCCATCTGGGCTGGGCCGCGAAAGGCCTGGGCCAGAAGATCCAGCGCATGCTCGAGGCTCAGGAAAAGGTTGCCGACCTGCGCAAGTTCCTCGACCAGATCTACAACCACGACCGCAAGCTCCAGGGCGAGCGCGTCGACATGGCGCAGATCAGCGACAAGGAGCTGCTGGTGTTGGCCCAGAACCTCACCGACGGCGTGCCGATGGCCACCCCGGTGTTCGACGGCGCCTCCGAGGCCGAGATCAAGGCCATGCTGAAGCTGGCTGATCTTCCGGAAAGCGGCCAGACCATCCTCCACGACGGCCGTACCGGCGAGGCGTTCGATCGCCCGGTCACCGTTGGCTACATGCACATGCTCAAGCTCAACCACTTGGTTGACGACAAGATGCACGCCCGCTCGACCGGTCCGTACTCGCTCGTTACCCAGCAGCCGCTGGGCGGCAAGGCGCAGTTCGGCGGACAGCGCTTCGGTGAGATGGAAGTCTGGGCGCTGGAAGCCTACGGCGCGGCCTACACCCTGCAGGAAATGTTGACGGTTAAGTCCGATGACGTGCAGGGCCGTAACCAGATGTACAAGAACATCGTCGACGGCGAGCACGAAATGACGGCCGGCATGCCGGAATCGTTCAATGTGTTGGTGAAGGAAATTCGTTCCCTCGCCATCAACATCGAGCTGGAAGAGCAGTGATCGGCGCTGAGAACAGGAGAATCAAATGAAAGACCTACTTAATCTGTTCAACCAGCAGCGTCAGTCGCTGGATTTCGATGGCATCAAGATTGGCCTGGCATCGCCGGACCTGATCCGCAGCTGGTCGTTCGGCGAAGTGAAGAAGCCGGAAACCATCAACTACCGTACCTTCAAGCCCGAGCGTGACGGCCTGTTCTGCGCCGCCATTTTCGGACCGATCAAGGACTACGAGTGCCTGTGCGGCAAGTACAAGCGCATGAAGCACCGTGGCGTGGTCTGCGAGAAGTGCGGCACTGAAGTGACGCTGGCCAAGGTGCGTCGCGAGCGCATGGGCCACATCGAGCTGGCCAGTCCGACCGCGCACATCTGGTTCCTCAAGTCGCTGCCGTCGCGCATCGGCCTGATGCTGGACATGACCCTGCGTGACATCGAGCGCATCCTGTACTTCGAGGCCTACGTGGTCATCGAGCCGGGCCTGACGACGCTCGACCGCGGCCAGCTGCTCACCGAAGAGCAGTTCCTGACTGCGCGCCAGGAACATGGCGACGACTTCGATGCCCTGATGGGCGCCGAGGCGGTCTACCACCTGCTGCGCACCATCGACCTGAGCTCCGAGCTGCTGCGCCTCAAGGAAGAGATCGCGTCCACCAACTCCGAGACCAAGCTCAAGCGCCTCACCAAGCGCATCAAGCTGGTCGAGGCCTTCCTCGAGTCGGGCAACCGCCCCGAGTGGATGGTGATGACCGTGCTGCCGGTGCTGCCGCCGGACCTGCGTCCGCTGGTGCCGCTGGACGGTGGCCGCTTCGCGACCTCCGACCTCAACGATCTCTACCGTCGCGTCATCAACCGCAACAACCGCCTCAAGCGCCTGCTCGAGCTGAACGCGCCGGACATCATCGTCCGGAACGAGAAGCGCATGCTGCAGGAGTCGGTGGACGCCCTGATGGACAACGGCCGTCGCGGCCGCGCCATCACCGGCACCAACAAGCGCCCGCTCAAGTCGCTGGCCGACATGATCAAGGGCAAGCAGGGTCGCTTCCGTCAGAACCTGCTCGGCAAGCGCGTGGACTACTCCGGCCGTTCCGTCATCGTGGTCGGCCCGACCCTGCGCCTGCACGAGTGCGGCCTGCCCAAGAAGATGGCGCTTGAGCTGTTCAAGCCCTTCATCTTCGCCAAGCTGCAGCGTCGTGGCCTCGCCACGACCATCAAGGCGGCCAAGAAGCTGGTAGAGCGCGAGTCGGCGGAAGTCTGGGACATCCTGGAAGAAGTCATCCGCGAGCACCCGGTGCTGCTCAATCGCGCCCCGACCCTGCATCGCCTGGGTATCCAGGCGTTCGAGCCGGTGCTGATCGAGGGCAAGGCCATCCAGCTGCATCCGCTGGTCTGCACCGCGTTCAACGCCGACTTCGACGGTGACCAGATGGCCGTGCACGTCCCGCTGAGCCTCGAGGCCCAGCTGGAAGCGCGCGCCCTGATGATGTCGTCGAACAACATCCTGTCGCCCGCCAACGGCGAGCCGATCATCGTGCCGACCCAGGACGTCGTCCTGGGTCTGTACTACATGACCCGCGCGCTGGAGAACAAGAAAGGCGAGGGCATGGTGTTCGCCAACGTCGCCGAGGTGAAGCGCGCCTACGACAACCGCGTCGTCGAGCTGCACGCCAAGGTTCGTGTGCGCCTCAAGACCTACGAGGCTGACGAGCAGGGCGAGCGCAGCGAGAAGACCGCGATCGTGGAGACCACGATCGGTCGCGCGCTGCTGGCGGAAATCCTGCCGGAAGGCCTGCCGTTCTCGCTGGCCAACACCGAGCTGACCAAGAAGAACATCAGCCGCCTGATCAACACCTGCTACCGCATGCTGGGCCTGAAGCACACGGTGATCTTTGCCGACCAGCTGATGTACACCGGCTTCTCGTACGCAACCCGCGCTGGCGTGTCGATCGGCATCGACGACATGATCATCCCGGACGAGAAGAAGGGCATCCTGGCCGGTGCCGAGTCCGAGGTGCTGGAGATCCAGGAGCAGTACCAGAGCGGCCTGGTCACCGCCGGCGAGCGCTACAACAAGGTCGTGGATATCTGGTCGCGCACCAACGAGTTGGTCGCGAAGGCCATGATGAAAACCATCGGCTTCGAGGACGTGCAGAACGCCAAGGGCGAGACCATCGAGCAGAAGTCGATGAACTCGGTCTTCATCATGGCGGACTCCGGCGCGCGTGGTTCGCAGGCCCAGATCCGCCAGTTGGCGGGTATGCGCGGCCTGATGGCCAAGCCCGACGGCTCGATCATCGAAACCCCGATCACGGCGAACTTCCGTGAAGGCCTGAACGTGCTGCAGTACTTCATCTCGACCCACGGTGCCCGTAAGGGTCTCGCGGATACCGCGCTGAAGACCGCGAACTCCGGTTACCTCACCCGCCGCCTGGTCGACGTTGCCCAGGACGTGGTGGTTACCGAGTCCGATTGCGGCACGATGAACGGCCTGACCATGACCCCGATCGTCGAGGGTGGTGACGTTGTAGAGCCGCTGCGCGACCGCGTGCTGGGCCGCATCGTGGCCGAGGACGTGTACATGCCGGGCAACGACGAGGATCCGATCGTCACCCGCAACGAACTGCTGGACGAGGCCTGGGTCGACAAGCTCGAGGCCGCGGGCGTGCAGTCCATCAAGGTCCGCTCCGCGATCACCTGCGACAGCACCTTCGGCATCTGCGCCCACTGCTACGGCCGTGACCTGGCGCGTGGCCACATCGTCAACCATGGCGAGGCCGTCGGCGTCGTCGCGGCCCAGTCGATCGGCGAGCCGGGCACCCAGCTGACCATGCGTACCTTCCACATCGGCGGCGCGGCTTCGCGTGCGGCGGCGGTGGACAACATCACGGTCAAAACCACGGGTGCGGTCAAGTTCAACAACCTCAAGTACGTGCAGCACGCCAACGGCCACCTGGTCGCGGTGTCCCGCTCGGGCGAACTGTCTGTCCTCGACAACCATGGCCGCGAGCGTGAGCGCTACAAGCTCCCGTACGGCGCCATGATCAACGTCAAGGACGGCCAGGAGGTCAAGGCTGGCAAGGTCGTCGCCAACTGGGATCCGCATAACCACCCGATCGTGTCGGAAGTGGCGGGCTTCGTCCGCTTCGTGGACTTCGTCGACGGCATCACCGTCATCGAGAAGACCGATGACCTGACCGGCCTGGCCTCGCGTGAGATCACCGATCCCAAGCGTCGCGGTTCGATGGGCAAGGACCTGCGTCCGGTCGTGCGCATCCTCGACAAGAACGGCAAGGACCTCAACATCCCGGGCACCGACCTGCCGGCGCAGTACCTGCTGCCGCCGCGCTCGATCGTCAACCTGCAGGACGGCGCCGCCGTCGGCGTGGGTGACGTGGTGACCAAGGTGCCGCAGGAAGCCTCCAAGACCCGCGACATCACCGGTGGTCTGCCGCGCGTCGCCGATCTGTTCGAGGCCCGCAAGCCCAAGGATCCGGCCGTGTTGGCGGAAGTGTCCGGCATCATCAGCTTCGGCAAGGACACCAAGGGCAAGCAGCGCCTGATCATCAAGGATGCCGACGGAAACGAGCACGAAGAGCTCATCCCGAAGTACCGCCAGGTCATCGTTTACGAAGGCGAGCACATCGCCAAGGGCGAGACCGTGGTGGACGGCGAGCCGAACCCGCAGGACATCCTGCGCCTGCTGGGCGTAGAGCCGCTGGCCTCGTACCTGACCAAGGAAATCCAGGACGTCTACCGTCTGCAGGGCGTCAAGATCAACGACAAGCACATCGAAACGATCATTCGTCAGATGCTGCGCAAGGTCGAGATCACCGACGCTGGCGACAGCCGCTTCATGGCGGGCGAGCAGGCGGAGCGTATCCGCGTCGTCGAGGACAATGCCAAGGCGTTGACCAAGAACGAGCTGCCGGCCCGCTACGAGCCGGTGCTGCTGGGCATCACCAAGGCCTCGCTGGCGACCGAGTCGTTCATCTCGGCGGCTTCCTTCCAGGAAACCACCCGCGTGCTGACCGAGGCTGCCGTCCGCGGCACCCGCGACAGCTTGCGCGGCCTGAAGGAAAACGTTATCGTCGGCCGCCTTATTCCGGCGGGCACGGGCCTTGCGTACCACAGCAAGCGCCGCAAGGCCGCCAATCCCGAACTTTCCGATTCCGATCTGGAGACCTTGCGCGCCGTCTCGACGGCCACTGAGACCACCGAAGACGCCGGTTCCGAAGGCTGACTCTATAGCGCTGGCAGGCCCGCTGATGGCCTGCCCACATTCGAAAAGAGGGACCAGGATGGCCCCTCGTGTTCGATTCACGGACGATGGAAACCAGCAAACCCCACTGTCATTGATTTGACAGAGGGGTTTAACGCGAATTAAACTCCCGCTTCTCGGTGGGCCGGTTTCCGGCCTGCCGTGTCATTTTTCATCAGGATTCCGAACGCATGGCGACGATCAACCAGTTGGTGCGCAAGCCGCGCCAGCCCAATACCTACAAGAGCGCCTCTCCGGCGCTGGCCAACTGCCCGCAGCGTCGTGGCGTGTGCACCCGCGTGTACACCACCACTCCGAAGAAGCCGAACTCGGCCCTTCGCAAGGTTGCCAAGGTGCGCCTGACCAACGGCTTCGAAGTGATCTCCTACATCGGTGGCGAAGGCCACAACCTGCAGGAGCACTCGGTGGTGCTGATCCGCGGCGGTCGCGTCAAGGACCTTCCCGGCGTGCGCTACCACACGGTGCGTGGCTCGCTCGACGCCTCCGGTGTCGCCAAGCGTCGCCAGAGCCGCTCCAAGTACGGCACCAAGCGTCCGAAGTCCTGAGCCAGCGGCTTCGTCCGCTCCGCTCTACACCCGATCAATAAAATTTAGGCAAGCCTTATGTCCCGTAAAGGTTCTCCCGGTACCCGTTCGATCCTCCCGGATCCGAAGCACGGAAGCGAAGTCGTCGCGCGCTTCATCAACATGGTCATGAAGTCCGGCAAGAAGTCGATCGCTGAAAAGATCGTCTATGGCGCCATGGACGTCATTGGCGAGAAGAACAGCGACACGCTGGCTCTGGTCGAAAAGGCCCTGGCGAACGTTGCGCCGGCCGTCGAGGTCAAGTCCCGCCGCGTTGGCGGTGCGACCTACCAGGTCCCCGTCGAAGTCCGCACCTCGCGCCGCATGGCGCTGGCGATGCGCTGGGTGATCGATTCCGCGCGCAAGCGTGGCGAGAACACCATGCCGCGCAAGCTGGCCGCCGAGCTGATGGAAGCTTCCGAGAGCCGCGGTGGCGCGGTCAAGAAGCGCGAAGAAACTCACCGTATGGCAGAGGCCAACAAGGCCTTCTCGCACTACCGTTGGTAATAGAGAAGGATTTTAGCTGTGGCCCGTCATACCCCCATTGAGCGTTACCGCAACTTCGGCATCATGGCTCACATTGATGCTGGCAAGACCACGACCTCCGAGCGCATCCTTTTCTACACCGGTGTGAACCACAAGATCGGTGAAGTCCATGATGGCGCCGCCACCATGGATTGGATGGAGCAGGAGCAGGAGCGCGGCATTACCATCCAGTCCGCGGCTACCACCTGCTTCTGGAAGGGCATGGACAAGTCGCTCGACGAGCACCGATTCAACATCATCGACACCCCCGGGCACGTCGACTTCACCATTGAAGTCGAGCGTTCGCTGCGCGTGCTCGACGGTGCGGTGTTCGTGCTGTGTGCGGTCGGCGGCGTCCAGCCGCAGTCCGAGACGGTGTGGCGCCAGGCCAACAAGTACAGCGTGCCGCGCCTTGCGTTCGTCAACAAGATGGACCGCACCGGCGCCAACTTCCGCAAGGTCGTTGGCCAGCTGAAGTCGCGCCTCGCCGCTTCCCCGGTCCCGATGCAGCTGCCGATCGGCGCTGAAGAGGGCTTCGAGGGCGTGGTCGACCTCATCAAGATGAAGTCGATCATCTGGGACATGTCTACGCAGGGCAACACCTTCACCTACGCCGAGATTCCGGCCGATCTGCTCGAGGAAGCCAAGACTGCCCGTGAGTTCATGGTCGAGTCCGCCGCCGAGTCGTCGGAAGAGCTGATGGAGAAGTATCTCGAGTCCGGTGAGCTGTCCGAGGAAGAGATCGTGCAGGGTATCCGTGCCCGCACGATCACCTGCGACATCATCCCGATGTTCTGCGGCACCGCCTTCAAGAACAAGGGCGTGCAGGCGATGCTGGACGGCGTTGTCAGCTTCCTGCCGTCGCCGCTCGATCGCCCGGCCATCACCGGCATGGACGAGAACGACCAGCCGGTTACCCGCAAGGTCGGCGACAAGGAGCCGTTCTCGGCCCTGGCCTTCAAGATCATGACCGACCCGTTCGTGGGCTCGCTGACCTTCTTCCGCGTCTATTCTGGCGCGCTGAACGCTGGCGACCAGGTGTACAACCCGGTCAAGAGCAGGAAGGAGCGCATTGGCCGCCTGCTGCAGATGCACTCCAACCAGCGCGAAGAGATCAAAGAAGTGCTGTGCGGTGACATCGCGGCTGCGGTTGGCCTGAAGGACGTGACCACGGGTGAGACGCTGTGCTCGCTCGATCACATCATCACGCTTGAGCGCATGGTCTTCCCGGAGCCGGTCATCTCGATGGCCGTCGAACCCAAGACCAAGTCCGACCAGGAGAAGATGGGCGTCGCCCTCGGCCGTCTGGCGCAGGAGGATCCGTCCTTCCGCGTTCGCACGGACGAAGAGTCGGGCCAGACCATCATCGCCGGCATGGGCGAGCTGCACCTGGACATCATCGTCGACCGCATGCGTCGCGAGTTCAACGTTGAAGCCAACGTTGGCAAGCCGCAGGTCGCCTATCGCGAAACCATCCGCAAGGCGGTCAAGCAGGAAGGCAAGTTCGTGCGCCAGTCCGGTGGTCGCGGCCAGTACGGCCACATCGTCATCGAGATGGAGCCGCAGGAGCGTGGTGTTGGTTTCTCGTTCGAGAACGGCATCGTCGGTGGCGTGGTTCCCAAGGAATACGTCACCGCGGCGGGCAAGGGCATCGAAGAGCAGCTGAAGAATGGCGTGCTCGCCGGTTTCCCGGTTGTCGACGTGAAGATCAAGGCCGTGGACGGTTCGTTCCATGACGTTGACTCCAACGAAATGGCGTTCAAGATCGCTGGTTCCATGGCGTTCAAGGAAGGCTTCCAGAAGGCCAACCCGGTCCTGCTCGAGCCGATCATGAAGGTCGAAGTCGTTACTCCCGAGGACTACATGGGTGACGTGATGGGTGACCTGAGTCGTCGTCGCGGCCTGCTGCAGGGCACTGATGACACGCCGTCGGGCAAGGTCATCAACGCAATGGTTCCCCTGGGTGAAATGTTCGGCTACGCCACCTCGATGCGCTCCATGTCGCAGGGTCGTGCCACCTTCACGATGGAGTTCGACCATTACGCCGAGGCGCCCAGCAACATCGCCGAGCAGGTCATCAAGAAGTCCTGATTTCCTTACGCAAACCAAATCCAGAATTTAGAGGTAGATAGTCATGGCAAAGGGTAAGTTCGAGCGCACCAAGCCGCACGTGAACGTCGGCACCATCGGTCACGTTGACCACGGCAAGACCACGCTGACCGCCGCGCTGACCAAGATTGGCGCCGAGCGCTTCGGTGGCGAGTTCAAGGCCTACGACGCGATTGACGCGGCGCCGGAAGAGAAGGCGCGTGGCATCACGATTTCGACCGCTCACGTTGAGTACGAGTCGGAGAAGCGCCACTACGCGCACGTGGATTGCCCGGGTCACGCCGACTACGTTAAGAACATGATCACGGGTGCGGCGCAGATGGACGGCGCGATCCTAGTGTGTTCGGCCGCTGACGGCCCGATGCCGCAGACGCGCGAGCACATCCTGCTGGCCCGCCAGGTGGGCGTGCCGTACATCGTGGTCTACCTGAACAAGGCTGACCTGGTGGACGACGCCGAGCTGATGGAGCTGGTGGAGATGGAAGTCCGCGAGCTGCTGTCGAAGTACGATTTCCCGGGCGACGACACCCCGATCATCAAGGGTTCGGCGCGTTCGGCGCTGGAAGGCGACCAGTCGGAGATCGGCGTGCCGTCGATCATCGCGCTGGTGGAAGCGCTGGACACCTGGATCCCGGAGCCGCAGCGCGACGTGGACAAGGCGTTCCTGATGCCGGTCGAGGACGTGTTCTCGATTTCGGGTCGTGGCACCGTGGTGACCGGCCGCATCGAGCGCGGCATCATCAAGGTCGGTGAGGAAATCGAGATCGTCGGCATCCGTCCGACCGTCAAGACGACCGTGACCGGCGTTGAGATGTTCCGCAAGCTGCTCGACCAGGGTCAGGCGGGCGACAACGCCGGCCTGCTGCTGCGCGGCACCAAGCGTGACGACGTCGAGCGTGGCCAGGTGCTGGCCAAGCCGGGTTCGATCACCCCGCATACCGAGTTCGAGGCTGAGGTGTACGTGCTGTCGAAGGACGAGGGTGGTCGTCATACCCCGTTCTTCAAGGGCTACCGCCCGCAGTTCTACTTCCGCACGACCGACGTGACGGGCGCCTGCCAGCTGCCGGAAGGCGTTGAGATGGTGATGCCGGGCGACAACGTGAAGATGGTCGTGACCCTGATCGCGCCGATCGCGATGGACGAAGGCCTGCGCTTCGCGATCCGCGAAGGCGGCCGCACCGTCGGCGCCGGCGTGGTTGCCAAGGTGCTCAAGTAAGCGTATAGTACGCGGCTCGGTCGCCCCCAGGGGCGGCCCACATACGAAATGAGGGGCAGGACGCCCCTCGTGTTCGCGGCCAGGACGGTCGAAGCTGTGTGAAACAGCCCTTTACAGGGAGGTTTAACACAAGCTATACTTTCTTGCTCGGTGGACCAGACATGGTCCGCCGAGTTTGTTTTCCACGGGAACCAGGGCGCAAAGCCCCTGATTCCGACGCTCTTTACCGAAACAAGGAATTCGCCATGGCGGACCAGAAGATCCGGATTCGGCTCAAGGCCTACGATCATCGCCTGATTGATCGTTCGGCTTCCGAAATCGTGGAGACGGCCAAGCGGACCGGCGCGCAAGTGCGCGGACCGATCCCGCTGCCGACCAAGATTGAACGCTACACCATCCTGGTGTCGCCGCACGTCGACAAGGACGCGCGCGACCAGTACGAGACCCGCACCCACAAGCGCGTGCTGGACATCGTTGACCCGAACGACAAGACCGTTGACGCGCTCATGAAGCTCGAGCTCGCGGCCGGCGTTGACGTTCAGATCAAGCTGACCTGAGGCACATACCATGACGACCAAAAATATTGGAATCGTGGGCCGCAAGGCGGGCATGAGCCGCATTTTCACCGAGGACGGTCGTTCCATCCCGGTGACCGTGATCGAGGCCAGCCCGAATCGCATCACCCAGATCAAGACCACTGAGACCGACGGCTACACCGCCGTGCAGGTCACTGCCGGCACCAAGCGCGCCGCGCTGGTCAACAAGCCGCTCTCCGGCCACTACGCCAAGGCGAAAGTGGAAGCAGGGCGCGGCCTGTGGGAGTTCCGCATCGAAGACAAGGATGCAGGCAGCTTCGAAGTCGGCAACGAGATCAAGGCGGACATCTTCACTGTCGGTCAGCTGGTTGACGTTGCCGGTATCACGAAGGGCAAGGGCTTCCAGGGCACCATCAAGAAGTATCACTTCAAGATGGGCGACGCCACGCACGGTAACTCGCTGTCGCACCGCTCGCCGGGTTCCATCGGCCAGCGCCAGACGCCGGGCCGCGTTTTCCCGGGCAAGAAGATGGCCGGACACATGGGTGCGATCCAGCAGACCATGCAGAACCTGGAAGTGATCAAGGTCGACGCCGAGCGCGGTCTGATTGCGATCAAGGGTTCCGTTCCCGGTGCGCCGGGCGGCGACGTGATCGTCCGCCCCACGAGCAAAGGTTGAGGAGTAAGTAATGGAACTCGCCGTTATTGGAAGCGCCAAGACGCTGTCGGTATCCGACGCGATCTTCGGTCGCGAATTTAGCGAGGATCTCGTGCACCAGGTGGTCGTTGCTTTCCGCAACGCCGGCCGGGCTGGCACCAAGGCCCAGCTGACGCGTTCGGAAGTCCGCGGCACCACCAAGAAGTTCAAGAAGCAGAAGGGCGGCGGTGCTCGCCACGGTGACTATCGCGCCCCGATCTTCATCGGTGGTGGCGTTACGTTTGCCGCCAAGCCGCGCAACTTCGCCCAGAAGGTAAACCGCAAGATGTACCGCGCAGCTGTCTGCGCGATCATCTCGGAGCTGAACCGCCAGGGCCGCCTGAAGATCGTCGATGCCTTTGACATCGCCGAGCCGAAGACGAAGGCCATGGTCGCCAAGTTGAAAGAGATGGGCGTCGCCCATCCGTTGATCGTTACCGAGAACGGCACCGAATCCCTGTACCTGGCCGCCCGCAATCTGCCCTACGTGCAGGTTCGCGACGTCCAGGGCCTGGACCCGGTCGCGCTGGTCGGTGCCGAGCACGTGATCATGACCGCGGAAGCGGTCGCGAAGGTCGAGGAGTGGCTGGCATGAGCAACATCAAGAACTTCGGCATTCTCCGCGCGCCGCGCGTGTCTGAAAAGACTGCGCGCATTCAAGAGCAGAGCAACCAGTACGTCTTCGAAGTGGCGACGACTGCGACCAAGGCTGACGTCAAGTCTGCCGTTGAGTCGCTGTTCAACGTCAAGGTCGAAGCGGTCAACGTGTTGAACGTGAAGGGTAAGAGCAAGACCTTCCGTTCGCGCGCAGGCCGTCGCGGCGACTGGCGCAAAGCATACGTTCGCCTGGCCGAAGGCCAGACGATCGACGTGATGGCCAAGGCCTGAGGCATACCCATGGCACTTATGACATTCAAGCCGACCTCGCCTGGCCGCCGCGCCATGGTGCGCGTCTCCACCGCTGGCCTCCACAAGGGTGGCCCGCTGGAATCGCTGGTCGAAAAGCAGAGCAAGAGCGGCGGCCGTAATAACAACGGTCGCATCACCACCCGTCACATCGGTGGTGGCCACAAGCAGCATTACCGCATCATCGACTTCAAGCGCGACAAAGAGGGCATTCCGGCCCGCGTTGAGCGCGTGGAGTACGATCCCAACCGCACCGCGCACATCGCGCTGCTGTGCTACGCCGATGGCGAGCGTCGTTACATCATTGCCCCCAAGGGCATGGTGCAGGGCGACCAGGTCATCGCCGGCAAGGATGCGCCGATCAAGAATGGCAACAGCCTTCCGCTTCGCAACATGCCGGTGGGTTCGACCGTGCATTGCGTCGAGATGAAGCCGGGCAAGGGTGCACAGCTGGCTCGCGCCGCTGGCGCTGGCGCCCAGCTGATCTCGCGTGACGGCGCCTACGCCATCCTGCGTCTTCGCTCCGGCGAAATGCGCAAGGTGCCGTCGGACTGCCGCGCCACCATCGGTGAAGTCGGCAACGTCGAGCACAACCTCGAGAAGCTGGGCAAGGCTGGTGCGAAGCGCTGGCGCGGCGTCAAGCCGACTGTCCGCGGCGCCGCCATGAACCCGGTGGACCATCCGCACGGCGGTGGTGAGGCCAAGGCTGGCCAGGGCAACCCGCATCCGGTGTCCCCGTGGGGCACGCCGGCCAAGGGTTACAAGACGCGCAAGAACAAGCGCACCCAGAAGTTCATCGTGCGCGATCGTAGGGGTTGATAGGCCATGGCACGTTCTCTTAAGAAAGGTCCCTTCATCGACCACCACCTCGTCAAGAAGGTGGAGGCCGCTCAGGGCAACAGCAAGAAGCCGATCAAGACTTGGTCGCGTCGTTCCATGGTCTCGCCGGAAATGGTCGGGCTCACCATCGCCATTCATAATGGCAAGGTGCATATCCCGGTCCTCGTCAACGAGAACATGGTTGGTCACAAGCTCGGCGAGTTCGCCCTCACCAGGACCTTCAAGGGTCATGGCGGCGACAAGAAAGCCGGCAAGTAAGGGGATATGACTATGGAATCCAAAGCCATTCTCCGCACGGCCCGGATCTCGCCGCAGAAGGCCCGTCTGGTTGCTGACCAGGTTCGTGGCATGCAGGCCTCCCGCGCCCACGATCTGCTGAAGTTCTCGGACAAGAAAGCCGCCCACCTGATCGGTAAGGTCTTGTGGTCCGCGATTTCGAATGCCGAAAACAACCTCGGCGCTGACATCGACGAACTCAAGGTCGCCACCATCATGGTCGACGAGGGTCCCGTCCTGAAGCGTTTCATGGCCCGCGCCAAGGGCCGCGGCACCCGCATCCTCAAGCGCACCAGCCACATCACTGTGGTTGTGGGCTCAGGCAAGTAAGGCAGGGACGAAGAATATGGGTCACAAAGTTCATCCGACCGGAATCCGCCTGGGCATTGCCAAGGACTGGAACTCCAAGTGGTTCGCCAACAAGCGCGACTACGCCCAGTACCTCACGTCCGACCTCAAGGTCCGTGCGATGCTGCGCAAGAAGCTCGCCCAGGCCGGCATCTCGAAGATCCTGATCGAGCGCCCGTCGAAGTCCGCTCGCGTCACGATTCACTCTGCCCGTCCGGGCGTGGTGATCGGTAAGCGCGGTGAGGACATCGAGAAGCTCCGCAAGGAAGTTTCGGACATCATGGGCGTCCCGGCGCACATCAACGTCGCCGAAGTCCGCAAGCCGGAGCTCGACGCGCAGCTGGTCGCCGAGTCGATCGCGCAGCAGCTCGAGCGCCGCATCATGTTCCGCCGCGCGATGAAGCGCGCCGTCGGCAACTCGATGCGCCTCGGCGCGCTGGGCATCAAGGTCAACGTCGCCGGTCGCCTCAACGGTGCCGAGATCGCGCGTTCCGAGTGGTACCGCGAGGGCCGCGTGCCCCTGCATACCCTCCGCGCGGACATTGACTACGGTTTCGCCGAAGCCCTCACCACCTACGGCATCATTGGCGTGAAGGTGTGGGTCTACAAGGGCGAGATTTTCGATTTCAGCCAGGTTGGCCAGGAAAAAGTGGAGGAGCGCTCCGAGCGCCCGTCCCGTCCTGCGAAGGAAATGAGGTAAGCCGCCATGCTGCAACCCAAGCGAACCAAGTACCGCAAGGTATTCAAGTCCCGTAACGACGGCCTCAGCTGGGCCGGCGCCGCCGTCAGCTTCGGCGAGTACGGCCTGAAGGCGACCACGCACGGGCAGCTGACCGCCCGTCAGATCGAGGCCGCGCGCCGTTCCATCAGCCGCTACGTCAAGCGCGGCGGCAAGATGTGGATACGCGTGTTCCCGGACAAGCCGATCACCAAGAAGCCGATCGAAGTCCGAATGGGCGCCGGTAAGGGCAACGTCGAGTACTGGGTGGCCCAGATTGCACCGGGTCGCGTGATCTACGAGATCGAGGGCGTCGACGAAGCCACCGCTCGCGAGGCGTTCCGCCTGGCGGCCGCCAAGCTCTCGGTGCAGACCACTTTCGTGACCCGGACGGTGCGCTGATATGGAACTCAAGGAACTGCGTCAAAAGTCGGCGACCGAGCTGAAGAACCACCTGCTGGACCTGCACAAGGAGCAGTTTGCGCTCCGCATGCAGAAGGCAACCGGTCAGCTCAACGCCCCCCACCGAATCAAGCTGGTCCGTCGCGAAATTGCGCAGACGATGACCTTGCTGACCGATAAGAAGTAAGGGCGAGCTATGAGCGATAATGCCAATCAGACGCGCACGGTCGAAGGCCGCGTCGTCAGCAACAAGATGAACAAGTCCGTGACGATCCTTGTGGAGCGCCAGGTCAAGCACCCGCTGTACGGTAAGTACATCCGGCGTTCGACCAAGCTCCATGCCCACGACGAAGAGAACACCTGCAATGAAGGTGATTTCGTCCGGGTTTCCGAGTGCCGTCCGCTGTCCAAGACCAAGAACTGGCGCGTGGTTGAAATCATCACGCGCGCCGTGAAGTAAGGAGGCCAGAAATGATCCAGGTACAAAGCTACCTCGAGGCCGCCGACAATTCCGGCGCCAAGGAAATGATGTGCATCAAGGTGCTCGGCGGCTCCAAGCGTCGTTACGCCCACATCGGCGACATCATCAAGGTCACCGTCAAGGATGCCATTCCGCGCGGCAAGGTTAAAAAGGGCGAGGTCTACGACGCTGTCGTGGTCCGCACCCGTTCCGGCGTGCGCCGGGCCGATGGTTCGCTGATCCGTTTCGACGGAAACGCGGCCGTGCTGCTGAATAACAAGCAGGAGCCGATCGGCACCCGCATCTTCGGGCCCGTGACCCGTGAACTTCGTACCGAGAAGTTCATGAAGATCGTCTCGCTCGCTCCCGAAGTGATCTGAGCGAAGGAACAGGATAATGAACCGTATTCGCAAGGGCGACCAGGTGATCATCATCGCCGGTGCCGACAAGGGCAAGAAGGGTGAAGTCGTGCGTGTTGCCGGTGACAAGGTCATCGTGCAGAACGTCAACATCATCAAGCGCCACACCAAGCCGAATCCTCAGGCGAATGTCGCCGGCGGAATCGTCGAGCGCGAGGCGCCGATCCATATCTCCAACGTCATGCTGTTCAGCCAGGCCTCGGGCAAGGGTGAGCGGATTGGTTTCAAGGTGCTCGAGAATGGACGCAAAGTGCGTGTGTTCCGCTCGAGCGGTGAGGCGATCGACGCCTAAGGAATGATGTAATGAGCACCCGTCTCGAAAAGTTCTACCAGGAAACCGTAGTTCCGAAGCTCATGGAGCAGTTCGGCTACGACAACATCATGCAGGTCCCGCGCGTTTCCAAGATCACGCTGAACATGGGCGTGGGCGAGGCCGTGGGTAACAAGAAGATCCTGGAAAATGCCGTTGCCGACATGACCAAGATCGCCGGCCAGAAGCCGATCACCACCAACGCCCGCGTCTCCGTCGCCAGCTTCAAGATCCGCGACGGCTGGCCGATTGGCTGCAAGGTGACCTTGCGCCGGGCGAAGATGTTCGAGTTCCTGGACCGCCTGATCAACGTCTCGCTGCCCCGTGTGCGCGACTTCCGCGGCGTGTCCGGCCGTTCCTTCGATGGCCGTGGCAACTACAACATGGGCATCAAGGAGCAGATCATCTTCCCCGAGATCGATTTCGACGCCGTTGATGCAATGCGCGGCATGGATATCGCCATCACCACGACGGCGAAGACCAACGACGAAGCCAAGGCGCTGCTGCAGGCGTTCGGCTTCCCGTTCCGTAACTGATTTCGAGGATATAGATCATGGCCAAGACGTCGATGGTTAACCGCGATATCAAGCGGAAGAAGCTGGTCGCCAAGTACGCGACCAAGCGCAACGAGCTCAAGCAGATCATCAACAGCGTCACCTCCTCTTTCGAAGAGAAGATGGATGCTGGCTCCAAGCTGCAGAAGCTGCCGCGTGACTCGAGCCCGAGCCGCGTTCGCAACCGCTGCGAACTCACCGGCCGCGCACGCGGCGTGTACAGCAAGTTCGGCCTCGGCCGTAACAAGCTGCGCGAAGCCACGATGCGTGGTGACGTACCGGGCCTGCGCAAGGCCAGCTGGTAATCGCCGGCCCCCCAGGGGGCCAGCGGATATCGGTGCTCCTGACACCTAAAAGGGTAAGAAACAATGAGCATGACTGATCCTATCGCCGACATGCTGGTGCGCATCAAGAACGCGCTCGCAGTCGGTAAGCCGCAGGTTTCCATGCCTGCCTCCAAGATGAAGATGGCTATCGCCACCGTTCTCAAGTCCGAGGGTTATATCGGCGAGTTCCGCGTGAACGGCGAGGGTGCCAAGGCCACTTTGGAAGTCTCCCTGAAGTACTACGAAGGCAAGCCGGTGATCGAGCGCCTTGAGCGCGTCTCCCGTTCGGGCCTGCGTAAGTACAAGGGCAAGGACGACCTGCCGAAGGTGCTTGCCGGCCTCGGCGTCGCCATCATTTCGACTTCCAAGGGTCTGATGACCGATCGCCAGGCCCGCGCTGCGGGTGTGGGCGGCGAAGTCATCTGCCTCGTGGCCTAAGGAGAACGCACCCATGTCCCGCGTTGCCAAGAAGCCGATCCAAATGCCCAAGGGCGTTGATTTCAATGCCACCGCCGACAAGGTCACGGTCAAGGGCCCCAAGGGCACCCTGAGCATGACCAAGCCGACCGGCGTCGAGTTCAATCTCGACAATGGCGTTCTGCAGCTGTCTGCTGCCCATGCCGATAACGTTCCGATGGCCGGTACCGCCCGCGCGATCGTTGCCAACATGATTCACGGTGTTGCCGAGGGCTTCACCCGCAAGCTCGAGCTGGTCGGCGTCGGTTACCGTGCCGCCATGCAGGGCAAGGACCTGAACCTGAGCCTGGGCTTCTCGCACCCCACCGTGTACGTGGCGCCCGAGGGCATCACGCTGACGACGCCGACCCAGACCGAGATCCTGGTCTCCGGTGCGGACAAGCAGCAGGTGGGCGAAGTTGCCGCCAAGATCCGTGCGTACCGCAAGCCGGAGCCCTACAAGGGCAAGGGCATCCGTTACTCCGGCGAGAAGATCATCATGAAGGAAGCCAAGAAGGCCTAATGGGCGCTTCCGCTTCCGCTTCCTCGAGGTAAATACCATGGACAAGAACATCGCCCGTCTGCGCCGCGCCAAGACCACGCGTTCGCATATCCGCAAGCTTGGCGTCGCCCGCCTGTCGGTGCTTCGCTCGGGCCAGCACATCTACGCCCAGTTGTTCACCTCCGACGGCTCCAAGGTGTTGGCTTCGGCCTCCACCGTGCAGGCCGACGTGAAGGAAGGCCTCAAGGGCAGCAAGAACATGGAAGCCGCCGCCAAGGTCGGCCGCACGATCGCCGCCAAGGCGCTCGCTGCTGGTATCGACAAGGTTGCCTTCGATCGTTCCGGCTACCGCTATCACGGTCGCATCAAGGCCTTGGCCGATGCTGCCCGTGAGGGTGGTCTGCAGTTCTAAGCCTTCGGGCTATACAGGCCCTCGGGCTTGAGTTTCCAGTTCCAACCACAACCATAAGCGGCCATAGGCCGTAAGCAAACCCAGGAATCCATTCATATGGCCAGCAACGATCGCGATCGCAATCGCGGGGAAAGCGACGACGGCTTCATCGAGAAGCTTGTCGCCGTCAACCGCGTCTCCAAGACCGTCAAGGGCGGTCGTCAGTTCACCTTCACCGCGCTGACCGTTGTCGGCGACGGCGCAGGCAAGGTCGGCTTCGGTTACGGCAAGGCGCGTGAAGTGCCGGTCGCTATCCAGAAGTCGATGGAATACGCCCGCAAGGCGATGGTCCAGGTCGATCTGAACGAAGGTACCCTGTGGCACCCGGTCAAGTCCGGCCACGGCGCTGCTCGCGTCTACATGCAGCCCGCGTCGGAAGGTACCGGCGTGATCGCCGGCGGCGCCATGCGCGCCGTGCTCGAGGCGGTCGGCGTGAAGAACGTGCTGGCCAAGGCCGTGGGTTCGCGCAACCCGATCAATCTGGTCCGCGCCACCGTCAAGGGCCTGACTGAGACCACCTCGCCGGCGCGCATTGCCGCCAAGCGTGGCAAGAAGCTCGAGGAGATCCTCAATGGCTGACAAGACCGTCAAGGTTCGCCTGGTGAAAGGCCTTCGTGGCTGCCAGGCCCGCCACCGCCTCTCCGTGAAGGCCCTTGGCCTGAACAAGATCAATGACGTCCGCGAACTGAAGGACTCTCCGTCCGTGCGCGGCCTGATCAACCAGGTGCATTACCTGGTTCGCGTCGAGTCCTGAGCGAGCCAAGGAGAAACCATATGAAGCTTAATACTCTCAAGCCCGCTGACGGCGCCCGCAAAGATCGCGTCCGCGTCGGTCGCGGCATCGGCTCCGGCCTCGGCAAGACCGCGGGTCGCGGCCACAAGGGCTCGTTCGCTCGTTCCGGCAAGGGCAAGATCAAGGCCGGTTTCGAAGGCGGCCAGATGCCCATCTACAAGCGCCTCCCGAAGGTCGGCTTCCGCTCCAAGCTGAAGAACGACACCGCGGAAGTGCTGCTGTACCAGCTCGACAAGCTCGAGGCCGGCGAGATCGATTTCGCCGCGCTGCGCGCTGCCAAGCTGGTGCCGTCGAACGCCAAGCAGGCGAAGATCGTCAAGAAGGGCGAGCTCACGAAGAAGTTCGTGCTCAAGGGCCTGCTTGCAACGGTCGGTGCCAAGGCCGCTGTTGAAGCGGCCGGCGGCAGCGTGACGGAGTAAGGCCTTGACGCAGTCCACTTCCGCAGCAAGCGCCCTGGGAGGGCTCGGTAAATTCACCGAGCTCCGCCAGCGCCTGGTCTTCGTGATCATTGCGCTGATCGTTTACCGCATCGGTAGCTACATCCCGGTGCCGGGCATCGATCCGCAGCGGATGCTGGAACTGATGGAGGCCCAGCAGGGCACCATCGTCGACATGTTCAACATGTTCTCCGGTGGCGCCCTGAATCGCTTCAGCCTGTTCGCGCTGAACGTGATTCCGTACATTTCGTCCTCGATCATCGTGCAGCTGATGGGCCAGATCTACGAGCCCTGGAAGGCGATGAAGAAGGAAGGCGAGAGCGGTCGGCGCAAGCTGACCCAGTACTCGCGCATTGGTGCTGTCGTGCTCGCCGTTGTTCAGGCCGGCTCGATCGCCAGCATGCTGCAGCAGCAGCCGGGCGTGGTGTTCGCGCCGGGCCCTGGCTTCATCCTCACAGCAATCGTGGCGCTCACCGCCGGCACCATCTTCCTGATGTGGCTGGGCGAGCAGATCACCGAGCGCGGCATCGGTAACGGTATCTCGCTGATCATCTTCGCGGGTATCGTCGCCAGCTTGCCGAGCGCGGCCATCTCGACCGTGCAGCAGGTCAGCAGTGGCGAGCTCAGCTGGTTCGCAGTGCTGGTGATTCTGGCCCTGGTGGTCGGCGTTACCTACTTCGTGGTGTTCATGGAGCGCGGCCAGCGCCGCATCACCGTGAACTATGCCCGTCGCCAGGGTGGGCGCCAGGCGTACATGAACCAGAACTCGCACCTGCCGCTAAAGCTCAACATGGCCGGCGTGATCCCCGCGATCTTCGCCTCCAGCCTGATCATGTTCCCGGCGACCATGGTGCAGTGGTTTGGTCAGGCCGGCGCGCCTACCGGCGACGCTTGGCGCGACCGCCTCAGCGGTTGGCTGCAAAGCTTCAGCCAGGCGCTTGCGCCGAGCGAGCCGCTGCACATGCTGCTCTACGGTGGCCTGATCATGGGCTTCGCGTTCTTCTACACCGCGCTGGTATTCAACTCCCAGGAAACCGCGGATAATCTCAAGAAGTCGGGCGCCCTGGTGCCTGGCATCCGTCCGGGCAAGGCCACCGCCGACTACATCGACGGCGTGCTGACCCGGCTGACCCTGATCGGTTCGCTGTACCTGGTGCTGGTCTGCCTGTTGCCCGAAGTCATTCGGTCCTTCTGGTCGGTTCCGTTCTATTTCGGCGGCACGTCGCTGCTGATTGTGGTTGTGGTGGTGATGGACTTCACCGCCCAAATCCAGGCCCACCTGATGTCACATCAGTACGAGGGCCTGATGAAGAAAGCGAATCTGAAAGGTGGCGGCCGGGGTCTTTCCCGAAGCTGACACCAACGATGGGCGGTCCGCGCGGCGGCTTGGCGCGCGGATAAGCCGGTAACTGTTCCTGCGCTGGAGTAGCGCGGGCCGCCTAACCCCAGGATGGGGGAGGGCACTACCAGCTTGTCGCCGGAGCATGGGCACACTCCCCATGCCGGGTTTCCCGGGTCTTTGGATCCGGGGGGCTACAATTGAACCCCAAGCCCTGTTATAATTCTTGATTCACTGCGCTCAATTTTAAGTTGGAGAACGCCTGATGGCGCGCATTGCGGGTGTCAACCTGCCTGTCCAGAAGCATGTCTGGGTGGGTCTGCAGAGTATCTTTGGTATCGGCCGTACTCGGTCGAAACTTGTTTGCGTCGCGGCCGAGGTGGCTCCTGCCACCAAGATTCGCGACCTGTCCGAGCCTGAAATCGAGCGTATCCGCGCCGAAGTGGCTAAGTACACCGTTGAGGGTGACCTCCGGCGCGAGGTCGGCATGTCGATCAAGCGCCTGATGGACTTGGGCTGCTATCGCGGCCTGCGCCATCGTCGCGGCCTCCCGATGCGCGGTCAGCGTACCCGGACCAACGCCCGTACCCGTAAGGGTCCGCGCAAAGCCATTAAGAAGTAAGGACCTGGCCCAATGAATAAGCCGGCAGTCAAGACCAAGAAGAAGATCAAGCGAGTCGTCACCGACGGCATCGCCCACGTCCAAGCTTCTTTCAACAACACCATCGTTACCATCACCGATCGCCAGGGCAATGCGCTGTCGTGGGCTACTTCGGGCGGCGCGGGTTTCCGCGGTTCCCGTAAGTCGACCCCGTTCGCCGCCCAGGTGGCCGCCGAGAAGGCCGGTAAGGCCGCCCTCGACTACGGTGTGAAGACGCTGGAAGTGCGCATCAAGGGCCCCGGCCCGGGTCGCGAGTCCGCCGTGCGTTCGCTGAACGCCGTCGGTTACAAGATCACCAACATCATCGATGTGACCCCGATCCCGCACAACGGGTGCCGGCCGCCGAAAAAGCGCCGCGTCTAACGGGAACTGGAGACTAAATAAATGGCTCGTTACATTGGTCCCACCTGTAAGCTCGCCCGCCGCGAAGGCGCCGACCTCAGTCTGAAGTCGCCCGCTCGCGCGATCGATTCCAAGTGCAAGCTTGAGCAGAAGCCTGGCCAGCACGGCCCGGTTGCCCGTAAGGGCAAGCTGTCCGACTACGCCACCCAGCTTCGCGAGAAGCAGAAGGTCAAGCGTATCTACGGCCTGCTGGAACGTCAGTTCCGCTCGTACTACACCAAGGCTGCCCGCAAGAAGGGCAACACCGGTGAAACCCTGCTGCAGATGCTCGAGCAGCGCCTCGACAACGTCGTGTATCGCATGGGCTTCGCCGTGACCCGCCCCCAAGCTCGCCAGCTGGTGTCGCACAAGGGCGTTCTGGTCAATGGCAAGCCGGTGAATCTGCCGTCTTACCAGATCAAGGCCGGCGATGCCGTCACCCTGACCGAGAAGGCGCAGAAGCACCTTAACGTCCAGGAAGCCGTGAACCTGTCCCAGCAGATGGACTTGGTCCCGAGCTGGTGCGAAGTCGACGCGAAGAAGTTCGCCGGCGTCTTCAAGGCAGTCCCGGATCGTGCCGACCTGCCTGCGGATATCAATGAAGCGCTGATCGTCGAGTTGTACTCGAAGTAATCCTCTCAGGAGACACCTTGACCATGACGGTTACCGCTACTTCGGTGCTGCGTCCGCGCGGCCCCCACATTGAACGCCTCGGCTCCAACCGCGCCAAGGTGGTCATCGAGCCGCTCGAGCGCGGCTATGGCCACACGCTGGGCAATGCCCTGCGTCGCGTGCTTTTGTCTTCGATCCCCGGCTTCGCCATTACGGAAGTCGAGATTGACGGCGTGCTGCACGAGTACACCACCGTCGAGGGTCTGCAGGAGGACGTTCTCGAAGTCCTGCTCAACCTCAAGGACGTGGCCATCCGCATGCACAACGTGGACCACACCACGCTGACGCTGCAGAAGAAGGGCCCGGGTATCGTCACCGCTGCCGACATCAAGACCGACCACAACGTCGAGATTCTGAACCTCGATCACGTGATTGCCCACCTCACCAAGGACACGGCGCTGAACATGCGCCTGAAGATCGAGCGCGGTTTCGGCTATCAGCCGGCCGCCGATCGCCGCCGCCCGGACGAAGAGTCCCGTGCGATCGGTCGCCTGGTGCTGGATGCGACTTTCTCGCCGGTTCGCCGCGTCGCGTATGCCGTGGAAGCGGCCCGCGTCGAGCAGCGCACCGACCTGGACAAGCTGGTGCTTGAGATCGAGACCAACGGCACCATCGATGCCGAAGACGCCATCCGCACGGCCGCTGACATCCTCACGGACCAGCTGTCGGTGTTCGGCGACTTCACGCAGCGTGACCGCAGTGCCGCCAAGCCGTCTGCGACGGGCATCGATCCGGTGCTTCTGCGCCCGATCGACGACCTGGAACTGACGGTGCGTTCGGCCAACTGCCTCAAGGCCGAGAACATCTACTACATCGGCGACCTGATCCAGCGCACCGAGGTCGAGCTGCTCAAGACCCCGAACCTGGGCAAGAAATCGCTCACCGAGATCAAGGAAGTGCTTGCACAGCGCGGCCTTTCCCTCGGCATGAAGCTGGAGAACTGGCCGCCGGCCGGCCTGCAGCAGGGCATGCTGGGCTGAGCCCGGTAATTTACTAAGGAAACACGACCATGCGCCATCGTAATTCCGGACGCCAACTCAGCCGTAACAGTGCCCATCGCGACGCGATGTTCAGCAACATGGCGGCGTCTCTTATCAAGCACGAACTCATCCGCACCACCTTGCCCAAGGCCAAGGAACTGCGTCGCGTTGCCGAGCCGCTCATCACTATCGGCAAGACCGATGGCGTGGCGAATCGTCGCCTGGCCATGTCCCGCCTGCGTGACAAGGAAGCGGTCGGCAAGCTGTTCGTCGAGCTGGGCCCGCGTTACCAGGCCCGTCCCGGCGGCTACCTGCGCATCCTCAAGTGCGGCTTCCGTCCGGGCGACAACGCCCCGATGGCCTACGTCGAGCTGGTGGATCGCCCGCAGGTTGCGGCCGACACCGAGTAAATCGGTAGTCCATGCACGATACCCAGACCCCGGCTCCGGCCGGGGTCTTTGTTTCAGTTCGCGGAAACTTCTGCTCGCCCGCGTGGTCCGTGTAACCTGATCACCCTGTCGTGGAATACCGAGATGTCAGCCAATCCTTTCTCCTGGTCTTTCCGTGCGCAGTACCTGACTGGTTTCGCACTGTGTTTCGGCCTGATCGGCTACGCGCTTTACGTGCAGTTCGGCATGCTGATGCTGCCGTGTCCGCTGTGCATCCTGCAGCGGATTGCTTTCGCGGGCTTGGGCCTGGTGTTCCTGCTCGGCGGCCTGCATTCACCGCGCGGCCGTTGGGGGCGCGCTATCTACGGTCTGCTGGCGTTCGCTGCGGCGGCGGTCGGTGCCGGTATCGCGGGCCGGCACGTCTGGCTGCAGTCCTTGCCGCCCGGGGATGTTCCGCTATGCAGCAGCATGGGCCTGGACTATATGGTCGAAGTCATGGGCCCGCTTAATGCGCTGTCGAAGATTCTTGCCGGCTCCGGCGAATGCGCTAAGGTGGACTGGACCTTCCTCGGCGTTTCGATGCCTGCCTGGACCCTGCTGTGGTTCGTCTCGCTTGGCCTGGGCGCGCTTTGGGCGGCGCTGAAAAAGCGCAGCTGAGGTCTTTCCCAACACAGCGTCCTGACATCGCCACGGAGACCCTGTGGCATGATTTCCTTCCCCTTCCAAGACGGAACCCCGATGAGCGCCAACGATCGCAACCTGCAGCCCGTGTCAGTCCCCGGCGATTGGACGCCGGCGAGCTGGCGTGGCCGCGTTGCGACCCAGCAGCCCACCTATCCCGATCCTGTGACCCTCGCCCAAGTTCAGGATGAACTCGGGCGCCTTCCGCCGCTGGTGACGTCGTGGGAGATACTGGCACTCAAGAAGCAGCTGGCCGAGGCCCAGGAGGGCAAGCGCTTCCTGCTTCAGGGCGGTGATTGCGCCGAGAGTTTCGCCGACTGCGAGTCAGGACGGATCTCCAATCGCCTCAAGGTGCTGCTGCAGATGAGCCTGGTGCTGGTCCACGGGCTACGTTTGCCGGTGGTGCGGGTAGGACGATTCGCCGGGCAATACGCCAAGCCGCGCTCAGCTGACATCGAGGAAAAGGGCGGTATTTCCCTGCCTAGCTACCGCGGCGATTTCATCAACCAGCCAGAGTTCACCGCCGAGGCGCGCACGCCGGATCCACGGCGGATGGTGAAGGGACACGCCCGTTCGGCGATGACGATGAACTTTGTCCGCGCCCTGGTGGACGGCGGTTTCGCCGACCTGCACCACCCGGAATATTGGGATTTGGGCTGGGTGGGTCATTCGCCGCTCTCGGACGAGTACCAGAAGATGGTGGCCGCCGTCGGCGATGCCGTGCGCTTCATGGAAACCATCGCTGGCGAGTCGCTGCATAACCTCAATCGGGCGGATTTCTATACCTCCCACGAGGCCTTGCTGCTGCCCTACGAGGAGGCGCTGACGCGCCAGGTGCCGCGCCAGTGGGGCTGGTTCAATCTGTCCACGCATTTCCCCTGGATCGGCATGCGCACGGCGGCGCTGGACGGCGCCCACACCGAGTATTTTCGCGGCATACGCAACCCGATCGCGGTCAAGATCGGTCCTTCGGTGACGCCGGACCAACTGCTGCGTTTGACCGACGTGCTGAACCCTGAAAACGAACCGGGCCGCCTGAGCTACATCCATCGGATGGGCGCCGCCAAGGTCGCGGACCAGTTGCCGCCGCTGCTCGACGCCATGCGCAAGGAAGGGCGCCGTGTGCTTTGGATTTGCGATCCCATGCATGGCAACACCGAGAGCACCAGCAACGGGTTCAAGACGCGCCGTTTCGCCAACATACGCAGTGAGGTCGAAGCCAGCTTCGAGCTGCACGCCGCCGCCGGGACCCGCCTGGGCGGTATGCATCTGGAGCTGACCGGTGAAAACGTCACCGAATGCACGGGTGGCGCCCGCGATCTCACCGACATCGACCTTGAGCGTGCCTATCGCTCCACCGTCGATCCGCGCCTGAACTACGAGCAGTCCTTGGAAATCGCGATGCTGATCGTGCGCAAGCAGGGTCAGCTGGCAAGACCGGCCAAGGCCTGAGTCGGCGGCCGGGGCCGTGTGCCCCGGCGCTTTCCTCAGGGCGCCAGCGTCTGCAGGAAACGAGGCGCCCGGCGAGCCCGGGTGCCCTGCTCGAAGGCGTAGCCCATGGCCAGCAGTTCCGGCTCGCTATAGGGCCGCCCCATGAACACCAGGCCGATCGGCAGCCCCTGCACCTCGCCCGAAGGCACCGTCAGGCTGGGCGTGCCCGCGACGGCCGCCACGCCGTAGCCAGCGCCCGTGAAGTGGTCGCCATTGATCCAGTCAGTGGGCCAGGCCGGTGAAGTGCTGGGCGCGATGACGGCGTCGAGCCGCTCGGCATCGAGCACCTTGAGCAGACCATCCTCGCCCGCCAGACGGCGGATGCGATCGCGGGCGCGCAGATAGTCCGGAGTATCCAGGCCGCCCTTGGCCTGAGCGAGTACGAACAGCTCCTGGGCGAACCAGGGCATCGCCTGTGCTGCGTTCGCGGTGTTCCAGGCGACCAGCGCCTCCAGCGAGCCCGGCACGTTCGGCCGATCGGCAAGGTAGGCATTGAGGCCGTCCTTGAATTCGTACAGCAGCACGTTCAGTTCGTCCGCGCTCCATTGACCGAGCGTCTCGATCCGCACGTCCACCACCTCGGCGCCTGCGGCCCGCAGCGCGGCGATCGAGGCCTCGACGTTGGCGTCCACCGCCGGGTGGTAGCCCATGGCCTGCCGCAGCACGCCCAGGCGCTTGCCCGCCAGCGCATTGGCATCGAGTGCGGCGGTGTAATCCAGCGGCAGGTTGCCGGCGGCCGCATGCGCGGCCGGGTCGGCTTCGTCCATCCCGGCTAACGCATTCATCAGTGCTGCCACGTCGGCGACGCTGCGCCCCATCGGCCCGGCGGTGTCCTGCGATATGGAAATGGGAATGATGCCGTCGCGGCTGACGACGCCCACGGTCGGCTTCAGCCCCACCAGGCCGTTCACCGCCGAAGGGCAGATGATGCTGCCGTCGGTTTCGGTGCCTACGCCCACCGTCGCCAGGCTGGCCGAGATGGCGCTGCCGGTGCCCGCGCTGGAACCGCAGGGATTGCGGTCGAGCACGTAGGGGTTGCGCGTCTGGCCACCGCGCGAACTCCAGCCCGAGCTTGAACGCGTGGAGCGGAAGTTGGCCCATTCGCTGAGGTTGGTCTTGCCCAGGATCACCGCGCCGGCGTTGCGCAGCCGCGCGACCAGGAAGGCATCGCGGGTGGGCTGGTTGTCGGCCAGCGCCAGCGAGCCGGCGCTATTGGCCATGCCTACCGCATCGATGTTGTCCTTGAGCAGTACCGGGATGCCGTGCAGCGGGCCGCGGAGCTTGCCGCCGGCCCGCTCAGCGTCCAGGGCGCGCGCGTGCGTCAGTGCATCGGGGTTGATCTCGATCACCGCGTTGATCGTCGGGCCTTGGTCGTCAATAAGCTCGATGCGGGCGAGGTAGGCGGCGGTGAGGGCTTCGGCCGTGAACTCGCCGGCCGTCATGCGGGCCTGGGCCTGCGCCACGTCCAGTTCCTCGAGCTTGATCTCGACCGGCTGGAGGGCGGTTTCCGTTTGCGCAGGTGCCGGGGGCTGACTGCAGGCCACCAGCAGCGTCAACAGGGCGAGCGGAAGAAGTCGATGCATGAGGAGTATCCCGGTGGCGCGGGCGACGCGCGCCGCGCCCCGAGTATTGCGTCCGCCGCCGGGTGCTGCAACGTGCCTCAGGTGAAGAACACACCCCAGGCCAGGCGCGCCACCAGCGCCAGCACCACCGCCAGGAACACCATGCGGATGAATCGGTCGCCCTTGCGGATGGCCAGCTTGCTGCCGATGTAGCTGCCGAGCATGTTGCCAACGATCAGCGGGATCGCCAGCAGCCACACCACATAGCCCGACAGCGCCAGCACGGTCCACGAACTGAGGTCGGCGGCGACATTGGTGGACTTGGAAACCGCCGAGGATTTGAGGAAATCCAGTCCGATCACGCTGACGAAGGCGAACACCATCAAGGTGCCGGTGCCGGGTCCAATCAGGCCGTTGTAGAAGCCGCAGGCGCTGCCGACCGCCACGGACGCCCAGGCCTCGCGATGAGGAGGGAAGCGGCGTACCTCCTTCTGGCCCAGGTCCTTGCGAAATACGGTGTAGATGGCCAGCAGGACGCAGACCACCAGCACCGCCATCTTCAGGAACTCGGGATCGGCCCGCTTGGCGAACTGCACGCCGATGGCCGAGAAGGCGAGGGCAGCGACCAGGGCCGGAACGACGATGCGCCGCTCGACCACCACGTGCCGGAAATAATTCCAGGCCGCCACGCTGGTGCCCAGCAGCGAGCTGGTGCGCTGGGTGGCGATGGCCTGGAGGATGTTCAGGCCCGGATGCAGGTTGAGCATCGCGGGCGTGAGGATGAGTCCGCCGCCGCCGACGATGCTGTCGAGCAGGCCGGCGGCGAAGCCGGCCAACGCGGTCAGCAGCCACAGTTCGGCCGTCATGGCCGTGCCTGCTGCGGGAAAGGCTCCGGCTTAGCCGCGCGAAGCCTTCTTGCGGTCGTTCTCGGTGCGGTACTTCTTGCGCAGGCGAATCGCGACCGGGGTGATCTCGACGAGCTCGTCGTCGTCGATGAACTCCAGCGCCTGCTCGAGCGAGAACTTGATCGGCGGAATCAGGCCTTCGTCCTTGTCGGTGCCCGAGGCGCGGAAGTTGGTCAGCTGCTTGCCGCGCAGGGCATTGACGGTGAGGTCATTGTCCTTGGAGTGGATGCCGACGATCTGGCCTTCGTAGATTTCCTCGCCCGGCTCGACCATCAGTCGGCCGCGCTCCTGCATCGCGATCTGCGCGTAGGCCGGCGACGGGCCCTGGCCGTTGGAGATCAGCACGCCGTTCTGGCGCTGGCCGATCTCGCCTTCCTGCTTCGGCGCGTAGTGGTCGAAGACGTGGAACAGCAGGCCGGTGCCGGCGGTGATGGTACGGAACTCGGTCTGGAACCCGATCAGGCCGCGTGCCGGGATCAGGAAGTCGATACGGACGCGACCCTTGCCGTCCGGCTCCATGTTCTGGAGGATCGCCTTGCGCTCGCCCAGGCGCTGCATCACGCCGCCCTGGTACTGCTCCTCGAGATCGACGACCAGAGCCTCGAACGGCTCGGACTTCACGCCGTCGATTTCCTTGATGATCACTTCCGGACGCGACACGGCCAGCTCGTAGCCCTCGCGGCGCATGGTTTCGATCAGGATCGAGAGGTGCAGCTCGCCGCGACCGCTGACCTTGAACTTGTCGGCGTCGGCGGTGTCTTCGACCTTCAGCGCGACGTTGTGCTGGGTCTCGCGCATCAGGCGATCACGCAGCTGGCGCGAGGTCAGGAACTTGCCGCCGCTGCGGTCCTTGGTGCCGGCGAACGGCGAGTCGTTGACCTGGAAGGTCATCGAGATGGTCGGCTCGTCGACCGTGAGCACCGGCAGCTGTTCGGCCGAGCCGACGTCGCAGATGGTGTCGGAAATGCCGAGGCCTTCGATGCCGGAGATCGCGATGATGTCACCCGCGCCCGCTTCCTTCACTTCATGGCGCTCCAGGCCCATGAAGCCGAGCACCTGCAGCACCTTGGCGTTGCGGGTCTTGCCGTCGCGCGCGACCACCGTGACCTGCTGGTTGGTGCGAATGGTGCCGCGCTGCACGCGGCCAACACCGATGATGCCGACGTAGTTGTTGTAGTCGAGCGAGGTGATGCGCATCTGGAACGGGCCGTCCATGTCCACCGGCGGCGGCGCCACCTTGTCGACGATGGTCTGGAACAGCGGCGTCATATCACCGGCGCGGATCGATTCGTCCATGCCGGCGTAGCCGTTCAGGCCGGAGGCGTAGACGGTGGTGAAGTCGAGCTGCTCGTCGGTGGCGCCCAGGCGATCGAACAGGTCGAAGGTCTGGTTGAGCACCCAGTCCGGGCGCGCGCCCGGGCGGTCGACCTTGTTGATCACCACGATCGGCTTGAAGCCCATCGCGAAGGCCTTCTGGGTCACGAAGCGGGTCTGCGGCATGGGGCCGTCCATCGCGTCCACCAGGATCAGCACCGAGTCGACCATCGACAGCACGCGCTCGACCTCGCCACCGAAGTCGGCATGGCCCGGGGTGTCGACGATGTTGATGCGGTATTCCTGGCCGTCCGGCGCGGTCCAGCGGATCGCGGTGTTCTTGGACAGAATGGTGATGCCGCGTTCTTTCTCGATGTCGTTGCTGTCCATTGCGCGCTCGGCGAGCTGCTGGCGCTCGCCCAGGGTGTTGGACTGCTTGAGCAGCTGATCGACCAGGGTGGTCTTGCCATGGTCGACGTGAGCGACGATGGCGATGTTGCGGAGCTTTTCAATGGACATGCGGATAGACGCCTGGCGGCGCGCTGCTCGTGGCTGAGGAAGCCGACGATTATAGAGGAAAACCTATCCTGAACGCTTGTTCAGCTGCGCGGGGCTCACTTGTCCTGTGGCATTCTAGTCGATCCGCCGGGATAAGCCCGGCACCCGCACCGGAGCCCCGCATGTCCCTGACCGCCGTTTTCACCACCTCCCGCGGCCCGATCCGCATCAAGCTGCACGCCGACAAGGCGCCGCTGACGGTCGCCAACTTCGTCAACCTGGTCCAGCGCGGCTTCTATGACGGCCTGAGCTTCCACCGCGTCATCCCCGATTTCATGATCCAGGGCGGCTGCCCCAGCGGCACCGGCACCGGCAACCCTGGCTACCGCTTCGAGGACGAGTGCTGCGCCGAGCTGCGCCACGACAAGCCGGGCGTGCTGTCCATGGCCAATGCCGGCCCGGGCACCAACGGCAGCCAGTTCTTCATCACCCACGTCGCCACCCCGTGGCTGGACGGCAAGCACACCGTGTTCGGCGAAGTCATCGGCGCCGGTGACCAGCAGGTCGTGGACGCCGTGCGCGGCGGCGACAAGATCGAGAGCGTCAAGATCGAGGGTGACACCGCCGCGCTGCTCGCCAGCCAGGAAGCCCGCGTCAGCGAGTGGAACAAGGCGATTGACGCCAAGGCCTGAGTGACGGCGCTGGCCGGGACGCACAGCCCCGGCCAGCGCGTCTATTCCACGAAGCGGAGGCTGTCGAACAGCCGCGAAACCGCGTCTGCGTCCCGCCCGTAGTAGTGCTCGGCCGGGGCGATCCAGACCAGCAGGGTCAGGCGACCTTCGCGTTCGGCGGCGGTTGCCATGCCGCGATACATCAGCCCGCCCGGGTTGTCCAAAGCCAGTTCGAAACGCAGCCCTGGGCTGGCGCCCCAGCGTGCCGGCCGCAGGTCGCTGCCGCGCACGTTCGCCCAGCCGCTGCCGCGCAGGCCATCGAGCACGACATCGCGCACCTCGTCCGGCCGCATGCCGGTGCGGAACCACGGGCCGTCGGGGCGGCCACGGCGCTGCTTGGCGCCCAGGAACACGTGTTCGCCCGACTTGACCCTGGAAATGATCAGCAGCTGGTTCAGGGGTGCGCCGTCTATCGTCCATTGTTCCTGGCGCGGCGCTTTCAGTCGGGCCCAGTCCAGGTCAGTGTCCAGCGCCAGGTCGAACACGCGGGCATCGCCGGCCTCCTGCAGCCGGCCGCCGGCGCCGCCGCTGGCACAGGCGGCCAGCAGCACGAACGCCAGGGCCAGGGCCGCAGCGCGCAATAGCTTCCGGCTCATTTGGCGGTCTCCAGTTCCGACAGGTAAAGGCGAACGAAGGCCGCATCCTCGGCATCGGGCGCCATCTCAAGATATCGCGTCAGGGATGCGGCGGCCTCCGCACGGGCACCCTGCGCCCGCAGCGCCAGCCCATGCTCGCGGAAGGCGGCGGCGGGCGGGGCGGGCAGGGCGACCGCTTCGGCGTAGAGCGCGTGGGCGCGGTCCAAGTCACCGTCGGCGGCGCGGCGCCGGTGCGCCTCGCCCTGGAAGAAAGCGTAGGTGGCCTGGAGCTCGGGCTCGGCGAGTTCGCGCAGGTCGGTGATCACGCGCACCGAGGAGTCGTACATCCGGCGCGAGAGATCCATGGCCAGCCAGTGCGACAAGAACGGGCGCACCGCGCGCCGGTAGTCTTCGCGGCCCGATTCGCCAGTCGCCTGTGCGCTGGCCGCGGCGGCTTCCCGCACGTCTTCCAGTCGTTCGGCGGTCTTGGGGTGGCTGGCGAACACCGGCACCGGCTTGCCGTAGCGGCGCGCGTCCTCCTCGTCTTTCATGCGCTGCCAAAGTCTTGCTCCGGCGTGGGCGTCGTAGCCCTCGCCCGTGGCGACCTCGAAGCCGAGACGGTCGGCCTCGCGCTCGGCGTCGCGGGAGAACTGGTACATGCTTGCCGTGCCCAGGATGTTGGCGAGATAGCCGGCTGCGCCGGCACCGCCACCCCAGGCCAGAAGGCCGAACGAGCCCAGGAAGGCGGAGCTGCGCTTGGCCCGGCGCCATTGCTGGATCGAATGACGCTGGCGGAAATGGGCGAACTCGTGGCCCAGCACCAGGGCCAATTCGGCCTCGTCCTGGAAGCGCAGCAAGGCGCCGGTCCATACGATCATCATGCCGTTGGGCGACATGGAGGCGTTGAACCAAGGTTGTTCGACGATGTAGACGCGCATGTCGCCGCAATGGTCGACGGCGACCCGGCAGGCGACCCCGCGCACGTATTCATTCAGGGCCGGGTCGCGCACCCGGCTGGGGTGCTGCTGCAGCTCGCGTTCGGCGCGCTCCATCGCGTACCAGAGCTCATCCTCATCGCTACCGGCCGGCGGGCGTTGCCCGGGACGGGCCGGGTCCACCGCCAGCAGGGCCGGCGAAGCCAGCGCCAGCAGGCCGGCAAGCAGCAGGGCAGGGCGCCGGCTCACAGCGGCAGCCCCGACAGCATGTCCTCCACGGTCTCCGCCGCGCCCTCGGCGTCGCGCAGGTCACCCGACTGGTTCGACATCAGGTTGAACCAGACCACTTGCCCGGTGCGCAGGTCGACCAGGGTCGCGACGCCGACCTGTTGGCCGCCGCCGATATCGACGTAGCCGCCCATGGCCGCGCCGGCCAGGAAGCCGAGCGTGCGCATGGCTTTGCGGCCAGTGCTGGCATAGCTGTCGCGGATATAGGTGAACAGCGCGTAGTCCGCGCCCGTGGCCTCGCGCAGGGCCTCCACGCCGGGGCCCAGGGTCCAGTCGAGCCGGCGGTCCTTGGTAGCCAGGTAGCTGCCGGACCGGGTGTAGACGGCGATGCTGGTGGCCACCGCTTCATTCAGCCGGACCACCTGGCCCAGCCGGGATCCGGGGTCCAGGTCATCGGGGAGGTCGAAGTCGGGCCGACGGGCCGTCCCGCCGCTGTCGAGCAGGCGGGCGACCTGGGCCGGGAAGTGCTGGCGCGCAGCGTCCGACCACTCCCGGCGCGGCTCCTGCATGCCGCCGGCGGTGACCTCGGTCAGTTCGATGTCGGGCTCCACCACCACCACGCTGCCCTGGATGCGCAGGCGCTGGCCGGCGTCGTCGGTGGCGACGCGGTTCTGGTCGTAGGCAAGCGCCTGCAGCGGCAGCCATAGGACCAGGGTCCAGACAAGGCGAAAGCGGATGTGGCGGGTCATTGGCATGGCGTTCCTCCTGACGCCAGCATGCCCGAAAGTGGGCGGCGGGCAAGTCCGCATCGGGGCCGGCAGGGCGGCGTGCATGGTATTGTTACGGGGTTTTTCAGCCCCGCCACAAACCCCTGCGAGGATTGCGATGCCCCAGCTTGCCAAGCGCATGGGCCGTGCCAAGCCCAGCGCCATCATGGCCGTCGCCGACAAGGCCAAGAAGCTCAAGGCCGAAGGCCGCGATATCGTCAGCTTCTCCATCGGCGTTCCCAACTTCCTGCCCGGCGAGCACGTCTACGCCGCCGCCCGCGACGCCCTGGACAAGGACAGCGGCCAGTACGGCAGCAACCGCGGCTCCGATGCGCTGCTCGACGCCTTTTTGCATCATCTGGACGGACTCGGCCTGACGGGTTACACCCGGCTCAACTGTTCGACCGGCATCGGCGCCAAACACATCCTCTACAACCTGGCCGAGGCCTTGCTGGACGAGGGCGACACCATCGCCTACGCCGTGCCGTACTGGACCACCTACGCCGACATCGCCGAAGTGCTGGATGCGAAGATCCTCGAGCTGCCTTGCCCGGCCAGCCAGGACTACAAGCTCACGCCCGCCCAGCTGGACGCGGCGCTGGCGACCAAGCCCAAGGTGTTCCTGTTCAACAACCCCAACAACCCGACCGGCATGGTCTACACCCGCGAGGAAATCGCGGCGCTGGCTGAGGTCGTGGCCAAGCATCCGGACACCTGGGTCATCACCGACGACATCTACAACACGATGGTCTTCGACGGCCTGGGCTACCACAACTTCGTCCACGCCCGTCCCGAGCTGCGCGATCGCGTGATCTTCGTCGACTCGCTGTCCAAGACCTACGGCATGCCGGGCTGGCGCGTCGGCTTCATGGCCGGGCCGGAGGTCGTCGCCAAGGCGGTGACGGTGCTCAACTCGACCCACATCACCAACCTGCCCGAAGTGGTCACCGCCGCAGCGGTTGCCGCTTTGACCGGTCCGCAGGACGTGCCGACCGGCAAGTGCGCCGAGTTCCAGGCCAAGCGCGACATGGTGGTGGACACCATGAATGCGATCCCCGGCGTGATCTGCCCGAAGCCGCAGGGTGCGTTCTACGTCTTCCCCGACATCAGCTGCGCCTTCGGCAAGTCGCACAAGGGCGTCAAGGTCGCCAACGACGTTGATTTCTGCAGCGTGCTGCTCGAGGCCAAGGGCGTTGCCTGCGTGCCCGGCTCTGCCTTCGGCGAGCCGCGCGCAATGCGCATCAGCTACACCTGTCCGACCGAGCAGTTGCCCAAGGGCCTGCAGCGTATCCAGGAGTTCTTCGCCGAACTCTCGTGACCCGTTCCGCGGCATCCCGCCGGGTGCCGTTTCATTTGTAGGAGGGCCTTCAGGCCCGATTCCTCCTAGGAGATTTTATGAAGACCCCCGTTCGCGTCGCCGTTACCGGTGCCGCCGGCCAGATCGGCTACTCGCTGTTGTTCCGTATCGCCTCGGGCGAAATGCTGGGCAAGGACCAGCCGGTGATCCTGCAGATGCTCGAGCTGCCGATGGAGAAGGCCCAGGCCGCGCTCCGCGGCGTGATGATGGAGCTTGAGGACTGCGCCTTCCCGCTGCTGGCCGGCATGGTCGGCACCGATGACCCGATGGTCGCCTTCAAGGATGCCGACGTCGCGCTGCTGGTCGGCGCCATGCCGCGCGGCCCGGGCATGGAGCGCAAGGACCTGCTGCTCAAGAACGCCGAGATCTTCACCGTGCAGGGCAAGGCGATCAACGCCGTTGCCTCGCGTGACATCAAGGTGCTGGTGGTCGGCAACCCGGCCAACACCAACGCCTACATCGCCATGAAGTCTGCGCCGGACATCAACCCGAACAACTTCACTGCGATGCTGCGCCTCGACCACAACCGCGCACTGTCGCAGCTGGCCATCAAGGCCGGTGCCGACGTCGCCGGTATCGAGAAGCTGATCGTCTGGGGCAACCACAGCCCGACCATGTACCCCGACTACCGCTTCGCCACCGTGTCCGGCGGTTCGCTCAAGGACAAGATCGGTGACGAGGCCTGGAACCGCGAGACCTTCATCCCGAAGGTCGGCAAGCGCGGCGCCGCGATCATCGAAGCCCGTGGCCTGAGCTCGGCCGCGTCGGCCGCTAACGCCGCCATCGACCACGTCCGCGACTGGGCGCTGGGCACGAACGGCAAGTGGACCACGATGGGCATTCCTTCCGACGGCAGCTACGGCATCCCGAAGGACGTGATGTACGGCTTCCCGGTCATCTGCAAGGACGGCAAGTACGAGATCGTGAAGGGCCTGGAGATCGACGACTACTCCCGCAGCATGATGGACAAGACCCTGGCTGAGCTCGAGGAAGAGCGCGCCGGCGTCGCCCACCTGCTCTGATGAAGCCAGCGAAGGCGACCTCCGGGTCGCCTTCGCGATTGAGGGAATCGCAATGACTGACAAACACTCCGCAGGCGCGCGCTTCCGCGCCGCCGTGCAGGAAGAGGCGCCGCTGCAGGTAATGGGCGCGATCACCGCCTATGCCGGCCTGATGGCCAAGCGTACCGGCTACCGGGCGTTGTACCTGTCGGGTGGTGGCGTCGCCGCCAACTCCCTGGGCGTGCCCGACCTGGGCATCAGCACGATGGAGGACGTCCTCACGGATGCGCGCCGCATCGTCGACGCCACCGGGATGCCGCTGCTGGTGGACATTGACACCGGCTGGGGTGGCGCCTTCAACATCGGTCGCACCATCAAGAATTTCGAACGTATCGGCGTCGCCGCCGTGCATATGGAGGACCAGGTCGGCCAGAAGCGTTGTGGCCACCGTCCCGGCAAGGAAGTGGTTTCAACCCAGGAAATGGTCGATCGGGTGAAGGCCGCCGTAGACGCCCGCACCGACGCCGGCTTCGTGATCATGGCGCGCACCGATGCCGCCGCGGCCGAAGGCCTGGACGCTGCGATCGAGCGCGCCGTGGCCTATGTCGAGGCTGGTGCCGACATGGTGTTCCCGGAAGCCATGCGTTCGCTCGACGACTACCGCAAGGTCAAGGCGGCGGTGAAGGTACCGGTGCTTGCCAACCTCACCGAGTTCGGCTCGACGCCGTTCTTTACGACCGATGAGCTTCGCGACGCCGGCGTCGACATCGCGCTCTACTGCTGCGGCGCCTACCGCGCCATGAACAAGGCCGCGCTGCACTTCTACCAGACCGTGCGCCGCGAAGGCACCCAGAAAAACATCATCGACACGCTGCAGACCCGCGCCGATCTCTACGACTTCCTGGGCTACCACGCCTACGAAGACAAGCTCGACCAGCTGTTCGCCCAGGAAAAGAAGGAAGACTGAGCCATGACCGAGTCCACCCTGCCCAAGCCCAAGAAGTCAGTGGCCCTCAGCGGCACGCCGGCCGGCAACACCGCGCTGTGCACCGTCGGCCGCAGCGGCAACGACCTGCACTACCGCGGTTACGACATCCACGACCTGGCCACGAAGGCCGGCTTCGAAGAGGTGGCGTTCCTGCTCGTGCACGGCGTGCTGCCCAACGCCAGCCAGCTGTCCGCCTACAAGACCAAGCTCAAGCGCCTGCGCGGCCTGCCGGCGATCGTCACCGACGCGCTGGAGCTGGTGCCTGCGAACGCGCATCCGATGGACGTGCTGCGCACCGGTTGCTCGGTGCTGGGCGTGGTCTTGCCCGAGCGCGACGGCCACCCGGTGAACGAGGCCCGCGACATCGCCGACAAGCTCATGGCCAGCTTCGGCTCAATGCTGCTCTATTGGTGGCACTTCACCCGCAACGGTCGCCGCATCGACGTCGAAACCGACGACGACACCATCGCCGGCCACTTCCTGCACCTGCTGCACGGCGAGCCGCCCAGCGCCTCGCACGAGCGCGCGCTCGACCAGTCGCTGGTGCTGTATGCCGAGCACGAGTTCAACGCCTCCACCTTCGCCGCGCGCGTCATCGCCGGCACCGGCTCGGACCTTTTCAGCTGCATCACCGGCGCCATCGGCGCGCTGCGCGGGCCCAAGCACGGCGGCGCCAACGAAGTGGCGATGGAGATCATCGCGCGCTACGGAAGCGCCGACGAGGCCGAGGCCGATATCCGGGCGCGGGTCGAGCGCAAGGAGATCGTGATCGGTTTCGGCCACCCGGTGTACACCATCGGCGACCCGCGCAACCCGATCATCAAGGACATCAGCCGCAAGCTTTGCAAGGAAGGCGGCAACCCGGTCCTGTTCGACGTCAGCGAGCGCATCGAGACGCTGATGATGGACCTCAAGAAGATGTTCCCGAACCTCGATTGGTACAGCGCTTCGGCCTACCACATGATGGGCGTGCCGACGGCGATGTTCACGCCGCTGTTCGTGATCGCCCGCACCAGCGGCTGGTCGGCGCACGTGATCGAGCAGCGTATCGACGGCAAGATCATCCGCCCCAGCGCCAACTACACCGGTCCCGAGGACCGCGCCTTCGTCGCCATCGACAAGCGCTGAAGAGCCACTCGGGCGAACCGGAAAAAATTGTGGGAGGGACTTCAGTCCCGATGCTTTCTGGCGAAAGGCATCGGGACTGAAGTCCCTCCCACATGTATTTCGGGCCCCGCTGGGGCCACGCAAGGGATGGGCGGTCAGGGCGCCAGGCGCTGCGCCTGCGGGCCTGCCGGCACGCCCACGGCCGGGATCGACATCGAGACCGACGGCGGCGTCAGCCGCTGAACCCTGAAGAAGGTGTGGTCGCCGATGGTGGCCACGCGCGGGGCCGTAGCCCAGGCGGGGTTGGCCAGGTCGAGGGCGGCGAAGTGGCTGGCGCCCGGGACGACCTCGTTACGCTGGCCGATCGGCTGGCGCCAGTCGTGCTGGGCCTCGAAGGCGACCTGCACGGCCTGTTCCCAGGCCTCGAGGTTCTTCATGCGCAGGCCGGGATGAACGATGGTCGGGGCGAACTGCTTGCGGGCGGTGACCACCTCGCAGACCGACTCGCCCCAGCGGCCGCTGTCGCGGCGACGCAGGGCGACCTCGGCCACGGCGCGCTGGCCCAGCTCGGACTGATTGCGGGCTTCCAGGTAGATCGTCGTCGCCAGACACAGCGGGTCGGCGGCGGGTTGTGGCAGCACCTGGGCAAGCCACAGGATGAAGGACAACTTCATGGCGGAACTCCTTGCTCCGTTGCGCCGCAATCCCCCGACCGCCTGGTGGCGGGTCGCCTGTTGGTATCCAACGGGACGAGGGAAGGCTTGCGGCCTGGCGTTTTGGGGATGGACGAGCTGGGCTCGCATTCCGGTCGGGGCGTCGAAGGTTGGGCGCCGTCCGGAAACCCCGTCAAGCCATGTGCTTTGGGGCCGTATCTGGCCAGCGCGTCCAAAGGACAGGCGCCGGTTCCGAGGCGCATAGTACGGCCGGAACCCGAACGCCCGCTGAATGGCCATTTACAAGTTCTTGATTTTATTTGGAGTGATTACTCAGAAGACGGCCCCTGAGGGCCGCCCGTCCGCTTAGAAACCGGCCGCCAGCCGGCTTCCTTGCTCGATCGCGCGCTTGGCGTCCAGCTCGGCCGCCACGTCCGCGCCGCCGATAAGATGCGGCTGCCGACCTGCCGCAACCAGCGGGTCGAACAGGGCCCGCAGCGGCTCCTGGCCGGCACAGACCACGACGTGGTCAACCGGCAGTACCTGTTCGAGTCCATTGACGCGGATCCGAAGCCCGGCCTCATCCACGCCCAGATACTCAACCCCGCCCATGGCCTGGACGCCCTTGGCCTTGAGGGCGGAGCGGTGAATCCAGCCCGTGGTCTTGCCCAGCCGGGCCCCGGGCTTGCCGGGACTGCGCTGAAGCAGCCAGACCTCGCGTGCCGGGGCCTCGGGCGCCGGCTTGGCCAGGCCGCCCGCGCCCTCGAAATCGGGTGATACGCCCCATTCGGCCATCCAGCGCGCCGTGTCCAGGGTCGGTGACTCGCCTTCATGGACCAGGAATTCGGCGACGTCGAAGCCGATGCCGCCGGCACCGATGATGGCCACCTTGGGGCCCGCCAACACCTTGCCGCCCAGCACGTCGAGGTAGCTGACGACCTTGGCGTGGTCGCTTCCCGGGAAAACCACCTTGCGTGGACGAATGCCGGTGGCCAGCACGATCTCGTCGAAGCCGCCGGCCAGCAACTGGGCGGCATCCACGGCGGTGCCCAGGCGCTGTTCGACCCCGGTAAGCTCAAGTCGCTTGTCGAAATAACGCAGGGTCTCGTGGAATTCCTCCTTGCCGGGGATGGTCTTGGCAAGATTGAACTGGCCGCCGATCCGGGCCGCCGCGTCCATCAGGGTGACGTGGTGCCCGCGCTCGGCGGCCACGGTCGCGCAGGCCAGGCCAGCCGGCCCGGCGCCGACCACCGCAATCCGTCGCGGTGTGGCCGTGGGCAGATAGTTGAGCTCGGTCTCGGCGCAGGCGCGCGGGTTGACCAGGCAACTGGCCTTCTTGGCCGCGAAAACGTGGTCGAGACAGGCCTGGTTGCAGGCGATGCAGGTGTTGATCTCGTCGCGCCGGCCGGTACGTGCCTTGTTCACCCACTGCGAGTCGGCCAGTAGCGGCCGAGCCATGGACACCATGTCGGCCTGGCCGCGGGCCAGAATGTCCTCGGCGACTTCGGGCATGTTGATGCGGTTGGTGGCCACCAGCGGCAGGCTGACGTGTGGCTTGAGCTTGGCGGTGACACCCGCGAACGCCGCGCGCGGTACCGAGGTGGCGATGGTCGGCACCCTGGCCTCATGCCAGCCGATGCCGGTGTTGATGATGGTTGCGCCGGCCGCCTCGATGGCCTTGGCCTGCAGCACGATCTCGTCCCAGTCGGAGCCGCCTTCCACCAGTTCGAGCATGGACAGGCGGTAGATCAGGATGAAGTCCGGGCCGACGGCTTCGCGGATGCGGCGCACGATCTCGACCGCGAAACGCATGCGCTTCTCGGGCGTGCCGCCCCAGGCGTCACCACGCTTGTTGGTGCGTGCCGACAGGAACTGGTTGATCAGATAGCCCTCGGAGCCCATCACCTCGACGCCGTCGTAGCCGGCCTCGCGGGCCAGGCGCGCGGTGTTGACGAAAGCCTTGATCTGGCGCTCCACGCCCCAGGCGGTCAGCGCGCGCGGCGTCAGCGGGCTGATCGGTGCCTTCACCTTGGAGGCGGAGACCAGCAGGGGATGGGCGGCGTAGCGGCCCGCGTGCAGGATCTGCAGGCAGATCCGCCCGCCGGCGGCGTGTACCGCGCTGGTGACGATCCGGTGCTTGTGGATTTCCCAGGGCCAGCTGAGCTTGCCGGCAAAGGGCTTGAGCCAGCCGACCAGATTCGGGGCGATGCCGCCGGTGACCATCAGGCCGACGCCACCCTCGGCGCGTTCGCGGAAGTAGGCGGCCAGCTTGGGGAAGTCGCGGGCGTGGTCCTCGAGGCCTGTGTGCATCGAACCCATCAGCACCCGGTTGGGCAGCGTGCAGAAGCCAAGATCGAGGGGCTGGAACAGATGCGGGTAGGGCGAAGTGGTCATGGCGGGCGAGTTGTTCGTCATAGCGCTTCACCTTGCCCGGATTGGGGACGACCGACAAGGCGCGAACGCGTCCTGCGGCGGCGCTGACTGGCGTTATCCTGAGAGTCCCGGATCGGCGAGGCCGGGTCGCTTCTGGCACCATACGGTTCCATCGCCATCGTCACAACGCACGGACTGCCGCCCATGAGCCAGCAAGACATCCGTTCCGCACAGCGCCCCGAGCCCGATTCGGCCATGGTGGACATCGCCAACTACGTCACCGACTACTACATCGGTTCGTCGGAGGCCTACACCACCGCGCGCTTCATGCTGCTCGATTCGCTGGCTTGCTCCATGCTGGCCATGCGCCATCCCGAGTGCGTGAAACACCTCGGTCCGATCGTCCCGGGCGCCAGCCTGCCGGGCGGTGCCCGGGTGCCCGGCACCTCATTCGAGCTCGATCCTGCTCAGGCCGCCTACAACATTGGCGTGCAGGTGCGTTGGCTCGACTTCAATGACACCTGGCTGGCGGCCGAGTGGGGGCATCCGTCCGACAACCTCGGCGCCATCCTTGCCGTCGCCGACTACCTGAGCCGCAAGGCCGAGCGCGAGAACGGCAAGCCGGTGACGGTGCGCGACGTCCTCACCGCCGCCATCAAGGCCCACGAGATCCAGGGTTCCTACGCGCTGCTGAACAGTTTCAATCGCGTCGGTCTTGACCACGTGCTGCTGGTCCGGCTGGCGTCCACCGCGGTGGCCACCCATCTGCTGGGCGGCGGCAAGGACGAGATCATCAACGCCGTCAGCCATAGTTGGGTGGACGGCGGGGCCCTGCGCACCTATCGCCACGCGCCCAATGCCGGCCCGCGCAAGGGCTGGGCTGCCGGTGATGCCTGCCGCCGTGCCGTTACCCACGCCCTGAACGCGGTGAAGGGCTGCGTCGGCTACCCGAGCGCGCTGACCGCCAAGACCTGGGGCTTCTATGACGTGATGTTCGACGGCAAGCCGTTCGAGTTCGATCGCCCGTTTGGCAGCTACGTCATGGAGAACGTGCTGTTCAAGATCAGCCACCCGGCCGAGTTCCACGGCCAGACCGCCGTGGAGTGCGCGATGCAGCTGCACCCGAAGCTGGCGGGCAAGCTTGAACAGATCGAGCGGATCGTCATCGAGACCCAGGAGGCCGGCTGCCGCATCATTGACAAGACCGGCCCGCTGTCCAATCCGGCTGATCGAGACCACTGTCTGCAGTACATGGTGGCCGTGCCGCTGCTGTTCGGCCGGCTCAACGCAGAGGACTATTCCGACGCCATGGCGGCCGATCCGCGCATTGATGCGCTGCGCGACAGGATGGAGGTCCGCGAGAACCCGGACTTCAGCCGCGACTATGCCGATCCAGAAAAGCGCTATATCGGCAACGCCATTGAGGTCTTTTTCAAGGACGGCAGCCGCTCGGAGAGGATCTCCATTGATGTACCCCTGGGCCACCGGGAGCGCAGGGGGGAGGGCATGCCGGCCCTGCTGGAGAAGTTCGAATCGGCGGTCCGGGGTCAGCTCCCGAGTCGAAAAGTTGAGGAAATACTTACACTTACCAGCGACACCTCGCGGTTCGAGGCGACCCCGATCCATCGTTTTCTGGATCTGTTCACGTTGTAGAGGCCAAGCTTGCGGTTCGGGCAATCGAATGTTAGATTCCCGTTAACGCGAGATCGGTGAAGCGTTGAATTGTGTGCACGCGGTGCGTAGCGACGCTTGTACCCCTGTGTAAAGTCACCCCTGTTGATATGGAGTTAGTCATGAAGAAGAACCTACTGTGCTGCGCCCTGCTTGCCGCGGCCGCCATGGCGCAATCCGCTGCCGCGCAAGATTTCGATGATCGCTGGTACGTCTCCGGCGGTGTCGGCCTGAACTTCCAGGACGAGAACCGCGAGACTTCGGATCCGCTGTACTACACCATGGGCATGGGCAAGTTCGTTACCCCGAACTGGTCGATCGATGGTGAGATCAACTACCAGAACCCGAATTTCAATGGCCGCGAGCTGCTGTTCAGCCAGTACGGCGTGACCATGGACGCGCGCTACCACTTCATCAAGGAAGGCCGCTCCTGGAACCCGTACCTGCGCTTCGGCGTTGGCGCCCAGCGCGTTGAAGAAGAGTTCGACGCCTTCCCGAGCCCGGCCTCCCCGGGTCAGCGCGAAGACACCAACCTGACCATGCAGCTGGGTATCGGCGTGCAGGGCAACTGGGACCGCTACGCCCTGCGTGGTGAGCTGGCCCATCGCTCGTCCTTCGACGACACCTCCGTTGTGTCGCCGACCGCCGACCGCTTCAGCGACCTGCTCGCTGGCGTGACCGTGCTCGTGAAGCTCGGCAACCTGGCCGCTCCGGTGGTTGCGCGGCCGGATCCGGTTGTCCCGCAGACCACCTGCGCCGACCTGGATGACGACGGCGACGGCATCAACAACTGCGACGACAAGTGCCCGGGTTCGGCCGCTGGCCAGGCCATCGGTCCGGACGGCTGCCCGGTGCAGCTGACCATCGACCTGAAGGGCGTGAACTTCGATTTCGATAAGGACACCCTGCGTCCGGACGCCCAGGCCATTCTGGCCGAGGCCGTGTCGATCCTCGCCAAGTACCCGCAGCTGCGCGTCGAAGTCGCCGGTCACACTGACTCGGTCGGTTCGGAGCAGTACAACCAGGGCCTGTCCGAGCGTCGCGCCCGTACGGTTTACAACTACCTGACCAACAACGGCATTGACGCTGGCCGTCTGGTGGGTCCGAGCGGCTTCGGCGAAAGCCGTCCGCTGGACACCAACGACACCGCCGAAGGCCGTGCGCGTAACCGCCGCACCGAGCTGAACGTGCAGAACTGATCCTTCAGTCTCCACGGCAATACCCGAAGCCCGGCCTAGTGCCGGGCTTCGTCTTTTAGGGCCGCCGCCACCGTTGTGTGAGGCAACTCACGGTTTCTTGCGTTGCGTGAGACCGTCGTCGGACCTAAGCTTCCACCATCCCCTCGAATTTTCCGGTGTCCGATGATCCGCAGCGCTCTCTTGCTTGCCCTGTTCCTGCCCGCGATCGCCGGCGCCGCCACCGCGCCCTGCGGCACGCCCGCCGCGCCGCCGATGCCCAGCTCGGTGCCCGTTCCGGAGATGAGTCGCGCACCGTCAGCCGTCGCCGTCTGCGTCAACGTTACTGATTTCACGGCCCGGCTTCGCCAGCCTGCGGTCCAACAGGTTGCCGTCAATGAGCCTGCCGCCGCTGCGGCAGCCGCTTCGCCCGCCTACCAGCCCAAGACCGAGCACGACAACTCGCCCTGGCGTTTCGACATGAGCCAGAACGGTCGTCGGATGACGGCCGATGAGTTCGACGCGTGGATGAAGGCCAAGGGTATTCGTGTCGCCACCGGCAGGCCGGGTGCCGCCGCGGCGGCTCCTGCAGCGGCTCCTGCAGCCGCGCCCGCGGGCGGCTGCAAGGTGACGGCTACCGAGCAGTGCTGAACCGGTAGTGGGCCACGCCCCATTCGTTGCCGCCTGAGTAGCCGAAGAGTTCGGCACAGGCCATCCAGAACATGCGCCAGCGCTGGTGCCAACGGGCCGCTTCGGCGGGGCCGTAGGCTTCGGTGAGCACGGCCATTACTTCGTCCCGATTGCGATCCTGGTTCTCGAGCCACTGGTTCGCCGTGCGCTCGTAGTGGCGCCCCGACAGTAGCCAGCGCTCGTCAATCGACAGGTCGTCCTGGAAGTGCAGCAGCGTGTCCGCCGACGGCATCAGGCCGCCGGTGAAGAAGTAACGGCCCATCCAGTTGTCGTCGCCCTGCGTTTCGAACGGGTACATCAGGCTGCGGTGGCAAAAGATGTGCACGAACAGCTTGCCGCCCGGGACCAGCCAGCGCGAGATGTTGCCCAGCAGGTGCTGGTAGTTGCGCATGTGCTCGAACATCTCGATCGACACGGCACGATCAAAGCTGTGCTCGGGCAGTTCGAGTTGATTGACGTCGCGGGTGATGATCTCGATGTTGGACAGGCCGCGCCGGGCAGCCTGGGCCATGATGTGTTCGCGCTGGGTACGCGAATTCGAGACACCGGTGATGCGCGCGTTCGGGAACTGCTGCGCCATCCAAAGTGTCAGTGAGCCCCAGCCGCAGCCCAGTTCGAGGATGCGCTGACCATCGGCCAGCTGGGCACGCTCACCGTACAAGGCGAGCATGGCTTCCTCGGCCTCATCCAGGCTCTCGTTGCCGGTGGCGTAGTAGCAGCTCGAGTACTTCAGCCGCTTGCCCAGGCACAGCTCGAAAAAGCGCGTGGGCACTTCGTAATGCTGTTCGTTGGCGGCCGCGGTTTCGATCGCGATGGGGCTCTTGCGAAGCTCGTCGAGCAGGCGGCGGAAACGCTGGTCAGCGGCCTCGAGGTCATTGACGCCTTCGTCGCGCAGCCGCTGTTCGCTGAGTCGGCGAATGCCGAGGCGGGTGAGGGCGTCGGGCAGCAGGCCGCGCTCGCACAGGTCGATAAATGACATTCAGGGCTCCGGTCTATCGTGAATTTCGGCGCGGCGGCCAAGGGAAGAAGGCGCTGACCTCGCGCTGGTAGCGAGCATAGTCTTCGCCACGGGAGCGCAGCGACTGGGCTTCGGTCCATGGGATGCCGCTGACCCGGTAGAGGAAGGCGAACATCACGATCGGGCCGGCCAGTGAGAACCAGAACAGGGGACTGCCCACGGCCAGCAAGACGTAGCTGAACCAGTGCAGCCATTCAAAGAAATAGTTCGGATGCCGCGACCAGGCCCAGAGCCCGTCGCGGCAAGTCTTGCCGCGGTTGTTGGGGTCGGCACGGAAGCGCGCGAGCTGCCGATCGGCCAGCGACTCGCCGGCCATCGACACCAGCCAGACCACGATCGCCAGCAGCACCCAGGCGTTGAGCTGATAGTTGGGGTTGGCGGCTGCGGCCATGAACGGGAGCGAGAACAGCGCTACCACCACCGCCTGGAGCTGGAAGAACGCAAAGAAGCGCGCCTTGCTGCCGTTCCACTCCTCGCGCAAGGCGCGATAGCGGCCGTCTTCCTCCTCGTTGAGCACGCGATGCAGCAGATGCAGGCACAGCCGCGCACCCCAGACGCTGCCAAACATGGCCACCAGGCCTCGCATCATGGGCGCGCCCTCGCCGAAGATGCCGGCAAACAGCGCTGCCACAGCCATCAGGCCGGCCCAGCCCACGTCAACGTAGCCGACGTTCTTCACCCGCATCGAAAACGCCCACAGCGCCGTCATGGCCAGCGCCGCGCCGAGCCAGATGATGCCCAGTGACTGCCAGCAATTCACGCCAGCGCCTTTTTCGGCGCCGGCGAGGCCAGGCGCGAATCCAGAGCGAACAGCGCCGGAAGCACCAGCGCCCAGCCCAGGGCCAGCGCGCCCATCACCCAAGCAAACGGCGCGCCGAAGCTGACGGCGTCAAAACCTTTCGCGGCGGCCCAATAGGCCAAAGGTCCGCCGAACAGGCCGAGCAGGGACGCCGCCAGCGGCCGCTCGCGCAGGAAGGCCATGGAGTGGTTCAGCGTCATGGTGAAGCCTGCCCACAGCGACCAGATCCAGACTGGCGCGGCCCAGACAAAGGGCCAGGGCTCGGCATAGCGCAGCCAGCCCGAGGCAGCGAAGGCGGTGTCGAGCAAGATGCCCAGCGGCAGCGCCAGGGCCAGCAGGCGAAGGTCACGGGCGCGCTGGCCGCCGAGGGCCAGGGTGGCCGCCACGAAAACCAGCGCGGCCGCCGGGCCGGCCCAAGCGTAGCCCGCGCCCGCTCCGGCAACGCTGGCGAACCAGACCGCCTGGTAGCCCAGCACATTGGAGGCCGTGCGCAGCGCCTGATTCATCTCAGGACGCCTCGGCTACGGGCAGGTAGTGCGGCTGCCGGTTGCCGGGCCGGGCGAAGAGCAGGTGCACGTCGCTGATCGAGCGCTCGATGAAACCGCCCTCGCAGTAGCACAGGTAGAACTCCCACATCCGGATGAAGCGTTCGTCGTAGCCCAGTGCACGCACCTTATCCAGGTTCGCCACGAAGCGCTGGCGCCAATGATTCAGGGTGAGGGCGTAGCTCGGGCCGATATCCTCGAGATTGACCAGGCGCAGGTCGCTGGCGCGGCCCGCGGCGCCCGTGATCGCGCTGACCGACGGAATGAAGCTGCCGGGGAAGATATGGCGCTTGATGAAGTCGACCGAAGAAAGCGCCTGCTCGTAGCGGCTGTCCTCGATGGTGATGGCCTGGATCAAGGCCAGGCCTTCGGGCTTGAGCAGCGAAGCGCACTTGTCGACGTAGGTGTCGAGGTATTGATGACCAATGGCTTCGATCATCTCAATCGAGACCAGCTTGTCGTAATGGCCGCTGAGGTCGCGGTAGTCCTCGAGCAGCAAGGTCACCCGGTCCGCCAGCCCTGCCTCGGCGATACGCGCGGTGGCCAGCGCGTGCTGCTCGCGCGAGATGGTGGTGGTGGTGACCCGACAGCCGAAGTTCTTCGCGGCATACAGGGCCATGCCGCCCCAGCCGGTGCCGATTTCAACCAGATGGTCACTAGGCTGCAGGTCGAGCTTGCGGCAGATGCGCTCGAGCTTGCGGCGCTGGGCCGATTCCAGCGATTCGTCGGGCTCGGCGAAGATCGCCGAGGAGTACATCAGGTTCTCGTCGAGGAAGAGCTCGAACAGCTCGTTGCCCAGATCGTAGTGCGCGGCGATATTGCGGCGGCTGCCGCCGCGGGTGTTGCGGTTGAAGGCGTGCAGCGTGCGCATCGCGAAACTGCCCAAGCGCGCCAGGCCGGTTTCCATGGCATCCAGGCGGTCGCGGTTGATCACCAGCAGGCGCACCAGGCCCACCAGGTCGTCGCAGCGCCAGAGGCCGTCCATGTAGGCTTCGCCAGCACCGACCGAGCCGTTGCCGGCCAGGGCGCGGTAGAAGCCCGGGTCCAGGACGTCCAGCGTGACCGCCAGGCCATCGCCGGCCTCGCCCAGGGTCTGCGTGCCCAATCCGTCGCGAACGGTCACCTGGCCGCCGTGCAGGCCGTCCAGCGTGGCCAGCAGGCGCGTACGCAGCATGCGGTCCAGCGCACCAAAACGAACGGAGGCTCCCGGCACGCTGGCTAGTGTTTCGGCGGGACTGCTCATGGATCAACTCCGGTCGGACGTTCAGGGTGGGAATGGAACGGGGTGCGTTTGAACCAAAGCTTGGCCGCCTGCCAATAAATGGCGGCCGCGACTTTCAAGGTGAGTAAGGGATAGCGCGCCAGGCATGAAGCCAGCGTGTGGGCGTTCAGCGGGCGCCGTGCCAGGACGAGGGTGGCGTCGAACTCGCGGGACTCGCCGTCGAGGACGTCCATGTGTACCCGAAGGTCGTCGCCGGGCACCTGGAAGGACCAGTGGTAGCGCCGCTGCAGGGCCATGAAGGGCGAGACATGGAAAGCCTTGTCGAAGTCCCAGTGCAGGGCGTCGCCGCGGCGTTCCGCCCGGTCCACCGTCAGCAGGTAGGCGTGGCGCTCGTTCCAGGGCGTGTTGGTGATCTCGGCCAGGATCCAGTCCAGGGTGCTGCCGTCGGCCCGGAACCCGTAGTAGAAGCTCACCGGGTTCATCAGTACGCCGAAGTAGCGGCCGTGGGTGAGCAGGCGGATCGGTCCGTCCGGACGCCGACCGAGGGCGCTTTCCACCCGGTCGCGCACGGCGGTATCGAGCGGCACCGCCGGATCGCCCAGGTAGTCGCTGCGCCGGAACTGGGCGAGGTTGCGGCGGTTGACCGACCAGAACCAGCGCCCGGTAAAAATCCGATCCAGTTCGTCCAGCTCCAGATAGAGCTGGAACATGCGATAGCGGAAATCGTGCGGGCGCGGGGTGTAGCGGCGATGTCGCACCCAGCCTTCGTAGATGGCGGAGTTCAGGACCACACGGCGCCCAATGCCCGCGCGACTTCGATGCCGCTACGCAGGCCGTCCTCGTGGAAGCCGAAGCCCCAATAGGCGCCGGCGTACCAGGTTCGGTTCACGCCGCTGATCTCGCCGCGGCGGGACTGCGCGGCAACGCTGGCGTGGGTGTAGACCGGATGCTGGTAGCGCATCCGCGCCAGCACCTTGGCCGGGTCAATGTCTTTGCTGCGGTTGAGGGTCACCACGAAGGGCTCGCGCGACTCGATGCCCTGCAGCAGGTTCATGCAGTAGCTGACGGTGCAGGCCGCGCCCGGTTCGGCCGGGACGTAGGCGCTCCACGCGGCCCAGGCCTTGCGCCGGGTGGGCAGCAGGCGGGCGTCGGTGTGCAGTACGGTCTCATTGGCCTGGTATGGAATGGCGCCCAGCACTTCGGTTTCGGCAGCGCTGGGATCGGCCAGCAGGGCCAGTGCCTGGTCGCTATGGCAGGCCAGCACGACCTGATCGAAGCGCTCGACGCCGGTGTCGGTGTGCACGTCGACACCGTCGGCGTCGCGGCTGAGCTGGCGTACGGGACTGGACAGCCGCACCTGCACCGCCCAGATTTTTTCCAGCGCGCGGATATAGCTGGACGAGCCGCCCGACACCACTCGCCAGGGCGGCCGGTCCTGCACCTGCAGCATGTGGTGGTTGTCCATGAAGCGGGCCAGGTACTTGGCCGGGAAGCCCATCACGCCTTCGGCCGGCGACGACCACAGGGCCGACGCCATGGGAATCAGGTGGTCTTCGATGAACAGTTTCGAATAGCGGTTGTGGGCGAGGTAGTCGCCCAGCGACGGGCCCTCGCCCGGCAGGGCAAGCAGGGCCGGGGCTTCGCGGTAGAAGCGCAGGATGTCGCGCACCATGCCCCAGAAGCGCGGGGAGACCAGGTTCCGGCGCTGGCAGAACAGGCCGTCGAAATCAGTGGCGTTGTATTCGAGACCGCTGCGCGCGTCCTGAACGGAGAAGCTCATCGTGGTGGCTTTCGACGGCACGCCAAGCTCGTCGAGCATGCGCGAGAACAGCGGATAGTTGTCGGCGTTGAAGACGATGAAACCGCTGTCCACCGCGTAGCTGCGCTCGCCCTGGCTGACGGTATGGGTGTGGGTATGCCCGCCCAGCCTTGCCTCGCGCTCGAACAGCACCACCTCATGCTCGCGCGCGAGCTGCCAGGCCGCACCCATGCCGGCCACGCCGCTGCCGATCACCGCGATCTTCATGTCGTTTCCGGACGCGCGTTGCGCATGTTGGCCGGCACCGGCTTGAGGTCGCTGACCAGGCCGACCCAGGACATCGCGCGCAGGCCCAGGTAGGTGATGTCCAGTTCCCACCACGCGAAGCCCTGCCGGGCCGAGCCCGGGAAGTGGTGGTGGTTGTTGTGCCAGCCCTCGCCAAAGGTGAGCAGCGCCAGGAGCGCGTTGTTGCGGCTGTCGTCCCGGGTCGCGAAGCGGCGCGTGCCCCAGCGGTGCGACAGCGAATTGATGGTCACCGTGACGTGGAACAAAACGATGGTGGAGACGAAGAATCCCCAGACCAGAAGCTGCGGCCCGCTGGTGCCCAGGCCCGGGTAGGCGCGCTCGAGCCAAGCGCCCAGCGCGTACAGGCTGCCGGCCAGCAGCGCCGGCACCAGGATGTCGAAGCGATCGAGCAGGCGCAGCTCGGGGAATCGCGCAAAGTCCTTGATCGAGTCGAGATTGGTGGCGAAGCCGCGACGGGTCAGGAACCAGCCCATATGGCTGCGGAAGAAGCCATGGCGCGGCGAATGGATATCCTGTTCGGTATCGGCAAAACGATGGTGGTGGCGATGATGCGCCGCCCACCACAGCGGTCCGCGCTGGACCGAGGCCGCGCCGACCACCGCGAATGCGAACTGCACGGGTCGCGAGGTGCGGAAAGCCTTGTGCGAGAAATAGCGATGGTAGAAGCCGGTGATGGCGAACATCCGCACCGCGTACAGGGCCGCGGCGACTGCCAGCGCAAACCAGGAAAAACCGACCCAGAACACCGCCAGGCAGGCCAGGTGCAGGGCGATGAAGGGCACCACGCGGAGCCAGTCAATCTGATCCGGGTCCTCGCCCTCCACCGGAGCTGCGGAGGTATCGAACCAGAGGGCGGCCGCGCGAATGGCGCGGCGCCAGGCGGACGGGGCGTCGGAGAGGCGGTCAGGCATGAGCGTATGGTCGGTATCCAGCGGTGATGGGGCGGTGAACCGGCCAAGGGCGCGCGGACGCGTCGTTCGGCTCGGCTCGGCTCGGACAAAAGACTAGCTGCCTTGACTACGCATGCGCCATGCTTTGCGGATGCAAACGCGCGCCCCGAACCGATCTGCCAACGGCGTGCGCCACGGTGTGGCGCGCGTCCTGTCCAAGGCAGGGCTCTGTTCGCGCACCCAGGCGGCCGACTGGGTGCGGGCGGGGCGGGTGGCGGTCAACGATCGCCGCGTGACCGACCCCGAGCATCCGGTGCGACAGGGCCTGGACCGGGTCAGCCTCGATGGCCGGCCTTTGGGGGCCGCGGAGCGCGTCTATCTGGTCCTGAACAAGCCCCGCGGCCAGGTCACGACCGCCAGCGACGAGCGTCAGCGTGACACCGTCTACACCTGCCTGGAGGGCAGTGGGCTGCCCTGGCTGGCGCCGGTCGGTCGCCTCGACCAGGCCAGCGAGGGCCTGCTGCTGATGAGCAACGACCCCGCCTGGGCCGCGGGGATCACCGAACCAGAGCACGGCATCGACAAGACCTATCACGTTCAGATCGACGCGATCCCCGGGGAAGCGCTGCTGGCTGCGCTGGTGGCGGGCGTCGTGGACGCGGGCGAACCGCTGGCCGCCAAGTCCGTGGTCCTGTTGCGCAGCGGCACCCGCAACGCCTGGCTCGAAATCGTCCTCGACGAGGGCCGCAATCGCCAGATCCGGCGCCTGCTCGCCGCCCATGGCTTGGGCGTGCTCCGGCTGGTACGGGTGGCCATCGGCAGCGTGACGTTGGGGGAGCTGCCCAAAGGGGCTTGGCGCCGGCTCTCGGGCGACGAAGCCATGGTGCTCGCCCAGGTGTCGCCGGACTGACGCCAGGCTCACGGCGCTCAGGTCGTGATCACGCCCAGTTCGCGGCCTACCTGGGTGAACGCCGCGATGGCGCGGTCGATGTGCTCGCGGGTGTGGGCGGCGCTCATCTGGGTTCGGATACGGGCCTGGCCCTTGGGCACCACCGGGAAGAAGAAGCCGATGGCGTAGATGCCTTCCTCGAGCAGGCGCTGGGCGAACTTCTGCGCCAGCGGAGCGTCGTATAGCATCACCGGGACGATCGGATGCACGCCGGGCTTGAGGTCGAATCCGGCCGCGGTCATCTGTTCGCGGAAGTAGCGGGTGTTCTCCTCCAGCTTCGCGCGCAGGTCGTCGGCGGCGGCCAGCATGTCGAACACCTTGCTGCCGGCGGCGACCACGTGCGGCGGCAGCGAGTTCGAGAACAGGTAGGGACGCGAGCGCTGGCGCAGCAGTTCGACCACCTCGCGCCGGCCGGTGGTGAAGCCGCCCAGCGCGCCGCCCAGGGCTTTGCCCAGGGTGCCGGTGAAGATGTCGATCTGGTCCATCACGCCCTTGACCTCGGCGCTGCCGCGGCCGGTGGCGCCGAGGAAGCCGGTGGCGTGGCATTCGTCAATGTGGACCAGGGCGTCGTACTTGCGGGCCAGCGCGGTGACCTGGTCGAGCGGCGCGATGAAGCCGTCCATCGAGAACACGCCGTCGGTGGTGATCATGATCGTGCGCGCGCCGTCTGCGCGTGCCTGCTGCAGCTGTTTCTCCAGGTCGGCCATGTCGGAGTTGGCGTAGCGGTAGCGCTTGGCCTTGCACAGGCGCACGCCGTCGATGATCGAGGCGTGGTTGAGCGCGTCCGAGATGATCGCGTCCTCCTCGCCCAGCAGCGGCTCGTACAGACCGCCGTTGGCGTCGAAGCAGGCGGCGTAGAGGATGGTGTCCTGGGTGCCGAAGAAGCTGGCGATCTTGGCCTCGAGTTCCTTGTGCAGGTCCTGGGTACCGCAGATGAAGCGCACCGAGGCCATGCCGAAGCCGTGCGTGTCCAGCGCGTCCTTGGCCGACTGGATCACGTCCGGATGGTCGGCCAGGCCGAGGTAGTTGTTGGCACAGAAGTTCAGCACCGTCCGGCCGTCGGCCAGCGTGATCTCGGCTGACTGCGGCCCGGTGATGATCCGCTCGGCCTTGAACAGGCCCTGGGCGCGGATCGCGTCGAGTTCGGCGGTGTAGCGGGCGAGGGCGGCATCGGACATGGGGGCAGGCTCGTGTGCGGGGTTGGCGGCCATTATCCGGATTCAGGTGCCCAGGGGTCAGGCCCCGGGCCGCCCGCGAGCCGTCGACCGGGTCCCGGCCTCGCGTTATGCTGCGCTGCGGCATGCCTCTCTCGCCGGGCTGGGAGACACTTCGGCCATTATTTTCAACACCTGTCCTCTTATCCGAAACGGACCGGTGCGCGACCAGAGCAACAACAAAACAACGACCCGCTGCACTTGCCCCAAGAAAACAGAGGACTTCCCGATGAAGCACAAGAATCTTTCGCTCGCGCTTGCCGCCGCGCTGCTCGCGCTGCCGATGCTGGCCTCCGCCCAGGACGAGATGGGCGCCGATGCCGACCAAGAAGAATCGTCGATCTACAGCTGGAACGCCGCCGTCACCAGTGACTACGTCTTCCGCGGCGTTTCCCAGACCGACGAGGAGCCGGCCCTGCAGCTCGGCGCCGACCTCAACTTCGACTCCGGCTTCTACGTGGGTGCCTGGCTGTCGAACGTCGACTTCGGTGCCGGCAGCCCGGACGTCGAGATCGACACCTACCTGGGCTGGACCACTGACTTCGCCGAAGACTGGAACTTCGACATCCAGGTCAACCGCTACAACTACATCGGCGAAGACGACAGCTTCGGCGACGGCGATTACAACGAGCTGATCACCACCGTCAGCTGGGCCGAAACCCTCAGCTTCACCTGGGGCTTCACCAACGACGTCTATGCGCTGGGCGAACGCGGCCAGTACTTCGGCCTCGGCGGCAGCTTCGACGTGGGCGCGGACATCGGCCTGGACCTTGGCGTCGGCATGAGCACCTTTGACAATTCCACCGGCTACGACAATTACCGCGACTGGTCCATCAGCCTCAACCGCGACTTCGGTCCGGTCAACGCGGCGCTCGGTTATTACGACACCGATGGCGAGGGCAACACCAACTTCGGCGACACCGCCGACGGCCGCGTGGTGCTGACCTTCTCGATCGGCGGCTGAGCCCTTCGATCCAGGTAAAACGAAACGGGGCGCCGAAAGGCGCCCCGTTTCATTTTGCCGTCTGGCGTGGCCTCAGCCCCAGCTGCAGACGACCTTGCCGCACTGGCCGGTTTCCATCAGCTCGAAGCCCTTCTGGAAATCGTCGATATGCATCTGGTGGGTCAGCACCTTGCCCAGCGGGAATCCGGACTGGATCAGCTGGGTCATCTTGTACCAGGTCTCGTACATCTTCCGGCCGTATATGCCGTGCAGCACGAGGCCTTTGAAAATCACCTTGTCCCAGTTGATGCCGGCGCCGTTCGGGAGGATGCCGAGCAGGGCGACCTTGCCGCCGTTGTACATGCAGTCGAGCATGTCGTTGAAGGCGTGCGGGTTGCCGCTCATCTCCAGGGCAACGTCGAAGCCTTCCATGTGCAGGTCTTTCATCACTTCCTTGAGCGACTGCTTGGAGACGTTGACCACGCGCGTGGCGCCCATGTCGGCGGCCAGCTTGAGCCGGTAGTCGTTGACGTCGGTGACCACCACGTTGCGGGCGCCGATGTACTTGCAGATGCCGGCGGCGATGATGCCGATCGGACCGGCACCGGTAATCAGCACGTCTTCACCGACCACGTCGAACTCGAGCGCGCAGTGCGCGGCGTTGCCGTAGGGGTCGAAGAAGGCGGCCAGCTCGGACGGGATGCTGTCCGGGATCGGCCACAGGTTCGACGAAGGCATGACGATGTATTCGGCGAACGCGCCGTTGCGGTTCACGCCGATGCCGGTCGTGTTCGGGCACAGGTGCTGGCGGCCGGCGCGGCAGTTGCGGCAGTGGCCGCAGACGATGTGGCCTTCGGCCGATACGCGGTCACCGATGGCGTAGCCGGTCACGCCCGGGCCAAGTTCGACGACGCGGCCGACGAACTCGTGGCCGATCACCAGGCCCGGCTTGATGGTGCGCTGGCTCCATTCGTCCCACTTGTAGATGTGCAGGTCGGTGCCGCAGATCGCTGTTTTCTCAAGCTTGATCAGCACCTCGTTCGGGCCCGGGCTGGGCACGGGCACCTGTTCCATCCAGATGCCTTTTTCGGCGTGGCGCTTCACCAGCGCCTTCATCATTGGCTGTGCCATCTTCATGCGTCCGCGTGGGCCCGATCGGGCCGGTATGGCCGCGATTATACCCGGCGGGCGTGAAACGCCCGGAAAGCCCGATCAGGGCAGCTCGACCCGCCAGCCCAGCGCCAACAGACGCTCCTGCAGGAAGTCATGGCCCAGACGCTGCCGGTACTCGATGAAGGCCGAGTGGCCACCGGTGAAGACGAAGACCGCGCCCAATCCGGCGTCGGCCCAGCCGCGGTCGGCGTCATCGGTTTCGAACACGACCCGCGTGGCGTTGGTGTCGCCCAGGAAGCGCACGCCCAGCGGCCGCGCGAGGTTGGCGTATTCGTGGCGCCAGCCAATCCGGGCCATGGGCTGCCAGACGCCCCAGGAGGCCGACAGGGTCCGCGTCAGCGTGGCATCGACGCGGCCGCGCCGGCTGATGACGCTGCGGCCCGGCACGAACAAGGCCAGGCCCGCGCCGCCCGTTTCTGCGTAGGGATCGATGTCGGTGCGCTGCCAGTCGATGCCGGCGCCCAGCTGCCATTCCCAGGCGCCGGCCGGAATCAGCCAGGAAACGCCCGCGCCGGCGAGGTTGCGCTCGGCGTCGGTGCTGGCCGCGGCCAGGCTGTTGACGCTGATGCCGCTGAGCAAGGTGTAGCTGATCTGCCGGCGCAGCCGGTAGTCGCCCTGCAGCCGGCCCGCGTAAGCGTCCAATGACACGGCGTCGGACAGGTTCCAGCCGCCGGTGGCGATCGGGCCGGTGAAGCGGGTGCGGGTGCTGCCGGCCGAGCCGACGAAATCCAGCGAATCGCGGGCGTGGTTGAGCAACAGGCCCAACCGCCAGCGCTGCCCCGGGGCCCAGTCGATGCCCGCCGTTACCGCACCGGTATCGCCGTCGAACGAGGCTTCGTTGACGCCGTCGCGGCGGGTCAGGCGCCCGATGTCGGCAGAGGCGAACAAGGCCCAGCCAGCCCCTAGTGCCTGCCGCAGCGCATCATCGTCCGGAGAGCCATCGCGCGTGGCCGCGCGGCCTTGACCAGGGATTTCGCCGAGGAAGTTGCCGGCCGCGGCGCCGGCATTGCTGCCCGGACCGCCGGCGAAGATTTCGGCGCAGCGGGTCGCCAGGTCGGAGCCGGGAGCCGCGCCTGCGCACAGGGTGGTCCACAGTCCCGCCAGCGCGTCGCCGGGCGCTTGCGCGCGCGCCGGACCCACCCCCGTCGCCAGCAGCAAAACCAGCAGTGCAAGCACACGCATAATTGAACCCCTGTTGTCCCCTGTCGAAAGTCTACTCCGCCGCGGCGCGCCTGCAATCTCCGGCGCTGCTAGGCTTGGGGTTTAGTCGCCAAACTCAGGAGTCGCCATGCGCCTTGTCCTACTCGCCGCCGCCATTTCGTTTTCCTTTGCCGCCCAAGCCAAGGAAGGCATGTGGGTTCCCCAGCAATTGCCGGAAATCGCCGGCCCCCTGAAGCAGGCGGGTCTGAAGCTGGATCCGAAGCAGTTGGCCAACCTCACCGGTGACCCGATGGGCGCCGTGGTCGCCCTCGGCGGCTGCACCGCGTCCCTGGTCTCGCCCGAAGGCCTGGTGGTCACCAACCATCACTGCGCCTATGGCGCCATCCAGCTCAACTCGACGGCCGAGAAGAACCTGATGACCGAGGGCTTCATCGCCGCCACCCGCGATCAGGAGCTGTCGGCCGGCCCGAATGCGCGCGTCTACGTGATGGATCAGATCACCGACGTCACCGACAAGATGTTGGCCGCCACCTCGCCCGACCAGGACGGCCTGGCCCGTCAGAAAGCGCTCGAGGACACCCAGAAGGCTTTGATCGCCGCCTGCGAGTCCGAGGCCGGCTACCGCTGCACGCTCTACAGCTTCTTCGGTGGCCAGACCTACCGACTGTTCCGCCAGATCGAAATCAAGGACGTGCGCCTGGTGTACGCGCCGCCGAATTCGATCGGCACCTTCGGAGGCGACGTCGACAACTGGATGTGGCCGCGCCACACCGGTGACTTCACCTTCTACCGCGCCTATGTCGGCAAGGACGGCAAGCCGGCGGCCTATTCCACCGACAACGTGCCGTTCAAGCCCAAGCAGCACCTGCGGCTGGCGACGGAGTCGCTGGACGAAGGTGATTTCGTCATGGTCGCGGGCTATCCGGGCACCACCAACCGCTATGCGCTGTACGACGAGTTCCAGAACGTGTCGGCCTGGCAGTACCCGGTGGTCGGCCAGCACCTCAAGAACCTGATCAATATCGTTAACGCGGCCGGCCTGGAAGATCCCGAGGTCGCGGTGAAGTACGCCACCTCGGTGCGCGGCTGGAACAACGCCAGCAAGAACTGGGACGGCCAGCTCGAGGGCTTTGCACGCATTGATGCCGCGGCCACCAAGCGCGCCGAGGAAGCCGCGGTGCTGGCTTGGCTGCGCAGCCGCGGTGACGAAGGCACGGCGGCGCTGGAAGCTCACGCTCGCCTGGTGGCGCTGGCGGCCGAGTCACGCGACACCCGCGCCCGCGACCTCGTGGTCGGGCAAGTGGCCGGCATGGGCCTGCTGTCGCAGGTTCGCGGCCTCTATCGCCTTTCGGTCGAGAAGACCAAGCCCAACGTCGAACGTGCGCCCGGCTATCAGGAACGTGACCTGCCGGGCTTCGAGGGCAGCATCCGGCAGTTCGAGCGCCGCTTCGACCCGGGCATGGAAAAGCAGCTGATGGCCTATTGGCTCGCGGAATACATCAAGCTGCCCGCCGACCAGCGTGTGGCGGCGATTGACGCGTGGCTGGGCGGAAGCGACGCACAGGCGATCGAGCGCGCGCTCGACAGCACCTATGCCGGCACCCAGGTGATCGGCACCGAGGCGCGACTGGCCCTGCTCGCCGCCGACCCGGCCAGCTTCGAGTCCAGCACCGATCCGCTGGTGAAGCTGGCCGTCGCGCTGCAGCCGACCATGCTCGAGCAGGAAACCAAGGCCAAGATGCGCGGCGGCGAAAGCACCCGCTATCGTCCGATCTACCTGGCGGCGGTTCAGGACTACAAGCGCAGCCAGGGACAGGGCGTTTACCCGGATGCCAACCTCAGCCTGCGCATCACCTACGGCAACGTGATGGGCTACAGCCCGCGCGACGGCGTGGCCTACACCCCGTTCACCTCGCTCGATGGCGTCGTCGCCAAGACCACCGGCGTGGAGCCGTTCGACGCGCCCAAGGCACAGCTCGACGCGACCGCCGCGATGAGTGCCGCCGAGAAGGCGAAGGTGCCGGTCAACTTCCTGTCCGACCTCGACATCACCGGCGGCAACTCCGGTTCGCCGGTGCTCAACGGCAAGGGTGAGCTGGTGGGTCTGGCCTTCGACGGCAACTGGGAGAGCGTGAGTTCGAACTGGGTGTTCGACCCCACCATGACCCGCATGATCGCGGTGGACCACCGCTACATGGTCTGGATCATGGACAAGGTGTTCCCGGCCCCGCACCTGCTCAAGGAGCTGGACGTCAAGCGCTGATCCACCCAGCGCGCGCCAAAGCGACGGCCGGGCTTGCCCGGCCGTCGTCGTTTCTGCCATACATAGATCCCGCCCGAGCGAGGATTGATCATGCGAGTACGTTTCCACGGTGCCGCGGGCGAGGTCAGTGGCTCGTGCCACGAAGTCGAGATCGGCGACCATCGCATCCTGCTTGACTGCGGCCTGATCCAAGGCAGTGACGAGGACGAGAAGCGCAATTTCGAGCCTTTTCCCTTCGATCCGGCCTCGGTAGACGCGCTGGTTCTCAGCCACGCCCACATTGATCATTGCGGTCGCCTGCCGGTACTGGTCAAGCGCGGTTTCAAGGGGCCCATCTGGACCCAGGCGGCCACCGCCGACCTGCTCAAGATCATGCTCGACGACTCCGCCTACCTGGCCGAGATGGACGCCGAGCATGCCAACAAGCGCAACGAAGACGGCCATGCCCGCCACAAGCCGCTGTTCACCCGTGCCGACGTTGGCCCGGTGATGCGGCTGTTGCGGCCTTTGCCCTATCAGCAGTCGACCGAAATCCTGCCCGGCATCAGCGTGCTGCTGCGCGAGGCCGGCCATATCCTGGGGTCGGCCACCGTTGAGCTGCGCGCCCGCGAGGCCGGCCAGGAGCGCGTCTTGGTGTTCTCCGGCGACCTGGGCATGAAAGGCACGCCGATCCTGCGCGATCCCGAATCCGTGGCGCAGGCCGATCTGGTGCTGCTTGAGTCAACCTATGGTGGCCGCGCCCACCGCGACCGGGCCGCCACCGTCACCGAAATCGGCGAGGTGCTGGAACACGCATGGAACGACGGCGGCAACCTGCTTATTCCGGCCTTCGCAGTGGGTCGAACCCAGGAAGTGCTGTACTGGTTCGCGCGCCATTGGGACCTTTGGAACATGGACCGCTGGAAGATTTTCCTCGACAGCCCGATGGCCTCGAAAGTCACCGAAGTCTACGATCGCCACCAGGATCTGTTCGACAGCAAGGCGCGCGAGATATGGCGCGGCCAGCCGCATCCGTTCCGGCTGCCGAATCTGCGCTACACCGACACCGTGGAGGCGTCGCGCGGAATCAATGCCCATGAACGCGGCGCGATCATCATCGCCGGCTCCGGCATGTGCAATGGCGGCCGGATCCGCCACCATCTGCGCCAGAATCTCGGTCGCCGGCAGACCCACCTGATGTTCGTTGGCTATCAGGCGCGCGGCACGCTGGGCCGGCGTTTGGTGGACGGTGCGCCGCATGTGAAGCTGTTCGGCGAGGAGATCCAGGTCAATGCCCAGCGCCATACCGTGGGTGGTCTGTCGGCGCATGCCGACCAGCCGGCGCTGCTGGAGTGGTATGCCGGTTTCGCCAACAAGCCACCGGTGGTGCTGGTGCACGGCGAGGACGATGCGCGCGAGGCGCTGGCCGAGAAGCTGCGCGAAGCTGGCACGACGGTCGAGTTGGCGCGGCCCGACGCCGAGCGAGAGGTCTAGGTTCCGGACATGGCCGGGAACGACGAGGCGCGTCCTTTCGTGGTGCCCTGCGCGAGCCTGCCGACCGGCGCACCGCTGCGCTGGCTGGCGCTGGGCTGGCACGACTTGCGGCGGACGCCGGGGCTGAGCCTGCTGTTCGGTGCCGTCATCGTGTTGGTCAGCGTCGCGGTATCGGCGCTGGCCTGGTCACTCGGACGCTTCGCGCTCCTGGCGACGCTGCTGTCGGGCTTTGTTTTCGTGGCGCCGCTGATTGCGGTCGGGCTCTACTGCGTCAGCCGCGCGCTGGAGGCAGGGCAGCGCCCGAGCCTGCGTGACAGTTTCGTCCTGGCCCGCCGGGTAGCGGGACAGGCCGGCGTGTTCGCGCTGGTGCAGCTGGTGATCCTGCTGCTGTGGTCGCGGGCCGGCATGATGGTCAACGCCTTCGTGCCGATCGAGGACGGCAGCGCCCGCGCGCTGCTGGAGTTCCTGCTGATCGGCTCACTCGCGGGCTCGGTGTTCGCGGCGCTGACGTTCGCGATCGCCGCATTCTCGCTGCCGATGATTGCCGACCGGGACGTGGACATGGTCACCGCCGGCGTCTCGAGCGTGAATGCCGTGCTGCGCAACAAGAGCGTCTGCCTGCTTTGGGCGACGATCATCGCCCTGCTGACCGCAGTCGGGTTTCTCACCGCCTACCTGGGCTTGCTGGTGATCATGCCGTGGCTGGCCTACGCGTCCTGGCACGGCTACCGCGAGACCCTGGACGCCTCGGCCTGGCCGCGGCTCGATTGACGCGACTGGCTTTGGTGCAACGTCACAGCCCGGGTGGCCGCCCGATGGCAGCCGTGGCAAGGCAGGCTTGGTCCGCGATCAGCCTTCGTAGGCTTCGAACAGTAGGGCGATGTTGGCGGCGCGCAGGGCGGCCAGCTCAGCCTGCCGCTGGCGCAACGCATCGGCCAGCGCCGGCTCGAGGTCGGCGTACGGGTCGGGCAGGGTGGCCATCACCTCGGCGGCCACCCGGCGAGCTTCGGCGGCGGTGGCTTCGTCCATGCCGTCGGTGAGGGCCTCACCGTACTGGGCTTCCAGCGCGACGCGGGTCTCGATGGCGCCCAGATGCTGGTCCAGCGCGTCGCGCAGCCAGCGATAGTCGTGGATGTCGAGTCCCGCCGCCTCGGCGCCGATGGCGTCCAGGCGCTCACTGTCGATGTCCGCGAGCGCCTGCAGCTGCTCGCCGTCGCTTTCGGCCGCCTTCAGGCGCGGCACGGCCTGTTCGAGCTGGCTGTTCTCGGCCGTCAATCCGCGCACCAGCGGGTCAAGGCGTTCGACGGTCAGCGCGATCTGCGGCGGCAGCTCATCGTTGCTGTCCTGTCTTTCCTGGTCATTCGCGTAGTCGGCGTCCGTCGTGGCGTCGGCGGCGATTGCGGTCTCGGCGTCGGTGGCGTCGTGCCCACCACCGCAGCCACCCAAGGTGAGCAGTCCGGCAACAAAAAGGGTGGGAAGGCGAAGGTTCATGCGGGTTACCTCACGGGGGGAAGCAGGGAATGATGCGCAAACCCGGCGGCGCCGACCAGACAAACCACTCAGCGCGCGAAGCGCGGCCGCAGGCGCTGGGTCACGCCGCACCACCCGGTCGTTCGAAGGGCATGATGTCGGGGCTGACCGCGCCGCCGGAGATGATGAATGTCATGGCTTCGTCCACGGTCCAGTCGGTCGGCGTGAGCCGGTCCACCGGTACGATCTCGAGGTAGCCCGACGTGGGGTTAGGCGTGGTCGGCACGTATACCGCCGCCAGCTCGCGGCCAGTGCCGTGCTCGCGCATGACGCGGGTGACGAAACCCACGCACTTCATCTCCCGGTGCGGGAAATCGATCAGCACCACGCGCCGGGTACCGTCGGGTTTTGTCTGCAGCAGGTCGAGCAGTTTGCGCGCGCTGCCGTAAACCGTCTTCATCAGCGGGATACGGGCGATCAGGCGCTCGAACCAGGCCAGCAGGCGTTGCCCGACCACCCGTCGCGCCATCGCGCCGACCCCGATAATGACGAGCACCGTACCGGCGACCGCGAACGCCGACTGTGCCCAGGGGTCGTCCACCCAGCCCAGCCATTCGGGGTGCGCCGCGGCCAGCCTTTCCGATACCGGGCCAACCCAGGGTTGGCTGATATCGGATAGCAGCGCCAGAACGAATTTGAACACGACCCACACCAGCCAGATCGGCAGCAGGGTCAGCAGACCGGTGAAGAAATAGGCGCGGAGTCGTCGCATGCCGCGATTGTAGGGCAATCAGCGCGCGCCAAGTTCCTCTGCGCTGACCTCGCGCACCAGCCGGAAGCCGATATCATCGAAGCCGGTGTCGGCGTCGAAATCGTTGCTGCCCTGCGGGTTGGCGCGGGCCACCGGATCGCGCCAGCCCACGCCGCCCACCAGCCGGCGGGCGCAGTCGCGCTCGCAGTCCGAAAGCCATTCGCGCGCGTTGCCGCGCATGCCGGTCAGACCCAGGTGGCTGGCCGGTCCCTGGCTGGCGGCGACAGTGCCTTCCGTGCCGCAGTCGATGCGGCCGTCGCGGCAGGCATTGCCGGTGCCGCGATAGGTCGCCAAGGGAACCCATTCGGCGCGGGTGGGCAATCGGTATTGCTTGCCGTTGCGGCGACCAAGCCATTGCGCGTAGGCGCGGGCGTCGTCGGAACTCACGCAGACCACCGGGTGGGTGCCCGCCTGTGGGAAGCCTGGGTCGTCCCAGCTGCGGCGCTTGAGCGAGATGGGCGCCAGCCGGTTGCGGCAGCGCGCGTCGGCACGGCCCGTGCCGGCGTCGAAGGCGGCGTAGTCACCGCGGGTGACTTCGGCGCGCATCGCCGCCAGGCCGGGACGGCCATCGCGGGGCAGCGACACCAGCACCAGCGCCAGACCGTTGTCGTCGATCGGGTCGCCGGCCTTGGGCAGTTGCACCGCCCGCGACCAGGCCGGCTCGAGCGCGGCCGAATCGATGCCAAGACTGCCGGCGAGCGCTTTGGTGCGATCTACCGCGTCGGCGTCCACGTCGTCCAGGCCGGCCTGCAGCCGGGCCAGCAGGGCAGGCACCAGGGCTTCGCGCATGCTGGTCCAGGGCGGGCCGTCGGCACGCTCCAATTCCTCAACGAAAGGCCCCACCCGGGCAAGGTCGTCGAGAGCCTCCTGGTCCTTGCCGGCCTCGGTCGCGGCGACGATGCGGCCCGCGTAGAAGGCAATCACCTCGTCGGCCAAACGAACGATCGCAGCCTCCCGCGGCGCCACGGTGCGGGCGGCGCGCAGGGAATCCATCGCGTTGTCGCCGGGCGGCAGGCTCAGGCGCTGGCGGTCGATCTGACGGCGCGCGGCCGCCAGTTCGCGGGCGCCCACCCGGGTCGGGTCATAGTCGAGCGCATGGACCGTGACTTCGGCGCTGACCTGGGCAAAGGCCAGTGTCGGCGCTGGGGCGTCGATCTTGGGCTCGGCAACGGGTGGGGTGACGTCGGCCTCCGGTGACGGCTCGGCGGCGATCGCCGTCTCGGGCGCGGCGCTGGCTGGCGCGGGCGCGTCGGTGCGTGCAGGCACCTCGACCGTGAAGAAGTCATTCTCGGGCGACGCTGCCGGACGGTCCCGCATGAACCAAGCCAGGGTCAGGGCCACCAGCGCGACGCCCGCCACGGCCGCCAGCGCAGGTTTCCAATAGGGCGCGATGGCGCCCTGCAGCTTGACCAGATCCACCGCTGGCTCGGCGGGCTTGCCGTTGGCGATCTGGTTGAGCGCACTGAGCATCTGCTGCGCATTGCGATAGCGGTTGTCGGGCGACTTGGCCATCGCCCGGTCCAGGAACGACTGCCAGTGTTTCTTCTCGGGCGGCAGCCGGGGCACCGGGTCCTGGGCGTGCATCAGCGCCAGCGCCAGCGGGTCGGCCGCCTGGTAGGGCAGGCGGCCCATCAGCAGCTCGTAGGCCAGCACGCCGACGCTGTAGAGGTCGGCGCGTCCGTCCACCACTTCGCCGCGAGCCTGCTCGGGCGCCATGTAGCCGCCGCTGCCGACCGCAAGGCCGGCGGTGGTAATGCGGGTCTGGTCGCGCTTGGACAGCGCGATGCCGAAATCGGTGAGCAGCGGCCGGTCGGCGTTGTCGAACAGCACGTTCTCGGCCTTGACGTCGCGGTGGACGATGCCGCGCGCATGCGCGTATTCCAGCGCCGAAAGCAGCGAACGCAGCACTTCGACCGCGCGGTCCTCGTCCTGGGTGAAATCACGCTGGCCCAGATGACCCTTGGCCAGATAGGGCAGCACGTAATACAGCAGCCCTTGCCGGGTGCGGCCGACCTCATGGATGCCGACGATGCAGGGGTGCTCGAGCTTGGCGATGGTGCGCGCCTCGTGCTCGAAACGCTGCTTTGAAATCTCGTCGGTCAGCGCCGCCGGCGACATCACCTTGATGGCCACCTGTCGGTCCAGCGACTCCTGCACGCTCAGGTAGACCTGGGACATGCCGCCCTTGCCGATCCGTCGAAGCACGCGATAGCCGGGGATCTCGGGCATGTAGCTCGAGAGCAGGGCGGTCAGCTCGTCAGGGGAGAGTTCTTCTTCCTGCTGCATTTCGCGTTCAGGCACGGGGGGTCGGGAGGGCCAGCATACGGTGTCCGGCCACGCAGGCAAGCCATTTGTGAAACCGTGAAACAGCTCACGTTTCCGGGTCTTGGGCTTCGGCGGCGCGGCGCTTGCGGCGCACGTAGACCTGCTTGCGGACGCTGGCGACCACGTCGCCGGCCGCGTCCCGAACGTCCATATCGAACCAGCGCAGCACTTTCCCGCCATCGGCCGCGGCCGCACGGATCTCGTCCAGCGCGGTCTCGTCCAGGTCGAAATCGACGCTTACCGTGCCCCGTCCGGGCTTGAGGAACCTGATCTCGGCGGCCTGATCCCAGACCACGTAGTCACGGCCCAACCGGCGCATCACCAGCAGCATCCAGAACGGGTCGGTCATCGCGAACAGACTGCCGCCGAAATGGGTGCCGACGTAGTTGCGGTTGTACCAGCGCTGGCGCAGTTCGACCCGCGCGTGGCGGAAATCATCGCTGATGCGCGCGACATGGATCCCCGCGAACAGGAAGGGCGGCCAGAAGTTCATGTAATGACGCAGGCGCGAGGCCTTCATGCGGGCTGGCTCAGAACAGCACCGAGGCCATCTTGCGCCGGTAGCTGCCGACCAGGTCCTCGTCATCAACCACGCGGAAGGCGTCGATCAAGGCCCGGCGCGGCAAGCCGTCTTCGAAGCCGCGGTCGCGACGCAGCATCTCCAGGAATTGTTCCATCCCGGCGGCGGCATCGCCGTCCACCAGATGCCTTGCTCCCAGCAGGTGGCGGGCGCGCAGGTCAGCGGGATCGGCCGCGATCGCGGCCTCCAGCACCGAGGCCGCTGGCGCGTCCTTGAGCAGGGCCGCAAAACCCAGGCGCGCGCGGCCGTTCAGGGCTCGGTCGTCCTGGGCCAGGTTGGCGGGCAGGGCGTCGATCAATTGCTCGGCTTCGGCCACGGCGCCGGTCTTGAGCAGGGCCAGGGCGAGGTCGAGCCGATGCTCGTCCTTGTCCGGCTCGGCCTGGGTGAGCGCACGCAGACGCACGACGTCCTCATGCGGGTCGAGCGGCGCTTCGACCTCGGGGGCGGCTTCCTCCTCCGCAGCCCGGGGTTCGATACCGTGGTGCTTGAGGAATTCGCGCAACTGCCCCTCGGGCAGGGCGCCCGGGAAGCCATCGGCGATCTGTCCGTCCTTGACCAGCATGACCGTCGGCACCGACTTGATCTGGAAGTAGCCGGCGAGCTGCTGCTCCTTGTCCACGTCCACCTTGGCCAGCAGGAAGGCGCCGTTGAACTCGGCGGCGAGCTTCTCGAGTACGGGCCCCAGCGTCTTGCAGGGACCACACCAGGGCGCCCAGAAGTCGAGGAGTACCGGAACTTCCTTGGATTTGAGCAGGACGGACTGCTCGAAGTCGGCAAGGCTGGCGTCGAAAACGTGGGGGGGAACGGTGGTCATGGCGTATCCGTAAAGAGTCAGGTGCCCGAGGGACATGGAGGCGGACGCCGCGGCAATCAAGCCGCGGCGCACACGGGGCGGGCCTCAGGGCTGGCGGACGATCACGCCACCCTTCATTACGAAGTCGACCTTCTTCACCGCCTGGATATCGGCCAGCGGGTCGCCCGGCATGGCCACTACGTCGGCGTGGAAGCCGGGAGCGATCTGGCCCAGGTCGGTGACGCCCAGCACCTCGGCGGCATTCACCGTGGCGGTCTGCAGCGCGGCCGCGGCGGGCATGCCGGCTTCGACCATGAACAGGAACTCGTCGGCGTTGTCGCCGTGCAGGCCGACGCCGGCATCGGTGCCGAAGCCGATTTTCACGCCCGCGCGCCAGGCCTGGCCGAACGTGCCCTGGATCAGCGCGCCGATGCGCGCCGCCTTGGGCCGCACGACCTCCGGGTAGAAGCCGTCGATCTTGGCTTTTTCGGCTACGAAGCGGCCGGCGCTGATGGTCGGCACGTACCAGGTCCCGTTCTTCTTCATCAGCGCGAACAGCTCGTCGTCCATGTAGGTGCCGTGCTCGATCGACGTCACGCCGCCGACGATGGCGCGGCGCATGCCTTCCTTGCCGTGGGCGTGGGCGGCAACGCGGTAGCCGTAGTCCTTGGCGGCCTCGACCACGGCGCGCACCTCGTCCTCGGTGAACTGCGGCGCGTCGCCACTCTTGGCGTAGCTGAGCACGCCGCCGGTGGCGGTGATCTTGATGACGTCGGAGCCGTCCTGATAGCGCTCGCGCACCGCCTGGCGGGCCTGGTCGGGGCTGTTGATCACGCCTTCGGCCGGACCCGGTTCGCCCACGGCGTCCTCGAGCAGGTGGTTGAGGCCATTGGTCGGGTCGGCGTGGCCGCCGCTGGTGGCGATGGACTTGCCGGCGGCGTAGATCCGCGGCCCGTCGACCAGGCCCTGGTCAATGGCGTCGCGCAGGGCCAGCGTGGTCTCGCCGCCGAGGTCACGCACGGTGGTGAAACCGGCTTCCAGGGTCTTGCGGGCATAGCCTACCGAGCGCAGCACGGTGAATTCGGGGTTGAGCCGGAAGCCTTCGGAATAGGACTGGGCGCTGGACTGGCCGCTCAGGTGCACGTGCAGGTCAATCCAGCCCGGGCTGCAGGTGTGGCCGGCCAGGTCGACCGAACGGGCGCCGTCGACGGCGGCCATCCCGGCGCGGACCTCGCGGACCTTGCCGTCGGCAACCACGATGGTCTGCTCGGAGCGGCTGCGGCCGCTGGCGCTGTCGAACAGCTGGCCGCAGTGCAGGGCCAGGGTCTCGGCCTGGGCGGCGGCGGGCAGGGCGAGGCACAGGGCAAACGGAAGCAGCGCGCGTGTCGGATGCATGGAAGTCCCCTTGGAATGGAGACCCGATGGTACCTGCTGGCGGGGCAGGGGTCGTCAAGGCCCCTCGCCGCCGTCCGGGGACGTTGCGGCGCGCCCGGCGGGGCGCCGATTTGTTACGCTGGAGGCCTGTTTTTTGCCGCCTGAAACCATGTCCGACATCCCAGACCCCAGCGCCTACGATCCGAAGGCGGTGGAAATCGCCGCGCAGACCCATTGGCAGTCCACCGCAGCCTTCGCGGTCGGCGAGGACAGCTCGCGCCCTAAGTACTACTGCCTCTCGATGCTGCCCTACCCATCGGGTGCGCTGCACATGGGCCACGTGCGCAACTACACCATCGGCGACGTGATCAGCCGGCACCGGCGCATGAAGGGCTTCAACGTGCTGCAGCCGATGGGCTGGGACGCCTTCGGCCTGCCCGCCGAAAACGCCGCGATCAAGAACAAGACCGCGCCGGCGCAGTGGACCTACAAGAACATCGAGCACATGCGCGGCCAGCTCCAGCGCCTGGGCTTCGCCTACGACTGGACGCGCGAGTTCGCCACCTGCACCCCCGAGTACTACCGGTGGGAGCAGCTCATGTTCACCCGCCTGATGAAGAAGGGCCTGGTGTACCGCAAGAACTCGATCGTGAACTGGGATCCGGTGGACCACACGGTGCTGGCCAACGAACAGGTCATCGACGGCCGCGGCTGGCGCTCGGGCGCCCTGGTGGAAAAGCGCGAGATCCCGCAGTGGTTCCTCAAGATCACCGATTACGCGCAGGAGTTGCTGGACGGGCTGGATACGCTTTCGGGCTGGCCCGACGCGGTCAAGACCATGCAGCGCAACTGGATCGGCCGCAGCGAAGGCCTGGAGATCCGCTTCGCCATCGACGGCCTGACCGAGCCGCTGGAAGTGTTCACCACCCGCCCCGACACCCTGATGGGCGTTACCTATGTCGCGGTAGCGGCCGAACACCCGGTGGCCCTGTGGGCGGCGTCGGGTAATCCGGCGGTGCGCGACTTCATTGACGAGTGCCGTCGCGGCGGTGTCTCCGAGGCCGAGCTCGAGACCCAGGAAAAGAAGGGCATCTTCACCGGCCTGCACGCCGTGCACCCGGTATCGGGCGACAAGGTGCCGGTGTGGATCGCCAACTTCGTGCTGATGGGCTACGGCACCGGCGCGGTGATGGCGGTGCCGGGCCACGACGAGCGTGATTTCGAGTTCGCGCACAAATACGAACTGCCGATCAAGCAGGTCATCGCGATCGACGGCGAGCACTACGACAGCTCCACCTGGCAAGACTGGTACGCCGACAAGAGTGACCCGCGCATGCACGTGGTCAACTCCGGCGATCTCGACCGGCTCGGTTTCCAGGCCGCATTCAATGCCCTGGCCGACAAGCTGTCCGAACGTGACCTGGGACGCCGCCGCGTCAATTTCCGCCTGCGTGACTGGGGCGTCAGCCGACAGCGCTACTGGGGCTGCCCGATCCCGGTTATCTACTGCGAGAAATGCGGTGCGCAGCCGGTGCCCGAAGAACATCTGCCGGTGGTGCTGCCGGAGGACGTCGCCTTCACCGGTATGGCCTCGCCGATCAAGGCCGATCCGGCCTGGCGCAAGACCACCTGCCCGACCTGCGGCGCCGACGCCGAGCGCGAAACCGACACCTTCGACACCTTCATGGAGTCGAGCTGGTACTACGCACGCTACACCTCGCCGGGCGCCACCGACCTGGTGGACGAGCGCGCCAACTACTGGCTGCCGGTGGACCAGTACATCGGCGGCATCGAACACGCGATCATGCACCTGATGTATTTCCGCTTCTATCACAAGCTCATGCGCGACGCGGGCCTGGTGAAGTCGGATGAGCCGGCTACCAACTTGCTTTGCCAGGGCATGGTGATCGCCGACACGTTCTTCCGCGACAACCCCGACGGTTCCAAGGACTGGCACAACCCGGCCGACGTTGACGTGCAGCGCGATCCCAAGGGCCACGCCACCGGTGCGATGTTGCGCAGCGACGGTCAGCCGGTGCGGATCGGCGGCACCGAAAAGATGTCCAAGTCCAAGAACAACGGCGTCGACCCGCAGACCATGGTTGATCGCTACGGCGCCGACACCGTGCGCCTGTTCTCGATGTTCGCGGCGCCGCCCGAGCAGAGCCTGGAGTGGAACGAGGCCGGCGTCGAAGGCATGGCCCGCTTCCTGCGCCGCCTGTGGACCCAGGTGCAAAAGCACGTCGCCGAAGGGAAGGCACCGGCGCTGGACGCGGCCACGCTGGACGCCGCGCAGAAGACGCTGCGCCGGCAGCTGCACGAGACCATCCAGAAGGTCGGCGACGATTACGGTCGCCGCCACACCTTCAATACCGCGATTGCGGCGGTGATGGAGCTGTTGAACGCGCTTGCCAAGTTCGACGATGCCAGCGCCCAGGGCCGCGCCCTGCGCCAGGAAGCCTTCGAGGCCGTGACCTTGCTGCTCAATCCGATCACGCCGCACACCTCGCACGCACTCTGGCAACGCCTGGGCCACGCGGAGGCCACGCTCGAAGACCTGGCTTTCCCGCAGGCCGATCCGGCGGCGCTGGTGCGCGAGGCCGCCACGCTGGCGGTGCAGGTGAACGGCAAGCTGCGCGGTACCATCGAGGTGTCGGTGAACGCCGGCAAGGAGACCATCGAGGCCCTTGCCCTGGACGAGCCGAACGTGAAGAAGTTCCTGGAAGGCTTGACCGTGCGCAAGGTGATCGTGGTGCCGGGCAAGATCGTCAACATCGTGGCGGGGTGAAACTGATGCAGCGTTTACTGGTTCTTGTCTGCCTGCTCGCGGTCGTCACCGCCTGCGGTTTCCGCCCGCGCGCCTCGCTGGCGCTTGCCGCCGACCTCGGGCCGGTGAAGGTAGCCACCAGCGACCCCTACAGCCCGCTGGGCCAGGGGCTGTCGGTGGCGCTCGCCCGCGCCGGTGCAACGGCGGCGGTGGAAGGCCAGCCGGCAGCGGTGTTGCGCGTGCGCTCGGAGTCCATGAACACCCGGCCGTTGGCCTTGGACCGCCTGGCCCAGGTGCGTGAATACGAAACCACCTACCGCGTCAGTTTCGACCTGGTCGGTGCCGATGGCGCCGAGCGCGTCCCGGTCCAGGACATCGCCCTCACGCGTGAATACACCTACGACAGCGTCGCATCCGCGGGCAGCCCCGCCGAGCAGGCCTTGATCCAGGAAGAGCTGCGCCGCGAGATGCAGGCGGCGATCCTGCGCCGCCTGGACGCCGTGCTGCGCGTCGACTGATGGAGCTGCGCGCCGATCGCCTGGAGCGCCAGCTCGCCGGCGAGCCGCTGCGTCCGGTCTACCTGGTCACCGGCGGCGAGCCGCTGCTGGTGCAGGAGGCCGCCGACGCCATCCGGGCCCGGGCCCGCGAAGAGGGCTATAGCGAGCGCGAGATCTTCGATGTCGAGGGCAGCTTCGACTGGGACAGCCTGGCCCGCGGCATAGCCTCCCTGAGTCTGTTCGCGACCCGACGCGTGTTCGACCTGCGCCTGCCCACCGGCAAACCGGGCAAGGACGGCAGCGAGGCAATCCGCGAATACTGCGCCAACCCGCCGCCCGATACGGTGCTGCTGATTACCGCGCAGGACTGGAGCCGGGGCCACGCGGGAAAATGGAGCGAAGCGATCGCCAAGGCCGGCCATTTGCTGCCGATCTATCCGCTAAAGACACATGAGCTGGGCGACTGGCTGCTGCGCCGGCTTCGCAGCCGCGGCTTGGTCGCCACGCCCGACGCCGTGCAGCGCCTGGCCGACCGGGTCGAAGGCAACCTGCTAGCCGCCGCCCAGGAAGTGGACAAGCTGGCCCTGCTGGTCGGCGGTGGGCGCGGCCCTGCGGCGGAAGCCATCGACGTTGAAAAGATGGACCAACTGGTCGCCGATTCATCGCGTTTCGACGTCTTCAAGCTCGTCGACGCCGCGCTCGCCGGCGACACCGTGCGTGCCGTGCGCATGCTGGCGGCGCTGCGCGCCGAGGGTGACCAGGTCGCCGGGCTGATGCCGATGGTGGCCAAGGAAGTGCTGGCGCTTTGCGCGATCGCCCGGGCCGCTGAATCCGGCAACGTGATGTCGGCGATGCGCGACGCCCGGGTTTGGGAAAGCAAGCAGGCCATGTACCGCCGCGCGATCGAACGGCATCCGCCCTCGCGCTGGGAGGCCTTCGCGGCCGAGTGTGGCGCGATCGACCGCGCCGCAAAAGGACGCGGCGAGGGTGACCCCTGGCTGCGGCTCGAGCGCCTGCTGGCGGCCATTGCCGACGCCCGCGCCCGCAGCCTGCTGGCATCGTGAGCCTGGCGCTGTTCTACGGCGGCACCTTCGACCCGGTCCACGCCGGCCACCTCGCGGTGGCACAGGCGGCGCACGCGGCGTTCGGCGCCGAGGTGGCTTTCGTACCGGCCGCCGACCCGCCGCATCGCGCCACCCCGGGCGCCAGCGCCGCCCAGCGCGCGCAAATGCTGGCCCTCGCTATTGCCGATGAGCCCGGATTCCGGGTGGACCCCAGGGAGCTGCGGCGCAGCGGGCCGTCCTGGACCGTCAGCACCCTGCGTGAACTGCGCGCCGAGCGCGGCCCGGACGCGGCCCTGGCCTGGGTGCTGGGTGCGGACGCCTTCCGGGGTCTGCCCGGCTGGCATGACTGGGAAACGCTGATGGACCTTGCGCATTTCGTGGTGGCCGTGCGGCCCGGCCATGGCCTCGAGGCGCTCCCGCCGGGGCTGGCGGCCGCCTGCCAGGGCCGCTGGCGCGAGGATCCGACCGACCTGGCCCGGGCGCCAGCCGGCTGCCTGTTCCGCCTGGACATGGCCCTGCATCCGGCCTCGGCCACCGAAGTGCGGGAGGGATTGGCCCGTGAACCTGGGCCGGGCCACCCGTGGCTGGATCCCGCCGTGGCCGCCTTCATCACCCGGGAAGGCCTCTATCGCGGCGGTCCGGGCCCGGCGGGCGTATAATGTGGCCCGTCTTTCCGATTCGAGCGCCACGTTGACCACCCAAGCCCACGTCATCAAGACCCAGATGCCCGACCCGGCCCCGTCGCCGGAAGCCATCCTCAAGCAGGTGCACCTGGCGCTGGAGGAAATGAAAGCAAAGGACGTCGTTGAAATCGACGTGCGCGGCAAGACCAGCATCGCCGACTACCTCGTGGTGGTTTCGGGCACCTCGACCCGTCACGTGAAGTCGGTGGCCGACGAGGTCGTTCGCTTCTCCAAGAAGTGCGGCGTCATGCCGCTGGGCGTCGAAGGCGAGCGCGAGGCCGAATGGGTGCTGGTGGACCTGGGCGACGTCATCGTCCACGTCATGCTGCCGCGGGTGCGCGAGTTCTATGCGCTCGAGCGCCTGTGGACGGTCGGCGACCAGCCGCCCGAGGATTCCTCGGCGGCCTGAGCACGGCGATGAAGGCACGCCTGGTCGCAGTCGGTGAGCGGGCGCCGGAATGGGTAGCCGCTGGCTTCTCCGAATATCAAAAGCGTCTCTCGCATTGGCTCCCGCTGGAGCTGATGGAAGTGGCGCCGGGCATGCGCGGCAAAGGCCGTGACGCGGCCCGCGCCATGGCCGACGAAGGCGAACGCGTGTTGGCCGCGGTGCCGCGTGGCGCCCACGTGGTCACGCTCGATGGGCGCGGCAAGCCTTATTCCTCCGAGCAGCTCGGCCACCGCCTGGAGCACTGGCGCCAGCAGGGCCGCGACCTGGCCTTTCTGGTGGGTGGGCCCGAAGGCCATTCGGCCGACGTGATCGCGGCCGCCGGCGAAAGCTGGTCGCTGGGGCCGCTGACGCTGCCGCACATGCTGGTGCGCCTGGTGCTTGCCGAACAGCTCTATCGGGCCGCCAGCCTGCTCGCAAACCACCCCTACCACCGCGCCTGACGCGACCTGCCGCAGGCTGAAGCGGGGGACGCGGAAACTGCCCGTGGGCGGTGCCAGCGGCTATGCTTGGGTGATGATCTATCTGGCCTCGCAATCACCGCGCCGTCGCGACCTGTTGGCACAACTGGGCGTCGACTTCGGTCTGCTTGACGTCAACGTGCCCGAACAGCGCCTGCCCGGCGAGCCACCCGATGCCTACGTCAGCCGCGTCGCCCGTGAAAAGGCCGGCGCCGGACTGCTGGCGGTGGTCGCCAACCCGGGCGCACTGGTGCTGGGCGCCGATACCGAGGTGGTGCTGGGCGATCGGGTATTCGGCAAACCGGCGGACGCCGACGATGCCGCGCGCATGCTGCGCGACCTGTCCGGCCGCAGCCATCGCGTGGTGTCCACCGTCTGGCTGGTCAGCGCCGGCCGCGAGGCGCAGGTGAGCAGCGTGTCCGAGGTGCGGGTGGAGGCGCTCGACGAGGCCATGATTGCCGCCTACGTTGGCACCGGCGAATGCTTCGGAAAAGCCGGGGCCTATGCCATCCAGGGACGCTTCGGCGCCCACGTTACCCACCTCGCCGGCAGCTATACCGGCGTGATGGGCCTGCCCCTGCATGAAACCGCGTGCCTGCTGCGCGGCTTCGGCGCCATGGACTGAAAAGGAAGCACGTGTCCGAGGAAATCCTGATCAACGTCACCCCGCGCGAGACCCGCGTGGCGGTGGTCGAGAACGGCATGCTGCAGGAGCTGCACATCGAGCGCGCTTCGCGCCGTGGCGTAGTGGGCAACATCTACAAGGGGCGGGTGCAGCGGGTGATGCCCGGCATGCAGGCCGCCTTTGTCGACATCGGACTAGACCGCGCTGCTTTCCTGCACGCCTCCGATATCCTGAAGCTGCCGCTGGCCCAGGCGGGCGAGGGCGAGGAGCCCGCGCCGCCAGGCCCGCCGCCGACCATCAACTCGCTGGTGCACGAGGGCCAGGAGATCGTGGTGCAGGTGGTGAAGGATCCGATCGGCAGCAAGGGCGCGCGTCTGACCACGCAGATATCCATCCCGTCGCGCTACCTGGTGTTCCTGCCGCATTCGCGGGTGCTGGGGGTGTCGTCCCGGATTGACGACGAGGCGCAGCGTGCGCGCCTGAAGACCTTGATGGCGGCGCTGTCCGGCGGGTCGGGCCAGGGCTATATCGTGCGGACCAATGCCGAAGACCAGCCAGACGAAGCGCTGGCCGAGGACGTGGCCTACCTGCAGCGCGCCTGGAGCGTCATCCGCGCGTCCAGCGCCGGCACCCGAGTCGGCCAGCGCATCTACGAGGACCTGGCGCTGCCGCTGCGTGCGGTGCGCGACCTGATGCGCAAGGACGTAGACAAAGTGCGGGTGGACTCGCGTGAAGCCTTCGATAAAGTCGTGGCCTTCGCCAATCAGTTCATGCCCGACCTGGTCGACCGGATCGAGCACTATGCGGGCGAGCGGCCGATCTTCGATCTGTACGGCGTCGAGGACGAAATACTGCGGGCGATGCAGAAGGAGGTGCCGCTCAAGTCGGGCGGCCACCTGATCATTGACCAGACCGAGGCCATGACCACGGTGGACGTGAACACCGGCTCCTTCCTGGGCCAGCGCAACCTCGAGGAGACCGTGTATCGCACCAACCTCGAGGCGGCGCAGGCCGTGGCGCGCCAGCTGCGGCTGCGCAACCTCGGCGGCATCATCATCATTGATTTCATCGACATGACCGACGACGAGCATCGTCGCCAGGTGCTGCGCACGCTCGAGAAAGGCCTGCTGCACGACCACGCCCGCACCTCGGTGCACGAATTCTCGCCGCTGGGCCTGGTCGAGATGACGCGCAAGCGCACCACCGAAAGCCTCGAGCGCCAGCTGTGCGAGCCCTGCCACGAATGCGGCGGCCGCGGCACGCTCAAGACGCCGGAAACCCTGACCTACGAGATCTTCCGCGAGATCACCCGCGCCGTGCGCCAGTTCGAGGCCTCGCAGCTGCTGGTCATCGCCTCGCCCCTGTTGGTATCCAAGATCACCGAAGAGGAGTCGGCGGCGGTGGCCGAGCTCGAGGAGTTCCTGGGCAAGTCCATCCGTTTCCAGGCCGACGACCAGTACGCGCAGGAACAATACGACGTGGTCCTGCTCTGACCCGCGGATGAATTCGCCGCTGCGCCGACGGATCCGCCACGCCCGCCGCATTGTCGGCTATGGCTTGTTGGTGGTTTTGATCCTGGCCGCCACTTTGGTGGGCGGACTCAACCAGCTGCTGCCGCTGGTGGAGCGGCATCCGGAAAAAGTGGCGAGCTGGCTTTCCGAGCGTATCGGCCAGCCGGTCGCATTCACTGCCGCGCGCGGCGAATGGACGCGTCGTGGACCGCGCTTCACCCTCGATGGCCTGCGCATCGGGCCGGCGGGACGCAGCCTCGACATTGGCCGCGCCGAGCTGCTGGTGGCGGTTTATTCGGGCTTGCTGCCCGGCGCGCCATTGACCGAACTCAAAGTGCGCGACTTGGAGCTGGTGCTCGAGCAGGGGGAGGACCGTCGCTGGCGGATGGTGGGTTTGCCGTTCCAGTACGACCCGGCCAATGACCCGCTCGACACGCTTCAGGCGCTGGGCGAACTGCAGGTCGAGCGCGCCAGCCTGGCCGTGCATGCACCGGGCCTGCGGCGCGAGCTGCGTTTGTCACGCGTCGACCTGCGGCTGCGCGTGGACGGCGACCGGCTGCGCGCGGGCGTACGTGCCTGGGCCGATCGCAGCGGCACTCCGATCGAGGCCGTGGTCGACCTCGAGCGCGATCGCTGGTCGGGGCTGCTTTGGGCCGGCGGCAAGGCATTGAAGCTACAGGAGTGGTCGCCGCTGTTGGCCGACACGGGCCTGGTGGTCGCCGGCGCCGGCAGCGTCGACCTTTGGGCGCGCATAGACAATCAGCGAATCATGGACGTGCGCAGCCGCACTGAACTCGCTCCGGTGGCCCTGGTAGCGCGCACGCCCTGGCATATGGACGGCGACGCAGCGCTGATGTCGCCGCCGGTAGCGTTCGAGCGCATCGAGGTGCTGGCGCGATGGCAGGCCGACGACAATGGCTGGCAGCTGCATGCACCGGAACTTCAGCTCCGGCAGAGTGGCCAGTCCGAGCCTCATCGCTTCGACGGGCTGTGGCTGGCCGGCGGCGAACGGTTCGCGCTGCAGGCGCCGCGGATGGACCTGGCGCCGGCGCGGGCGCTGGCGACCCTGTCCGACGCCTTGCCCGTGGGGCTGCGGCAGTGGCTGCACGAAGCCGCGCCCGACGGCGTGCTTCATGACGTGCGGCTGCAGGGTCGCGATGGCGATTGGTCCGGCTCGGCACGCATCGCGTCGGTGGGCTGGAGTCCCTACGGCAACCGCCCCGGCGTGCGCGGTCTCGGCGGCAGCGTCGCCTACGACCAGGATGGGGGCGTGCTTCGACTTGCCGAGGGACCGGCACGGTTTGACTGGCCCAGCTTCCGCCAGCCGATTGATTTCCGCCTCGCCGGTACTCTGGGCTGGTGGCGCGAAGGCGGGCTTTGGACGGTAGGGGCGAGTGACTTGCGCGTCCGCGGCGACGACTTTGGCGCGCGCCTGCGCGCCGAGCTGCATTTCCCCGGCGATTCCCAGCGACCGCGGGTGGACTTGGCCGCCGTCGTTGATCCGGCGCCGGTGCAGGCCTCGGGCAAGTTCTGGGTGCAGGGCAAGATGTCGCCCAACAGCGTCGACTGGCTCGACCGGGCGCTCCAGGGCGGCACGGTGGAGCAGGGGCGCGCAGTCCTCGCCGGCGACTTGGGGGATTGGCCGTTCCGCAACGGCGAGGGTCGTTTCGATGCGCGCGTCCGCGTGCTGCAGGCGCAAGTCGCGTTCAATCCGGACTGGCCGACGGCCGAGGCACTGGATCTCGATGTTGCGTTCGATGGTCCGGGCATGACGCTCGAAGGCGAGGGAATGATCTATGGCAATCGCGTGCGCAGGGTGGCCGGTGGCATCGCCGACTTCCGCGATCCGCGCTTGGTGCTCGACATCGAGTCGCCTGCCGACGGGGCGTCGCTGCAGGCGCTGATGTTGGCCAGTCCGCTGCGCGCCCGCTTTGAAGATCATTTGCTCAATGCCAGCATCCGCGGTCCGGCCGAGGTGAGGCTGGCCTTGGACCTGCCCCTGGCCGAGCGCCTGGGCGCGCGCCGGATCGAAGGCAGCATTGACCTGGCCGGCGCACGTCTGGTGGATCCGCGCTGGGGCATCGACCTGCGCGACGTGAGCGGACGCACCCGCTTCAGCGACCGCGGCTTTGCAGCCGACGCGCTGGCGGTGACGTTCGAGGGCGAGCCGGCCCGTTTCAGCCTGATGGTTGGCGAGGACTACGTGGGCGATCCCGGTCTCGCCGCGCGGGCGACCCTGATCGGCACTTTTCCGGCGCAGACCTTGCTTGCGCGGCACCCACCCCTGGCCTGGCTCGATCCCTATCTGATCGGGCGCAGCGCCTGGACGGTGTCGGTGGATATCCCTCAAGCGCTGCCCGGCGCGCCGGCCGGGTCGTCGCGGCTGTCGATTGACTCCAACCTCGCCGGGACCGCCGTTGGCCTGCCGGCGCCGCTGGCCAAACCGGCGGCCGCCAGCTGGCCGCTGCGGCTGGAGGCGCCGCTGCCCTTGGCCGACGGCGAGGTGCGGGTTCAGTTGGGCGACACCCTGCGCCTGCGCGGACGCATGGGCAGCGACCAGACCATGAGCGGACTGCTGTTGTTCGGACCGGGCGAGGAGCCGCCGATGCCGCGCCAGGGCCTGATTGCGCTGGGCCGCACCGAGACCCTGGATGCCGCGGGCTGGATCGCGTTTGCCGCCCAAGGCGACGGTAGCGGTGGACTGCGCGAAGTGGACCTGCGCATTGCCCGCCTCGACTTGCTCGGATCCCGCTTCCCCGACACGCGGCTGCGCTTGCTGCGCGAAACCGAATTGACCCGGCTGATGCTGGACGGTCCGTCCGTGGCGGGCGAGATCGGCATCCCGCGCGAACTGGCCCAGGGCATTGACGGACGTTTCACCCGCCTGCACTGGCCCGCAAAACCGGAGGCGACGACCGAGCAGCGTGCCGAGCTGACGCTGGGCCGCAGCGACGATCCTGCCAAACTGCCGCCGCTGCGATTCAACGTACAGGACCTCAGGCTGGGCGAACTGGCGCTGGGCGTCGCCGACCTGCAGGCAACGCCGCTACCCGCTGGCCTGCGAATCGACCGCTTCGACACGACCTCCGACGCGATCGAACTGCGCTCGCGCGGCGAATGGCTGCGGGCAGGCGAGGGCACCAGCCGCTCGCGCTTTAACGTCGAGTTCGGCGCCGACAGCCTGGGCGACATGCTTGCTGCGTTCGGCTTGACGGGGATGGTCGAGGATGGCGAAACCCGCGGTCGGCTGGAAGGTAGTTGGCCGGGGTCACCGGGCAGCTTCGCGCTCGAGCGTTTCGACGGAACACTGGCCGTAGAAGTTGGCGAAGGCCAGCTGCTGGAGGTCGAGCCGGGTGGCGGCGGCCGCGTGCTTGGCTTGATCAGCCTGGCCGAAATCCCGCGCCGGCTCAGCCTCGATTTCAGTGACTTCTTCGACAAGGGCTTCGGCTTCAACACCATGCAGGGCGAATTCGTGTTCGCCGACGGCCGCGCCACTACCGACCTGCTGCAGATCAACGGACCTGCCGCGGAAATCCGGATCAGCGGCGCCACCGACCTGCGTGCACAGCAGTACGACCAGCGCATCGAAGTTCTGCCCAAAGCCGGTGGCGCGCTGCCGGTGATTGGCGCCATCGCCGGTGGCCCGGTCGGCGCTGCCGTCGGTGCGGTGGCGCAGGCCGTGCTGCAGAAGCCGCTCAAGCAGGCTGCGCGCACCGTGTATCAAGTGTCCGGACCCTGGAAGGAGCCGGTGTTGGAAGTGATCGAGAAAGGCCCGCCGACTGCGCGTGAGCCGGCGTCCGGCCCCGGCGGACGCCGCTAAGCCGCGCCCGGGCGCGCTTGAATCACGTGGTGTGGACCCGCATCTGTCACCCTATGTGGTCGCTTCCAAACGCGCCTTACCCATGACCGATACCCTGCAACTCGCCCAATCGCGCCTGCTCACGCCGGGCGGCCTTGACCTTGACCGACTCGATGCCGCGTTTGGCCGCCTGATGGGGCCCGGCGTTGACTACGGCGACCTCTATTTCCAGCACAGCCGCCGCGAGGGCTGGAGCCTGGAAGATGGCATCGTCAAGGACGGCTCGCACTCGATTGAACAGGGCGTGGGCGTGCGCGCGATCAGCGGCGAGAAGACCGGTTTCGCCTATTCCGACGACATCCGCGCCGATGCGCTGCTGGAATCGGCCTCGGCTGCGCGCGCGATCAGTCAAAGCGGCCGCCAGGCCGGCGGCGGCCAGCAGGTGCTGGTCCAGGGGCGCGAGCTCTATGCCCCGGTGGATCCGATTGACGGCATGGCCACCGATGAGAAGATCAACGTGCTGCGCGAGGTGGACCAATGGCTGCGTGCGCAGGACCCTCGCGTGAAGCAGGTGATCGTGAGTCTTTCCGGCGGCGTGGACACCGTGCTGGTGGCGCGCAGCGACGGTGCGGTGGCCTCCGATGTGCGGCCGCTGGTGCGCTTCAACGTACAGGTCATCGTTGAGCAGGGCGGCCGCCGCGAGCAGGGCTATTCGGGTGCAGGTGGCCGCTATTCCTACGCTGAGCTGTTCTCCGGCGGTCGTCCGCGGGCGGTGGCGAAGGAAGCGCTGCGCCAGGCGCTGGTCAACCTCGACGCGATAGACGCGCCGGCGGGGACCCTGCCCGTGGTGCTGGGGCCGGGCTGGCCTGGCGTGCTCTTGCATGAGGCGGTCGGGCACGGCCTGGAGGGCGACTTCAACCGCAAAGGCACGTCGGTCTACGCCGGCCGCATCGGCGAGCGCGTGGCGGCGCCGGGCGTCACCATTGTCGACGACGGCACCCTGGCCGCGCGCCGCGGTTCGCTCAACGTCGACGACGAGGGCACCCCGACCCAGTGCACGACGCTGATCGAGGACGGCATCCTGCGCGGCTATCTCCAGGACAGCCTGAACGCCCGGCTGATGGGCGTGGCGCCGACCGGCAACGGCCGCCGCGAGAGCTTCGCGCACCTGCCGATGCCGCGCATGACCAACACCTACATGCTGGCCGGTGATTACGATCCGGCCGAGATCATCGCTTCAGTGAAGAAGGGCCTGTACGCGCCCAACTTCGGCGGTGGCCAGGTCGACATCACCAGCGGAAAGTTCGTTTTTTCGGCGACCGAGGCCTACCTGATCGAGGACGGCAAGATCACCCGTCCGGTGAAGGGCGCCACCTTGATAGGCAATGGTCCGGAAGCCATGACCCGCGTCAGCATGGTCGGGCGCGACCTTGAGCTCGACCAGGGCGTGGGCATCTGCGGCAAGGACGGGCAGTCGGTGCCGGTCGGCGTCGGCCAGCCGACCTTGAAGATCGACGCGATGACCGTGGGCGGCACGCAGGCGTGATTGAAGGCCAGGCAGGTCCCGCCGGCTTCCCGGCCCGCCGGAACGGAGCCAAGAGCCGCACTGCTTCGCCGCTACGGGGTGTCGCCGTCGGCCGAAAGCAGCACGCGCAGTTCGCGGAAAAGCTCGCGATGGGCGTGCGGCGGATTGTTCTTGAGTTTTTCCTGCTGGGCATTGCGCGCCAGCTGGCGAAGGTGCTGGCGGTCGGCCTGCGGATGACTGGCCAGCAGTTCCGACAGCGCCTGGTCGCCGTCGGCCACCAGCTTGTCGCGCCAGTACTCGACCTCGTGCAGGGCCTGCGCCTCGCGGCGGCCTTCGGCCTTGTCGTGGTCGAGCGCCGCGCGGATCAGCTGCAGCGCCTCGTCGTCCTGCCGGCGCATGATCTTGGCCAGGTAGTGGACCTGCCGCTTGCGGGCGATCTGGGCCGTGACCTTCTTGGAGGCGATCACCAGCGTGAGCAGGTCCTCGTCCATCGGGATCTGCTGCAGCCGGGCATCGCTTTCGCCGACCAGCTTCATCGCCAGGTCCAGCACCGCCAGCGCCTCCCGGCGCTGCTCGCTGCGGCTCGGGCCGTAGTCGTGTTCGTCTTCTTCGAAGTCTTCGCTGTGCATCGTCCACCACCGTCCTGGAGCGAAAGGATACGCCCATGCAGCCCCTGACCGCAGCATCCGATGATTCCCTGGCCCGCATGGAGCGCCTATCCGGGCTTGCCCGCGAGGTCCTGGCCCAGTGCAAGCACCTGGGCGCCAGCCAGGCCGAAGTGACCATGAACGAGGACGCCGGGCTATCGGTCAACGTCCGGATGGGTGAGGTCGAAACCGTCGAGCGCACCCGCGACCGCGGCGTCGGGCTCACCGTCTATTTCGGCCAGCGCAAGGGTAGCGCCAGCACCGCCGACCTGCAGTCTGACAGCCTGCGCGCCACGGTGGAGCAGGCTTGCGCGATCGCTCGCCACACCGAGGCCGACGCCGCCTCGGGCTTGGCCGACGTCGACCGCATGGCCACCGACCTGCGCGAGTTCGACGGTTGGCACCCGGCACCGCTGGATGCCGACCGTGCCATCGCGCTGGCGCTGGAGGCCGAGGCCGCCGGCCGCGCGGCCGACGCCCGCATCAGCAATTCCGACGGCGCCGGCGTCTATCGCAGCGAAAGCGTATCGGTCTACGCCAACAGCCACGGTTTCCTTGGCGCCGAGCGCGGCACCAGCCATTCGCTCAGCGTGGCGCTTATCGCCGGGCGTGGCGACAAGATGCAGCGTGACTATTGGTACACCAGCGCGCTGTCGTCGGACGATCTCGAAACGCCCGCCCAGGTAGGCCGCCGGGCCGCCGAGCGCACGCTGCGCCGGCTCGGATCGCGCCCGATCCGCACCGGTGAGTACCCGGTGCTGTTTGCGCCGGAGATGGCGCGCAGCCTGATCGGTCATTTGCTCGGCGCGGTGTCCGGCGGTTCGCTCTATCGGCGCGCCAGCTTCCTGCTCGACCATGCAGGCAAGCAGATCCTGCCGTCGTGGTTCGCCATTACCGAGCGGCCGCACCGCATGCGCGGTATCCGGTCCTCGGCCTTCGACGCCGAGGGCGTGGCGACCGTTGATTCTGATCTGGTGCGCGACGGTGTCCTGCAGCGCTACGTAATGGGCAGCTATTCGGCGCGCAAGCTCGGACTGCAGAGCACCGGCAATGCCGGCGGCGTCAACAACCTCGAGGTCAGCGCCAACGCCAGCGGCCTGGAGGACATGGCGCGGGCCATGGGCCGGGGCCTGCTGGTGACCGAATTAATGGGACAGGGCGCCAACACCGTCACCGGTGACTATTCGCGCGGCGCGGCCGGGTTCTGGATCGAGGGTGGCGAGATCGCGCACCCGGTGGACGAGCTGACCATCGCCGGGCGGCTGCCCGAAATCTACCTCGGCATCGAGGCGGTCGGTGCCGACGTGGACGCGCGTTCGCACGTCTCCGTGGGTTCGATCCTGGTGGGGCGGATGATGGTGGCCGGTGAGGCCTGATCCTACGTTTCCTTGACAGTCCCATCACAAGGTCGGAGATTAGTCGGGCTGCGGCGCCTCCGGCGCTGCCCAACGAAGCATCCAAAACAAGGGGAAACCAATGAACGACGTGCAAGCCGAAGACAAAACCCTCGCCCTGATCACCCATCTGTCGGGCATCATCGCCGGCTTCATCGTTCCGCTGATCATCTGGCTGATCAACAAGGACAAGGCCGACAAGTCCTGGCTCAACGCCCAGGCCAAGGAAGCGCTCAACTTCCAGATCACGGTGCTGCTGGCATGGGTCGTGGCCTTCGTGCTGAGCTTCCTGCTGATCGGCTTCCTGCTGTACCCGGTCATCCTGATCGGCAACATCGTGTTCTGCATTCTGGCCGGCATGAAGGCCAACAACGGCGAGAGCTACCGCTATCCGGTCTCGATCCGTCTGGTGAACTGAGCCAAACGCTTCGCGCGGGTCAGCTGACCCGCGCGATTGCGAATTCAGCGAGCCGGCGCAAGGCGTCGGCCTCGCTCCCAAGCGGCCCGAGGGCCGCTTTTGTTTTTTCCGACAGCGTCGTCAACAGCGCCTTAGAGCGCGCCATGCCCAGCAGGGCGGGATAGGTTGACTTGTCCTGCGCCAGGTCCTTGCCGGCGGTCTTGCCCAGTTGGGCGCTGTCGCCCTCGACGTCGAGGATGTCGTCCCGGATCTGGAAAGCCAGGCCCAGGGCTGTCGCGTAGTCGTCCAGCCTCGCCAGCGTCGCCGCATCGGCGCCGCCCGCCAGCCCGCCCATGCGCACCGCCGCGGCGATCAGCGCGCCGGTCTTGAGGGCATGCAGCCGCTCAAGCTCTGGCAGCGCAAGTACCTGTCCGGTGGCGGCCATGTCGAGCGCCTGGCCGCCGCACATGCCGCGGGCGCCGGCCGCCCGCGCCAGCGACTGCAGCCAGTCCATGCGCAGCGTCGCGTCCGCCGGGGCTTCCGCCAGTACGCTGAAGGCGAGCGCCTGCAGCGCGTCGCCAGCAATGATGGCGGTGGCTTCGCCGAAGGCGATGTGCACCGTAGGGCGTCCGCGGCGCAGCGCGTCGTCGTCCATCGCCGGCAGGTCGTCGTGCACCAGCGAATAGGCGTGCACCAGTTCGACCGCAGCGGCCGGCGCATCGCAGAGCGCTTCGTCGGCGCCGGTGGCGGCGCCCGCGGCGTAGACCAACAGCGGTCGCAGGCGCTTGCCGCCGCCCAAGACCGCGTGGCGCATGGCCGCGTGCAGTGTCTGCGGTGATTCGGAAGCCGAGGGCAGGGCGAGTTCGAGCCGGGCTTCGACGCGCTGCAGCCAGCGCGCCGCCGCCGGATCAGCCGGCATCGGGCTGGAAGGGCTGGCCGCTGTCGGGGTCGGCGGGATCGCTGAGCAGGCGCACGCGCAGTTCGGCTTGCTCAAGCGCGCCCTGGCACTGGCGATAGAGGCCGACGCCGCGCTCGTAAGCCGCGAGCGAATCATCGAGCGAGAGGTCGCCCTTTTCCATCTTCTGCACCAGCTGCTCGAGTTCGTCGAGCGAGGTCTCGAACTGGGCGACGGGGGACGGCGGCGATGCGGGGGTCTTGGCGGCCATGGACGCAGTTTGCGGCGAGCGGTGGCGGGCGGTCAACGTGTCGGCGCCGCCGCAGCGGTGAGCCGCAGGCAGCAGCCGTGCGTGGCCAGCCAGTCCTGCAGGGGCGCGGCCAGGGCGACGTCGCCAGCGGCCAGCAGCACGCCGTCAGCGTCGAACAGCAGCGGCAGCCGCGCGCGCAGCCAGGGCGGCAGGCCCAGCGCCTGCAGCACCTGCTTGAGTTCGCTGGAATGCCCGCGACCGGCCAGCACCAGACGCTCGCCGCCCTGGCGTGCGCGCACCTGCAGCGGCGCGGCGAATGATCCGGTGGGGGACAGCGAAAACAGGTCGCCGGACGGCAGGGACAACGGTACGCGTCCGTCCCAAACACAGGCGAAGTCGGCGGGCAGCGGCGGAAGCTCCGGGCCGGCATGGAGCAGGTCGCGCCAGCGCCGCACCACCGCGCCCGACCAGGACAATCGCGGCTCGCCGTCTTCGCGCGCCGGGATCAACTCCTCGTTGATCGCGCGCAGGCCTTCGGCGGACAGCGGCGGCAGCGCCAGCGAGTTCACCCATAAACGCAGCACGCGATCGCGCCAGCCCGGCGCCAGCCCCAGCAGGGCGGGCACCGACAGCGTGGCCGGATCCAGTCCCTGCACCTGGGCCAGCCGGCGCGCATCCTCATCCGCCAGTAGCTCGACCTGGCCGGCCAGCAGCGAGGCGCTGCGGGCCAGGCCGGCGTCGGCCTGGGGCCAGCGTTCGGTCAGGCGGGGCAGCACGTGGTGGCGCAGGTAGTTTCGGTCGGCGCGGTCGTGGGCGTTGCTGGGGTCTTCGACCCAGGCCAGGCCGTGCTCTCGGGCGTAGCGGGCCAGGGCGGTCCGCGGCGCGCCCAGCAGCGGGCGCCAGAGCCAGCCCGGGCCGAAGGGGCGGAGCGGCCGCATCGCCGCCAGGCCGTCCCCGGCGCCGCGCAGCAGGCGCAACAGCACGGTTTCTGCCTGGTCGTCTCGATGGTGGGCGAGGGCAATCCGCTCTCCGGGCTGAAGGCCGGCGGCCAGCGCGCCATAGCGGGCTTCCCGGGCGGCGGCCTCCAGGCCGCGTCCGGCGCCGTCTACGGCCACGCGGCAGATTTCGAGGGACAGGTCGTGCTTCCGGCAGAAGTCGGCGCAGTGCGCCGCCCAGGCTGCAGAATCGGGGTGCAGGCCGTGATCAACGTGCAGGACGCGTAGGCCGTCGGAGCGGATGGCCGGGCTGGAGGCCAGCCAGTGCAGCAGCACCGTCGAGTCCATGCCGCCGCTGAAAGCGACGCGGACGGGAGCGCCCGGAGGCGTTGGTGGCGAGGTCAGGAGCATGCGGCCTCCCAGCGGCGGCTACCCGGCGGGATCAGGCGGCCTCGTAGGCGCCGTAGCTGCGCAGGCGCTGGTAGCGATTCTCGAGCAGCTGCGGGATATCCACGCGGTCGAGGATCGCGAGTTCAGCCTGGATCGCCTGCTTGAGCGTGGCCGCCATCGTCGTCGGGTCGCGGTGGGCGCCGCCCAGCGGCTCGGGCACGATCATGTCCACCAGCTTGTGTTCGTACAGTCGCTTGGCGGTCAGGCCCAGGGCCTCGGCGGCGTCGCGGGCCTTGTCGGCCGATTTCCACAGGATGGATGCGCAGCCTTCGGGCGAGATCACCGAGTAGGTGCTGTATTCGAGCATCAGGGTGCGGTCGCCGACGCCGATGGCCAGGGCGCCGCCGGAGCCGCCTTCACCGATAACGGTGCAGATGACCGGGATCTTGAGTTCGGCCATTTCCAGCAGGTTGCGGGCGATGGCTTCGGACTGGCCGCGCTCCTCCGCGCCGACGCCGGGATAGGCGCCCGGGGTGTCGATGAAAGTGAGCAGGGGCAGCTTGAAACGTTCGGCCATCTTCATCAGGCGCAGCGCCTTGCGGTAGCCCTCGGGCCGCGGCATGCCGAAGTTGCGCTTGATCTTGGCCTTGGTGTCGCGGCCTTTCTGCTGGCCGATCACCATTACGGCGCGGCCATCCATGCGGGCCAGGCCGCCGACGATGGCGGCATCGTCGGCAAAGGCGCGGTCGCCGGCCAGTTCGTGGAATTCCTCGAACATCAGGCCGATGTAGTCGTTGGTGTAGGGTCGCTGCGGATGGCGCGCGAGCTGCGAGATCTGCCAGGGCGTGAGCGCCTTGAAGATTTCGGCGGTGCGCAGGCGCAGTTTTGCCTGCAGGCCGTTGACCTCGGTTTCGATATTGACCGCGGGCCCGGTGCTGGCCTTGCGCAGTTCCTGGATCTTGGCGTCCAGTTCGGCGATGGGTTGTTCGAAATCGAGGAAGTTCGGATTCATGCGGGTACTCGGTTCAGACGCGCCGGCCTGGGGCCGACGGTCTAGAGCAAAGGGTCTAGGCCGGGATTCTATCCGTTCTTGCCCCCTTTCCTGTAGGAGGGCCTTCAGGCCCGAAGCTTTCCTGTAGGAGGGCCTTCAGGCCCGAAGCTCTAAGGGCTTCGGGCCTGAAGGCCCTCCTACAGGGGTTAGCCGCCTTGTTGCCAGGGGCGGTGGAGCTGGAGGGATACCTGGCTGACGCCGGGCAGGGCGCGCAGCTGGCTGATCAGCTCGGGCTCGGTGCGTACGCCTTCGGTGCCGTTGACGTCGAGCGTGCCGCGGGCCCGGGCGCTGGTCAGCAGGTCCAGCCGCAGCGGGGTGGCGCCGGGCCGGAAGCCGGCCAGGACCTGCTGCAGTCGGTCCCAAGTGCCCTGTGCGCGCAGGTCCACGGTCAGCGCCAGCCGGCGCGCGTGCTGGGCGCACAGCGCGCGGAAATCCCAGCATTGGCGCGCGCGCAGCACGAAGCCGCCGCTGAACTGGTCCTCGGCCAGATTGCCCTCGATCAACAGGATGCGGTCGCGCGAGAGTAGGTGCGCGCATTCCGCGAAGGCCTCGCGGAAAAAAGCGACTTCCAGTTGGCCACGTCCATCCTCGATCCGGGCGAAGCCCATGGTGTCGCCGCGCCGGCGGGTGGCGGTGACGATGCCGGCGAGCACGACCGCGGCTTCGCCCCGGCGGTCTTTCTTTGCACTCCACAGGGCATCCAGGTCGCCCAGGCTGACGCCGACCAGGGACTGCAGTTCGCCGCGCCATGGGTCGAGCGGATGACCGCTGAGGTAGTGGCCCAGGGTCTCGCGCTCGCCCAGCAGTTTGGTTTCCAGCGGCCAGTCCGGCGCCTCAGGCAGGTCGAGGTGGATCTCCGGCTCGGCGCCGCTGCCACCGAACAGCGACACCTGGCCGGCAGCGCGTTCGCGCGCCAGCTGCTCCGTGGCCTTGATCACTTCCGGCAGCTGCAGCATCAGCGACGCGCGGTTGGCGCCGAGGGCATCGAGCGCGCCGGCATTCACCAGCGCCTCGAGCACGCGCCGGTTGAGCTTGGCCGAATCCACCCGGCGCAGGAAATCGAGCAGGTCGCGGAACGGCCCCTTGGCCTGGCGCGCTTCAACGATTGATTCGCAGGCGCCGCGACCGACGCCCTTCACCGCACCCAGGCCATAGCGAACGGTCTTTGCGTCCAGGGCCACGAACATGTAGTCGGAGGCGTTGACGTCGGGCGGCAGCACGGTCAGGCCGATCTCGCGCGATTCCTCCAGGAAGGTCACCACCTTGTCGGTGTTGTCCATGTCCGAAGACATCGTCGCCGCCATGAATTCGGCCGCGTGGTGCGCCTTGAGCCAAGCGGTCTGGTAGGCGATCAGTGCGTAGGCGGCGGAGTGCGACTTGTTGAAGCCGTAGTCCGCGAACTTCTCCATCAGGTCGAAGATCGGGCTGGCGAAGTCCGGGCCGATGTCCTGCGCCGCCGCGCCGGCCTCGAACTTGACGCGCTCCTTGGCCATTTCCTCGGGCTTCTTCTTGCCCATCGCGCGCCGCAGCAGGTCGGCGCCGCCCAGCGAATAGCCGGCCAGGACCTGGGCGATCTGCATCACCTGTTCCTGGTAGACGATCACGCCGTAGGTGGGCTTGAGGATGGCCTCGAGCAGCGGATGCGGGTAGCTGACCTCGGCGCGGCCGTGGCGGCGATCGATGAAGTCGTCGACCATGCCCGCGCCCAAGGGGCCCGGACGGTACAGCGCAGCCAGCGCGATCAGGTCTTCGAAGTGAGCCGGCTGGAGTTTCTTGATGTACTCCTTCATGCCGCGCGATTCGAACTGGAACACGGCGGTGGTCTGGCCCTTGGACAGCAGCGCATAGGTGCCCGGGTCGTCCAGGGGCAGCGCCAGGATGTCCAGCGGCGGCACCTCGGCGCGCTTGCGCCGGACGTTGATGGCCTTCACCGCCCAGTCGATGATGGTCAGCGTGCGCAGGCCCAGGAAGTCGAACTTCACCAGGCCCACCGCTTCCACGTCGTCCTTGTCGAACTGGGTGACGACCGACTTGGCGGTCTCGCCCTTGGCCACGTGCTCGGCGAACAGCGGGCTGAAGTCGGTCAGCGGGGTCGGTGCGATCACCACGCCGCCGGCGTGCTTGCCGGCGTTGCGGGTCAGGTCTTCCAGGCTGCGCGCCAGGTCGATCAGGTCGCGCACGTCGTCTTCGTCGCGGTAGCGCTGGATCAACTCGGCCGAGGCGAGGTCGGCATTTTTCTTTGCCGCTTCGCTCAGCCCCAGCGCGTCTTCGAGCGATACGCCCAGCGTCAGCGGGATGAGCTTGGCCACCGAGTCAACAAAGCCATACGGATAGCCGAGCACGCGACCGCAGTCACGCACGGCCGCCTTCGCAGCCATGGTGCCGTAAGTGATGATCTGGCTGACCTTGTCGCGGCCGTATTTGTGGCCGACGTAATCGATCACCTCGTCGCGGCGGTCCATGCAGAAATCGATGTCGAAATCGGGCATCGACACGCGTTCGGGATTCAGGAAACGCTCGAACAGCAGGTCGTAGCGGATCGGGTCGAGATCGGTGATGCCCAGCGCCCAGGCCACCAGCGAACCCGCGCCTGAGCCGCGGCCAGGGCCCACCGGGATGTCGTTGCGCTTGGACCAATTGATGAAGTCCGCGACGATCAGGAAGTAACCCGGGAAACCCATCGTGCAGATCACGTCGAGCTCGGTGTCCAGGCGTGCGCGATAGCCGGCCGGGTCATGGCCGGGCGCGACTTCGAACTTGGCGAGCCGGTCGTCCAGGCCGCGGTGCGACTCCTCGCGGATCCAGCTGTCGAGCGTCTGGCCTTCGGGCACCGGGAAGTCGGGCAGGTAGTACTTGCCCAAACTCAGCTCGAGGTTGCAGCGTTTGGCCAACTCGACGGTGTTTTCAAGCGCCTCGGGCAGGTCGGCGAACAGCTCGGCCATTTCCTCCGGCGACTTCAGGTACTGCTCGCGGCTGTAGTCGCGCGGGCGCTTGGGGTCCTCGAGCACGCGTCCTGTGGCGATGCATACCCGGGCCTCGTGCGCCTCGAAGTCTTCGGGCGACAGGAAGCGCACGTCGTTGCTGGCCAGCAGCGGCAGTGCGTGGTGTCCGGCCAGGGCCACCGCGGCGGCGTTGAAAGCGTCCTCGCCGTCGCGGCCGGTGCGGGTCAGCTCCAGATACAGGCGGTCGGGGAAGGCGGCGCGCCATTCGCCCAGCACGCGGCCGGCCTGCTCCTCGCGGCCGGCGGCCAGCAGCTGGCCCAGCAGGCTGTCGCGGCCGGCCAATGCGACCAGGCCTTCGCAGTCGCGGTATAGCCATTCGGGTTCGATCGCGACGTAGTCGCCGGCATGGCCTTCGAGGAAGGCGCGGCTGATCAGTCGCGACAGCGCGAGGTAGCCGCGGCGGTCCTGGCACAGCAGGGTCAGGCGTGAAGGCGGCCCACCGTCGGCGGCGAGCCAGAGGTCGGCGCCAGCCACCGGCTTGAGGCCGGCCGGTTCGGCGGCTTTGTAGAACTTCACCAGTGCGAACAGGTTGCTGGTGTCGGTCACCGCCACGGCGGGCATGCCGAGCGCCGCACAGCGGCCGACCAGCTCCGGAATGCGGATGGTCGAGTCGGTGAGCGAATACTCGCTATGCAGGTGGAGGTGAACGAATCGGAGCGTCATGCCGGGGACCAAGGGTCAACCGGCAGTTTACCCCGAGGGTGGAGGCGGGCAAGGCTTGACAGTCCCGGTTACCAGGCAGGCCCGGACCGGCGCGAAGCTGCGGCGATGCTGCGGACAAGGGCCGAGCCGGCGCAGGGCCTCGAGATGCTCGGGCGTGGGATAGCCCTTGTGCACCGCAAAGCCATAGCCGGGATGCACGTCCTCGAGTTCACGCATGAGCTGGTCGCGCGCCACCTTGGCCAGGATCGACGCGGCCATGATCGCCGGTTCCCGCGCATCGCCCTTCACCAGGGCCTCTGCGGGGCAGGGCAGGCCGGGGGGCAGGCGGTTGCCGTCCACCAGGGCCAACGTGGCCGCCGGCACCAGCGCATGTATCGCCCGCGCCATGCCCGCCATCGTCGCGTGCAGGATGTTGAGGCGGTCGATTTCCTCAATCCCCACCAGCTCCAGATGCCAGGCCAGCGCACGCTCGCGGATCAGCGGCGCCAGTGCCTCGCGCCGGGCCGGGCTGAGCGCTTTCGAGTCGCCCAGGCCGGCAATCGGTCGTGCCGGATCGAGGATGACCGCGGCGACGGCCACCGGACCGGCCAGCGGTCCGCGGCCTGCTTCGTCCACGCCGGCGATGCGAACCTCGCTCAAGGTTCGGACAGCAGTTCGGCCACCGCATCCGCGGCGGCCGAAGACGCGTTGCAGCGAAGCTTGTGGTGGATGGCGAGATAGCGCGGCAACAGCGCGGCGCGCGCGTCAGGCTGACGGAACCACTGCATCACCGCGGCGGACAGGTTCTCCGGCGTGCAGTCCTGCTGCATCAGTTCCGGCACGATCGGCTCGTTGGCCAGGACGTTGGGAAGGCTGTAGCGGTTCACGCGCATCATGCCCAGCAGCATCACGATGCGGTAGGTGAGCGCCGAGATGCGATAGCCGACCACCATGGGCCGCTTCGCCAGCAGGCCTTCGAGCGCCGCGGTGCCGGAGGCGAGCAGCACCACGTCGGACGCGATCATCGCGTCGTGGGCCTTGCCCTTGGTGACCAGGACATTGGCCAGCGGCTGCGTCGCCAGGATTCTCTCGATGGCGGCGCGACAGTCCGGGTTGGCGGCCGGAACCACCACCGCCAGGCCGGGAACCTGGACGGTGACGAGCCGCGCCGCTTCGATGAACTCCGGGAACAAGCGGTCAATCTCGCCCAGCCGGCTGCCCGGCAGCACCGCCAGCACCGGTGCCTCGGCGGGCAGGCCCAGGCGTTCGCGCGCACCGGCGCGATCAGGCTCGAGCGGGAAGGCGTCGGCCAGCGGATGACCGACGAAGCGCGCGTTCACGCCGTGGCGCGCATAGATCGGCGGCTCCATCGGGAACAGGCAAAGCACGCGATCGGCACTGCGCCCGATCTTGGCCGCACGGCCTTCGCGCCAGGCCCAGACCGAGGGGCTGACGTAGTGCACGGTGCGGATGCCGGCTCGCTTGAGGCTGCGTTCCAGGCCGAGATTGAAGTCGGGCGCATCCACGCCGATGAACACATCCGGACGCCATTGCAGCAGGCGTTCGCGCAGCGAGCGCCGCAGGCGCAGCAGGCGCGGCAAGTGCCGCAGCACCTCGGCCAGACCCATCACGGCCAGTTCCGAACAGTCGTGCCACGCATCGAGTCCGGCCGCCCGCAGGTGTTCGCCGCCGACGCCGGCGAACTCGGCCGACGGGAAGCGCAGCCGGAGTTCGCGCAACAGCCCGGACGCCAGCAGGTCGCCGGAAGCTTCGCCCGCCACGATGGCGATGCGCAGTTTCTTCCCTGCCGCGAGGGCTAGCTCAAGGGACGGTCTTAGGGTGACGCCGGCCACCGTTCGTGCGACCGGCTCAGCGCAGGAGGCCGCGCCCGCTGCGCTCGATGAACTCGAGCATCAGCCGCACGTCCTGCGATTCAGTCGCGCCCTGGGCAAGCTGTTCGCGAACTTCACTCATGGGCTTGCCGGACATGTACAGCGCCCGGTAGGCGCGCTTGATGGCGGCGATGCGATCGGCGTCGAAACCGCGGCGCTTGAGGCCTTCGGCATTGATGCCGCGCGGCTCGGCGTATTTGTCGGCCACCATCAGGAAGGGCGGCACGTCGGCATTGACGAGGCTGCCCATGCCGATGAAGGCGTGGTCGCCGATCTTGCAGAATTGATGGATGGCCGCGAAGCCGCCCAGGATCACCCAGTCGCCCAGCACGGCGTGGCCGGCCAGGGTGGCGTTGTTGGCGAGGATGCACTGGTTGCCGATGATGCAGTCGTGGGCGACGTGCACGTAGGCCATGATCCAGTTGTCGTCGCCGATGCGGGTGGTGCCGCCACCGTCGGCGGTGCCGCGGCTGATCGTGGTGAACTCGAAGAAGGTATTGCGGTCGCCGATCACCAGTTCGGTGCGTTCGCCCGCGAACTTCTTGTCCTGCGGGTCGTTGCCGACCGTGGCATGGGCATGAATGGTGTTGGCGCGGCCGATGCGGGCCGGACCGGTGATGACGCAATGCGGGCCGATACGGCTGTCGTCACCGATCTCGACCTCCGGGCCGATCACCGCGAAGGCGCCGATCTGGACGTTGCTGCCCAGTCGCGCACCCGGGTCGATCTGTGCGCTCGGGTGGATCATGTCATTCCTTGCCTTCGGCACAGAGGATCTCGGCGCTGGCGACCACCTGGCCATCGACGCTGGCGGCACATTCGTACAGCGCCATGTTTCGGATCAGGCGCTTGACCTTGACCTCGAAGTCGAGCTTGTCGCCCGGCACCACCATGCGGTTGAAGCGCGCGTTGTCCACCTTCACCAGGTAGAACAGCTTGCCTTCGTTGATTTTGTCGCGCGGCTGCGAAAGCTGGGTGAGCAAGCCGCCGGCCTGCGCCATCGCTTCGATCACCAGCACCCCCGGCATTACCGGGCGGCCCGGGAAGTGGCCCTGGAAGAATGGCTCGTTGAAGCTCACGTTCTTGTAGGCGCGGATGCGCTTGTGCGGCTCGAGCTCGATCACCCGGTCCACCAGCAGGAACGGGTAGCGGTGGGGCAGCAGGTGCAGGATGCACGAGACGTCCACGGGCATCTTGATGGTGTCGTCGCTCATCGGGTTCCTTGCGTCATTCCTTGGACAAGGCGCCTATCTTACGCGCCAGTTGGTCCAGTTGCCGGAAACGAGCGCCGTTCCGCCGCCACAGGCGGCTTTCCTGCACCGGCATGCCCGAGGAATACTCGCCGGGTTCGGTGATCGACTGGGTCACCAGGCTCATGGCCGTGATCGTGACCCGGTCGCAAATCGCCAGGTGGCCGCTGATCCCGGCACCGCCGCCAATCAGGCAGTAGCGGCCGATACGCGCCGAGCCGGCGATCGCGACACAGCCAGCCAAGGCCGTATGGGCGCCGATCCGTACGTTGTGGCCGACCTGGATCAGGTTGTCCAGGCGCACGTCCTGTTCCAGCACGGTGTCTTCGATGGCGCCGCGATCGATGCAGGTATTCGCGCCGATTTCGCAGTCGTCGCCCACCACCACGCCGCCCAGCTGCGGAACCTTGATCCATTGCCCCGCGTCCATCGCCAGGCCGAAGCCGTCGGCGCCCAGCACGGCGCCTGGGTGGATACGCACGCGGGCGCCCAGCGTGACGCGCGCCACCAGGGTGACCCGGGCCACCAGCAGGCAATCAGGGCCGACCACGCAGTCCTCGCCGACCACGCAGCCAGGACCGATCACGGCGCCGGCGGCCACGCGGCTGCGGGCGCCGATGCTGGTGAAGGGACCGATCTGGGCGCCCTCGTCAACCGTGGCGCTGGGGTCGAGTACGGCGGTGGGATGCACGCCCGGCGCCGGCGCGGCCGATGCCTCGAACAGCGCAGCGATCCTGGCGAAGCTGACGTAGGGAGACTTCGCGACCAGGCAGGGCACCGGGCAGGCGTCGGCGTCTTGCGCCGAAACCACCACCGCGCTGGCAGCGGTGCCGGCCAGCTCACTGCGATAGCGCGGATTGGCCAGGAAGCCGAGCTGCCCGGCGCGGGCGCCCGAGAGGGTGCCCACGCCGTTGATCAGGACCTTGCCGTCGCCACGCAACTCCAGCCCGAAGCGGTCGGCCAGGCCGGCCAGTTCGAAGCTTGTGGTCGGCGCGGCCAGGGGGGTTGCCTCAGAACTGGCCGCCGAAGGTGAACTGCAGGCGTTCGATCTGGTCGCTGCGCTCGCGCTGCAGCGGCAGCGCATAGCTGATCGAGATCGGACCCATTGGCGACTGCCACTGCACCGCGATGCCGGTGGAAACGCGCAGGGTCTTGGCTTCCCACTCGTCCACGCCGTTGTAGATGTTGCCGTAGTCGATGAACGCCGACAGACGGGTGCTCGGGCTGTCGAACAGGGTCGGGAAGAAGAGTTCGAACGAACCCACGGTCTTGAACGGACCGCCGATCGGCTGGCGGAACGTATCCGAGAACGAGTAGAACGGGCCGATCGTGTTGACCTCGAAGCCACGCACCGAGTTCGGGCCGCCGGCGTAGTAGTTGCTGAAGAAGGGCATGCCGCAGCTCTTCGACGCGCCAACGACCACGCTGCCGAAGTCGTCGTAGACGCGGCAGGTGCGGTCCTTGGTGATGCCGTAGGCGTCGCCGTAGCCCACGTCCAGCGCCGACTTCACGCCCAGCCAGGAAGTGATCGGACGATAGTTCTCGAACACGTAGCTCAGGCGGTAGTACTCGAGGTCGCTGCCCGGCAGGACGATTTCAGCGCCGATGCGGTGCAGGGTGCCCCGGGTCGGCATCAGGAAGTCGTTGCGCGAGTCGCGCTGCCAGCCGGTCTTGAGGCGCCAGGCATTGACGTTCCACTTGCGGAACGGGCCAAGCGTCAGGGCGTCGGTGGTGCTGGGGTCGCCGTCGTCGTTCTCGATCGGGGTCAGCGGATCGTTGTCGTTGTCGACGTGGAACTGCGGGAAGCGCGCGCGATCCTCCAGGGCGTCGACCAGGTATTCGATCAGCAACGGCGGCGTGCCGAAGTCGTCGGTGGTGATCTGGTTGCGATCGATGCCCAGCGAGAAGCTGATGCTGTCGGTCTCGGTCAGCGGGAGGCCCACGACGATCTCGCCCGAGGCCACGGCGTTGTCGAACTGCGCCAGGTTGGCGTCGCGGTTCGAGAAGCTGTAGTCGCTATAGCTCAGGTTGTAGCCGAGGCTGATCCCGTCGTCGGTGAAGTAGGGATCGGTGAAGCCGAGCGAGAACTGGTTCGAGAAGCTGTTGTTCTGAAGCGCCAGGCTGACGCGGTTGCCGGTGCCCAGGAAGTTGTTCTGCACCAACTGGATGGTGGTGACCAGGCCAAAGTTCTGCTGGTAACCCAGGCCGAAGGTGAACTGGCCCGAGTTGCGCTCCTTGACGTTGACCACCAGGTCGACCTGGTCGGGCTTGCCGGCGACCTCGGGGGTCTCGACGTCCACCGTTTCGAAGAAGCCCAGGCGCTGCAGGCGGACCTTGGAGCGGTCAATGGCGGCCTGGGAGAACCAGGCGCCCTCGAACTGCCGCATTTCGCGACGCATCACCTCGTCCGAGGTGCCCACGTTGCCCTTGAAGACGATGCGGCGCACCTGCACGCGCGGACCCGGATCGACGAAGAAGTTGATGCCGATCGTGCGCTTCTCGCGATCGATCTCGGGCACCGGATTCACCTGGGCAAAGGCGTAGCCGATGTTGCCCAGGGTGGCGATGACGGCGTCGGAGGTCAGCTCGACCAGGCGGCGCGAGAAGGTGTCGCCTTCCCGGAGGACGACCAGCTTCTCGATTTCCGCGGCCGGCAGGATGGTGTCGCCGGACACTTTGGTCGAGGAGATGGTGTAGACGTCACCCTCGGCGATGTTCGCGGTCACGAAGATGTCGCGCTTGTCCGGGGTGATCGCGACCTGGGTGGACTCGACGTTGAAGTCGACGTAGCCGCGGTCGAGGTAGTAGTTGGTCAGCTTCTCGAGATCGCCCGAGAGCTTTTCGCGCGAGTACTGGTCGTCGCGGCGATACCAGGACAGCCAATTGGTGGTGCCCGATTCCCAGCCGCTGCGCAGCTCGTACTCGGGATAGGTCTGGTTGCCGACGATGTTGATGTCGCTGATGCGGGAGGCCTTGCCTTCCTGCACCACGATGCCGATATCCACGCGGTTGCGATCGAGCGTGGTCACCGTCGGGGTGATCGTGGCGTTGTACTTGCCGCGATTGTTGTACTGGCGGATCAGCTCCTGGGTGACGCGGTCCAGGTTCAGCGGATTGAAGGTCTCGCCCTCGGACAGGCCGATATTGCGCAGGCCGGACAGCAGGTCGTCAGACTTGATGTCCTTGTTGCCGGTCAGGGTGATGGTGTTGATCGCGGGCCGCTCGGTGACCACCACGACCAGGATGTCGCCCTGGCGCTCGAGCCTGACGTCGCTGAAGAAGCCGGTCTGGAACAGCGCACGGATGGCCTCCGCCGAGCTGCCGCGGTCGAGGGTGTCTCCCTTCTCGACCGGCAGGTAGGTGAACACCGTGCCGGCGGAGATGCGCTGCAGCCCCTCGACGCGGATGTCGGACACCGTGAAGGCGGGCTGGTTCTGCGCCTGCACGGGCCCGGCGAGGGCGGCGGCGAGCGCGAGGCTCAGGAGGCAGCGGCGAGCAATGGGTCGCGTCATCATCAATCCGTTGGAGACGGGCACCGGTGTGCCCGCGAAAGGGGTGGGGGTCAGGAACCGAGTCGGAGAATGTCGTTGTAGAAGGCCAGTCCCATGAGGCTGGCCAGCATGGCCAAGCCTATGTACTGGCCCGCCACGAGCGCACGCTCGCCGACCGGGCTGCCCTTGACCAGCTCAATAAGGTAATACAGCAGGTGCCCACCATCCAAGACCGGGATGGGCAGTAGGTTCATGATGCAGAGGCTCAGGGACAGGATCGCCAGGAAATTCAGGAACCAGGCCGGGCCCAGGCTGGCGCTGCCGTGGGCGACCCGGGCGATGGTGATCGGGCCGGAAATGTTCTGTAGCGAGGCCTTGCCGGAGACCATCCGCCAGAGCATCCCGACCACGTCCGAGGCCATCTGGCCGGTTTGGGCGATGGCCTCCGGGACCGCCTGGAGCGGGCTGTAGCGCCGCATGGCGTCCTGTTCAGGCGCCGCCGCGAGGATGCCGAGGATCCAGGTCTGGGACTCGCCTTCGCCCACCAGGCGGGGATCCACCCCGACCGTCCGGCGGCCGTCGCCGCGCTCGACCTCCAGCGCCAGGGTCCTGCCGGGGGCGGACAGGCGCTGCAGGGCCGGGCCGATCTGGTCATAGCCCAAAATCGGTTCGCCGGCGATGGCAACGATGCGGTCCCCGACCTGCAGCCGGCCCTCGGCCGCGCCGCCGGGCTGGATACCGCCGACCACGGGCGGGAAGCGGAGCATGAGGCCGAGGTCTTCGAACGGCTGTTCTTCACGCAGCACCAGGCCCGGGCGATCCAGCGGCAGCTGGCGCAGGGCTTCGGCACCGCTCGCGGTGCGCACCCGCACCGGCGTGGCCTCGCGGTCCATGATCGCGGTCGAGAGGGCGATGCCGGCGTCGGTCCAGGTCGGCGTGGCGCGGCCCGCGACGTCCAGCAGACGGTCGCCGGGCTGGAACCCGGCCTCGGCGGCCAGGCCATCGACCCGGCCCAGGTCGGGCTGGGCATCGGGCTTGCCGATCACGAACATCAGCCACAGCAGGGCGATGCAAAGCAGCAGGTTGGCCGCCGGCCCGGCTGCGACGATGGCGATGCGCTGGTAGACCGACTTGGCGTTGAAGCTTTCGTGGCGCTCGTCCGGGGCGACTTCGACCTCGCGCTCGTCGAGCATCTTCACGTAGCCGCCCAGCGGCAGCATCGCCAGCACGTATTCGGTGCCGTCCTTGCCGATCCGGGTCCACAGCGGCCGTCCGAAACCGACGGAAAAGCGCAGTACCCGGACGCCGCAGCGGCGGGCGACCCAGTAGTGGCCGAACTCGTGGAAGGTAACTAGGATGCCCAGACTGACCAGCAGCCACCAGATCGAGCCGAAGAATTCAGTCATCGGACCGACCTCTTCGCGATCAGGGACCGGGCCAGGCGGCGCGCTTGCGCATCGGTGGCCATCAGGTCGTCCAGGGAGCCGGCGGGGGCAGCGGGCATGTCGTCGAGGCAGGCCTGGATCAGGTCGGGGATGGCTAGGAAACCCAGTTCGCCCTGAAGAAAGGCTGAAACCGCGATTTCGTTGGCGGCATTGAGCACGGCCGGCGCGCCGCCGCCGGCCGCCAGTGCGCGGAAGGCGAGCGCCAGGCAGGGGAAGGCAGCCAGGTCGGGCGCCTCGAAATCGAAGCGGGCCAGGGCCGCCAGGTCCAGCGGCGCCACGCCTGAATCGATGCGTTCGGGCCAGGCCAGGCCGTAGGCGATCGCGGTGCGCATGTCGGGATTGCCCAACTGGGCCAGCACCGAGCCGTCGACATAGTCCACCAGCGAGTGGATCACGCTCTGCGGATGCACCACGACCTCGATCTGCGACGCCGGCAGGCCGAACAGGTGATGCGCCTCGATCACCTCCAGCCCTTTATTCATCAGGGTGGCGGAATCGACCGAGATCTTGCGGCCCATCACCCAGTTCGGGTGGGCGCAGGCCTGGTCCGGGGTCACGGCGGCCAGCGATTCGCGGCTGCGTCCCCGGAACGGGCCGCCGGAGGCGGTCAGCAGCAGCCGGCGCACGCCGCCACGACGACCGTCGGCGGGCAGGCACTGGAAGATGGCGTTGTGCTCGCTGTCGACCGGAAGCAGGGTGGCGCCGCCAGCGGCAACGGCCTGCATCAGCAGGTCGCCCGCCAGCACCACCGATTCCTTGTTGGCCAGCAGCAGGCGCTTGCCGGCGCGGGCTGCAGCCAGGGTGGAGGCCACGCCGGCGGCACCGACGATGGCGGCGACCACGGTGTGGTTGGCGGGATCGGCCGCGATCTCGTCCAGCGCCGCCGGACCGGCCAGGGCGCGCGTAGGCAGGCCGAGCGCGCGCAGGCCGTCGCGCAGCGCCGGATAGGCGTCGGGGTCGGTGACGACGGCTGAATCGGGTCGGAACCGGGCGCAAAGCGCCAGCAGCTCGTCCACCTTTGAATGAGCGCTGAGCGCGCCGATCCGGAAGCGTCCAGGGTGCCGCGCGACGACGTCGAGGGTGGAGCCGCCGATTGAACCGGTGGCGCCGAGCAGCGCGATCGTATTCAGAGGCCCAGCCATGCCTTGCCCACCGCGAACACCGGCAGCGCCGCCAGCAGACTATCCAGCCGGTCCATCAGGCCGCCGTGGCCGGGAATGACGGCGCCAGAGTCCTTCACGCCGGAATGGCGCTTCATCAGGCTCTCGAACAGGTCGCCGACCACCGAAATGGCGGCCGTAACCGCGGTCAGCAGCATCAGCGCCGGCAGCGACGACCACGTCAGGCCCAGCAGCGGCAGCGCCAGCGCAGCCAGCAGGATGCTCGCCGCCAGGCCGCCCCAGACGCCTTCCCAGCTCTTGCCGGGGCTGATGGCCGGGGCCAGCTTGCGTTTGCCCCAGCGCGAGCCGGCGAAATAGGCGCCGCTGTCAGCAACCCACACCAGCAGCACCGCGAACAGGGTCCAGCGCGGCCCGAAGTCGCCCTCGGCGTGCAGCCAGCCCAGCGCGCACCAGGCCGGCACCACGCACAGGCTTCCGGCCAGCAGCTTCATGCCGCGGGCGCCTTGGCTGTCGCTCCTGCCCAAGCCCGGCCGCGCCAGCCACAGGCATACCAGCGCCCACCAGACCACGCCGACCAGGCTCACCAGCTTGAGCGTGAACAGGCTGGGCCCGCCGCCCCAGACCAGGGCCGCCATCATCAGGGCGTTGGCGGTGAGGAACAGGACGCGGGGCAGCTTGTCTTCCAGCCCGGCGAAGGCGGTCCATTCCCACAGGCCGGCCAGCATCACGGCGGCCACCAGGGCAGCGAGCCAGGGCGTGGGCAGGAACAGCAGGGCCAGGATCGGCAGCGGGGCCAGGATCAGGGCGGTGGTGACGCGTTGGCGGCGGCTCATACAGGACTCCCGGCCACCTGGGCACTGGTCAGGCCGAAGCGTCGTTCGCGGTCGGCGAAGTCGGCCAGGGCGGCATCCAGCACCGAGCGATCAAGGTCGGGCCAGAGGGTTTCGGTAAACCACAGCTCGGTGTAGGCCAGCTGCCACAGCAGGAAATTGCTGATGCGCAGGTCGCCGCCGGTGCGGATGAAAAGATCGGGGGCCGGCAGGTCGGCCAGGCCGACGTGGCGACCGATCAGGTCTTCGTTGATATCGGCCGGCGCCAGCCGACCGGCCGCCACTTCGTTCGCAAGCTGTCGGCAGGCCTCGGTGATGTCCCAGCGGCCGCCGTAGCCGGCGGCGATGCTCAGTACCAGGCGGGTGTCGCGCGGCACGGTGGCTTCGGCCTGTGCCATCCGCAGCCGGATCGCTTCCGGGAATCCGGCGCGGTCACCGATGAAGGCGACGCGTACGCCGCGACGATGCAGTTCATCAACCTCGGAGTTGAGCATGCGCAGGAAGAGCTTCATCAGCGCGCCCACTTCCTCCTGTGGCCGGTTCCAGTTTTCGCTGGAGAAGGCGAACAGGGTCAGCGCCTCGATGCCGTGGTCCAGGCAGTAGTCGACGCAGACCTGCACGGCCTTGGCCCCGGCGCGGTGGCCCAGGCTGCGGGGACGCTGACGGCGCTCGGCCCAGCGACCGTTGCCGTCCATGATGACGGCGACGTGGCGGGGCTGGCGCAAGGCAGGCGAGGCGGCGCTCATTCGGGCGGCGCGGCTCAGACCGCCATCAGTTCCTGTTCCTTGGCCTTGACCACCTCGTCCACGTCCTTGACGTGCTTGTCGGTGAGCTTCTGGATGTCGTCCTCGCAGCGGCGGGCATCGTCCTCGGTGACCTGCTTTTCCTTCAGCAGCTCCTTGACGGCCTGGATCGCATCGCGACGGATATTGCGGATGGCGACCTTCGAATTCTCACCCTCGGCATGCACGTGCTTGGACAGCTCCTTGCGGCGCTCTTCGGTCAGCGGCGGCAGGTTGATGCGGATGACGGTGCCGGCGGTGTTGGGGTTCAGGCCCAGGTCCGAGGACAGGATGGCCTTCTCCACTGCGGCGACCATGCCTTTTTCCCAGGGCGTGATCAGCAGCGAACGGGCATCGGCGATCGAGACGGTGGCCACCTGCGACAGCGGCATGTCCGAACCGTAATAGTTCACCTTCAGGTGATCGACCAGGGCGGTGCTGGCGCGTCCGGTGCGCAGCTTGGTGAGCTCCTGACGGAAGCCGTCCACGCTCTTGGTCATGCGGGTGGTGGCGTCTTTCTTGATGTCGTTCAGCATCTTGGGCTCCGCGTCGGATCTGGGCAATCGGTCATTATAGGCGGGCAGGGGGTCCGGCGGTTCAGGCCGAGACGAGGGTGCCGAGATCGTCGCCCTGCAGGATCCGCATCAGCGCACCGGGCTGCATCATGTCGTAGATGCGCAGCGGCACGTGGTTGTCGCGGCACAGGGCGAAGGCGGCGGTGTCCATCACCTGCAGGTTGCGGGCGATCACTTCGTCGTAGGTCAGTCGGTCGATCTTCTTCGCGCCGGGATTCTTGCGGGGGTCGGAGTCGTAGATGCCGTCCACCTTGGTGGCCTTGAGCAGCAGGTCGGCGCCGATCTCGCTGGCGCGCAGGGCGGCCGCCGAGTCGGTGGTGAAGAAGGGGTTGCCGGTGCCGGCCGCGAACAGGGCGATGCGGCCCTTTTCCATGTGCCGGATCGCGCGGCGGCGGATGTAGTCCTCGCAGACCTCGTTGATCTTGATGGCGCTCATCACGCGGGCGAACCCGCCCTGCTTCTCGAGCGCATCGGCCATCGCCAGGGCGTTGATGACGGTGGCGAGCATGCCCATGTGGTCGCCGGTGACGCGGTCCATGCCGGCCGCCGCGAGACCGGCGCCGCGGAAGATGTTGCCGCCGCCGATCACGAGTCCGACTTCGGCGCCGGCGCGCTGCACCGCGACGATCTCGGCCGCCAGGTCGCTGATGACCACCGGATCGATGCCGTAGTCCACGTTCCCCATCAGCGCCTCGCCGGACAACTTGAGCAGGATGCGGCGGTACTTCAGCGGGGCGGTGCTCATGGGACTCTCCGGGGGCGGGCAAACGCTGGAATTCTAGCCGATTCGTGCCTTCGCCGGGGCCTGCGGCAGGGCAGGAAGGCCCGGATGAGCCGATTCATCGCCGTCCTGCGCCTCTAAGGGGAAGGGTGAAGCCGAGCGGTCGCCATTGACCGCAGGCCTTACCTGATGACATTCCACTTTCATGCCAGCACGCGGTTTTCGGGCGTCCATGCGCCCGGGGTCGCGTGTACAGGGGGCACCATGGATAGCGCTTTTTCCCGGCTCTTGCGCAGCTTGCGCATGCTTGCCGTGCTGTTGGCCTTGCTGGTGCCTGCCGTTGTCGCGGCGACTCCAGCGCCGCCTTTGCCCGTTACCACGCTTGAGGCGATCGCCGGGCCACCGGGCGCTACGCCGGTCACCGTTGGCGAGCCGTTCGAACTGGTCATCCTCAAACGTCGCAATGGCCAGCCGGTGACAGGCGAGAGCCTGGACTGGTCGCTGGAAGATCCAGACTCCGGCGAATTGGATGTACTCGACGAGGGCACGCGTGGCGGTACCGATGGCGTGGAGGCGGGTTCGGCGCGGGCGCGATTCACTCCTTGGCGTGCCGGCAACCACGGCATTCGCGTGCTTTCACTGGACGACCCCAGCTGCCAGGGCGCGGACTGCCGCCGGGTGGCGCATCGGTTCGTGGTGGCCGCTCAGGCAGTTCCAGCGCCGGGCGAGCCAACCGCGACCAAGGGCGGGCATCGCAACCTGATCCTGCTGGCCGGCGGCGTTGCCGGCGTGGCGGCGATCGCCAGCACTACCGGCTCCAGCGGCAGCGATGGATCGGCACGTACCCTGTCCATCCTTGCCGGCAACGGCCAGGGTGGCCTGGCCAATACGGCCTTGCCGCTGCCGCTGGTCGTGCTGGCGTTGGACGGCGGCCAGCCTGCCGGTGGTGTGAGCATCCAATGGGCGGTCAGCGGTGGTGCGACGATTTCCGCCGCCAGCGCCACGACGGGTGCCGACGGCCGTGCCAGCGTCAACGTCACCAACCTGGGCCCAGGGCCGGGCCCGGTGACGGTGACGGCTTCGCGGGCCGATCAGGCCAGTGCCAGCGTGCTGTTTACGCTGGCCATCAATATCGCGGCGCTGGAGAAAGTCTCCGGCGACAACCAGCCCACGCCCGTGGACACCACCACGGCGGCGCCGCTGGTGGTGCGCGCCATGCTCAACGGCGCGCCGCAGCCCGGCGTTGCCGTGCAGTGGGAAGTGCTCAGTGGCAACGGCGCGATCAGCGGTGCCAGCGCGGTGACCGATGCCAGTGGCATGGCGCAAGCCTTCGTGGACGTCGGTCCCTTCCCCGGTCCAGTGACGGTGCGCGCCAGTCGGGTGGACTCGCCGCTGCTGGCGCAATTGTTCACCGTGGATGCGCAGGAGCTGCGCGACATCGCGATCGTCAGCGGCGACGGCCAGAGCGGCGCACAGAACAGCGCCTTGCCGCTGCCGCTGGTGGTGCTTGCCAGCGATGGCGGGTTCGGCGACCCGGGCGTCACTATTTTCTGGTCCGCCAGCGGCGGCGCGCAGTTGAGTGCCGGCAGCTCTGTTACTGATGCCGGCGGCAGCGCCGATGTCACGGTCGTGAGCATGGGGCTGGGTCTTGCGCCGGTGACGGTCACGGCGTTCCGCGGTGACCAGCCGGCCTTGCAGGTCGAGTTCATGCTCAACGTGGCGCCGCCGTCGTTGGTGGTCGTGGCGGGGGATGGCCAGGCGGGCTTGTCGGGCCAGCAGGCCGGCACGCCCATGCAAGTGCTGCTGCTCGACGGTGCCGGCCAGCCGATGATGGGCCAGAGCGTGTCATGGACCGTGTTCTCGGGCTCGGCAACGCTCAATGCCCCGGTCACGGTCACCGACGGTGCCGGCACAGCCAGCGTCGGTTTCAGCTACGGGAGTTTCCCGGGCCCGGTCGTGATCCGCGCTTCGGTCTTCGCCAATGCGGTCAGCGTCACGGCGAATGCCCAGGGGCTGCCGCCGGGCAGCATTGCCGTCACCGGGGGTGACGGCCAGACCGGCAACCCCGGCGAATTGTTGCCGCTGCCGCTGGTAGTGCAGTTGGTGGATCCGGCGCCCGATCTCTCCGGGGTACCGGTCACCTTCACCGTGCTTTCGGGCAGCGCGACGCTGGCGCCCGCGGTGGTGCTTACCGACATCGCCGGACAGGCAAGCACCCAGGTCACATTGGGCCTGACGCCGGGGCCGGTCGTGGTCCAGGCCACGGCGCCCGGCGGGGTGGTGATCCAGTTCAATGCCAACGTGACCGGCACGCTGGTGGTCACCGGCATCTCCGCCGGCGGCGGCGATGCCCAGTCGCTGTCGCCCGGCGTGCCGTCGGCGCCGATGGTGATTGACTTGATCGGCAACGGCGTTCCCGTGGTCGGTGAAACGGTGGTGTGGAGCACCAGCGGCGGCACCTTGGCCAGTCCAACCACGGTCACCGATGCCAACGGACGCACCAGCAACACCGTCACGGTGACCGGCGCCGGAACGACGGTCGTCACGGCAAGCTTCCCGACCTTCGCCGCGTTTGTCGGCTCCACGATCACGTTCACGCATACCTCGGGCTTGGCGGCGCTTCCGGCGCTGTCCATCAATGAAGTGTCGGTGGCGGAAGCGTTGGACGCGGCCTGCGCCCTGCTGCAGGTGTCCGGCGGCCTGAGCCCGGACGAGCAGGATCTGCTGGAGCAATGCCTGGCCCTGACGGCCGCCTCGATCAGCGATCCGGCCGCCGTGGGCGAGGCCCTGACCGCGATGCTGCCCGACGTGGCCCAGACCCAGGCTGACGCCAGCCGCGCGGCCGTAGGGGCGCAGTTCGAGAACCTCAACGGACGCATGATCGGGCTGCGCAGCGGCGCACCGACCCCTTCGATTTCCTTCGCCGGGCTCACCCTCGCGCTGTCCGGCGGGCGCCTGCCGCTGGCCGAACTGGGCTCGGCGCTGATGGCGGTGGAAACGACGCCGGCAGAGGCGGGTAGTGGCTTCGGCAAGTGGGGCATGTTCGTGTCGGGCAACATCGGCCGCGGCGAGTTCGATCCCACCCAGCTCACGCCGCGCTATGACTACGACGTCGCCGGGCTCACCGCAGGCGTGGACTACCGGTGGAGCGATACGCTGGTGGTGGGCGTGGCGCTGGGCTACACCCAGCAGGATTCGCAGTTGGCCGGTGGCCTGGGCTCGGTGGAAATGCAGGGTTTCAGCCTTTCCGGCTACAGCACGTGGTACCGCGGCAACGATTGGTACCTCGACAGCGCCCTGACACTGGGCATCAATCGTTACGACCATGAGCGGAGCATTGCCTATGTGCTGCCGGGCGAGGTGGTGGACCAGACGGCCGTAGCCAGTTCGGACGGCAGCAACACCAGCGCCACGGTCACCTTCGGCCGGGACTTCTCGCTGCATGCCTGGAGCTTCGGCCTGTATGGCCGTGCTGCCTACAATCGCCTGGCTTTCGATGCCTTCGAGGAAGAAGTGGACGCTGGCCTCAACGGCAACGGGCTGGCGCTGCGGGTGGAAGCGCGGACGGTGACCGGGCTGTCGTCCACCTTGGGCGGCAAGGCGTCGTTTGCTTACAGCGCGTCGTGGGGCGTGCTGGTGCCGCAGCTGGAGGTGGAGTGGGTAAAGGAATACGGCAGCGACGCGGAGGCGTTCCGCGGCTACTTCGTGGATGACCCGACCGCCACGCCCATCCTGGTGCTGGGCGACGACCTGGACAGCAGCTACCTGCGGCTTGGCCTGGGCGTGTCCATGGTGCTCAGCCACGGGCGTTCGGGCTTCCTGACCTACGAACGCATCCTGGCCCGGTCAGGCATGTCCCAGGAAGGCGCAACCCTGGGCCTGCGCTGGGAATTCTGAAGCGGGCCATGAAAAAGGCCGCGGGTTGCCCCGCGGCCTTGATTTCAAAGCGGTGGTGATGGATCAGACCGCCATGGCCTTCGCGACTTCCGCCGCGTAATCCTCGACCACTTTCTCGATGCCTTCGCCGACGGCCAGGCGCTGGAAGCCGATCACTTCGGCACCGGCGGCCTTGAGCGTGGCTTCCACCGACAGGTCGGTGTTGAGCACGTAGGGCTGGCCGTACAGGGTCACCTCATTGACGATCTTTGCGACCTTGCCGCCAATGATCTTCTCGAGGATCTCGGCCGGCTTGGCGCGGTCCTTGTCCGACATCTTGGCCAGCTCGATTTCCTTTTCCTTGGCCAGGAAGTCGGCCGGCACGTCGGCTGCCTTGTTGTGGGGCGGGTTCATCGCCGCCACGTGCATGGCAATGCCGCGGGCCAGGTCGGCGTCGCCGCCCTTGAGCTCGACCAGCACGCCGATGCGGCCACCGTGGATGTAGGCGGCGACGTGGTTGGCGGTATCGACACGGGCCAGGCGGCGCACGTCGACCTTCTCGCCGACCTTGGCGATGACGGCGGCGCGGGCTTCTTCGACTGTCTCGCCCGAGGGCAGCTTGGCGGACTTCAGGGCGTCGGCATCGGCGGCGCCGGACACCAGCGCGGCTTGCGCGACGGCGGCGGTGAAGGCCAGGAAGTTGTCGTCCTTGGCCACGAAATCGGTCTCGGAGTTGATCTCGACCAGCACGGCCTTGCCGCCGTTCTGGGCGGCCACGATGCGGCCTTCGGCGGCGACGCGGTCAGCCTTCTTGTCGGCCTTGGCCAGGCCCGACTTGCGCAGCCACTCGGCGGCGGCGTCGATGTTGCCGGCGTTCTCGGTAAGGGCCTTCTTGCACTCCATCATGCCGGCGCCAGTGCGCTCGCGAAGGTCCTTGACCATCGATGCGGTGATTTCCATGGGGTTCTCCAGAATCAGTGGTGGCCGCGGCGACGCAGGGTCGCCTCGGCCTGAAATGGGCCGCGGCGCCTGATGGCGCCGCGGCATGACACATGACTTACTTGGCGGCGCGGGGCGCGCGCGGAGCGCGCTTGGCGTCGTCGCGCGGGGCGCGCGGAGCGGCCTTCTTCGCTTCCTTGGCGACCGGGTTGCCTTCGGCGTCGAGCTCGACGAACTCGTCGGCGGCGACGTGCGCCTGCGGCGAGGCAGCCTTGCCCTCGAGCACGGCGTCGGCCGCGGCGTGGACGTACAGCTGCACGGCGCGGATGGCGTCGTCATTGCCCGGGATGGCGTACTCGACCAGGTTGGGGTCGTAGTTGGTGTCGACCACCGCGATGACCGGAATGCCGAGCTTCTTGGCTTCCTGCACGGCGATGTTCTCGTGGCCGATGTCGATCACGAACAGCGCGTCCGGCAGACGGTTCATTTCCTTGATGCCGCCCAGCGAGGCTTCCAGCTTGTCGCGCTCGCGGCGCAGGCCCAGCACTTCGTGCTTGACCAGCTTCTCGAAGGTGCCGTCGGTCTCAGCGGACTCGAGCTCCTTGAGGCGGGCAACCGACTTCTTCACCGTGGCGAAGTTGGTCAGGGTGCCGCCGAGCCAGCGCATGCTCATGTACGGCTGGTTGCAGCGGATCGCCTCTTCCTTGATTGCATCACGCGCCGAGCGCTTGGTGCCGACGAACAGAATGGTGCCGCGCTTCTGGGCAATGCCCGAGATGAAGTTCATCGCGTCGGTGAACAGCGGAAGCGTCTTCTCGAGGTTGATGATGTGGATCTTGCCGCGGGCGCCGAAGATGTACGGGCCCATCTTGGGATTCCAGTAGCGGGTCTGGTGGCCGAAGTGCACGCCGGCTTCCAGCATCTGGCGCATGGTGACCTGAGTCATGGGTGTTTCCTTGAATAGGGAGCCGGCCGCACGCTGGCGGCTTCGGAGCTCCGGGGTTGGGCTTCCACCAGACTGCCGTCTCGAACCCCGGCCAGGTCTTGCGACCCGGGACCGAGGCACCCCGGGACGGGGGATGGCCTGGTGTGTGTATTCACCGGTGACGCCCGGCGTAGGCGGTTCGGGACGGATCGTGCCGGTGAATGGGACGAGTCGTTTCGAGCCGCGGGAGTATAGCCCGCTGGCCTAACCCCCCGCAAGTAATGGATAATCCCCCCATGAGAATCACCATCAAAACCCCCGAAGATATCGAGCGCATGCGCATCGCCGGCCGCCTGGCCGCCGAAGTGCTGCAGGTTGTCGGCCCCCACGTGAAGGCCGGCGTGACCACGGCCGAGCTGGACCGGATCTGCCATGACCACATCGTCGACGTGCAGAAGGCCATCCCGGCCAACGTGGGCTACAAGGGTTTCCCGGCCACGGTCTGCACCTCGGTCAACAACGTCATCTGCCACGGCATCCCGAGCGAATCGAAGGTGCTCAAGGACGGCGACATCATCAATATCGACGTCACCGTCATCAAGGACGGCTGGCACGGCGACACCAGCCGGATGTATTGCGTCGGCGAGCCCAGCGTCAAGGCCCGCCGCCTGGTGGACGTGACCCGCGAAGCCATGTTCCGCGGCATCCGGGTGGTCAAGCCCGGCGCCACCCTGGGCGACATCGGCCACGCCATCCAGAAGTACGCCGAGGGCGAGCGCTTCACGGTGGTGCGGGAGTACTGCGGCCACGGCATCGGGCAGATCTATCATGAAGACCCGCAGGTACTGCATTACGGCCAGCCGATGTCGGGCGTGGTGCTGCAAAAGGGCATGGTTTTCACCATTGAGCCCATGATCAACGAAGGCTCCCGCCACTCCAAGCTGCTCAACGACGGCTGGACCGTGGTGACGCGCGACAAATCACTGTCGGCCCAGTGGGAGCACACGGTGGCCGTCACCGACGACGGCGTCGAGATCCTGACCCGCCTGCCCGGCGACGACAACGACCTGTGACCGGGGCCGGCCAGTGAGCGCCGTCCCCACGCCCGATCCCAGCTTGGCCGCGGTCCTGGCCGAGGCCCAGGACGATGCCGCCTGGCGCGACGCGGCCAAGGCGGGCTTGATTGCTCGCCGCACCGATCTGCGCCGCCGCTTCGAAGCCGGCGAAGCCATCGATCGCCTGGTCAGCCTGTGCTGCGAGGCCAGCGACCTGGTCGTGAACTCGGCCTGGGGCCGCTGCCTGCCCGCGGACGCACCGCTGCAGCTGCTGGCCACCGGCGGCTATGGCCGCGCCGAGCTTTACCCTCAGTCGGATATTGATCTGCTGGTGCTGGGCGAGCCGGCCGCGCAGCGGTCGCACGAAGCCGCCATCGGCCATTTCTTCTCGCTGCTCTGGGACGCCGGCCTGGCCACCAGCCAGGCCGTGCGATCGCTTGCGCAATGCGTCGAAGCCGCTCGCGACGACATCACCGTGCTGACCTCGTTGATGGAATGCCGCGTCCTGGCGGGCGACCCGGACGCAGCCGCCAGCTTGGCCGCCGTGCTGGCACCGCCCGCGCTGTGGCCCCCGGCCGAGTACTTCGCCGCCAAGCGCGAGGAACAGCGCAGTCGCCGCGTCCGCTTCCACGACACCGCCCACAACCTCGAGCCCAATCTCAAGGAAGGACCCGGCGGGCTGCGCGATCTGCAGACCGTGACCTGGATGGGCATGCGCCTGTACGGCGTGCCGGGCCTGCGCGCGCTGGTGCCGCTGGGCCTGCTGGGCGAGGACGAATGCGCCAGCCTCGAGCGCGAATGGCGCCAGCTCGCGCGCCTGCGCTTCGGCCTGCACCTGCTGGCGGGACGGCGCGAAGAGCGGCTTGGCTTCGACCACCAGAAGACCCTGGCGGCCATGCTGGGCCTGAAGGACGAACACCGCGACAACCTGGCGGTGGAACAGATGATGCAGGCCTTCTTTCGCAGCGCCGCCACGGTGATGCGGATCAACGACCGCATGCTGCAGCGCTTCGAGGAGCAGCTTTCGGGCGAAGAGTCGGCGCAGCCGGTGACCGAGGGCTACGAGCTTCGCCATGGCTATCTCGCCATGCGCGAGCCCGATCAACTGCGCCAGGGCCTGGCGCCGATGCTGGCGCTGTTCGCGGCCTGGGACCAGTCGCCGCAGGCGCGCGGCCTGCATTCGGAGACGGCGCGCGCGCTGGGCGAGTCGCTGTCCGCAATCCGCCCCTGTGACGAGCAGCCGCCCGACGTGCGGCAACGCTTCATGACGCTGCTGGAATCTCCCCAGGCGGTGGCCACCCTGACCCGAATGGCGCGCCTGGGCGTGCTGGCGCGCTACCTGCCGGCTTTTGGCAGAGTCTCGGGGCGAATGCAGTACGACCTGTTCCATGTCTATACGGTGGACCAGCACACGCTAACCGTGCTGGCGCACATGGACGGCTTCGCGCGCCGCGCCGACGAACGTTTCGCGATCGCCCATGAAGTGCTCCCGCGCCTGCGCAAGCCGCACCTGTTGCTGCTGGCGGGTTTGTTTCATGACATCGCCAAGGGCCGTGGCGGCGATCATTCCGAACTGGGCGCGGTTGATGCGCACGATTTCGCGCGGATCCACGCGCTGCCCGCCGCCGATGGCGACCTGGTTGCCTGGCTGGTCGAACAGCACCTTTTGATGTCGGTGACGGCGCAGCGCCAGGACATCTCCGACCCCGAGGTGGTGGCGCGTTTCGCCAACAAAGTGGCCGACCGCGAACACCTCGATTATCTGTACCTGCTGACCTGTGCCGACATCGCCGGCACCAGCCCAAAACTTTGGAACGCCTGGAAGGATCGCCTGCTGGCCGATCTGTACTCCGCCACGCGCTTCGCGCTGCGCCGCGGCCTGGAGAATCCGGTGCACGCCAACGAGATCATGGCCGAGACCCGCGCCAAGGCGATGGAGCGGTTGCTGAGCGAAGGTTTGGACGAGGTGACGGTCGAGCGCATCTGGGCCGCCTATCCCGATGTCGGCTTCCTGCGCTACCGACCCGAACAAATCGCCTGGCAGACGCGCGGCATCGCCGAAGCCGATGCCAGCGACACCCTGGTGCTGGTGCGGCCGCACCTGCAGCCAGGCGGCCTGGAGGTCTTCGTGCGCGCACTCGATCGCGACGGACTGTTTGCCGCCCTGGTCGCCACGCTCGACCGCCTGGGTCTGAACGTGCTCGAGGCGCGCGTGCTCAATTCAAGCGACGGCCACGCGCTGGATACGTTCCAGCTGATCGCGCCGCAGGGCATCGCGCCGGAAACCGGCACAGTGGTGGCGGCGATCAAAGCCGCGCTGCGCGATCCGGCGCGGGTGCGGCCGGTGCGCCGTGCGGCGCCGCGCCAGCTGCGCCACTTCCGGGTGCCGGTGCGCGTCACCTTCGATACCGTGGCAGACGGCCGCCGCACCCGCATGAGCCTGGTCTGCACCGACCAGCCGGGGCTGCTGGCCGGCGTGGCCCAGGTGCTGCGCCAGCACCGCCTGCGCGTGCACGACGCGCGCATCGCCACCTTCGGCGCCAAGGTCGAGGATTTTTTCCTGCTCACCGACGAGCGCGACCGCGCCGTCGAAGACCAGGCCCTGTTGGACAAGCTGAGCCAGGCCATCGTGGCCTGCGTCGACGGAGAGACGGACCATGGCAAGTAAGAAGCCCGGCATTGAAGAGCTGCAGGCGATCATCGAGGACGCCTTCGAGCGCCGCGCGACGCTGAGCGCGGCCGAGATCGAGGGCTCCACGCGCCCGGCGGTGGAGGAAGCGATCGCCCTGCTTGAGTCCGGCAAGGCGCGCGTCGCGGCGCCGGTCGGCAAAGGCTGGGAAGTGAACCAATGGCTCAAGAAGGCCGTGCTGCTTTACTTCCGCGTCAACGACATGCAGTTGGTGGAAAGCTATCCGGCGCCTTTCTGGGACAAGGTGCCGCTGCGCTTCGAAGGTTTCGACGAAGCAGACTTCCAGAAGCTCGGTGCGCGCATCGTGCCGGGAGCGATCGTTCGCGCCGGAGCCCATGTCGGCAAGGACGTGGTGCTGATGCCCAGCTTCGTGAACATCGGCGCCCACGTCGGCGCCGGCACCATGGTCGATACCTGGGCCACGGTCGGCAGCTGCGCCCAGATCGGCAAGAACTGCCATCTGTCCGGCGGCGCAGGCATCGGCGGCGTGCTCGAGCCGCTGCAGGCCAGCCCGACGATCATTGAGGACGGCTGCTTCATCGGCGCACGCGCCGAAGTGGTCGAAGGCGTCGTGGTCGAGAAGGGCAGCGTGATCGGCATGGGCGTGTTCATCGGCCAGAGCACGCGCATCTACAACCGCGCCACCGGTGAGATCAGCTATGGCCGCGTGCCGGCCGGTAGCGTCGTGGTCTCGGGTTCGCTGCCTTCGGCCGACGGCAAGTACTCGCTGTACTGCGCCGTGATCGTGAAGCAGGTGGATGCCAAGACCCGCGCCAAGACTTCGGTGAACGAACTGCTGCGCGGGGCGGTGGAATGATTGCCGTCTACGGCCTGGACACCTGCGACACCTGCAAGAAGGCGCGCAACTGGCTCAAGCGCTTCGATATCGCGCATGACTTCGTCGACTACCGCACGAACCGCGTGCCGGCCGAGACGCTCAAGGCCTGGGCGGCGCAGCTGGGGGGATGGGACAAGCTCATCAACCGTGCGTCCACCACCTGGCGGCAGCTGCCGGAGACGCGCAAGTCGCCGGCGTCCGACCCGGAGTGGACGCTGCTCATCAAGGAGCACCCCGCGCTGGTGAAGCGCCCGGTGCTGGTGACCGACGACGGTACGGTCAGCGTAGGATTCACCGACAACGGCTGGAAGCTTCGATTCGGGATCAAGAAATGAGCGACGTGCTGAGCTTGGCCCAGGACCTGATCGCGCGGCCATCGGTGACGCCCGATGACGCCGGCTGCCAGGCGCTGATCTCGGAGCGTCTGAAGCGCGCGGGCTTTCGCTGCGAGCAGATCGACTTCGGCGCGGTGAAGAACCTCTGGGCCAGCCATGGCGATGGCGGCGAGGTGCTGTGCTTCCTGGGCCACACCGACGTGGTGCCGCCCGGACCGCGCGAGGCCTGGGACAGCGATCCATTCACGCCCACGATTCGCGATGGCTACCTCTACGGCCGCGGCGCGGCCGACATGAAAGGCAGCGTGGCGGCCTTCGTGCTCGCGCTTGAGCAATTTGTGGCCGCGCATCCGGACCATCCGGGCACGGTGGCGATGCTGCTGACCTCGGACGAGGAGGGCGACGCCATCGACGGCGTGCGCCGGGTCGCCGAGCATTTCCGCGCCACCGGCCGGCGCATCGATTTTTGTGTCACCGGCGAGCCGTCCTCGAAGGAAGTGCTGGGCGACCTGCTGCGCGTCGGCCGTCGCGGCACGCTCTCGGGCACGCTGATCGTGCAGGGCATCCAGGGCCACGTGGCCTACCCGGAAAAAGCCCGCAATCCCATCCATCAGGCGATGCCGGCGCTGGCCGAACTGTGCGCCCGGGCCTGGGATACCGGTTATCCGGAGTTCCCGGCGTCAAGCTTCCAGATATCGAACATCCATTCGGGCACCGGCGCCAACAACGTCATTCCGGGTCACTGCGAGGTGGTGTTCAACTTCCGCTACAACCCGGGCTGGTCGGCCGAGGCGCTGGAGCGTGAAGTGCATACGGTGCTCGATCGCCACGGCCTGCAGTACGAGCTGCGCTGGCACCGCGGCGGCGAACCTTTCCTGACCGGCGAAGGCCGGCTGCGCGCCGCCGTGCGCGCGGTCTTGCAGGAGCAGTGCGGAACGACGCCGGATGAAAACACCGGCGGCGGCACCTCGGACGCCCGCTTCATCGCGCCCCTGGGCGCCGAGGTGGTGGAGGTGGGTCCAGTGAACGCCACCATCCACAAGGTCAACGAGCGTGTCGCCGTGGCCGAGCTCGAGCGCCTCCCCGCGCTTTACCGAGCCATTGCCGAGCGTCTGCTGTCCCGCTGACCCCCGCTTACCGCCCTCCCATGCTCAGGCGGCCTGGTTGAACCAGGCTTGTTCGGCAGCCACGGTGGGCTTGTGGTCCTTGAGCTCGCGCAGGATGCCCAGCACCTCGCGGTGCACGGCCACCAGACCCTCATGGGGGGCGCCGCGGGTCTCGTGGTAAACCACCGCCAGCCACAGCGCGATGCTGCGCTGGCGCAGCTGGATCGAGCGGTCCTTGGCGCGCGCCGCGGCGATCGCCGCCACCGGCGTCCAGGGACGATAGGGCGTGGTGTCGTTGTCGCCGTGCAGGTGCGGCAGCGGCAGGCGCGAGGCGGCCTGGATTTCGGCGAGCGTGATGTCGGTGGTTTGCTTGCGCTGGTCGGCGTTCATGGCCGACACGGCTTGGCGAACGATCACGGCCTGGCGCGCCAGCATGTGCCGACGCCACTGTGTCAGAAGAACGATCAGGAACTGCATTTAAATCCACCTCGCCGTTCAAAGAATCGGTAAGGCGAACCGCTCCCCCTGACGGCGATCCACCCGTCGCTGCGACGGCGGAGCTTGCCGGGCAGTGGACCGTTTATGGCCCATTTCGTGACGCCTGTCAGCTTTTTGTCACCGAAACGTGAACTTGTTCACATTTTTTAGTCCGCCTGGCTCGGCTGGAGCCGCAGGCTGTGCGCGGCGGCGCCCGGCAGGAAAGGCGTCGGCTCGCCCCGCACCCAGGCCTCGTGGCCCGCGCCCCAGAACGGCGACAGCGGGTGGCCACTCTGGCCGCCGGGCATGTGGCCGAAACCTTCGGCCTCGCGACCGGGCGAGACGACCATGCGCTGGCTGGCGCCGAAGCCGGGCGACTGCACCAGCGGCATGTGGCCGTCGCCGCGCAGCGCTTCGGACGGCATGCACAGGGCGCCGCGCAGCAAGCCGGGCAGGGCGCCCGCCAGCGGGTGGCAGATGCGCGCGGTGTTGCGTTCGCCCCAGCGGCGCTGGTCCAGCGGACCCGCGGATTCGAGCTGGGTGCGCAGCTCGCGGGCGGCATCGGCCAGCAGGGCGTCCCAGCTCTCGAAACGACGCGGCAGCAAATGCGCCGGCCGCGACTGCAGCAGCGGCCAGGCCACCGATTCGATCTGGGGCAGATCGGGCATGACGAAGTCTTCGCCGAGCGCGACCTGGGCCGGCGCGGTGAGCCCGTTCTGGATGCGTTCGATCACGCCCAGGCGCCAGCCGCGCACCAGTCGGTAGCTGACGCTGTCGACGCTGGCGCGGCCGTTCCAGTCGGCCGCCGCCGCGGCCAGGGCCTGAAGGTCTTGATCGCCGCTGCGTGCGGCTTCGTCGATCAGCAGCTGGTGCCAGCGGGCCAGAAACAGCGCGCGATCATCGAGCTGCAGGGCCAGCAGGTCGGATTCGGACAGGGTCGGCTTCGACTGCAGGACATCGCGGATCTGCTTCGCCCGCGCGCCGTTGGCGTAGCCGCCGTCACCGACCAGGTCCAGCGCGGCGCCGTCGACCACGCGGGCATTGGCGGTCCACAGGATGCCGTCGGCCGGGTCCACCCGGCTCGGGTTCTCGGTCGGCGGCAGCCAGCCGGTCCAGCGGCAGGCCTGGTCGACCTGCAGCGGCGCTTTCGGCGCACAGTCGCCGGCGCGCTCGGGCATCTGTGCGGTCAGGCGCCAGGCGATGCGGCCGCTGCGGTCGGCCATCATCAGGTTCTGGGCCGGGATGCCGGCGGTATCGGCTACCGCCAGGCCTTCGTCGAGACCGCCGACGTGGGCCAGGTCGGCCAGGCCGAAGTTGAGCGAGCCGGGCAGCTGTGCCGTCCAGCGCAGGGCGAGCGCGCTGCCGTCGGGCAGCTCGCGGGTGATCGGGCCCCAGCGGGTTTCGCGCACGATCAGCTCGACCGGGTCGCCGCCTTTGACCTGAATCCATTCGCTGTCCACCCGCAGCGCGGCGACGCCGTCGGGGACGCGGTACTTGCGCTTTTCCGTGTCGGTGAACTCGACCCGATAGAAATCCAGCCAGTCGCCGTAGCTGTTGGTGAAGCCCCAGGCCACGTGGGTATTGCTGCCGACGATCACCGCCGGGATACCGGGCAGGGTGAAGCCGCTGACGTCGACCCGGCCGCCGGGTGCGCGCGTGTCGGGGTAAATCAGGCGGGCGCGGAACCAGAGGTTCGGGGCGCCCAGGCCCAGGTGCATGTCGTTGGCGACGATGGCGCGACCGTCGGCCGTACGCGAGCCGGCCACCGCGAAGTTGTTGCTGCCCGGCGCCGCGGGTTCGGAAACGGCGTAGTCATCGCCGTTGTCCGGCGTGGGCAGGGCGCGCAAGTCGAGCAGCTCGGGACCGGGCAGGACGGCATTGCCGCGGGCCTCGCCGAACAGCGGCGCGTCCCACTCGCTGCCGTCGATAGCGATCAGGTCGTACAGCGGCGCCGGCACCACTTCGCGGATACGCCAGAGCGCCAGCTCGCGGGAGTTACTCTCGTCCTGCAGGTCGAAGAACATCGCATAGCCCGCCAGTGCGGTGTCCGGCACCGTCCACGGCTCCGGATCGGCCTGCAGCAGCAGGTAGGGCCAGGGCTTGCGGTCGAGGGCCAGCAGGCCGTCGTTGACGCCGTCGCGGTAGGCCTCGAGCACCGGCAGGCGGTCGCCGGCGATGGTGCGCAGGGACTCATCGATGCGCGCGCGCAGACGATGCACGCGAACCTGCTTGTCGCGCTCCAATGCCAGCGAGCCGAACAAGGCCGAGAGTTCACCCGCTGCCGAGCGGCGCAGCAGGTCCATTTCGAAATAGCGCTCCTGCGCGTGCAGGAAGCCCAGTGCGCGGGCGGCATCGGCCTCGTTCGCCGCCTCCACGGTGGCCACGCCCAGTGCGTCGCGGGTCACCGTCACCGGCGCCGACAGGCCGTCCAGCGCCAGCTCGCCGTCGAGCGTGGCCAGGCTGCCGCGCGCCAGCCACCAGGCGACGCCCGCCATCAGCAAGGCGAGGATCAGCAGGACCAGCAGCAGGCGGGAGAAGACGCGGAGGGCTTTGCGCATGGCGGGGAGGGGGCAGTGAGTGACCGACCCCCAGCATGGCTCAAGTCTGCCCGCCGTTCATCCCCTCTCGTTTCTGCCTCAGAAGCTGGAGCCGGGCTTGGCCAGGAAGGCGATCTCTTCATGCGTCGAGTCGCGGCCGAGGATGGCATTGCGGTGGGGATAGCGGCCGAATTGACCGACGATGGCCTTGTGCCGCAGTTCGAAGTCCAGGTTTGCCGGCGGCGCATGTTCGCGGTAAAGGGTTTCGGCCAGGACGTGGATGGCGCGCGATTCGCTGTGCATGAAGGACATCATCAAGAAGTTGCATTCGACCGCCGAAAGCGCGTCGAGCGCGCAGTGTGGCGTCGAAGGCCGGATCGACCGACCACCAGCGCGCCGGCTCGATTTGCTCGAACTAGAACGAAAGAACGGTTTGCGGCGTCATGCGATCAGTAGCGGCCTTACCGGTCGCCGTGGTTGATATGCCCCTGGGCAGCCGTCGAAGGCAGATCCGCGGACCGGCTGTCGCTCAGGCGCCCGCTCAGACCCCGCGGCTGCGCATGGTCAGGCCCTTGAGGAAGTTCCGCAGCAGCTGGTCGCCGCAGGCGCGGTAGTTCTTGTGGCCGGGCTGGCGGAAGAAAGCGGACAGCTCCGGCTTCGACACCGGGTGGCCGGCGTCCTCGAAGGCCTGGTGCATGTCCACGTCCTTGAGCTCGAAGGCCACGCGCAGCTTCTTGAGCACGAGGTTGTTGGTGATGCGCTTTTCCACAGGGCGCGCCGGCAGGGCCGGATTGACGCCGCGGTAGTGGATCACCAGCCCGTCCAGGAAATGTGCCAGCACAACGTCCGGGCACTCCTCGAAGCCCTCCTCGCCCTCGCGGGTGAGGTAGGCCGCGACGTCTTCGCGCACCAGGTCGAAGCTGGGGTCGGCCAGCTTGGCGGTTTCGATGATGGTGGCATCGGCCAGGTCGAGCATGAAGCGGATGCTGCGCAGGACGTCGTTGTTGATCATCGCGGGTTCGGCCAAGGGGAGCGCCGCTGCCGGCGAGGCCCGCAGGATACCAGCCCGCCCCGGCTCAGTCCGAAGCCAATGGGCGCGGTTTCACGGCGCGGCCGCGGTGTCCGCGCGTCCCTGCACCACCGGATAGCCCAGGCTCACCCAGCCCTGGATGCCCTCCCAAAGCACGGCGGTGTTCGGCACGCCGGCCTCGCGCAGCTTGCGCACCACCGACTCGGCGGCGGCGCGGGGGCATTCGCAGTAGGCGACGATCCAGGTGCCGTCGGTGGGCAGGTTGGCCATCACCTCTTCGCGGCTGGCGTAGTAGGGGCCGGGGACCGCGCCTTCGATATGGGCGCGCTCCCACATCGAGGTGACGCGGGTGTCGAGCAGCACCATGCGCTTGCGCGCCTTGAGCTCGCGGTCGAGTTCAGCCGAGCTGACGTACATGCCGTCGGTGAGCGTGAACTCTGGCGCGGCGGCCTCCGGATTGATCACGTAGGCGTCCAGCGGCGGCGGCGCATGCAGTCGGGGCGCCGGCACTTCCCAGCCGGCGCTGCGGCTGCGCAGGAAGGCGGTGACGCCGTCGATCTGGGTCGGGCTGAGTACATCCTTGAAGGCGACCATCGGCGTGCCCTGGCGGCCGTTCTCGATGGCGTGGCGCAGGAAGCCGTCGGGCGTCAGCGCGAGCATGGTGGCGTTGCCGAGCGCGGTGCCGGTACCGCCTTCGCCCTGGGCGCCGTGGCAGCTGGCGCAATGCTGGCCATAGACCTCCGCACCCAGCGCGATGTCGCCGGAGACGGCGGTGGCTAGCGTGGCGGGTTCGGTGGGCGCCATTTCCAGCAGCCAGCGCGTGAGCTGGCTGATGTCCTGCCGCGTCAATGGGCCGCCGATCTCGACGTGGTAGCCACCCATCGGCGTTCCGGGTCGGCCGTAGGCGATCGCCTCGCGGATCACGACGGGAAAACCCGAGCCCAGCAAGGACGCCGATCGCAGCGAAGGCGCGTGGTCGTTGGCATGGCCGGCGCGATCGGGTCCGTGGCAGAGCGCGCAGTACTGCTGGTAGCGCGCCGCGGCCGCCTCGCTCTCCTCCGGAGTGAGCGGGGGAGGGCCCTCTTGCGCGGCTACCGGCTGCGGCGTCAACAGCGCCAGTGCGAGGAAGGCGGCGAACGGGAGGGCGGTAGCGGGCAGGCGCATGGTCGACTCCAGAAGGGACGTCCCAACTATAACGCCGGTCGGCCAGCAGGTCGGCCGGCTGAGGCCGCAGGTTCTCTGTCACCCGGCTTGATACACGCGCCACCGAGGACGAGCAGGCAGCGCCAGGCCTGAAACGGGTCCTGGCTCACTCACTGGGTCGCGCATGCCGTGTAACCTGCCGAGCCACTGGCTTGGAGCACCCAAGAGATGATCTGTAAAACCCAGCGTGTGAGCGGGCGTTGAGCCAGTCATCACCCTTCGCCGGCGTGGATGCCAAGGCCTTTGCGGCCGAGGTCGATGCCTTGCACAAGCGGCTGAAGGCCGATCTTGGCGATGCCGACCGCCTGCACCTGTTGAAGATGTCGCGCTGGGCGCGCGTCTGCACCGTGCTGGGCTACGCCGTCGCGTGGATCATGCCCAATCCCTTCTCCGCCCTGCTGATGGGCCTGGGCAACATGGGCCGCTGGGCCTGCGTCACCCATCCGGTGATGCACCGCGGTTACGACGCGGTGCCTGGCATGCCGGCCCGCCTCACCAGCAAGCACTTCGCGAGGGGCTGGCGCCGCTACCTGGACTGGCTCGACTGGCTGCATCCCGACGCCTGGGCGCACGAGCACAACGAACTGCACCATTACCACACCGGTCAGCAGCGCGATCCGGACCTGGTCGAGCGAAACGCTTGGTTCATCCGGCACCGCGCGGTGCCGCGACCGGTGAAGGGCCTGTTGATCATCCTGTTGATGATGACCTGGAAGCTGAGCTACTACGCGCCCAATACCTTCTTCGCGCTCAAGCAGCACCGGAAGATCCGCGCCCAGTCGGCCGCACAGGCGAATACCGATCCGCTGCCGAACATGGGCGACGTGAAGTGCTGGGTCATTCCCGGCGAAAAAGTGATGCTGCCGGTCACGGCCTGGGGCGCGGAGTTCTGGCTCCGCTGCGTGCTGCCTTACGGCCTGGTTCGCTTCGGCATAGTTCCCGCGCTGTTCCTGCCGCTCGGCATGGGCGCCTGGCTGGCGGTGCTGGTGAATTCACTGTTGGCCGAAGTAGTCGCCAACGTCATCACCTTCGTCACCATCGCGCCCAACCACACCGGCGACGACATCCATCGCTTCGACACCGGCCCCCGCAGCCGCGGCGAGTTCTACCTGCAGCAGTGCGCCGGCTCGGTTAACTACCCGGGCGGCACCGACCTCCAGGACTACCTGCAGGGCTATCTGAATTACCAGATCGAGCATCACGTCTGGCCGGACCTGCCTCTGCTCAAGTACCGGCAGGCGGCGCCTGAGCTCAAGGCCATCTGCCGCAAGCACGGCGTGCCCTACATCGAGGAAAGCGTTTTCAAACGCTTCGGCCGGCTGTGGTCGATCATGATGGGTGATACCAACATGCTGCGCACTGGCGCGCCGGCACCCGCGGCAGGCTAGTCTTTACGGACGAAGCCGGACTTGAGCTTCATCGGACCGATGCCCTCGATGCGGCAGTCGATGTCGTGGTCGCCGTCGACCAGGCGGATGTTGCGGACCTTGGTGCCGATCTTCACCACCGAGGACGAGCCCTTGATCTTGAGGTCCTTGATGACGGTGACCGTATCGCCATCGGCGAGTGCGTTGCCGTTGGCGTCGCGCACGATCTTCACTTCCTCACTGGTTTCGGTCGCTTCGCCCGGCGACCACTCGTGGCCGCACTCGGGACAGACCAGCTGGGCGCCGTCTTCGTAGGTGTAGACCGACGCGCAGGCGGGGCAGGGAGGCAGGGTGCTCATGCGCCCACTTCGACCCGGTCCACCTTGGTGAAGCCGCGCGGCAGCAGGTTGCCGCGGCTGGCGCGGCTGCCCTCGTAGGCCTGCAGGTCGCGCCAGCCCAGCACCAGTTTCTGGCGGCCGGAGTAGACGGTCAGTTCGCCGCCCTGCTTGACACTGGCGACGGCAACCACTTTTTCCTCGCCCGACTTGAGCCTGGCCGGCGGAATCTGCACCAGCTTGTTGCCCTTGCCCTTGTCGAGCTCGGGCAGTTCGCTGATCGGGAAGGCCAGCAGGTGGCCGGCGCTGGTGATGCTGACGATCCAGTCGGTCTTGGCGTCCACCACCGGCACCGGGGCCAGGATGTCAGCGGCAGCGTCGGCGTTGATCAGTGCCTTACCGGCTTTGTTGCGACCGGTGAAGTTTTCGAACCGGGTGACGAAGCCATAGCCCCAGCTCGAGGCCACGACGAAACGCGCTTCGTTTTCCGCGGCCGCGAGGCCGACGAAGCTGGCGCCTGCGGGCGGCGCGAAACGGCCGCTGAGCGGCTCGCCGTTGCCGCGCGCGCTGGGCAAGGTGTGCGCCAGCGTCGAGTAGCTGCGGCCGCTGGAGTCCAGGAAGGCTACTTGCTGGGTGCTGCGGCTGCGCACGGCCTGCAGCAGGCCGTCGCCGTCGCGATAGCTCAGTGCGGCGGCCTCGACATCGTGGCCCTTGGCGCTGCGGACCCAGCCTTTCTTCGACAGCACCACGGTCACCGGCTCGCTTGGCACCAGATCGGTTTCACTGATGGCCTGGGCGGCGTCGCGCTGCACCAGCGGCGAGCGGCGGGCGTCGCCGAACTTCTTGGCGTCGGCCAGCAGCTCGTCCTTGACCTGCTTCTTGAGCTTGGCCTTGGACTCGAGGATGCCCGTGATCTTCTCGGCTTCCTTGGCTAGGTCGTCCTGCTCGCCGCGGATCTTCATTTCCTCGAGGCGCGCGAGCTGCTTGAGCTTGGTCTCGAGGATGTACTCGGCCTGGTCTTCGTCGAGCTTGAAGCGCGCCATCAGCACGGGCTTGGGCTCGTCCTCGGTGCGGATGATGCGGATGACTTCGTCGAGGTTGAGGAAGGCAACCAGCAGCGCCTCGAGCATGTGCAGGCGGCGCTCGACGCGGTCGAGGCGATGGCGCAGGCGGCGGGCGACGGTGTCGGTGCGGAACAGCAGCCACTCGGCCAGGAAGGCCTTGAGGTTCTTGACCTGCGGCCGGCCGTCCAGACCAATGATGTTAAAATTGACCCGGAAGCTCTTTTCCAAGTCGGTGGTGGCGAACAGATGCCCCATCAGGGTCTCGGCGTCCACCCGGTTGCTGCGCGGGACCATCACCAGGCGCACCGGGTTCTCGTGGTCGGACTCGTCGCGCAGGTCCTCGAGCCAGGGCAGCTTCTTGGCGCGCATCTGCATCGCCACCTGCTCCATGATCTTCGACGGCGAGACCTGGTAGGGCAGCGCGGTGATGACGATGTTGGCGTTCTCGCGGGCCCAGGTGGCGCGGGCGCGAACGCTGCCGTGGCCGGTTTCGTAAATCTGCACGAGGTCGGCGGCCGGGGTGATGATCTCGGCCGTGGTCGGGTAGTCAGGACCGCGCACGTGTTCGCACAGGTCACGCACGCTGGCATCAGGATCGTCGAGCAGGCGGATGGCCGCGCTGACCACTTCGTTGAGGTTGTGCGGCGGGATGTCGGTGGCCATGCCGACGGCGATGCCGGTGGTGCCGTTGAGCAGCAGGTGCGGCAGGCGCGCAGGCAGCCAACTGGGTTCCTGCAGGGTGCCGTCGAAGTTGGGCACCCAATCGGCGGTGCCCTGCGCCAGTTCGCCCAGCAGCACTTCAGCGATCGGGGTGAGCTTGGACTCGGTGTAGCGCATGGCCGCGAACGACTTCGGGTCGTCGGTGGAACCGAAGTTGCCCTGGCCTTCGATCAGCGGATAGCGATACGAGAACGGCTGGGCCATCAGCACCAGGGCCTCGTAGCAGGCGCTGTCGCCGTGCGGGTGGAACTTGCCGATCACGTCGCCGACGGTGCGCGCACTTTTCTTGGGCTTGGCGGTCGCGCCCAGGCCCAGTTCGCTCATGGCGTAGATGATGCGGCGCTGCACCGGTTTGAGGCCGTCGCCGAGGAAGGGCAGGGCGCGGTCGAGCACCACGTACATCGAATAGTCGAGGTAGGCGCGCTCGGCGTACTCGCGCAAAGGGATCTGCTCAAAGCCGTGGAACGTGGGGCGGGCTGGTTCGGTCATGCGGGGGTCAGGCTCGGGCGGACTACGATGTCGCCATTCTACCGGCCCACGGGCCATAGGATGCCCCTGTCGCATCGAGGAGCAAGCATATGAGCTGGTTGGGAATTTTCATGGTGGTGCTGGGCCTGGTGCTGGCCTGGAAGATCACGGCTTTCGTACTCAGGCTGGTGTTCGTGGGGATTGTCGTCATCGGGCTGTACCTCGCCCTTGGCCCCGTGCTGGGCGCCGGCTAGCGGGCTCAGTCGGCCAGCGCCTCACCCCAGTGGCGCGCGCGGCGGCTTTCGCTTGGCGTCGTGTCACCGGGTGCATCCACCTGGACGCGGTTGCGGCCGCCTCGTTTGGCGGCGTAAAGCGCGGTGTCGGCGCGGTGGAACAGGGATTCGGGGTCGTAGCCGCAGGAACGGTCGCTGGTGGCGACGCCGACGCTGATCGAAAGGCCGGGGGTATCCGCTGCTGGGGTGGGTGCGCGCCAGGCCACGTCGAAACGGATCTGTTCGGCCAGAGCTTCGGCCGTCGGCAGGTCCATGCCTTCGCAGGCAATCAGGAACTCGTCGCCGCCAAAGCGTCCCAGCAGGTCGTCGCTGCGCAGCTTTGCGCGGGCGATGCCGGTGACCAGGCGCAGGGCGTCGTCGCCCGCCAGATGCCCGTGCTGGTCGTTGATGGCTTTGAAGTTATCCAGATCGAAAACCAGCAGCGCGACGCTGCGCCCATGATGGTTGGCGTGTACCAGCAGCGCGGACAATTCGCCGGCAAAGGCGCCTCGGGTCAGGCAGCCCGTGAGCGGGTCCAGCGTCACCTGTTGGCGAAGGCGTTCGGATTTCGACTGCAGGTCCGTATGCGCTGACTCCAGCTCGCGCTGCCGTTCGCTGATCCGTTCCTTCTCTTGATGCGTGTGCCGAAGTCGCCGCACCGTCCGCACCAGGCCCCAGGCCAGCAGCAGCGCGAGCACGGCCAGGCCGGCCATCAGCGACGGCGATACGCCGGGCTCGCCTGACACCGGCACGACGGTATCGGTCGGCGGGCGGGCTGCGGTTGGCGTGGGCGCGCGTGCCAGGGTCAGTAGCCGCTCGCGCGCCTGGGCCAGCTCGGCGGGTGCACTGTCTTGTGCCAAACGACCCAGCCGCCCCGGGCCGGCGATACGCTGCTGCGCTTCGCGGGCGAGGCGGCTGAAGCGCAGGGCCTCGGCTGGCTGCCCGAGCCCGGCCAGCGCCTTTTCCATTTCCAGCGCGCCGTCGCTGCGGTAGCGATCGTTGTTCGTGGCTTCGCCAATTGCGACTACTTCCTCGGCCAGTACCTTCGATTCGGCGTGGCGACCCATCTCGTTGTAGGTCGAGGACACGGCGAGCAGGGCATCACCAACCATGGCGGCTTCGCCGACCTGGCGTGCCAGCGCCAGCGCGGCAATGCCTTCCTCCAGGCCCTCCTCATTTCGCTCCAGCAGGGTCAAGAGCTTGCCGCGTTCGGTGCGACCCATGGCTTGGCCCGGCACGCTGCCGTTGGCGACCATGATGGCAAGCGCGGCATCAATATCCGCCAGCCCCTGCTCGGGCTGGCCGCGCATGCGATGGACCATGGCGCGATTATTCAAATTCAACCCGCGCGGGAAGAAGTTGGGGGTGTCGGGAAGCAGCTCCAGCGCTTTGTCCAGGCTGGTCTCGGCCGCCTCGTAGTCTTCCAGATTCATGAAAAGGCGGCCGATCGAGAAATAGCTCTCGGACAGGTCCATGGGGCTGCCCACGCCCTGCATTTTCGCCAGTCCATCCACCTGCAGCGTGATCGCCGACGCATAGCGGCCGCGGTTGTCCATCAGCCGACCCAGGCCACGCAAGGCACGCGCTTCGCCCGGCAAGTCGCCGATGTCGCGGTAGCCGGCGAGCGCGGTGCGCAGGTATCCCTCGGCCTCGTCGTAGTTATTGGCGAAGACCGCGAGGGTGCCCATGTCCAGGGTGGAGCGGATTTCCTCGCGGCGCAGGCCAAAACGACGCGCTGCGTCGCGAGCGCGTCGCTCGGCGTCCATGGCCAAGGCAAAGTCGCCCGTTCGGTAGCCCAGGTTGCTCAGCTGCGAAAGAGCGTTCGCCCACAGTCGCGGGTCACCGGTTTGCAGGCCGGCGCGTGCGGCCGCTTGCCAGTGCACGATGGCGCGGCCAGGATCCGGGGCGGCCACGTATATTTGGCCGATCGCGCGGTGCATCCGACGTTCGCCGTCGGGTCCGCTGGCCGTGGCCAACAGCTGCAGCCAGGGACGTGCGGCATCCAGCCCGGACAGGACGGCCTCGCGAACTTCTGGCGGCGGCGGGACCGCTTCTTGCGCAAGCAGCGCAGTTGGTGCCAGCGCCAAGCAAAGCAGGGCGGCGTGACGGCGAGTAATTGGCCAGCGGAAAACGGGGGGCATGAGATGAGGCCGGGGCGCGGATGAACCGACGATACCCCGGCGCATGGCGAAGGCCAAGCCGACCAGGATCACGCGACACCGTGGGCGTGATTGTATGCTGGCACCGTTTTCAGCCCCGGCTTTCGATGACCCCTCATCTTTCCATCTCCCGCGCGCGACTGGCCCTGATCCTGGGCGGTCTGGCCATGTTCGGTCCGTTCTCGATCGACACCGTGTTCCCGGCCTTTCTGGTGATGGCGGCTGACCTGGGCGTGGGCAAGGTCGCGATGCAGCAGACCATCAGCGTTTACCTGGTCGGGTATGCGGCGATGTCGCTGTTCCATGGCCCGATTTCGGACGCCATCGGCAGGAAGAAAGTACTGCTGGCCGGTATTGCGATCTTTACCCTGGCTTCGGTCGGCGCCGCGCTGGCGACCGACCTGACGACGATGCTGGTCTACCGCGCGCTGCAGGGCCTGTCGGCCGGCGTGGGCATGATCGTGGGGCGGGCGGTGGTGCGCGACTGCCTGGACGGCGACGACGCGCAGCGGATGATGAGCCAGATATCCATGATCTTCGGCATCGCGCCGGCGATCGCGCCGGTGATCGGCGGCTGGATTCTGGGCTTCTCAAACTGGCACGGGATCTTCTGGTTCCTGGCGGGTTTCGGCGTGCTGCTGATGTTGCTCACGGCCTGGGGCCTGCCCGAGACGCATCCACCGGAACAAAGGGTGCCGCTGCATCCAGTCAGCCTGGCGCGCGACTACGGCACGATGCTGTCGAACCGCAGTTTTCGGCTGCTGACCTTGGTGGGTACCGCAAATTTCGGCGCACTCTTCCTGTACATCGCGTCGGCGCCGGCCTTCGTGATGGATCTCCTGGGCTTGGGCGAGCAGGGCTTCGTGTGGTTTTTCGCGCCGACCATCGGCGGCATGATGCTGGGCGCCTTCGCCAGCGGCCGCGCCGCCGGGCGGGTCAGCGGGCGCAAGCTGGTGGAGTGGGGTTTCCTGTGCTGCGGCGTCGCCGCCGTCTACAACATCGGCTACAACGTCCTTACTGACGCACCGTCCTTGCCTTGGGCGGTCCTGCCGACGGCCCTGGGGGCGTTCGGCATTGCGCTGGTGTTCCCGATCGTGACGCTGTCGATCCTGGACATGTACCCGCGCCAGCGCGGCAGTGCGTCCTCGATGCAGGCCTTCGTCAGCCTGGTCTCCAACGCGGCGATCGCCGGCTTGCTGTCACCCTTGGTCAGCCATAGCGGGCTGGCCCTGGCCTTGACCGCCTCCGCCTTTACCGCGGTCGCCTACGCCCTGTGGCGCTGGTACCTGGCCCACGGCGCGCGCCAGGCGCGCTCAGTCGACGCGATACGCTGAGCGAAGCAGTTCCTGAAAGTGATGAACGGCGTTTTCGCGCAGCGGGTTGAGCCTGCCCGGCACGTACGAACCTGAAGCCAGTCCGCGCTGGACGTGCTCGCAAATTTCGATGTCTTCGTCCTGCACCTGGTGCGCGAAATCATGGTCGGCCTGGTGCCGGCCCGCGGCGTCATCGCCGGGCGCGTAGTAGTAGTCGAACTCGACGATGCAGCGGTCGACGCCCAGCGGCAGCACGCGATTGGACTGCAGCCGCCCGGGCAGCAGGTTGAGCATCGTATTGGGATAGATGAAGTAGTAAACCGCGTCGCCGTCACCGTAGAGACCGGCGTCACTGGCCAACGGGCTGTACTGATAGGAGAACCAGTCGCCGCACTCGGTCACGTATTGCCGGTAATCGAGCAGGCTGTTCAGGCCGGGATGGATATGCGGGACGTGGTAGCCCTCGAGATAGTTGTCGCAGTAGACCTTCCAGTTGCAGGCCACTTCGTAACGGAAGCGCCGGTGGAAGATGAAATCCTTGGGGGACAGGCCGCGCAGCGGACCATCGAGGCCGCGGCTGAAGTCCGCGAAGGACACCGCGCCGTCGCCGGCCACGAACACCAGGCCTTGCCAGGTGTCCACGCGCAGCTCCGGCAGCCGTACTTCTGCGAGTACGAAATCCTCGGTGGCCTGCATTTCCGGCGCGCTGCGCAGCACGCCGTCGAGCGTATAGGTCCAGCCGTGGTACTTGCAGCGCAGCACCTTGGCGCCTTTGCCGTCGCAGGTGGCGAGTGGGCCGGCACGATGTCGGCAGACGTTGTGGAAGGCGCGCAGGCGACCCTCGGTGTCGCGGATCACCACGACCGGGATACCGCCAACATCGGTGACCACGTGGTCGCCGGCCGCGGCCAGCGCCGTCTCGTGGCCGACCAACTGCCAGCTGCGGGCGAACACGGCCTCGCGGTCGCGCCGGACCATGTCGTCGCCGGTATAGAACGCCGCGTCGAGCGACAGCGCGTGCGACAAGGCTTGCGGGGCGAGGGCGTCAGGCAGGCGAGGGTTCATGACGGAATTCTGTAGGAGGGCCTTCAGGCCCGAAGCTCTTGGCCGTAGGTAGGAGGGCCTTCAGGCCCGAAGCTCTTGGCCGTAGGTAGGAGGGCCTTCAGGCCCGAAGCTCTTGGCCGAAAAGCTTCGGGCCTGAAGGCCCTCCTACCTGGCCGGGGCTTTCGCCCCGGCCTTGGGATCAGGACTTGGCGGCTTCCCAACCGCAGGTCTTGCCCTCGTTCTGTTCCTGCAGCCAGGTCTGCAGCGGCGCGAAGTATTCAAGCACCGCCGAGGCGTCCATCTGCTCGCCGCCGGTCAGTTCCTTCATCGTCTGCTGCCAGGGCTGGCTGGCGCCGCGCTCCATCATCGCCCAGTAGCGCTTGCCGGCTTCCGGGTTGTTGGCGAAGCTGCAGGTGTACAGCGGGCCGGTGTGGCCCGAGGCATCGCACAGCGACTTGTAGAACTGGAACTGCAGGATGTGCGACAGGAAGTAGCGCGTGTAGGGCGTGTTGCCCGGCACGTGGTACTTGGCGCCGGCGTCGAAGAACTCTTCGCCGCGCGGGCCGCCGGCCGGGGCCACGCCCTGGTACTTCGCCTTGAGCTCCCACCAGGCCGCGTTGTAGCGGTCCGGCGCGATCGAGCCGTCGAACACGCCCCAGCGCCACTGGTCGATCATCAGGCCGAAGGGCAGGAAGGCGACCTTGGCCAGCGCCATGCGCATCTGCGAGTTGATCACGGCTTCCTGGCTGACGGCCGGCTTGTCCACCAGGCCGATGGACGCAAGGTAGTCCGGCGTCATCGACAGCACGATGGTGTCGCCGATGGCTTCGTGGAAGCCATCGTGCGCGCCGGTCTGGAACATCGGCGGCTGGCCCTTGTAAGCCAGGTAGTAATAGATGTGGCCGAGCTCGTGGTAGATGGTGGTCAGCTCTTCCTCGTTGGCCTTGATGCACATCTTGATGCGCACGTCGGAGGCATCCGAGTTCATCTGCCAGGCGCTGGCATGGCAGACCACGTCGCGGTCGCGCGGCTGCACCAGCATGGACTGCTCGTAAAAGCTTTCCGGCAGGGCCGGCATGCCCAGGCCGGTGTAGAAGCTCTCGGCCAGCTTGGTCATGCGCGTGGCCATCTCGACATCGGCCTTGCGTTCGAATTCGACCTGCTGCGAGGCGGTCAGCTTGCCCATGCCGCCGGCGTTGGACACCATCTCGGAAAGGATCGCGTCACGCTGCTTCTGCAGTGCGGTGTTGATATCCAGGCTGCCCACGCCCTGGTATGGCTCGAGCAGCGGCCACAGGCTGCCCCAGTCCTGCTGCCACAGGTTGCCGGTGAGATGGGCCGGGATCATGCCGTCAACCTGGCCCTGCGCGCCGTACTTCTCCACCAGCTTCTCGCGGGTGTAGCACTGCAGCTGTTCGTACAGCGGCTGCACCTGGCCCCAGAGACGGTCGGCCTCGGCCTTGAACTCGTCGGCCGGCATGTCGTAGCCCGCGCGCCAGACGTCGCCGGTGTTGGCGAAGCCCATTTCGGTGGCGCCCTGGTTGGTCAGTTCAACGAAGCGCTGGTAATCCTTGCGGATCGGCTGGGCGATGGTGTGCCAGCCTTCCCAGGCAGCTTTCATTTCTTCGTAGCTGCTGCCCTGGGTGTCGGCGAGGATCGCGGACACCTGGCCGATGTCCTTGCAGTCGTCGCCCACGCACCATTTGCCGGCGCCATAGGTGGCGCCCATGCGGCTGGCGATGTCGGCCAGCTCTTTGAGCTTGGCCGGGTCGCGCGGGGCGGGCATCGAGGCGCTGACCTTGAGCAGGTGCAGGGCCCGCGCCGTGGCGGGTGACAGACCTTCGGCGTCGTAGGTCTTGGCCTGCTCGACGAAGGCGTTGTTGGTGGCCAGCCAACGCTCGTTGGCGGCCGCTTCCAGGCGCTGGCTGTCGGGGCTGATGAACGTGGCGCCCAGCCAGGCGGCGGAGGTCATCTCCGGCGTCATGTCCTTGACCGTGGTGTTGACGCGCGCCACGAAGGCGTCGGCATCTTCGGTCGAAGCGGCGGGGGCACCGGGCTTGCCGGCGGCGGCCTGGTCGGGGTCGGACTTGGAGCAGCCGGCCGCGAGCAGCAGGCTGGTGGAGATGGCGAGCGCCAGCAGGGCGCGTTGGGATTTCACGGGGAAGGCTCCGGTTTCTGGTCGGGATGCTCTGCTCGGGGCAGGGTTCCGGCAGGCTAGACCCCTCACCAAAGCGGCGCAAGCGCAGCCTGTAGGAGGGCCTTCAGGCCCGAAGCTTTTGGCGGAGAGCTTCGGGCCTGAAGGCCCTCCTACAAGGGGAGGAGCTGGCGTTCGGCGAGGAAGGCGAAGGCGTCTTCGGCGTCGCGCTCGAACCAGGCTCGCGCCGAACCCAGTCGAAAGCTGTAGCCCCAGGCGTCCATGTCGGCCATCAGGCGGTCGCGGCCGACGCCGGGCAGTTCGTCGGCCAGCAGGATCTGCAGGCAGCAGGCGGCGTCCTCTTCGGGAACCGAGTCGGTGGCGTTGGTGTGGACCGCGGCGCGACGCTCGGCCGGCATCACGATCAGGTGGCAGGCCTCGTGCAGCAGCGAGTGCACGGGCGTGTCGGGGCGGGCGAAGACCTCGGTGCCGATCAGGCCCGCTTCACACTCGCCCCAGTAACTGCCGGGGATGGTGTCCCCGGCAGCCACCGGTACCAGGCGCAGCCCGTGCCGGGCCAGCAGCGCCGCCGGGGCGGCGAAGCCGATGTCGGCCAGGGTCAGCACCGGTCAGCCGTTGGCGGCAGGCGTAGCCTTGTCCGGCAGCGCGACCGAGATATCGAGCAGGTCGTTGTCGCCGTCCTTGTGCAAGTCCACCTTCACCGCATCGGCGTCGACGTTGATGTACTTGCGGATCACGTCCAGCAGCTCGCGCTGCAGCAGCGGCAGGTAGTCGGGCGCGCCGCGCATCGAACGCTCCTGCTGGATCAGGATCTGCAGGCGGCTCTTGGCGACGTTGGCGGTGTTCTTGTGGCGCTGGGTGAGGAAGTCAAGAATTCCCATGATTCAACCCCCGAACATCTTGGAGAAGAAACCTTTCTTCTCGACCGTGGTGAAACGCATCGGGCGGTCTTCGCCCAGGATGCGGGCGACGGCATCGGTGTAGGCCTGGCCGGCAGGTGAGGTCTCGTCCAGGATCACCGGCACGCCGGCGTTGGAGCTCTGCAGTACTTCCGGCGACTCCGGGATCACGCCCACCACGTCGAGGCCGAGGATTTCCTGCACGTCTCCGATCGAGAGCATGTCGCCGGCCTCCACGCGTTTGGGGCTGTAGCGGGTAAGCAGCAGGTGTTCCTGCACGCGTTCGCCCTTCTCGGCCTTGCGGGTCTTGGAGGCCAGCAGGCCGAGGATGCGGTCGGAGTCGCGCACCGAGGACACTTCCGGGTTCACCACGACCACGGCGCGGTCGGCGAAATACATCGCCAGGTACGCGCCTTTCTCGATGCCGGCGGGGGAGTCGCAGACGATGAAGTCGAAGCCGTCATCGGCCAGTGCCTTGAGCACCTTCTCGACGCCTTCCAGGGTCAGCGCATCCTTGTCGCGGGTCTGCGAAGCGGCCAGCACGAACAGGTTGTCGAAGCGCTTGTCCTTGATCAGGGCCTGCTTGAGGTTGGCTTCGTCATTGACGACGTTGACGAAGTCGTAAACCACCCGACGTTCGCAGCCCATGATCAGGTCCAGGTTGCGCAGGCCGACGTCGAAGTCTATGACGGCGGTCTTTTTGCCGGCCTTGGCCAGCCCGCAGGCGATGCTGGCGCTGGTGGTGGTCTTGCCGACGCCGCCCTTGCCCGAGGTGACCACGATGATTTCAGCCAATGTTCTTCTCCGTAACGATGCGCTTTGGTGGCGCTTATGATGGGGTTTCAGTCGAGCTGTTCGATGCGCAGCTTGTCATTGTCCAGCCAGATCTGCACGGCCTTGCCCAGCAGTTCCTTGGGAATCTCCTCCAGCACCTTGTAGTGCCCGGCCACGGCGACCAGCTCTGCGTGGAATTCACGGCAGAAGATGCGTGCCGAGGCCAGGCCGCCGGCGCCGGCGAGGGCGCGGCCGCGCAAGGCCCCGTACACGTGGATGGAGCCGTCGGCGATCACCTCGGCGCCGGCGCCGACCGTGGCGCAGACCGTGAGGTCGCGGTCCTGGGCGTAGACCTGCTGGCCCGAGCGGACCGGGTGCACGTGCATCAGGCCGGGTTCGGCCGCGCGGGCCGGAGCCGGTGCGGCGGCGGGCGCGGCGGCCGGAGCCGGTTCGGCAGGGGCCCGGCGCAGCGCCGGCTCGGCCTCGCCGTCGCGCTCGTAGGCGGCGCGGAACTTGGCCAGCAGCGGCAGGCCAACTGCCTGGGACAGCTCGTCCATGTCGCGGGTGCCGTAGGCCAGGGCCACCGGCAGCACGCCGGCGGCGCGCAGGGCTTCGATCACGGCACCGGTCTGCGCAGCGTCCGGGCAGCGGCTCAGGCCGCCGAGGTCAAGCACGACGGCGGCGCGGGCGAACAGCTTCGGCGCGCGCTGCACGCGCTCGGCCATTTCGGCGCCCAGTCGCTCGGGGTCGAGCGTGCGCACGCGCAGGTTGGCGATGCCGACCTGGCCGAACTTGAGTTCGCCGGCCTGTTCGTAATCCATCGGGGGGGTGGCCATGCTCAGGTTCCCGTCGCCAGGGGGGCGCGGCGGCCGGGCAGGGCCCGTGCCTGCAGCCAGGGCTGGTCTGGAAGCCCGGTGCCGTAGGTCTGCTGCACGAAGGGATAACTGCACATTTCCTTGGTCAGCATCGAAACCCGGATGTCGGTGCCGGGCATGACCTGTTGACCGACCTCGCGGAAACCGAAGCTGCCGTGGAAGAGCAGGGCCGGGTCGTTGCCAGACTGCAGGAAGACCTCGCAGCAAAGCTGCGGCCAGCGCAGTTCGGCAAAGCTCTGAACGTCGGCGTAGAAGGCACGGCCGCGGCCGCCGCCGCGGCGGGGCCGGGCGATCACGATGCGGTCGATGTACAGGAAGCGCGGCTGACGCTCCTTGAACCAGGCGAAGTTCGGGCTGTCGTGAGGCGCGTCCTGCGACAGGGCCACCAGGAAGCCGGTGATCTGGCCGTCCTGTTCGGCGACGCGGAAGTATTCGGCATACTCCCAGAAGAATCGTGCCTTGGTGGCATCCATCTGCAGGATGGACGGCCCGGCCGCATTGTTCAGGGCAAGTACGGAATCCAGCTCGTGCTCTCGCACGTCGCGGATGGTGATCGGCATTGTCTTTGGGACTCCGATGGCGTGGGGGCCGCGGGCGAGAGGCGCTGGCGGGCGATCGGGGCGGGATTATCGCACGGGCGCCGTCCCCGGGGGCGGTGCCGGAAAATCGTTGCCCGGGCATGACTTCCGGGGTGGAACGGCGCTGCGTTCGCCGGCCTATGATGCCGGGATGCTCAACCGACTCTCCCACACCCAGCTGCTGCGCTACTCCGGCCTGTTCACCTGGGCGGTCGTCGGCATTCCGGTGGTGGCGCTGACCTGGTACTTCCCCGCGATCGAAGCCACCGAGTCCGGCCCATCCATCCTCAACCCCGGCCTGCTGGTGCTCATCCTGGCCTATGGTGCGTTCGGGCTGATCTATTGGCAGATGACCCGGGCCCTGGGCCTGCGCAAGCGCCGGCTGGCCGACATCGTGCTGCTGGCGGCGCTGACGGTGTCGGCCATCGTGGTCAGCTACCAGACCGGCAGCGGTGTCGGCGCGGTGCTGATGATGATCATCGCCGGCGTCATCCCCTGGCTGGTGCCGCTGCGGGTCGGCGTGCTCTGGCTGGTGCTCCAGCACGCGGCCCTGGTGCCCATTTTCAGCAAGATGGAGGGTTTCACCCCCGGGTTCGCGGTGCTGCAGGCGATGACCTACGTGGGCTATTCCAGCTTTGCGATGGTGATCGGCCTGGTCGCTCGCCGCCAGGCTGAAGCCCGCGAGGAGCAGCGGCGCCTGAACTCCGAACTGCGCGCCACCCGCGCGCTGCTGGCCGAGAGTTCGCGAATGAGCGAGCGGGTGCGGATCTCCCGCGAGCTGCACGATCTGCTCGGCCACCATCTCACCGCCTTGAGCCTCAACCTGGAAGTCGCTGGCCACCTCACCGAGGGCCGCGCCCAGGAACACGTGCGCCAGAGCCACACCCTGGCCAAACTCCTGCTCACCGACGTGCGTGAAGCGGTGAGCGAGATGCGCGACGAAGGCGCGATCGACCTCAGCGGCGCCATTCGCACCCTGGTCGAGGGCGTGCCCGCGCTGGACATCCGGCTGGATCTGGCCGAGCCGCTCTCCATCGAAGACCCGGAGCGCGCCCATGTGCTGCTGCGCTGCACCCAGGAAATCATCACCAATGCCGTGCGCCATGCCGGTGCCTCGACGCTGTGGCTGAGCATCACCCGCGACCTGCGGGAGGCCCGGATACAGGCCCGCGACGACGGCCGCGGAGTCGACGGCGAAACCTTGCCCGGAAACGGGCTGCGCGGTATCCGCGAACGCCTGGGCGCCTACGGCGGCCGGGTGGATATCATCACCGGGCGCGGGCAGGGTTTCGCGCTCGACATCCGTTTGCCCTTGGAGAACGCCGCATGATCCGTGTCTGCCTGGTCGACGACCAGACCCTGGTGCGCCAGGGCGTGAAATCCCTGCTTGAGTTGGCCGATGGCATCGAGGTGGTTGCCGAGGCCGGCGACGGCCGCCAGGCGGTCGAGCTGATCCCGCAAATCAAGCCCGACGTCGTCCTGATGGACATGCGCATGCCGGTGATGTCCGGCCTCGAGGCGCTGCAGGCGCTGACCGCCCAGGGCCAGCTGCCGCCGACCATCATCCTGACCACCTTCGACGACGATCAGCTGGTGCTGGCGGGAATCCGCGCCGGCGCGCGCGGCTACCTGCTCAAGGATGTGTCCCTGGACCAGCTGGTGAATGCCATCCAGACCGTGGCCCAGGGCGGGTCGCTGGTGCAGCCGGCCGTGACCCAGCGCCTGCTGTCCGGACTGGAGGGCCTCCAGAACGAATTCGTCAGCCTGGAACAGCCGGATCCGCTGACCGATCGCGAGACCGAGATCCTGCGCCTGATGGCCGGCGGCTTCTCCAACAAGGAGATCGCCAATTCGCTCGGCGTGGCGGAGGGGACGGTCAAGAACCACGTCTCCAACATCCTGTCCAAGCTGGGCGTGCGTGACCGCACCCGGGCCGTTCTCAAAGCCTTCGAACTCAAGCTGGTATAAGGCCTGAGACCCCGCCCGGTGCGGGGTTTGCGACGATTTCCGGTCGCCCCCTGCCGGGCGGCTGGCTGACCTGTTATCCTCCCGGCTTCCTGCGATTGGGCATGTGGACCAGTCGAGGGCCGTTCCTGGAGAGCTTCCGAATGACCCGAGTTATTGAGTGGATTATTTCCCTGCTGATCGTCCTCGCCCTGTTCGTGGTGATCGGCTTGTTCCTGCCTGCTACGCGCACTGTTTCGCACTCGGTCGAGACCAATCGCCCGATGTCGACCGTGAACGACATTCTCAGCGGCTTCACCCGGTTCAAGGACTGGAATGCGCTGATCAACCACGACCCGCGCATGCAGCTCACCACCTCCGGTCCCGAGACCGGCGTCGGCGCCGCGCTCGCGTTCAGCTCCAGCCAGCATTCGATTGGCCAGGGCACGTGGGAGATCGTCGAGGTGGTTCCGGGCGAGAAGATCGTCTATGCGATCGACACGCCGGACCGTGGCTCGAACAAGCGCATGACCTTCCGCTTTGAGCGGACCGGCCAGCGCAACCAGAACATCGAGATCACCCAGCGCTACACGGTGGACTACGGTTGGGACCTGCTGGGTCGCTATTCCGGCACCCTGTACGTGAACAGCGAAGTCGGCGCCGACATCAAGCGCGGCCTGACCAAGCTCAGCAACCTGCTGACCACCATTCCGCGCTTCGACTACAGCAACCATGAGCCTGGCTTCGAGATTGTCGAGCTGCCGGCCCAGAACGTGCTGCTGGTCACCACCGCCGCCAAGCGCGCCAATGACGACATCGCCCTGGCGATGACGAACCAGCGCAAGTGGATCGACCAGGTGATGGAGAAGAACGAGCTCGAGGCCGCTGGCCCGATGCGAATCGTCACCAACGAGTTCGGTTCCGATACCTATGGTTTCGACGTCGTCGTGCCGATCCGTCGCAAGGGCACGGGTCCGGCCGAAGTCGCCGGCGACGCCGTCGAGGGTGAGGAAGCCGAGGCCGCCGAGGCCGTGGCCGACGTCGCCCCGGTGCTCGACCCGAACGCGCCGTTGGAAACGTTCGACGTCAAGGTCGAGGGTCCGGTCGTTTACGCCCAGATTCCTGCTACGCGTGCCGCCAAGACCACCTACACCGGTCCGTCGCCGGGTCTGGCCCGCATCCGTGACCTGATCCGCGCCTGGGCGCTGGTCCGCGGCCATGAGCCTACCGATCGCCCGTACGAGGAGTACCTGGGCGAGATCAAGGACATGCTGGCCGAGGACGCGGAGTTCAACGCTTACTGGCCGATCCGGATCGAGGGCGCCGATGCCCCGGCTCCGCGCGTGATCGCGCCGCTGCCTGAGCAGGAAGGTGACGCCGCTCCGCCGGCGGATGCCGACGAGGCCGAGGCCGAGCCCGAGGCGGTCGCCGCCTAAGCAACAACACCGCAGGGCGGGCCGAGTGCCCGCCCTGTCGTTTCCGGTGTTCCTGGGCCGGCAGCCCGACGAAACCGTAGCCAGCGAGACCGCACCCGATGATCGAGGCACACGCCCTGCACAAGCGCTACGGCCGCCTGCTGGCCGTGGACGGCATCAGCTTCAAGGTCGAGCCCGGCGAAGTGCTCGGCTTCCTTGGCCCAAACGGGGCCGGCAAGTCCACCACCATGAAAATGATCGCCGGATTCCTGGCGCCTACGTCCGGTACCGCGAAAGTCTGCGGCCACGACGTACAGGCCCAGCCGATGGCCGCGCGGCGCGCGTTGGGCTATTTGCCCGAGGGCGCTCCCGGCTATGGCGAAATGTCGCCCGGTGGCTTCCTCGGTTTCATTGCTGACGTACGTGGCCTGAGCGGTGCCCACCGCCGCGAGCGGTTGGCGTCGGTGCTGGGGCGGCTGTCGCTGGAAGACGTGCTGCACCAGCCGATAGACACGCTGTCGAAGGGCTTCAAGCGTCGCGTCGGCCTGGCGGCCGCGATCCTGCATGATCCGCCCGCCTTGATCCTCGACGAGCCCACCGACGGCCTCGACCCGAACCAGAAGCACGAGGTGCGCGGTCTGATCCGGGAGCTGGCGCGCGAGCGCACCGTGCTGCTTTCCACCCATATTCTCGAGGAGGTCGAGGCGGTTTGCAGTCGCGCCATGATCGTCGCGCGCGGCAAGGTGCTTGCCGACGCGACGCCGGCCGAACTGCTGGCGCGCTCGCGCTTCCAGGGCGCGGTGTCGCTGCTGGCCAACGACAGCATCGCCGCGCGCGCCGCGCTCGACGGCATGCCCGGCGTCAGTGGCTTCCACCAAGATCCTGCCGATGGTCGCCTGTATGTGTTCCCGCAGGGCCGGCCGGTCACCGCCGACGCCGTGGCCGACCGGCTGCGCCAGCGTGGCGTGGTTTACAGCGGACTGCAGCCCGAGCGCGGCCGGCTCGACGAAGTCTTCCGGCGAATCACTACCGGGGAGGGCAAGGCATGAGCGCGCTGCTGTCCGTCTTCCGGCGCGAGTTCGCCAGCTATTTCGCCACGCCGCTGGCGGCGGTGTTCCTGGTCATCTTCCTGGTGCTTGCCGGTGCGTTCACCTTCTACCTCGGCGGCTTTTATGAGGCGGGGCAGGCCGACCTGCAGCCTTTCTTCCGCTTCCACCCCTGGCTCTACCTGCTGCTGGCGCCCGCGGTGGCGATGCGGCTGTGGGCCGAGGAGCGCAAGTCCGGCACGCTCGAGTTGCTGCTGACGCTGCCGCTGGCGCTTTGGCAGGCGGTGCTGGGGAAGTTCCTGGCCGCCTGGGCTTTCCTGGGACTGGCGCTGGCGTTGACCTTCCCGATGTGGATCACCGTGGCCTGGCTCGGTGATCCCGACCACGGCGTCATCTTCGCGGGCTACCTGGGCAGCTGGCTGATGGCGGGCGCCTTCCTGGCGATCGGCAGCGCACTGTCGGCCGCCACCCGCAGCCAGGTGGTTGCTTTCATCCTGACCGTGGTGGTTTGCCTGTTGCTGTTGCTGGCGGGCTTCCCGATGGCGCTGGACCTGGTCCGCGGCTGGGCACCACAGGCCTGGGTCGATGCCTTCGCGGGACTGAGCTTCCTGACTCATTTCCAGGCGATCAGCCGCGGCGTGCTGGACCTGCGCGACGTGGTTTTCTTCCTGCTCTGTATCGCGGCCTGGCTGGCGGCGACCGTGCTGGTGATCGACCTCAAGAAGGCCGACTGACGCCATGAAAAAACTTTCCCGACGCTCCGCCCCTTTGCTCGCCCTGGGCTTGCTGGCCCTGGGTTTCGTCGCCTTGGTGGCGCTGAATTCGGTGCTGCTGCGCGGCGCTCGCCTCGACCTGACCGAAAAGCGCCTGTACACCCTGTCCGAAGGCACCCGGAACATCCTCGGTCGGGTCGAAGAGCCGGTGCGGCTGAAGCTTTACTACTCCGAACACGCCACCCGCGACCTGCAGCAGTTCCGCGTCTTCGCCACCCGCGTGCGCGAACTGCTCGAGGAAGTCGCCGCCCGCAGCGCCGGCCAGGTGACGCTGGAAGTCATTGATCCGGAGCCGTTCTCGGAGGCCGAGGACCAGGCCGACGCCTATGGCCTGCAGTCGATCCCGCTGGGCACCAGCGGCGACAAGCTGTTCTTCGGCCTGGTGGGGCTCAACAGCACCGACGGCGAGACGGTGATGCCCTTCATCCAGCCGGACAAGGAAGCCTTCCTCGAATACGACGTTGCCAAGCTCATTTCCACGCTCAGCATCGACCGCCAGCCGGTGGTGGCGCTGATCAGCGGCCTGCCGATCGGGCCGACGCTGGATCCGGCGGGCCGCAATCGTCCGGGCTGGGTGGTGGACCGACAGATCACCGAGCTGTTCGAGCTGCGTCGCCTGCAGGGCAATCCCAGCGTGATCGCCGACGACGTGGACCTGCTGATGCTGGTGCACCCAAAAGAGCTGCCCGAGCAAACGCTTTACGCCATCGACCAGTTCGTGATGCGCGGCGGCCGCCTGCTGGTCTTTGTCGACCCGGATTCGGAAGCCGACGAGTCGGCGATCGATCCGCTGGATCCGCTGTCGGTGGCCATCCCGCGCAGCTCGGACCTGCCGAGCTTGTTCCAGGCTTGGGGCATCCAGTTCGACCCGACCCGGCTGGTGCTCGACGACAAGCATGCGCTGCAGGTGCAGCCCGATCCGAACGGCCTGCCCGTACGCCACCTGGCCGTGCTGGGCCTGGGTCGCGATGCCCTGAACGCGGACGACGTGGTCACCGGCGAGCTTGAGACCCTGAATTTCTCCAGCGCCGGCGCTTTGGGCTTGAGTCGCGACTCGAGCCTGGTCATGGACGCGCTGGCCCAGAGTTCCAGCGCCTCGGCGCTCGGCGACGTCAGCGCCGTACGCGACGCCAGCGCGGATCCCGACCAGCTGCGCAAGAATTTCCGTGCCGGCGGCCAGCCCCACGTTATCGCCGCGCGCTTCACCGGCCCCCTGGTCAGCGCTTTCGCCGATCGCAGCGACGACCAGCACCTGGCCCAGAGTCGTGAGCCGGTGAATCTTGTCATCGTCGCCGACACCGACGTGCTGGCGGACCGGATGTGGGTGCAGGTGAATGAATTCCTGGGCCAGCCGGTCTACAACCCCTTCGCCAGCAACGGCGACTTCGTCTACAACGCCGTGGACAACCTGGTCGGCAACGCCGATCTGATCGGGGTACGCACCCGCGCCACGGCGGCGCGACCCTTCGAGCGCGTCGCCGCCCTGCGTCGCAGCGCCGAGCAGCGCTACCGCAGCAGCGAGCAGCGGCTGCAGCAGCAGCTTGATGGACTCGAGCAACAGTTGGCCGCCCTGCAGCAGCCTGGCGCAGACGGCCAGGCGCAGGCGCTGAGCCCGCAGCAGCAGGCCGAGATACTCCGCTTCCAGGACGAGAAGCTGCGCATGCGCAAGGAGCTGCGCGATGTGCAGCATCGCCTCAATGCCGATATCGAGTCACTTGGCGATCGTCTGAAGCTGATCAACATCTTCGCCATGCCGGCGCTGGTGATCCTGCTGGCGCTGGGGCTGACCTGGCGCCGCTGGTCGCGCCGCCGCGCGGCGGAGGCCTGAGCCATGCGCTTGAGGCACCTGGCCGCTGTGGCGGTGGTAGTGGCCGGCCTGGCCGGCGCCGCCTGGTGGCTGCTCGATCGCCAAGCCCAGGGTGACGAGACCGCGCCCGGACTGGCGCTGCCTGGCCTGGCCGGGCGGATCGAGGCCATCGACACCATTGAAGTGCGCGGCGCCGGCGCCGCGGTGCTGGTGCGCATCGAGAAGCAGGACGGCACCTGGCGCATGCCGGCTCGCGACGGCTGGCCGGCCAACCAGCGCGAAGTCAGCCGCGCCCTGTTCCGACTGGGCCAGGCCCGGCGCATCGAACCCAAGACCCGCAATCCGGCGCTGCACGCGCGGCTGGGGGTCGAGGACATTGCTTCGCCCGAGGCCAAGGGCGCGCAGCTGTGGCTGTCGGGCGGCGGCGAGCCCGTGCAGTTGATCGTAGGCAACAACCATCCCTCGCTGGGCGGCAGCTATGTGCGCGTCGGCGACGAGGCCCAGGCCTGGCTGCTGGACGAAGACATCGGGCCCGCCCGCGAACCCACCGACTGGCTCGACCGCCGCCTGCTCGACGTGCCGATGGCGCGCATCCAGGAGGTTCGGGTGGCGCCGGTGGGCGGGCGCGCGTTCCGGCTCTCACGGGTCGAGGATCGCTTCAGCCTGGACGGTCAGCCGCCGGCGGCGATGACCGATCCCGATGCCGGCAACAGCACCGCCGGTTTCACCGACCAGCTGCCCTTCGACGATCTCGCTGTCGATGCCGGCGTGGCGGCGACCCAGGTCGCGGACTTCATCGGCGTAGATGGCGTGACCGTCCGCATCGCCGCCTGGCAGGATGCGCGCGGCACGTGGGCGCGACTCTCGGTGCGGCTGGACGAGGCCCTGGCCCTGGCTTGGTTTGGCAACACGGCCGATACCGTTGGCGATGTCGATCCAGACGCCGAGGCGGACGCCGACGCCCAAGCGGCTACTCCCGCACCGCCGGCCGAGCGTGTCGCGGGCCTGCGCCGTCAGGTGGATGCCTGGCAGGCGGGCTTTGAAGGCCGCCAGTTCCTGCTGCCGCCCTACAAAGCGGCGTCGCTGATGCGCAGCCGCAACGACTACCTGGCCGGCAGCCGGTGATCGCGTTTGGCCGCAGTCTGGCGGCCTTGGGCGCGCTGGCCTGCGCCCTCTCGGTCGGCCTGGGCGCCTACGCCAGCCACGGCCTGGCCGACACCGACGCGCAACGGGCCGGTCTGGCGGCGTTGTTCCTGTTCGGGCACGGATTGGCCCTGCTGGTGCTGTCCGGTCCCACCGCGTCGCGGCTGCGGCTGTGGGCGCTGGCGGCGCTGGCGCTGGGCCTGGCGCTGTTCGCCGGCAGCTTGCTGGGCGCCGTGTTCGTCGCCACGTCTACCGCGCTCGCGCCCGCTGGCGGTGTGCTGATGATGCTCGCCTGGCTTACGCTGGCGGGCGATGCCCTGCGTCCGCGAGGCTAGCGATGGCCCGCCGTCCGCGCGGATTTGATATCGATCTTGCCGTCGCACACCTGCGTCGCCGTGACCGCCGGCTGCGCGTCTGGATCGACCGCATCGGCCCGCTCGACGTGGCTACCCGCTGGCGCAAACCCTTCGACACCACGGACGCGCTGGCGCGCGCCATCCTCTACCAGCAGCTGTCGGGCAAGGCCGCGGCGACGATCGTCGGCCGGGTCGAAGCCGCCATCGGCGCCAGCAAGCTGCGGGCCGACACGCTCGCTCGCGTGGATGATCCGACGCTGCGGTCCTGCGGTGTTTCCGGAAACAAGACCTTGGCGCTGCGCGATCTGGCGGCTCGCGACGGCCGCGGCGAAATTCCCGCGTCGCGCGAAATGGCCGCGATGGAGGATGCGGCCATCATCGAAAGACTTACCGCAGTACGCGGCATCGGCCGCTGGACGGTCGAGATGATGCTCATGTTCAACCTGGGTCGTCCCGACGTGCTGCCGGTCGATGACCTGGGCGTGCGCAAGGGCGCCCAACGCTTGGACAAGCTCGTGGAAATGCCCAAGCCCAGGGAGCTGGCCGAACGCGGGGAGGCCTGGGGCCCTTACCGCACCTTGGCCGGTTTGTACCTATGGCGTATTTCCGACGCCGACGCGCCTACGAAGCCTGCGGTCAAGCGCTCACAGGACTAGTTCCGGCTGCGGCGGGCGCTGCCAGCCGCGCGCGATCAGGTCCTTGGATGCCAGCACCAGTGCCAGGGCTCGTAGACGATGCCGTGTGGATTGCCGCGCGGGTAGCTCATGCGGAAGCCGAAGTCGCCGGCGCGACGATGCAGCCAGGCAAAGGCTGGCGTGGCTTCGAAGCTTTCCTCGGCGGGTGGTTCGCCGGGCGTGCCGATGTCGATGGCGCAGCCGCCGTGGTGTTCACTGAAGCCGGGTGCGGCGTTCACCGCGAGGATCTGCGGCAGGGCCAGCCCGCGCGCCAGCTTGCGTTCGAAAATGCCTAGTTGATAGGCGTGGCTGCGATAGCCCGAGATGGCTTCGAGCCGGATGTCGTCGTCCTGGGCCGCCCTGCGCATTCGCCGCCAGGCGCGCGCGGCGGGTTCAAGCAGCCACAGCGGGCGCCGGTAGCGGTCGCGGCCAGCGAACTCCAGGCGCACCGGTTCGGCGACCAAGGGCAGACCCACCGCCTCGCCGTAGTCGGTGTCCAGTCCCAGGGCGGACAGATGCTCAAGCAGGCCATCCAGCGGCAGGGTGAAGCCGCGGCCGGCGCGTTCGTGCGGCGAAGCCAGCGCGCTCAGGATTGCCTCGACCCCGGGTTCACGCGCCAGGTTGGGCACCAGCGCGGTGAAACGGTCGTTGCCGGTGACGGCCAGGAAGCAGCCGTCGCGCTTGCGGCGAAGCAGCCAGGGGGCCTGCGCCAGCGCGCGGGCGTCGGCATTGGCGCGGGCGCGCAGCAGCCGCGCCGGAAGGGCTTCGATGGTTTCGCTGTTGACCAGGTGCCAGTCTAGGGCGTGCATGCGGCCAGCTTAGCCGGCGCGCGCCGGAGCGTCACGCGGCTGCGCGGCGGAGGATATCCAGCACCGCTTGGGGGTGCTCGAGGCTGAGCAGCCAGAGCCTGCCGTCCGAATGCGGCAGGTACAGCACCCGGGACGGGTCGGTGATCAGGACGAAGGCGCGGCGCTTGTCGCGCAGCCGGAAGTGGCCCGCCGACAGGCCGGGCAGGGCATAGCCATTGGTCTTGATGATCGGCTTGAGCTCGGTGCGCTCACGCAGGTCCACCACCCGCGCCGCGGCCAGGTCGAAATCGGCCAGCGCCGACTGGCGCGTATAGAAGGTGGCCTTCACCCGCAGTTGGCCTCCGTCGAACGCGGCCTCGCGCCGCCACATGGGCAGCACGATGGCCAGCGACGTCACCGCGACGGCGCCCTGGACCAGCAGCATCATCGCCGGCGACACTTGTTCGGCGCTGACCTGCATGACCACGACCAGGGCGATCCCGAGCGGCAGCACGGCCCCGATCAGGACCGCGAACAGGATCGGCGGCTTGCCCAGAGGCGGCAATGCGAGGCGTCGGAACATGGCGGGCTCTCCAGGGAGCAGGTGGGGCGGCGGGGGCTTGGTCGGCTGGATCAGGATGGATCGTCTTTGTCCGGCGCTTTAAGCCGACCGGCCTGGCGCAGCGCATCGCGCAGCAGGTATTCGATCTGGGCGTTGACCGAGCGCAGTTCTTCATCGGCCCAGCGCTGCAGGGCGTCGAGCACCTGGGCATTGATGCGCAGCGGATAGGCTTTTTTTTCAGCCACTAGCCGGCTCTTCTTTTCCGCATGACGCGCACTGCCATCACGACCGCGACCAGCGCGACTACGCCGAGTCCGTAGGGCAACGCGGCATCCACCATCGCGCGTGGCAGCAGCACCAAGCCCAGGCCCAGGGCCACGACCGCGCCGGCGGCACCGAGCACCATGCTGCCCACGGTCCGGCGCAGCCGGTCCGGATCGTTGGCGTCCTGCAAGGAGGCCGGTTGCCATAGTCCGGCCAGCAGCGCGCCGCCCAACAGCAGGCCGGGGAGGGCGATCACGACAGCGAACAGACCGGCCAGCATCATCTCGTCCATGGCGACCTCAGTAGATCGAGCCGGCGTTGACCACCGGCTGGGTGCCGCGCTCGCTGCACAGCACCACCAGCAGGTTGCTGACCATGGTCGCGCGGCGCTCGGCGTCGAGTTCGACCACCTTGCGGGCGGCCAGCTGCTCGAGCGCCATTTCCACCATGCTCACCGCGCCTTCGACGATGCGGGTACGGGCGGCGATGATGGCGCCGGCCTGCTGGCGCTGCAGCATGGCCTGGGCGATCTCCGGCGCGTAGGCCAGGTGGCTGATGCGCGCCTCGCCGACGGTGACGCCGGCCTGCGCGAGGCGCTCCTGGATCTCTTCGGTCAGGTGCTTGGCGATCTCGGCCGCGTGGCTGCGCAGGGCGACGGTGCCGTCCTCGTGCTGGTCGTAGGGATAGCTGGTGGCCATCGCACGCAGCGCGGCTTCGGACTGGATATGTACGAAGCTTTCGTAGTCGTCCACGTTGTAGACGGCCTCGGCCGAGTCCACCACCTGCCACACCACCACGGCGCCGATCTCGATCGGGCTGCCGTCGAGGTCATTGACCTTGAGCTTTCCGGATTCGAAGTTGCGCACGCGCAGCGACACCTTCTTGGCCGCGAAGAACGGGTTGTTCCAGCGCAGCCCCTGGTCCTTGCAGGTGCCCACGTACTTGCCGAACAGACTCAGCACCGCGGCCTGGTTGGGTTCGACCATGTAGAAGCCGAACATCAGGACAAACACGATGAAGCCAAGAGCCACGCTGCTCGCGATGAGCCAGGGCTGCTCGTTGACCGCACCGAGGATGAAAATTGCGACGGTGGCGACCAAGGCCAACAGCCAGCCGAGCACGAAGGGAATGCCGGGGACGGAACTTACGGTCTGCTCTTTCATGGGTCTCTCCCTTGGGGTGAAATTAAGATATCAGAAAGATATCAATTTCATAAGGGGTCGGCCTGGTGCCCGATTCGGTTCCGGAAGTTTTTGAAAAACAGTTACTTGCGCTTTTCCTCGACCTGGAACCGGATGATCGGGGAAGGAAGCTGTTCGCTGGCGACGGTCAGGCTGCGGCCATCGAGCGAGAAGGCAATCGCTTCGGCCTGGGGCAGCCAGGGCAGGGTCAGGTGCGGCAGCTTGTCGGCCAGGCCGGGGCTCCAGTCGCCGTCCACGTCGCGAACCACGAAGTGCACCGAACGGTAGTTCAGCACCGCCAGCACACGGCCGTTCGGGCTCAGGTCGGCGCCGGTGATCTGCGAACGATAGCGGCCGTAGGTCGGACTGCGGCGCAGGTCGCCCTGGTCGGGTTGTTCGATGCCGGGCAGGGTGCCGATCAGCTCCGCCACCTGTTCCGTCTCCGTGGCTCCGAGCGGGACCCGGAACAGTTCGGCGGGGACACGTTTTTTGGATATCAGCAGGACTTCGCCACGCCTCGCGTCCACCGCCACCGCCTCGCAGTCGCGCGGACCGTCGGGCCAGCGGAAACGGACGCTCCAGGCCAGGCTTGCCGGTCGCGAAAGGTCCTGGGGCTCTTCGAACACATGCAGCACCAGCGATTGGCGGATACCGCCGTTGTCGCCGGTGTCGGCCACCAGCAGGTAGTCGCGTCCATCGAGGCGGAAGGAGGCCATGTCCTCCCAGTCGATGTTCGGTGCGTCGGGGGTGGCCACGCTGGCAAGGCGGCGTCCGCCGGGGTCAATAAGATGCAGGGTGTCGCCGCCGCCGCTGTCGTTGTGCGCCCAGTACATCCCGGGGTGGCGTCTGGCCGCGGCCAGGCCGCTGATCTCGTCGATGGCGCCGTCGGATACCAGGCCCATCACTTCCGGCTTGCCCCATCGTGCCGCCAGGGCAATCGCCGGCAGCAAGAGCAGGGTGGGCAACAGGAGAGTTCGTGTTCGAGGCATGCGACGTGATTTCGTGGATAAGCAAGCATGACAGAAACGGCGCGCAGCCCGAAACAAGGGCGGCGTGGACGAGCCGTTACACTATCGCTTCCTTCCCGCCATTGCCGCCGCCATGACCGACTCGCGCTCTGTTTCCCTAGGAACCCCCTTGTCGGCCCAGGCCCGGCGCGTGCTTATGCTGGGCGCCGGCGAACTGGGCAAGGAAGTCGTGATCGAGCTGCAGCGCCTGGGCGTAGAGGTAATCGCCGCCGACCGCTACGACGACGCGCCCGCCATGCAGGTCGCGCACCGCAGCCACACGCTCAACATGCTCGACCCGGCCGCGCTGCGCGACCTGATCGCGCACGAAAAGCCGGACCTGGTCGTCCCCGAGATCGAAGCCATCCACACCCCGACCCTGGTAGAGCTGGAGGCGGGCAAGGGCCAGCAGGTAGTACCCACCGCCCGCGCCGCGCGTTTGACCATGGATCGCGAGGGCATCCGCCGCCTGGCGGCGGAAACCCTTGGTCTGCCGACCTCGCCCTACCGCTTCGTGGACACGCTGGACGAGTACCGCGAAGCGGTGGCCGCCATCGGCCTGCCCTGCGTGGTCAAGCCGGTGATGTCCTCATCCGGCAAGGGCCAGAGCACGGTGCGCAGTGAGGCCGAGGTTGACGCGGCCTGGGATTACGCGCAATCCGGCGGCCGCGCGGGCCAGGGTCGCTGCATCGTCGAAGGCTTCGTCAATTTCGACTATGAAATTACCCTGCTGACTGTGCGCCACCGCGACGGCACCAGTTATTGCGATCCCATCGGCCACCTGCAGGTGGACGGCGACTATCGCGAAAGCTGGATGCCGCAGGCCATGACCGACGCCGCACTGGCGCGCTCGCGCGAGGTCGCCAAGGCCATCACCGATGACCTGGGCGGCTACGGCGTGTTCGGGGTCGAGCTGTTCGTGCGTGGCGACGAGGTCTGGTTCAGCGAAGTGTCGCCGCGGCCCCACGACACCGGCCTGGTGACGCTGATCTCGCAGGAGCTCAGCCAGTTCGCGCTGCACGCCCGCGCCATCCTGGGTTTGCCGATCCCGAATATCCGGGCGCTCGGGCCGTCGGCATCGTGCGCCGTGCTCGCCACCGGGCACGGTGTGCCGGCGTTCTCGCACGTGGATGCGGCCCTGGTTGAACCAGACAGCGCCCTGCGCCTGTTCGGGAAGCCGCGCGTGGAAGGTCAGCGGCGGGTAGCCGTGACCTTGGCCCGCGACGCGGATGTCGCGTCGGCGCGCGCCAAGGCGCGGCGGGCAGCGGCCGCGCTCAAGGTCGATCTGCTCTGAGCCGGCGCCTCTGGATCTGAATCGGGAGGGCGGAGGGCGCTCGCCGCGTGCGGCGAGCGTCCCGCGTGGTCCTCAGACTGGCGTACTCAGCGCCCGCGCAGTCCGCGGCGGTGCAGCGAGGGCAGGCTGCTGGCCTGCGAGGGTGCGTCGCCGTGCCCGCCCTTGGGCAAGCGGATGCGTGCCTTGGCCGAGATGGTCCGCTCCGGCCCCGTGTGGGCGATCGCGGCGACGGCGACCGGCGGCATGGACGCTTTGCTGGCGGCCGTTTTCTTGGCCGTCGCCTTGGCGGGCGCCTTCGCCGCACTCTGCTTCGCGGCCGTTTTCTTGACTGAAGTCTTCTTGCCGGCTGAAGTCTTCTTGGTCGCCGCCTTCTTGACGACGGCCTTTTTCGCCGCGGTTTTCTTCGGCGCAGCCGGTTTGGTCGCCTTCTTGGCCGCGACCTTCTTGCTGGCTGCCTTCTTTTTTGCGGTGCTGCTGGCGGCCGTCTTTTTGGCTGGCGCTTTCTTCGCCGCCCGGGCCGTGATCTTCAGTTCCTTTGCGGCGGCGCTGGACTGAAGGTTGAGCATCGCCAGATCACGCTCGAAGTGCTTGAGCGCGCGGTCCAGTACGCGCGCTTTCTCGAGTGAGCGTTTTCCCGCGGCCAGCTTGCCCTTGGCGGCGCGGCTGCTGGCGACCACCTGGCGCTGGCTGAGCTGGCGCTGCTTGTCGCGCAGGTCGCGCAGCCGCTTGATCAGGCTGGCGAGGTCGCGAACGAGCCAAGGGCCGGTGGATTGCAGCATGGTGCGCTCGCGCACGGTGAGCAGGGCGGCATCTTTGCGGGAGATCTTCATCGCGGGACGTCCTTCTGGATACGGCGAGTGAGTCTTCATCCTAGCCCCAAAATCGGGCGCGAAGATTAACGTACGGTTCCGGCCGGGCGCGGCGTAACTACCCGAACCTGGTTACTCAGGGCCGGCCAGATCCACCCACACCATGCGGTGGTCGGTGGCCTGCAGCCACTCGGCGCCGCGCTCACCGTCCACAGGCCAGAACACGCCGCTGGTGGTGATGGGCAGGCCTACCGAAGGCAGTACGTAGTCCACCCGGAAGTTGCCGTTTCGCGGTCCGAAAGATGCCGTGTCGTGCAGGGGCGCGGACTTCTGGGTGAGGTTGCCGGCGCCATCGCGCTGGGCAGCCTGGACGGCGCCTTCGCTGCGCGGCGTGGCGTGTCGCAGTACGCGCGGATGTTCGAGCAGCTGATGGATGGCGCCAGGCAGGCTGCCGCCGTCGGCGGGGTCGGCGTTGTAGTCGCCCACGATCACGAAGCGCTCGGTGGCGGGCAGACCGCCGCAGCGCCCGGCGTCGTCGCAAAGCCAGGGCTTTTCGCCAGCGGAAACGTATTCTGCCCACAGCCGGATCTCGTCGTGGTTGCGGGCGGCGTTGCGGCGTTCCGGGCCGTCGAAGACCGGGGGTGTCGGGTGTGCAGCCAGCAGATGGATGCGGCCCAGCGGTGTATTGATGGGCAGGTCCCAGTGCGACTTCGAGCTCAGACGCAGCTGCGTCCAGACCTGGGATGGATAGAACGATGCGCCGGTGTCGGGGAGCAGGGGCTCGCGCGCTCCCGGCATCGCGCTCCAGCGCAGCAGGCGAAAGCTTCGTGCCGCGGCGGTGTCGATCGGATGCATTGACAGCACCAGCATGCCGTATTGCCCCGGGTGCAGGCCGTAGCCCCAGGCGTCGTTGCCGTGCAGGCGGCCCTCGCCGCCGATCTGGCCGTCGCCATCCAGGTCCAGGCCGCTGGGTACGCCGGTATTTACCTCGGCCAGGTAGCGGTAGGGGTAGCGGATCGGTTCGTCGCCGTGCTGGGAAACCTGGAGGTAGCGTGACTGGAACAGGTCGGCGGCGCGGCCAGCAGGGTCGAAGTCGAATTCATTAAGCAGAAGAATATCCGGCCGGACGGCCTGGATGGTCGCGGCGATGCTGCGGGCGTCTTCGTCACCCTCGTCGAGCCGGGCGATCAGGCCGCCGGGGGTCTCGTCGTAAAGCGATGCGTTGAACGTGGCGACGCGCAGCGTCATGGCGGGCTCCGCGATGGCGTTGGCCGGGACGTGGCCGCGACAGGCGGCAAGCAGGGCCAGCAGCAGGCCAAGGGCGATATGGCGTTTCATCCGCGGCGATTGTGCCCGAACGCGAGCCGTCGCGGGCGCCAGGCTAGTCAGGCATAGGCTGCCATTGCGCGCCGTCCAGGAACTCCAGCGGTCGGTAGCCGCGCTTGTAGGTCATCTTGGGATGACCCTCGAGCCAGAAGCCAAGGTAGAGGTACTCCCGGCCCTCGTCGCGGGCGCGCTGCACCTGGCGCAGGATCGCGTAGGTGCCCAGGCTGCGCGCAGCCTGTTCCGGGGCGTAGAAGGTGTAGACCGCCGAGAGCGCATCGCCGACGACGTCGGTTACCGCGACCGCCAGCAGTTCGCCGTCGCAGCGGAACTCCATGAACTCGGTCGGGCTCCAGTGACAGGCCAGGAAGGCGTCGAAGTTCTCGGGTGCCGGATCGTCCATGCCGCCGCCCACGTGGCGGGCGTCGAGGTAGCGCCGGTACAGCGCGAAATTCTCCGCCGTGCGACGTGCCGGAAGGCTGCGCAGCTCAAGGTCGGCATTGCGGGCCAGGCAGCGCTTCTGGGCCCGGTTGGGCACGAACTTCCGCACCGGAATGCGCACCGAGATGCAGGCGCGGCAGCCGACGCAATGCGGCCGGTAGACATGCCCGCCCGAACGCCGGAACCCCATGGCCAGGGCCCGTCCGAACAGAGTCGGCAGGTAGGGGTCGCTGGGATCAATGATCAGGTCGCGCGAGCGCCGGTCGGGCCAATAGCCGCAGGCGTGCTCCACGGTCTGGAACAGCCGGATTTGGTGCTGGTTGCCCATGCGACCCAGTCTATCCCCGGGCGTGCGCGAGGCGCACGTCCGGGTGTCAGCGCGCCAGACCCAGGCGCTGGCCGACGCGCGTGATGGTTTCAGTGGCGAAGGTGTCGAGCGTGACGGCGTCGCGCGGGAACAGCAAGATCACGGTCGAGCCGTAGTTGAAGCGCGCCATCTCCGCGAAACGATCCAGCGTGATGCCTTTGCCGCGCCAGTCGCGGCGCACCGGCTTGTGCGCATAAGGCGGGATTTCTTCGCCATTCCAGACACTTTCCACGCCCGAGACCAGCAGCGCACCGACCATCACCGAACACATCGGGCCGAAATCGGTTTCGAAATGACAGACCAGACGCTCGTTGCGCGCGAACAGACGCGGGATGGCCTGCACGCCCCAGGGGGCGACCGTGAACAGCCGGCCCGGTACGTGCATGGTTTCCACCAGGGTGCCGGTCCAGGGCATGTGCACCCGGTGGTAGTCGCGCGGCGAGAGATAGATATTGGCGAACCAGCCGTCGGCATAGGGCGCGGCCATGGCTTCGTCGCCCAGCAGTTCGGCGGCGGTGAAAGCCTGGCCCTTGGCCTGGAAGATGCGGCCGGCCTCGATGCGTCCGGCCTGGCTGACCTTGCCGTCGGCGGGCATGACCAGCGCACGCGGGTCGGCGTCGGCCACGCGTGCACCGGGCTTGAGTTCGCGGGTGAAGAAGGCGTTGAAGTGCGGGTAGTGGGTGGCGACCGGGTCCGCGGCTTCGGCCATGTCCACGTTGAACTTTCGGACCACCAGCTGGATCAGCCAGTTCTTGAACCAGACGGTGCGCATGCGTGCGACGGCATGGGCCATGCGCGAAAGCAGGCGGTGCGGCAGTACGTATTGCAGCGCGACCTTGGGGCTCACGGCGCCGCCTCCGACAGCAGGGCCAGGTCGGCGGCGATGTCGGCCGGCACGAAGGGCGGGCGGATCAGACCGGCCTGGCGTCCCTGCGCGTCGATCACCACCAGGGCCGAGGAGTGGTCCATGGTGTAGTCACCGGCCTCGGTATCAACCTTCATGTAGACCAGGCCCAGGCTGCCGGCGAACGCCTGAAGTGCGCCCTCGCTGCCGGTCGCGGCCAGGGTCGCGGGGTGGAAGTACGCGGCGTATTCGCCGGTCTTGGCGGGCGTGTCGCGCTCGGGGTCGACCGATACGAACAGCACCTGCGGGCGGCGCTCATCCGGCAGCTCGGCCCAGGCCTTCTGCGACTGCGCAAGCTCCGACAGCGTGGTCGGGCAGACGTCCGGACAGTGGGTGAAGCCGAGAAAGACCACCGTCCAGCGGCCCTGCAGCTCGGCCGCTTCCAGCGGCGTGCCGTCGGACTGGTCCAGCGCGAACGGGTGCAGGACGCGCGGACTGGAGAACAGCCGCACGGCCTTGAGACTCGCCGGATCCACCGCTGGCGCGACCGACGCCCCGGCCGACGACGTGACGGGGGCGGGCGCCATCACGACCTGGGCGGCCCAGAGGCCGAGGCCGGCCGCGAGCGCGGCGACGAGGATTAGCAGGGTGCTGCGGTTGAACACGGCGTGTCCCGGAAGGCGGCGAGGAGCCAATTATAGCGGTCGCGCGGCTATACTCGCGGCATTGCAAGGGCTTGGCGCATATGTCAATCGAACTCGTCACCATCGTCGACTTCATCCGCTACGGCGCCAGCCGCTTTGGCGCGGCCGGCCTGACCTTCGGGCACGGCCATGACAACGCGCTGGATGAGGCCACCCAGCTGGTGCTTCATGCCCTGCACCTGCCGCCCGACCTGGGTCCGGCCTACGGCCAGGCCCGGTTGGTGGCGGAAGAGCGCACGGCCGTGCTGGCGCTGTTCGAGCGCCGCATCCAGGAACGCATCCCGGCCTGCTATCTCACTGGCGAGGCTTGGTTCGCCGGCCTGAGCTTCAAGACCGACAAGCGGGCCCTGGTGCCGCGCTCGCCGATCGCCGAACTGATCGAGACCGGTTTCGAGCCCTGGCTGGGCGGTCGCGACGTCACGCGGGTGCTCGACATGTGCACCGGCTCGGGCTGTATCGCCATTGCCACCGCGCACTACAACCCGCAGTGGGCCGTGGACGGCGTGGACCTGAGCGACGATGCGCTGGCCTTGGCGCTGGAGAACAAGATCCGGCTGCACACCGACAACCTGCGCCTGATCCACTCCGACCTGTTCAAGAACCTCGATGGTGAGGTCTACGACCTGATCGTCACCAACCCGCCCTACGTCACCCATGCCGAAACCGACGCACTGCCGCCGGAGTACGCGCACGAGCCCGACCTGGGTCTGCGCGCCGGCGACGACGGCCTGGACCTGGCGCTGGAAATCCTGCGCGACGCCCCGCGGCATCTCTCCGAGAACGGCCTGCTGATCTGCGAGGTCGGCGAAAGCGAGCGCGCGCTGGTCGAGCTGCTGCCGGAGCTTCCGCTGGCCTGGGTCGAGTTCAAGGTGGGTCAGATGGGCATCTTTGTCGCCGAACGCGAGGACCTGGTCGCGCACCACGCCCGCATCAAGGCCCTGGCCGACGCCAGGCGGAGTTGACGCACGGATGAGCGACAACAGTTTCGGGCGGCTGCTGCGCGTCACGACTTTCGGTGAAAGCCACGGCCCTGCCATCGGCTGCGTCATTGACGGCTGCCCGCCGGGCCTGGCGGTCTCGGCGGAAGATTTCCGCGCCGACCTGGACCGCCGCGCCACCGGCAAGTCGCGCCACACCTCGCAGCGGCACGAGGCCGACGAGGTTGAAATCCTCAGCGGCGTCTACGAGGGCCTGACCACCGGCACCCCGATCGGCCTGTTGGTGCGCAATACCGACGCGCGCAGCAAGGACTACTCGAAGATTGCCGAGCAGTTCCGGCCCGGCCACGCCGACTACACCTACCTGCACAAGTACGGCCTGCGCGACCCGCGCGGCGGCGGCCGCAGTTCAGCCCGCGAGACCACGATGCGGGTCGCCGCAGCGGTGATCGCGAAGAAGTGGCTGGCCGAGCGCCACGGCATCACCGTGCAGGCGCACGTGTCGCAGATCGCCGACATCCGTCCACGCGGCTTCGATGCGTCGGCGATCGAAGCCAATCCTTTCTTCTGGCCCGATGCCACCCAGGTGGACGAGCTTGAGGCGTTCATGGACGCGCTGCGCAAGTCCGGTGATTCGGTCGGCGCGCGCGTGGACGTCATCGCCCGCGGGGTGCCGCCCGGCTGGGGCGAGCCGATCTACGGCAAGCTTGATGCCGAGATCGCCGCGGCCATGATGTCCATCAACGCGGTGAAGGGCGTCGAGATCGGCGCCGGCTTCGCGGCGGTCACCCAGAAAGGCACCGAGCATCGCGACCTGATGTCGCCAGCCGGCTTTGGCAGCAACCATGCCGGCGGCATCCTGGGCGGCATCAGCAGCGGCCAGGACATCATTTGTTCTGTGGCCTTCAAGCCTACTTCCAGCCTGCGCCTGCCCGGCGACACCGTGGATACCGGCGGCCAGCCCGTCGAAGTGATCACCACCGGCCGCCACGACCCTTGCGTCGGCCTGCGCGCCCCGCCGATCTGCGAGGCCATGCTGGCCCTGGTGCTGATGGACCAGGCCCTGCGCCATCGTGCCCAATGTGGCGACGTGGCCGTGGTTTCGCCGCGCATCCCGGGTTAGGCGCGGCGCGGCGGCGGCAACCCCAATACCGTCCCAGGAATCCGTATCCAATGAGCAAGAGCTACAACGTGGCAATCGTCGGCGCCACCGGCGCCGTGGGCGAGGCGATGCTGTCGATCCTGGCCGAGCGGACCTTTCCAGTCGGAACCCTGCACCTGCTGGCCAGCGAGCGCTCGGCTGGTGGCAAGCTGCGTTACGGCGCGCGCGAGATCGTCGTGCAGGACCTGGCCAGCTTCGATCCGGCCGGCGTGGACATCGCCCTGTTCTCGGCCGGCGCTTCGGTGTCCAGGGAGTTCGCGCCGAAGTTCGCGGCGGCCGGTGCCGTCGTCATCGACAACAGCTCGGCCTTCCGTCAGGACGACGACGTGCCGCTGGTGGTGGCTGAGGTGAATCCGGAGGCAGTCGCCGATCGCCCGCGCGGCATCATCGCCAACCCCAATTGCTCGACCATGCAGATGCTGGTGGCGCTGGCGCCGATCCATCGCGCCGTCGGCATCACGCGCATCAACGTCGCCACCTACCAGTCGGTGTCCGGCGCCGGTCGCAGCGCGATGGAAGAGCTGGGGCGGCAGACGGCGGCCATGCTCGGCTTCCAGAACCACGCGCCGGAAGCGTTCCCGGTGCAGATCGCCTTCAACCTGATCCCGCACATCGACGAGTTCATGGACAACGGCTACACCCGCGAGGAAATGAAGCTGGTGTGGGAGACGCGCAAGATCCTGGGCGACGACACGATTGAGGTGAACCCGACCGCGGTCCGGGTGCCGGTGTTCTTTGGCCATTCCGAGGCGGTGCATCTTGAGACCCGGGACAAGCTGACGGCCACGGCGGCTCGTGAGCTGCTTGAGGCGGCGCCCGGCGTGGAAGTGGTCGACGATCGCGAGCCCGGTGGCTACCCGACGCCGGTGACGCATGCGGCCGGCACCGATGCGGTCTACGTGGGCCGGATCCGGGAAGATTTGTCGCATCCGCGTGGTCTGGACCTGTGGATTGTTTCGGACAACATCCGCAAGGGAGCGGCACTGAACGCGGTGCAGCTGGCGGAACTCGTGGTCAAAGCGACCGGCTGACCGGTATATTCGACCGGTAATTCCGTCGGGGCCGCTGCAGGGGAGTGGTCGCGCCAGCCTTCTTCGGGGAGAGTTAACGCGTGAACAAACGGCATCTGCAGCTACCACTCGCGCTGGCACTGGCCTTGGGCGCGTCCAGCGCACATGCCTTGGGCCTGGGCCAAATCCAGGTCAAGTCCGGGCTGAACGAGCCTCTGGTGGCCGAGATCCCCATTCTTTCGGCGGCCGCCGGTGAGCTCGACGAGCTCGAAGTGCGCCTGGCTTCGCCCGAAGCGTTCGCGCGCGTCGGCCTGGAGCGGCCGGTCGGCTTGACCGCCAACCTTCAGATGAGCATCGGCAAGAACGCCGCCGGCCAGCCCGTCATCCTGATCACCACGGTCTCGCGCTTCACCGAGCCTTTCCTCACTTTCCTGGTCGAGGCCAACTGGGGCCGCGGCAGCGTCGTGCGCGAGTACAGCGCCCTGGTGGATCCGCCCTACATCGCCCCGGCCTTGATCCGGCCGCTGGAGGCGCCGGTGGCCGCGGCCCCCGCGCCCTATGTCGCGCCGCCGCCGTCGCCGATGCCCGAGCCGGTCGAAACCACGCCCCTGGCCGACCCCGAGCCGGTGCTGACGGTTACCGATATCCCGCCGGACGAGACGCCCATCGCCGAGCTCACGCCGCCGCCCGCGCCGGAGCCGACGCCCGAGCCGACGCCCGAGCCGACGCCCGAGCCGGTGCTGCCCGAGCCTGAAGCCGAACCGGAAGCCGAGCCCGAGATCGCAGCCGTGGCGCCTGAGCCGGTGCCGACGCCTGAGCCCGTCCCGGTGGCCACGCCTGCGCCGATGCCTGAGCCGGCCCCGACCCCTGCGCCGGCCGACAGCTACGGTCCGGTCAGCGAAGGCCAGACCCTCTGGAGCATCGCCAACGGCGCGCGCACCGATCGGGCCGTCACGATCAACCAGATGATGCTGGCGCTGCAGCGGGCCAATCCCGAGGCCTTCATCAACGACAACATCAACCAGCTCAAGCGCGGCGCGGTGCTGCGGATCCCGGCGCGCGACGAGGTGCTCAGCCTCGGCGCCGACGAGGCCGCTGCCTTGGTTCGCGAGCAGGCCAGCGCCTGGCAGGCGCGTCGCCAGCCGGTGCCGCAGCCGGCCGAATCGGTCGCCGAGGCCCCGGGGCGTCCGGCCGCGCGTCCGGCTCCCGCCGCCGCCGATGGTCGCCTCGAAATCGTGCCGCCCTCGGGCGGCGAGCAAGCCGCTCGCGGGGTGCAGTCAGGCGCCAGCGGTGCCGGCACGGGCACTGAACTGCGTGCGGAACTCACCCAGAGCCGCGAAGATCTGGCCGCACGCCAGTCGGAAGTGGCGGAACTGCGTTCCCAGCTGACCGAGCTCGACGAGCAGCAGGCCGACAGCGAGCGCTTGGTCGCGCTGCAGGACAGCCAGCTCAAGGCGCTGCAGGACCGCCTCGGCCAGCCCGAGCCGATCACCCCGGCCGCGGCACCCGAAGCCTCGCCGCCGGACACGACCGCTGCCGCCGTCACCGAGCCGGCGCCTCTTGCCGCGCCCTGGTACATGAATCCGCTGGTGCTGATCGGCGCCGGACTGGTCTTGCTGGGCGGGTTGGTGTTGGCCCTGCGCGGTCGCCGCAGCAAGTCGGCGATGCCGACGCCGTCCCGTCGCATTTCCGAGGACGATGCCGTGCGCGCCAGCCTGCCGGGCGCGCAGCGCGCCGTGCCGGAAGATGCCGTCGACGAAGACGCCGGCGAGCCGGTGGCGGCGGCGGGCGTCGACGAGAACCTGCTGCGCCTGCAGAAGGCGCTGCGTGAGCGTCCCAGCGACCTTGAGGCTCATATCGGCCTGCTGCGCTACCACTACGCCCGCGGCGAAGCGCCCGAATACGAGCGCGCGGCCCAGGCCATGCGCATCCAGGTCCGCAGCACGCTGGACCCGCGCTGGCGCGAGGCGGTGGTAATGGGTGCGTCGCTGGCACCAGGCAATACCTTGTTCAGCCAGGCCGGTTGGAACGCGCCGCGCTTTGGCGATACCGGGGTGATGGCGTCCACCGCCGAGCCGGCCGAGCCGACGCCCGCGGACATCCCCAACCTGGACGAGGTCGACGTCGTGGCGCCGCCGCCGGCGGCGATCGTGGACCAGGATGAAGACTGGGATCGCGTCACGGGCAGCGTTGCCGACCCAAGTCCCGCCATCGTCGAGCCCGAGCTCGCGCCGGAGCCTGAGCCTGAGCTTGAGCCCGACTTCACTGCCGAGGGGCTCGACGAGGGCTTTGACGCAGGCTTCGACGCTGCGCCCGCGATCGCCGAGGACAGCGACGATGGCAGCGCGACCAAGATCGAACTGGCGAAGGCCTATCTCGACATCGGCGACGTCGAGGGCGCCAAGGGGATGCTGGAGGAAGTGGTGGCCGAAGCGGGTCCCGCCGGTCGCGAAGAGGCTGCTCGCCTGCTCAAGGACATCGGTTAACTGCGGTACGCACTGGGCATCGAGTACGACGGCAGCGGCTTCCAGGGATGGCAGCGGCTGTCGCACGCCGTCACGGTGCAAGCCGAGGTCGAGAAGGCGGTGTCCTTCGTCGCGAATCATCCGGTCCCGGTGGTTTGCGCCGGGCGTACCGACAGCGGCGTGCACGCGCGTTGCCAGGTAGTGCATCTGGATTCGGATGTCGGCCGCACGCCCTACGCATTCAGGCAGGGCGCCAATAGCCGGCTGCCGGGAAGCATCGCGGTGCTGTGGTGCCAGGAAATGCCGCAGGACTTTCATGCTCGCTACGCGGCGCGTGCCCGCCGCTATCGCTACACCATCCTCAATCGAGCCATGCGTCCGGCGATGCAGCGCGAATACCTGACCTGGGAGCGCCAGCCGCTCGACGCCGACGCGATGCATCGCGCGGCGCAGGCGCTGGTCGGTGACCATGACTTCAGCGCGTTCCGCACCATTCACTGCCAGGCGCCGCACCCGAACCGCAGCGTTCACGAGATAAGCGTGCGGCGCGAGGACGATCGGGTGATCGTCGAAGTTCAGGCCAACGCCTTCCTGCACCACATGGTCCGCAACTTCATCGGCAGCCTGCTGCCGGTGGGGCGCGGGGAGCGGCCGGAGGCCTGGCTTGGCGAGCTGCTGGCCGGGCGTGATCGGGCGGTGGCCGGCCCCACGGCGCCGTCCAGCGGTCTGGTCTTCCTCGGGCCTCGCTATCCCGTCGAGTGGGGCCTGCCGCCCGAAGTCACCCTGTAAAGCCTGTGGGAGGGACTTCAGTCCCGATGTTTTTCGCCGAAGGGCATCGGGACTGAAGTCCCTCCCACAGGATGGTTTGCTTGCAGGGTAGGGCGGCGTACACGGGACGCGCACGGCGGGCGGCTACAATGTCGCCATGAGAACGCGCATCAAGTTCTGCGGAATGACCCGGCCTGGCGACGTCCGGCTGGCGGTTGAGCTCGGCGTGGATGCGCTGGGCTTCGTGTTCGCCGCGGCCAGTCCCCGCCGGCTCGGCCTGGAACAGCTCGAAGGGCTGCGCCAGGCCGTGCCGCCGCTGGTGGATGCCGTGGCCTTGTTCATGGACAACCCCGGCAGCGAGGTTGCGGCGGCGCTGAAGATCCTTCGGCCGACCCTGCTGCAGTTCCACGGCAGCGAAGACGATGCGTTCTGCCGCGGTTTCGGCCTGCCTTTCATCAAGACCGTGGCGATGGGTCACGGTGCAGGCGATGCGGCGCTGGCCCGAAAACGCTACCCTTCAGCCAGTGCTTTTCTGCTCGACGGCCATGGACCGGGCGAACCCGGCGGCCGCGGCGAACGGTTCGACTGGAATACCATCCCGCCACTCGGCAAGCCGGTCTTCCTGGCCGGCGGACTCTCGGCCATCAACGTCGCTCAGGCTATCCGCACCGCGCGGCCCTACGCCGTGGACGTGTCGAGTGGGATCGAGAGCGCGCCGGGCACCAAGGACGGCGACAAAATGCAGCAATTCGTAGACGAGGTTCGACGTGCAGACCGCAGTTCCCAGGAATGACATCCCGCAGGCCGCCGACATCACTGATTTCGGCGCATGGCCCGATGCCGCGGGACACTTTGGCCGCTATGGCGGGGTATTTGTTTCCGAAACCCTGATCGGGCCGCTGCGCGAGCTTGAGGCCGCCTACGACAAGTACAGCAAAGACCCGGAGTTCCTGGCCGAACTGCGCCATGACTACCGCCACTACGTCGGCCGGCCCAGCCCGATCTACGAAGCGGCGCGCCTGAGTGCCCACGTCGGCGGCGCCCGCATCCTGCTCAAGCGCGAAGACCTCAACCACACCGGCGCGCACAAGATCAACAACACCATCGGCCAGGGCATGTTGGCCAAGCGCATGGGCAAGACCCGCATCATCGCCGAGACCGGCGCCGGCCAGCACGGCGTGGCCAGCGCCACGGTCGCCGCGCGCCTGGGGCTGGAATGCGTGGTGTACATGGGCGCCACCGACGTCGAGCGCCAGGCCCCGAACGTGTTCCGCATGAAGCTGCTGGGCGCCACGGTGGTGCCCGTCACCTCGGGCAGCAAAACCCTGAAGGACGCGCTCAATGAAGCGATGCGCGACTGGGTGACGAACGTGCACGACACCTTCTACATCATCGGCACGGTCGCCGGCCCGCACCCCTATCCCAAGCTGGTGCGCGACTTCAACGCCGTGGTGGGCAAGGAATCGCGCGCGCAGATGCTCGAGGAGTACGGCCGCCTGCCGGACGTGGTCACCGCCTGCGTTGGCGGCGGCAGCAACGCCATCGGCATGTTCCATGCTTTCCTCAACGATCCCGGCGTGGTCATCATCGGCGCCGAGGCCGCGGGCGACGGCGTCGAGACCGGCCGCCATTCGGCGTCACTGGTCGCCGGTCGGCCGGGCGTGCTGCACGGCAACCGCACCTATGTCATCTGCGACGACGACGGCCAGATCACCGAGACCCACTCGATCTCGGCCGGTCTGGACTATCCCGGCGTCGGCCCGGAGCACGCCTTCCTGAAGGACAGCGGCCGCGCCAGCTACGTCGGCATCACCGACGACGAGGCCATGGAGGCCTTCCACCTGCTGGCCCGCACCGAGGGCATCCTGGCCGCGCTGGAGTCGGCCCATGCGGTCGCCCAGGCCATGAAGCTCGCGCGCGAGCTGCCCAAGGACGGCCTGGTGCTGTGCAATCTTTCGGGTCGCGGCGACAAGGACATCTTCACCATCGCCAAGCGCGAAGGCATCGCGCTGTGAGCGGCCGTATCGCGGTCCGTTTTGCCGCCCTCAAGACCGCCCGGCGCAAGGCGCTGGTGCCGTTCGTGACCGCCGGCGACCCCTCGCTCGAGGCCACGGTGCCGGTGATGCACGCGCTGGTGGCCGCCGGCGCCGATGTGATCGAGCTGGGCGTGCCGTTCTCGGACCCGATGGCCGACGGTCCGGTGATCCAGCGCAGCTCCGAGCGTGCGATCGAGCGCGGCGCCGGGCTGCGCTACATCCTGGCGGCCGTTGCCGAGTTCCGCACCGTCGACGCCGACACGCCGGTGGTGCTGATGGGCTATCTGAACCCGGTTGAGATGTGGGGCGCCGAGCGTTTCGGCCAGGCCGCTGCGGACGCCGGCGTGGACGGTGTGCTGCTGGTGGACCTGCCGCCGGAAGAGGCGGGCCCGACCCGCGCCGCTTTCAACGCCGCCGGGCTCGACCTGATCTCGCTGGCGGCACCGACCACCACGCCGGATCGGCTGGCGCGGCTGGCCACGGAGTCGCAGGGCTATCTGTACTACGTCTCCTTCGCCGGCGTGACCGGCGGCGGCCAGCTCGACACCCGTGACGTGCTGGCCAAGGCCGGCGACCTGCGCAGGCAGGCCAAGGTGCCGGTGCTGGTGGGCTTTGGCATTCGCGACGCCGCCTCGGCTGCGGCCCTGGCGCCCGCAGCGGACGGCATCGTCGTCGGCAGTGCGCTGGTGGAGGCCCTCGCCGGCGCGGACACGCCCGAGCAGGCCGCCCAGCGCGCCGGCGCCTTCCTGGCCCCGCTGCGCGCGGCCCTGGACGCCCACGTCTGAGCCCCCGGGGGGCTCAGGTCTTCCGGTCCCGGCCATTCGGGCTAAACTTCACGCCCCGAACAAGACCGGTGGCTGAATGAGCTGGCTGACCAAACTGATGCCGTCGCGGATCCGCACCGAAGGCGGCGGCAAGCGCGCCGTGCCCGAGGGTCTCTGGGAAAAGTGCGACCGCTGCGGCGCCGCCCTTTACGGCCCCGAGCTGGAAAAGAACCTGCGCGTTTGCCCCAAGTGCAGCCACCATATGTATATCGGTGCCCGCGAGCGCCTGGTGGCCTTCCTGGACGACGACAGCGGCGAAGAGATTGGCGCGGCGCTCGGTCCGGTGGACGCGCTGCACTTCAAAGACCAAAAGAAATACGCCGACCGCATCAAGGCGGCCCAGAAGTCCACCGGCGAGCGCGATGCGATGGTCGCGGTGCAGGGCAAGCTCAAGAACCACGTCATTTGCGTGGTGGCATTCGAGTTCAAGTACATGGGCGGGTCGATGGGCTCGGTGGTGGGCGAGAAGTTCACCCTGGCCGCCGAGCGCGCGCTGGCGCTGGGCTGCCCGCTGGTCTGCTTCTCCGCCACCGGCGGGGCGCGCATGCAGGAAGGCCTGTTCTCGCTGATGCAGATGGCCAAGACCTCGGCAGCGCTGGGTCGCCTGCGCGCCGCGGGGCTGCCGTTCGTGTCGGTGCTCACGCATCCGACCACCGGCGGCGTCTCGGCTTCGTTGGGCATGCTGGGCGACATCAACGTCGGCGAACCGCATGCGCTGATCGGCTTCGCCGGTCCGCGCGTGATCGAGCAGACGGTGCGCGAAACCCTGCCCGAGGGCTTCCAGCGTTCGGAATTCCTGGTCGATCACGGCGCCGTGGACCTGATCATTGATCGCCGTCAGATGCGCGAGAAGCTTTCGGCCCTGCTGGCCTTGATGATGCGCCAGCCGATGCCGACGTCCGACGCCGGCGCGAACGGCGCGGCCTGAGCCAGATGTCCGAACGCAAATACTTTGGTACCGACGGCATTCGCGGTCGGGTCGGCCAGTGGCCAGTCTCGGCCGACTTCATGCTGCGCCTGGGCGCGGCCGCCGGTCGCGTGCTGGTGGGCGAGGGCAGGGACAGCGCGACGGTCGTGATCGGGAAGGACACGCGCATCTCGGGCTACATGTTCGAGGCGGCGCTGGAGGCCGGCCTGGTCGCCGCCGGTGCTGACGTGCGCATGTTGGGCCCGATGCCGACCCCGGCGGTGGCCTACCTGACCCGTTCCCTGCGCGCTGACGCCGGCATCGTCATCAGCGCTTCGCACAACCCGCACTACGACAACGGCATCAAATTCTTTTCGGCCCAGGGCGAAAAACTTGGTGACGCGGTGGAGGCGGCGATCGAAGCCGAGCTCGACCGGCCATTCACCACGGTCGAATCCGAGCGCCTGGGCAAGGCCTCGCGGGTGACCGACGCGATGGCGCGCTACGCCGAGTTCTGCAAATCCACCGTGCCGGACGACTTCGTGCTGTCGGGCATGAAGCTGGTGCTCGACTGCGCCCACGGCGCCACCTACCAGGTCGCGCCGCGCGTTTTCTCCGAGCTGGGCGCGGTGGTCGACTGCATTGGCAACGAACCCAACGGCCTGAACATCAACGAAGCAGTCGGGTCCACCCATCCCGGCGCCCTGGTCGCGCGCGTGCGCGAGACCGGAGCAGACCTGGGCATTGCTTTCGACGGCGACGGCGACCGCGTGCTGATGGTGGACGGGCAGGGGCGCCTGGTCGACGGTGACGGCCTGATCTGGCTGCTCGCGCGCGACTGGCATGCCAGCGGTCGCCTGCGCGGGCCGGTGGTCGGCACCTTGATGACGAACTACGCGATGGAGCGCTCGCTTGGCGAGCGGGGCATCGGTTTCCGGCGCGCGCGGGTCGGCGATCGCTATGTGCACCAGGCCCTGGTCGAAGACGACGGCGTGCTCGGCGGCGAAGCCTCCGGCCACATTCTTTGTCTTGATCGCGCCAGCACCGGCGACGCCATCGTCAGTGCGCTGCAGGTGGTTGACGTACTGCGCCGCAGCGGCAAGTCGCTGCAGCAGGCGCTGGCCGGCTATCAGCCGCTGCCGCAGCAGACCGTCAACGTCCGTGTCGCCCCCGGCGTGAAGCCGCTCGACAGCGCCGCCGTGCAGTCGGCGCGGGCCGAGGCCGAGGCCGCCCTGGCGGGTCGGGGTCGGCTGGTGCTGCGACCTTCGGGCACCGAACCGGTGGTGCGCGTCACGGTCGAGGCCGATGACGATGCCCTGATGCGGCAGGTGCTCGACCGCCTGGCCGAAGTGGTCCGCGCCGCGACTTGAGCTTCGTCCAGGCTCGGCTCACGCGGCCGGTCCTAGACTCCATCCCACGATCCCCTTCGGAACCTTCGCCGTGACCGCCAGCATCCCCACCCTAGACATCCAGCGCTTTGACACCGACCGCGAGGCCTTCGTCGCCGAACTCGGCGCGGCCTACCGCGAGTGGGGCTTTGCCGGCATCCGCAACCACGGTATTCCGCAGGCGCAGATCGACCGAGCCTATGACGTCTTCCAGCGCTTCTTCGCGCTGCCCGAGGCGGCCAAGAAGCAGTACCACGTGCCCGGCGGCGGCGGCGCCCGCGGCTATACGCCTTTCGGTATCGAAACGGCGAAAGGTGCCAAGCACTTCGACCTCAAGGAGTTCTGGCACGTCGGCCGGGAGATTTCGCGCGATTCGAAGTATGCCGAGGTGATGCCGCCGAACCTGTGGCCGGCCGAGATCCCGGAGTTCCAGGAGGTCGCCTACGGCCTCTATAGCGCGCTTGACCAGCTCGGTTCGCGGGTGCTGTCGGCGCTGGCCCTGCACATCGACCTGCCGGCGGATTTCTTTGCCGACAAGACCCAGTTCGGCAACTCGATCCTTCGTCCGATCCACTACCCGCCGATCACTGCCGACAACGTCCCCAACGTTCGCGCCGGCGCGCACGAGGACATCAACTTCATCACCCTGCTGGTTGGCGCCAGCGCCGCGGGCCTGGAAGTGCAGTCGCGCAAGGGCGAGTGGGTGCCGTTCACCGCCGATGCCGACACCATCGTCGTGAACATCGGCGACATGCTGCAGCGGCTGAGCAACCACGTGTATCCGTCTACCACGCACCGGGTGGTGAACCCGCCGGGCGAGGCCGCGCGCAAGCCGCGCTACTCGACGCCGTACTTCCTGCACCCGAATCCGGACTTCCTGATCAAGACCCTGCCGGGCTGCGTCAGCGCGGAGAATCCGGATCGCTACCCGACGCCGATCACCTCCCACGACTACCTGCTCGAGCGCCTCCGCGAGATCAAGCTGGTCTGACGCTTCCGGCCGCGTTTTTCCCGATGCCTAGTCGGCGTCGCGGAAGTCTTTCGAGCGCGAGGCGATCAGGGCGCTGGCGAGGCGGTCGGGCAGGTACTTCGAAAGCGCCGCCAGCAGCCTGTTGCTGCGGCCGGTGACGACGCGCGGGCGACCGGCTTCGACCGCGTCCACGCCCAACTTCGCCACTTGGGCGCTGGTCAGCCAAATGCCTTTGGGCAGCTGGTTGACCTTCTCGCGCATGCCGTTGACGTCATGGAACTCGGTGTAGGTCATGCCCGGGCAGACGGCGGTGACGTGCACGCCGTGTTTTTTCATCTCCAGATCCAGCGACTCCGAGAACCGCACCAGCCAGAGTTTGCTTGCGCCGTAGAGCGTGTGTCCGGCGCTGGCCGGCACCAGTCCGGCCAGGGACGCGACGTTGAGGATGCGGCCGTAGCCCGCGGCTTCCATCGCCGGCAGGTAGCGGTGGCTGAGCTCCGCTACCGAGGTCATCAGCACCTGCAGGAAGTCGGCATGGGTCTTCCAGTCCGACGAAAGATAGCGGCCGGGCACGCCGTAGCCGGCGTTGTTGACCAGGGTCGAGATGAACAGGCCGCGGGCCTGGGTGTCGGCAAACAGGCGCCCGGGCGTGGCGGGATCGGCCAGGTCGGCGGCGATCACCACGCACTCGACCTGATCCGAAAGCTCAGCCGCCAGCGCCTGCAGGCGTTCGGCGCGGCGGGCAACCAGCACCAGCGGCACGCCACGCGCGGCGTATTCGCGGGCGATGGCGGCGCCGATGCCGCTTGAGGCGCCAGTGACCAGGGCGTGGCCGCGAAGCGTGGACTGGGTCATGTTTCCTGGACTCCCTGGCAGGCGAAGGGCCTGATTTCGCGCCATTATCACCGGGACTGACAGGTAATCATCGTCCGTCGGCGCGTTTCGCCGGCAGAAGGGGCTTCATGGGAATCCACGATCGCAAACGCCCGCTCATCCGGGTTGGCGGAATCTTTGTGCTGCTCGCCGGCCTGAGCGGCGGCCCGGCAGCGGCGGCGCTGGTGCTCAGGCTCGACGACGGCAGTTCGCCGCTCAGCGACGCCGTGGCCAGCCTCCACGCCGGCGCAGCCCGGGCCTCAGGGGCCACGGCCGTGATGGACCAGCGCGATTCCACCTTCGCTCCCGGCGTGCTGGCGGTGCAGGCGGGGTCGTCGGTGAGCTTCCCCAACTCGGACACGGTGCAGCATCAGGTCTATTCCTTCTCGGCCCCGAAGCCCTTCGAGCTGCCGCTGTATTCGGGTACCCCGCTGGAGCCGGTGCGCTTCGAGCGTCCGGGCGTGGTCGTGGTGGGCTGCAATATCCACGACTGGATGATTGGCTACATCGTGGTGCTTGATACCCCGTATTTCGGCAAGTCAGGCGAGGACGGCGTCGTTCGACTGGACGCGCCGCCGGGCCGCTACACGCTGCGGGTCTGGCATTCCCGGCAGGCCGAGGTGCGTGAGTCGCCGGTCGAGATCACTTCGGAAGGCGTCGTGCTCGCGTTGAGTCTGACCCTGGGCCCGCCGCCGCCGGACCGGCGCGGCAATGATCGCCTGCGCGCGCTGCAAGAGCGCTTCCGCAGCCTCAGGCGCGACCCCTGATGGCATGGCGACTGCAAACCCGGATCGTCGCCCTGTTGATCCTGGTGGTGCTGGCCGCTCAGTTGGCGACCTTCGCCGTCGTGCATGTCGCCACCGGGCGCAGCGTCAGCGACCAGCTTGAACAGGAGCTGGCCGTCGCCGAGCGCGTCTGGCAGCGCTTCTACGAGGCGCGCAGCCGCCAGCTGCTGGAATCCACCCTGGTGCTGGCCGACGATTTCGGCTTCAAGGCCGCCGTGGCCAGTGGCGACGCCGCCACCATGGCTTCGGCGTTGCGCAACCAGGCTGCCCGCATCGGTGCGGACGCCGCCATCCTGCTAGGCCCGGACGGAGACTGGCGCGCGGGGCTGGAGGGTGCCGATGCCCAGGCGCAGTCCCTGGCGCTGGCGCCGCTGCTCGCCCAGGCCCGGGAGGAAGGGTTCGCCCTGTCCGTGGTTGATCTCGACGGCCGGCTTCGGGTGATGGCCCTGCTGCCGGTGCTGGCCCCGAACCAGATTGGCTGGGTCGCGATCGGCTCTACTTTCGGGGATGACTACGCCGGCGACTTCCGGGCTTTGACGGGTATCCACGCCAGCTTTGCCCGCGACCGTGCGGGCTTGCTGCAGGTTTATGCCTCGAGCCTGCCAGAAGCTCCGCGTGCCGCCTTGGAGCAGATGCCCGCCGGCGAGCTCCAGCCCGACCGGCTGATCCGGCCGATGGACCTCGTCGGCGACCGCTACTTCGCCCTGGCGGAACCGATTCCGGGCACGGGCCGGGCGCCGGTGATGGTGCTGCTGCAGGGCTCGCTGGACGAGGCCATGGCGCCGTATTCGGCGCTCAAGGACCGGGTCCTGGTGCTTTCGGGGCTGGCGGCGCTGATCGCGCTGGCGGTGGCGGGCGTGCTCGGGCGCGGCATCAGCCGGCCGGTGACGCGCCTGGCCAAGGCCGCCCAGCGCATCCAGGCCGGCGACTACACCCAGCCGATCGAGGCCCCGGGCCGCGACGAGATCGCGGGGCTGGCCAACGCCCTGGGCCACATGCAGCAGGGCATTGCCGCGCGCGAGGCGCGGATACTGCACCAGGCCAACCACGACGGCCTGACCGGACTGCCCAATCGCGCCCGTGCCCGTGACCATCTGGAGCAGGCGCTTGCGGCGCCGCGGCCCGAGGGTCATGCCTGCGCCGTGCTGATGCTGGACCTGGATCGTTTCAAGGAAATCAACGACACCCTGGGCCACGGCTTCGGCGACCAAGTGCTGCAGCAGGTCGGCAAGCGCCTGCAGCTGGCGGTGCGTGCCGAAGACCTGGTGGCGCGTCTGGGCGGCGATGAGTTCATGGTCATCATGCGCGACGTCGAGCGTGAGAACGCGCCGCGGCGCGCCCGCGCACTGCTCGAGCAACTGCGCGAGCCGCTGGACCTGCCCAGCACCCGCCTCAATCTCGACTGCAGCATCGGCCTGGTGCTGTCGCCCGACCATGGCGACGACGCCCAGACCCTGCTGCGGCGCGCCGACATCGCCCTGTACGACGCCAAGCAGGCGCGCAGCGGCGTGGCGATCTACCAGCCGGGGCGCGACGAAGTGCACCTGCGCCAGCTGGCCCTGATGGGTGACCTGCGGCAGTCGGTCACGCGCGGCGAGCTGCGCCTGACCTTCCAGCCCAAGGTGGACCTGGCCAGTCGCGAGGTGAATCACGTCGAGGCCTTGCTGCGCTGGAATCATCCGACCCTGGGCGCGGTGCCGCCGGATGAATTCATTCCGCTGGCCGAGCGCTCGGGCTTCGTGCATGAACTGACCCGCTTCGTGCTCGAGCAGGCGCTGCAACAGAACGCCCAGTGGCGCGCCGGCGGACTGGACCTGGGCGTGGCCATCAATCTTTCCGCCATGGACCTGATGGACGCGGATCTGCCGGACTTCATCCACGCCTGCCAGCGCCGGCACCGGGTGCCGCCAGGCAAGATCATCCTCGAGGTTACCGAAGGGGCGCTGATGCGCGACGTGGACTATGCCGTGCGCATGCTGCACCGCCTTCGCGCCGGCGGCATCCGGCTTTCTATTGATGACTTCGGTACCGGCTATTCCTCGCTGGCCCAGCTAAAGCGCATGCCGGTGGACGAGATCAAGATAGACAAGAGTTTCGTGATGCAGATGACCGAGGGCAGCGACGATGCCGTCATCGTGCGTTCAACCATCGAGCTGGGCCACAACATGGGCCTGTCGGTGATCGCCGAAGGCGTGGAGAGCGACTCCAGCCTCGAGCTGCTGCGGCAGTATCGCTGCGACATGGTGCAGGGCTATCTGTTCAGTCCGCCAATCGAGGCCGGCGATTTGGTGGCGTGGTGCCGGCGCTTCGCCGAGACCCGGGCTTGAGCGCGGGGCAGGGCTGTGCTGTGGTGGCGCCCATGCGTCCAATCCTTGCCATCGCCTTGATCCTGCTGCTCGCCGCTTGCGCCACTGCCGCGCCGCCGCGGCCCGCGCTGTACGAGCAGTTTGGGGGTCGCGCGGGCATCGAGGCGCTGGTCGAAGAGCTGCTGGTGCGCATTCTCGATGACGCGCGCATCAATGCCGCGTTCGCCGAAACCGATATCGTCAATTTCAACGATCGCCTGGTCGAACAGATCTGCGTCGAGGTCGGCGGGCCCTGCGTCTACACCGGCCGCAGCATGGCCGAATCACACGCGGGCCTGGGTGTGACCGAGGCCGACTTCAACGCCCTGGTCGAGGACCTGCAGGCGGCGATGGATGCCCGCGGCATTCCGTTCCGGGCCCAGAACCAGCTGCTGCGCCGGCTGGCACCGATGCACCGGGACATCGTCAGCCCCTAGCCGCGCGCGGTATCCTTGGCGCCTGCCCGCCCAGGAATCCCCGATGCGCCAGAGAATCGTTGCTGGAAACTGGAAGCTGCACGGCGACCGCGCCTTTGCCCGCGGCCTGCTCGATGCGCTTGTCGCCGCGGCGCGCCCTGACGGCGTCGACGTGGTGGTGATGCCGCCGCTGCCCTACCTGGGCGAACTCGCCGACCGCTATGCCGCGTCCGGCCTGGCCTTCGGCGCCCAGGACCTGGACGTGAACGACCAGGGCGCCTACACCGGCGAAACCGCGGGCCGCATGCTGCGCGACGTCGGCGGCCGCTATGTGCTGGTGGGCCATTCCGAGCGGCGCCAGTACCACGAGGAAGACAGCGAACGGGTGGCCGAGAAGTTCCAGGCCGCCCGTGCGGCCGGCCTGGTGCCGGTCCTGTGCGTGGGCGAAACCCTGGGGCAGCGCGAGGCCGGGCACACCGAATGGGCCCTGCAGCGCCAACTGCAGCCGGTCCTGGACCTGGTCGGCATCGCCGGCTTCGAGGGCGCCGTGGTGGCCTACGAGCCGGTTTGGGCCATCGGCACTGGCCGGACGGCCAGTCCAGAGCAGGTCCAGGAGGTCCATGGCTTCCTCCGTGGCGAACTCCATGCGCTCGATGCTAGAATCGCCGGCTCGTTGCCACTGCTTTACGGTGGCAGCGTCAAACCCGCCAACGCCGCCGAGCTGTTTTCCCAGCCCGATGTCGATGGTGGCCTGATCGGGGGCGCGTCCCTCGTGGCCCAGGATTTCCTGGCAATCGTCGCTGCGGCGGCGAGGTAATAGACAGAAACCATGCTGCTCACCATCGTCAGTGTCATTTATGTTTTGGTCGCGATCGCCATGATCGTGCTCATTCTCATGCAGCGCGGTTCGGGCGCGGCGGCCGGCTCCGGCTTCGGCGGCGGCGCCTCGGCCACGGTCTTCGGCGCGCGCGGCTCGGCCAACTTCCTGTCCACCGCGACCAAGTGGCTGGCTGCCGTGTTCATGGCGATGAGCCTGGCCATGGCCTGGAACGCCACCCGCGACGTCGCATTCGTGCCGGTCGAGGACGATCTCGGCGTGATGTCGGAAGTGCCCACCACCGGCGCGGCCCCGTCCGCGGAACTGCCGGCGGGTGATGTTCCCGTGATCCCGGCGGCCGATGTTCCGGCGGCGGATGCCGCACCTGCCGCCGAGGCGGCGCCGGTTGAAGAAACACCGGCGGAAAACGCCGAAAAAGAGAGCCAAGGCGGCTGATCGGCTGGTACAATCTCTCGCCTTCGCACCGGTCACCCCGGTTCGAGGCACACCTGCCCAGGTGGCGGAATTGGTAGACGCACTACCTTGAGGTGGTAGCGACGTAAGTCGTGGGGGTTCGAGTCCCCCCTTGGGCACCAATCTGATGGACGGGCTGCCGCCCGGCAATGCTGGAGCGGCGGCGCGAACGCGCCCAAGGGCGCATGGTGAGGAAGCGCGCGTGTTGGGCGAATATCTGCCGATCCTGTTGTTCCTGTTCGTTTCCACCGGCCTGGGCGTCGTCCTGCTGGTGCTGGGTTGGGCCCTCGGCCCGAAGCGCCCGACGAGCGAGAAACTCTCCCCCTACGAATGCGGCTTCGAGGCCTTCGAGGACGCGCGCATGCAGTTCGACGTGCGCTACTACCTCATCGCCATCCAGTTCATCATTTTCGACCTGGAAATCGCCTTCGTATTCCCGTGGGCGGTGAACTTCCGCAACCTCGGCATCGTCGGCCTCACCGAGATGGGCATCTTCATTGGCCTGCTGGTGCTGGGCTTCATCTACGTCTGGAAGAAGGGAGCCCTGGAATGGGAGTGACCTCGACGATCAAACGCGTGATGAACAACCCCGAGCCGATCGGCTTGGTGGACGACATCCTGCGCCCGGAAGGCGACAACCCGCTGCTTGAGCGCGGCTTCGTCACCACCAATGTCGATACGCTGGTCAACTGGGCCCGCACCGGTTCGATGTGGCCAATGACCTTCGGCCTGGCCTGCTGTGCGGTCGAGATGATGCATGCCGGCGCCTCGCGGCTGGACCTCGACCGCTACGGCGTCATTTTCCGTCCGTCGCCGCGCCAGTCCGATGTGATGATCGTCGCCGGCACCCTGGTCAACAAGATGGCCCCCGCGCTGCGCAAGGTCTACGACCAGATGCCGGACCCGAAGTGGGTCATCTCGATGGGCAGCTGCGCCAACGGCGGCGGCTACTACCATTACTCGTATTCGGTGGTGCGCGGCTGCGACCGCGTGGTGCCGGTGGATATCTACGTGCCGGGCTGCCCGCCGACCGCTGAAGCGCTCATCCACGGCATCCTGCAGCTGCAAAAGAAGATCCGCCGCACCAACACCATCGCCCGCTAAGGACCCAGCCGACGCCATGGTCGAATCCACCACGAGCTTCATCGAGCGCATCAAGGCGCGCCTGCAGGACCGGCTTGTTTCGGTGCACGAGGCCTTGGGCGAAACCACCGTCGAGGTGACCCCGGACTCCCTGGCCGACGCTGCACGCTTGCTGCGCGACGACCCGGAGCTTTCCTTCGAGCAGATGATCGACCTGTGCGGCGTCGACTTCCTCGGCTACGGCACCGATGAGTGGGACACCGTCGACGTCACCGACGAGGGCTACTCGCGGGGCATCGAGGGCAATGACGGCCCGGGCCGCTTCAAATGGGAAGACCGTCCGCGTGGCAATGGCCCCGAGCGACGCTTCGCCGTGGTGGTGCACCTGCTTTCGGTGCGCACCAACAAGCGCCTTCGCCTGCGCTGCTTCGCCGCCGACAACAGCCTGCCGGTGGTTCCCTCGTTGGTGGACGTATACCCGGTTGCCAATTGGTTTGAACGCGAGTGCTTCGACCTGTTCGGCATCGTCTTCGAGGGCCATCCTGACCTGCGCCGCATCCTCACCGACTACGGTTTCGTCGGCCACCCGTTCCGCAAGGATTTCCCGCTGACCGGCAACGTCGAGGTCCGCTACGACGCCGAACGCCAGCGCGTGGTGTACGAGCCGGTCTCGATTGAGCCGCGCGTGGGTGTTGCGCGCGTCGTGCGCGAGGACTCGCGCTGGCAGCAGGCCGCCAGCGAGCATCCGCGAAAGGATCCGGCCACGCCATGACCCAGGAAATCCGCAACTACACCCTCAACTTCGGCCCCCAGCATCCGGCCGCCCACGGCGTGCTGCGACTGGTGCTGGAGATGGACGGCGAAGTGGTGCAGCGCGCCGACCCGCACGTTGGTCTGCTGCACCGCGGCACCGAGAAATTGGCCGAGTCCAAGCCCTACAACCAGTCGATCGGCTACATGGATCGCCTCGACTATGTCTCGATGATGTGCAACGAGCACGCGTACGTGCGCGCCATCGAGAAGCTGATGGGGGTCGAGGCGCCGATTCGTGCGCAGTACATCCGCACGATGTTCGACGAAATCACCCGCATCCTGAATCATCTGATGTGGATCGGCTCCAACGGCCTCGATCTCGGCGCAATGGCGGTGTTCCTGTACGCGTTCCGCGAGCGCGAAGAGCTGATGGACTGCTACGAAGCCGTCTCCGGCGCGCGCATGCACGCTACTTATTACCGCCCGGGTGGCGTCTTCCGCGACCTGCCGGACGCGATGCCGAAGTACCGTGAGTCGCCGTGGCGCAAGGGTTCCGACCTCAAGCGCGTGAACGAGTGGCGCGAGGGTTCGCTGCTCGACTTCCTCGATGCCTTCACCAAGGATTTCCCCAAGCGCGTTGACGAGTACGAAACCCTGCTCACCGACAACCGCATCTGGAAGCAGCGCACCGTCGGCATCGGCGTGGTGCCGGTGGACATGGCGCTGGCCTGGGGCATGACCGGACCGATGCTGCGTGGCTCCGGCCTGGCCTGGGACCTGCGCAAGAAGCAGCCCTACGCCGCCTATGACCAGGTTGAGTTCGACATCCCGGTGGGCGTGCAGGGCGACTGCTACGACCGCTACCTGGTCCGTGTCGAGGAAATGCGCCAGTCCAATCGCATCATCAGCCAGTGCGTGCAGTGGTTGCGAGCCAATCCGGGCCCGGTGATGGTGAAGAACTTCAAGGTCGCGCCGCCTTCGCGCGCGGAAATGAAGGACGACATGGAAGCGCTGATCCATCACTTCAAGCTCTTCACTGAAGGCTATAGCGTGCCTGCCGGCGAGGCCTATGCCGCGGTCGAGGCGCCCAAGGGCGAGTTTGGCGCATACATCGTTTCCGACGGCGCCAACAAGCCGTTCCGGCTCAAGCTGCGTGCCCCCGGGTTCGCGCACCTCTCGTCCATGGACACCATCGTGCGCGGGCACATGCTGCCCGACGTCGTGGCGATGATCGGCACTTACGACATCGTCTTCGGCGAAATCGATCGCTAAGGGTTATCTGACCGATGAAAGCCACTGGAAACTTCGCTGCCTGCCAGGACGTCGACCCGATGGTCGCGCTGTCCGAGGACACGCGCGCGCATATCGACCACTGGGTTGCCAAGTTCCCGCCGGACCGCAAACGCTCGGCCGTGATCCAGGGCCTGATGGCCGCGCAGGAACAGAACGCCGGCTGGCTGAGCGATGAAATCATCGCCGCCACCGCCAAGTACCTGGGCCTGCCGCCGGTGTGGGCCTATGAAGTGGCGACTTTTTATTCGATGTTCGACCTCGAGCCGGTTGGCCGGCACAAGGTCGCGATTTGCACCAACATCAGCTGCTGGCTCAACGGCGCCGAGGACATGGTTCGTCACTGCGAGCGCAAGCTCGGCATCAAGCACGGTGAGTCCACTCCCGACGGCCGGATCTTCCTCAAGATCGAGGAAGAATGCGTGGCCGCCTGCGCAGGCGCGCCGGTGATGCTGATTGATGGGCACTACCACGAGAAGCTGACCACCGGCCAGGTGGACGCGCTTCTGGACGGACTGGAGTAAGGCAGGCCATGGCGCACCACTCCCATTATTCCGAGGGCTACGGCCCGGTCGGCCCGGCTCCGCAGGAGCACAGCGTTGTCTACACGACGCTGCACTTCGACAAGCCCTGGTCGTACGAGAACTACCTCAAGACCGGCGGCTATGCCGCCTGGCGCAAGATCCTGGACGAGAAGATGGATCCGGCCGACGTCATCGAGATGGTCAAGCAATCCGGCCTGCGCGGCCGGGGTGGCGCGGGCTTCCCGACCGGCCTGAAGTGGAGCTTCATGCCGCGCAGCGCGCCGGGTCAGAAGTACATCCTGTGCAACTCGGACGAGTCCGAGCCCGGCACCTGCAAGGATCGCGACATTCTGCGCTACAACCCGCATTCGGTGATCGAAGGCATGGCCATTGCCTGCTACGCCACCGGCTGCACCGTGGGCTACAACTACCTGCGCGGCGAATTCCACCACGAGCCCTTCGAGCACTTCGAGCAGGCGCTCAAGGATGCTTACGCGAACGGTTGGCTGGGCAAGGACATCCTCGGTTCGGGCGTGGACGTGGACATCCACGCCGCCCTCGGTGCCGGCGCCTACATCTGCGGCGAAGAGACCGCGATGATGGAGTCGTTGGAGGGCAAGAAGGGGCAGCCGCGCTTCAAGCCGCCGTTCCCGGCCAACTACGGCCTGTTCGGCCGGCCGACCACGATCAACAACACCGAGACCTATGCTTCGGTGCCGGCGATCATCCGCAACGGCGCCGAGTGGTTCCTCAACCTGGGCAAGCCCAACAACGGCGGACCGAAGGTTTTCTCGGTGTCGGGCCACGTCAACAACCCGGGCAACTTCGAAGTCCGCCTCGGCACGCCTTTCTCCGAGCTGCTGGCCCTGGCCGGCGGCGTCAAGGATGGCCGCAAGCTCAAGGCCGTGATCCCCGGCGGTTCGTCCATGCCGGTGCTGCCGGCCGAGAACATGATGGCCTGCACCATGGACTACGACTCGATCCAGAAGGCCGGTTCCGGCCTCGGTTCGGGCGCCGTGGTGGTGATGGACGAGACCACCTGCATGGTCCGCGCCTGCCAGCGCATCTCCCGTTTCTACTACGCCGAGTCCTGCGGCCAGTGCACGCCCTGCCGCGAGGGCACGGGCTGGATGTACCGCGTGCTGACCCGGATCGTCGATGGCAAGGCCACGATGGAAGACCTGCACATGCTCAAGAGTGCGGCCGGCCAGATCGAAGGACACACCATCTGCGCCTTCGGTGAAGCCGCGGCCTGGCCGGTGCAGGGCATGCTGCGTCACTTCTGGTCCGAGTTCGAGTACGCCATCGTCAACAAGCGGTTCTATGTCGATGACCTCGCCAAGGGTCAGGTCGTCGTCGCCGCGGAGCAGGCCGCATGAGCGCCCAGCCAACCGCCCCGAACGCCGCGCCGGACGTGGTGAGCATCGAGATCGACGGCGTCGCCATGACCGCGCCCAAGGGCTCGATGATCATCCAGGCGGCCGACAAGGCCGGCATCCCGGTGCCGCGCTTCTGCTACCACGAGAAGCTGCCGATCGCCGCCAACTGCCGCATGTGCCTGGTGGACGTCGAAAAGATGCCCAAGCCGGCGCCCGCCTGCGCCACGCCGGTGATGGAAGGCATGAAGGTCACTACCCAGACCAAGCGCGCGCTTGATGCGCAGCGCAACGTCATGGAGTTCCTGCTGATCAACCACCCGCTTGATTGCCCGATCTGCGATCAGGGCGGCGAGTGCGAGCTGCAGGACATCTCGATGGGCTACGGCCGGTCGGTGTCGCGCTACGTGGACCGCAAGCGCGTGGTCGCCGACGAAGACATGGGCCCGCTGGTCGCTACCGACATGACCCGCTGCATCCAGTGCACCCGCTGCATCCGCTTCACCGCGGACGTGGCCGGCACCTTCGAGCTGGGCGGCATGTACCGCGGTGAGCACCTGCAGATCGGAACCTACGACGGCAAGCCGCTGATGACTGAACTGTCGGGCAACGTCATCGACGTTTGCCCGGTCGGCGCGCTGACCAACAAGGTCTTCCGCTACCGCGCCCGCGCCTGGGAGCTGGTCGCCCGTGAGTCGCTGGGCTACCACGACGCCCTGGGTTCGAACCTGTACCTGCACGCCCGCCGCGGCGAAGTGCTGCGCACCGTGCCGCGCGACAACGAGGCGGTCAACGAGTGCTGGCTTTCCGACCGCGACCGCTACTCGCACCAGGGCCTGGCGGCCGCTGATCGCGTCAGCCGCCCGATGCTGCGCGAAGCCGAGGGCTGGCGTGAAGCGAGCTGGGACGAGGCGCTGGCGCAGGCTGCCAAGCTGGTCAAGAACGCCGGGGAATCGCTCGGCGTGCTGGTGCACCCGGCCACCTCGAACGAAGAGGGCGCACTGCTGGCGAGCCTGGCCTCCGGCCTGGGCAGCGGTCACCTCGACCATCGCCTGAAGGCGATCGACTTCGCCGACGACGCCTTCGCTCAGCCCTTCGAGCTACCTGCCGCGGCTTTGGAAACTGCCGACGCCGTGCTGCTGGTCGGCTGCAACCTGCGCCACGAGCTGCCACTCCTGCACCAGCGCCTGCACAAGGCCGGCAAGCTTGGCGCCAAGGTGTTCGTCATCAATCCGGTGGAGTTCGAAACGACCTTCGCCGTGGCCGGCAAGCGCATCGTCGCGCCCTCGCAGCTGTCCGGCGCACTCGCTGCCGTGGCCCAGGCCGCGGGCGCGTCCTTGCCACAGGGCGTCGCGGCTCAGGATCACGAAGGCGCCAAAGACATGGCCGACGCGCTGGCCAAGGCCGGCAACGCGGTGATCGTGCTCGGTGAGATGGCCGAAAACCACGCCCAGGCTTCCTGGCTGCGTGCCACCGCGCGTGCGCTGGCGAGCACCACCGGCGCCAGCCTCAATCGCGTGCCGCAGGGTGCCAATGCCGTTGGCCTTGCGCGACACGGCGTCCGTCCGCAGGGTCAGGGCAAGCATGCCGAAGCGATGTTGGCCAAGCCGTTGCCGGCCTATGTGCTGTACGGCATTGAGCCGCAGTACGACTTCGCCCATGGCGCCCAGGCGCTCAAGGCGCTGGCCGGTGCTCAGGTGGTCGCGTTCGCCGCTTTCGCCAGTGACGAGCTCAAGAAGCTTGCCCACGTGATCCTGCCGATCGGCCTGCTGCCGGAGATTGAGGCCACGCTGACCAACCTCGACGGCACCGACCAGGCCACCCAACCCGGCGGCAAGCTGCCGGGCGAGGCCCGCGCCGGCTGGCGCGTGCTGCGTGCCTTGGGCGGCCAGCTTGGCCTGCCTGGCTTCGAATTCACCGACCTGCACGGCCTGCGCGCTGGGCTGGCACCGGCGGCGCCGGAGCAGGGCAGCGGTCTGGCCGAGATGGGCAAGGCCGATGCCGGCCTGGAGCGCATCACCAGCACGCCGATCTATCGCGGTGACGCGGTGCTGCGTCGCGCGGCGGCGCTCAATGCGCATCCGCTGACCCAGGGCGCCCGCATCGTGCTGCACCCGGAAGAAGCGCTGTCGCGCGGCCTGTCCGACGGTGGTATGGCCAAAGTGGGCGACGGTATTGGCAGCGCGGTGCTGCCGGTCGCCATCAGCGCCCGCGTGGCGCGCGGCGCGCTTTGGATCGAGAACGGCTACGAGGCCACGGCGCCGATGTCGCCGACCGCGCGGCTCGCGGTGGTGGGGGCCTGAGATGATTGATGCGATCCGCGACTTCCTGCTCGGCTACGGCGGCCTCGGCCTGGTGGCCTGGACCTTGGCCAAGATCATCGTGCTGGTGCTGCCGATCACCATCGGCGTGGCGTTCTTCACGCTGTTCGAGCGCAAGGTGATCGGCTGGATGCACGTGCGCAAGGGACCGCAGTTCATCGGCGGTTTCTTGGGCATCGGCGTTATCCAGGCCTTCGCCGACGTGTTCAAGATGCTGTTCAAGGAGTTGGTGATCCCGGCGAACGCCAGCCCGCTGCTGTTCCGGCTGGCACCGCTGCTGGCGCTGGCGCCGGCGCTGGCGGCCTGGGCGGTGATTCCCTTCGGCGAAGGCCTGGTGCTGGCCGACGTCGACGCCGGCCTGCTGGTGCTGCTGGCCCTGACCTCGATGGGCGTCTACGGCATCATCGTCGGCGGCTGGGCGTCGAACTCCAAGTACGCCATCCTGGGCTCGCTGCGTTCGGCGGCGCAGGTGATCAGCTACGAAATCGCGATGGGCTTCGCCCTGGTCGGCGTGCTGGTTGCGGCCGGCACCATGAACCTGACCCAGATCGTGCAGGCGCAGGCCGGCAACCTGGGGGCGCTGGAGTGGTTCTGGCTGCCGCTGTTCCCGCTCTTCATCATCTATTTCATCTCCGGCGTCGCCGAAACCAACCGCGCGCCCTTTGACGTCGCCGAGGGCGAGTCCGAGATCGTCGCCGGCTTCCACGTCGAATACTCCGGTTCGGCCTTCGCGATCTTCTTCCTGGCCGAATACGCCAACATGATGTTGGTCAGCCTGTTGACCGCAATCCTGTTCCTCGGCGGCTGGCTGTCGCCGTTCCCGCCGTCGTGGGGCTTCCTGGGCGAGCCGGGCTGGTGGTGGCTGGCGCTGAAGTTCGGCTTCTTCGCCTTCTGCTTCGTCTGGTTCCGCGCGTCGTTCCCGCGTTATCGCTACGACCAGATCATGCGGCTGGGTTGGAAGATATTCATCCCCATCACGATCGTCTGGATCTTCGTGACCGCCATCATGGCCTACAACAGCTGGTTCACGCTCGGGGCCTGAGGACGCTATGAATCGGATCAAGAACTACTTCAAGAGCCTGTTGCTGCTCGAGCTCCTGGCCGGTCTGCGACTGACGCTGGGCTACATGTTCAAGCCCAAATACACGCTCAACTATCCGTTCGAGAAAACCCCGCAGTCGCCGCGTTTCCGTGGCCTGCATGCGCTGCGTCGCTACCCGAACGGCGAAGAGCGCTGCATCGCCTGCAAGCTGTGCGAGGCGGTCTGCCCGGCGCTGGCGATCACGATCGACTCCGAGCCGCGCGCCGACGGTTCGCGTCGTACCACCCGCTACGACATCGACCTGTTCAAGTGCATCTACTGCGGCTTCTGCGAAGAAAGCTGCCCGGTGGACTCGATCGTCGAGACCCACATCCACGAATACCACTTCGAAAAGCGCGGCGAGAACATCGTCAGCAAGCCGCAGTTGCTTGCCATCGGCGACCGCTTCGAAGAGGAAATCGCCCAGCGGCGCGCCGTCGACGCGGCTTACCGTTGAGGCAGGGGACAACGCCATGACCTACCAACTCGCCGCCTTTTGGGCCTTCGCCACCGTTACCGTCCTGGCTGCGCTAGGCGTGATCCTGGCGCGCAACCCGGTGCACGCCGTGCTGAGCCTGGTGCTCACCTTCTTCTCCACCGCCTGCCTGTGGCTGTTGTTGCAGGCCGAGTTCCTCGGCGTTGTGCTGGTGCTGGTCTATATCGGCGCCGTGATGGTGCTGTTCCTGTTCGTGGTGATGATGCTCGACATCAACACCACGCCGGCGCGGGAAGGCTTCACCCGCTACCTGCCGATCACCGGTGCGGTGGTGGTGGTGATGGCGGCCGAGATGGTGCTGCTGATCGGCGGCAAGCGTTTCGAGATCGGGCTCTCTTCCACCGATCCGGCGGCTGCGCTGGGCAAGACCAACCTGCAGTGGATCGGCGAGACCCTGTTCAGCAAATACATCCTGCCGTTTGAGATCGCGGCGGTCATCCTGACCGTTGCCCTCGTGGTGGCCGTGATGCTGACCCTGCGCCGCCGTCCCGGCACCAAGCACCAGGACCCCGGCCGCCAGGTGGCGGTGCGCAGCGAAGACCGCGTGCGGCTCGTCAAGGTCGTGTCCGAACCCCGCCAGGAGCACAACCCGTGATCAGCCTCGGCCACTACCTCGCGCTCGGCGCGGTGCTGTTCTGCATCAGCGTCGCCGGCATCTTCATCAACCGCAAGAACGTCATCGTGCTGCTGATGTGCATCGAACTGATGTTGCTGGCGGTGAACATCAACTTCGTGGCGTTCTCCCGGTTCCTGGGCGACGTCTCGGGTCAGATCTTCGTGTTCTTCATCCTGACCGTGGCCGCCGCCGAGGCCGCCATCGGCCTGGCCATCCTGGTGACGCTGTTCCGCAACAAGCGGACCATCAACGTCGCCGAACTCGATTCGTTGAAGGGCTGAGCGCGCCATGATCTCCATGAACACGCTCCTGGTCATCGCGCTGGCGCCCCTGCTGGGTGCCGCCATCGCCGGCCTGTTCGGCAAGCAGGTCGGCCGGGCAGGGGCCCATTGGGTCACCATCGTCGGCGTCGCGGTCAGCTGTGCGCTGTCGTGCCAGGTGCTCTGGCAGTTCGCGGTGGGCAATGCCGACCCGTTCAACGAAAACGTCTACACCTTCTTCCAGGTTGGCGGCTACGCCGCGCACGTGGGCTTCATGGTCGACAGCCTCACCGCCATGATGATGGTGGTGGTGACCTTCGTGTCGCTGCTGGTGCACGTCTACACCATCGGCTATATGGCCGAAGACCCCGGCTACCAGCGCTTCTTCAGCTACATCTCGCTGTTCACCTTCAGCATGTTGATGCTGGTGATGAGCAACAACTTCCTGCAGCTGTTCTTCGGCTGGGAGGCGGTGGGCCTGGTGTCGTATCTGCTGATCGGCTTCTGGTACAAGCGGCCGACCGCCATCTTCGCCAACCTCAAGGCCTTCTTGGTCAACCGCGTCGGTGATTTCGGCTTCCTGCTGGGTATCGCCGGCGTGCTGATGTGGCTGGGCACGCTGGACTACGCGACCGCCTTCGCCCAGGCCTCGAATGCCTCGCTCAGCGAGACCTTCACGCTGTGGTCGGGCCAGGTCGCCCTGTTCGGCCATACCTGGCAGGTGCTGGCGAATCCGGTGCAAGTCCAGGTGATCAGCTTTATCTGCATCTGCCTGTTCATCGGTGCGATGGGCAAGTCGGCCCAGGTGCCGCTGCACGTCTGGCTGCCGGACTCGATGGAAGGCCCGACCCCGATTTCGGCCCTGATCCACGCCGCCACCATGGTGACGGCCGGCATCTTCATGGTCGCGCGCATGTCGCCGCTGTTCGAGCAGAGCGAGGCGGCGCTGGGCTTCGTGCTGTTCATCGGCGCCACCACCGCGCTGTTCACCGGCTTGATCGGCATCGTCCAGAACGACATCAAGCGCGTGGTGGCTTACTCCACGCTGTCCCAGCTCGGTTACATGACCGTGGCGCTGGGCGTGTCGGCCTATTCGGCGGCGGTGTTCCACCTGATGACCCATGCCTTCTTCAAGGCGCTGCTGTTCCTGGCGGCGGGCTCGGTGATCATGGGCATGCACCACCAGCAGGACATGCGCAAGATGGGCGGCCTGCGCAAGTACATGCCGATCACCTACATCACCAGCCTGATCGGTACGCTGGCCCTGGTCGGCACGCCGTTCTTCTCGGGCTACTTCTCCAAGGACACGATCATCGTGGCCGCGGGCGAGGCCGCCAAGACCGGCGGCTGGATCCAGACCTACGGCTACTGGGCGGTCATGCTGGGCGTGTTCGTCACGGCCTTCTACAGTTTCCGCCTGCTGTACCTGACCTTCCACGGCAAGGAGCGCTTCCGCGAGGTCGACGCCCACGGTCACGGCGAGCACGATGCGCATGCCGACGCCCACCACGACGTCGTCCATGACGATCACGGCCACCATGGCCCGGTCGAGCCGCACGAGTCGCCCAAGGTCGTCACCATCCCGCTGATCCTGCTGGCCATCCCGTCCGTGCTGATCGGTTTCTTCACGGTCGGCCCGATGCTGTTCGGTGATTTCTTCCGCGGAGCCATCGAAGTGCTGCCGGCCCACGACACCGTGGCCGCAGCCGCGAAGACGCTCTGGCATGACGACCATGGCTGGCTGTCGGCGGCCATCGGCTTCGGCCTGCACTTCCTGGGCTCGCCAGTATTCTGGATAGCGTTCGCGGGCTTCGCGTCGGCCACCGCGCTTTATCTGTTCTTCCCGGACACCGCCACCAGGATGCGCGCCAGCAGGCTCGGCGCCTTCCTTACCCGCATCCTGGAAAACAAGTACGGCTTCGACGACCTGTGGATCAAGGGCTTCGCGGGCGGTGGCATCAAGCTCGGCAAGTTCTCCTGGAAGCGCGGCGACGCCGGCCTGATCGACGGCCTGCTGGTGAACGGTTCGGCGGTGCTGGTTGACCGCATCGCCGGCATCGTCCGCCACCTGCAGACCGGTCGCCTCTACAACTATGCCTTCGCCATGATCATCGGCCTCATCGTCCTGCTGGCGGTGCTGGTGCGGACGGTCGGCGCCTGAGACCCACAAGGAAGACCTGATGGAAGCCAACTGGCCCCTGCTGAGCGTGTTGATCTGGCTGCCCATCCTCGGCGGCCTGCTCACGCTGGCCTTCGGCGACGCGCGTTCGAACCAGGGCAAGGTGTTCGCCCTGACCGTTGCCCTGGCGACCTTCGCCGCCAGCCTGATGCTGTTCGCCGGCCACGACTACGGCTCGCCCGCGATGCGCTTCGTCGAAGATCGCGCCTGGATCCCCAGCTTCGACATCCGCTACGCCCTGGGCGTTGACGGCATCTCGATGGCGCTGATCGCGCTGACCAGCCTGACCACTGCGCTGGTGCTGATTGGTTCCTGGACCTCGATCGACCGTCGCGCGCACCAGTACTTCGCCGCGTTCCTGGTGCTCGAGGGCCTGATGATCGGCGTGTTCTGCGCGCTCGACGCCATGCTGTTCTACGTGTTCTTCGAAGGCATGCTGATTCCGATGTTCATCATCATCGGCGTCTGGGGCGGGCCGAAGCGCGTCTATGCTTCGATCAAGTTCTTCCTGTACACGTTCCTGGGCTCGGTGTTCATGCTGATCGGCCTGGTCTACCTGTACCTGCAGACGGTGGAGGCGGGCAACGGCAGCTTCATGCTGGCCGACCTGTACCAGCTGCGCCTGACCGGTACCGAACAGATGTGGCTGTTCTTCGCCTTCCTGGCTGCGTTCGCGGTCAAGGTGCCGATGTTCCCGGTCCACACCTGGCTGCCCGACGCCCACGTCGAGGCGCCGACCGGCGGCTCGGTCATCCTGGCGGCGATCATGCTCAAGATCGGTGGCTACGGCTTCCTGCGCTTCACGCTGCCGATCGTGCCCGACGCAGGCCAGGAATGGGCCTGGCTGGTGATCGGGCTGTCGCTGGCGGCCGTGGTCTATATCGGCCTGGTGGCGCTGGTGCAGGAAGACATGAAGAAGCTGATCGCCTATTCGTCGATCGCGCACATGGGCTTCGTCACCCTCGGCACCTTCATCGCCTTCGCCCTGGTGCGTGAGCTCGGCAGCACCGACGCCGCCCAGCTCGGCCTGCAGGGCGCGATGGTGCAGATGATTTCCCACGGCTTCATCTCCGGCGCCATGTTCTCCTGCGTCGGCGTGGTCTACGACCGAATGCACAGCCGCATGATCCGCGACTACGGCGGCGTGGCGAACACCATGCCGTGGTTCGCCGCCTTCTTCGTTTTCTTCGCGATGGCCAACTCGGGCCTGCCGGGCACGTCTGGCTTTGTCGGTGAGTTCATGGTCATCCTGGCGGCCTTCCAGCACAACGTGTGGGTGGCCTTCGCGGCCGGCTTCACGCTGATCCTGGGCGCTGCCTACACGCTGTGGATGGTCAAGCGGGTGATCTTCGGCGAGGTGGCCAACCACCACGTCGCCGAGTTGACCGACATCAACGGCCGCGAGGTCCTGGTGCTGGGCGTGTTCGCCTTGGGCACGCTGGCCCTGGGCGTCTATCCCAGGCCGCTGACCGACCTCATGGAAGCACCGATCGCGCAGCTGCTAACCCAGCTCGCCGCCACCAAGCTGTAAGGGAATTCGAATGGCCTTGCCGATGCCGACTCTCGCCGACCTGGTACCGCTGGGACCGGAAATCTTCGTCTGCGGGGCAGCGTTCGCGCTGTTGATGGTGGACCTGTTCCTGTCCGACCAGCGTCGCGGCCTGACCCACTTCCTGGCCCTGTTCATACTGGCCGCGGCGGCGGTGCTGACCGCCCGCGACATGGCGATGGTGCCGGTGTACGGCTTCGCCGACCTGTTCGTGCGCGACACCGCCAGCGACGTGCTCAAGATGGCGGTTTACGTGGTGGCTGGCGCCTCCTTCGTCTATGCCAAGCCCTATCTGCAGGACCGCGGCCTGTTCAAGGGCGAGTTCTATGCCCTGGGCCTGTTCGCGGTGCTGGGCATGATGCTGATGATTTCCTCCAACAGCATGCTGGTGCTCTATCTGGGCCTTGAGCTGCTGGCGCTGAGCTCCTATGGCCTGGTTGGCATGGATCGCGACAACCCGCGCTCGTCCGAGGCCGCGATGAAGTACATCGTGCTCGGCTCGCTGGCATCGGGCCTGCTGCTGTACGGCATGTCCATGGTCTATGGCGCCACCGGCAGCCTGCAGCTCGGCGAAATCCACGCCGCCGCCGCCAGCACGGGCGATCGCACGCTGCTGCTGTTCGGCGTGGTGTTCATGCTGGTGGGCATCGCCTTCAAGTTTGGCGCGGCGCCGTTCCACATGTGGCTGCCCGACGTTTATCACGGCGCACCCACGGCAGTGACCTTATTCATCGGTTCGGCGCCCAAGCTCGCGGCATTCGGCATGGCCTATCGCCTGCTCGAGTCCGGGGTGGGGCCGCTGGACGCCTACTGGCAGGACATGGTGGCCTGGCTGGCGGCGCTGTCGCTGGTCATCGGCAACCTGGTGGCGCTGGTGCAGACCAACCTCAAGCGCATGCTGGCCTACTCGACCATCTCGCACGTGGGCTTCCTGTTCATGGGCCTGGCCCAGGGCGGGCAGTCGGGCTACTCGGCGGCGATGTTCTACGCCATCAGCTACGCGATCATGTCCATGGCGGCGTTCGGCGCCATCATCCTGCTGTCGCGCAAGGGCTTCGAGGCGGAAGATATTTCCGACTTCAAGGGCCTGTGGTCGCGCCATCCCACCCAGGCGATGCTGGTGCTGTTCGTGATGGCTTCGCTGGCCGGCGTGCCGCCGTTCCTGGGCTTCTGGGCCAAGCTTGAAGTGCTGCGTGCGGCGCTGGACGCGGGCCTGATGTGGCTGGCCATCCTGGGCGTGGTGGCGGCCGTGGTCGGCGCCTTCTACTATCTGCGCGTGGTCAAGGTGATGTTCTTTGACGAACCGGAAGGCGAGGGTCCCCGCATCCACGGCGACAGCCACGTGCGCGTACTGTTCGCGGTCAATGCGGTCGCCTTGCTGGTGCTGGGCTTGTTCGCTGAGTGGATCCTGGCCTGGTGCCGTCTGGCTTTCCCGGTCGCCTGAATCGCCTGATCAACATTGGGCTTGCGCCGGCCTCGTCGGCGCCCCTATAATGCGCGCCTACTGTTGCGGGGTGGAGCAGTCTGGCAGCTCGTCGGGCTCATAACCCGAAGGTCGCAGGTTCAAATCCTGCCCCCGCTACCACAGTAGTCGTACACGGCGCTAACTCAGCAATGAGCGCGCCGTTTTCGTTTCTGATGATCGCCTCGCCGATCAGTTCCCCGCAGAGTATCCCGTGCCGCCGGCATGCTCCGGCCGCGTTGCGCCAACCGCTGCAACGATTCCTTCCCACCTCGCTTTCCTGCGGCGCCAGGCGTGCCGGTGCACGCCTGCACGGCGCCGCAAGTGCTGCGGTCGATGATGGCGAACTCGGGATGCTCGGTGGTGATCCACTTGCTGCAAGGCCGGCGTACTCAGATCGCGTCAACTCTGCAGCTTGCAGACAGAGGCGTGAAAATTGCTTACGCCCGGCGAAAACCTGGCGTTGACAATGGAAACTTGGGCCAATAGAGTCCCGAAAAAAAGGCGGTCGACAAAAGGAGTGATGATCATGGCGAGGAAAGTTCTGCTCGGCGCCGTCATCGCCTTAGCTTGTGCGTCTGCGTATGGTGAGGCGCCTGAAGGTGCTGCGCTTGCAGCTGAAAACCGTACCTTCACCTATGAAGCGGATAGCTTCTCCGTTGATGAGTCTGCCGAGAAAGTCAACGTAATCGGCATGACGCTGGAGCTGGATAGATATGCCCAGCTCAACGCTCAATCGGCATCTTTCCATATAGGCACGAACGCAGTGCCACAGGTCGTCGAGCTCGATAAAGTTGAGATCAAATCGGGCGATCAATTGGTTGCCTCGGCAGACACGGCAGTTTTTTATCCTGAGCTGCGGACTCTTACCGCGGATGCCTATCACTTGTCGCATGCGCCGATCCCCATGGCTTCACTTGTCCCTCCGGATCACACCTATACGTGTCGGAACGGCGTTCTGCACGACAACGGCGAGCCGATCGGAACCAGCACTTGCATTAACATTGACGGTGGCGGCAGCCATTCCCTTTCTTGCTCTGAGGGAGGGGGGCGCGTCAGGGTCCAAGTGAACGTAGAGTCTTGTCCGCTCACCTGATTCGTCGGTGTGACGGCGGGATCTCCTCTTTCCCGTGCCAGGGTCGTAACGCCATTAAGGCCGCCCAGGTCCAGGGCCGCACCCTCGAGCGCCAGGCTGATGGGCTGCGGCAGGCTCTGTGTCGGCTGGTGGCAGGCGAGGGCGAGGTCGGCGAGGTGCTCGAGAAGCCAGCTCGGGAGTTGGTCTCGAGGCCGCCGTAGGGACTCCGTCACAGCCGCCTTGCGCGGCCAGCCCTCGACCCGTATCATGCGACACCCAACTGAATGCGGTCGGGCTCCGGCAGATGGTTTCCATAGCCTGCCCCCGCTACCAGTTTCTGGCCTTGATCCGAAAGGACTCAATGCCAAGGCTTTTTCCTCGGGTCGGCCGACATGGCGGCTCCGGGAAGCCGGAACCTGGATGTACCGGAAAAGGGCCTCACGGCCCTTTTTTGTTTTCGAAATTCCGTAACCAAGAAGGCACTGACCGAACCGATGACCGGCAAGGCGACTGAAATCGGCGAATTGCTTACCCCCACGGTGGAGGCCTTGGGCCTGGAACTGTTGGGCATCGAGTTCGCGCCCACCGGCCACAGCGCGCTGCTGCGTCTTTACATTGACGCGCCCGGCCGACTGGTCGCGATCGAAGATTGCGAGGCGGTCAGCCGCGAAGTCGCCGCCGTGCTCGACGTCGAAGACCCGATCAGCTCGCAGTACACGCTGGAAGTGTCTTCGCCGGGCATCGATCGTCCGCTGTTCACGGCTGAGCAGTTTGGTCGCTTTATCGGCGAGCAGGCCAAGCTGACCCTGCGCATGGCGCAGGACGGGCGCCGCCGCTTCCAGGCCAAGATAACCGGCGTGGAAGGCGACGACATCCTGATGGCGCATCAGGCCGGCGACATGCGCATTGCGCACGACAACATCGAGAAGGCGCGACTGGTCCCCGACCTGGTTGCCCTGGGCCTGGCGGCCCAGCCCAAGCCCACCGGCCCGGACGGCACCCGCCGCAAGGCCAAGAAAGAATCCTGATCAAAACCCCGGGGCGGTTGATCTGCCCCTGACGGAGCTGGAAAAAGATGAGTAAGGAACTGTTGCTGGTGATGGAAGCGGTGGCCAACGAGAAGGGCGTGCCGCGCGCCGTGATCATCGAGGCGATGGAGGCCGCGCTGGCCTCGGCCGCCAAGAAGCGCTACCACGAGCAGGACGTGTCCGTGCGCGTGGCCATCGACCCCAAGGACGGCAATTACGAGACCTTCCGCCGCTGGGAAGTGGTGGCCGACGACGTCGTGATGGAGTCGCCCGAGCGCCAGATTCGCCTGATGGATGCGGTTGACGAGAAGGAAGGCGCCGTCGTCGGCGACTTCGTCGAGGAGCAGGTCGATAACGCCGAATTCGGCCGCATCGCCGCCCAGGCCGCCAAGCAGGTGATCGTGCAGCGCGTCCGCGAGGCCGAGCGCGCGCAGGTGCTGGACGCCTGGCGCGACCGCGTTGGCGAGCTGGTGAACGGCATCGTCAAGCGCGTCGAGCGCGGCAATGTGTTCGTGGACCTGGGCGGCAACGCCGAGGCCTTCATTCCCAAGGACAAGGCCATCCCGCGCGACGTGCTGCGCCCGGGCGACCGCGTCCGTGGTTACCTGCTCGACGTGCGCGCCGAGCAGCGCGGCCCGCAGCTGTTCATCAGCCGCACCGCGCCTGAATTCATGATCGAGCTGTTCAAGCTCGAGGTGCCGGAAGTCGGCCAGGGCCTGGTCGAGATCAAGGCCGCCGCGCGTGACCCGGGCGACCGCGCCAAGATCGCCGTGCTGGCCCACGACCACCGCACCGATCCGATCGGCGCCTGCATCGGCATGCGCGGTTCGCGCGTGCAGGCCGTGAGCAACGAGCTCAACGGCGAGCGCATCGACATCGTGCTGTGGTCGGACAACCCGGCGCAGTTCGTCATCAATGCGATGGCGCCGGCCGAAGTGCAGTCGATCATCGTCGACGAAGAGAAGCACTCGATGGACCTCGCGGTCGCCGAGGACAAGCTGGCCCAGGCCATCGGCAAGGGTGGCCAGAACGTCCGCCTCGCCAGCCGCCTGACCGGCTGGCAGCTCAACGTCATGACCCAGGACCAGGTCACGGCCAAGTCCGAGGGCGAGCAGGCCACCGCGCGCCAGCTGTTCATGGACAAGCTGGAAGTGGACGAAGAAATCGCCGGCATCCTGGTCGCCGAGGGCTTCAGCACGGTCGAGGAAATCGCCTACGTGCCGGCCGCCGAGCTGTTGGCGGTGGAAGGTTTCGACGACGATATCGTCGAAGAACTGCGCGCCCGTGCCCGCGATGCGCTGCTCACCGAGGCCCTGGCCGCCGAAGAAGAGATCGAAGAGCACAAGCCGGCCGACGACCTGCTGTCGCTCGACGGCATGGACGAGGCGCTGGCCTACACCCTGGCCGGCCGCGGCGTCATCACCCGTGACGACCTCGCCGACCTGGCTACCGACGACATCACCGATATCGAAGACATGGATGCCGATCGCGCCGCAAAGCTGATCATGGCCGCGCGCGCGCACTGGTTCGAGTAAACGGATCCAGAAGCACCGCTCCACGTCGTTCCCCGCATCACCACGCGCGCCCCGGCGCGCAGTCCCAAGGAATCACCAACCAATGTCTGAAGTCACCGTTGCTTCGCTGGCCAAAGTGCTGGGTATGCCCTCCGAGAAGCTGCTTGAGCAGCTTTCGGGTGCGGGCATGACCTTCAGCGGGCCGGACCAGGTGGTCAGCAGCACCGAGAAGATGAAGCTGCTCGGCTTCCTGCGCCGTACCCACGGCAAGGACGACAAGCCGGCGGAAGCGTCGGTGCCCAAGAAGATCACCCTGAGCCGTCGCAAGCAGGAAGAGCTGACCGTGAGCGCCGGCAAGACCAAGTCCACGGTCACCGTCGAAGTGCGCCAGAAGCGCACCTACGTCAAGCGCGACGAAGCCGATGCCCCGGTGACCGACGAGCGCCAGGAAGCCCTGCGCAAGCTCGAAGAGTCCAAGGCCCAGAACGACGCCGAACTGGCTGCGCTCAGCGAAACCGATCGCAAGCGCAAGCTCGAGCGTGACGCCGAGCAGGCCCGCCTTGCCGCTGAGGAAGCCGCGCGTAACGCGCCGGCGGAAGTGGCGCTGCCCGAGCCGGTGTTCGAGGAAGTCATCGAGGAAGCGCCGCCCAAGCCCGCGCCGCGCCCCGCCGCGCCCGCCGGCCCGGTCGGCCAGATCATCATTCACGAGCCGCGCAAGGCGCGTCCGGTCGCGCCCAAGCCGGCGCCGGCCGCACGTCCGGCACCGTCTGGTCCCAGCAAGCCCGGTCCGGGCGCCAGCAAGCAGGCGCCGCCCAAGAACAAGGCCGTCCGTGGTTCGCATGCGATGGTGGACAACGAAGGTGAGGAGGGCCAGGCCAGCCGTTTCGCGGCCGGCCAGCTGCATCTCACCGATTCCGAACGCGCCCGCCGCGGTGCCGCCGGCAACCGCAAGAAGACCAGGATGCGCGGCCCCGAGCCCGCACGTACCGCCAGCGGTGCGCACGGTTTCTCGCGTCCGACCGCGCCGATCGTCCGTGACGTCTTCATCGGCGACTCCATCACCGTGGCCGACCTGGCCGTGAAGCTGGCCATGAAGGGCGGCGAAGTGGTGCGTACGCTGTTCAAGATGGGCGTCATGGCGACCATCAATCAGATCATCGACCACGACACCGCTGTCCTGGTGACCGAAGAACTCGGCCACCGCGCCAGCAAGGCCAACGAAGACGACGCCGAGATCGCGCTGGTCGCGCATCAGGAAGACGTGCAGGGCGAGCGCAGCACCCGTCCGCCGGTGGTCACCATCATGGGTCACGTCGACCACGGCAAGACCTCCTTGCTCGACTACATCCGACGCACCAAGGTTGCCACCGGCGAAGCCGGCGGCATCACCCAGCACATCGGTGCTTACCACGTTGAAACCGACCGCGGCGTCATCAGCTTCCTCGACACCCCGGGTCACTCGGCGTTCTCCGCCATGCGTGCCCGCGGCGCCAAGCTCACCGACATCGTGGTGCTGGTGGTCGCGGCCGATGACGGCGTGATGCCGCAGACGATCGAAGCGGTGAACCACGCACGCGCCGCCAAGGTGCCGCTGCTGATCGCCGTGAACAAGATGGACAAGCCGGAAGCCAACCCGGACAACGTCAAGCAGGGCCTGGTCAAGATCGAAGTCGTGCCGGAAGAGTGGGGCGGCGACGTTCAGTTCGTGCCGATCTCGGCCAAGACCGGCATGGGCGTGGACGCGCTGTTGGAGGCGATCGCCCTGCAGGCCGAGGTGATGGAACTCACCGCGGTCTACGACGCCCGCGCCACTGGCGTCGTGATCGAATCCGCGCTCGACAAGGGCCGCGGCCCGGTCGCTACGGTGCTGGTGCAGCAGGGCACCCTGAAGAAGGGTGATTACCTGGTTTGCGGCGTCCATTACGGTCGCGTACGCGCCCTGTTCGACGAGAACGGCAAGCAGACCGACCAGGCCGAACCGTCCATCCCGGTGGTCGTGCTGGGCCTGTCGGGCGTGCCCGACGCCGGCGACGACTTCGTGGTCGTGGCTGACGAGCGGCTTGCCAAGGAAGTGGCCCAGCAGCGTGACGCCAAGCGCCGCGAGTCGCGCCTGGTTTCCACCGCCGGTTCGCGCATGGAAGACATCATGGCCTCGATGGGCCAGGACAAGGACCAGGCCAACCTCAACCTGTTGGTCAAGGCCGACGTGCAGGGTTCGGTCGAGGCGCTGCGCCAGTCGCTGGTTGCGCTGTCGAACGACCTGATCCGCATCAACGTCATCAGCTCCGGCGTGGGCGGCATCACCGAGTCCGACGCCACCCTGGCGGCGACCTCGAAGGCCGTCATCATCGGCTTCAACGTCCGCGCCGACGCCAGCGCCCGCAAGGTCATCGAGACCAACGGCCTGGACCTGCGCTACTTCTCGATCATCTATGACGTGATCGACCAGGTGAAGCAGGTGGCTTCCGGCCTGCTGGGCGTCGAGATCCGCGAGGAAATCCTGGGTATCGCCGAGGTCCGCGACGTGTTCCGCAGCTCCAAGTTCGGCGCGGTCGCCGGTTCCCTCGTCACCGAAGGTACCGTCAAGAAGTCCAAGCCGATCCGCGTGCTTCGCAACTCGGTGGTGGTCTTCGAAGGCGAGCTGGAATCGCTGCGTCGCTTCAAGGACAACGTGGAAGAGGTTCGCAGCGGCGTCGAGTGCGGCATCGCGGTGAAGGCCTACAACGACGTGCAGCCGGGCGATCAGATCGAGTGCTTCGAGCGCATCGAGGTCCAGCGCACGCTGTAAGGCGAGCGCGAAGCCATGGCCAACAAGAGCTTCCATCGCACCGATCGCGTCGCAGCCCAGCTGCGGCGCGATATCGGCCAGATCGTGCACCAGGCGGTGCGCGAATACGGGCTGCCCTCGGTCAGTGTTTCCGACGTCGAGGTAACCCGTGACCTGGCCCACGCCAAGGTCTTCGTGACCGCGCTGATTGGCGAGCAGGGTCCGGCGGCGGTGAAAGGCCTGAAGGAGATCGCGCCCGAGCTGCGCTATCGCCTGGGCCAGGCCGTGCGCATGCGCCACGTGCCCGAGATCCACTTCTTCTACGACGACTCGGTCGACAAGGGCGAGCGCATCGATCAGCTGCTGCGCGACAACCCGCCCGGTCCCGCCGAGGACTGAGTCCGGCGCGTGGGCCGCAACGTTTTCCGCCCCCTCGACGGCATCCTGCTGCTCGACAAGCCCGCTGGCCTGAGTTCCAACCAGGCTCTCCAGCGCGTGCGCCACCTCCTGCGAGCCGAGAAGGGTGGCCACACTGGCGCCCTCGATCCGCTGGCCACCGGGCTGCTGCCGCTTTGTTTCGGCGAAGCCACCAAGATCGCGGGCCTGTTGCTGGGTGGCCGGAAGGCCTACGAGGCCGAAGTTCGGCTGGGCCAGGTCACCGATACCGACGATGCCGACGGACAGGTGCTGCGCGAGCGACCGGTGCCAGCACTGGAAGCGGCCGCGGTGCGGGCGGCGCTGGCGCCATTCCTGGGCCGGATCATGCAGCGGCCGCCGATCTACTCGGCGCTCAAGCAGGGCGGCGAGCCGCTGTACGCCAAGGCCCGCCGGGGCGAAATGGTCGAGATCGCGGAGCGCGCCGTCGAGGTCGAGGCGATCGAGCTGCTGGCCCTGGACGGGGAACGCCTGCGCCTGAGCGTCACCTGCGGCTCGGGCACCTACATCCGCAGCCTGGCCCGCGACCTGGGCGAGGCCCTGGGCTGCGGCGCCCACATCACGGCCCTGCGCCGGACCTGGGTGGAGCCCTTCAACCCGCCGCTCATGTATTCCTTTGACGCGCTCGAGGCGGTCGCCGCGGCGGGTGGGGAACCGGCCCTGGAAGCCCTGCTGCTGCCGGTCGAGGCCGGGCTGGCCCATTGGCCGGCCGAGGTGGTGGACCCGGACCAGGCCAAGCGTCTGGGGCAGGGCCAGGCCGTTTCGGGCCTGAAGGCCCTCCTGCAGGACCCGGTAGGAGGGCCTTCAGGCCCGAAGCCCTTCACCGTAAACCTTCTGGACGCGACCGGCCGCTCCCTGGGCCTGGGCGAATGGCGTGAAGACGGCCAACTCTGGCCCAAACGCCTGTTCCGCTGGGCATCTGCCTCATGACGGCGCCGCCGGGATCGCGACGACGCTGAAGCCTTGTCCGCAAAGGCCGCTTCCGTTAAACTTTTGCGGCTTTCACAAGCACCTCCCGACCGGCGGGCCACGCGGTGCGACGTCAATTCTGGCGACGTTCCTGCAGGCTGCGCATCACCAAGAAGAAAACCAATGTCCATTGATACCGCCAAGATCATCGAAGAGTTCAAGCGCGTTCCCAACGACACCGGCTCCCCGGAAGTCCAGGTCGCCCTGCTCTCCGCCCGCATCGACCACCTGACCGACCATTTCAAGGCGCACAAGCAGGATCACCATTCCCGCCGCGGCCTGCTCAAGATGGTCAACCAGCGTCGTTCGCTGCTGGGTTACCTGAAGAAGAAGGACCAGTCGCGCTACCAGACGCTGATCGAGCGCTTGGGCCTGCGCCGCTAATACAAGTTAAAAGACGCGGCGCAGTGATGCGCCGCGTTGCATTTCGGGGCTTGGAAATCCGAATGCGAAACCGCCGGGCAGGGTGCCCGTCGGCATGAATCCGAAAAGAGGACTAAATCATCGTGGCGAAAGTAACCAAGACGTTCCAGTACGGGTCGCACCAGGTCACCCTTGAGACGGGCGAAGTCGCCCGCCAGGCCAGTGGCTCGGTCATCGTCAAGTTCGACGACACCGTCGTGCTGGTGACGGCAGTCGGCAACAAGAACGCGAAGGAAGGCATGGACTTCTTCCCGCTGACCGTCGACTACATCGAGAAGTTCTACGCCGGTGGCCGCATCCCGGGTGGCTTCTTCAAGCGCGAAGGTCGCCAGACCGAGCGCGAGACCCTGGTTTCCCGCCTGATCGATCGCCCGATCCGTCCGCTGTTCCCCGAGCACTTCCGCAACGAAGTGCAGGTCATCGCCACCGTGATGTCGATGAACCCCGAGATCCACGGCGATATCCCGGCCCTGATCGGCGCCTCCGCCGCCCTGGCCCTGTCGGGCATCCCGTTCGCGGGTCCGATCGGCGCCGCCAAGGTTGGCTACGTCGACGGCAAGTACCTGCTCAACCCGTCCACCACGCAGCTCAAGACCTCCGACCTGGAACTGGTCGTCGCCGGTACCGCCAACGCGGTGCTGATGGTCGAGTCCGAGGCCAAGGAACTGAGCGAAGACGTGATGCTGGGCGCCGTGATGTTCGGTCACGAGCAGCTCCAGGCCGTCATCAAGGCCATCAATGAGCTGGTCGCCGAAGTCGGCGTCAAGCATTGGTCCTGGACCGCGCCGGAAAAGGCCCAGGCCCCGATCGACGCGCTCAAGGCCGCCATCGGCAACAAGCTCGAAGCCGCCTTCCAGGTGCGCGACAAGCTCGAGCGCAAGGACGCGATCTCGGCGCTCAAGAAGTCCGTCATCGAATCGCTCAAGCCGCAGGCCGAGGCCAATGGCTGGAGCCTGGCCGACCTGTCGAAGGAATTCGGCGAGTTCGAGTACAGCACCATGCGTGACTCGGTGCTCAAGACCAAGGTCCGCATCGACGGCCGCGCGCTCGACACCGTCCGCCCGATCTCGGTGCAGACCGGCGTGCTGCCGCGCACCCACGGCTCCTCGCTGTTCACCCGCGGCGAGACCCAGGCCATCGTGGTCGCCACCCTGGGCACCGCCCGCGACGGCCAGATCATCGATGCCGTCGAAGGCGAGTCGAAGGACCACTTCCTGTTCCACTACAACTTCCCGCCGTACTCGGTCGGTGAAGCTGGCCGCATGATGGGCCCGAAGCGTCGCGAGATCGGCCACGGCCGTCTTGCCCGCCGCGGCGTCCAGGCCGTGATGCCGTCGATGGAGTCGTTCCCGTACACCATCCGCATCGTCTCGGAAATCACCGAGTCGAACGGCTCGTCGTCGATGGCCTCGGTCTGCGGCTCCTCGCTGGCCCTGATGGACGCCGGCGTGCCGATCAAGGCGCCGGTGGCCGGTATCGCCATGGGTCTGGTGAAGGAAGGCGGCGACTACGTCGTGCTCTCCGACATCCTGGGTGACGAAGACCACCTCGGCGACATGGACTTCAAGGTGGCCGGCACCGAGGGCGGCATTTCCGCCCTGCAGATGGACATCAAGATCGACGGCATCACCGAAGAGATCATGAAGGTCGCGCTGGCCCAGGCCAAGCACGGTCGCCTGCATATCCTCGGCGAGATGGCCAAGGCCATCAGCAGCCCGCGCCAGGAGCTGTCCGAGTTCGCGCCGCGCCTGCTGACCATCAAGATCCACCCGGACAAGATCCGCGAAGTGATCGGCAAGGGTGGCGCGACCATCCAGGGCATCACCAAGGAAACCGGCACCCAGATCGACATCCAGGACGATGGCACCATCATCATCGCCTCGGTGAATGCCGCCGCTGCCCAGGCCGCGAAAGCGCGCATCGAGCAGATCACCTCGGACGTCGAGCCGGGCCGCATCTACGAAGGCAAGGTCGCCAAGATCATGGACTTCGGCGCCTTCGTCACCATCGCCCCGGGCAAGGATGGCCTGGTGCACGTGTCGCAGATCTCCAACGAGCGCGTCGAGAAGGTTTCCGACAAGCTCAAGGAAGGCGACCTGGTCAAGGTCAAGGTGCTGGAAGTGGACAAGCAGGGCCGCATCCGCCTGTCCATCAAGGCCGTCGAGGAGGGCGAGGGCGTCTAAGCCCCCGCTTCCACGCAGCACACGAGAAAGCGGGCTTCGGCCCGCTTTTTCTTTGCCCCGTGTAGGAGGGCCTTCAGGCCCGAAGCCTCTGTGGCAGGGACTTCAGTCCCGATGCTTCTTGCGAAAAGCATCGGGACTGAAGTCCCTCCCACAGCGGGCTGGGCGCTGGTAGAGTCGGGCTATGAAGCGCCACTTCTCAATGATTCGCGAGTTCCACCTGGCCGACTTTTTCACGCTGGCAAATGCCTTCTGCGGCACCGGCGCGATCTTCGCGGCCATGCGCTTCCTGCAGGATGGTCGCCAGACGGACCTGCTGTGGGGCATGGCGCTGATCCCGCTGGCCTTCGTCTTCGACGCCTTCGACGGCTGGGTGGCCCGCGCACGGCACACCTCATCCACCCTCGGTCGCGAGCTCGATTCGCTATCTGACGTGATCTCCTTCGGCGTCGCCCCGGCGGCGCTGGCCTATGCCTGCGGCATGCAGGGCGGCTGGGACTGGCTGGTGCTGTCCTACTTCGTCGCCTGCGGGGTCAGCAGGCTGGCGCGCTACAACGTCACCGCGGAAGCGCTGGCGGGCGACGAGGGCAAGGTGCGCTATTTCGAAGGCACGCCGATTCCGACCAGCCTCGCGCTGGTGATCGTTCTGGCGGTCGCGACCTGGCAGGGCAGCATCGGCGACTCGCTGTGGTTTGGAAGCGTACGCCTGGGTTGGGAGTTCCATCCGCTGGTGCTCATGTTTGCGCTGTCGGGCTCGCTGATGATCAGCAAGACGCTGCGCATCCCCAAGCCTTGAAGCGATAGCGACGCATGGATCTGATACTCGTCATCCTCGATCTGATCGGAACCTTCGTGTTCGCACTCAGCGGCGCGCTGGTGGGCGTGCGACATCGCCTGGATCTTTTCGGTGTACTGGTGCTGTCCTTCGTCGCGGCCAACGGCGGCGGCTTGATGCGTGACGCCCTCATCGGCGCCACCCCGCCGGCGGCCCTTCAGGACTGGCGCTACATAACGATCTCGATCATCGCCGGGCTGCTGACGTTCTGGCGCGCCGATACGATCGAACGCTGGCGCAACCCGGTGCAGTCGCTCGATGCCGTGGGGCTGGGCGTGTTCGCCGTGGCGGGCGCACTCAAGGCACAAGCCTTCGGTCTGGGCCCGGTAGGCGCGATGCTGCTGGGCATGCTTACCGGCATCGGCGGCGGTATGCTGCGCGACGTACTGGTGGCGCAGGTGCCGACGGTGCTCAAGGCCGAGCTTTACGCCGTGGCTGCACTGGCTGGCGCTGGTGTGGTGGTCGCAGGCACGGCGCTCGCGCTCCCCGTGCCCTGGGTGGTGGTGGCAGGCGTAGTGACCTGCACCGGCCTGCGAATTTTCGCGATTCGTCGCGGCTGGACACTTCCGGTGGCCCGTCCGCCCGCCTGACCGGGAACGTGGCGCTTGGAACGGCTCGTATTAACAGGGGACCTTTCGATATGACCTTCATTTCCACTCTGCCGAGACCTGGCGCTGCGCTGGCATTGATCGCCCTCTGGGCGGCCATGACGGCAAGTTCATTGGTCCGCGCGGAATCCACGGAGGCCGATGCCTGGCTCGAGGTTGCCTACCCGGCACTTGTCCGAGGCGACAAGGTAGGCGCCGTCCAGGCTTTCGCCAAGGCCTGTGCGGCTGACCCGAAAAGCGTCGGCTGCATCAGCGCCGGACAGAGTTTGGGCGCAGGCAACGGCGTGGTACAGGATGTTCCGCGGGCATTGGCGCTACTGGAACGATCCTGCTCGGCCGGCATCTCGCAAGGCTGCGACGAATTGGCAACGCTGCGGTCGGCGCACGGCGGAAGCGCGCGTTCGGGTACGGCACAGACCGGCTCCTCGCAGAAAAGCTCGAATTTGGCGAGGTCCCTCCCGTCGGCCAGCCCGACGGTGCCCGCTACGCGGAGCCTCACGGAGAGGTGCGACAGCGGCGATGGTTATGCCTGTGAGCGGCATGGCTGGGATATGGGCAACACCGGCAGCTGGCTGGTTGCCGCGCAGTACGCCAAGCGAGGCTGCGCCATGGGTCGGCCAACTTCGTGCACCGCCCAGGAAATGTACGAACTCAATTATCGCAATCACGGTGATCAGAGCCAGGCGGGCATGCTGGCGCGCCGCGCCTCGATCATCGACCAGGCAAACGCGAACGGCACGCACAGTCGCGCGATCAGTGAGCACCTTCAAGCGGAGCGCTACTTGGGGACCTTGGCTGGGTTGATCGCCGCGGGCGGGCCTGCCGCGCTCCAGAGACTGTCATTCGATGATGTGGCAGACCTCGCCAATCAGGACTGGGAGCCGGGTTTCGAAGTAGCTGGCAACTATGTGCGAACGGAATGGCAGCGACGCGGCGGTGCCGCGGAGCTGGCGGCAAGACAGCGCGCATACGCGGCGCAACGCGAACAGCCCCGGACGTTCCAGGGCGTGGGCGACAACGAGAACGGCACGGCAGAGTGCTACGTCGGCGGTCGGCCGGGCAGGCGCTACCAGTACAGTGGGGCCAACGGACGAATGGTCTATGGTCCCTGCACGGCGCTCTAGCCTGGCGTTTTCGATCCAGCGCCGGCTTCGACGCCGGCGATAGGCCGGTTCATGCGAGCCACGCCGTGGACCGGCGGTCTCCGGCGCCGTCCCGGCCGGCTTCCCAATGGGTTCAGACCAAAGCTGCTATCAACCCCGAACGCGGCTCGTGCGGCGTTGGAACCGGCTCCCTGCCCGGATGCAACAAGGAGACGACACCATGTCATTTGCACTCTTTCTCATCGGCCTTGCGCTGGTCATCGGCGGCATCGCCTGGGGGATGGTCACCGCAGGCATTCCGACGCTGTACGTGGGCATCACCTGCCTGATCATTCTCGGCGCCGGCATCATGTCCGCCGTGTCGAAGACCCGCACCAAGGACTGACCAGCTGGGCTGCAGGACGTCCGAAAGGTTTTTCTGTGATCCCAGAATGCCGCGACTTACCGTGTCGGTTTAGCTTGATCGGCTCGGCGGTGATGGGCGGCTCCAACCGGCAAGAGCGGACTCGTGAGTTCGCGCAGTCAACTTATTCGAAAAGCACGCTTCGCACGTCATTACAGGAGGAACGCTCTCCTGTATCAAGCTAGGAAAACCTGACCAGGCTATATGGAGATAGCGTCCACCTTTGACCATTTTTCTCAAGATCCTCGCGCCGAACCTCGACGCATTCAATGTCCACCATTGTTTTGGGGTCATAGTGAAGTGGGAACAGGCTGCCTGAACCGCATTTAGGGCAGCTTTCGAGTCTGTGCCAGCCAATGGCCGTCAGTTGGCTTTCGATCTCGATGTGATCTCCGCGCGGAATGAAATAGCCGAGATCATCGGCTGCGAAAGCAATGCGCCCTTCTTTTTCCAGCACAGTGTGCCCTCTGGCAAAACCATGCGCGTACCCGTCCCAAGAGAACAGACAGTCCTGGCAAGACTGGACTTCGCGAAACAGGCGGAGAGTGGGCATGCTGACTTCCAAGGCACGTTGGTTGGCCGACACATGAAACCACAGCCGCTATGCCTGGGGGACGTCCGCTTTGAGTGGTGGATTCAAGACGGTCACCGGGCCCACAGCAATGCTCCGGTCATTCGTCGCCGTCACGCTCGCCAATGTAGACCAGCGCCCGCGCTAGGGGGCGCCCGCCAGCAGGAACACAGCAAGGGCGATGGTCCAGGAAACCATCAGGGCAAGGACGAGCCATAGGCCGACCATCGGCAAAGCGGTCGACTCGGCGGGTTCGTGCGGCCGCTTCCAGCGGGCGAGCTGCATTAGCGCGGATCCACCCGCCAGTAGCGGTAGCGGCAGCAGTTGGAACGCCATGAGTTTCGCCAGCAGCGCGGCGCCGGTAGCGATCCGTGCGCCGGCAGCCGCCTGCCAATAGCGCGCAAGAAAGGACTGCGCCTGGGTCAGCGGGCTTATGGCGCCCTCGATGATCTGGCCAAAGCCCTGCAGGAAGGCCGAGACGACGCCTGTGCCCCCAACCAGTACACAAAGACCCAGCACCACCAACGGTCCGGCGGCCACCACCGCTGCGCGAAGCAGGGGGTGAAGCTCGCCAAAGCTCAGGCCTGGATGCTCGCCGTAGCGTTCCAGATTTTCATGTTCCTTCAGCGTGCACGAGGAAGTGATCAGCCACGGTGTCACGCTTATGCGCGTGTCGCCGAGCTGCCATTGCAGTCGTGGCCGCCCAAGGCCCAGCGTGATGGCCGGCACGCCCACGCCGAGGAGGCGCGCTGCCAGGGCGGCGACCGAGGTGGGAAGACTGGATGCCAGGCCGACCACCGTCAGCAGGATCAGCAAGGCCATCACGCTGTTCAAGGGATGTCACCCGTGGGGCGCACCTGCCGTAGCTCCAGCACTTCATCGCCCAGCGCGTCCCGCTCGCCGGTTGGCCGCCACCCCAGATGGCGATAGAAACCATGAGATCGCAGCTTCGGATCCGCGGCGCAGCCGAGGAAGAGGCGCTTGTGGCCAGCGGCCCATAGATCCTCCACTACCCGCTCAAGCAAGGCCTTGCCCAGGCCACGGCCTTCGAACTCCGGCAACAGGGCCAGCACCACGACTTCGCCGCTGGCGAGGTCGCCAAAGCCGTAGCCGACCAGTTGCTCGCGCGAAATGCAGACATGACCCTGCAGGCGGCCTTCAGCGATGTCGGCCGCCCAGCTGTCAACGGTGATGCCCATGGCGGCGAGGCGCTCGACCGAGACCGCGTTCTCGCGCGTGCGCCCACGCAGGTCAACGCAGGCGGCGGCATCGGAGGGCAGGGCGCGCCGAGCTATCACTTCTGCAGCTTTCGGCCTCGGGGCACGAAACGCCATTATCGCGGTCGGTAGCAACAGCAGCCCGGTCACAAAGAAAGCGAGCGCGCCGATGAAGATCGCAGGACCCACCCAAGCGGTGGTGCTGTCCATCGAGCTGCCATAGATTCGCCCGATGATCGTGCCGACCACGCCTGTGGCGAAACAAAGCAGCATGAGGATCAAGTGGCGGAAGCGCGCGTCGGGGAAAGTCATTCTGCTTGTTCCCGCATCAGGGAGTGGGCCGTGAAAACAACGGCCACAGAATGATAGGCCGCCGGCGGGCCTTTGAGGCAGCTCAAACCGATATCGCCTGGCGCCGGGTGGGCCCTCAAACCCAGCCGGTGGCGTAGAACACGCCGATGATCACGAACACCGCCATCGTCTTGATGATGGTGATGGCGAAGATGTCCTTGTAGGCCTGGCGGTGGGTCAGACCGGTCACGGCCAGCAGGGTGATCACGGCGCCGTTGTGGGGCAGGGTGTCCATGCCGCCGCTGGCCATCGAGGCCACGCGGTGCAGCACTTCCATCGGAATGCCGGCCGCATTGGCGTTGGCGGTGAAGGTGTCAGCCATCGCCGCCAGCGCGATCGACATGCCGCCCGAGGCCGAGCCGGTGATGCCGGCCAGGGCGGTGACAGTGATCGCTTCGTTGATCAGCGGGTTCGGGATCGAGCCCAGCGCATTGGCCACGATCAGGAAGCCGGGCAGGGCCGCGATGACGGCGCCGAACCCGTATTCGGAAGCTGTGTTCATCGAGGCCAGCAGCGCGCCGCCGATGGCGGGCTGGGTGGATTCGGCGAAGTGTGCGGTCACTGGCTTCCAGGCCAGCACCAGCACGGCCAGGATGCCGGTCAGCAGCGCGCCTTCCACGGCCCAGATCGCGGCGATGCGGCTCACTTCCTGCACCACCGGCGCGGCGTTGCCGATCACCGACGGCACGAACTCGTGGCTATCGCCGTAGAAGCGCGGGATCAGCACGGTGTAGATCTTGTTGGTCACGCCCACCAGCACCAGCGGCAGCAGCGCGATCCAGGGGTTGGCGAGCCGGTCACCGGCAAACGGCGTGGGCTCGTTTTTCAGGTCGGTGCCATAGCCTTCGCCGGCCCGGACTGCGGCGCGGCGGCGCGACTCCAGGTAAACCATGCCAAGGGCCAGGATGAAGATGCCGCCAATCGTGCCCAGCACCGGCGCCGCCCAGGTGTCGGTGCCGAAGAAGCCGGTGGGGATGATGTTCTGGATCTGCGGCGTGCCGGGCAGGGCGTCCATGGTGAAGGTGAACGCGCCGAGCGCGATGGTGCCGGGGATCAGGCGCTTCGGGATGTCGGCCTGGCGGAACAGTTCGGCGGCGAACGGGTAGACCGCGAACACCACCACGAACAGCGACACGCCGCCGTAGGTCAGGATCGCGCACACCGCCACGATCGAAAGCATGGCCCGGTCCGGCCCGAACAGCCGGATGGTCGCGGCCACGATCGACTTGGAGAACCCGGACACTTCAATGAGCTTGCCGAAGATGGCGCCCAGCAGGAACACCGGGAAGTAGAGCTTCAGGAAGCCCACCATCTTGTCCATGAACAGCCCGGTGAACATCGGGGCTACCAGGGTCGGGTCGGTCAGCAGCACCGCGCCCAGGGCCGCCACCGGCGCAAACAGGATGACGCTGTAGCCGCGATAGGCGACCAGCATCAGGAAGCACAGCGCGGCCAGCACGATCAGGAAGGACATGCCTTCGGTTCCCCGGGGTTGCAAGCAAGGTCCCGAGTGTCACCAGCCCGCGCGGGTCCGGCCACTTGTACCAAGGTACAGGTGCCGTCGCCGCGGCCCCCGCATAGTCTTCACGGCATGCGGCCAATCCGGCCAGCCAACCGAGTTGCAAGGGGAACACAATGAAGCGCACCGACCTCAGCCTGGCCATCGGCCTCACCCTGTCCCTGGCCGCGATGCAGGCCACGGCCCAGACCGCGGCCCCGGCGGCCGAGGACGAGCGCACCGACGTCACCACCCTGGACGTGGTGGAAGTCACCGCCCGCCGCCGCACCGAGTCGCTGCAGGACGTGCCGGTCGCGGTGAGCGCCTTCAGCGAGACCGCCCTCAAGGACCTGCAGGCTTCCAGCATCGACGGCCTGCAGGGCGCCGTGCCCAACCTCAACATCGTGCCGGGCCGCGGTTCGTCGAACTCGGTGAACGTCTTCATTCGCGGCGTCGGCCAGCCCGACGCGCTGCAGACCTTCGACCCGGGCGTCGGCATGTACGTGGACGACGTCTACTACTCGCGCATCAACGGCGCGCTGTTCTCGCTGTTCGACGTGGGTCAGGTGGAAGTGCTGCGCGGCCCGCAGGGCACGCTGTACGGCCGCAACTCCACCGGCGGCGCCATCAAGCTGACCACCAAGGACCCGTTCGACGGTGACCGCGGCGCGGTCGAGCTGACCGCCGGCAACTACGGCCGCGCCGAAGGCCGTGCCTACGCCAGCTTCCAGCTCAGCGACACCATGGCGGCCAGCATCGCCGGCGCCTGGATCAATTCCGATGGCTACGTCACCGATCCGGTCACCGGCAAGGACTACAACGGCGAAGACACCCGCGCCCTGCGCGCCAAGCTCGCCTTCCGCCCCAGCGATGACTTCAGCGCCACCCTGTCGCTCGACTACACCCGCCAGGACAATGCCCTGACCCTCGGTGAGCCGACGGCCAACCTCACCCAGACCGACTTCGCGCTGGGTACCGTGATTCTGCGCCCCTACGTGCCGGGCGAGTACAACTTCCAGACCCGCACCTCGTTTGATCCGGACCAGGGCCAGGAGCTGACCCATGCCGGCGTATCGTTGGCGATGAACTGGAACCTCAACGACCGCTTCCTGTTCAAGTCCATCACCGCCTACCGTGAACTCGAGACCGAGTCTTACATCGACATCGACGCCTCCGAGTTCGAGCTGGGCGACGTGTTGGTCGCGATCGACCAGGACCAGTTCAGCCAGGAATTCCAGCTGCAGTACGACAACGGCAGCACCTTCAAGGCCGTGATGGGTCTGTTCTATCTCGACGAGAACGTGCCCTCGCACCAGGAAGCCTATGCCGATGATTTCCTGGCCTTCGGCGGCGCGCCGCTGACCTTCCTGCGCACCATTGACGACGACCTCAGCAACACCAGCTACGCCGCCTTTGTGCACGCCACCTGGGAGTTCGTGCCGTCCTGGACCCTGTCCACCGGCCTGCGCTACAGCAAGGACAAGAAGGACTACTTCCGCACCACTTCCACCTTCTCGAACCTGGCCCTGCTGGCGGCCGATCCGCAGAACGAGTTCACCATCGAAGACAGCTGGAGCGCCTGGACGCCGTCCTTCAGCCTGCAGAAGGAATTCAGCGACAACGCGATGGCCTACATCTCGGGTAATCGCGGCTACAAGGCGGGTGGCTTCAATGGCCGCGCCAACACGGCGGCCGAGATCAGCTCGTTCAACCCCGAGTTCGTCACGACCTGGGAAATGGGCGTGAAGCTGCAGTCTGACAACGGCCGCATGCGCGGTAACTTCGCCTTCTTCGACAGCAGCTACAGCGATTTCCAGGCCCGCGTTTCCGAGATCCAGAATCCGGGTGCGCCGATTCCGACCTTCGCCTTCCCGGTGCTCAACGCCGCCGAGCTAACCATTCGCGGCATGGAGTTCGAAGGCAGCGCACTGCTGGGCGAATCCACCGTGCTCAGCGCCCAGGTCGGCGTGCAGGACGCCAAGTACGATCGCTTCGACGACCCGCGCACCGCCGCCAACCCGGCGCTGTTCGCCAATATCCACGACCATGTCCCGTTCACCCCGAAGGTCACCGCGCGCGTCGCCGTGCAGCACACCTTCGACCTGGCCGGCGGCAGCCGCCTGGCCATCGGTGCCGACGCGTCCTACCGCGACGAGACCTGGCTGTCGGTGGACAACCGCCAGAACCTGAAGCAGGGCGAGTACACCCTGTACGGCCTGTTCGGCGCTTGGACCTCGTCCAGCAACCAGTGGGAAGTGCGCGCCGGCGTGCGCAACCTGTCCGACGAGGTCTACAAGACCGAAGGCCAGGAATTCTCCAGCGTCGGCAACATCCAGACGGCCTACTACGGCATGCCTCGCAACTACTACGCGTCGCTCCGCTACAACTTCTGATGAAGCAGTTTCCCCGGGAAATGTCCCAACGGGCCGCGCAAGCGGCCCGTCTTTTTACATCCGGTCCGCGCTCGGTGGCACTGGTTGCCACGCTTCTGCTGACCGCCTGCGCGAAAGCGCCCGAGCCTCCGTTGCCCCGCCTGGCCATCGATGCCGACCGGGTCGCGGTGGTGGGGCTGTCCTCGGGTGCCTACATGGCGACCCAGGTGCACTTCGCGTTTTCCGATCGTCTGCAGGGGGCGGCGCTGATCGCGGGCGGACCCTATGGCTGCGCGGGCGCCTCGCTGGACACGGCGCTGGGGCCCTGCATGAAGGCCGAGCCGTTCACGCCCGATCCGGAGCGGCTGGCCGGCAAGGTGCGCGAGCGCGCTGCGGAAGGCGCGCTCGCGCCCTTGGCCGGTCTGGCGGGTGATCGCGTGCTGGCCCTGCACGGGCAAGCAGATGCGACGGTGGCCGAAGGCGTGAGCCGGGCGTCGCTGGGCGTCTACGAACAGTTGCTTGATGCTGCGCCCGGCATGGCCCTGCGCTGGGACGGCGAGCGCGACTTCGGACACGTCATGCCGACGCGAACCGCCGGCGTGGACTGCATCGCGGGCGGCGCACCGCATATCGGCGCCTGCGGCTTCGACGCCGCTGGCGAGGCCCTGACCTGGTTGTTCGGCGCGTCGCCGGCACCCGGCGAGGCCGAAGGAGAGTTGCGGAAATTCGACCAAACCGTCTATGTGCCGGAGGGCGAGGATCCGCTGCTGGCCGACACCGGGCTGCTCTACGTGCCGGCGGCCTGCGCCGCCGGCGAACGCTGCGGCGCGGTGATCGTTTTCCACGGCTGCGAACAGGACATCGGCCGACTGGGCGACCGCTTCGCGCGCGAGGCCGGCTTCAACCGCTGGGCCGACGTGCAGCGGCTGGTGGTGCTGTATCCTCAAGCGCGATCAAGCTATCTGCCGCTGAATCCGAAGGCATGTTGGGACTGGTGGGGTTACACGGGACCGGACTACGACACCCGGCGCGGCCTGCAGCTGCGCTGGCTGGCGTCGGCCATGGCTGCCTTGGGCGCGCCGCTGGACTGATGGTGGGAGCCGCGCCGTGCTGACCGATGCCTTCGTCATCGGCGCCGGTCTGGTCTGGCTGGGGCTGCTGTTCGGTGTCGCGCTGTGGGCCGAACGGCGGCCGGGGCTGCTGGCAAGGCAGTGGCCGGTGGTCTACAGCCTGTCGCTGGCGGTGTACTGCACGTCCTGGACTTTCTACGGCACCGTGACCCAGGCTCAGCGCTCGGGCTGGCCGATTCCGCCGACCTTCCTCGGCACCATCCTGCTTTACGTGCTGGGCTTCGGCTTCCTGCTCAAGCTGCTGCGGCTGGCGCGCGAGCAGAATTCCACTTCGCTGGCTGATCTGATCGCTACGCGCCTGGGCAAGAACTCCTGGCTCGCGGCCGTCGTCACCTTCGTGGCGATGCTGGGCATCGTTCCCTACATCGCGCTGCAGCTCAAAGCCGTGGCGATGAGCTACGGCCTGCTGACGCGCGCCTCCGACCTGTCGCCGCCCCCCTGGCAGGACAGCGCGCTGTACGTGGCGCTGGCGATGGCGCTGTTTGCGATGCTGTTCGGCACGCGGCGCGCCTCGGCCGCCGAGCACAACCGCGGCCTGGTGCTGGCGATGGCGCTGGAGTCGCTGCTCAAGCTGGGCGCGATGCTGGCGCTGGGGGCCTTCGTCTGGTTCGGACTGGAGCTGCCGGACGTGCCGCCGGTACCGCCGCCGGTAGATGGGGCCAGCGGCTTCCCGGCGCTGGTGCTGCTGGGCGCGCTGGCGATGTTCACGCTGCCGCACCAATTCCACGTCGGCGTGGTCGAGTGCCGCGACGAAGGCCAGCTGCGTACGGCGCGCTGGCTGTTCCCGCTTTACATGCTGCTGATCGCGCTGCCGATCCTGCCGCTGGCGCGCGCCGGCGACGCGCTGCTGGCGCCAATCGGCGTGCCGTCCGACCTCTATGTGCTGGCGCTGCCGCTGGCGCAGGGGCACGAGGCTTTGGCGCTGCTCGCCTTCCTGGGCGGACTCAGTGCGGCCACCGGCATGGTGATCCTGTCGACGCTGGCGCTGAGCGTGATGATCAGCAACCACTGGCTGGCGCCGCTGCTGGTGCGCGGCGCCTGGGGCCTGGGCGGCGGCAAGGGTGCCGACCTGCGCGGTGCGGTGCTGATGCAGCGACGCGTGGGCATCCTGGCGGTGGTGTTGCTGGCCTGGGGCTACAGCCGTGCGATCGCCGGCAGTGATGCCCTGGCTGACATCGGTGCGCTGTCGTTCTCGGGGCTGGCGACCCTGGCGCCCGCCGTGGGCTTCGCCGTATGGCGTCCGCAAACGCCGCCGCGGGCGGTGCTGGTCGGCCTGCTGGCCGCGGTCCTGGTCTGGATTTGGGTGCTGCTGGTGCCCGCGCTGGCGCAGGCCTGGGGCTATTCCGGCCAGTGGCTGGTGGATGGGCCGCTCGGCCTGGCCTGGCTGTCGCCGGATGCGATGTTCGGGCTGGGGGAATGGAGCCGCATTGCCCGCGCCACCGTGCTGAGCCTGGTCGCCGGCGCGCTGGTGACCTGGACCCTGGCCTCGCGCCTGGACGTGCTGCCGGATCGCGGCCAGGGCGCGACCCTGACGCGCGACGGACTGCGCGCCGTCGCGGTGCGCTTCCTGTCCTTGCCGCGGGTAGAGGCTTGCCTGGCCGGTACCACCGGTGACGGCGCGGTTGCCGCCGAGGTACAGCAGCGCGTGGAGCGTGAGCTGGCGGCCGTGCTGGGCGCCGCCTCCGCGCGACTGTTGCTCGACGCTGCGCGGCGCGAGCAGGGCCGCGACCTCGACACCGTCGCCACCATCGTCGGCGAAGCGTCGCAGGCGCTGCGCTTCAACCAGCGCGTGCTCGAGGCAGCGCTGGAAAACATGGATCAGGGCATCAGCGTGGTGGACGCCGAACTGCGCTTGGTGGCCTGGAACAAGCCCTATGCCGACCTGTTCGACTATCCGAAGCCGCTGCTGCAGGTCGGCGTGCCGGTAGCCGACCTGGTGGCGCACAACGTGGCGCGCGGGCGGGTGCAGGCGCGTTCGCCGCAGCAGGCAGTGCAGCGCCGGCTGGCACATATGCGCGCGGGTACGCCCTACGTTACCGAGCGCCGGATGGGCGAGCGGGTGGTCGAGATCCGCGGCAACCCGATGCCGGGCGGTGGCTTCGTGGCCACCTTCACCGACGTCACCGCCTTCCGCCGCAGTGAGGCCGAACTCAAGTCGGTGGCCGAGACGCTGGAGCATCGCGTCGCCGAGCGCACCGCTGAACTCGCAGGTGCCAAGGCCGAGGCCGAGCGCGCCAATCGCGCCAAAACCCGTTTCCTGGCCGCGGTCAGCCACGACCTGGCGCAGCCGCTGAACGCGGCGCATCTTTTCGTGCATGCGCTTTCGCCGCAGCTTTCCGAGCAAAAACATCAGCTGGCCCTGGCCAATATTGATGGTGCGCTGGGCTCGGCGGAGGCACTGCTGGGCGGGCTGCTGGACATTTCCCGCCTGGACGCCGGCGGCATGGCGCCCAAGCCGCAGGTGTTCCGGGTGGACGACCTGATACTGCCGCTGGCCGCCGAGTTCCGGGTGCTGGCGGCCGAAAAGTCACTGCCGCTCGACACCGTCGGCTGCGGCGCCTGGGTCCGCACCGATCCGCAGCTGCTGCGCCGGGTGCTGCAGAACTTCCTGGGCAATGCCGTGCGCTACACGGCGCGCGGTCGGATACTGATCGGCTGCCGTCGTCGCGGCGACCACATCGCGATCGAGGTCTGGGACACCGGGCCCGGCATCGCCGAAGCCGACCAAACCGTGATCTTCGAAGAGTTCCGCCGGCTCGACCGCGGCGGGCAGGGATTGGGTCTTGGCCTGGCCATCGCCGAGCGCGTGGCGCGCCTGCTTGGCCTGCCGCTGAAGCTGCGTTCCTGGCCCGGGCGGGGCACCGTGTTTTCGATCGAAGTGCCGCGCGCGGCGCCAGCCCCGGCCCCGGCCGCGCTACCCGAGCCGCCAACGCCGGAACCCCCGCGCAGCCGCGTGCTGGTGGTGGACAACGACGCCGACGTGCTGCGCGGGATGCAGGCATTGCTCGAAGGCTGGCAATGCGAAGTGCTGGCCGCCCGGGATGGCGACGAAGCCCTGCGCCTGGTCGCCCGGGCAACGCCGGACCTGGTGCTGCTCGACTTCCACCTCGACGACCACCAGACCGGCCTGATGCTGCGCGAACGACTGGCCGCCGTGATGCCGGCGCGGCCCTGCGTCGTGATCACCGCTGACCACGGCCTGGACGTGCGCGAAGCCGTGGCGGCCGCAGGCTGCGTGCTGCTGCACAAGCCGCTCAAGCCACTGGCGCTGAAGTCCGTCATGGCCCGCCTGCTGGCCCGCTGACCCAATGTAGGAGGGCCTTCAGGCCCGAAGCTCCTATAACCAAATGTAGGAGGGCCTTCAGGCCCGAAGCCTTTTCGTGAGGAGCTTCGGGCCTGAAGGCCCTCCTACAGAGTTTGGGGTGCTTTAGGGCAGGGGGGCGAGGTTTTCGGGGCGCAGGGGGGCGAGTTGGCCCTCCACGAACGCACGCGGCGTGGTGGCGATTTCGGCATCTCCCGGTAGGGCGGCGCCCTCGACGACGTGGGCCCAGGCGGCGTCCAGTGCGCGATAGCCGTAGGGCATCATCGGCAGATAGCGCATGCCCAGCACCGGCAGGCCCAGGAAGGCGTCGAAATGCTGCGCGTTGCGAACCCGCCAGTAGGTGACGGGCCGACCCTGGGCGCGCGTCCACTGCGCGTAGGCGCCGCCGCTGAATGCCTCCGGCACCAGGCCATCGTCGCTGCCGTGCACCACGATCACCGGCAGGCCCGCCCGCGGCAACGCGGCCCGGGTTTCTTCCGCACCGATGCGGACCGCGCTGTTCGGATCGTCCCACTGCGCACGCAGGCAGGTGTTGCCGGGCAGGCTGGGGTCGGCACCGTTGGCGCGGGCATCGCGCAGCGTGATGCCGTTGCCCGGCGGGATGCCGCTGGAGTCGCTCCACCAGGCCGCGCGCTCGGCCGCGGTCGGCGACCGCGGCTTGCCTTCGGCATCTACCGCCGAGAACGCGTAGCCGCAGGGCATGTCGCCCGGGCCGGTGCGGGCGTAGGCCGAGGCATAGGTAACGTTCACCGCGCGCCAGAGGTCGAAGTTGCTGCTCAGGACGCCGGCGGCGATGGCCGCATCGGTCCAGCCGCCGTTGAGCAGGTGCTGGCGGGCGGCTTCAGCCTGGGCCTGCGCTGATTCCTCGGTCAGCAATCCTGCGGCCTGCAGCGAGGCACAGCGTGCGCTGCCCGCGGGCGATTTGTCAGCGCCGGGACGCGCCAGCAATACGCCGTCAAAGGCGCTGGCATTGAGCGCGCACGGCATCCAGATCGCCGCGTCGCTGGAGTAGTCGTAGAGCGCACGCCCGCCGTCGCCCGGGAGGATGTTCGGCGATACCGCCACGACGGCATCAAAGCGCGACTCCGGCAGCTCGGCCGCGCGCAGCACGGCGCCGCCGCCATTGGAAACGCCTACCGCGATCACGCGGGTGTTGTCGAAGGTCCAGGGACCGGCCTCGGGATGCGCCAGCGACAGCACGCGCAGCGAGAAGTCCGCAGCCTGGGCAACGTGCCGGCCCCAGTCGGCCTCGGGGTTGTCGCCGGAATGCGCGTGCTTGACGGCGATTGGTGCTACCTCGCCGGCCGCGACATTCGCCGCCGGCACGCGGAATTCGACCGGCGCATTGCCGGCCGCCAGTTGGCCATGGATGCCGAAGCCGCGACCATCGGCGGTATCGACATGGCCGGTGCCCGCGCCCTTGTCGGTGTAAGCCACCGCGCAGCCGCGCGGCAGGCCCCAGGCGCCGGCCAGCGCGATGGCGCCGTAGATGCCGCGCGAACCCGATGAGGCCGCGACCACCACGCAGCGCGCCTGCGTGTCGAACGCGTCGGGCAACTGCAGCATCACCCGGTGCGGTTGCTTGCGATCGGGCAGATACATCAGGGCGTGGTATTCGCGCCCCGGCACCGGCGCCAGCGAACCGTAGATCTCACCGTAGCCGCCACCCGGCGCAAGGTCGGCAATGCCCCGCCAGTTGGCCCACACGGCGCGCTGCCGCAGTTCCGATGCCGTCGGCTGGGTCGGGTCGGCAAAAGCCGGCGGCGTGGTGCTGCGAAGTCCGGATTCGCCCAGGCCCGCGGTCAGCAGGTCATCGCCACCGCGATGCGCAGTTTGCGGTGGGCCGGCGTCCATCTCCCGCCCCTGTAGCGGGGGGCTGGTGCCGGCGCAGGCCGACAAGGCCAACGTCAGCAGCGACAGGGCCAGCACCGGCTGGCGGCGACGACGATCCCAGGCCGGCGGCGTGCGCGCGGGCAGGGGGCGGGACGGCGGTGCTTTTTTCTTCTGCATCCGGTGACCTTAGCAACGGTGCGCCGGGGCGGCATCGTACCTTGGTACGACGCGCCGGCCGGAACAGGCTGCTAGGGTGGGGAATCGCTTTGAAACCAAGGATTTCGCCATGACCGATCGCTTCCTCGAGGGCCGCGTGGCCCTGGTTACCGGCTCTACCTCCGGCATCGGTCTGGCCATCGCCCAGGGCTTGGGCGCCGCCGGCGCGCGGGTGGCGGTGAACGGACTGGGCAGCGCCGAACAGATCGCCGCGGCGCTGGATTCAGTGCGTCTGGCCGGTGCCCCGGAGGCGCGGCATTTCGGCGTCGACCTGGCCGACGCGGCCGCCATTGAAACCATGATGTCCGAGATCGCCGACTGGGGGCCGGCCGACGTGGTGGTCAACTGCGCCGGCGTCCAGCACACCGCGCCGATTGCCGAGATGCCGGCCGCGACCTGGGACAAGTTGATCGCCATTAATCTCAGCGCCGCCTTCCACACCATGCGCCTGGCGCTGCCGGGCATGGCCGCGCGCGGCTACGGCCGGGTGGTGAACATCGCCTCGGTGCACGGCCTGGTGGCCTCGGTGAACAAGTCGCCCTACGTCGCCAGCAAGTTCGGCCTGGTGGGCATGAGCAAGGTGGCGGGACTCGAATACGCCGGCGCCGGCTCGCGCGACAGCGGCGGCGTCACCGTTAACTGCGTCTGTCCGGGCTGGGTCGAAACGCCGCTGATCGAACCGCAGATCGCCGCGCGCGCAGAAGCCGTCGGCGGCGATCGCGAGGCCGGCGTGCGCGAACTGCTGCGCGAGAAGCAGCCCAGCGGCCGCATGTCGCTTCCGGCCGAGATCGCCGACACCGTGCTGTGGCTCTGCCGCCGCCAGTCGCACAACCTCACCGGCGCCGCCATTCCCGTCGACGGCGGCTGGACCGCCCAATAACCCAGGCCCTGTAGGAGGGCCTTCAGGCCCGAAGCTTTTCGCCAAAAAGCTTCGGGCCTGAAGGCCCTCCTACAGGTTGCGGGCTAGAATCTGCGGTATGACGCGACTTTTGATTGCCGACGACCACCCGCTTTATCGCCTGGCCTTGACCCAGGCGGTGCGCGGCGTGCTTCCCGACGCGACCATCGTCGAAGCCGAGGACCTGCCGGGCGTGCAGGCGGCACTGGCCGCGCATCCCGACACCGACCTGGTTCTGCTGGACCTGCACATGCCCGGCAGCCACGGCCTGGTCGGCCTGGCTTCGCTGCGTGCCGAGCATCCCGGGGTCGCGGTGGCGATGATCTCGGCCCACGACGACCCGATCACCATCCGTCGGGCGCTGGCCTACGGCGCGGCGGGCTACCTGACCAAGCGCGCGGATCTGTCGGAGCTGCAGGCCGGCGTGCGCGCGGTGCTGGCCTGCGAAGAATGGCTGCCGCCGGCGCTGCGCGAAGCGGTGCAGGGCGCGCCTGCCGAACTCGGTGACCGCGAAACCGCCGCCAAGCTCGCCACGCTCAGCCCGCAACAGTTCAAGGTACTGACCCGCGTCGCGGAAGGCCGGCTCAACAAACAGATCGCCGACGAACTGGGCATTCAGGAGCGCACGGTGAAGGCGCACATGAGCGCCATCTTCGAAAAGCTTGGTGTGCGCAACCGCACCCAGGCCGGCGTGCTGCTGGGCGCGCTGGCGCTGGCCGACCCCGCGCGCGAGGCCTGATCAGCGCCAGAAGGGGATGCGCCAGACCCGCGGTTGGTCCTGCCTGGGCGGCTCAGCGGAGGAAAGCGTGATTTCTATTTCATGGCGACCAGCGGCCAGGCCGTCGATCGGAATCATGTACATCAGGCCGCGCAGGTCGCGGGCGGCATCCGAGTAAGCGTCGGGGGCCAGCGGCAGCGGCTCACCGTCGAGGCGAAGCGCGAAGCCTGCGGCGAGGCAGTCCAGCGAGGACGCGTGGCGAGCGATGCGCGCCTCGGCGTCGCTCCCCTTGCCGGTGTCCCCACAGTCTTCCAGCAGGCGCTGGTGCAGCTTGGGCACGTAAGGCACCACCAAAGGCAGGAACCGCCCGCGCGCCACCAGGTCGGGCACGAAGGCAACGAGCGGGGTTTCGCCCGGCTCGTGTCGCGTCGCGTAGTGCTGGTGGTGCACCGTACGCGGCATGGCGCCCTCGCCCTCGGGGAAGCCCGCATAGCTGCCCGGACCCAGGTCCTGGTTGGTGAGCGCCGCGCTTCCCAGGCTCAGTGCCGTCGCCAACAGCATCACGGCCAGCACCACCCAGGTACTGCGCTTCTCGCCGACATTGCTCGAGTACAGCGTTACCAGCGGGCTCGATTCGCGGCTGGTGCCGGTCCAGGAGTAGAAGCGGAGGGTTCGGTGCAGCGCGCGATAGACCCAGCCCTCGGGCCGGAAGCGATGGCCAAGGCGGCGATCCACATAGCCTGCGAGCAGCTGCGGACCGATCCACAGCGCCAGCAGGATCATCAGGATCGGGGTGGCCAGCTTGGCCTCGCCCAGTGCCAGCGCGAGCCCCAGCGCGAACAGCGACAGCAGCAGCGCCGACAGCGTGACCAGCACCAGCACCAGGGTCAGGCCGATGCCCAGCCCGAAAACTATCGTTGCGCGGTTGTCGGCCCGCTCGATCGCCGCGTCCATGTCCTGCCAGTTCTTTGCCAACAGGGACTTCGCGACCGGGCCAGCCCGCAGCCGGTCCATGTTGAGACCGCCCGGGAACACCGAGTTCATGCCCACCAGCGCCACCCAGTAGCCGCGCAGCAGCAGGTGCAGCAGGAAGGCCAGGCACATCAGGACCACGGCGCTGTTGCCGTAGAGCAGCATCAGTCGACTGATTTCGAGCCAAGGGTCCGCCAGCCGCGGCAGCAGGTACACACCCCAGCCGGGCATGGCTCCGGCCAGCTGCATCAGTGCGAACACCGTGGCGCCGGACAGCAGCATTTCGATTTCCCAGGTCGGCGTGGTGCGTCGCGACAGTTGCGCCACATCGTCCGCTTCTGCCGGCTTTCCGCCTTCGTGCTCGTTCATGTGGACTCCGGAGTGCAACTCGCAAGGTTCGCAGACCTGGGCCTTCAGGGACAAGGCCCCGGTGCTAGGATCGCCGACGGATGGAAGGTGCGATGACAGGCAGGCAGCTAGTGAAGCAGTGGGTGGTCGAGACGATGGCAGGTCTGACCTGCGGCGGGCAGTAAGCAGATGCCGGCGCTGGGTCGCCTCGGAGCTGTCCTAGTCGCCGCGCTGGGCCTCATCTGGGCCAGCCCGGTCAGCCTGGCCGGATTGCTTGCCGGTGTGGCGGGGATGCCTTTCGGCGCGCGGGTCCGGTTTTCCGATGCCGCCCTGGTTTTCCATCGTTACCCTTGGGGTCCCGGCGGTGCGCTGACCCTGGGCAACGTGATCCTGCACACCGGGCAAAGCCTCGACGAGCCAGCCGTGACCTACGCCTGCGCCGCCCGCGGCGGTCGCGACGAGCAGGTGCGTTTGGGCGACCACGAGCGCGCCCACGTGCTGCAGTACCTGGCGTTGGGACCGCTGTTCCTGCCCCTCTACTTCGCCTGCGGCGGCATCAGCCACCGCAACCGCTTCGAGCAGGCGGCCGACCGCTATGCCCTGACCGGCCGCGGCTGGTGGCCCTGGCCCGCCGGCGATTGACGGATTTCAAGGCGGCGTGAAACCGGGGTGATAAACTGCCGGCCATCCCGAAACCGCTGGTGATGCCATGTTGGCCCTCGATTTTCCCGGCTGCGACCGCCTGCTCAAGATGATCGATGACGCCGTCGCGCTGGGCGACGACCACGCCGTGACCGAGCGGCTGCGCAACGGCCTGTGCCAAGCAATCGGCGACAACGGCATTCAACTGCCTGCCTGCGTGCTCGAGCCGGTAACCGATCACTACGCCCGCCGCGAGCTGTACCGCTGCGAGTCCTCCGGTTACAGCGTGGTGGCCATGACCTGGGGCCCGGGGCAGGGCACGCCGATCCATGATCATTCCGGCCTGTGGTGCGTCGAGGGCATCTGGCACGGGCAGCTGGAAATCACTCAGTACGAGCTGCGGGCGCAGGAAGGCGAGCGCTTCCACTTCGAGCCGGTCGGTACCCACACGGCCAGCGCCGGTTCCGCCGGCAGCCTGATCCCGCCGCACGAGTATCACACCATCCGCAATCCCAGCGCGTCGGGTATCGCGGTGTCGCTGCATATCTATAAGAAAGCGCTGACCTGCTGCGCGATGTTCCAGCCGGAAGGCGAGGGCTGGTATTCCAAGGCGGCCCGCGAGCTAGGCCTGGACGAAGCGGCCTGAGCTATAATCACCGGGCCAGTAGTGCCGGTGTGGCGGAATGGTAGACGCAGGGGATTCAAAATCCCCCGGCAGTGATGTCGTGTAGGTTCGAGTCCTATCACCGGTACCAAATGAAAAAACCCGCGAAAGCGGGTTTTTTTTTGGTTCTTCCTTGCCTGGCCCAGCGCGTCAGAGCTTGCCGAGAAACTCACTGATGGCGGGTCCGAAGCGCTCGATGTCCACCAGGAAGGCATCGTGGCCCTGGGGCGAGGGCAGGGGCAGGAACTCGGATTCGGCGCCGCCGGCGCGCAGGCCGTCGGCGACCTGCTCCTGCTGCTGCAGGGGGAAGAGGATATCGGTGTGTACGCCGATCGCCAGCGCGCGTTCGAGCTTGATCTTTGCCAGGCCGCGCATCACGTCGCCGGCGCCATACTCGGCCACGTCGAACCAGTCCATCGAGCGGCCGAGGTAGAGGTAGCAGTTCGGGTCGAAGCTGCGCACGAAGCGGCGCGCGTGGCCTTCGAGGTAGCGCTCGACCTCGAATTCAAGGCCGAAGGGATCGTCTTCGCGGCATTCGCTGTCGAGTCGCACGCGACCGAAGCGGCCGTCCCATTCCATGGCCGAGCGATAAGTCACCACGCCGAGCTTGCGCGCGATGCGCATGCCGTTCTCGGGATAGGCATGTTCGTCGTACAGGCCCTGGTTCCAGTTCGGATCCAGCCGGATCGCCTCGCGCTGCAGCGAGCGGATCGCGATCGAGAACGGCAGCGCTTGGGCGCTGCCGGAGACATTGATATGCGTGCGTGCGATGCCCGGATGCAGCAGCAGATAAGCCAGCGCCGACATGCCGCCCATTGAGTTGCCGATGACGCAGGCCAGGCGTTCGATGCCCAGCGCTTGAACGACGTGGTGGGCGGCGCGGGCGCCGTCCTCGATCGACAGGTCGGGGTAGTCGAGCCGGTAAGGCTGGCCCGTGGCCGGATTCATGGACGCCGCACCGGTGGAACCCTTGCAGCTGCCGAGGGCGTTGACGCAAACCACGAACCAGCGATCGGTATCAATCGGCTTGCCGGGACCCAGCATCGCCTCCCACCAGCCCGGCTCGGAGTTGCCGGCGTTGGCCGCGGCGTGCGCGTTCGGCGACAGGCCGGTCAGCAGCAGCAGCGCATTGTCACCGGCGGGGTTGAGCTCGCCCCAGGTTTCGAAGGCGATGCGCGCCTCGTGCAGTTCGCCGCCGCGCTTGAAGGCGAAGGGCGAGGGCAGGGCGACAAAACGAGTGCCCGGCGGGATGGCCTCGGTCACTGCCGTTCCTGGTCGATCAGCAGCTCGACGCTTGCGCCATCGGCGACCGGCACCGACACGGCGCTGGCCTCCAGATCACCGGGCGCGGCCGCGGCGTCGCCGGATTTGGAGATGCGCGCGACCACAAGCACCTGGGTCTGCATGGACAGCTTCTGCGCCGGCATCAGGCCGTCGGCGTCCGAGAGCGTCAGCGTGATCGGGAACTCCCCGGCGGGCAGGCGCTTTACCGCCACCGGCAGGCCGGCGCCGTCGGCCGTGCGGGCAAAGACATACAGGATGTCGCCCTGGCCAACGCGCCCAACCAGGTCCGGTGCCAGCGCCAGGCTCACGGTGATGGTCGGGCCCGCCGCAATCGGCGCGTCTTCCAGCGGCGGCATGCCGGCCATCGCGCGCGCCTGTTCGAACTGCGGGCGCAGGGCCAGCGCGGTCTGCGGGTCCAGCAGCGGGAGCAGGCGGCCCCAGATTTCAGCGGCCTCGGCGGGCTGGCCCGACTGCAGGCGTTGGGCGCCGAGGAAGAACAGGCCGCGCTGGTGCGTCGGGACGCTGGCGACCACCTGTTCAAGCAGTGCCGTGGCGCTGTCGGGGAAGCGGCCATCGGGCGCGGCGCGCATCTGCGCGTCGGCGTACTCGACCATCAGGTCCGGTTCGGTTGGCAGGATCGCGTAAGCCTTGGCGAACGCGTCGCGGGCATCGCCCCAGCGCTGCTGCGACATCCTGCTGCGGCCCAGCAGTACCCAGCCTTCGACGTTGCCGGGCTCGTCCGCCAGCCGGCGCTCGAGCTGGGCGATGGCGCCCTCCAGCGTGGTGGGGGTCTCGACGTTGATCGGATCCAGCGCAGCCGGTTCGCCCAGGCGCCAGTACAGGCCGCCGGTGAGTACCGGGAAGGCCAGCAGCAGCACCAGGGCACTGCCGCGCGCCGTGCGCCACAGCGGCGGCAGCACGAAGACGAGGGCGAGCGCGACCAACAGCGCGGCACCAATCAGGAAAGACGTCATCACCACTCCTGGCTGTCGTTGGGTGGCGCCACCGCGGGCGCGCTGGCGGCGCGCCGACGCACTACCACCACCAGCACCGCGGCACCGCCCAGCAGGATCAGCCCCGGGCCGAACCACAGCAGCCAGGTCGTGGGCTTCACCGGCGGGTTGTAGAGCACGAAGTCGCTGTAGCGCGCGACCAGGTAATCCTTGATTTCATCGTCGGTCTTGCCCTCGCGCATCAGGTCCAGCACCTGGCGGCGCAGGTCTTCGGCGATCTGGGCGTTGGAGTCGGCGAGCGACTGGTTCTGGCACATCACGCAGCGCAGTTCGGCGCTCAGGGCGCGGAAGCGGGCTTCTTCGGTGGCGTCGCGGAATTCGATCGGCGCCATCGCTGCGGCGGCCAGCGAAGCCAGCATCAGCGCGAGGAACAGCAGGCGCTTCATGGCAGCTCCCGGATCAACGGCAGCAGCTGCTCGTTGACCACTTCATCGGTGACGGGGCCGACGTGCTTCCAACGGATCATGCCCTGCGCATCCACCAGGAAGGTCTCGGGTGCGCCGTAGATACCCCAGTCCAGCGCCGCCCGGCCTTCCTCGTCGGTGATTACCAGGTCGTAGGGATTGCCGAACTGTTCCAGCCAGCGCTGCGCGTCCTCGGTGCTGTCTTTGTAGTCGTAGCCGACCACCTTGACGACGCCGCTTTCCGCCAGCCGGGTGATTACCGGATGCTCGTCGCGGCAGGCCGGGCACCAGCTGCCCCAGACGTTGAGCAGGTAGGGCGCGCCGAGCAGGTCGGTGTTGCGCACGATCCGATCGGGATCGCCCAGCACCGGCAGTGCGAACGTGGGCGCGGCTTTTCCAAGCAGCGGCGACGGAATCGCGCTGGTGTCCTTGCCGGAATTCATCATCACGCCTGCGCCCAGCAGCAGCGCCAGCAGCAGGAAGGCAAACAGCGGCAGCAGGCGCTTGATCATGCCGCCACCTTGCGACGGAAGCGTTTGTCGAAGGCGACGATAAAGCCGCCCAGGGCCATGAACAGCGAGCCCAGCCAGATCAGGCGGATGTAGGGCTTCACATACAGGCGCAGCGCCCAGGTGCCGTTGGCGTCCAGGGGCTCGCCCAGCGCGACGTAAAGGTCGCGCGTGAGGCCGCCGTCCAGCGCGGCCTCGGTCATCACCTGGCCACCGGCCAGGTAGGCGCGCTTCTCGGGGTGTAGCAGCGACACCTCGACGCCATCGCGGCTGATGCGCACGCTGCCGCGATCGGCCAGATAGTTCGGCCCCTGCGCTTTCTCGACGCCCTCGAAGGCGAAATCGTAGCCGCGCAGCTCGAAGCTCTGGCCCGGACGGGCCGCGACGTCGCGCTCAATGCTGGTGGACTCGGTAATGAACACGCCGGCGACGAACACCGCGACGCCCGCGTGCGCGCAGACCATGCCGATCATCTCGGCCGTGAAGCGGCTGCCCTTCGAGCGCGCACGCTGCCAGACAAAGCGCGCCGTGCCGCCCAGGATCCAGGCCGCGCCCAGCAGGCCGACCGCGGTCTTGGCCGTGCCCTGTGGCCAGGCGAAGAACGCGATCACGCCGACGATCACCGCCAGCACCGCCCACGGCGCCAGCCAGCGCAGCGGCTGCGACATGTCCTCGCGCTGCCAGCGCACCAGCGGCCCGAACGGCAGCAGCGCCACCAGCGGCGCCATCAGCAGGATGAACAGCAGGCCGAAGTAGGGCGGGCCCACCGAAATCTTGCCCAGGTCCAGCGCATCCGCCAGCAGCGGGTACAGCGTGCCCAGCAGGATCATCGCCGCCGAGGCGGTGAGCAGTAGGTTGTTGGCCAGCAGGAAGGTCTCGCGCGAGGTCGCGGCGAACGGCTGGCCCGACTCGACCTTGGGTGCGCGGATGGCGTAGAGCAGCAGCGAGCCGCCGATGACGATGGCCAGGAAGATCAGGATGAACATGCCCCGCTCGGGATCCGAGGCGAAGGCGTGCACCGAGGTCAGCACGCCCGAGCGCACCAGGAAGGTGCCCAGCAGCGACAGCGAGAAGGCCGCGATCGCCAGCAGCAGGGTCCAGCCGCGGAAGCTGCCGCGTTTCTCCGTGACCGCCTGCGAATGGATCAGCGCCGCGCCCACCAGCCAGGGCATGAAGCTGGCGTTCTCGACCGGGTCCCAGAACCACCAGCCGCCCCAGCCCAGTTCGTAATAGGCCCAGAAACTGCCGAGCGCGATACCCAAGGTAAGGAAGGCCCAGGCCACATTGGTCCAGGGGCGCGACCAACGCACCCACTGTGCGTCCACCTTGCCGTCGATCAACGCCGCCACCGCGAACGCGAACGCCACCGCAAAGCCGACGTAGCCGGTGTAGAGCAGGGGCGGGTGGAAGATCATGCCCGGGTCCTGCAGCAGCGGATTCATGTCGCGACCGTCGGCCGCGCCGGGCAGCAGGCGCTCGAAGGGGTTGGAGGTGAAGATGGTGAAGGCCAGGAAGCCAATCGCGATCATGCCCATGACCGCCAGCACGCGCGCCACGACCGGCGCCGGCAGCGATCTCGAGAAGCGCGCGACCAAGGCAGTCCAAAGCACCAGGAACCAGATCCACAGCAGCAGCGAGCCTTCGTGCGCGCTCCATACCGCCGTGATTTGATAGGCGCGCGGCAGCAGCGAGTTCGAGTTCTGGGCGACGTAGGCAACCGAGAAATCATGCTGCAGGAAGGCCCAGGTCAGCAGCGCATAGGACACCGACACCAGCATCAGCAGGCCATAGGCCAGGGGCCGCGCCGTGGCCATCCACGCGGCGTGGCCGCGGTGGGCGCCGGCCAGCGGCAGCACCGAAAGCGCCACGGCCAGCACCAGGGCCAGCAGCAGGCTCACCAAACCCAGTTCGGGCAACACTCAGTAGCCTCCCGGCGTAGCCTCGCCCGCGGGCGCTGCCTCGACCTTGTGCTTCTCGTGCGCCTTGCCCATGGCATCGGCGACTTCCTTGGGCATGTACTGCTCGTCGTGCTTGGCCAGCACCTGGGTCGCGATGAACTGGTCCCCGTCGCGGCGCCCGGTGGCGATCACGGCCTGGTTCTCGCGGAACAGGTCGGGAAGGATGCCTTCGAAGTGGGCGGTCATGATGGCGTCGCCGTCGGTGACGCCGAACTGCACCTTCAGGGTGCCGTCCTCGCGTTGCAGCGTGTCCTTGGCGACCATGCCGCCCAAGCGGAATACCGCCTGGTCGGCCGCTTCGCCGGCGTACACCTGGCTGGGCGTGTAGAGATAGGTGATGTTCTCGCGCAGGGCCAGCGTGACCAGGGCGGCGGCGACGCCGGAGGCGGCCAGCAGGGCGAGGATGAGCAGCAGGCGTCGCTTTCGGATCGGGTTCATGCGGGTTTTCCTGTCTTGCGGGCGGCCTCGCGCGCGGCGCGTTGGGCGATGTCGCTGCGGGTGCGCGCCAGGCGCAGGCGCGGCACCACGAAATCCCAGGCCAGGAAAGCAGCGAACACCGCGTAGGCGCCCACCACGTATTCGACGTAATTCATCGCGCTACCCCAGCCGATGCCCGGGCCCAGTCCTTGCCCGCCTCGCGCGCCAGGTTGTCGGCGCGGGCGCGCTGGAGCAGCGAGCCGATGAACCAGAACTTGGTGGCGAACACCATCACCCACAGCGGCCAGGCCATGGACGCGTCCATGGTGGATTCGCCGAACAGCTTGATCGTTGCGCCCTGGTGCAGTGAGTTCCACCACTCCACCGAATAGCGGATCACCGGCAGCAGCACGACCCCGACGATGGCCAGGAAACCGGCGGCGCGCGCGGCGGCGCGACGGTCCTCGATGGCGGCGTTGAGGCCGATCACGCCCAGGTAAAGGAACAACAGCACCAGCTCCGAGGTCAGGCGCGGGTCCCAGTCCCACCAGGTGCCCCACATCGGCTTGCCCCAGATCGAACCGGTGGCCAGGGTGACGGCAGTGAACAGGGCGCCGATCGGCGCGCAGGCCATGGCCAGTACTTCGCACAGCTTGATGTGCCAGACCAGGGCGATGACGGCATAAAACGCCATCAGCGCGTAGACGAACAGGCTCATCCAGGCCGCGGGTACATGGATATAGAGGATGCGGAAGCTGTCGCCCTGCTGGTAGTCGGCGGGCACCATGAACAGCGCGCCGTAAAGGCCGGCAGCCATCATCAGCAGCGCCACGATGAAGGACGGCGGTGCCCAGCGAGCCGCGAAACGATCGAAGACCGGCGGCGAACCGAGTTGATGGAACCAGAGCAGGACGGGATTCACGGGTTTTCCGGGTCTTCTTCAGCTCAGGGCGATACGAACCGCGGCGGCGGCGGCGAGGGGAGCCAACACGAGGGCCAGGGCGAGACCCGCCCCCAGCAACAACAGCGCGCCGACCCAGGGCAAGCCCTGCGCGGCGGCCATCACGCTGCCTGCCCCGAACACCAGCACGGGCAGGAACAAAGGCAGCGCCAACAGGGCTAAAAGCATACCAGAGCGCCGTATGCCGACCGTCAATGCCGCCACCACTGCGCCCACCAGGCTCAGCAGCGGCGTGCCCAGCAGAAGCGAGACCATCAGCACCGGCAGGAGTTCCCCGGGCAGGTATAAAAGCTGCGCCAGGAAAGGCGTCGCCAGCACCAGCGGCAGCGCGGTCGTCAGCCAGTGCACGGCCACACGCACGGCCAGCAGCCAGGCCAACGGCACCGGCGCGAGCAGCATTTGTTCGAGGCTGCCGTCTTCGACATCACTGCGGTAGAGCGAGTCGAGCGTAAGCAGGCCCGCCAGCAGCACCGCCACCCACAGCACGCCCGGAGCGATCCGCGCCAACTGCTGGGGGTCGGCGCCCAGCGCCAGCGGGAACAGGGCCACCACCATCAATGCGAACAGCAGCGGCTGGGCGGCGTCGCCGCGACGGCGCCACACCAGCCGCAGGTCACGCTGGGCCTGGGCGCGGGCGGCGGCGAGCAGGGACGGGCGGTTCATGCCGGGACCCGGGCCGGGCCCAGTTCCAGCGTGCGCACCGGTACCGGCGGCGCCGCATAGGCACCGTGGGTGGTGAGCAGTGCGGCGCCGCCGAAGGCCAGATGCGCCTGGATCAGTCGGTTCACCAGTGCGATGCCGTCCAGGTCGAGGTTGGCGTAAGGCTCGTCCAGAAGCCACAGCGGCGCCGGCTGCAGGCGCAGGCGGGCCAGCGCCAGCCGCTTGTTCTGACCGGCCGACAGGCGGCGTGCGGGGCTGTCTTCATGACCGGCCAGGCCCACCGCGGCGAGTGCCGCCACCAGGTCGGCGCCCGCATCACCGCCGTGCAGGGCGTGGCTGTAGGCAAGATTTTCCAGCGCACCGAGCTCAGCCTTGTGGCCGGGAAGATGGCCCAGATAGGCGCTGCCCTGGGCCAGGTGGTCGCGGTCGACCGGGCGGCCCTGCAGCGCGACTTCGCCGCCCGAGGCGGGCAGCAGTCCGGCGAGGACCCGGAGCAAGGTGGTCTTGCCGGCTCCGTTGCCGCCCAGCACCAGCAGGGCCTCGCCGGGCCCCAGCTCGAAATCCAACGGGCCGAAGACCGGCTCGTCGTTGCGTGCGAAGCACAGCCCTCTGGCCTTGAGCAGCGGGGGTAGGGCGTGCGGGGAGTCAGTCATTGCGCGGGAATGCTACGAGCCGGCGCTGGCGGTGTCCATGACGCAAGTCAGTCTGGTCGGGGAACAGAGGCGCGCTAGGCAGGGCGCTTCTTCACAATGATTAAAGGGCGCCGGGTTGCGGGTGGCTCTCCGTCGTTGTGATTGAGGCGCGAGTGAGTGAGAATCGGGGAGTTCATTCATCTGCAGGACAGCTGACACATGCGCGCGACTCCCTTGATGCTTGCGATCGCCCTGGGCCTTGGCCTCCCGGCCGGTGCCCCCGATGCTGCTTCACCCAAGGCGGTAGACGCGCTGCGCGCCGACGCGCTGCAGACCTACATCATCGTCTTCGACGAAGCGCCTGCCGCCCGTTTCCGCGGCTTCAGTCCGATGGAGAAGGGCCGTCCCGCCCTCGCCGCGACGAGTGCCGCGGCGACCGGTGAGCGAAAGTACAACGCCAAGAGTGTCGAAGCAGAGGCCTACGTCGATTACCTAGACGACCTGCGCCGCTCGCGCATGAACGACATGGCCATCGCCCTGATGCGGCCGGTCGATGCGATCCATGTGTTCCACCATGCCCTCAACGGCATGACCGTCGAGCTGACGGCCGCCGAAGCCAAGCGCGTCGCCGCGGTAGCCGGCGTGCGCACCGTGCGTCCAGACTTCCAGCGTTACCTGATGACCGACCGCGGTCCGGCATGGATCAAGGCCGACCAGGTCTGGTCGGGCGCCGTAGTGGGCGTCGCGTCAAATCGTGGCGAAGGCGTGATCGTCGGCATCATCGACAGCGGCATCAACCGCAGCCACTCTTCGTTCTCTGGCGCCGGCTACACCAGCCCGCTGGCCGCTCCGCTGGGCCATTGCGCGGTCAACGCTTTCTTGTGCAACGGCAAGCTGCTCGGCCTGTGGGACTTCACCAGCGCTCCCTCGGGCATCACCACCAATCCGATTGATACCAACGGCCACGGCACCCACACCGCCTCCACTGCGGTCGGTAATCCTTTCACCTCGGGTACCAGTCCCACCGTCTACTCCGGCGTGGCGCCTCGCGCGCACCTGATCGCCTACAAGGCCTGCCCTGGCTCCAGCTGCGACGGCAGCGCCATCCTGGCCTCGATCGACCAGGCCGTCGTTGACGGCGTCGACGTCATCAACTACTCCATCGGCAGTGGCCCCTTCGATCCTTGGGCCGCGGTCGGCAATGCCGGCGCCGATGACGCTGAGGCCTTCCTGGCCGCGCGTGAGGCCGGCATCGTAGTGTCGGCCTCGGCCGGCAACGACGGCCCGGAGCCCGGCACGCACGGCAATCCGGCCAATTCGCCCTGGGTTATGGGCGTCGCCGCCGCGACCCACAACCGCAGCGGCGCCGGCGACCGCCTGGCCAGCTTCAGCGGTCGCGGCCCGGTGGTTCCGCTGGGCGTGATCAAGCCCGATATCACCGGCCCGGGCGTGCAGATCCGCGCCGCTGGCATCGCTGGCTCCACCTCGATGGCGGAGCTGAGCGGCACCTCGATGTCGGCGCCGCACATCGCCGGCGCCGCCGCGCTGCTCAAGTCGATCCATCCGACCCACGGCGCCGACGAAATCATCTCGGCCCTGATGCTTACCGCCCGTCCTTCGATCACCGAATTCGGCCTGCCGACGACCCCGCATGACCAGGGCTCGGGCATGGCCGACGTGGCGCTGGCGGCGCGCGCCGGTCTTTACCTGGACGTGCCCGCGGGCGGCTTCAACACGCCGCGCGCGAACCCCTATACGGGCGGCGCCGAGAACATCAACCTGCCCAGCCTTGGCCACGGTGCCTGCTTCCGCAGCTGCAGCCTGACGCGCACCTTCAAGCTCATGCCGGGCGCCGCCGCTGGCAACTACAGCATCCAGACCAGCATCGACGCCGGCGCCAGCATCACGCCCAGCGTGGCCTCGTTCAACAGCAGTGCACTTGGCCAGGCCGTCAACTTCACGGTCAATGTGGACAACCCGACCATCATCGGCCAATGGGTGTACGGCAGCGTCACGCTGGTGAACAATTCCGGCGACGGCCGTCCGAACCTGCGCCTGCCGGTCTCGGTCTACGTCACGCCGTTTGCCAACCAGGTGGCCGAGGCTGGCCTGGCGCCGATCGTTCGCAGCGTCACCCGCGAGCGCGACTACTTCGACATCCAGCTCAATGGCCTGGTGCCGATGCCGAACGCGCGTTTCAGCGCGTCGAGCCTGGTTGCGCCGGTCACGACCACCCAGAACATTCCGGTCGACCCGACGGAAGCCGACCCGTATGACGCGAACTCCAACACTTACGTGCGCCTGGTGCAGGTGCCGGCCACGGTCGTCGGCAGTGCGCCGGTGCAGTACCGCTGGACGGTCACCACCTCCGCGGTCAATCCGGACATCGACCTGATCGTGGGCCGGGACACCGACAACAACGGTCAACCGCGATCGCAGGAAGAGCTTTGCTACTCGGGCTCCGCGGGCTCGGACGAGAGCTGCGTGCTGACCCTGAGCTCGCAGTCCACGCCGACCACGTACTGGATACTGGTCCAGAACTACAGCGGCCCGGGCACCAACGTCCGCGTCGACTCGACCCTGCTGCCGCTGTCGGTGTCGGGCAGTTCGGCGATGGTCGCCAGTGGTCCCGGCCGCACCGCGGCCAGCGCGTCCTTCCGGGTGCGGGTGGCCTACGATGACCCGACGCTGGTCAACGGCGAATCGCGCCAGGGCGTGCTGTTCATCCAGCCCACCCCGGACGGCACGGCGATCGAGATTCCGGTTCGCCTGACCCGCAGCGGCTCCAGCTTCGAGCCGTTTGCTCTGGCCAACAACGTCGGCCGGGCGGTTACGCTGCCTGCCGGCACCAGCCACGAAAAGCTGTATTTCGACGTGCCGCCGCATGCCACCAGCGTCGAGTTCAGCACCAGCAACAGCAGCGGCAACGTTGACCTGTATGTGGCGCGCGTCGCGTCGCCGACCGGTCCGGTGATTGCTTCCGCTCCGGCCTGGAACAACCAGGCGGCCTTCCGCCAGGCCACCGGTTCGGGCAACGAGACCCTGACCCTGTCGGGCGGCAACCTGCTGCCGGGCCGTTACTACGTAGTGCCGGGCAATGCCACCGGCGGGACCGCCAGCGCCACTGTCAAGGCGCGTATCGTCACGCAGGGCACGCCGGTCGCCTTCTTGTCGGGCCAGTACGCCAACCCGGCGCGCAGCGGCCACGGCCTGTTCGTCGACTTCGCCGGGCCGGTCGGTGCGCCTGACCAGTGGGTGGCCGTCTGGTATGCCTATCTCGAGGACAACACCCCGACCTGGTACTACTCGCAGGGCGCCACGCCCGGCCCCGACGGTACCTGGCGCGCCGATCTGTTCCGCGCGTCCTGGAACGGCACGAGCGGCCATGGCGTGGATGTCGGCGAAGTGATCGTTACGCCGACCGACGCCAGCGGCATGACCATGAGCTTCAACCTCGATGGCCGCAGCGGTTTCGAGCCGATGGTGCGCATCGGCGGCGGCAACTGCCCGCAGTTCAACGGTCAGCCGCTTGATGTGTCGGGCCACTGGTACTCGCCGACCTTGTCCGGCTTCGGCTACAGCTATATCGCCACCGGCGGTGCCAATCCGCAGGAAGTCTTCATTCCCTACGTCTACGATGGCCAGGGCTTCCCGCGTTGGCTTTACGGCCAGCGCGCGTTCGCGGCCGCCAACAGCAGCTTCGACCTGTTCTGGGTTTCCGGCTTCAGCCCGCTGGCGCCCTCGGCGGCGCTCACTGCCAACCCGGCCGGTATCGGCACCCGCACGCTGGCGACCAACAACGTCACCAATATGTCGGTCAACGCCACCTTTGGCGGTGCGCTCGCCGGAAACTGGGTCGAGAACCGCCCCGTGGCACAGCTGTCGCAGCGCAAGAGCTGCCAGTAAGCAATCGTCAACCCGCGTGAAGACAGGGGCCTTCAGGGCCCCTGTTTTTTGCGCAACGGTGGGTGGGACTTCAGTCCCGAGGCTCTGCGTCGGAAGGCATCGGGACTGAAGTCCCTCCCACAGGGCCGTGCGCGGCATAATATTGGCCAAGCCAACGCGATGTCCTTGCCCATGCACGTGCCCAATAAACTGCCCAACGTCGGCACCTCCATTTTCACCGTGATGTCCCAGCTCGCGCAGGAGCATCAGGCGGTAAACCTTGGCCAGGGCTTTCCGGACTTCCCGGTGCCTGCTCGCCTGGTCGATGAACTGGCGCGGGCGATGGCCGAGGGCAAGAACCAGTACGCCCCGGCCACCGGCATCCCGGTCCTGCGCCAGGCCATCGCCGCCAAGACGGCGCACTGCTACGGCCGCAGCGTCAACGCCGATAGCGAGGTCACGGTCACCAGTGGCGCCAGTGAAGCCATCTTCAACGCCATCCTGGCCTTGGTCAGCCCGGGCGAGGAAGTGGTCGTGCTCGACCCCTGCTACGACTGCTACGAGCCTGCGATCGTCCTGGCCGGCGCCCGCCCGGTGCACGTGCCGCTCGATCCCGTGGACTTCAGCGTGGACTGGCAGCGCGTGCGCGAGGCGATCACCCCGCGCACGCGCATGCTGATGGTGAACTCGCCGCACAACCCGTCCGGCGCCATGTTCTCGTCCGATGACATGGCGGCCTTGGCCGCGCTGCTGCGCGACACCGACATCGTGCTGCTTTCGGACGAGGTCTACGAACACATCATTTTCGACGGGCGCCGGCACGAATCGGTGCTGCGCCATCCGGAGCTGGCCGAGCGTGCGGTGGTGATCTCCAGCTTCGGCAAGACCTACCACTGCACCGGCTGGAAGATCGGCTATGCGATCGCGCCGCCGGCGCTTAGCGCCGAATTCCGCAAGGTGCATCAATACAACACGTTCTGCAGCTTCGCCCCGGCGCAGTGGGCGTTCGCGGCGATGATCACCGAGGAGCCGGCGCACTACCAAGCCTTGGGCGATTTCTACGAAGCCAAGCGCGACCGCTTCCGCGAGCAGCTGCTGGGCACGCGCCTAAAACCATTGCCGGTCCCGGGCGGCTATTTCCAGCTGGTGGACTATTCAGCCATCAGCGACCTGCAGGACGCCGAGTTCTGCCGCTGGCTGACAATAGAGAAGGGCGTGGCGGCCATCCCGCTGTCGCCGTTCTACGAGACGCCGCCGCCGGGCCAGCGCCTGGCGCGACTGTGCTTTGCCAAGGTCGAGTCCACGCTGGATGCCGCGATCGAGCGGCTGGCGAAGATCTGATGCAGGACCTGCGCGTCTCGCTGGTGCAGGGCGCCACGGTCTGGCACGACCCGGCCGCCAATCGCGCGATGTACGGCGAGCTGATGGCGCCGCTGGCAGGCGTGACCGACCTGGTGCTGTTGCCGGAAACCTTCACCTCCGGCTTCAGCAACGAGGCGCTGGCCACCGCCGAGGGCATGGACGGGCCGACCGTGACCTGGATGCGCGAGCAGGCTGCGCGCCTGGGCGCCGTGGTCACCGGCAGCGTGCAGCTGCGGGTGGGCGAGGGCGTCTACAACCGCATGCTTTGGGCGACGGCGGACGGCGAGCTGCACACCTACGACAAGCGCCATCTTTTCCGCATGGCGCGCGAGCACGAACGGTATGCGGCGGGTCGGGATCGGCTGACGGTTGAGCTCAAGGGCTGGCGGGTCTGCCCGCTGGTCTGCTATGACCTGCGCTTCCCCGTATTCGTGCGCAATCGTTTCGGGGTCGAGGCGCCCGGCCAGTTCGACTACGACCTGCTCTTGTTCGTGGCCAACTGGCCGAGCCCACGCCGTTATGCCTGGCAGACCCTGCTGCGTGCCCGCGCGATCGAGAACCTTTGCTATGTGGCGGCGGTGAATCGCAGCGGCAGCGACGGCAACGGCATCCGCTATGCCGGCGACAGCGCGGCGCTGGATTTCCTGGGACAGCCGCAGCTTGAGTTCGGCGAAGGGGTGCACGTCGGCACCACCACGTTCTCGGCCCAGGCGCTCGCGGCACACCGCGAACGCTTCCCGGCCCAGCTCGACGCCGATCGGTTCGAGCTTCTGTAGGGGGCCTCACGGCCCCCGCAAGACTCAGTCGTCCGAAGGCAGGCCTTCGGGACGCTTCTTCTTGAACGGCGGCGGGCCGCCGTTGCCGGCGGCGCGCGGGCCGCGGTTGCCGTCCACCGGGCCACGCGGGCCCTTCTTCGGGCCCGCATACGGGCTATTGCCGGCGGACTTGTTGCCGCCCGGACCGGCCGGACCGCGGGAATGGCCGTAAGGCGCATCGCCGGCCGGCTTCGGACCGCGCGGGCCGCGGGCCTGGCCGTAGGGCGAATTGCCCTGCGGACGCGGGCCGCTGGGCTTGCCGCCCGGACGCTGGCCGCGCGGCGGCGCGACCTTGGAACCGGTCTCGACACCTTCGGGCACATACCAGCTGCGGAACGCGGCCGGATTACTGTCGTGGGCATTGGCGTGCGTCGGCTGGGCGTCGCCGCGCGGGGCACGCGGCTTCTTGTTGAAGCCGCCGCCGGGCGCGCCGGGCGCGCGATTGCCGAAGCTGTCATCGCGCGGACCGCGGTTGCCCGCAGGCGCGCCGCCGGGCTTGTTGCCGTAAGGCTTGGCGCCGAAGGGCTTGCCGCCCGGTCGCGCGCCGCGCGGCGCATCGGCGCCCATCGGGCCCGAGAACGGCTTGCCGCCCGGCGTATTGGGATTGCGCTTGCCGCCCTTGGCCGCATACGGACGGCCGGCGCCAGGCGCCGGGCGACCGCGGCCGCGGCCGGGCTTGTCTTCACGGAAGGTGTCGAAGCGGCGCAGTTCGCGCGCCTCGTCGTCCACCGCGCCGTTCACGTAGGAAGCCTGCTTGCGATCCTTGCCAACGCGGATCTCGGTCGGACGCGACTTGCGCTGGCCGATCACCGGCTGAAGCGTCAGGACCGGCGGATTCTGCTCGAGCTGGAACTGGGCGCGCAGCTTCTCGACCTGGTCGGAAGACAATTCCTCGCAGTGGCCGCGCTTGAGCAGGCGCGGAAGGTGCACGCTGCCGTACTTCACGCGCTTGAGGCGGCTGACGTTGAAGCCGACCGACTCCCACAGGCGGCGCACTTCGCGGTTGCGGCCCTCGGTGAGCACCACCTTGAACCAGGCGTGCGAATCGGAGCTGCCGATGCGCTCGATTTCATCGAACTTGGCCGGGCCGTCTTCGAGCTGCACGCCCTTGGCCAGGTTGCGCACGACCGTGTCGGGCACTTCGCCGTGGATGCGGCAGACGTACTCGCGGGCGATGCCGCTGGACGGGTGCATCAGCGCATTGGCGAGCTCGCCGTCGGTGGTGAGCAGCAGCAGGCCGGTGGTGTTGATATCGAGGCGGCCGACCGCGATCCAGCGCGCACCCTTGAGGCGCGGCAGCGATTCGAACACCGTCGGGCGACCTTCGGGATCTTCGCGCGTGGTGACTTCGCCCTCGGGCTTGTTGTACAGCAGCACGCTGGCGGGTTCAGTCAGCGCCGTTGCCACGAAGGTCTTGCCGTCGAGGTCGATGCGATCACCGCCCTTCACCGACTGCCCGGTCTGTGCGACCACGGCGTTGACCTTCACCAGGCCCTGGGCGATGCGCTCTTCCAGCGCACGACGCGAGCCGAGGCCGGCCTGTGCCAGCACCTTGTGCAGTCGCTCCTCAACCTTCGCGGACGGCGTACCGCCCTTGGCGCGCAGCGAAAGGGTCGTTTTGATTTTGTCGCTCATTGCTTTTGCTCCGGCTCGGCGGTGTCGCCAGCCTCAGTGTCGGAAGGATGCTCACTCTCGCCTTCGCCGTCGGCGTTGGCGGCATCGGTCGTCGTGGCGACGCCGGTGTCGTGGTCGTGGTTCTCGTCGCCATCGTTGGCGAAGTCGTCGTCATCGGCGATGAAGTGGCCGTTGCCGGCCTCATCGTCGCTGTCATCGGTGTCGTCGTGCTCGTCTTCGCCGAGCGCATGGCCACCGCCTTCGATTTCCTCGTCGAGGCTGGCGGCGAGGGCGGCGCTGGCGATGCCCGGCACCATGTCGAAGGGCAGCTGCGGCTCGAGCTCCGGGATGTCCTTGAGTTCGGCCAGCGGCGGCAGCTCGTCCAGGCTCTTTAGGCCGAAGTAGTCCAGGAACACCTTGGTGGTGCCGAACAGCTCCGGGCGACCCGGTACGTCGCGATGGCCGATCGAGCGAATCCATTCGCGCTCTTCGAGCATCTTGATCATGTTGGCGTTGACGCTGACGCCGCGGATCTGCTCGATCTCGCCGCGGGTGATCGGCTGCCGGTAGGCGATCAGGGCCAGGGTTTCCAGAGTGGCGCGGGTGTATTTGGTCTGGCGTTCGGTCCACAGGCGCGCGACCCAGGCGTGGACGTCGGCCTTGACCTGGTAGCGGAAGCCGGAGGCGACCTCGACCAGCTCGACGCCGCGCTCGGCGCAGCCATCACGCAGGACCTCGATGGCGAGCTCAAGGCTGTCCTTGGGCGGCTGTTCCTCGTCGGGAAAGAGCCCGGCCAGCTGGGCCAGGGTCAGCGGTTGCGGGGCGGCCAGCAGGGCGGCCTCGACGATGCGTCGGATCAGGGTTGGGTCCATGGTCTCGGGGTCGCGGTCTTCAGGCGTAGTCATCGTCGACGCCCTCGGAGGTGGGGGAGGGAAGTTCGCTATCGCCGCCACCGTCGCCGGCGGCCAGCGACTTGACGTAGATCGGCGCGAGCTGCGGCCGGGGCGACTGGATATCGGCGTGCGCCGGCGGCGGCTCCTGCACGATTTCGAGCAGCTGTTCCTTGGCCAGTTCGAGCACTGACAGGAAGGTCACGACAACACCCAGGCGGCCTTCCTCGGCGTTGAACAGGGTCTCGAAGCCGTGGAACTGGCCGTCGTCGAGCTTGCCCAGTACCTCGCCCATGCGCTGGCGGACGCTGAGCGCCTCGCGCCGGATCGCGTGGTGGGTGAACAGGTCGGCGCGCTTGAGCACGTCGCGCAGCGCCAGCAGCATCTCGCGCAGGTCCACCGGCGGCGGTACCTTGGCGACGTTGCGTTCGGGCACGTGGGCGTGCACGGCGGCCGTATCGCGGTCCAGGCGGGGCAGGCCGTCGATGTCCTCGGCCGCCTTCTTGAAGCGCTCGTACTCCTGCAGCCTGCGCACCAGCTCCGCCCGCGGGTCGGCCTCGAGGCCTTCTTCGCTGGGCGGGCGGGGCAGCAGCATGCGCGACTTGATCTCGGCCAGGATGGCGGCCATGACCAGGTACTCGGCGGCCAGCTCGAAGCGCATGTCTTCCATCGCGCCGATGTAGTCCACGTACTGCCGGGTGATCTCGGCGACCGGGATGTCCAGGATGTCCAGGTTCTGGCGGCGGATCAGGTAGAGCAGCAGGTCCAGCGGTCCCTCGAACGCATCCAGGATGACTTCCAGGGCGTCCGGCGGGATGTACAGGTCCTGCGGCATCTGCAGCACCGGCTGCCCCTTGAACACCGCCAGCGGCATTTCCTGCTGCTGCGGGGAGGGCGGGAATGCCGATTGCTCCGCCGGGATCGCGGTGGGTTCGCTCATCAAGTGCTCATGCAAAGGGTTTTGGCTCGTATCGAGCTGTTCGAACTGGCCCGAGGGGGCCGGGGTGCAACGATGACTCGCTACTGCAGGTTCGCGACGTCATGGGCAGGCCAGGTCGCTTTACAGTGAAACGGGATGGAACCCCTGACGGACCACCTCGGGGGTGTCCCCCGTGCAGTCCACCACGCTGGTGGGGCCGGGCTCGCAGTCCTCGGCGTCCAACATCACGTCGGCCCAGCGCAACCAGCGCTCGGCCACCACTTCCGCCTCATGGCTGGCCGGGTCGGTTTCGTCCGGCAGCAACAGGCTGGTTGAAAGCAAAGGCTCACCCACCGCTTCCAGCAGCGCCCGCGTGACCACGTGGTCCGGCAGGCGTATGCCGATGTCGCGGCGCTTGCTTCGGCCGCTGTTCTTGATGCGCTTGGGCAGGTCCGGGGAGGCTGGCAGGATGAAGGTGCAGGGTCCGGGGGTCAGCGATCGCATCAGCCGGAAGGCCGGATCGTCGAGCCGGGCCAAGCGGCCTGCCTCACTCAATTGGCGACAGAGTAAGGTGAAAGGGTGCTTGCTGTCCAGTTCGCGCAGGCGCTGGACGCGCTCCTCGGCCTCTTTGGCGTTCAGGCTCCAGACCAGGGCATAGCCGGCATCGGTCGGCACCAGGCCCAGGCCGCCGGACGTGAGCACGGCGGCCGCCTTGTCGATCAGGCGGGACTGGGGATTGACGGGGTGGACGTGTAGACGATCTGCCATACCCGATTGTGCCTTGTGGCGGGCGTCTGGGCGAGGGTGGGGAAAGTCTTATTTATCTATCCCCGGACGATCCCTTACCTTGCGCAGTCTTTCCTGCGGAGATCGTCATGCGTCCTTTCCTCCTTGCCTGGCTGCTGTCTTGGGTCCTGCTTGCGGCGCCGGCACAGGCCGAGCCCTTGCCCGCCGAGGTGTTCCTGGCGCCAGCCGACATCGCCAGCCTGACCATCTCCCCCGACGGCGAGCACTACGCCGCCACCGTGCCGCTGGAGGACAGGACGGCGCTGGTGATCCTGCGCCGCTCGGACATGAAGCGCAGCGGCTACGTGATGTTCAAGGCTGAAACCCACGTCACCAATGTCCATTGGGTCAACAACCAGCAATTGGTCTATTCGGACGCCCGGCGCATGGGTCCGCTGGCGGCGCCACGCGCCAGCGGTCGCCTTTACAAGATCAATGCCGACGGCAGCGAGGGCGGCCCGATCGTCACCGAGCTGGCGTTCCTGCACCACACGCTTCGGGGCGACGACGAGCATGTGCAGGTGATCCGTCGAAGTGCCGGCGCGACGCCGCGCCTGGTGCGCCTGAACATCAACACCGGCAAGTTCGTCGGCGAACAGGTCAAGCATCCGCTCGATGGCGGCAGCTTTCATTCCGACAATGCCGGGGTGGTTCGCTTCGCGTCCGGCTACAAGGACTACGAGATTCGTTCGCGCCAGTTCCAGCGCGACGACGACGGCGAGTGGCGCGAGATCAACTCGGAGGAGGAGACCGGCGTCGAGCTCTATTTCACCGGCTTCTCGGCCGACAACAAGACCGCCTACCTGATCATCGAGTCGCCCGAGGGTCCCGACGGGCTCTACGCCTATGACATGGCCACGGGCGTGCGCACCTTGGTGGCCCGGCACGAGCGGGTAGACATCGGGCAGATACTGCGGTCTCCGCTGGACGGCGGCGTGATCGGCGTGGTCTTCCTCGCCGGTAAGCCCGAGGTCAAGCTGATCGCCCCCGAGGACCCGTTCGCGAAGGCGCTTGCGCACGTGATGCGCGCCTTCCCGGGCTCCTACGTCACGCCGACTTCCTACACCCGCGACGGACGCATCGGCATCTACCACGTCAGCTCGGACGTCAATTCGGGGGAGTACTACCGGGTTGACCACGAGGCGGGCGGAGCCGCTTTCGTCATCGCTGCCAACGAGCGGCAGGATCCGCGCCTGATGGCGCCGATGCAGGCGATTTCCTTCAAGGCCCGCGACGGCGTCCAGCTCGATGGCTTCGTGACCGTGCCCCGGAACGCCGGCGGCAAGCCGGTGCCGCTGGTGGTGGTCCCCCACGGCGGGCCCAAGGGCATCTTCGACGTCTGGGGCTTTGACTCGGAAGTGCAGCTGCTGGCCAGCCGTGGCTATGCGGTGCTGCAGCTGAACTTCCGCGGCTCGGGCAACTATGGCCGTGCCTTCCGGGAGTCGGGCAACGGCGAGTGGGGCGCGAAGATGCAGGACGACGTGACCGACGCCACCCAATGGGCGATCAATGAAGGCATCGCCGCGCCGGGTCGCATCTGCCTCTACGGCGCCAGCTACGGGGCCTATGCGGCGATGATGGGCTTGGTGCGCGAGCCGGACTTGTACGCCTGCGGCATCGGCAACGTCGGTCTCTACGACCTGGTGAAGATGTACAAGGCCGATGCAAACTCCCGCTTCGGCCGGGACTACTTCGGCACCGCGCTCGGTGATGTCGACCTGGCCACCATCTCGCCGGCGCGCTTGGCCGATCGCATCCGGGTGCCGGTGCTGCTGGGCGCCGGTTCACTCGACGAGACCACGCCGCTGGAGCAGACGCGCGCCATGCAGTCGGGCCTCAAGGCCGCAGACGCGCCGGCCGACGTGCGGATATACGATCTCGAGGCGCACGGCTATTATCAGATGAAGAATCGCCGGGACTGGTCGCAGCGCGTCCTGTCCTTCCTCGAAGCCCACATCGGCGAGCCGCGCCCCGCGCCCGGCGCGCCCTGAGGAATCTGTCATGTGGTACCTGATCCACGGCACTGATCTGCCGAACTCGCTCGCCGGTCGCAAGGCCCATCGCCCCGCGCATCTCGCGCGGCTCGAGGCGCTGCGCGACCAGGGCCGGCTGAAGCTGGCCGGTCCGCTGCCGGCGATCGATGCCGAGGATCCCGGTCCGGCCGGTTTCACCGGCAGCATCATCGTCGCCGAGTTCGGTTCCCTGGCCGAGGCCAATGTCTGGGCGGCGGAAGATCCCTACCTGGCCGGTGGGGTCTATGCCCGGGTCGACGTCAGCCCGTTCCGTCCGGTGCTGCCGTGAGCCTGCCGCGCGAACAGCGCCCGGAGGCGATCCGCGCCGCGCTCGAGGCCGCTCTGGCACCGGAGCGGCTCGAGGTCGTGGACGAGAGCCATAAACACGCCGGCCACGCCGGCGCCCGCGATGGCCGCGGCCATTTCGCCGTCACCGTGGTCAGCCAGGCCTTCGCCGGGCTGGCGCCGCTGGCCCGGCACCGGCGGGTCTATGCGGCCCTGGGCGAGATGATGGAAACCGATATCCACGCCCTCTCCATCCAGGCCCTTACCCCGTCCGAAGCCTGAGTCCGGGTCGCCTCGGAGGCCCGGAGCCGCTGTTATACTGCCCGTCGGCCGCGTGCCGGGGATCGCGCTCTGCCAGCGAAATCAGTAACTTGGCCGAAGCGCGGACCTGTCCGTGAGCCTCCCATCGACCCTGCGGCGGGACGCCCCGGCGTCCCGTGGCCGGCGAATACTGGCCGGCTGCTTGAGAACCCCCACGAATGCGCCTTTCCACCATCAAGCTCTCGGGCTTCAAATCCTTCGTTGACCCCACGGTGCTGCATCTGCCGACCAACATGACCGGCGTGGTCGGTCCGAACGGTTGCGGCAAGTCCAATATCATCGATGCGGTGCGCTGGGTGATGGGCGAGAGTTCGGCCAGCCGACTGCGCGGCGATTCGCTCACCGACGTGATCTTCTCCGGCTCCTCGACCCGCAAGCCGGTCAGCCAGGCGCAGGTGGAGCTGGTGTTCGACAACTCCGAGGGCAGCATCGGCGGCGAGTACGCGCGCTACGCGGAAATCTCGGTCAAGCGTTCGGTCAGCCGCGACGGCCAGTCGAACTATTACCTCAACGGCGCGCGCTGCCGCCGGCGCGACATCACCGACCTGTTCCTGGGCACCGGCCTGGGCGCGCGCAGCTACTCGATCATCGAGCAGGGGATGATCAGCCAGATCATCGAGGCCAAGCCCGAAGACTTGCGCGTCTATCTGGAGGAAGCCGCCGGCATCTCCAAGTACAAGGAGCGCCGCAAGGAAACCGAGTCGCGCATTAAAAGCACGCGCGAGAACCTCGATCGCCTGAACGACCTTCGCGAGGAAGTCGACAAGCAGCTTGAACACCTCAAGCGCCAGGCCCGCGCCGCCGAGCAGTACCAGACCCTGCAGGCCGAGCGCCTGAACAAGGACGCCCAGCTCAAGGCGCTCGAATTCCGCCGCTACGACGGCAGCCTCAAGGGTCTGCACGAGTCGCTGACCCAGGACGAGATCAAGCTGCAGTCGCTGATGGCCGACCAGCGCCAGGCCGAGGCCCAGATCGAGGCCTGCCGCAGCCAGCACGGCGAAGCCAGCGAAGCCCTGGGCCGCGCCCAGGCCGAGGTCTATCGCGTCGGCGGCGAACTGGCCCGCATCGAGCAGCAGATCCAGCACCAGCGCGAACTGCGCCAGCGCCTGGAAACCGCCCGCACCGAGGCCGATGCCGCCTTCGCCCAGGTGGGCGAACACATCAGCGGCGACGAGCGCCAGCTGGCCGAACTGCACAACGCCATCGCCGCATCCGACCCGAAGCTCGAGGCGCTGCGCGCCGACGACAGCGCGCGCCAGGAGGCCTTGAAAGCGGCCGAAGTCGCGCTTCAGGACTGGCAGCAGCGCTGGGATGTCTATGCCAAGGCCCAGGCCGAGGCGTCGCGCTGGGCCGAGGTCGAGCGCACCAAGATCGAATATCTCGAAAAGCAGGCCATGGATGCCGGCAGGCGGCGCGAAGCGCTGGCTGGCGAGCGCAGCGGCCTCGACACCTCGTCGGTAACCGAGGCGCTGGCGCGCATGAGCGCCGACCACGATCAACAAAAAGCCAGCCTCGACGGTCTGGGCGAAACGCTGGAGCAGCGCAAGACGGCCCTGGGCGCGCTGCAGGAGCAGCAGCGGCAGCAGCAGTCCGAGCTGGCCGACGTGCGCAAGCAGGGCCAGGCGGCCCGCGGTCGCCTGGCCTCGCTCGAAGCACTGCAGAACGCCGCGCTCGGACAGGAGAAGAACGTCGCGCTGGACTGGCTCAAGACCCAGGGCCTGGACGGCAACGTCCGCCTCGGCGAAGCGCTGAGCGTGGAATCGGGCTGGGAAACGGCCGTCGAGACGGTGCTGGGCAGCCTGCTTGAAGCCGTAACCGTCGACACCCCGAACGATTGGCTCGACGCCTTGGCCAGCCTCGGCCAGGGACGTGTGGCCTTGGTCAGCGGCTCCACCGAGGCCGTCTCGGTGCCCGCCGGTTCCTTGGCCGCCAAGGTGCAGGGCCCGGCCGCCGTGCGCCGGCTGCTGGCCAGCATCCACGCCGTCGAAACCGCGGCCGATGCGCGGGCCTTGAGCTTGGGCCAGGGCGAAGCGGTGATCAGCCGCGGCGGCGAATGGCTGGGCGCCGGCTGGCTGCGCGTGCTGCGCAGCGGCGAGGCGCAGCAGGGTGCACTGGCCCGCGAGCGCGAGATCCAGTCCCTGCGCGCCGAGATCGAGGCGCTGGGCAAGAAGGAGCAACAGCTCAACGAGGGCCTGACCGCGATGCGCGACCGGTTGCTCGAGGCCGAGCAACACCGCGAGGACGCGCAGCGCGCGCTCTACCTCTCGCACCGCAGCGTGTCCGAACTCGCCGGCCAGCTGCAGGGCCAGAAAAGCCGCCTGGAGTCCGCCCAGGCCCGCGTCACAAGAATTGATGCCGAGCTGGCGACCCTCGCCACCACGCTCGACGAGTCCCAGTCCAACGTGCGCGAAGCCCGCGCCCGACTGGAACAGGCGGTGGCGAAGATGGGTGACCTGGAGGCCGAACGCCTGCGCCTGGACACCGAGCGCCGCAGCTTCGGCGAGCAGCGCGACGCCGCCCGCAACAGCGCCCGCGAGGCCCGCGACGCGGCCCATCAGCTGGCGCTGTCGCTCGAATCACAGCGCGCCCGCGTGATCGCGCTCAGCCAGTCGCTGGCGCGCATGGGCAGCCAGAAGGCTCAGTTGGAAGTGCGTCTGAATGAGTTGGTCGCGCAGTTGGCCGACGGCGATGCCCCGGTGCTCGCACTGCAGGCAGAGCGCCAGGCCGGGCTCGACCAGCGCGTGGTCGTCGAGAAGGACCTGGCCGCGGCCCGCTCCACGCTCGACGGCATCGAGGCCGAGATGCGCGGCTATGAACAGACCCGCCAACAGCGCGACCAGCAGTCGCTGGCCCAGCGCGAGGCGATTTCGGCCAAGCGCATGGAAGAGCAGGGCCTGGCCCTGCGCGCCGGCCAGCTGTCGGAAGCCATCGTTGCCGCCGGCCTGGTGCTCGAGGACGTCCTGCAGGCGCTGCCGGAACAGGCTGATCTCGAGGGCTGGCAGAAGTCGCTCTCCGACATCGACGCCAAGATGCGCCGGCTCGAGCCGGTCAACCTGGCGGCCATCCAGGAGTACGGCGAGCAGGGTGAGCGCAAGACCTACCTCGACGCCCAGAACAACGACCTCACCTCGGCGCTGGAAACCCTGGAAGGCGCGATCAAGAAAATCGATCGCGAAACCCGCGGCCGCTTCAAGGAAACCTTCGACCGCGTCAACGCCGGCGTGCAGGAGCTCTACCCGCGCCTGTTCGGTGGCGGCCACGCCTACCTCGAGCTTACCGGCGAAGACCTGCTCGACACCGGCGTGTCGATCATGGCGCGCCCGCCCGGCAAGCGCGTTTCCAATATTTCGCTGCTTTCCGGCGGTGAAAAAGCGCTGACCGCGGTGGCGCTGGTGTTCGCGATCTTCCGCCTGAATCCGGCCCCGTTCTGCCTGCTCGACGAGGTGGACGCGCCGCTGGACGAAGCCAACGTCGGCCGCTTCTCGTCCATGGTCACCGAGATGAGCGAGAAGGTGCAGTTCCTGTTCGTCACCCATAACAAGGCGACGATGGAAGCGGCCAAGCAGCTTTCCGGCGTCACCATGCGCGAGCCGGGCTGCAGCCGGCTGGTGTCGGTCGACCTGGCCGAGGCCTCGCGGCTGGTGGGCGCGGCCTGACCGCACCGCTGGTTTAGGGCATCATTCCACCGCGGGCCGCGGATCCGGCCCGACGCCAGACAGGGAGAGGCAACATGCTCGACGGATTCAGCGAAACCACGCTGCTGCGCATCGCCATCGGCGTCGCGGCACTGGTGCTGTTCGCAGTCATCCTGTTCACCAGCCGCAAGTCGCCCGGCCAGCAGGGCAAGCGCCATGCCGGCGGCCGTCCCGAGGCCGGTACCGGGGCACGCCACGAACCCACGCTGCGTGATCTCCTGGAAGCCGACGCCGGCACCGGCGACGAATCCGCCGCGATCGAGCAGTCCGAACTCGACCTGCTGGAAAAGACCCTTGCCGGCGAAGACGTGCCCGATCGTCGCCCGGCGCCTGCGCCGCTGCCGGGCGCCCGCCCGGACGAGAATTTCGACAAGGTCGTCAGCCTGTTCCTGGCGGCCCGTTCCGGCCAGGTCCTGCACGGGCCTGACCTGGTCGTGGCCGCCGAGAAAGCGGGCCTGATCTACGGCCACATGAATATCTTCCACCGCCTGGTGGACAACCACACCGAACAGGGTCCGATCTTTTCGGTCGCCAACCTGGTCAAGCCGGGTTCGTTCGACATGGCCAATATCCAGGACCTGCGCACGCCCGGCGTGAGCTTCTTCATGGCGCTGCCGGGTCCGCTGTCGGCGCTCGACGCCTGGGACGCGATGCTGCCCACGGCCCAGCGCATGGCGGAACTGCTCGACGGCGTGCTGCTCGACGAAGAGCGCAACGCGCTCGGACGCCAGCGCATCGCGCACATCCGCGAGGACCTGCGCAACTACGACCGCAAGCAGCAGAAGTGGGACCTTCGGACCACGCGTTGAGATTCCGGGATGACCACGCCCGCTGATCGCGCCGCCCGGCTGCGGGCCCTGCTGGAAGACGCCAACCACCGCTATCACGTGCTCGACGATCCGGCGATCCCGGACGTCGAATACGATGCCTGCATGCGCGAACTCGAGGCGATCGAGCGCGAGCATCCGGCGCTGTGCACTTCCGACTCCCCCACGCAGCGCGTCGGCGGCCTGCCGCTGGACGGCTTCGATCAGGTGACGCACGCGCAACCGATGCTGTCGCTCAACAACGCGTTCAGCGAAGACGAAGTCGAAGAGTTCGTGCAGCGCATCGCGCGCGAACTCAACGAGCCCGCGCCGGCGTTTTCGGTCGAACCCAAGCTCGACGGCCTGGCGATCAGCCTGCGCTACGAGAACGGTCTGTTCGTGCGTGGCGCCACCCGCGGCGACGGCGCCACCGGCGAAGACGTCACCGCCAACCTGCGCACGATCAAGGCCATCCCGCTCAGGCTGCGCGGCGCGGCGCCGCCGGTGCTGGAAGTTCGCGGCGAGGTCTATATGCCACTTGCCGGCTTCGCCGCCTACAACGACCGGATGCGCGAGACCGGCGGCAAGGTGCTCGCAAATCCGCGCAACGGTGCCGCCGGTTCACTCCGCCAGCTCGACCCCCGGCTCGCCGCCGCGCGACCGCTGGCCTTTTACGCCTATGGCCTGGGTGCTACCGAAGGCTGGGCGCTGCCGGCCAGGCACTCGCAGATGCTGCAGGCGCTGCGCGGCTTCGGCTTTCCGGTGTCGCCCGAAGTGGCCGTGGCGCAGGGCACCCAGGGGCTGCTCGACTACTACGCGGCGGTCGGCGCGCGCCGCGATACGCTGCCCTATGACATCGACGGCGTGGTCTACAAGCTCGACGACCACGGCCAGCAAGCGGCGATGGGCTTCGTCTCGCGGGCGCCGCGCTGGGCGATCGCGCACAAGTTCCCCGCGCAGGAGCAGCTGACCACGGTCGAGGCCATCGAGGTGCAGGTGGGCCGCACCGGCGCGCTGACGCCGGTGGCGCGGCTGGCGCCGGTGCAGGTGGCCGGCGTGGTGGTCACCAATGCCACCCTGCACAACGCCGACCAGATCGCGCGCCTCGACGTTCGGGTGGGTGACACGGTCATCGTGCGCCGTGCCGGCGACGTGATTCCGGAAGTGGTGCGGGTACTGGGCGATCGGCGCCCGCTGGATGCGCAGGGCCGTCCGGTCCACGCCGCCTACGAATTTCCCAGCGCGTGCCCGGCCTGCGGTTCGCACACCGAGGCAGTGCGCAAGGTGCTCAAGCAGACCAAGGCCGGCGGCATCGAATACGCCGAGGGCGCCGCCATCGTCTGCACGGGCGGGCTGTTCTGTCCGGCGCAGCGCAAGCAGGCGCTGGTGCACTTCGCCTCGCGACGGGCGATGGATATCGACGGCCTGGGCGAGCGCTTTATCGAAGCCTTGGTGGACTTCGGCTACGTCGCCACGGTGGCCGACCTGTATGCGATGACGGTCGAGCGCTTCCTTGAAATGAAGCAGCGCGCCGACGAGCGCGACGGGACCGTGCCCGAGACCGTCAAGGCCGGCAAGATCGCCAGCAAATGGGCCGAGAACCTGGTGGCGGCGATCGCAGCCAGCAAGGACAGCAGCCTTGAACGCCTGCTGTTCGCGCTGGGCATCCGCGACGTTGGCGAAGCCACGGCGCGAACCTTGGCGCGCTACTTCGGCGCGCTGGATCCGATCAGCGCCGCAGACGAAGCCAGCCTGGTCGAGATCCCGGACGTGGGTCCCGTGGTGGCCGCACGCATCGCAGGATTCTTCGCCGAACCACACAATCGCGAGGTGGTGCTTGCGCTGCGCGCCGCCGGCGTGCGCTGGGCTGAATCGGCGCCGCAGCGCGCGGTGGACGGGCCGCTGGCGGGCCAGACGGTGGTGTTGACGGGCGCCTTGAGCGCCATGAGCCGGGACGCCGCGGGTGATCGGCTGCAGGCCCTGGGCGCCAAGGTCGCGGGCAGCGTGTCCAAGAAAACCAGTTTCGTGGTCGCCGGCGAAGCCGCCGGCTCCAAGCTTGAGAAGGCGCTGGCGCTGGGTGTCGAGGTATGGGACGAATCGCGCCTGCTGGAATTCCTGAACGCCAACTCCGCCGCGTGAAGCGGTTCCGGCGAGCCGGGCGTAGAGTAAGGCCATGAAAGACTGGAAGCCGACCGCCAACCTCAAGGCCCTGCGCCTGCGCGCCGAGCTCTATGCTCTGGTCCGGCACTTTTTCGCCGAACGCGATGTGCTCGAAGTCGAGACACCGATATTGGCCTCGGCCGGCAACACCGATCCCAATATTGAAAGCTTCTGCCTGGACTTCGACGGGCCGCGCGCGGCCGGCGCTCCGGTGCGCTGGCTTCGTACCTCGCCGGAGTTTCCGCTCAAGCGCATGCTCGCGGCCGGCGTAGGTGATTGCTACGAGCTGGGACGCGTATTCCGCAACGGCGAGGCCGGCAAACGTCACAACCCCGAGTTCACCATGCTTGAGTGGTACCGCGTCGGCTGGGACCACCATCGGCTGATGGACGAAACCTCCGAGCTGCTCAAGTCGGCCATGGCGCTGGCCGGTCGGCGCGCTACGGTGCGCGACACCAGCTTCCGCCAGCTCTACCTCGACAAGTTCGGCTTCGACCCGCTTACCGCACCGGAGGAAGACCTGCGCTCGCCGCTGTCGGTATACGACATCGATCCCGCCGGCCTGGTCCGCGACGACTGGCTGGACTTGCTGATGACTCATCTGATCCAGCCCAGCATTCCCGCCAGCCGTATCCTCTTGGTGTACGACTACCCGGCCAGCCAGTGCGCCCTGGCGCGATTGCGTCCCGGTGATCCGCCCGTGGCCGAGCGCTTCGAAGCCTTCCTGGGGCCGCTGGAAGTCGCCAACGGGTATCACGAGCTCAACGACGCCGGCGAGCAGCGCCTGCGCTTCGAGGCCGACCTGGCTCGGCGTCGCACCCGCAACGCCAGCCAGCCTGCCGTGGACGAGCGTTTGCTTGCCAGCCTGCCGAAACTCCCGGACTGCGCCGGCGTCGCGCTCGGCATCGATCGCCTGATGATGGCGCTGATGGGGACCGACAAGATCGCCGATGTCATGGCGTTTCCCTTCGACCGGGCATGAATCGCGCTTAAGTGTTTTTCTATTGAATGAACGAGATTGCTCGACCATTCATGGTCAGGGCTCTAGATTCATAACTGAGCGGCCGAGGGGGTCGCGGCACTGGAGATCCGCCATGAACCGCATTCTTTTCGTACTCGTTGCCTTGGCGACGGCCGCGCTGCCCTTGATGGCACAGGCGGATGACCGCTACGACGACCGCCGCCAGGATCGATATTCCGACCGCTATGACAACCGCGCTGCGCCGCGGGTGGTGAGCTGCAACTCCGACGGCTATCGAGAGCGCTTCTGCTCAGTGGATACGCGCGGCGGCGTGCGTCTGGTGCAGCAGGTTTCGAATTCGCGCGGACCGTGCATCGAGGGTAGCACCTGGGGCTATGACCGCCGGGGCATCTGGGTTTCGAATGGCTGCCGCGCACGCTTCGAACTGGGCGGCAGCTATGCCGGTCGTCCCGGCGAGGGTCGACCGGGCTATGGCCGCCCTGGCTATCAGCAGGATCCGCAGATCGTGCGCTGCGAGTCGGTCCGCAATCGCCGGGCCTTCTGCCAAGTGCCCGGCCGGATCACGTCGGTCGACATTCGTCGCCGTCTGAGTGACGCCGATTGCACCTATCGCCGCGACTGGGGCTTCAGCCAGCGCGGCATCTGGGTTGATCGCGGCTGCCGCGCGGACTTCATCGTTCACTGACTCCGCTTGCGGACGGCTTTTCGCACGGCCTTACGCGCCGGCGCCGGTTTCTTCGGCGCCGGCGACACCACGCTTCCGAGCTGGCGGCCAAGGGCGCTGGCCAGCTTCAGCGGCGGCATCGCCAGGGCCAGGGCCTCGGCGCTCCAGGATTTAAGCGTCGAAGGCGCGAGGCTGAGCGCCCCGGCCAGGGGCGCCGGCAGCCAGTCGGCTCCGGCCTTGCGCAGCCGGCAGACGCTGTCGGCATAGCGGCCCGCCGCCCAGGTCGAGGCCACGGCGCGCACGGTGGCGGTCACCAGCGGCTCCAGCGGCGTGTAGCGCATCAACGGCGTACTCACCGCCGCCGGCAGCCATCCGCGAAGCAGCGAGCGCAGGCCTTCGCGCGTGGCCAGCGGACTAAGCACTGCTTGGGTCTGGGCGACGGCCAGCACGGCTTCGACTTCCCAGCCCGCCGGCTTGAGCTTGTAGCGTTGGTAGATCGCCTGGACCAGCTTGCGCTGCACGTCCTCGGCCGACTCGGTGCTGCCGGCGCGGCGGATGCCTGCCGGCAGGAAGGGTTTCAGCAGGGGCAGGCGGTCGAGACCCACCTGCAGTGCAGCGCCCGCGCCGGCCTTGACGCAGGTGGCGTGCAGCATGGGCTCGATGCCGGCGTCGAGCGGCGGCGGTTTGCGCAGTCGGGGGCGGGCAGGGCGGGTACTCATGCGTCGAGCATAACGCGGCTTGCGTGTTGGTAAACTCACGGCCCGAACGCAGGGGTATTGGCATGGACTTTGAACGCTACGACCGCATCCGGCCGATCCGCTGGGAAGGCGACCACCTGTCGCTGCTGGACCAGCGTCGGCTGCCTTTCGTGGTCGAGCACGTCGCCTGCCGCGACAGCGACGCGGTAGCTCGCGCCATCCATGACCTGGTGGTGCGGGGCGCGCCCGCGATCGGCATTGCCGCGGCCTGGGGCGCCGTACTCGCAGCCGGCCAGATCCAGGCTGCCGGAGGCGCCGATGCGCTCACGAAGCTGGGTCCGGCCCTGGACCGCCTGCAGGCGGCGCGCCCGACGGCGGTGAACCTGATGTGGGCGCTGACCCGGCTGCGTCGCGTGCTGGCCGGCGCCGGCGCCGATTGGCACGCGGTGCTGGAGGCCGAGGCTCGCGCCATCGAAACCGAAGACCTGGCCGCCAACCGCCACATGGGTGCGCTGGGCGCGGCGCTGATCGCGGAAGGCAGCGGCGTGCTGACCCACTGCAATACCGGTTCGCTGGCCACCGCCGGCTTCGGCACCGCGCTGGGCGTCATCCGTGCCGGCGTGGCCCAAGGTCGCATCGGGCAGGTCTATGCCAGCGAAACCCGGCCCTGGCTGCAGGGCGCACGCCTGACGGCTTGGGAGCTGCAGCAGGACGGTATCGCCGCCACCCTGATCGCCGATGGTGCGGCGGCCCATCTGATGAAGACCGGCGCGGTGCAGTGGGTGATCGTCGGCGCCGACCGCATCTGCGCCAACGGCGACACCGCCAACAAGATCGGTACCTATTCCCACGCCATCGCCGCCCGCCACCATGGCGCCAGGCTGATGGTGGTGGCGCCATCGTCAACCGTGGACATGGCCACGGCCCACGGGGACGACATCGAAATCGAGATGCGCGACCCGGCCGAACTCCTGTCGGTGGCGGGTACGCGCACCGTCGCCGAGGGCGTGCAGGCGTGGAATCCGGTGTTCGACGTGACCCCCGCCGGGCTCATCGATGCCATCGTCACCGAGCGTGGCGTGGTGATGGCACCGGACCGGGCCCGGATGCAGGCGGTTTTCGGGGCCTGATGCGCGCCTAAGTGCTTGTTTTATGGCTTCAAAACGGCCCCTCCCAGGGGCCGTTTCTGTTATGATTTCACGTCCCTGAAACCCCTTGCCCGCGGCCCTGGTCGCGGCACCCGCCCGAACGTCGAATACGGAAGCACGCATGGCAGATCTCGCGAAGGAAATCATCCCGGTCAATCTCGAAGACGAGATGCGCAGGAGCTACCTCGATTACGCCATGAGCGTGATCGTCGGCCGCGCCCTCCCGGATGTCCGCGACGGTCTCAAGCCCGTTCACCGCCGCGTCCTGTTCGCCATGAACGAGCTCGGCGCACACAGCAACAAGCCCTATTACAAGTCGGCGCGAATCGTCGGTGACGTGATCGGCAAGTACCACCCGCACGGCGACCAGTCGGTTTACGACACGCTGGTGCGCATGGCGCAGCCGTTCTCGCTGCGCTACCTGTTGGTGGATGGCCAGGGCAACTTCGGTTCGGTGGACGGCGACTCGGCCGCCGCGATGCGATACACCGAGGCGCGCATGTCGCGCCTGGCGCACGAGCTGATGGCCGACATCGACAAGGACACGGTCGATTTCCAGCCCAACTACGACGAAAAGGAACTCGAGCCGACGGTGATGCCGTCGCGCTTCCCGAACCTGCTGGTGAACGGCTCGGCCGGCATCGCGGTCGGCATGGCCACCAACATCCCGCCGCACAACCTGGGCGAAGTGATCGACGCCACCATCGCCCTGATCGATGACCCGGAAACCAGCATCGGCGACCTGATGCAGTACGTGCCGGGCCCCGATTTCCCGACCGCTGGCATCATCAATGGCTCCGCCGGCATCCACGCCGCCTACCACACCGGCCGCGGCCGGGTGCGCATGCGCGCCAAAGCCGACGTCGAGGTCAACGAGGACAACGGCCGCGAGGCCATCATCGTCACCGAGCTGCCCTACCAGGTGAACAAGGCGCGGCTGATCGAGAAGATCGCCGAGCTGGTGAAGGAAAAGAAGCTCGAGGGCATCAGCGAGCTGCGCGACGAGTCCGACAAGGACGGCATGCGCATCTTCGTCGAGGTCAAGCGCGGCGACTCGGCCGAGGTCGTGCTCAACAACCTCTACCTGCAGACGCCGATGGAGTCGGTGTTCGGCATCAACATGGTGGCCCTGGTCGACGGCCGCCCGCAGATCCTCAACCTCAAGCAGATGCTGGAGGCGTTCATCCGCCACCGCCGCGAGGTGGTGACCCGCCGCACCATCTTCGAACTGCGCAAGGCCCGCGCCCGCGCCCATATCCTTGAAGGCCTGACGGTCGCGCTCGCCAACATCGACGAGATGATCGAGCTGATCAAGACCTCCGAGAATCCAGCGGTGGCCAAGGAGCGCATGCTTGAGCGCACCTGGCAGCCGGGTCTGGTCGGCGCGCTGCTGGCCGCTGCCGGCGCCGAAGCCTCGCGCCCGGAAGACCTGCCGGACGGCGTCGGTCTGCAGGCGTCGGGTTACCAGCTCACTGACACCCAGGCCCAGCAGATCCTCGAGATGCGCCTGCACCGCCTCACCGGCCTGGAGCAGGAAAAGCTCACCGATGAGTACCGGCAGCTGCTTGAGGTCATTCGTGGCCTGATCGAGATCCTCGAGAATCCCGACGTGCTGCTCGAGGTGATCCGCACCGAACTGCGCAACCTGCGCGACGAGTACGCCGACGACCGCCGCACCGAGATCCGCGCGGGCGAAGAAGACCTCGACATCCTCGACCTGATCGAATCCGAGGACGTGGTGGTCACGCTCTCGCACGCCGGCTACGCCAAGCGTCAGCCGCTCACCACCTACCGGGCGCAGAAGCGCGGCGGCAAGGGGCGCTCGGCCACCGCGATGAAGCAGGAAGACTTCATTGACCGCCTGTGGGTGGTGAATACGCACGACACCCTGCTCACCTTCACCAGCACCGGTCGCGTGTTCTGGCTCAAGGTCTACCAGCTGCCCGACGCCGGTCCGAACTCGCGCGGCCGGCCGATCATCAACTGGATCCCGCTGCAGGAAGGCGAGAAGGTCCAGGCCGTGCTGCCCGTGCGCGAGTTCGACGAAGGCCAGTTTGCGTTCTTCGCCACCCGCGACGGCACGGTCAAGAAGACGCCGCTGAGCGACTACTCGCGTCCGCGCTCCACCGGCATCTGGGCCATCAATCTCGACGAGGGCGACGGCCTGGTCGACGTCCAGCTGACCAACGGCGAGCGCAACGTGATGCTGTTTGCCAGCAACGGCAAGGTCGTGCGCTTCGACGAGTCCGAGGTGCGCCCGATGGGCCGCACCGCCACCGGCGTGCGCGGCATGCGCCTGCAGGACGACAGAGAAGGGCAGTCGGCCAAGGTCGTTTCCATGATCGTGGTCGACGGGGATGGCGACATCCTCACCGCCAGCCAGAACGGCTTCGGCAAGCGCACCTCGGTGTCGGAGTTCCCGCGCAAGGGGCGCGGCATCCAGGGCGTGATCGCGATGCAGACCAGCGAGCGCAACGGCGCCCTGGTCGGTGCCATCCAGCTTACTGAACAGCACGAGATCCTGCTGATTTCCGATCAGGGCACGCTGGTGCGGACCCGCGCCTCGGAAGTGAGTCAGGTCGGCCGCAACACCCAGGGCGTGACCCTGATGCGGGTGGCCGGGGACGAGAAGCTGATCGCGGTCGAGCGCGTTGACGTGCTCGAGGTCGAGGACGATCTGGACGAAGACGGCGCGCCCGCTGCTGCCGTCGCTGAGCCTCCGCAGCCGCAGTCCGAGGCCTGACGACCGCCGGCCGCGCGCCAGCTGCGCGCGGCCGGTCACCCAAACGCAGTCTCCCGGCGGCCATCCGGCCGGTCGCGCGAGGGCCCGTCGCGGGGCCTTGACCGCTTCGCGTCGGCGAATCCGTGGCGCATACGCGCTGCGACGGCCGACCTATACTGGGCGCTTCTCCGGGGAGCTGGCCCATGACTGCAACGTCCGCCTTCCGCCGCGCGCTAGCGCTGCTGATTCTTTCTTCCGCCTTGCTGCTGGTCGCAGGCTGCAATCGGGACGCCAACCAGGTGCCCGAGCTGCAGGGGGTCGAAGCCGTGGACGCGCGACCCGTCGTGGAGGGCTTTGGCCTGCTTACGGCCGGGCGGGGGCAGCACCAGGGTCAACTGGCGATCGAGTTGGGCTTCTCGCAGCCGCTGGCCGCCACCCAGGATTTCGATGAACTGCTGGTGGTCAGCGATGCCGACGGCGCCGTGGTGAGCGGCAGTTGGGTGCTGGACAGAGAGGCCTCAGTGCTTCGCTTCCCCTATGTCGAGGCCAGCAAGGACTACGAGGTGCTGCTGCGCGCCGGCCTGATGGCCGCCGACGGCAAGGCCCTGGGTCGCGAGGAGCGTCGTCAGGTCAATACCGGACCGATGGACGCGGCGGTTGGCTTCGCCTCACAGGGCAGCGTTCTGCCGGCGCGCGACACCCGCGGCCTGCCGGTGGTGTCGGTGAACGTGTCCGACGTGGATGTCGAATTCCTGCGCGTGCGCGACAGCGAAGTGGCCAATTTCTTCGTCGGCTACCAGCGCGGCGGCCGCCGCGGCGGTTGGGACCTGGGCGACAGCGAATGGCAGGACCGCCCTGCGATCACCCGGGTCGCGGACTCGGTCTATCTCAACCGATTCGTGCTCGGCGGCGCCGAGAACGAGCGCCGCCTGAGCTACCTGCCGGTGCAGAACATCACCGAGCTGCAGCAGCCGGGCCTGTACTTCGCGCTGATGCGCCGGGTCGGCGCTTATGACGAAGACTATGAGACCGCGATTTTCTTCATCAGCGACATCGGCCTGCACCTGCGTGCCTACGGCGACCAGGTGCTGGTGCATACGGCCTCGCTCAAGTCCGGCGACCCCGCCGGCGACGTCGCCCTGACCGTGCTCGACCGCAAGGGTGAGGTTGTCGCCCGCGCCACCACCGACGGCGCAGGTAATGCGCTCGTGGCCTACCAGATCGACACCAGCCATGTGCTCGTCGCGCGCAGCGGCAACGATGTGTCGCTGTTGCCGTTCAACCAGCCGGCGCTGGACCTGTCCGAGTTCTCGGTGGCGGGTCGGCAGCAGGCCTGGTTCGACGTGTTCGCCTGGTCGGGACGCGATCTCTACCGACCCGGCGAAACGCTGCAGGTGTCGGCGCTGATGCGTGACCACGACGGTCGCGCGGTGAAGGCGCAGCCGCTGTTCCTGAGCCTGAAGCAGCCCAACGGCAAGGTTTTCCTGGAAACCCAGCTGGCGGCCGAGCCCGGCGGTTACTACCGCTGGAGCCATGCGCTGTCCGCAGACGTGCCCACCGGGCGCTGGCAGGTCGAGTTCCGGACCGAGCCGGGCGCCAAGGACGTGGTGCAGGGCATGTCGCTTCGCATCGAGGAGTTCCTGCCCGAGCGCATGAAGCTCGAGCTCGACAGCCAGGCCAAGGTGTTGGCGCCGGGCGACGCGTTCGCGCTGGATGTTTCGGCGGCCTACCTCTACGGCGCGCCGGCGTCTGGCAATCGCTTTACCGCGCGACTGGCGGTCGCCGCCGAGCAGCACCCGCTGGAGGCCTTCCCCGATCATTATTTTGGCGACCCGACCCTGGTGTTGCCGCGCGATGCCAAGGAGGCCATCGACCAGGCGCTTGATGCCCAAGGCAAGCTCAGCCTGAGCATCCCGCTGCCTGAGGAAGCGGCCAAGCCGACGGCACCGGTGGCGGTGGTGGTCAATGGCAGCGTTTATGAAAGCGGCGGCCGGCCGGTGAACCGAAGCCTCAAGCGCGTGCTGTGGCCGGCGCAGGCCCTGGTCGGTGTGCGGCCCCTGTTTGATGTGGCTGAAGGTGCGCCGGCGAACGGGGTCGCCGGCTTTGAGCTGATGCGCGCCGATGCTGCTGGCCAGCGTCTGGCGGGGGCGGGCCTGCAGGTCCGGCTGGTGCGTGAGCGTCGCGACTTCCACTGGCGCCAGGACCCGGGCGGCGGCTGGGGCTTCGACTACACCTCGCGCTTCGAGACGATCGAAACCCGCGAGCTGACCGTGCGCGCCGACGGCGACGCGCGCATCGATTTCCCGGTGGAGTGGGGTGAGTACCGGCTGGAGGTCACCGACCCGGCTACCGGGCTGGTCACGCGCCTGCCGTTCGTGGCCGGCTGGAGCTGGGACAACCAGAACCGCGGCCTGGACGCGCGCCCCGACAAGGTCAAGCTGGCGCTGGACAAGACCGCCTACCGCGCCGGCGACACCCTGCGCATCACGGTCACGCCGCCGCAGCCCGGGCAGGGCCTGTTGCTGGTCGAATCCGACAAGCTGCTGCACGTTCAGCCACTGCTGGCCAAGCCGGGCGAAACCTACGAGATCAAGGTTACGGAGGAATGGGAGCGCCACGATATCTACATCACCGCGCTGGTGCTGCGTGGTGGCTCGGCGGTCGAGAAGGTCACGCCGGCGCGCGCCGTTGGCGTGGTGCACGTGCCGATGGATCGCGCCGAGCGCAGCGTGCCGGTGACGGTCGAGGCGCCTGCGCAGGCACGGCCCGAACAGCCGCTGCCCGTGGTCGTGAGCGCGCCGGCCCTGGCGGGAAAGACCGCCTGGGCCACGATCTCGGCGGTGGATCTGGGCATCCTCAACATCACGCGCTTCCCGGTGCCGGATGCCGCCGCGCACTTCTTCGCCCAGCGTCGCCTGGGCGTGGAGGCGCATGATCTCTACGGTCGCGTGATCGAGAGCTTCGACGGCGAGGCCGCACGGCTTCGCTTCGGTGGTGACATGGCGCTGCCGGCCCTGCCGCAGGCGCGCCGTCCGACGGCGCGGGTGCAGACCGTGGACCTGTTCGCGGGTCCGGTGAAACTCGACGCCCAGGGCCGCGCCAAGGTCGACGTGATGGTGCCGGACTTCAACGGCACGCTTCGGGTGTCGGCGCTGGTCTACAGCGAAGAGGTGTATGGCCAGGGCAGCAGCGAAAGCGTCCTGCGCGCGCCCATCCTGGCCGAAGTGAGCGCACCGCGCGTGCTCGCGCCGGGCGACCGCAGCACCGTAACGCTGGACCTGCAGAACTTCACCGGCCAGGCCGGGGAGTTCAGCGTCAGCCTCGACACCACCGGCCCGATCGCCGTGGCGGGCGAGCGTCGCAAGGTCAGCCTGGCGCCGGAGGCCAAGTCCACGCTCACCTATGTGCTCAGCGGCACGGAAGGTCATGGCGTGGGTACGCTCAAGCTTCGGGTGGAAGGTGCGGGCTTCGCCGTGAACCGCGAGTTCGACGTGCCCGTTCGCGCCGCCTGGGGCAGCGTGGTGCGCTCGCGCGCCGAGACGCTGCAGCCGGGGGCGTCGCTGTCGCTCGGTACTGACGCGGCGGCGGGGCTGATGCCGGGAACGGTTTCGGCCCGCATGACCCTCACCACGCAGCCACCCCTTCCGTTCGCGCGGGCGCTGCAGGACCTGCTTGAATACCCCTATGGCTGCGTCGAACAGACCGCCACGCGCGGCTATGCAGCCCTGTTGCTGGACGCCGAAAGCGCCAAACGCATGGGCTTCAGCGGCCTGGACGAAGAGCAGCGCCGCAAGCGCATGGAGGGCGCGTTCAGCCGACTGGCGGCACTGCAGACCGGCAACGGCCACTTCTCGATGTGGGGCGGCAGCGATTCGGCGGCGATCCTGACGCCGTACATCACCGAGTTCCTGCTCAATGCGCGCGATGCCGGTTTCGCGGTGCCCGAGGCGATGCTGCAGAAGTCGCTCGAGCGCCTCAACGAAGACCTGCTCACCGGCGGTGTGCCGTTCTACTCCTACGACGCTTCGGACCATCTGCGCTTCGCCTACCAGGCGCAGGCTGGCTACGTACTGGCCAAGGTGAACCGTGCGCCGCTGGGTACGCTGCGGGCACTGTTCGACAACGAGCGCGGCAAGTCGCTGACCGGCCTGCCCTTGATGCACCTGGGCTTGGCGCTGGCGATGCAGGGCGATGAGGCGCGTGCGTCCAAGGCCATCGCCGAAGCCCTGTCGAAGAAGGACGCGCGTCCGCGCTGGCTGGGTGACTACGGCTCGGAGCTGCGTGACCAAAGCCTGATGCTGGCCCTGCTGCGCGAGGGCAAGCGCGAGGGTGGCGGCCAGGATGCCCGCCTGCTGGCCTTGTCACGGGAGCTGCAGGCGCGTGGGTCCGCCAGCCGCTATTGGCTCAGCACTCAGGAGCAGATCGCCCTGGCGCGGCTGGGCAAGGCGCTGGCGCTGGATTCGGAGGCCACGTTCTCCGGCCAGTTCAAGCTCGGTACGCAGGACGTCGCCATCAGTGCCGACCGGATCCTCAGCCGCGACGTCGGCTACGGTGATCTTGCCGCCGGCGTCCGGTTTACGCCGGCCACCGAGGCGCCGCTGTTCGCGATCATCGACGTGGCCGGTGTGCCGCGCACGGCGCCGGCGCTGGACGAGAGCGACATCGTGGTCAAGCGCAGCTGGTACAACCCGGACGGATCGGCGTGGAAGCCCGGTCCGCTGCGCGAAGGCCAGGTGCTGGTGGCCGCACTGAGTGTCGAAGTGCGCCAGGCCATGCCCGATGCGCTGTTGGTGGATTTGCTGCCGGCAGGCCTGGAGATTGAGAACCTCAATCTTGCTGCGCCGGGGCAGTGGGCGGATGTCAGCATCGAAGGCATCACCATCACCGAGCGCGGCGATGCGTCCGAGATCGTGCACGAGGAGTACCGCGACGATCGCTACGTGGCCGCGCTCAAGCTTTACGCGGGCCAGAAAGCGCAGCTGTTCTATTTGGTACGCGCCGTCACGCCGGGGACGTACGTGGTGCCGCCGCCGCAGGTCGAAGACATGTATCGCCCCGAGCTGCGGGGCGTGGGCCGCGCCATCCCGGCGACGGTGACCGTCGTCCAGCCCTAGCGTGCATCAGGTGCGGGCGAAGGAGGCGTCTGCGGCGGCCGCTGCGACGCCGCCGGTCGGGAGGCGTCTGCTGCGTTCGCGCAGCGGGCGTTTGCTGACCGGCATCCTGCTGCTGGTCTTGCTGCTGCTTGCCCTCGATCGCCTGTTCCCGCCGCCGGTTCCCGGCTCGCTGGACGGCGGGACGGTGGTGCTGGCCGCCGACGGGATGCCGCTGCGCGCCTTCGCCAATCGGGACGGGGTCTGGCGATACCCGATCACCCTGGACCAGGTATCGCCGCACTACCTGCAGGCGCTGGTGACCTACGAAGACCGCTGGTTCCGGCGGCATCCCGGCATCAACCCGCTGGCGCTGATGCGCGCGGGCTGGCAATGGTTGGCGAATGGTCGCGTGGTCTCCGGCGGATCGACGCTGACGATGCAGGTGGCGCGCATCATCGAGCCGCACTCGCGCACGCCCCTGGGCAAGCTGCGGCAGTCCCTGCGCGCGCTGCAGCTTGAATGGCGGTATTCCAAGGACGAAATCCTCACCCTCTACCTCAACCAGGCGCCTTTCGGCGGCACCATCATCGGAGTGGAAGCCGCGAGCTGGGCCTACCTGGGCAAGCCGGCGGCCCGCCTGTCGCAGGCCGAAGCCGCCCTGCTGGCCGTGCTGCCGCAGGCACCCAGCCGGCTTCGTCCCGACCGTCATCCCGAGGCAGCGCGCGCAGCGCGCGACAAGGTGCTGGCGCGAATGGCGCGCCTGGCGACATGGACGCAGGCGCAGGTGGACGATGCGCGGATCGAGCCGGTCGTCGCGCGTCGGCTGCAGCCGCCGACGCTGGCGCCGCTGCTTGCACAGCGACTGCGCGCCGCGAACCCGCGGCAGTCCCGTATCACCAGCACCCTCGACCCCGCCCTGCAGCGCGTGCTGGAACAGCGCATGGCCGCGTATTTTTCGCAGCTGCCCGAGCGCACGTCGGCCGCGCTGCTGGTGGTGGACAACGCGACGCTCGAGGCCCGTGCCTACGTCGGCTCGCTGCAGTTCGCAGACGCCGCTCGGCTTGGGCACGTAGACATGGTGCGGGCAACGCGCTCGCCGGGTTCCACGCTCAAGCCTTTCCTGTACGGGCTGGCGCTCGATGACGGCCTGGTGCATTCGGAAAGCCTGCTGGTGGACGCGCCGCAGAGCTTCGGCAACTACCGGCCTGCCAATTTCGATCCCGTGTTCAATGGGCCGGTTTCTGTGGCTGAAGCGTTGCGTCTGTCGCTCAACGTACCCGCCGTGGACATGCTCGACCGGGTGGGGCCGGAGCGCTTCACTGCGCGCATGGCGCATGCGGGCGTGAAGCTGCGCCTGCCGCGCGGCGCCACGCCGAACCTGTCGATCATCCTGGGCGGCACCGGCACTCGGCTGGAGGAGTTGGTGGGTGCCTACCGGGCGCTCAACGCCGACGGACTGGCCGGACCCGTGCGCTACACCGCCGATGCTCCGCTGGAAGAGCGGCGGCTGCTGTCGCCGGGTGCGGCGTGGATCATTCGCGAGATCCTTGAGCAGCATGGTCGGCCCGGCCAGCGCGACGATGCGTTCGACACCAGTGGCCGGCCGCGTGTGGCCTGGAAGACCGGCACCAGCTACGGCTTTCGCGACGCCTGGGCGCTCGGTGGCACGGCGCGGCATACGGTGGGGGTTTGGGTCGGGCGTCCCGACGGCACGCCGCTGCCCGGGCAGTACGGCGCCATCACTGCGCTACCGCTGCTGTTCGAAGTGATCGACAGCCTGCCCCGTGCGGGTAGTGACGGTCGTCGTGGCGCGCTGCCTGATTCGGTCCGCAAGCTCGATATCTGCTGGCCGCTGGGTCTGCCTCCGGATCCCGGCGCAATGAGCCTGTGCCATGAGAAGCGCGAGGCCTTCACGCTCTCGGGAACGCTGCCGCCGACCCTGCCCGAGCGCGAAGCCAAGCTGTGGAGTGCGGGTCGGCTGGCGCTGGAGGTGGACGCGACCAGCGGAAACCGGCTTTCGGCGAGCTGTAGCGGCCTGCACGCGCGCCAACGCACCGAAGTCGCCCGCTGGCCCAGCCTGGCCTATCCGTGGCTGCCTGCGGCGATCAGGCGCGCCGGCGCAATTCCGCCGCTGGCGCCCGACTGTGCGCCCGATGCGCTTGAGGCCATGGAAACGCTGCGCATTGACGGACTGGGCAATGGCGCCCGCCTGGCCCGTGCACCCGGCAGCGGCAAGCCGGCGACCCTGCGGCTGCGCGCCCTGGGTACGCAGGCGCGCGTGCGTTGGCTGGTGAACGGGCGGTTGGCGGGCGAAACCCGCGGCGCGCGCCCCTGGAACCACGCCTTCGACGAGCCGGGACCCCAACGCATCACGGCGCTGGCCGACACCGGTGCGTTCGCCGAGCTCAACCTGCACGTGGTCCGCTGACCCGGCCGCCTTCGCTCAGTCCACCAAAGAAAAAGGCGGCCGAAGCCGCCTTTTCCAGGGTGCGCGGGTGCAGCGATCAGGCGAGGTGCTCGAGCACGTATTCCGCCGACGAAACCTTGAATTCACCCGGGGCTTCGATGTGCAGCTGCTTGACCACGCCGTCCTCGGCGTACAGGGCGAAGCGCTTGGCACGCAGGCCCATGCCGAAGGCGCTGGCGTCGAGCTCCAGGCCCATGGACTGGGTGAAAGCACCGTTGCCGTCGGCCAGCATGTGCACGCCGGCCGGCACGCCCTGGCTCTTGGCCCAGGCGTCCATCACGAAGGCGTCGTTGACCGACAGGCAGGCGACCTCGATGCCGCGCTTGCTGAATTCGTTGAAATTCTCGACGTAGCCGGGCAGGTGCTTGGCCGAGCAGGTCGGGGTGAAGGCCCCCGGCACGGCGAACAGCAGTACCTTCTTGCCGCCGAACAGGTCGGTGGTGTCCACGGCCTGCACACCGTCCTTGAGCATGTTGAGGGTGGCCTGGGGAATCTTCTCGCCGATCTGGATGGTCATGGCAGCTCCGGGGGTGGTGGAAACAAGTCTGCCAGTCTACCGTCCGCACGTGATGACGTCGTGGGGGCTTGAAGCTGCGCCCGTGGCCCTCATCTATGCAGCACGCGCGCGAGGCCGGGTCGGCGGACGGCGCGTAAACTGGGCCTTCGGACCCGTGCCGCGGGACCTTCCGTTGCCAGAGGCAGACGATGCAGTTCAAGGATTACTACGACACCCTCGGCGTGGAAGCCACGGCCGGCGAGGCGGAAATCAAGACCGCCTATCGCCGGCTCGCGCGCAAGTTCCATCCCGACGTGAGCAAGGAGGCGGGCGCCGAGGACCGCTTCAAGGGCATCAACGAGGCCTATGAAGTACTTCGCGACAAGGACAAGCGCGCGGAATACGACCAGCTGCGGGCCCAGGGCTACCGTCCGGGTGAAGAGTTCCGCCCGCCGCCGGGCTTTGGCGGCGGCTACGGCGGCGCCGGTGCCGGTGCCGGCGGATTCCGCTACGAGCAGGACTTCGGTGGCGGCGGTGGTTTCAGTGACTTCTTCGAGTCGCTGTTCGGAGGCGGCCGCGCGCCAGGTCGGCAGCAGGCACCGCAAGGCGACGTGCGGGCCAAGCTGGCCGTCTCGCTCGAGCAGGCATACACCGGCGGCAAGCAACGCATCAGCGTAGACGGCCGCACCCTCGAGGTGAACGTGCCGGCGGGCATCGCGCCCGGCCAGGTCATCCGGCTGGCGGGGCAGGGGCGTCGCGGTGGTCCACGGCCTTCCGACCTGTTGCTGGAAATCGATTACCGGCCGCACGCCCAGTTCGAGGTGGACGGCCGCAACGTGCTCTACACGCTGCCCTTGGCGCCCTGGCAGGCTGCGCTGGGCGCCACGCTCAGTGTGCCGACCCTCGGCGGTCCGGTAGAGCTGCGCATCCCGCCGGACTCCGACACCGGCCGCAAGCTGCGCCTGCGCGGCCGCGGCCTGCCGGGCAAGCCGGCCAACGGTGACCAGATCGTCGAACTCGAGGTGCGCGCTCCGAAAGCGGCCACCGACGAGCAGAAAGCCCTGTACCAGCAAATGGCGGAAGCCTTCGACTTCGATCCGCGCAAGGCCTGAGCCTCGCGGAAAGGACAAAGAAAAAGGGCCCCTCGGGGCCCTTGATGCTTCGCCGGAAAAACCGGCGATGTCAGTGTGGCGTTCGTTGACGCCAGCGCCGTAATTCAGCCGCCGGCCAAGAGTCCGTTGATGACTTCGACCAGCTGGCTTTCGTTGAAGGGCTTGGTGATGTAGGCCTTCGCGCCCTGGCGCATGCCCCAGACCTTGTCGGTCTCCTGATCCTTGGTGGTGACCAGGACGATGGGGATGTGCGACGTGGTGGCTTCCTTGGAGATCGCGCGCGTGGCCTGGAAGCCATTGAGGTTGGGCATCACCACGTCCATCAGGATCAGGTCGGGCTTCTGCGCCTTCGCGGCTTCGACGCCGGCAGCGCCGTCCTCGGCCGTCAGTGCCTCATGGCCGAGCTTTTCAACGATGCGCTTCATGCCCATGAGCTGGGACGGGGAATCATCAACAATCAGAATGCGTGCCATGAATGGGCCTCCAACAGGTAGGTGATTGTATGCCGGGGGGGTGGTCAGGGTGCAACCTCGGTCAAATCCGGACGACCGTTCGTCCGAACGACTGGCCGGCGAGCATGGGGGGGAATACCTCGGGAAGCTGTTCCAGCGCGGCTTCCCGCGTGCAGATGGCGTCCAGATGGGCCGGCTTCCAGGGTCCCGCCAGCCGCTCCCAGACCTGCTCGCGCTGGCCGCGCGCGGTGCCGGCCGAGGCAATACCCAGCAGGGAGACGCCGCGGATGATGAAAGGCATGACCGTGGTGGCCAGGCCGTGGCCACCGGCCAGGCCGCAGCTGGCGATGTTGCCGTAGGGCTGGATGACCCGCGTCAGGGCCGCCAGGGTCGTATCGCCGACGTTGTCGATGGCGCCGGCCCAGCGGGCGTTCTCCATCGGGCGCGTGGCGCTGGCCAGGGTGTCGCGCGGATACACCTCGGTGGCACCGAGCCGGCGCAGGAAGTCTGCATGCTCGGCCTTGCCGGAAATGGCCTGGGCCTCGTAGCCGGCGCGGGTGAGGATGTCGAGCGCCAGGCTGCCGACACCGCCGGTGGCGCCGGTGACCACGATCGGCCCCTGCTCGGGCGATTGGCCGTTCTGCTCCATGCGCAGCAGCGACAGGCCGGCGGTGAAGCCGGCCGTGCCCAGCACCATCGCTTCGCGCAGCGACAGGCCCGGGGGCAGGGGGATGGTCCAGTCGGCCGGCAGGCGCACGATTTCCGAGTAGCCGCCGTCGCGGGTTTCGGACAGGCCGCTGCCGGTGCACAGCACCGCATCGCCTTCCTTGAAGCGCGGGTCGGTGGAGGCCAGCACGTGGCCGGCGACATCAATGCCGCCCACCAGGGGGAAGCTCCGCAGAATCTTGCCGCTGCCGGTGCCTGCCAGCGCGTCCTTGTAGTTCACGCTCGAGTAGGCGGCGCGGATGACCACCTCGCCTGGCGACAGGTCATCGAGCGATATCGACTCGATGCCGGCGCGGTGCCCCCCCTCAGCGTGGATGCGGAAGGCGCGGAACGTGGCGGGAATGCTCATGCGGTCTCCTGTAACGCAGAGAGGCGCCCGGGGGCGCCTCTCGTCGGGTGGCAACCGGAAATCAGTTGGCCTTGTGGATGGCGCGCTTGTCCACGGCCATGGCGGCGTCGTGGATGGCCTCCGACAGGGTCGGGTGGGCGTGGCAGATGCGCGCCAGGTCCTCGGCCGAACCGTGGAACTCCATCGCCAGCACGCCTTCATGCACCAGCTCGGAAACGCCCACGCCCACCAGGTGCATGCCCAGGATGCGGTCGGTTTCCTCGTGCGCGATTACCTTCACGAAGCCGGCGGGCTCGCCCATGGCGACCGCGCGTCCGACCGCGGCGAAGGGGAAGCTGCCGGTCTTGAACGGAATGCCCTCGTCCTTGAGCTGCTGCTCGTTCTTGCCGACCCAGGCGATTTCCGGCTCGGTGTAGATGACCCAGGGAATGGTGTCGAGGTTGACGTGGCCCGGCAGGCCGGCGATGAGTTCGGCGACCGCGATGCCTTCTTCAAAGCCCTTGTGCGCCAGCATCGGACCGCGCACGCAGTCGCCCACGGCCCAGATGCCGTCGACGCCGGTGAAGCAGTGCTCGTCCACTTCGATCTGGCCGCGGTCACTTATTCTCACGCCGGTGCCGTCGGCCAGCAGGCCCTTGCTGGCGGCCTTGCGGCCGACCGCGACCAGCAGCTTGTCGACCACCAGGGAGTGGTCGGCCTTGCCGTCGTTGTAGGTGAGGTGGACTTCGCCCTTCTTGATCTCGGTCTTGCTGACCTTGGCGCCGAGCTTGATGTCCAGGCCCTGCTTCTTGAATTCTTTGAGCGCGACCTTGGCCGCCTCCGCGTCCACCGCTGCCAGGAAGTCGGGCATGGCTTCGAGCACGGTCACTTCGGCGCCCAGGCGCTTCCAGACGCTGCCCAGCTCCAGGCCGATCACGCCGGCACCGATCACGCCCAGGCGCTTGGGCACCTCGGTGAAGTCGAGCGCGCCGACGTTGTCGACGATGTGCTTGTCGTCGAACTTCGCGAACGGCAGCTCGATCGAGTCCGAACCGGCGGCGATGATGACGTGCTTGCCCACCAGCTCGACTTCGCTGCCGTCGTGCTGCTTCACCTTGACCGTCTTGTCCGGGTGCAGGGTGCCGAAACCGTAGTAGGGCGTGATCTTGTTGGCCTTGAACAGCGCCGCGATGCCGCCGGTGAACTGTTTGACGATCTTGTCCTTGCGGCCAATCATCGTCGCGACATCGATCTTGGCTCCGGTGGTCGAAATACCGTGGTCGGCGAACTGGTGCTGCAGGTTCCAGTACTGGCGCGACGAGTCGAGCAGCGCCTTGGACGGAATGCAGCCGATGCGCAGGCAGGTGCCGCCCAGGGCCGGCTTGCCGTCCTTGCCCAGGGCCGCGTCAATGCAGGCGACCTTCATACCCAGCTGGGCGGCGCGGATGGCCGCGTGGTAGCCGGCGGGGCCGGCACCGATGACGACGACGTCGTATTGCTCGCTCATCTCAACCTCTCATTGGTTTCTTGCGAATGACCGGTAGGAGGGCCTTCAGGCCCGAAGCCCTTCGCCGAAAAGCTTCGGGCCTGAAGGCCCTCCTACCAAGGGCTCAGAGGCCCAGCAGCATGCGGTGCGGGTTTTCCAGCTGGTTCTTGATATCCACCAGGAACAGCACCGCGTCCTTGCCATCAATGATGCGGTGGTCGTAGCTGAGCGCGATGTACATCATCGGCGCGATCACGACCTGGCCGTTGTCGGCGATCGGGCGCTCCTTGATGGCGTGCATGCCCAGAATCGCCGACTGCGGCGGGTTCACGATCGGCGTCGACATCAGCGAGCCAAAAGTGCCGCCGTTGGTGATGGTGAAGGTGCCGCCCTGCAGGTCCTCGAGCTTGAGACCACCCTCGCGGGCTGCCTTCGCATAGCCGGCGATGGACTCTTCAACATCGGAGAACGACATGTTCTCGACGTTGCGAAGCACCGGCGTCACCAGGCCCTTCTCGGTCGCAACCGCGATCGAGATGTCGGCGTAGCCGTGGTAGATCACGTCGGTGCCGTCCACGGAGGAGTTCACCACCGTGTACTTCTGCAGGGCGTTGGCGGCGGCCTTGGCGAAGAAGCTCATGAAGCCGAGCTTGATGCCGTGGGTCTTCTCGAACGGCTCGCCCAGCTCCTTGCGCATGGCCATCACCTTGGACAGGTTGACCTCGTTGAACGAGGTCAGCATGGCGATGGAGTTCTTGGACTGCATCATGCGCTCGGCGATGCGCTGGCGGATGCGGGTCATCGGCACGCGCTGCTCGGGACGAGCGCCGCCGCCGACCTTGATGTGGTTGACCACGTCTTCCTTGGTCACGCGGCCACCGCGGCCGGTGCCGGAAACGTCGGCCGGATTGACCTCGTTGCGCGCGGCGTGCGCTGCGGCGCCGGGCGGCAGCTCGGCCGAACCGGACTTGGCGGCAGCCGGCGCGGCGGCTTTTGCAGAGGCGGCGTCCTTGGCGGGCGCGGCGTCGGCCTTGGGCGCGTCGCCCTTCTTCTCGGCCTTCGGAGCTTCCTCGACGGCACCTTCTTCAAGGATGGCGATGACCTGCTGGCTGGTCACCGTGTCGCCTTCCTTGAACTTGATTTCCTTGAGCACGCCATCCACCGGCGAGGGGACTTCAAGCACGACCTTGTCGGTCTCGAGGTCGAGCAGGTTCTCGTCGCGGCGGACGCTGTCGCCGGCCTTCTTGTGCCAGGTGGCGATGGTGGCGTCGGACACGGATTCCGGAAGGACCGGGACTTTGACTTCGATGCTCATGGACGAGGCCCTGTGGCTTGAATGAGGTTATTCGGCGGTATGGGTGTTGGGCGCGTTGACGAGGGCATCCTCGATCAGCTTCGCCTGTTCTTCGTTATGCGTGTTCAGGTGGCCGGCGGCCGGCGACGCGGACCGGGTGCGGCCGGCGTAGCTCAACGACTGGCCCTTGCCGAGGCAGAAATCGAGATGGTGGCGGATCTGGTACCAGGCGCCCTGGTTCATCGGCTCTTCCTGGCACCACACCACTTCCTTGGCACCGGCAAAGCGCTTGAGCTCGGCGGCAAGCTCCGGACGCGGGAAGGGATAGAGCTGCTCGACCCGGACGATGGCGACGTCCTTGATCTTGCCGGCCCCGGCCGCTTCGACCAGGTCGTAGTAGACCTTGCCGCCGCAGACGACGACGCGCTTGGCCTTCTTGGCGTCCTTCACCAGCGTGTCGGGGATCAGGGTCTGGAAGCCACCCTTGGCCAGGTCGTCCAGCGTGGACACCGACAGCTTGTTGCGGAGCATGGATTTGGGCGTCATCACCACCAGCGGCTTGCGCGTGCCGCGCAGCATCTGGCGACGCAGCATGTGGTACATCTGCGCCGGCGTGGTCGGGGTGCAGACCTGGATGTTGTCGAGCGCGCACAGCTGCAGGAAGCGCTCAAGGCGCGCCGAGCTGTGCTCGGGGCCCTGGCCTTCGTAGCCGTGCGGCAGGAACAGCACCAGGCCACACAGGCGGTCCCACTTGGACTCGCCCGAGGTGATGAACTGGTCGATCACGACCTGGGCACCGTTGGCGAAGTCGCCGAACTGGCCTTCCCAGATGTTGAGCGTGCCGGGCTCGGCGGTGGCGTAGCCGTACTCGAACGCCATCACCGCCTCCTCGCTCAGCAGCGAGTCGATGATCATGACGTGCTCGGGGTTGGCGGCCAGCGCGCGCAGCGGCATGTGGGTTTCGCCCGTGGCCTGGTCGTGCAGGGCCGCGTGGCGATGGAAGAAGGTGCCGCGGCCGGAGTCCTGGCCCACCAGGCGCAGCTTGTAGCCTTCCGCGACCAAGGTGGCGTAGGCCAGGTTTTCCGCGAAGCCCCAGTCCATGTCCAGATCACCCGCGGCCATCTTAAGGCGGTCTTCGTAGATCTTGGCGACGCGCGCGTGCAGCTTCAGGGACTCGGGCAGCACGTTGATGCGCTGGGCCATGCCGTCGAGGGTGGCGCGCTTGAGCCCGGTGTCGACCTTGTCGGAGAGCTTGCCTTCGAGCCAGGGCGACCAGTCGACCGCGAACGGATCCGGACCGACCTTGGCCAACTCGGTGGTGACTTCGTTCTTGTCGAGCTTGTCGCGGTAGCCGTCCACCAGGGCCTTGGCGCCGGCGGCGTCAATGACGCCCTCGGACACCAGCTGGTCGGTGTAGAGCTCGCGGGTGGTCTTGCGGGCGCGGATGTTCTTGTACATCAGCGGCTGGGTGGCTGAAGGCTCGTCGGCCTCGTTGTGGCCGTGGCGGCGGTAGCAGACCAGATCGATCACGACGTCGCGGCCGAACTCCTTGCGGTAGTCAAAGGCCATCTTGGCGCAGAAGGCCACGGCCTCGGGGTCGTCGCCATTCACGTGCAGCACGGGCGCGCCGATGATCTTGGCCGGGTCGGTGCAGTAGTAGGTGGAGCGGGCGTCGTCCTGGCGGCTGATGGTGAAGCCGACCTGGTTGTTGATGACGATGTGCACCGTGCCGCCGACCGCGAAACCGCGGGCCTGCGACATCTGGAACAGCTCCATGATCACGCCCTGGCCCGCGAACGCCGCGTCGCCGTGCACCAGCACCGGCAGCACCTGCTGGCGCTTGGCATCCTCGCGCCGCATCTGGCGCGCGCGCACCGAGCCGGCGACCACGGGGTCGACGATCTCGAGGTGGGACGGGTTGAAGGCCAGCGCCAGGTGGACCGGGCCGCCCGGGGTGGAGACGTTGGACGAATAGCCCATGTGGTACTTCACGTCGCCCGAATGCGCCGGGTCGTCGTTGTGTTCGAACTGGCCGCGGAACTCATCGAAGAGTTTGTGCGGCGGCTTGCCCATGGTGTTGATGAGCACGTTCAGGCGGCCGCGGTGGGCCATGCCGATCACCACGTCGCGGACGCCGTCGCTGCCGCCGCGCTGGATCAGGGTGTCCATCAGCGGGATCAGCGAATCGCCGCCCTCCAGCGAGAAGCGCTTCTGGCCGACGAAGGCGGTGTGCAGGTAGCGCTCCAGGCCCTCGGCGGCGGTGACGCGCTCGAGCAGTCGGGTCTTTTCCTCGGCCTTGAAACCGTATTTGCCGGCGGCACTTTCGAGGCGCTGCTGCATCCAGCGACGCTGCTTGGCGTCGGCGATGTGCATGAACTCGGCGCCGATGCTGCCGGAGTAGGAGGCGCGCAGCTTGGCCAGCAGGTCGCCGAGCTTGAACTTCTTTTCGGCAAACCAGGTGTCGGCGGTGAACTCGCTCGACAGGTCGGACTGGGAGAGGCCGTGGAAGGCCAGGTCGAGGTCCGGCGCGTCCTTCTGGGCCATCATGCCCAGCGGGTCGAGCTTGGCGCCCAGGTGGCCGCGCGAACGGTAGGCGGTGATCAGCTTGCCGACCGCGGCCTGCTTGCGCGCCGCCTCGTCGTCCATGCCGCCGCCGGCGTGCTTGCCGGCCTTCGCCGCCGCCTTGACGCTGGCCATCACCGCCGAATGCGGGACGTCGCCGGCTTCGCGGCCCTTGAGGCCGTCGAAGTAGGTTTTCCAGGTGGCAGGGATGCCGTCGGGATCGACCAGGTACTGCTCGTACAGGTCTTCGATATAGGCGGCGTTGCCGCCGGCAAGTTGAGAGGTCTGCTTAAACTGCTTGATCAGACTGTCCACGACCCTGGCCTGGCCCGCCGCAATGGCAGGTAAGTGATTGATGGAATGGGATGTCGGGCAGCCGGCGCGCGCGCCGACGAGGGCCACGATTATAGCTGGCGTGGCGAGGCTTTAGAACCCGATGCAGGACGCGGTCAGGTGCCGTTGGGGCAGGGCAGGGACCGAATGAGCGCTCGTGCCGGCTCAGATGCCCAGGGCCCGGAACTCGCTGCAGGCCCGCGAACGCTCCCAAACCCGGCCAAAATGATCGGCCAGCTGGCGCGTGCGCGCTGGATTCGCCGGGCTCCAGTCGCCTTCCCAGCGGCTGCCCAAGGCGCGGAAAAGATAGCCGTCGCGATCGTTGGCCAGGAAAGCAGACGGGTATTGCAGGTCCACGTCGTCAACGGGCGTGCGGAACTGGAACACCGAGGTCATGCGCTGGGCCAGGCCGAGCAGCGGATGGGCCTGGGCCTGCACCGCCGCCGGGTCCAGCACCAGAACCTGGACCACGCCACCCCGGCCGGCGATGGCAAATTGTTTGAAGGCTTCGAGCACGGCGGGCTGGCCGTAGAGCACCGGATCGAGGTCGCGGCTGAACAAGCGCAGCTCCCGCCGTGCCGCCTGGACGATCGCGATCGTGGCCTCGGTCGCTGCGCCCAGCGAATCGAACTCGGTCGAAGCCACCGAGGGGCCGCGCGCGCGCGCGGGCCAGCGCTCGGGCGGGGCCAGGGGCTCGAGCTCGCGGCGCATGGCCTGGTGCTCGATGCCCGCCTCCATGAAGCGCGCCCCGTAGGGCTGGAAGCCGTGGCGGGCATAGAAGGCCTCGGCGCTGACCTGGGCGTTGAGGCTGAGATCGGTCCAGCCCAGGCTGCGGGCCTGGTTCATCAGCGCCACCATCAGCGCATCGCCGACGCCGCGCTTGCGCCAGGCCTTTAGCACGGCCATGCGGCCAATCTTGTGGTCCGGCGTCAGCCGGCCGGTCCCGATCGGCTGGTCGTTGGCGTCACGGGCGATGACGTGGTGGCAGCGGGGGTCGAGATCGTCCCATTCCTCTTCGATCGGCACGCTCTGCTCGAGTACGAAGACGGTCTCGCGAACCGAGCGCAGGTCCTGGAAGTCGGCCTGGTAGTCGGCGGGGTCGATGCGGAACTCGGTCGGGATCATGGGCTCACCGGCGGCGTTTGGGCTTGACCAACTGATAGTGGCCTGCCGCCACCAGGCTTTCCAGCGCTTCCCGTCCGTCGGCGTCCAGCGCGACCAGGTCGGCGGCGGTCACTGCGTCGGTGCCGGCCAGTCGGCGTGCCGATGTCACGCCCATCGCCAGCGACAGGCCGTTGGCATGCAGGCAGGCGCGCTTGCCGTCGCGCGCCCAGGCATGGCGGGCGTGCGGATGGCGCAGCAGCTGGGCCCCGTTGCCGAGCTCGGCTTCGAGCGTGGCCAGGGACGGCGGACGTGCCGGTCGGCCGAGCTCACCGGCGGAGCGATACTGGGTGATGAAGCGTCCGAACCAGCGACGCAGCGCCGGCTCGTCCAGCGACTGCAGCCCCTGCAGCGCTGCACGTACGCGGCCAAAGGCGGTCTCGTCGATTTCCCAAGGGTCCGCCGGCAGCGTCAGGTCCGGGTCGGCGTAGCGGGCCTCGTCGGGCAGGGCCGCGGCCAGTTCCTCGGCCAAGTCGACCATCAGTTCCGCCTGCGACGGTGCACGCATGCCCACCGAAAACGTCAGGCAGGCGTCCTCGGCCACGCCGTGATGCGGCACGCCGGGCGGCAGGTAGAGCATGTCGCCCGGGGCCAGCACCCAGTCGTGGTCGGGGCTGAACTGGCTGAGCAGCTTGAGCTCGACGTCCGGGCGGAAGCCGCGGGGCGCGTCCGGGCGCGAATCGATCTGCCAGTGGCGATGGCCCTGGGCCTGCAGCAGGAAGACGTCGTACTGGTCGACGTGCGCGCCCACCGAGCCGCCGGGTGCGGCAAAGCTGACCATGACATCGTCCACCCGCCACGCCGGCAGGAACCGGAACGCGCCCAGCAAGGCGCGGATATCCATGTCCCACTTGTCCACGTCCTGGACCAGAAGGGTCCAGTCCTTCTTCGGCAGCTTCGGGAAGGATTCCTCACTGAAGGGGCCGGTGCGCAGCTCCCAGCGGTCGCGTTTGCGGTCGTGCAGCACCAGGCGCGCCAGCACCGCCTCTTCGCAGGCCAGTCCGGCCAGGTCCTCGGGGCTGATTGGTGACTCGAAGCCGGGGAAGGCCGCGCGCACCAGCAGCGGGCGCTTCTGCCAGTAGTCGCGCAGGAAGGCCTCGGCGGGCATGCCCAGTGGCTGTCCGGACGAGCCCGTGACTTCGATGGGATGGATGGCTTGCGGTTTTTTAGCCACGGTTGGATACAGACCCGAATGATTGGCGCGAAAGGGGGCGCAGGCTCAAACGTCGCGAGCCAGCGACACGGCATGGCCTACGTAGCTGCCCGGTGTCAGCGCCAGCAGGCGAGCCTTGGCGTCGGCCGGCAGGTCCAGGCCTTCGATGAAGCTGCGCATCGATTCGGCGGTGATGCCCTGGCCGCGGGTGAGTGCCTTGAGCTGCTCGTAGGGATTGGGCAGGCCGTGGCGGCGCATCACAGTCTGCACCGGTTCGGCCAGCACTTCCCAGGCGGCGTCGAGGTCGGACGCCAGGCGCTCGGGATGGGCGCTGAGCTTGCCCAGCCCGCGCAGCAGGGCATCGAGCGCGATCAGCGAATGGCCGAAGGCGGTGCCCAGCGCGCGCAGCACGGTGGAGTCGGTGAGGTCGCGCTGCCAGCGGCTGATCGGCAGCTTTTCGGAGAAATGACCGAGCAAAGCATTCGCCAGGCCGAAGTTGCCCTCGGCGTTCTCGAAGTCGATCGGATTGACCTTGTGCGGCATGGTCGAGCTGCCGACTTCGCCCGCTTTCACCGACTGCTTGAAATAGCCCAGCGAGATATAGCCCCAGACGTCGCGGCACAGGTCCACGAGCACGGTGTTGATGCGGCGCTGGGCGTCGCAGAGTTCGGCGATGCCGTCGTGCGGCTCGATCTGGGTGGTGTAGGGGTTGAAGTCCAGGCCCAGGGACTCGACGAAACGCTGGGCCAGCGCCGGCCAGTCCACGTCGGGGTAGGCGACCACGTGCGCGTTGTAGTTGCCGACCGCGCCGTTGATCTTGCCGGGGAACTCGATGCCGTGCATCACCGCGACCTGGCGCTGCAGGCGGGCGACGACGTTGGCGATTTCCTTGCCCACGGTGGTCGGCGAGGCAGTCTGGCCATGCGTGCGCGAGAGCATCGGCAGGGCGGCGTGCTCGTGCGCCATTGCGCGCAGCTTCTCCACCACCTCCCAGGTTCTGGGCGCCAGGACGCGGGTGTAGGCCTCGTGCAGCATCAGGGCGTAGCTGAGGTTGTTGATGTCCTCGCTGGTGCAGGCGAAGTGCACGAACTCCAGCGCCGGACCCAGTTCGGCGTCGTCCTTCAAGCGTTCCTTGATGAAGTACTCCACGGCTTTGACGTCGTGATTGGTGGTGCGCTCGATCTCCTTCACCCGCGCGGCGTCAGCGACCGAGAAATCCTGCGCCAGGCCACGCAGGCGACCCATGGCGGCGGCACCGAAGGCCGGCAGTTCGACGATGCCGGGCTCGTCGGCCAGCGCCAGCAGCCACTCCACTTCGACCCGTATCCGGGCCTTGATGAGGCCGTATTCCGAGAAGATCGGCCGCAGGGCCTCGACCTTGGCGGCATAGCGGCCATCGAGCGGCGACAGGGCAGTGAGGGCAGGGTCGGACATCGGCAGGCTCGGGCAAGTCGGGGAAGCCACACATTCTACCCGCGCACTTCCTGTAGGAGGGCCTTCAGGCCCGAAGCTCCCCCTGTAGGAGGGCCTTCAGGCCCGAAGCTTTTTGGCGGAAAGCTTCGGGCCTGAAGGCCCTCCTACAGGGGCGCGGTATGCTCGGGGCTTCTTCGCAGGGAGCAAGTCATGGCCAGCCAGACCCGTACTGAAAAGGACAGCCTGGGTGAACTTCAGGTCCCGGCCGAGGCGCTTTACGGCGCCCAGACCCAGCGCGCCGTGCAGAATTTCGCGATCTCCGGCCTGCGCATGCCGCGCGAGTTCATCCGCGCGCTGGGGTTGGTCAAAGCCGCCGCTGCCGATGCCAATGCCGCCCTCGGCCATTTGCCCAAAGGCGTCGCCGCCGCGATCCAGGACGCCGCCCTGCAGGTCGCCGCTGGCGACCTCGACGGCCAGTTCCCGGTGGACGTGTTCCAGACCGGCTCCGGCACGTCCAGCAATATGAATGCGAACGAGGTGATCGCCAGCCTGGCGTCGCGGCGCAGCCGCAAACCCGTGCACGGCAACGACCAGGTCAACATGGGCCAGAGTTCGAACGACGTGGTGCCGACCGCGATCCAGGTCGCGGCGGTGCTGGCCTGTCGCGAGCAACTGCTGCCGGCGATCAAGCACCTGCGCGCTGGCATCGATCGTCGCGCGAAATCCTTGAGCAAGGTCACCAAGACCGGCCGCACCCACTTGATGGACGCCATGCCGCTGACCCTGGCGCAGGAGCTGGGCACCTGGTCGGCGCAGCTGTCGTCGGCCAGCGAACGCATCGAAGACACGCTCCAGCGTCTGCGCCGGCTGCCCATTGGCGGCACCGCGGTGGGCACCGGTATCAATGCCGACCCGCGCTTCGGAAAACGGGTGGCGGCGTCGCTGTCGAAGCGGTCGGGCGCCAAGTTCGAACAGGCCGGAAACCTGTTCGAGGGCATCGCCTCGCAGGATGCGTCGGTGGAACTGTCGGGCCAGCTCAACGCGCTGGCGGTGGCGCTGATGAAGATCGGCAACGACCTGCGCTGGATGAACTCGGGGCCCTTGGCAGGGCTTGGTGAGATCACGCTGCCCGCGCTGCAGCCGGGCAGCTCCATCATGCCGGGCAAGGTCAATCCGGTGGTGCCCGAGGCGCTGTGCATGGTTTGCGCCCAGGTCATGGGCAACCACACCACCGTGACGATCGCGGGGGCCAGCGGCAACTTCCAGCTCAACGTCATGCTGCCGGTAATCGCGCACAACCTGCTGCAGTCCATCGAACTGCTGGCGAACGGCTCGCGGCTGCTGGCCGACACCGCCATCGCCGGCTTCACGGTGCAAACGGAGCGCCTGCGCGAGGCCCTCGACCGCAACCCGATCCTGGTCACGGCCCTCAACCCGGTGATCGGCTACGAAAAGGCCGCGGCGATCGCGAAGCAGGCGTATCGCGAAGGCAGGCCGGTGTTGGACGTGGCGCATGAAGCGACCGGCCTTCCGAAGAAAACGCTGCAGGCCTTGCTTGATCCCGCCGCCCTGACCCAGGGCGGTATCCAGGGCAAGCCCGGCGCTGGCCAGGGGCTTGGCAGGACAACAAAAAAAGGTCCGTCCTGATCAGACGGACCCCATGGGCCCAGGCGCTGGCGATGTGGCCGGCTTAGCCGGCCGGCCAGCTCAGGGAATCGACACCTGGCGCTTTTCCTCACAGTCCTCGATGTCCTTCTCGTCCATCGTGGCGTAAGGGCGGAACTCGGGGACCGCGTCGGCGGCGGCCCGCTGGCTGGCCAGAAGCGCCGGCAACTGGTCGCACAGGGCCTGCGCCGCCGCGGCGATGGGGGCCGACTCCGCCTCCATCCGCGCTTTCATTCCTTCCTCGTCGCCGCTGAGAGCGGCCATGGCGGCCTCCTTCATGGCCGTGGTGGCCAGCGCGGCCGCCTGCAGGCCTATCTCGGCCCCGGTCTCCGCGACGTCGGCGAGCCTGGCGCGATAGTCCAGCAGCAGCTCGCGCTGCGCCTCGGTGATGGCTACCTTCTCGCCGCCGATCACCAGATCGCCCTGGGGCGAAAGCGCCGCACCCGGCAGCTCATCTCCGCTTTTGCCGATGTCCAGGTCCTGGGTGGCCATTTCTTCGCGGACCTCGGCCCGGGCCTTGTCGGCGATTCCGGCCCAGCCGGTTTTTTCTTCCGAGCCCGTCTCGTCGCGGGTGCAGGCCGTGACGCCAAGGCTTGAGAATGCGATCAATGCGGCGGCGAGATAGTTGAAGTTCATCGGGTGTCTCCTGAGACAAGGTAGCGGGAGGGCGAAGCCTCCCGCTGAGGGGTGAAAATCGGGTATCAGCCTTCGTCGGTGACCCGGCGGCGATACATCGCGGCGCCGATCAGCAGCGCACCCAGGACCACGCCCACCCAAAGTTCGGGCTCTGCCAGGATGCGGTAGGCCTGGCCCACCGACAGAATGCGCGCCACGTCCTGCGGACCCTCGAAATCGGTGGTGATCGGGTTGGCCGCGAGGCGATAGATGATGTCCGTGCCCGACAGCGTGCCGCTGAGCACCCGCGCCACCACCTGCCCCCAGAACCAAGCCACACTCTTCCCGAACAGTTCCATCAGGCCGAGCATCCAGACCATCACGCCGCTCAGCACCGGCACCAGGATCGCCCAGACGAAGGGCACCCGCTTGGACCAGGCCGAGCAAAACATCAGCCAGCCAATGGTGGGCAGCGACCACAGGGCGTAGATCGGAAGCGCGGCGATCAGGTTGAACGAGGCCCGGGCGATCGCGCCGATGTCCCAGAAGTAGATCGGGTTCTCGCCGTGCAGCAGCACGAACACCGACAGCACCACCAGGATCAGCAGGCTGGTGACGATGGCCCCCAGGGTCGCGATGGCCGGCACCACGACGGCGGCGGTGAACACCTTGGACGCCACCGTCTGGGTGTCGGAGATCGGCAGCGACTTCCAGAACAGGATGCTGCGGTCCTTGCGGTCGTCGTACAGCGAACCCAGGCAATAGAAGAAGCCCACGAAAGCCATCACGATAAAGATCGGGTTGCCCAGGGTGTAGATCAGCAGTTCGATCGCGGCGCCGACCTCGGCCGCCTTGGTCGGATCGGCGAGCTGGGCGATGCCTTGCGAAATCTTCAGGCCATCCTGGCCTTCGTCGAACTGGCGCACGCCGAAGCCCACCAGCGCCAAGCCCACGATCGAGAAGAAGACGAAGATCGCCGAAGTCACCACCGGCGCCCAGAACAGGCCGCCCCGATGCTCCCAGTACTCACGCTTGAGGAGCCATTTGAAAGTGTTCATGCGTAGGTTCCTTTCATGGTGGCGACGAACAGGTCCGCGATGCCGGCGTTGCGGGTTTCACCGTATTCGGCCAGGCGGCCGCGCGGCGGGCCGTCGAACAGCATCACGGTCTTGCCGAACACCTGCCGCTCGTCGATGGGCTTGAGCGCTCGGGCGGCGTCGGCCTTGTCGGCCGGCACCATCACTTCGGTGAAGCGCTCGGCCACTTCATCCATCGTCGCCGACAGCACGATCCGACCGTCGCGGATGAACATCAGGTCGGTAAGGATGTGTTCGATCTCCTCGACCTGGTGGGTGGTGACGATGATGGTCTTCTGTTCGTCGAAATAGTCTTCGAGCAGGTTCTGGTAGAACTGCTTGCGATACAGGATGTCCAGGCCCAGGGTGGGTTCGTCGAGCACCAGCAGCTTGGCGTCAATCGCCATCACCAGCGCCAGGTGCAGCTGCACGATCATGCCCTTGGACATTTCCTTGACCCGCATGTTCGGGCTCAGCTTGGTGTGGGCCAGATAGGCCTCTGCCTTGCTGCGGTCGAAGCGCGGGTGCACGCCGGCGACGAAGGCCACGGCGTCCTTGACCTTGAGCCAGCGCGGCAGCACCGCCACGTCGGCGATGAAGCAGACGTCCTGCATCAGTTCGTCGCGCTGGGAGCGCGGGTCCTTGCCCAGTACCTTCAGTTCGCCCTCAAAGGGGACGAGACCGAGCGCGGCCTTGAGGGTGGTGGTCTTGCCGGAACCGTTGGGGCCGATCAGGCCGACGATGCGGCCGGCCGGGATCTCGAAGCTGATCCCGTCCACGGCGGCCTTGCCCTTGTAGCGCTTGCTCAGATTGCGTGCGGAGATGACGGCGCTCATGACTTGCTCCCCTGCCGGGCATGGTCGGTCAGCTTGCCGATGTCCAGGCCCAGCCGTTGGATCCGCTCGATCACCAGCGGCCACTCATCCTTCAAGAAGCGGTCCCGCTCGGACGCCAGTAATTTTTCGCGTGCCCCAGGTGTCACGTACATGCCAAGTCCCCTTCGTTTTTCCACGAGTTCTTCGTCCGCCAGCTCCTGGTAGGCGCGGGAGACGGTAATCGGATTGAGCTGGTATTCGGCGGCGATCTGCCGGACCGAGGGCAAGGCCTCGCCCGCCTTGAGATCGCCGTCGAGCATCATCGCCACCACTTTGTCCTTGAGCTGCCTGTAGATCGGCGCGCTGTCGTTCCAGGCGATGGTCATGTCAGGACTCCTGGCGCGGCAGCAGGGCTGCGATGGACACGTAGGGCATGCCCAGGTGGCGCTTGAGCGCTCCGCTGCGGGCCGCGCTGGCGGGTGCGTCTTGCGCCTGGGCCATGACGGCCTCGGGGGAGGGCAGGGCCTGGCTGGCCATCGGCGGCTCGCCCAGGCCGTAACCGACCAGGACGAAGCCGAGGGCGACGGACAGTCCGATCAGCTGGGTCTTCAATTTGGCGTACATGGCGCCTCCCGTCTTAGTGACGTATTGGATAGGTGTTGTAGGTAACTATAACACTAGGAAAACGCCTGTCAACACCTCGTGCACAACAAAGCGCCCAAACTGATGGCATAGACCCGGCGTGGGCCGGTGGAGGGCGTCAAATGAAGATCTGGACGAGTGTGGCAATGGCCGGCATGTTGGCCGCGACCCCGGCGCTTGCCGCTGACACCTTGCTTGACCGCAGCTTCCGCGCACTGGCCGGCAAGGAAACGGTCAACTTGCAGGAAACCTACGGGGGTCAAGTGCTGCTGGTGGTCAACACGGCCAGCAAGTGCGGCTTCACTCCGCAATACGAGGGGCTCGAGGCGATGTACGCCCGCTACAAAGAGCAGGGCTTCGCCGTGCTCGGCTTCCCGTCGAATGACTTCATGGGCCAGGAGCCGGGCAGCGAGGAAGAGATCCAGGAATTCTGCACGCTTACCTATGGTGTGAAGTTCCCGATGTTCGAGAAGGTGCAGGTGCGCGGCGCCGACGCCAATCCGCTGTATGCGGCGCTGACCCAGGCCACCGGCGAAGCGCCGGGCTGGAACTTCCACAAATACCTGATCGATCGCCAGGGCAACGTGGTTGCCAGCTTCGGCAGCCGGACCAAGCCGGAGGATCCGGAGCTGGTGGCCGAGATCGAGAAGCTGCTGGCCGAGCCGGCACCCGCGAAACCGGCGCCGAAGGCCTGAGCCCGGCGGGCGCCGGCCTCAGAGCCGGCGCTTGACGAGGGCGATCAGGGTGCCAAGCACCGGTATGTGCTGGAACAGGCCATCGGCTGCGTTCCAGTAGTCCTGGTGGTAAACCACGCGACCCTCGGCATCGAAGCGCAGATGGCTCATGCCGACGGTCCACGTATCAACGCCACGGCGGAATTTCTTGAACCGGATCATCATCCGCCAGCGAATCAGATGCTCGTCGTTGGCGGTGCGCGTGGTCTCGAGGATTTCGACGCGGCAGGATTCCACGGCCTCCGCGCTTTCGCCCAGGTAGTGCCCGAGCGCGCTGCGACCTTCGACAGCCTTGAGCGTGTCGTTGAAATACACATCGTCGGCATAGGTCTGGGGCACCAGCGTCTCGACCCGGTCGGACGCGAGGTTCGAGAAGAACGTCGCGAAGCGCGCCAGCGCCTCGGCTTCGGCGTCGCTGGCCGCCGGCGGCGGGGCAGGGTGGCGGGTGCGGATCTGGGCGAGCCTATCTATGGTTTCCATACTTTTTATTCCACCCCTTGCCTAGTGAGGACAGCATGACGCCATCGAAAGCCTCCCCGCCGCCGCTCGACCGCGCCGCTCTGGTCCTGGGCTGGGCCGGCGTGGTTCCCTTCCTGCTTTTGGCCGGCCTGGTTTTCGTGCCGGCGTTCCGGCTGCCGGCGCTGGACGCGTTCATGGCCTACTCGGCCGTGATTTTGTCCTTCCTGGGCGGCGTGCGCTGGGGGCGTGCGCTGGCGGCAGGCGCCGGGCTGGGGCAGTACGTCCGGGCCGTGCTGCCCGGCCTCTGGGCCTGGGCCGCCTGGCTGCTGCTGGGGCCCGCTCCGGCATTGACCGCCTTGGCCGCAGGCTTCGTGCTCGTTGGCGCGTGGGACGCGCGCGGCGACGCGCTGCCGGCCCCCGCCAGCTTCCGGCGCCTGCGCCTGGGCCTCGGACTGGCGGTGGTGGGCTGCCACGCGCTGGCATTGGCGGCCTGGCTGACCGGCCCCGCCTGAACCAATCTTGCGGCGCGCATTGCCGTTCGGGCCGCGCACCGCGACAATAGCCGGCGTCGCGCCGTTCCGGCCCGCCCCATCAGGAGTCCTTCCGCAATGAATTCCGCTCTGCGTTATGCCGCGCCGCTGGTCCTCGCCAGCCTGGTGCTCTCCCTCAGCGCCTGCAAGCCCGAAGCCGAAGACACCGCCGCCACGACCGCCGACGCGGTTGCGGCAGGTGCCGACGCCCCGGCCGTGGTAGCCGGCATCAAGGGTCAGGAGACTGAGAAGCAGCAGGTCAGCTACATGATTGGCCTGGATATGGCCAAGTCGCTGACCCCGATCAAGGACAGCCTCGACATCGAGGTCATGACCGAAGCGATGATTGCCCACTTCAACGGCGCCGAGCCCAAGCTCACCGACGAACAGATGGTCGAGGTGCAGCAGGCCTTCACCACCAAGATGCAGGAAGAAGCCGCCGCCAAGGCCGAGGCCGCAGCGGTCGACAACCTTGCCAAGGGCGCCGAGTTCCTCGCCGCCAACAAGGAAAAGCCGGGCGTGACGACCACCGAGTCGGGCCTGCAGTACGAAGTGGTGCGTGCCGGCAACGGCGACCAGCCGGCCGATACCGACGTGGTGAAGGTGCACTACAAGGGCACCTTGCTCGACGGCACCGTGTTCGACAGCTCCTACGATCGCGGTGAGCCGGCCGAATTCGGCCTCAACCAGGTCATTCCGGGCTGGTCGGAGGGCGTGGCGCTGATGAAGGTTGGCAGCAAGTACACCTTCTGGATCCCGGCCGAGCTGGCCTATGGCGAAGGCGGCGGTGGTCCGATCCCGCCGAACTCGACCCTGACCTTCGAAGTCGAGCTGCTGGAAATCGTCAAGTAACGACGTTCGTGGAAAATCGCGCGGCCGCTCGCCGGCCGCGCGACACCCGGTCCCGGCGTCGCCGGGCACCGTAGGGGAAAGCTATGCGAGTCACCGTTTTCGGTACCGGCTACGTCGGCCTGGTCACCGGCACCTGCCTGGCGGAGGTCGGCAACCACGTGGTTTGCGTGGATGTAGACGCCGCCAAGGTCGAGGGCCTCAACCGCGGCGTCATCCCCATTTACGAACCGGGCCTCGAGCCCATGGTCCGCGCCAACCACGGTGCCGGGCGCCTTGAGTTCACCCTCGACGCCGCTTCGGCGATCGCGCACGGCGACACGCTGTTCATCGCGGTCGGCACGCCGCCCGACGAGGACGGCAGCGCCGATCTTCAATACGTGCTGGCCGTCGCCCGCACGATCGGCCGCACGCTTTCGCGGCCCGTGGTAGTGGTCAACAAGTCCACCGTGCCGGTCGGTACCGCCGACAAAGTTCGCGCCACCATCGCCGCCGAGCTGGCGGCGCGCGGCGCGGATATCGCGTTCGACGTGGTGTCCAATCCCGAATTCCTGAAAGAGGGCGCGGCGGTCAACGACTGCATGCGTCCCGATCGCATCATCGTCGGCTCGCGCAGCCCGCAGGCCGTCGAACAGCTTCGGCGCCTGTACGCGCCGTTCAACCGCAGCCACGACCGCGTGGTGGTGATGGACGAGCGCTCGGCCGAACTGACCAAGTACGCCGCCAACGCCATGCTGGCGACCAAGATCAGCTTCATGAACGAGATGGCGAACATCGCCGAGCGCGTGGGGGCCGACATCGAGATGGTCCGCCACGGCATCGGTTCGGATCCGCGCATCGGCTACCACTTCATCTATCCGGGCCCGGGTTACGGCGGCTCATGCTTCCCGAAAGACGTGCAGGCGCTGGAGCGCATCGCCCGCCAGCACGGCTACCCGGCGCGCATTTTGAGCGCGGTGGAGGCGGTGAACGACGACCAGAAGGGCAAGCTGTTCGAATTGATCAGCCGCCACTTCGACGCGGCGCTGGCCGGCAAGACCTTCGCCATCTGGGGCCTGGCCTTCAAGCCCAATACCGACGATATGCGCGAAGCCCCCAGCCGAACCCTGCTGGCCCAGCTATGGGCCGCCGGCGCGCGTGTCCGGGTCCATGACCCGGAGGCGATGGCCGAGGCTGGCCGCATTTTCGGCGAGCGCGAGGACCTAGTGTTCTGCGACAGTCCCGATGCCGCGCTCGAGGGCGCCGATGCGCTGGTGCTGGTGACGGAATGGAAGGCCTTCAACAGCCCCGATTTCCCGACGATGGCAAAGCAGCTGGGCGCGCGGGTGGTTTTCGACGGTCGCAATCTGTATTCACCCGATGCCGTCGAGGAAGCCGGCCTGGCTTACTACGGCATCGGGCGCGGCCGCACCCTGCGGCGCGATTGAGGCCACCGACATGTCGACATCTTCTTCCAGCAGCCCCAGTCTCGAGGACCGCATCGCCGAGCTCGAGTCGCGGATCGCGTTCCAGGAGCACACCTTGACCGAACTCAGCGACGCGCTGGCCGAAACCCGCAGGGAAACGGCGCGCGCCAGCGAGCAGTTGGTGCGCGCGCTGGGTGACCTGAAGCAGCTGCGTGGCGTGCTGGACTCCGATTCCGGCGTCGAGCCGCCGCCGCCCCACTACTGAGCATGATCCAAGCATGAGCAATTCGCTGCGCGATAAATTGATGGGGCTGGGCTTCAAGGCACCTGAGCCGGAACCGCGTCCCGAACGCAAGCCGCCCCCGGGCGGCCGCACGGGCGAGGGTGGCAAAGCACGCGCGCCGGGCAAGCCTGGCGAGCGTCGCGGTGAGCGTCCGGGCGGCAAGCCTGGCGAAACGCGAGGCCCGCGGGGTCCGCGTCCGGCCGGCGCGGCGGACGCCAAGCGCGCGGACAACCGGCGCCCGCCGGGCAAGCCGGGTGAAACGCGTCGCAGCGGCAAGCCGCGCAGCCAGGAAGAGATCGACCTCGGCAAGGCTTACGCCATCCGTGCGCAGAAGGAAAAGGAAGAGCGCATCGAGGCCGAGCGGGTGAAGCAGGAAGAGGCCCGCCTGCGCCGCGAGGCCAAGGCCAAGCTGACCGAGCTGGTGAAAGACCAGGGCCTGAACGACAAGGAGGCCGAGATCGCCCGGCACTTCCCCTACGGCGGCAAGATCAAACGCATCTACGTCAACGCAGCCCAGCTCAAGCAGCTCAACGCCGGCGAACTCGGCGTGCTGCAGCTCGACGGCCGCTACCTGCTGGTTACCGCGGCGCTGCTGGACGAAGCCGAGAAGGTCTTCGCACCGGCCCTCGCCCTGCGCGTCGACCCGAATGCCCCGGCCGGCGAAGATCCCTACGCCGACCCGCAATACCAGGTCCCCGACGACCTGGTCTGGTAGCCCGGAACATGTAGGAGGGCCTTCAGGCCCGAAGCTCTTCGCGAAAAGCTTCGGGCCTGAAGGCCCTCCTACAGTCGCCTGTTCTAAAAAACGGCTTATTCGGGGTCGTAGTCGAGGTTGGAGGCCAGCCAGCGTTCGGCCTGAACCACCGGGACGCCCTTGCGCCGCGCGTAGTCGGCGACCTGTTCGCGCGACAGCCTTCCGACCACGAAGTACTGACTGCCGGGGTGGGAGAAGTACAGCCCGCTGACCGCCGCCGCCGGGTACATCGCGAAGCTTTCGGTCAGCGTCATGCCGGTGTTCTTCTCCACGTCGAGCAGCCGGAAGATCGTCGATTTTTCGCTGTGCTCGGGGCAGGCCGGATAGCCGGGGGCAGGGCGGATGCCGCGATATTGTTCGCGGATCAGGGCCTCGTTTTCCAGCGCTTCGTCCGGCACGTAGGCCCACAGCTCGGTGCGGACCTTCTGGTGCAGTCGTTCGGCGAAGGCCTCGGCGAGGCGATCGGCCAATGACTTGAGCAAGATGGCGTTGTAGTCGTCGTGGTCGGCTTCAAAGCGGGCAACATGCGGCTCGATGCCCAGGCCCGCGGTGACGGCGAACGCGCCCACCCAGTCCTTGCGGCCGCTGTCGCGCGGCGCGACGAAGTCGGCGAGGCAGAAGTTGGCGCGGTCGTCCGGCTTCTCGGCCTGTTGGCGCAGGCAGTGCAGCACCGCGTCGCCGCCGTCGGCGTGCAGGTGGATATCGTCGCCCACCGCGTTGGCCGGCCACAGGCCGACGACGCCCTTGGCGGTCAGCCATTTCTCCCGAACGATCTGGTCGAGCATGGCGCGGGCGTCGTTGAACAGCTCGCGCGCCTGGGTGCCGACCACGGCGTCATCGAGGATGGCCGGGTAGCGGCCCGCCAACTCCCAGGTCTGGAAGAAGGGCGTCCAGTCGATGATCGAGACCAGGTCCGCGAGCGGGTAATCGTCGAAGACGCTCAGGCCGGGCTTGAGCGGCACCGGTGGAACATAGTCGGTCCAGCCACCGTCAAATTTCTTGCCGCGTGCCCGGGCCAGGCCCATCAGCGGCTTGGCGTCGCCGCGGTTGGCATGGCGGGCGCGGACCTCGGCGTAGTCAGCCTCGTTGGCCGCCACGAAGGGCGCTCGCAGGTCCTTGCTGAGCAGGGACTGCATCACGCCGACGGCGCGCGAAGCATCCTTTACCCAGACCACGGGCGACCCATAGTGCGGGTCGATCTTGAGCGCCGTATGCGCGCGCGAGGTCGTGGCACCGCCGATCAGCAGCGGCAGCTCGAAGCCCTGGCGCTTCATTTCCTTGGCGACGTGGCTCATTTCCTCCAGCGAGGGCGTGATCAGCCCGGACAGGCCGATGATGTCGGCCTTCTCCTCGCGGGCGCGGTCGAGGATGACCTGGGCGGGTACCATCACGCCCAGATCCACCACGTCGAAGTTGTTGCAGGCCAGCACCACGCCGACGATGTTCTTGCCGATGTCGTGCACGTCGCCCTTCACCGTCGCCAGCAGCACCTTGCCCTTGGCCTTGCCGGCGTCGCCGCTGAGTGCCTTCTCGGCTTCGATGTAGGGGATCAGGATGGCGACCGCTTTCTTCATCACGCGCGCCGACTTGACCACCTGGGGCAGGAACATCTTGCCGGCACCGAACAGGTCGCCGACCACGTTCATGCCGGCCATCAGCGGACCTTCGATCACGTCCAGCGGTCGGGTCGCGGCCTGGCGCGCCTCTTCGGTATCGGCTTCGACGAAGCGGTCGATGCCGTGCACCAGCGCGTGCCGGATGCGTTCGGCCACCGGCGCCTCGCGCCAGGCCAGGTCTTCGACCCGCACCTCGCCTTTCTTCGACTTGTGCTTGTCGGCCTCTCCCAGCAGGCGTTCGGTGCCGTCGGCACGCCGGTTGAGCACCACGTCCTCGACCGCCTCGCGCAGCGCCGGTTCGATGTCGTCGTACAGCGCCAGCGCACCGGCGTTGACGATGCCCATGTCCATGCCGGCGCGGATGGCGTGGTACAGGAACACCGCGTGGATCGCCTCGCGCACGGCGTTGTTGCCGCGGAACGAGAAGGAAACGTTCGACACGCCGCCGGACACGTGGCTAAGCGGGAACCGGGCCTTGAGTTCGGCCGCCGCCTCGATGAAAGCCACGGCATAGCCGTCGTGCTCCTCGATGCCGGTGGCGATGGCGAAGATATTGGGGTCGAAGATGATGTCCTCGGGCGGGATGCCGGCCTGCTCGACCAGCAGCTTCCATGCACGGGAGCAGATCTCGACCTTGCGCTCGTAGGTGTCGGCCTGGCCTTTCTCGTCGAAGGCCATCACCACCACGGCGGCGCCGTACCGGCGCACTTTCGCGGCCTGCGCCAGAAAGGCGGCTTCGCCTTCCTTCATTGATATCGAGTTGACGATGGCCTTGCCCTGCACGCACTTGAGGCCGGCTTCGATCACGCTCCATTTCGAAGAGTCGATCATCACCGGCACCCGGGCGATGTCCGGCTCGGCGGCGATCAGGTTCAGGAACCGGGCCATCGCCACTTCGGCGTCCAGCATGCCCTCGTCCATGTTGACGTCGATGACCTGGGCGCCGTTTTCCACCTGCTGGCGCGCCACGGTCAGCGCCTCGTCGTAGCGACCCTCCAGGATCAGCTTCTTGAACTGGATGGAGCCGGTGACATTGGTGCGTTCGCCAACGTTGACGAAGTTGGTGTCGGGCGTGATGACGAACGGCTCGAGGCCGGCCAGTCGCGTAAACGGCGCGATCGAAGGAATCGCGCGCGGCGCCAGGCCGGCCACGGCCCCGGCGATCGCGGCGATGTGTTCCGGCGTGGTGCCGCAGCAGCCGCCCACCAGGTTGAGCAGGCCGGCTTCGGCGAATTCACGCAGCACGCCGGCCGTTTCCTCCGGGCCTTCGTCATAGCCGCCGAAGGCGTTCGGCAGGCCGGCATTGGGGTGGCAGCTGATGTGGGTGTCGGCCACCTGGGACAGCATGTCGATGTGCGCACGCAGGTCGCGCGCGCCGAGGGCGCAGTTCAGGCCGATGGACAGCGGCCGGGCATGTCGCAGCGAGTACCAGAACGCTTCGGCGGTCTGTCCCGACAGGGTGCGGCCGCTGCGGTCGGTGATGGTGCCCGACACCATCACCGGCAGGCGCACGCCCAACGACTCGAACAGTTCCTCGATCGCGTACAGCGCGGCCTTGGCATTGAGCGTGTCGAACACGGTCTCCACCATCAGGATGTCGGCGCCGCCCTCGACCAGCGCGCGAGCGGCCTCGACGTAGTTGGTCACCAGCTCGTCGAAGTGGATATTGCGATAGCCGGCATCCTCGACCTTCGGGCTGATGGAGGCCGTGCGGCTGGTGGGCCCCAGCACGCCGGCGACGAAACGCGGGCGCGCCGGGTCGGCCGCCTCGGCTTCGTCGCAGCAGGCACGCGCCAGCCGGGCGGCTTCCCGGTTGAGCTCGGGCACCAGGTGCTCGAGCCGATAGTCGGACTGGGACACACTGGTGGAATTGAAGGTATTGGTTTCGACCAGATCGGCGCCGGCCGCCAGGTAGGCGCGATGCACGTCGGCGATGATCGCCGGTTGCGTCAGCGTCAGCAGGTCGTTGTTGCCCTTGAGATCCGAGCCGCTACACCCGCAGTCCGGCCCGTGGGCGTGACCCTCGGAAAAGCGCAGGCCGTCGTATCCCTCGGCGAAGCGTTCGCCGCGGTAGGCGGCTTCGTCCAGCGAATGCCGCTGGATCATGGTGCCCATGGCGCCGTCGAGCACCAGGATGCGTTCGGCCAGGGCGGCGAGCAGGCGCTCGGTGCGCGCCGGATTGTGCCAGGGAAGGAGCTTCATGGTTTACGCGCCAGCAGGGTGAGGACTTCGAAGTGGGGCGGTCGTTTCTCGCGGGTGACCGGCTCGCATACGGTGACCTCCAGCCCGGCCTTTTCGGCGTGGCGGCGCAGGTCTTTGACGGTGAAGCCCAGGTTGACGTGGCCATAGGGCGTTACCGCCGACTGGTGCTCGTGCTTGCCCAGGCAGGTGGCGACCAGCCGACCGCCGCGACGCAGCACCCGCGCGGCCTCGATGATGGCCTGGCCGGGCTTGGTGGCGTAGGTCAGGGCATGCATCAGCAGCACCAGGTCGAACTGCGCCGCGGGGAAGTCCAGCGCCTGCATGTCACCCTCCAGCACTTCGACATGCCGGTACTTGCGCAGCCGCTCGCGGGCGGCGCCCACCACCCTTGCACTGGAATCAACGCAGACGTAGCGGCGGGCGTGCGGGGCCAGCAGTTCAGCCAGCACGCCGTCGCCGGAAGCTACGTCCAGGACATCGCCGGGCTCGAGCAGGGGCAGGGTGGAGCGCGCCAAGGCTTCCCAGGTGCGTCCCGGGGAATAGTGGCGCTCCATGTCGCCGGCTACCGAGTCGGCCCAGTTCCGGTCGCTGGCGCGCGTGGCCAGGATGGCCGGCAGCCGCTCGGCGTCCTGGCGCAGCAGCGGGTCGTCGGTGCTGTCGCGCAGTGCTTCCCAGAGCCTGCCTTCGGCCGGGTCCAGGGATTCTGCGTTGAAGCGGTAGTAGGCCGAGACACCGGCGCGCCGATCGCGCACCAGGTCGGCTTCCTTCAGGCGCGCCAGATGGGTGGACACCCGCGGCTGCGCCAGGCGGGTGACGCCCGAGAGCTCGGCCACGGTCAGCTCCTCGCGCTCCAGCAGGGCCAGCAGGCGGACCCGGGTTGGGTCGGCGAGGACCTTGAGGCAGGCCGACCAAGCGTCGAGATCCATGGCTTTATCCTTTCATCCGGATTCAAAGATATGAAGGTTAGGCCTGCCGCTGTGGGGCGTCAAGGCGCGCGCGGCCACGCTTCACGCGCCGTGGACCTGTGCGGGCGGGTGCCAACCGTTACAATTGACGCCTTTCCCGCATACCAACCGAGGAACCGCCGTGGACTTCCGATTCACCGAAGAGCAGCTGATGATCCAGGACGTGGCCCGGCGCATCGCGCAAGAAAAGATCGCGCCCAGCGCCGAGCACCACGACCGAACCGGCGAGTTCCCGCTCGACAACATCCGCACCCTGGGCGAGAACGGCCTGATGGGCATCGAGGTCCCGGCCGAATACGGCGGCGCCGGCATGGACCCGATCAGCTACGTGTTGGCCATGATCGAGATCGCCGAGGCTGACTGCGCGCATTCGACCATCGTCTCGGTCAATAACTCGCTGTTCTGCAACGGCATCCTGAAGTTCGGCACCGAGGCGCAGAAGCAGCTGTATGTGCGCGCGATCGCCGAGGGCCGCGAGATCGGCGCCTTCGCCCTGACCGAGCCGCAGTCGGGCTCCGACGCCACCGCCATGCGCTGCAAGGCCGTGAAGCAGGACGACGGCAGCTACGTCATCAACGGCAAGAAGAGCTGGATCACCTCTGGCCCAGTGGCGAAGTACATCATCCTGTTCGCCATCACCGACCCGAGCAAGGGCGCCAAGGGCATCACGGCCTTCATGGTGGACACCGCCAAGCCGGGCTTCCACCGCGGCAAGACCGAGCCCAAGCTGGGCATCCGGGCCTCGGCCACCTGCGAGATCGAGCTCCAGGACTACGTGGCCACGGCCGAGGAAGTGATCGGCAAGGACGGCGAGGGCTTCAAGATCGCCATGGGCGTGCTCGACGCCGGCCGCATCGGCATCGCGTCCCAGGCCGTGGGCCTGGGCAAGGCGGCCTACAAGGCGTCGGTGGCCTACGTTAAGGAGCGCAAGAGCTTCGGCCAGCCGATCGGCTCGTTCCAGATGATCCAGGCCAAGATCGCCGACATGAAGTGCCGGCTCGACGCCGCGGAGATCCTCACCCTGCGCGCCGCCTGGGCCAAGACCGAGGCCGACAAGGTCGGCGGCCGTTTCAGCACGGAAGCCTCGGTGGCCAAGCTCACCGCCTCGGAAGCGGCGATGTTCATCACCCATCAGGCCCTGCAGATCCACGGCGGCATGGGTTATTCCAAAGAAATGCCGCTCGAGCGCTATTTCCGCGACGCCAAGATCACTGAAATCTACGAAGGCACCAGCGAAATCCAGCGCCTGGTGATCGCCCGCAACGAAACCGGCCTTCGCTAAGCCCGATCCGTACGCCGGCGTACCCGAAGCCCCGCTGAAGCGGGGCTTCTTTTTGCCTGTATTTTGGCTGGCCGGAACCATTTTGCAGGGCTACAATTTCGCACTTTAATCACGCTCTGCGAGAACGCGGTCAATGAACGCCCACGCTTTGGCTTCCGCCGACACCCTCAACGCCGTCATCGCGGCCCTGCCGCCCGGTGCATCCGCCGCTGAGCACGCGCTGCTCGAGCGGTTCACCCGCGACTTCTTCGCGCGGCTTCCGGAAGATGAGCTGGCGGGTCGGCCGCCGCGTGAGTGGGCCCTGATCGCCCAATCCTTCCTGGGCTTCACCCGGCAGCGTACTGCCGGTGTCCCCAAGCTGGCGGTGTTCAATCCCAGCGTCGCCGGCGACGGTTTCGACAGCACCCATACCGTGGTCCGCATCGTCAACGACGACATGCCTTTCCTGGTCGACTCGGTGCGCATGGCGCTGGCGCAGTTCGGCACGTCCTTGCACCAGATCGCCCACCCGGTGTTCAACATCGCCCGCGACGCCGGCGGCCAGCTGCAGGCGGTCGACCAGGGCCAGCCAGAGTCGATGATGTACATCGAGATCGACCGCCAGGCCGATGCCGAGGCCATGCAGACGATCGAGAAAAACCTGCTGGCCGCGCTGTCGGACGTGCGCGAATCGGTCATCGACTGGCAGGCCATGCGCGACAAGATGGTGCGCATCGCCGATGAGCTCGACACCAGCGCGCTGCCCGTCGACGCCGCCGCGCGCACCGAGGCGCAGGCCTTCCTGCGCTGGGCTGCCGACAATCACTTCACCTTCCTGGGCTATCGCGAGTACGAAGTCACCGACCGCCAGCTGGGCGCGGTGCAGGGCAGCGGCCTGGGCATGCTGCGCGGCAAGGACCACCTGGTGAAACCGCGCCCGGTCGAAGGCCTGGCCGCCGCCGACCTGGCCCCGGGCCAGCGGCTGGACGCGCTGATCCTGACCAAGACCAATGCCCGCGCCACCGTGCATCGTCCCGGCTATATGGACTACATCGGCGTGCTGGTGTTCGACGCCGCCGGTCGCGCGGTGCGCGAGCACCGCTTCCTCGGTCTCTATACCTCCAGCGCCTACAATCGCCGCCCGTGGGAAATCCCGCTGGTGCGCCAGCGCCACGAGTTCGTAATGGCGTCCTCGGGCCTTTCCACCAACAGCCACAGCGGCAAGGCGCTGCGCCACATCCTCGAGACCCTGCCGCGCGACGAGCTGTTCCAGTCCAGCGCCGAAGAGCTGCAGCGCACGGCCATGGGCATCCTGGGTCTGCAGGATCGTGCGCGCACGCGTCTGTTCCTGCGCCGCGACCGCTACGGCCGTTTCTTCTCGGCCTTGGTCTACATCCCGCGCGATCGCTTCAACACCGGCATCCGCCATCGCGTCGAAGCGCTGCTGATGGCCGCGCTGGAGGGTGAGCGGCTCGACCACAGCGTGCAGATCGGTGAGTCGCCGCTGGCCCAGCTGCACCTGGTGATCCGCCCGAAAGCGGGCTGCACGGTCGCCTTCGACCAGGAGAAGCTCGAGGCCGAGCTGGCCCGGATCGTCCGCGATTGGCACGACGAACTGCGCGAAACCCTGGTCCGCGACCTGGGCGAAGAGCAGGGCCTGCGCCTGTTCCAGCGCTACGGCCGCAGCCTGCCGGCAGGCTACGTCGAGAAAGTCAGCCCGCAGATCGCCGCCGCCGACGTGGTGCAGGCTTCGCAGCTGACCGGTCCCGATGACCAGCGGGTTTCCTTCTACCGCGCCGACGGTGACCAGCTCGGCTTCAAGCTCATCCGCCGCAGCAGCGACATCGCGCTGTCGGACGTGCTGCCGGTGATGGAGAACCTGGGCCTGCGCATCCTTACCGAACATCCCTACGTCATTGACGTGGACGGCGAGCGCCTGTCCATCCAGGACTTCGAGGTCCAGCCGCTGCACGGCGAGATCGACGTCGAGGCGGCCCGCAAGCCCTTCGAGGAAGCCTTCGCCGAAGTCTGGCGCGGCGGCGCCGAGAACGATGGTTTCAACCGCCTGCTGCCCAGCGCCCGGCTCGAGTGGCGCGATATCGCCATGCTGCGCGGCTACACCAAGTTCGCGCTGCAGACCGGCGTGCCGTTCTCCCAGCCCTACATGGAAGAAACGCTGCAGCGCTACCCGGTTATCGCGCGACTGCTGTACGAACTGTTCGCCGCCCGTTTCCAGCCCGGCCGCGAACAGCCGCTGGACGAAGCTGGCCAAACCGCACTGCACGACCAGATCGCCTGGCTGCTGCCCCAGGCAAGCCGCCAGTCACTGGACACCATCCCGCAGGAAATCGCCGCCGCCCGCGCCCTCGACCGCGCCGCCCAGATCGACGCCTGCGCCGACGCGCTCGAGATCCTGCTCGACACCGCCGTCTCCAGCATCGACGACGACCGCATCCTGCGCGGCTACATGAGCCTGATCAACGCCACGCTGCGCACCAACTTCTTCCAGAAGAAGGACGGCGAGTACCGCGACTACATCAGCTTCAAGTTCGACCCGGCGCTGGTGCCCGAGCTGCCGAAGCCGCGTCCCTACCGCGAGATCTTCGTGTATTCGCCCTTCGTCGAAGGCGTGCATCTGCGCTTCGGCCCGGTGGCGCGCGGTGGCCTGCGCTGGTCCGACCGCCGCGAAGATTTCCGTACCGAAGTGCTGGGCCTGGTGAAGGCGCAGATGGTCAAGAACACCGTCATCGTGCCCGTTGGCTCCAAGGGCGGCTTCGTGGTCAAGCGGCCGCCGGTCGGCGGTGACCGCGATGCCCAGCTGGCGGAAGGCATCGCCTGCTACAAGCGCTTCATCAACGGCCTGCTCGACATCACCGACAACCTGGTTGATGGCGAGCTCGTGCATCCGATTGACGTCGTGCGCCACGACGGCGACGACCCCTACCTGGTGGTCGCGGCCGACAAGGGCACCGCTACGTTCTCCGACATCGCCAACGGCATCTCGGCCGAGCATGGCTATTGGCTGGGCGACGCCTTCGCCTCCGGCGGCTCGGTGGGCTACGACCACAAGGGCATGGGCATCACCGCCAAGGGCGCCTGGGAGTCGGTCAAGCGCCACTTCCGCGCGCTGGGCATCGACAGCCAGTCGCAGGACTTCACCTGCGTGGGCATCGGTGACATGTCGGGCGACGTGTTCGGCAACGGCATGTTGCTGTCCAAGCACATCCGGCTGGTGGCGGCGTTCGACCATCGCCACATTTTCCTGGACCCGACGCCTGATGCCGCGAGCAGCTACGCGGAGCGCGCACGCCTGTTCAAGGTTCCGCGCTCGAGCTGGGAAGACTACGACCGTTCGCTGATCTCCGCGGGCGGCGGCATCCATCCGCGCTCGGTGAAGAACATCGCCATCACGCCGCAGGTGCGCGAAGCCCTCGACCTGCCCGCGGGCGTCGAGCAGCTCAGCCCGAACGAACTGATGAACGCCATCCTCAGGGCGCCCGTGGACCTGCTCTGGAACGGCGGCATCGGGACCTACGTCAAGGGCAGCACCGAGAGCCACGCAGATGCCGGCGACCGCGCCAACAATGGCCTGCGCGTCAACGGCGGCGAGCTGCGCTGCCGCGCGGTGGGCGAGGGCGGCAACCTGGGCATGACCCAGAAGGGCCGCATCGAGGCGGCCTGGGCCGGCGTGCTGGTCAACACCGACTTCATCGACAACTCCGCCGGCGTGGACACCTCCGACCACGAGGTGAACATCAAGATCCTGCTGTCGGCGCCGTTGATGCGCGGCGACCTGAGCCAGGAGCAGCGCAATGCGCTGTTGGCCAGCATGACCGCCGAGGTCGGCGAACTCGTGCTCAACGACAACTACCGCCAGAACCAGGCCATCAGCCTGATGGAGCGCATGAGTGCTTCGCGGCTGGGTTCCTTCGGCCACTTCATCCGTACGCTGGAAGGCCAGGGCCTGCTCGATCGCGCCATTGAGTTCCTGCCCAGCGAGGCCGAGATCAATGACCGCAAGGCGCGTGGCCAGGGCCTCAGCCGCCCCGAGCTGGCGGTGCTGCTGAGCTACGACAAGATCGTCGTGTTCAACCAGATGCTCGAGTCCGATGTGCCCGAGGATCCCTACCTCTCCAAGGAACTGGTGCGCTACTTCCCCAATGCCCTGCAGGAAAAGTACGCGCAGGACATGGAGAACCACCGCCTGCGCCGCGAGATCATCGCCACCGCGGTCACCAACTCCACCGTCAACCGCATGGGGTCGACCTTCATCCTGCGCATGCAGGAAGACACCGGCCAGACCCCGGCGCAGATCGCCAAGGCCTTCACCATCAGCCGCGAAGTGCTGGACGCCCGCGAACTGTGGGCCCGCATTGATGCCCTCGACCTGAAGGTGTCCGAGGCGGCCCAGCTCGATGCCCTCACCAGCATCTGGCACCTGCAGCGCAACATGACCCGCTGGCTGCTCAACCGACCCGGCGAGAACCTCAATATCGCCGAGAAGGTCGAGCGCTATGCCGGCGGCGTGGCGGCCCTGCGTGGTTCGCTGGGCGGTCTGCTGCCCGCTGAGGCGCGCGCCGACCTGCAGGCCGATGTCGCCCACTGGCAGCAGTTGGGCTACCCCGAGGACCTGGCCCAGGCCTTCGCCAGCCTGCCGTTCCTGGCCTACGCGCTGGACATCGTCGAGGTCTCGATTGAGCAGGACCTGCCGGTGGCCGATGTGGCCGAGGCCTACTTCAACCTTTCCGACGCCCTGCACACCAAGTGGCTGATGGACAGCGTCGAAGCGCTGCCGGTCGAGGGCCGCTGGCATGCCCAGGCCCGCGGCGTGCTGCGCGACGAGCTGCAGGCGCAGCAGCGCGCGCTGGTCGCCCAGGTCTTGGGTGCCTCGCACGCCGGCAGTTCGTCGCAGGCGCTGGTAGAAGCCTGGCTGGCCCGCGACGACGCCACGCTCAAGTACACGATGTCGATGTTCGCCGACATGCGGAACCTTCGCGGCCTCGACTACCCGACGCTGTCGGTCGCCGTCCGCCGCCTGGCCCAGGTCGTCGCCGCCGGCGCCCTCTGAAGTCCCTCCCACACCGGCGTCAAGCCCTTGTAGGAGGGCCTTCAGGCCCGAAGCTTCTCGCCAAAGAGCTTCGGGCCTGAAGGCCCTCCTACAGTCGGGGGACATGACGTAAGCTTTGGGCATGTCCTTGCCCGCCCATCCGCGCATCGCCTTCCTTGCCAGCCCCGCGCCGGAAGCCCAGTCCGCGCTGGCCAAGCTCACCGCCAGCCATGGCCAGGTGCCGCCGGAGGACGCCGACGTCATCTGTGCGCTCGGCGGCGACGGCTTCATGCTCCACACGCTGCACCGCCACGGCCCGCTGGGCCGGCCGGTCTACGGGATGAAGCTGGGCAGCGTCGGTTTCCTGATGAACCAGCACCGGCCCGAAAGCCTGCTCGAGCGCCTGCACGCGGCCGAGACCACCGTGCTGCATCCCTTGGAAATGCGCGCCACCACCGAGTCCGGTGCCACCGTCAATTCGCTGGCCTACAACGAAGTCTCGCTGCTGCGCCAAACCCGCCAGGCGGCGCACCTGCGTGTGCATCTCAACGGCCACATGCGGCTGGAAGAGTTGGTCTGCGACGGCGCCCTGGTGGCGACGCCGGCCGGCAGCACGGCCTACAACTTCTCGGCCCATGGGCCGATCCTGCCGCTGGGCTCGCAGGTGATCGCGCTGACGCCGATCGCCGCCTTCCGGCCGCGGCGCTGGCGCGGCGCCCTGCTGCGCTCGGACACCGAGGTGAGGCTGGAGGTGCTGGATGGCTACAAGCGCCCGGTCAGCGCCACCGCCGATTCGCACGAGGTTCGCGACGTGGTCGAGGTCAGCATCCGTGAGTCGCGCGAGCACCACGTGACCCTGCTGTTCGACCGCGAGCACAATCTCGAGGAACGCATCCTCAACGAACAGTTCATCACCTGAGCCCCGTTCTCAGCTCCTGAGACCGCGGCGGCGCACACTCCAAGCCATGAGCCCCCTTTCCGTACCGCCCGACCGTCCTGCCGACCGCCTGGTCGTGGCCATCACTGCGCGCGCCTTGTTCGACCTCGAGGACAGCCATGCGCTGTTCCAGGCCGACGGGCTGGAGGCCTACGCCCAGTTCCAGCGCAGCCGCGAGAAGGAAATCCTGGGGCAGGGCATCGCCTTCCCGCTGGTGCAGAAGCTGCTGGCGCTCAACGCTGGCGCGCCGCCGGAATCGCCGCGGGTCGAGGTGGTGCTGCTTTCGCGCAACTCCTCCGACACCGGGCTGCGCATCTTCAACTCGATCCGCCACTACGGGCTGGGCATCATCCGCGCCGTATTCACCAGCGGCGCCGAGACCTGGCCCTACATCAAGCCCTTCGGCGCCCAGCTGTTCCTCTCGGCCAACCCGGCCTCGGTGCGCAGCGCGCTCGAGAACGGCTTCGCCGCCGCCACCATCCTGCCGGCCAAGGCCTACGAGCCCGCGCATCCGCAGCTGCGCATCGCCTTCGACGGCGATGCGGTGATCTTCGGCGACGAATCCGAGCGCGTGTCGCAGGCATCTGGGCTGCAGGCCTTCCACGACAACGAATCCACCCGCGTCAACGAGGCGCTGTCCGGCGGACCCTTCCGCGGCTTCCTCGCCGCCCTGCACGAACTGCAGCTGGCCTTCCCGCCCGGCGAAGACTCGCCGATCCGCACCGCGCTGGTCACCGCGCGCTCTGCGCCCGCCCACGAACGCGTCATCCTGACCCTGCGCGAATGGGGCGTGCGCCTGGACGAAGCCATGTTCCTCGGCGGCCGCAACAAGGGCCCCTTCCTGCAGGCCTTCGGCGCCGACATCTTCTTCGACGATTCCCGCCACAACATCGAAAACGCCAGCCAGCACGTCGCCACCGGGCACGTGCCCTTCGGCGTCACCAACGAGTAAAGCCGATGTCCGATCAAGCCTCGTTGACGCAGGCGGCATGGACATTCATTACAACTGGACCGGGGGTGGTCGCCGCAGCGCGTAGAGCAGCCACGCGCTTGCCGCCACAGTTGCACCGACCAGAAACGCCAGCTCCCCGCCGCTGCGTTCCCACGCCACCGCCGCCAGCCCCGCGCCCAGCACCCCGCCCACGCCCTGGCTGAAGCCGAAGAACAGGCTCTGGCCAGCGCGGGCGCGGCGGCCGGGGTAGTAGTCGGCCATCAGGCGCATGCAGCAGGCGTAGAAGGTGGCGAAGCTGAGCGCATGGGTGGTTTGCGCCAGCGCCATGATCGGCAGTGATTCTGCGTACAGCGCGGTCAGGGTCCAGCGCAGCACGGTCACGGCCAGGCAGACCATCAGCAGGCGGCTGGCGCCGAAGCGGGCGATCAGTTTCGGCGCCTTCCAGAACATCGCGATTTCGATCAGCACGCCCAGCGCCCACAGCCCGCCGACCGTCGCGCCCGAATGCCCCGCAGCCTGCAGGTGAAGGGTGTAGAAGACATAGAACGGCCCGAAGCTGGCCTGCATCAGCAGCGCCACCAGCAGGAAGCGGCGCACGCCAGGGCGTTTCCACAGGTGGCCGGCGTCGCTGGCATGGGTGCTGTAGTCGACCTGGCGGTCGTGGCGGTGCGGCCAGGCGGCGGCCAGCATCAGCACGAACAGGGGCAGGGTGACCCAGGCGAAGTGCTGCGCGCCGACGCGATCGAGCAAGGCGCCATAGCTGCCGGCCACGACCAGGAAGCCGATCGAGCCCCAGACCCGCAGCCGCCCGTAGTGGTCCGCGCGCGGGCCCAGCGCGGTCAGCGTCATCGCCTCGAACTGCGGCATCACCGCGTTGTAGAACAACCCGAACACCGCCATCACCGACAGCAGCGCCCAGGCGCTGCCGGTGAACAGGAAGACCGAGAAGCACAGCATCGTCAGCGCGCAGCCGGCGACGAACCAATGGCCCGGCCGCTGGCTGCGGCTGGTCAGCGCGGCCCAGGCCGGTGGCGCCACGATGCGGGTGCCGTACCAAAGCACCAGCATGCCGCCGACCACGTAACCGCCGTGGCCGAGCGCGTCCACCCAACGCCCGACGTAGGGCGAGTAGGCGCCGAGCGCGGCGTAGTAGCAGAAATAGAAAATCGAGAAGCGACGAAGACTCGCGTCCATGCAGGGCGGCGCCAAAAAAGAAAACGGCCGGACCCGAAGGCCCGGCCGTCATCATCGCCGCTTTGGCGCGCGTCCGGAACTAGCGGATGCGCTCACGCCCGATCGCACCACGAACCGGCGCCGTCACCTCACCGGCGGGGACGGCGCGCGGGGCCGGCGTGGCCCCCGCCTCGCGAACCGCCAGCTCACGGGTTTCCAGCGTGCCCATGCGGGCCTGGTCCTTGAGCTCGACGTAGCGCAGTTCGAACGGCGCCCCGAAGCCGCTGGGCATGTTGCCGCGGCCGAAGGCCAGCGCCAGCGACCGGTTGCCGGCCTCGAACCAGTTCGCCGCATGCGCCTGCGCCACCGGACGCGAAATGCCGTCGGGACCTTTCGCAAACAGCGTGCCGCGCAGCTCGTAGCGACCCGGCGCCGCCACCTGCACCGGCAGGTCGAAGCGAAGCGTCGCCGCATCGAAGGCATAGCCGCCGCCGAGGCGTGCGGTCGGCCGCGTCACTTCCACCGCGGTGCGGGCATCACGCTGGATGCTGGCGCCCTGGTCGAAGCTGCCGGCCGAGAGGTGTACTTCCCACAGGCCCGGCAGGGTGCCGGCTTCATCGGGCACCTGGATCTGCGCCTTGCCGTTGCGGAAGGCGAGGTCATAGCTGCGGCCAGAGGGCGAAATCAGCGAACCGCCCATGGCGCCGCCACCGAGCTTGGCCGTGCCGCGTCCCATCTGCGCCGATACCTCCAGCGTGTCACCGGCCAGCACATGGCTGCGGTCGGCCTGGGCCTGGAGCACGTAATCGCTGTTGGGCTCGAACACGTGCACCAGATAGCGGCCCTTGGCCTCGGCCAGCTGCACCTGGAACCGGCCCTGGCCCTGTTCGGCGGCGAGCTGGACGATGGACGAGCCGTCCGGCACGTCCATGCCGGCGGCCTTGAGCTGCGCCGTATTGGCACGCCGCTGGAAGGATTCCGGTTCGGCGATGGCCTTGCCGTTGCGCAGCATGCGCAGCTGGCCCGGCGCGACCGCACGGCTGCCGGTGGCCGGGCTGACGCGGATCAGCGCGCCCGGGGCGGTGGTGTCGATGTTGAGGCCGGCCTGCAGTTCGCTGGCCTCGGCCAGGGCCCAGTATTCGCGGCTCTCGGCGACGAAGGGCGTCTGTTCGCCGAGCTCGGCCCAGGGATCGAGCGCCCAGGCAAAGGACACCGGCGCGCGTTCGAAGTCACCGACCGGTGCCGGCGCCGACACCAGCCGCGACGGCGCCTGGTCGCGGCTGCCCGGCGGCAGCAGGGTGGCGGCCTGGGCCGAGACGGCCAGGGACATCAGGCAGAACAAGAGAGTCTTCTTCATGGCTCAGGACCTCATGTCGCTGCGCAGGATGGTGTCGAGACCAAAGCAGGCGCGCCGGCTCTGGTTGTGCGACAGCGGTTCGGAGCCGCGCATGCGGCTCTTGTCCTGGAACCAGACGTAGCCCGCGGCGGACTGGCTGCTGCAGTTGAGGAAGCCGTCGGAGCAGGAGGCCAGCCAGTTCTGGGTGGTCTCTAGGCCGACGTTCTCGACGTAGCCGCCGCAGTAGCTGTCGGAATCCCAGATCGCGGAATCCACGTCGGTGCCGACCACGCTGCGGAAGGTGCGGGGCAGGGCGGGGCGGCCGGCGGTACCGAGCAGCCAGTTGGCGTTGTAGCTGGCCATCCAGCTGGTCTGCTGCATGCGCACGGCGTCGTTCTTGTAGCCGAGCAGCCAGCCGAGGGCGCCTTCAAACACGTTGCCGGAAATCACTGCATCGGCGAGCGGCGTGCCGGCGGACGAAGGCGCCAGCGCGTTGACGCGGACGGTCTTGGCGATGATGTTCGGGTAGCGGCTGTCCCAGGTCGGGTTCGACAGGATCCAGCGCATGACGTTGCCGCCGTTGCTGTGGGTGATGACGATCAGGCGGGTGATGCCGCGGTTGTTGATGAAGGTGGTCAGCTGGCCGGCGAGGCAACCCGCGGCTGCGTTGTCCCACATGTACTTTTCGAAGTCGCAGTTGATGACGACGTAGTTGTTCGGATCAACCAGGCCGCCGCGCACGTTGTTGACGAAGGGCGACTGCCAGTAGTTGGCGGTGGCATTGGTCTGTTTGCCGGTGCCGTGGACGAAGGCGACGCCGGTATTGGCCTCGCACAGTGTTGAAACGGCTGCCAGGGCAGCCAAGAGTAGATAGCGCACGATCCCTCCCCAGGAACTCGATGCGAAACGCGATTGCCCCATCCCTGGGTGGCCACGTCCGGTTGAACCGGTGCTCCCCTGCGCCGGCGTATGGACACCGACCATGCCGACCCAAACCATGACGGTCAACACATTCCCATGCTGCACCGCCGCACCCTGCGCCCCTGTAGGAGGGCCTTCAGGCCCGAAGCCCCTGGCTCTCCGACCTACGCTTTTTGTCTTCTCCCCACCACCCCATGTGGGAGGGACTTCAGTCCCGATGCCCTTCCAACCAAACCACCCCCGCCCCGGGATCGCCCCCCGCGAACGCCCGCCGCACGCGAGGTCCCTTTTCCGGGGACGCCGTGAACCCATCCATGGGCGCTTATCGAAAACGTCCATGTTTTCGATACCCCGGGAAAGGGACCTCACGCACGACGGACTGCGGATCATCCGGGCCGGCGGGCTGTCCTAGGCGGAAGGTCACGCGGAAGCTGGCTGCCTCGGAAAAATTCCCATAACGCCGAATGCGAATATCTGGTCTGCTCGTCGTGCCTGATACGAGTTCAGATGTGCCAGAGGGCAGCTTTCGACCGAGGCTGTGTGAAAACCAAAGACTGGACGCCATGCATGGGCAGCCGCACGTTCTGCTGTAGCGGCGCTGCAAGAAGAAAAATTAGAGCCGGTCAGGCAGCGATCGCCTGAACCAGACCTCGCGCACCCATGATCTTGATCATCCGCTTCATGTTGTAGGCGATTACCGCCAAGCTGACCTCTGTTCTAACCCTCGGTAGGGTCTTGGTCAGCAATGGCGTGGTGCCCATCCAGCATTTTAGGGTGCCAAACACATGCTCGACCGTCTGCCGCCGAGCGACCGCTGCTTGCGGCGTCGCGTCGAGTCGGACCTGCATCCGCTCCAGCACGTGCTCGTGCTCCCATCGCGTGATTCGTCGATAGGAAGAGGTCGTGCATCTCGCCTTCAACGGACAGCGTGGGCAGGCGGAAGACCAGTATTTGTGCAACGTCAGTCCGTTCTCTTGTGTTGCGAATCGACGAATAGCACGCTCGCCAGCCGGGCACTCGTACTCATCAGCATCCGGGTCGTAGGTAAAGTCTCGCTTGTCGAATCGACCTTCCGCTTTGCTGTTGGATGTGAGGGGCTTGGGCACCAGCGGAATGATGCCGGCCTCCTCACACGCAAGAATTTCCGGGGCATTGAAGTAGCCACGGTCAGCCAGCGCCGTCATCTGCTCGGTGCCGAGCGCATCGCGTGCCCTCTTCGCCATGGCGGAGAGTTGGCCACGATCGTTGCCGACATTCGTTACCTCGTGCGCCACAATCAGATGATGCTCGGCATCCACCGCCGCCTGCACGTTGTAGCCGACCGTGCCTGTCCCGCGCCCGGTCGAGGTCATCGACCTGGCATCGGGATCCGTTAGCGAAATCTGATGGTCCGGCACCTGTTTCAGCTGACGCTCGAGCGCGTCGAGCTGCGCCATCTGCTCGCGTACCTTTGCCAGCTTGCCCTTCAGGTGGGGCACGCGGCCCTCCGGCAGCAGGCTCGGATCGCGGTCCGCGCGATCAAGCTCGGCCAGATAGCGGGCGACACTCTCATCAAGCTGCTTGCGTCGCGCCTCCACCTTGCCGGCCGTGAAGTTGCGGTCTCGGCTGTTGACCGCCTTAAGCTTGCTGCCGTCGATTGCAACGACGGCATGCGAGAACACCTTCATCTTCCGACACAGCGCGACGAACTGGCTGCACACCGCCGTGATGGCGCTGCCGTTGTCCCGGCGAAAGTCGGCGATGGTCTTGAAGTCGGGCGCCAGGCGCCCGGTCAGCCAGATCAGCTCCAGGTTCCGCTGGGCTTCCCGCTCCAGGCGCCGGGTGGACTGGATGCGATTGAGGTAGCCGTATATGTAGACCTTGAGCAGGACGGCTGGATGATAGGCCGGACGGCCACCGCCGGCACGATTGGCTGCTGCAAACCCCAGGGTAGCGAGGTCGAGGGCTTCGACGAAGGCATCGACCGCCCGGACCGGGTTGTCTTCGTGGACGTAATCTTCAAGCCGATCAGGGAGCAGAAGACCCTGTGAGCGGTCGACACCATCGACGAATCTTTTCATCCCGAGCACCAATCGAACGGTGTCGATATTTTGCCATCGGCGGTGGGTTTTTCACACAGCCTCGACCCGAAGTGGACCGTTTTCCTTACGGTCGGTCCAAAACTCTGCGTTGGCTGGTGATAAGCCATGAGGTATGACAGCAGCGAGAAAGGTTCTCAGTCTGGTGCAGCTGCAAGTCAGAGCGTCAGCCCCACCAGTGACCGGCCCTAAGGTTGGGGCGCAGATTAGTTCGACCAGGCTCACGAGGCGCCCGGCGTGAGCCGTAGTCCTTCCGCGTAGTTCACTATTGCGACCGCCACCGCGCTGGTTCGTCCTACCCCGACTCCCTTCGCCTGTGGCTGAAACCACGATTCTGTGATTCGCGTAGCGCAATGCGACCGAATCGCATTGTCTGCTGTGGTGGCTTCGCCCTAAACTCTCGGCGCTTTGTCAGCCTAAAGTTCGGGGTCGTGAGACCAATCAGAATTTGGCGTTCTATTAATTGAGGAATAAATGGGAATCTTTTCGGCTATCAAAGACACTTACAAGAAGAGCCAGGCCGCGGTCGTTGTCCAGAACCTCCTTGAGCACCAGGCCAAGATGGGTTCTACCCCGTTTCCGCGGACGGTTTGATTAAGGTCTGAAACTCCCGATCACGCCGGGCAACTCTACGACGCATTCGCGGATTGTGGAACCGCTCCAGGTAGTCGAACAGGTCGGCACGCGCTT
>NZ_BAAGUO010000002.1:0-742763 GCF_054781355.1 Arenimonas alkanexedens
GATCGGCGGACCAGTTCGACCAGCTCGTGCTTGTACTCAGGGCTGTAACGCTTGCGCTTGGACATGGACACTCCTTTGACCCAGTATGGATCTTAGTGAAAGTGTCCGCAGAATCGGGGTAGAACCCAAGCGCAGCTTCACGCTCTTGATGGCTGACGAGTGCGGGCAGTACCAGGACTCCATGCTGCTCGACATGCTGCGATCCAACCTGCGCGGCCCCAAAGACTTGCCCATCCGCACGGTTTACGCGGCGAACCCCGGCGGCGTTGGACACATGTGGCTGGCGAAGCGCTTTGTGTTCACCAAGGCAGCGCCATGGACGCCATTTGTGGACGGTAAGTCCAAGCGCCCGTGCATCTACGCGCCAAGCACCTTCACATCCAACCCGTTCATTGACGCGGCCCAGTATCGCCACCAGCTCGGCGCGGCTTGCGCGGACGACCCCGAACTGTTGCGCGCATGGGTGGACGGCGACTGGTCTGTGGCACGCGGCGCGTACTTCGCTGACGTGCTGGACGACACTCGTGTATCTACAGAACCGTGGCAGCAGATTCCGCATGGCTGGCACACCTGGCTCGGCCATGACTTTGGAAGTGCGGCCCCTTCGGTCACGTACCTCCTCGCGCAGTCCCCGGGCGGCAAAGGGCCTGACGGCCGCTACTACCCGCGCGATTCCATTGTGGCCATCGACGAGTTAGCCACCAACCGCAGCGACGATCGTCTCAACGAGGGGGTCGGCTGGACCGTGCCGGTGCTGTCTGATGCGATCAAGGCGATGTGCGCGCGCTGGAAGGTCCAGCCATCCGGCGCGGCCGACGATGCAATATTCGCCAAGACTGGCAGCGGTGCCGGCTGCATAGCTGACGAGTTCCAGCGAGCGGGCGTGCACTTTGAGCCTGCCCACAAGGGCGACCGGGTTAGTGGCTGGCAGCGCATGCGCCGGCTACTCGCGGATGCTGGCAAGCCAGACCGCCCCGGCCTGTATGTGAGTCGGGCGTGCCGCTACTGGTGGCTGACTGCGCCGTATGCGGGCCGGGACCCCAAGCGACCGGAGGACGTGGACAGCAGCGGAGCGGACCACGCCCTTGACGCCATGCGATACGGAACACAGCGGGTGGCATGGGCCACCGCGTTAGATCTCAGGCTTCCCAACCGCTAGGACGTTTGCCTCGCCTCTCTTAGCGCTACATAGTCTGGGTGACTCGAAAACGGCGCGCTGAGGCTTACAATCACTGGCTGAGATTGTTGTTTGGTCTAATGTGATTGGCAGGCATCCATGGCGGGGGACACATGCAGAGCTACTCATTCTTGGGCTTGCCACAAGAACAATGGGACTTTATCAATTCGTTTTCCGGCTGGCTGGCAGCAGTAGGGACTATCGCAGCGGTCTGCGTTTCTCTTTGGCTTGCGAGAAACGCAACAAGGCCGAAGGCAAGATTAAATGCGAATATGGTAATTACCATCGGCGCAGGCCTGCCAAGCAATGAATTTCTAAATTTCTCAATCGTGAATACTGGTGACAGGCCGATACGAATCACGAACATTGGCTGGAAGAGTGGTGTATTCAAGAAACGCTTCGCCATTCAGCTGACTGGTCAGTCTCCCGAAATGAGTAGCCCCATCCCCGTCGATCTCAGTCACGGCCAAACCGGAAACTGGTTCGTCGACACTGACCACAAGTTCAACGGTGACACGTGGGCCGAGCATTTCGGGCCAAAAATGATCGCGCCGAATTTGCGAAGTGGCTTGTGGTCCTTGCGCGCCCAAGCCTACACATCCACAGGCCATATTTTCAGCGTTAAACCGTCTTCTGACGTTCTAAAAATGCTGCGTAAAGCTTGCGAAGACTTCGAAGCCAAAAGAATGAAAGTGGATTAGGAACCAGGCTTCGCATTGCGGAAACCCTGCCGCACCCAACCGACCGCATAGCCAAGAATGAGCAAGAGAACTGGAGGACCAATCCAGACGGCAGCTACTTTTAGTATGTAGTCAGTTGACCCACGCTCGATTTCTTCAACGCGACTACGATACGTTTTGTTTATAGCAATCAGGTCGTCACGAAAAAGTATCTGCGAAAGTTTTGGCCTTTTCTCGACCCGCTCAAAATAAGCGATTGTCCCATCGCCAGTTGAGGCTCCTAACACCCGCTCGACATCCCACGGCTCAACGGTGACGCCTTTATCGGCACTGATTCGCTTTGCTATCAGGTTCAAGCCATCCGACACCCAGGCGCTGCGCACTTCCTCGATTTTCGGGCGTCTTTCGTACGCGACGAAAGCCACGAGCACCCCCCACAAAACTGTGAGCACCACCCAAAAACGAAGCCAGCCTCCCATGTGCATACGGCCCTCTCCCCAAGCTCTCTAACCACAGCCTAACGACGTTCAGTCACTTGCAAGCGAAGGCGAATTTCGCCGTTCAGCGAAAGTGGATTATCTCTAATCTTTTCCGCCTTTTCTCAACAAGCGCATGTAAGTCTGAGAGGTATCTCGCCCATCCCAAGCAGCTTTGATGTGCTCCGCAATTTTTGGCAAGTCAGATTCAATGGTCGAGTGCCACAAATTAGGACTGTATTCGTACACGCGCAACATGTTGTCGATATCAAAAATACGCCCAGTATCGGACGACTTAACCAATGCCACGGGCTTATCTCCAGCCATTCGAACGCCAAGCTCGAACAGGACATTTGGATTGTGGTCGGTTAAATCGGCTATCACCAAATCGGCCTCAAGAAGCTCATTAATGATTGTCGATTGAATAACATCACTGCCTTGCCTGTTCGCAGTAGCGACAACAAAACCTGCTTGAATTCCAGCGGGTGTCAGCAGGCTACGCAAGACTTCAACAAAGAAACCTGGCGCGCGCCCCTCGTGTCGCTCAGTAAAGGGCATGATAATGAATGCCTTGAGCGTTCCTTTTGCAACGCCCTTCGGGCGACCGACTACGACAGTTGATGGCCTCTCGCCAACGGGTGCATCTAGAGTTCCGAAATCAACAGAGCCATCGGTTATCGACAGCTCGTTGCAATTGTCGCGGAACTGCTTGGAGAACTCCTCATGAAACTTGGGCAAAAGTCCGAATTCGCGCTCCAGAGTGTTGCCGAGGTACTTCATCTCAGGAAGCGATGATCCCTTGTAGTGCTCCAAGACTTTGTCGAAAATTCCAATGCGCCTGAATGCTTCGACTTTTTTGGCATGCTCAGTTTCAGCATTCGATGCATACAAAATCTCTTTGCCCAAAGGAGCGATCGAAATTACCGCCGTGTCCCTAGTCCCCTCAGTAAGCCCGTAATCCCTAGCCGCGGCAGTTAAGTAGAAGAAATTATTGGACATGCCCATGCCCAAGGCTCTAGCTATATCGGCTGGGGTCCAAGGGTTGCCACCATTGAAATCCTTTATTGCCTGAGCCACCCGCAGGGCATCTTTGACTGTAAAAATAGGATACGAACGCTTAACAGCGGAAGTAGCGGCAGCCGCTTTCTTGGCTGACGCTTTTTGTTTGGCTGGCGCGGCCTTTTTGACGACGGATTTTTTACTTGTTGTTTTCGGCACAGTCTTAGCTCCAGTTCTAAGCTTTTTTGAAACAACTTCCGGCGCCATAGGCTGACTAACGTTGCCCATCACATTCTTCATCTATGTTCGCCCTCGCCGATCCCGCCTGAGGATACTCCCAGCGGGACAGCGTTGTTGTAGGGCGGTTTTGTCAAACTTGGGAAGACCGGCGCACTTGCAACTGGCGGGAGATGGCCGGCAACAACGTCGTACACAAGCCGTACACGGCCCTACGCCCCCGAATCTAGGAGAGCAAAAAAAAGGCTGCGCTTTCGCGCAACCCTTTGTTTTATATGGCGGAGAGGGTGGGATTCGAACCCACGGTTGGCTCACACCAACGCCTGATTTCGAGTCAGGTACATTCGACCACTCTGCCACCTCTCCGAACCCCGGCGTAGCGGTCGCACCGCCGGGGCCGCGAATTATAAGGTGATGCGGGCCGATCCGCCAGCCTCAGGGCCCGGAGCCTGTCGTGGCCCCCTTGGGCATGAAGAAGAACTCGCCGCTTTCGTGGCCGGCATACCGGATCGGCGAGTACTGCGGCAGCTGCGCCAGCGGCGCGTCGATCGCACCCAGCGCCAGCGAGGTCGAGACCTCCCGGAACAGGCGCTGCCCCTCGAGCAGGCGATTATTGTCCTGCAGCACGTTCAGGAAGGCGCGGGCGAAGTAGCTGTGGCGGCCGCTGCCGGTGTCGGGCACGGGCTGCACCCCGCCCGAGGTAAGGACCGTCCGCGAACGGCCATCGGCCATTGCCCGGACCCAGCCGTCCCACTGGCCCGGCGCCATCGAACCGGCGTCGAAGGTCGGCACCGAGGCCCGGCTCATGGTGCCCGAGTAGCAGGAGTCGGCCACCACCAGCACGTGTCGCGCCGGCATGGTGTTGAGGATGTCGCTGATCGCGGCGTTGGAGATCCAGGTCTTGTCCGCCCCGGCGGCACCGTCGCTGGGCACCCAGTAGCCTTGGCCGGTGGCATCGATCTCGCCGTGGCCGGCGTAGTAGACCAACAGGTTGTCCTCGGGCTTGAGCGTCTCGCGCATTTCATTGAGCGCGGTCAGGATTTCCAGCCGGCCACCGTTCAAGACCAGGCTGGCCTGGTAGCCGTAGCGCTCGCGCAGCATGGCGGCGACCGCATTGGCGTCGTTGGCGGCGCTGGTCAGGGTCGGATAGGCCGGGTCGCGATAGCTGTTGTTTCCGATCACCACCGCGTAATAGCGACCCAACTTGAGCCCGCGCGGCAGCTTGCCGTCACCGGTAGGGGCGTCCGCCGCGGCGGCCGAGGCTCCCGCCTGCGGCAGCAGGGTAAACGCCAACTCGGCGCGGCCACCTTCCCGGCCGGTCGCGGCAACCTGCACCTGCGCACCGCCGGCGGGCACGTCGATCTCGGCACTGAAGCCGCCGCTGGTAGTGAGCGGCGCCGGTTGACCGTTGACCGTGATGCTTTCCACCCGCTCTGGTGCCGTCACCCGTCCGACCACCTGGCGCTTGCCGGGCCCGCCGCGATAGACCGCGGTGTTTCGGCCACGGGTGGCGACGAAGACCGGATCGAGGATTTCCAGCATGGGCGCCGCCGCGTAGACGCCCGCGGCAGACGGCCCCGCGCGCCGCTCGAGCGATGCCAGTTGGGTGCGCTGGCTGTTGATCTGCTCTTCCTGCGCCAGCAGTTGGTTCTCCAGCAGCCGCGTCAGTTCATCGTCCTGCTGCTGGCGGGACTGGGCCAGCTTGGCCTGGGTGGCGGACAGCTCACGCTGCGATTCCGCCAGGGCACTGCGGCGCTGGGCCAGCTCGCGCTGGAGTTTCTGCACCTGCTCGCGCAACTCGGCGGACTCGGCCTCGCCCGCCTGCACCTGCTCTTGCAAGCCGGTGATCTTCTGGTCGCGCGACGTGATCTCAACCTGTACTACCGAGGCGTACATCAGCTCATCCTCGATGCCGGACGCCTCGCGATAAAGGTTCAACGCGGCCGCCTGGTCGCGCTCGACGCCGAGCCCCTGCTCGTAGAGGTAACCCAGATTGATCTTGGCGCGACCGTAGCCCTGTTCGGCAGCCTTCCTGAACCACTGCAGCGCCATGCCGTAGTCGGGCGCCGTGCCCAGGCCCTTGGAATAAATCTCGCCGACGTTGTTCTGTGCCTCGGCGTCTCCGGCCATCGCGCCATCCAGCCAGACCTTCAACGCGGTCTGGTAGTTGGCGCGATCGTAGGAGACGTATTCGCCGCCGCGTATCTGGCAGTCGGCCTGGGTGGTGCGAACCGGCCGTCGTGCGCTGAGGAACGTTGCCTGTCGGCCGAGACGTCGGATCTGGCCGGGCAGCAGGCAGTCGACGATCATCAGGTCTTCGGCGTTGCGGACCGCGGCCTGGACCGGGGCCACCGGCCAACCGAGCACCAGCGCCAGGGTGCCGCCGAGTGCAAAAACGGACAAGCGCGGAACAAGAGGACAAAGCTTGTGCAGGTTCATGGGCATGGCTCCATTGGGGAGCAATGCGACCCGCGCCAAGCCCATTGCAGCGGTGCGCCAGCCGCTATACTCGAGGCGAAGTTATAGCCGCATTTCAGGGGAAAAGCGATGGACGCACGCCGCAACGAAATCCGTTCCTTACGAGCGACGAACCCGGCATGGCATCTGATCGCGTGGCTGGCGATCGCGATTGCCGGCTTGGTCTTCAGCGCCAGCGCGCAAGCCCAGAGCTGCGACCTGGTGCCGGTCGGTGCCACCACTGCGATGGGGCCAGCGGGCACCCAGGTCAACTTCACCCTGCGTGCCGAGACCGCCTGCCCACCGACGGTGGACATCGTGCTGGCGATCACGGCCGACACCACCGGCGGCGCCAGCATCGTGCCGCCGGCAGCGCCCACCCTGGTGATCAACACCGACTACACGTTCACCGTCAACCTGGGCCCGACGCCCAGCGGCACCGGCACGGTGGTGGCCAGCTGCGTGATCACGGGCTGTACGCCGCCCTCGCTAACCTTCAACTTCGACACCGACGCTGCGGTCGTGACCCTGCTCACCGCCGCCAGCGGCGGCGCCCAGAGCGCTCTTCCCAATGCACCATTCCCGCTGCCGCTGCGGGTCAATGCCACCGACAACGGGGTGGGCGCTGTCGGCGTCACCATCAACTGGTCGATCACGGCGGGCTCCGCGACCCTGTCGGCGGCCACCAGCCTCACCGACAGCCTGGGCGACGCGACCATCGGCGTTACGGCGGGCGCAACGCCGGGGCCGGTGACGATCATCGGCGTGCGCCAGGACGATGCCAGCGCGATCGCGGTTTTCAACCTCAACGTCAACGCACTGGGAACGCTGGCGGTGGTGGGCGGCGACGGCCAGACGCTGGCCGCGGGCGCGACATCGGCGCCCCTGCAGGTGGAATTGCGCGACTCGACCGGCAACCCGATCGCCGGCGCGACGATTGACTGGACGGCCTCGACGGGCACCCTGGCGACGGCAACTTCGCTGACCAACGCCGCCGGCGTGGCCGCCAACACCGTCACGATAGCGACCGCCGGCGCATTGGACGTGACCGCGAGCTCGCCGCTGGCGACGGCGCCGGCGCTGTTCCAGCTCAACGGCGCACTGCGCAACCTCAGCGGGCTCTCGCGCACGCAGCGGGCCGTCGCGGAGGCGATCGACACGCTGTGCCCGGCCCTGGCAAACCTGGCCGTGCTCAACGCCGGGCAGGCCGATCTTTTGGCCCGCTGCCAGGAACTCGGCGACGCCGCCGGGCTCGACCCGACCAGCGCCACGTTCGCGCTGGACCAACTGCATGCCGACGTCGCGCTGACCCAGGCCAATGCCGCCATGAGCACGACCCAGTCACAGTTCCAGAATCTCAAGACCCGCATCGCCGCCCTGCGCAGTGGCGCCGGCGGCGGCAGCGACTTTGGCGGGCTGGCGCTGAACACGTCGGCCGGGCCGATCTCGCTGGGCATGCTGTCGAGCGCGTTCGGCGCCGACGAAGGCGTCCCCGAGGTAGGCGCTGACTTCAGCCGCTGGGGCTTCTTCGCCGCCGGCACCATCGGTCGCGGCGAATCAGATGCCGGCGCAGTGGACCCGGCCTTCGACTACGACATCGAAGGTTTGACGGCCGGCGTGGACTACCGCAAGAGCCAACACTGGGTCATCGGCGGCTCGCTGGGCTACACCCGCCAGGACACCGACCTCCCCGGTGACCGCGGCGGCCTGGACACGACCGGCTGGACTGTCTCGGCCTACAGCACCTTCTACCAGGCCGACAGCTGGTATCTCGACAGCGTGATCACCTGGGGCCGCAACGACTACGAGATGCTGCGCCGCATTCAGTACACCCTGCCCCTTCCCGGCGGCGGCAGCACCACGGTTGACCAGACGGCGGTTGCCGACGCCTCGGGCGATCTGTTCGCCACGGCATTCACCGTCGGCCGTGACTTCAACCGCGGCGCCTTCAGCGTCGGGCCCTATGGCCGCCTGATGTATACGCGCCTGGGCTTCGACGAAATCCAGGAGCGGATCGCCCCAGGCGGACCCGGCAGCGGGCTGGGCCTGCGCATCGAGCGCCGCGACCTGAGCTCGCTGGCCAGCGTGCTGGGCACCAAGTTCAACTGGACCCACAGCACGAACTGGGGCGTACTGATGCCGCACCTGCAGCTGGAGTGGGAGCACGAGTTCAGGGACGACCCCCAGGCGATGGAGGCCCGTTTCCTCAACGACCCCACCGCCAGCGCGATACGGATTACCGGCGACCCCCTGGATACCGACTATTTCCGACTCGGCGTAGGTCTGTCGATGGTCTTGACCGGCGGCCGCTCGGGTTTCTTCTACTATGAGCGCCTGGCCGGACGCGACGGCGAATCGCAGTGGAACCTGGCCCTGGGCCTGCGTATGGAGTTTTGAGAATGATCGAGTTTGGCCACCTGAGCCACGTCGGCCTGCGTCGCGAGCTGAACGAAGACACCTATTTCGCAGACTCCGAGCTGGGGCTGTGGCTGGTGGCCGACGGCATGGGCGGCCATGAATTTGGCGAGGTCGCCAGCGCCCTCGCCCGTGACACGGTGGTGCGCGAGGTGCGCGCCGGTCGCCCGCTGGCCGACGCCATCCGCCGCGCCGACGAAGACATCATCCGCCACAGCAAGCAGCGCGCTGAAAGCCTGCCGATGGGCACCACCATGGTGGCCCTGCGCATCCTCGACAATCGATTTGAACTGGCCTGGGTGGGTGACAGTCGCGCCTACCTGTGGAACGGCCAGCTGCGCCAGCTGTCGTCCGACCACAGCTACGTGCAGGAACTGATTGACCAGGGTGCGATCACCGCCGAACAGGCGCGCGCGCACCCACACCGCAACGTGGTCACCCAGGCCCTGGGGGTCACCGATCCGCAAAGCCTGAAGGTGGAAACGCTGTCCGGCGAACTGCGCCCGGACCAGCAGCTGCTGCTGTGCAGCGACGGCCTGACCGAAGAAGTCGACGACGCCGGCATCGCCGCCCTGCTGGGCCAGCCGGATCTGTCGGCGCAAGAGTGCGTGGACCATCTGGTGTCTGCCGCGCTCGACGGCGGCGGCTCGGACAACGTCACCGTCCTGCTGCTTCGCCGGCGCTGACCGAGTTCAGCTCGAAGGCGGTGCGGCCGGCAGCGCCGGCTCGTCGCCCGATTCGGCGAGGGCCACCGCGTCCTGCAGCTCGCGCAGGTAAGCGTCGGCGGGATCCACCGTCAGCCCGGCACGCACGATCACCCCGCACTGGGCCCAGCGGCCCGCCGCACAGGCCTTGTGCCCGAAGCTGCGGTAGAACGCGACGATGCCGGCAACACCCGCCTTGGCGCGCGCGTTCTCCGGGTCCAGTCGCAGCGCCTGCCGGTAATAGCCCAGGGCGCTGTCATCGTCAGGCAAGGTCAGCTTGCGCCCCGGCTCGGTACGGGTGCCGTACTCGAACAATTGGTCGGCGGCGTTGAGCAGACGCGACAGCTCGGCGGCGTCGCCGGCGTCAACGGGTGAGGGCATCCGGAAGTCCGCGGGCAATTCATCGCGAGCCGGCACCGCATCAGGAACCCTGTCCGTCACGCCTGGCGGCGAAACGGCGGGCGTCTCGGCCGGCGACGACAGCAGCCACCAGGTCAGCACCGCCACCGCGAACAGCCCAGCCAGCCCTGCCGCAGGGATCATCCAGGCCGGACGCTCGCTGTCGCGCGCCAGACTGACGCGCGTGCGCTGCTGGGTCGCCTCGCCCTTGGCTATGCGCCGGCCCGCATTGGGCTTGCGTGTTCGCGTTTCCTGGATCGCCACCGCTTCCGGCGCCGTCGCCAACCGCTGGTGCAAGGCCTCGATGAAGGCGGCGCCGGTGTTGTAGCGCTGCCCGGCGTCCTTGGCCATCAGGCGGTCCAGCACGGGCTGCAGCCACTCATGCGGCGCCGGCAGTGTCGGTACCGGATGCGTCACGTGCATCAGGGCGACGGTGAACGGGTCCCCCGCCTGATAAGGCGGCGCGCCCACCAGCATTTCGTACAGCACGGTGCCCAGGCTGTAGAGGTCCGATCGCCCGTCCACGGGCTCACCGCGGGCCTGCTCGGGGCTCATGTAGTCAGGCGTGCCGATCGAGGCGCCGGCCACGGTGGAGCTGTTGCTGCCGTCCATGGCCTTGGCGATGCCGAAGTCGGCCAGCACCACGCGTCCGTCCTTGCGGAACAACACGTTGCCGGGCTTGACGTCGCGATGCACGAAGCCTTTCTCGTGCGCGAAATCCAGGCCCTGCGCGATGTCGGTGGCGATGTCCAGGACATGGGCGACGCTGAGCTCGCCATCGGCGATGCGTTCTTTCAGCGTACCGCCCGGGATGTACTCCGCCGCCAGGTAGTACACCCCTTTGTGGCTGCCGATGTCGTACACGGTCACCAGGTTGGGATGCTGGAGCTTGGCGGTGATCTTGCCTTCGACGACGAAGCGGCCGGCGAACTCGGCGTTCGCCGCCAGCACCGGCGACATCACCTTCAACGCGACCTCGCGCTCAAGCGACTCCTGCAGCGCCAGGAACACCGAAGCCATCCCGCCCTCGCCGATCGGCCGCAGGATGCGGTAGCCCGGGATGTTGATGTCGACCGAAGTCAGCAGCACGGTGGCGTTCAAAATATCCCCTGGACCCTTGGCTTGGGTCGATTATCCAGCAAACGCGTCAGGCGGTCGGGGCGGGCCACAGGCACTTGCCGGCCTTCGCGCCAATCTTCTGCAGCCTTGCCTCGTGGGCGGCCAGTTCCTCGTCGCTGGCGCGCAGCACGCGGCGCGGCGCCGAGGGCACGGACGGCCCGTCCACCCGACGAACCTTGGCGTCGGACTCGCCGGCGGGTGCAAGCCCCAGGTCGCCTTGGCCCGCCGTCAGGCCCAGATAGACCTCGGCCAGCAGTTCGGCGTCGAGCAAGGCGCCGTGCAGCTTGCGGTGGCCGTTGTCGACGCCCAATCGCTTGCACAGTGCGTCCAGCGAGTTGCGCTGGCCCGGGAAGCGTTCCCGCGCCATCGCCAGGGTGTCCAGTACGCCGGCATGGTCCTGCAGCCGGCCGTAATGGGCGCCGGCCAGGGAAAGTTCGTGGTTCAGGAAACCGACGTCGAAGCTGGCGTTGTGGATGATCAGTTCGGCGCCGGCGATGAACTCCAGCAGCTCGTCGACCACGGTTTCGAAGCGCGGCTTGTCGCGCAGGAAGTCCAGGCTCAGACCGGTGACTTCCTGGGCGCCGGGCTCCATCTCACGGCCAGGATTGAAATAGCGCTGGAACTGGCGGCCCGTCGGGCGGCGCTCGATCATTTCGAGACAGCCCACCTCGACGATCCGGTTGCCCTTTTCCCAGGACAGCCCCGTGGTTTCGGTATCGAGCACGATCTGGCGCATGGCGGACCTCAGCGAAACTTTTCGGCGGCGGCGCGGGCCAACTGGTCCACCCGTTCATTCTCTACGTGGCCGGCGTGGCCCTTGACCCACTTCCACTGCACCTTGTGCGGCTCGGCGGCGGCCTGCAGGCGCTCCCACAGGTCGCGGTTCTTCACCGGATCGCCGCCGGCGGTCTTCCAGCCGCGTCGTATCCAGTTCGGAAGCCACTCACCGATGCCTTTCTGCACGTACTGGGAGTCGGTCGAAAGCACGACCTCGCAGGGTGTCTTCAGGGCTTCCAGCGCCATGATCGCGGCCAGCAGCTCCATCCGGTTGTTGGTGGTGTCGGTTTCGCCGCCGGCGAGTTCGCGCTCGGTGCCGCCGTGCCGCAGCAGGGCGCCCCAGCCGCCGGGACCGGGATTGCCCAGGCAGGCGCCGTCGGTGTGGATTTCTACGGACTTCATTCAGGCTTCCATGCGGGGGAGGTGCTCAACCGGCGCTCATGCCGGGGCGGAACTTCAGGGCCGGTGAGCTGGCGCGCAAGGGCGTCAGCCCCGGATCGCGACGGCGTGCCACCACCATGTTGGCCAGGCGCAGGCCCGTCCAGGAATGATCGCGGGGTTCGTCGCTCAGGTCTACTTCCGGCGCGCTCGACCAGACCGGGCCGATGCAGCGCCGGCGTTGGACTTCGAGTCCGGCAGCGCGAATGTCGGAGACAACGCTGGACGGATCCGGCGGCGACAGCCCGCGAAAGCCCCAGCGCAGTCGGGCCGGGCTCCAGGGATTGAGCGTGAGCAGGATTGCGACGCCCTCGGGCTTGAGCACCCGCGCCACTTCTTCGAGCAGGGCCGCCGGCGACGCGGAAGTTTCGAGTACGAAAAGGCCATAGACCAGAGATACGCAGCCGCTGCAGATCGGCAGCTCGTCGTCACGGCAGGCCAGGTCGCCTTCGAAGCCCCCGTTGCCGCGCGCGAGGCTGACCACGTTGGCCAGCATGTTGCCCGACAGTACCGGCGCCAGCGCGGGCGTCGGCCGCAGGTACAGGCCGGTGTGACCGAACACGCGGGTGAGCTCGGGGATGGCCTGGCGCTGCACCTCGTGCAGCATGCGCAAGCTGCCATCGCGTCTGAACCAGGCATCAGCAGGCGTATCGGGTTGACGTCGGGCGGGAGCCGGGGGCATGGTCGGGATTCTGCGTCATAAGCGCGCCCCAGGTCACCCCGTTGCTGCGAGCCATCGCCCTGCCCGCCCTCCGGGACAACTACATCTGGCTGCTTTGCGGCGCCGATGGCGCGGCGCTTGTCGTCGACCCGGGCGAAGACGCGCCGGTGTACGAGGCCATGACCCGGGGTATCCGCCCGGTCGCGCTGTTGCTCACCCATCATCACCCCGACCATATCGGGGGCGCCGCGCGGCTGCAGTCCGCGCTGAACATTCCGGCCTACGGTCCGGTGGACGAGCGCATCCCGGGCGAGGTGCAGCGCGTAGGCGAAGGCGACCAGGTGAAGGTCCCCGCGCTCGACCTGTGCCTGGACGTGCTGGCCGTCCCGGGCCATACCCGCAGTCATATCGCTTTCCACGGCGCTGGCTACCTGTTCTCTGGCGACACGCTTTTCAGCCTGGGCTGCGGAAGAATGTTTGAAGGCCAGCCGGCACAGATGCTGGCCTCGCTGGACCGGCTGGCGTCGCTGCCGGAGAACACCGCCGTTTGCTGCGGCCACGAATACACCGAGGCCAACGGCCGCTTCGCGCAGGCGGCCGAACCCGATAATCCGGCGCGCGACGCATGGCTGGCCCGGGTGGCCGAACTGCGACGCGCCGGACAACCCAGCCTGCCCAGCACGCTGGCAACCGAGCGCGCAGCCAACCCGTTCCTGCGTGTGGACCAGCCCGGCATCCGTGCCAGCCTGGCTCAGCGGCTGGGTCAGGCTCCCGCAGACCGCGTCGCGGCCTTCGCCGCGCTGCGCCAATGGAAGGATGGATTCGCCGGATGACGCCCACCCGATTTGCCCTACTCGCCGGCCTGGTTTTGCTGGCGGCCTGCCAGCCGGCGGTGCGTCCGGATCCGCTGGAACCCGACGAGCCCGCAACCCCGATACTGGTGACGCCCCGCGTCGTGGCGGCCCCGCCGGCCAAGCCCGAGCCGGCCCCCGTGGCGGCACCCGACCCGATGGATACCGGCGCCGAGGTCATCGACCGGATGCGGGCACGGTTTTCATCTCCGGTCTGCGTCAAAGGCCAGTACAACCATCTTTGGCGCAAGCGCTACGCCGGCTATCCAGACAATTTCGCGCGCCATGTCGAACAGATCCTGCCGCTGATGGGCTACGTGGTCGAGGAGGTCGAGCGTCGCAATTTGCCCGGTGAATTCGCGCTGCTGCCGATCGTCGAGAGCTGGTACCGCCCCGATGCGATCGGCCCCGGAGGCCCGGCCGGCATGTGGCAGATGATCGCAACCACCGCGCGCAACCACGGCATCCGCATCCGGCCAGGCTATGACGGCCGCCTGTCGCCGGTGGCGTCCACGGATGCGGCACTGGACTACCTTGAGGCTCTGGACGAAAAGTTCGGCGGGGAATGGCGGGCGATGGCGATGGGCTACAACGCGGGCGAGTACCGCATCCTTCGCGCCTTCAAGGCCAATAACGACGACCGCGTGTCCGGTGAACGCCGGCTGCCGCGCGGCCTGTCCAACACCACCTACGACTACGTCGCCAAGCTGCATGCGCTGGCCTGCCTGTTCGAGAAGCCCGAACGGCACAACCTGGTGCTGCCCCGCGAGGCGCGATTCACGCCCTTGGTCCGGGTCGAGATTCCCGCCGGCGTGGGTAGCCTGGACCAGGCCGCGATCCGGCTCGGCGTTGATGCCGCGGCGCTGCGAGCACTCAACCCCGCCTATCGCCAGGGGCGGGTGCTCAGTGGCGTCCCGCGCGAGGTATTGGCCCCGGCCACCGCGCTGGCACAGCTGGCCCAGGCCCAGCACGACGACAGTGCCCCGGCCATCGTCCAGCCCGTGGATTCCGACGCACGCGTGCACGAAGTGAACCGCGGCGACAGTCTCTCGCGCATCGCCCAGCGCTACGGCGTGCCGCTGCGCGAACTGTTCGATCTCAACGGCTTGAACGCCCGCTCGATCCTGCGTCCGGGCCAGCGCATACGCATCGACCCCTGAGCCACGCCACCATGCTTGGCGGTATGGCCCGCGGCGGTTCAAACTACAGTCCACTAGCCGCCGGTAGGGCGGCCCTCGGGAGAAAACCATGGGATTCTTGACCGGCAAACGCGCCCTGATCGTGGGTATCGCAAGCCAACGCTCCATCGCCAGCGGCATTGCCGAGGCCATGCATCGTGAGGGCGCCGAAATGGCCTTCACCTATCAGAACGACAAGCTCAAGTCGCGCGTCGAGGCCGCCGCCGCCGACTGCGGTTCAAGCATCGTGCTGCCGCTGGACGTTGCCGAGGACGCGCAGATCGAAACGATGTACGCCGAACTGGCCAAGCACTGGGACGGCTTCGACATTCTGGTGCACTCGGTCGGCTTCGCGCCGCGCGAGGCGCTCGAGGGCGGCTTCCTCGACAACCTGACCCGCGAGAACTTCCGCATCGCCCACGACATCTCCAGCTATTCGCTGGCGGCGCTGGCGAGGGCCGGGCGGCCGATGATGAAGGGTCGCGGCGGCAGCATCCTCACCTTGAGCTATCTCGGCGCGGAGCGCGCCTTGGCCAGCTACAACGTCATGGGCCTGGCGAAGGCCAGCCTGGAAGCCAACGTGCGCTACCTGGCCATGAACCTCGGCCCGGAAGGCACCCGCGTGAACGCCATTTCCGCCGGCCCCATCAAGACCTTGGCCGCGTCGGGCGTGGGCAACCTGCGCAAGATGCTCAGCCACGTGGCCGAGACGGCACCGCTGCGCCGGAACGTCACCATCGAAGACGTCGGCAACGTCGGCGCTTTCCTTTGCTCGGACCTGGCCGCCGGCGTCACCGGCGAAGTCACCCACGTGGACTGTGGCTACAGCATCCTGGGAATGACCGGCATCAGCATTGACTGATAGGACCCACCGAACCAAGGAAACAGCGCGTCCCGCGCGTCCTAGACGCGGGGGACGCGCCAAGAAAAAGGCCCGGGAATCCCGGGCCTTTTTCGTTCGGCGGTGCCGCGAACTCAGAGGCGGTCTTCGGCGACTCGCACGGTATAAATCCGCCGCAGCGCCTGCGCGTATTCCTGAAGCTCAGCCTGGCCGCGCGCCTGCGCGAACTGGCCAAGGATCAGGCTGCGGGTCGCCTCGTCCAGGTCGGCCAGGTCGCCTTCCTTGACCGCCGTGACCTCGAAGAGCACGTGGCGGTCAGGCGCAAGCTCGGCAATAGCCAGCGACGGCTTGCCCTCTTCCGGCGCCGGGGCGCGGAACGCCTCAGCCAGCACTTCGGCCGGGAGCGAACCCCGGCGACCCACGTCTTCCGCCTCGACCACCGCGCGACCGACATCGGTGCTCAGCGCGTCCAGCGTCTCGCCTTGGCGGGCACGCTCAAGCAGCGCCTCGGCCTGGGCCTGCGACGCCTTCGCCAGGCGATCGCCATTGAAGTCGGCCAGCACCCGGTCCTTGACCTCGGCGAAGGCAATCGGTGCCTCCGGCACATGCTCAACCACATGGATAACAACGACATGGTTGGGCCCAATCTCGATCGCGTCGCTGACCTGGCGCTCGATTTTCTGCGCGTCGCTGAAGGCCGCCGAGCGGACCGCATCGATCGCCGAGAGACCCTGGCCCAAACCGCCGCGCCCAAACAGCGCCGAACGCTGGATCGGCAAGCCAACAGCTTCGGCCGAAGGCGCAAGCGCGGTCGGATCCTTGTACACGCGCTCGACGAGACGGCCGCTGAGCTCGCTGAACAAGCGCTCGGCCTCGTTGCGGAAATACTCCGCTTCCAGCTCAGCGCGCACGTCCTCGAAGGAGCGCTCGCTACCCGGTGTCAATTCACGCAACTCGATAACGTGCCAACCGTCCGGCGTACGCACCGGATCGGTGATCTGCCCGGCTTCGTCCAGCGCGAACAGCGCTTGCTCGAAAGCCGGGTCGAACAGACCGGCGTCGACCACGCCCAGATCGCCACCCTCGGCCTTGGAGCCGAGATCGTCCGAATGCTCGCGCGCCAAGGCGGCAAAATCGCCGCCGGGCGCACGTGCCTGTGCGGCAAAGGCTTCGGCGCGCTCGCGGGCGGCGGCATCGGTGGCCGGATCCGCATCTGCCGGGGCCGCTATCAACAGGTGCGAAGCCACGCGCTGCGGCGCCGTGACATAGCGGGCGCCCAGAGATTCGTAGCGGGCGCGCAGGGTGGCATCGTCAACCGTGGTCGGAACTTCCAGCGCGGCGCCGTCGATCTCGACGTACTCGATGGCCACCTGCTCCTCGCTACGGTAGAGCGATGCGTTGGCGTCGTACCAAGCCTGCAACTGCTCGTCGGTCGGCGCTTCGGCCGGAAGCGACGGCGTGGGAAGGTCAATCAGGCGAAGCGAACGCGTCTGTTCGCTGAGCTTGAGGAAGGCCTCGAGCTCGCCCTCGCCAACGATTGCGGTGTTCGCGATCTGATTGGGCAGGCTACGACGCGCCAGGTCGGCGCGCACGGTGGCCATGAACTGGGCGTGCGAAATGCCCTGCCCGGCAAGGGTCAGGCGGTACTGGTCCGGGCTATACACCCCATTGACCTGGAACTGCGGCAGCAACTTGAGCTGCTCCGCCACTTCCTGTTCGGAGACCGTAATGCCGTCGCGCTCGGCCACCAGGGCAAGCAGCGCGTCGTCAATCATCTCGTCGAGAACAGCACGCTTGGAATCAAGCGACTCGAACGCGGCGCTGTTGAAGCCTTCGCCCTGCGCATCGCGCGCCTGCTGGCGCGCCTGCTCGAAGCGGCGCTGGAACTCCAGCTGCGAAATCTCGCGTTCCTGCTTTCCGAACCCCAGGAACTTGGCCGGCCCTTCCACCTTGGCGGCGTAGGTCTCGACGTTGGGCGAGAAGTAGGAATCGATGCCGAAGAACGCCATCGTGATGATGACCGCGCCCAGAATAAGGAAAGCAATCCAACCCGAGGACTTGTCGCGAATGCGCTGGAGCATGTGGGATACGCCGTTCGAAGGTGGAGCCCGGGTTCCCGGGCCGGAAAAAACGAAGGCGCCCTTGCGGGGCGCCCTCGAGGATATGGCGGAGTGGACGGGACTCGAACCCGCGACCTCCGGCGTGACAGGCCAGCATTCTAACCAACTGAACTACCACTCCGCTGTTTCAACTGCTTGGTGGGTGCTGAGGGTTTCGAACCCCCGACCCTCGCCTTGTAAGGGCGACGCTCTACCGCTGAGCTAAGCACCCTTACAAGACGATCAGTTTACCGCATCCTTCAGGGCTTTGCCAGCCTTGAATGCAGGATTTTTCGAAGCCTTGATCTTGATGGTGTCGCCGGTCTGCGGATTGCGGCCTTCGCGGGCGGCGCGCTCACGGACGGTGAAGGTGCCGAAGCCCACCAGCGTGATGGTTTCGCCCTTCTTGAGCGCCATCTTGATCGTTTCGATCATGGCGTCGACGGCACGGCCAGCGTCAGCCTTGGACAGCTCGGCGCCATCAGCGACGGCACTCGTAAATTCGGCTTTGTTCATTATTGACTCCCTGAGCGGGGTAACCCGCATTCTGAAAAACCGGGCCGGCCCGGCAATGGCCTGGGGCGCGGCTCCGATCCACCGGTACCAGCGCGCGCGAAATTTCCGGCGCGAAGGATGAGTGATTTATACCAGCCGCATTTTGACCGCGCAATACGCGAAAGCCAGATATTTCGCGGGTTTCCGGGTATTGCAGTGGTCTTCGATCAGTGCCTCATCGTCGCCGTGCCGGCATCCTTGCCCCCGGGTTCGGTGCTCGCTTCGGGTGCCGGGTCGGTCCCCGCCCCGGGCGCCAGGGGCCTGACCAGCGCCACATCCAGCACCTCGTCGATCCATTTGACCGGAATGATCTCAAGGCCTTGGGTGACGTTCTTGGGGATGTCGGCAAGGTCCTTCTTGTTCTCGTAAGGAATCAGCACGGTGCGGATGCCGCCGCGCAGCGCCGCGAGCAACTTCTCCTTCAGGCCGCCGATCGGCAGGACCCGCCCGCGCAGGGTGATCTCGCCGGTCATGGCCAGGTCGGCACGGATCGGCACGCCCGACAGCACCGAGACCAGGGCCGTGACCATGGCGACGCCCGCGCTCGGACCGTCCTTTGGGGTGGCGCCTTCCGGCACGTGCACGTGGGTGTCGAACTTGTTGTGGAACTCGGCGTCCAGGCCCAGCCGCTCGCTGCGCGAACGCACGACGCTGTAGGCGGCCTTCACCGACTCCTGCATGACGTCGCCGAGCTGGCCGGTAAGAATCAACTGGCCCTTGCCCGGCAGCAAGGTCGCCTCGATCTGAAGCAGATCGCCACCGACTTCGGTCCACGCCAGTCCGGTCACCAGCCCGACTTCGCTTTCCTGCTCGGCACGACCGAAGTCATAGCGCTGCACGCCCAAGTACTTGTCGAGGTTCTTGGACGTGACGCTCAGCGCCATCGGCTTGCCGTTCTTGCGCGGGCCAGCGAGCGCGATTTCCTTCACCACCTTGCGGCAGATCTTGGAGATCTCTCGCTCCAGGTTGCGCACGCCGGATTCGCGCGTGTAGTAGCGAACGATGTCGCGAACGGCGCCTTCGCTGATCTTGAGCTCTGGAAGCTTGAGGCCGTTGGCCTTGAGCTGCTTCGGGATCAGGTACTTCTCCGCGATGTGCAGCTTCTCCTCCTCGGTGTAGCCGGGGATGCGGATCACTTCCATGCGGTCGAGCAGCGGACCGGGGATGTTGAGCGAGTTGGAGGTCGCCACGAACATCACTTCCGACAGATCCAGATCCACTTCGAGATAGTGGTCGTTGAATGAATGGTTCTGCTCCGGGTCCAGCACTTCGAGCAGGGCCGAGGACGGATCGCCCCGGAAGTCCATGCTCATCTTGTCGATCTCGTCGAGCATGAACAGCGGGTTCTTGGTGCCGACCTTGCTCAGGTTCTGGACGATACGGCCCGGCATCGAGCCGATGTAGGTACGACGGTGTCCGCGGATTTCCGCCTCGTCGCGCACGCCGCCCAGCGACATGCGCACGAACTTGCGGTTGGTGGCCTTGGCAATCGATTGACCAAGCGACGTCTTGCCGACGCCAGGCGGGCCGACCAGGCAAAGAATGGCGCCCTTCATCTGCTTCACGCGCGACTGCACCGCGAGATATTCAAGGATGCGTTCCTTGACCTTCTCCAGGCCGTAGTGGTCGGCATCAAGCACGTCCAGCGCCGCGTTGAGGTCCTTGCGCACCTTGCTGCGCTTTTTCCAGGGCACGCCCACCAGCCAGTCGATGTAGTTGCGCACGACGGTGGCTTCGGCCGACATCGGCGACATCTGCTTGAGCTTGTTGAGTTCGGTGCGGGCCTTGGTTTCCACCGCCTTGGGCATGCCGGCGGACGCGACCTTCTTGGCCAGTTCCTCGAGTTCGTTCGGCGCCTCGTCGAGCTCGCCGAGCTCCTTCTGGATCGCCTTCATCTGCTCGTTGAGGTAGTACTCGCGCTGGCTCTTCTCCATCTGCGACTTCACCCGGCCGCGGATGCGCTTCTCGATCTGCTGGACGTCGATCTCGCCGTCCACCAGGCCGATCAGCATCTCCATGCGCTGGCCGACATCGAGCGTTTCGAGCAGCTGCTGCTTGTCCGACAGGCGGGCACCCAGGTGGGCCGAGATGGTGTCGGCGAGACGGCTGGGTTCCTCGATGCCCGCCAAGGTGGTCAGCAGCTCGGGCGGCAGCTTGCGGTTGGTCTTGACGTACTGCTCGAACAGGGTCATCAGCGATCGCTGGGTGACCTCGAGTTCGCGCGCGTCACGCTCATGCAGCGACTCAACCTCGACGCCGGTGGCGGTGAGCCCGCCTTCGCGTTCGCCGTAGCCGTCGATCGCCACGCGCGCCGAGCCCTCGACCAGCACCTTGATGGTGCCATCGGGAAGCTTGAGCAACTGCAGGACCTGGGCCAGGGTGCCGACCGAATACAGGTCCTCGGCGGCCGGGTCGTCGGTGTCCGGGCTTTTCTGGGCAATCAGCAGGATTTGCTTGTCCCCGGCCATGGCCAGGTCCAGGGCCTTGATCGAGCGGTCACGACCTACGAACAGCGGGATGACCATGTGCGGGTAGACCACCACGTCGCGCAGGGGCAACACGGGCAAGTCGAGGCGGTTCAGGGCGGCGGTCTTGTCTTCCATGGGAGTGGCTCCGTCGGGGGCCGGGGGCCCCGCTATGGCTCAGGTTATGGGGGCCCGGAGGGCCGCTTGCAAGTTTTTGGGCCGGAAAAAAAACGGGCCGGTAAGACCGGCCCGGGATTCAAGCACTTGCGGCCAGGCTCAGTCGCCCGAGGCGGCCTTGGGCGCCGCGGCGGGCGCCGGGGTGCTGGAATAGATCAGGTAGGGCTCGGTGGCATGGTTGATCACCGACTCGTCCACGACGACCTTGCTGACGTTCTCAAGCGACGGCAAGTCGTACATGGTGTCGAGCAGGACCGATTCCATGATCGTGCGCAGGCCGCGGGCGCCGGTCTTGCGCTTGAGCGCACGCTTGGCGATCGCCATCAACGCATCGGGGCGGACCTCGAGCTCGACGCCCTCCATCTCGAACAGTTTCTTGAACTGCTTGGTGATGGCGTTCTTGGGCTCGGTGAGGATCTTTATCAGCGCGGCCTCATCAAGCTCTTCGAGCGTCGCGACCACCGGCAGGCGACCCACGAACTCGGGGATCAGGCCGAACTTGATCAGGTCCTCGGGCTCGACTTCGGCCAGCAGCTTGCCGATTTCGATCTTGCGCTCGCTTGACTTCACCTTGGCGCCGAAACCGATGCCGCCGGCGTCGGTGCTGCGGGCCTGGATGACCTTGTCGAGCCCGGCGAAGGCACCGCCGACGATGAACAGGATGTTCTTGGTATCGACCTGCAGGAACTCCTGCTGCGGATGCTTGCGGCCGCCCTGCGGCGGCACCGAGGCGACCGTGCCCTCGATCAGCTTCAGCAGCGCCTGCTGCACGCCCTCACCCGAGACGTCGCGGGTAATTGACGGGTTCTCGGACTTACGCGAGATCTTGTCGATCTCGTCGATGTAGACGATGCCCTGCTGCGCTTTCTCGACGTCGTAATCGCACTTCTGCAGCAGCTTCTGGATGATGTTCTCGACGTCCTCGCCCACGTAGCCCGCTTCGGTCAGCGTGGTGGCGTCGGCGATGGTGAACGGCACGTTGAGCAGGCGCGCGAGCGTCTCGGCCAGCAGGGTCTTGCCCGAGCCGGTCGGACCAATGAGCAGGATGTTCGACTTCGACAGCTCGATCTCGTCGTTCTTGATCCGGCTTTCGATGCGCTTGTAGTGGTTGTAGACCGCGACCGAAAGCGTCTTCTTGGCGCGCTGCTGGCCAATGACGTATTGGTCGAGCACCTCGAGGATCTCGCGCGGCTTGGGCAGATGGCTGCGGGCAGCGTGCGCCTTCTCCTCGAGTTCCTCGCGGATGATGTCGTTGCACAGTTCGACGCATTCATCGCAGATGAACACGCTGGGGCCCGCGATCAGCTTGCGAACTTCGTGCTGGCTCTTGCCGCAGAACGAGCAGTACAGGATCTTGCTGCTGTCGCCCGTTCGGCCCTGGCGGTCTTCGGTCATGCTTGGCTTGCCCTGGTGGAATGGGTCGGAATCGAGAATATCACAGGCCGTCAATGGTCAAACCCCGACCCGGCGGGGCCGGATCGGGGCGTGAAGACGGCGTGTCGGCGCAGATCAGCTGGCCTGGACGGACTCTTCGGGGCGCGAGTTGATGACCGCATCCACGACGCCGTAGGTCTTGGCCTCTTCAGCGGACATGAAGTAGTCGCGCTCAACGTCGCGCTCGATCTTCTCAATCGTCTGCCCGGTGTTGTCGGCCAGTTCCTTGTTCAGGCGCTCGCGCAGGAACAGGATTTCCTTGGCCTGGATCGCGATGTCGCTGGCCTGGCCCTGGGTGCCGCCCGAGGGCTGGTGGATCATGACCCGCGAGTTGGGAAGGATGTAGCGCTTGCCCTTGGTGCCGGCGGCCAGCAGGAACGAACCCATGCTTGCCGCCTGGCCGACGCAGATGGTGCTCACGTCGGGCTTGATGAAGCGCATGGTGTCGTAAATGGCCATGCCGGCCGTGACCACGCCGCCCGGCGAGTTGATGTACAGGCTGATGTCCTTCTCGGGGTTTTCCGCTTCGAGGAACAGCAGCTGGGCAACGATCACGTTAGCCATGTAGTCATCGATCGGGCCAACCAGGAAGATCACCCGCTCCTTGAGCAGGCGCGAGTAGATGTCATACGCCCGCTCGCCGCGGCTGGTCTGTTCGACCACCATCGGCACCAGGTTCAAGCCCTTGATCGGTTCCATGCGACGTTCTCCGTTTTGGCCGAGCTTACGCGGCCGGGCGCATCAGTTCGGTGAAGCTCAGCGCCTGCTCGGTGGCTTCGGCACGCTCAGCGATCCAGTCGATCACCTGCTCCTCCATCACCCGGTTGCGCAGGCTGGACATGAGATTGGGGTCGTTGCGATAGAGTTCAACGACCTGGCCCGGCTCTTCGTAGGTGGAAGCGATCAGCTGCAGCGTCTCGTTCAGGCGCTTGGCGTCGAGCTTGAGGCTGTTCTGGCGAGCCACTTCACCGACCAGCAGGCCAGCGGCCACGCGGTTGCGGGCGGCGTCCATGAACTGCTCCGGATCAGCCTTGGCATTGGCCTGACCCTGCTGGCGGGCCTGCTGCTCGGCGGCACCAGCCATGCTGCGGGCCTCGGCCTGGATCAGGCGGGGCGGAAGCTCCACGCTGCTATGGGCGGCGACCAGCTTGGAGGCTACTTCGGCGCGCAGGCGCGACATCAGCGTGCCCTTGAGCTCGCGCTCGAGGTTGGCGCGGACTTCTTTACGGAACTGCTCAAGCTTGCCGCCCTTGATGCCGAAGCTCTTGACGAAGGTCTCGTCGATCTCCGGCAGGTGCGGCTCGGACACCTTGTGAACCTTGAGCACGACCTTGGCGGCCTTGCCGGCAAGCTCGGCGACGCGCCAGTCGGTCGGGAAGTTCATCTCGATCTCGCGCTCTTCGCCGGCGGACATGCCGGCCAGCGCCGTCTCGAGCTCGGGCAGCATGACCGCCGAACCCAGCACGGTGTTGCCCTTGTCGCTGCCTTCGGCCGGAATGCGCAGCTCGCCGCTGGTAGCGACGGTCTCGACCGCCAGCAGGTCGCCGGGCTGCGCCGGACGCGCGACCTCAACCCAGGTGCGCCGCTGGGCGCGCAGGGTCTCGATCATGCCGTCGATGTCGCTGTCGTCGATGGTCGACGTCGCGCGGACAATCTTGAGCTGCTTGGGATCGATGGTGCCAAAGTCAGGAACGACCTCGAAGGTAGCAGTGAAGCGAATCTCGCCGGTCTCGGCGGCCGGGTCGGCCTTGAGTTCCGGGCTGCCGGCGACCAGCAGCTTCTGCTCGCGCAGGGCCTCGCCGAAGGTCTCGCGGACCAGTTCGCCGTAGGCTTCGTTGCGGACCTGAGGGCCGAAACGCTGCTCGATGACTTTCGCGGGCACCTTGCCCTTGCGGAAGCCCTTGATATTGGCGGTACGCGCGATTTCGACCAGGCGCTTGCCGACGACGTCATCAAGACGTTCGGCCGGCACGCTGATGGTGAGGCGACGTTCCAGGTTGGCGGTATTCTCGAGCGAAACTTGCATGTCAACTCCTGACCGCGCCTTTCCCGGGCGCGAAAATGAAAAAACCCGCAGAGCCCCGAATCATCCCCGCGCCTCCGTTGCCGGATGGTGCGAAAGGAGAGACTCGAACTCTCACGGGTTGCCCCACTGGAACCTAAATCCAGCGCGTCTACCAGTTCCGCCACTTTCGCATTGCCGCGCGGTACTCGATTCAATCGGGAAGATTGGTGGGCCGTGAAGGATTCGAACCTTCGACCTATTGATTAAGAGTCAACTGCTCTACCAACTGAGCTAACGGCCCGTAATCTTCCCGCAGAAGCGGCTTGCGACGCGGCATTATGCCGCGCTTGTAACTGGGGTGGAAGACGGGGCTCGAACCCGCGACCCTCGGAATCACAATCCGATGCTCTAACCAGCTGAGCTACATCCACCACATTGTTAAACTTGAACCTGTCTCACGCCTCCCGGCCTGGCGCGCCCGGCAGGAATCGAACCTGCAACCGCCGGCTTAGAAGGCCGGTGCTCTATCCAGTTGAGCTACGGGCGCCTGCCGGAATGATACCGGCCGCATCCGTCCGCATCCATGCGCGGTTGCCGCTGATGCCGGGAAAGCTGGCCTGGTCGGGGCAGAGGGATTCGAACCCACGACATCCAGCTCCCAAAGCTGGCGCTCTACCAGGCTGAGCTATACCCCGGCGGTGAAACCCGGCACCCGGAAAGGCGCGCCGCACGAGTTACGACTTTAAGGCTGCAGCGGCCAGCGGTGCAATGCACCGATGACCACTATCGCCGAACAAAAAGGGTGCCGAAGCACCCTGTTTGCCGAAAGAGTGGCGCGCCCGGAGAGATTCGAACTCCCGACCACCAAGTTCGTAGCCTGGTGCTCTATCCAGCTGAGCTACGGGCGCGCAGAAGCGAAATTATGGGGGACGCCAGCCAAGCCGTCAATGCCTTCGTTAAAAACAAATCGAAGGCCACCCAAGCACATCTAGTCCTTTGTTGCCGCCGGATCGAAACCGCAGCCCTGGGGCAGCGGAAACGACCTGGCGGAGTGAGAGGGATTCGAACCCTCGATCAGGCTTTTGACCCAATACTCCCTTAGCAGGGGAGCCCCTTCGGCCACTCGGGCATCACTCCGTAACGGACACCGGCTTCGACCTTGCGGGCGAATCCGGCCGCATAGGATAGCCTTTCAATCGGGCTTCGGTAAACCCGCATCTACAGCGCTGCCCGCAGGCGCTTCGCCGTCGTCCTTCTGGATGCGCTGGAAGATTTCCTCGCGATGCACGGCCACGTCCTTGGGCGCCGTGATGCCGATCCGCACCTGGTTGCCCTTGACGCCCAGCACCGTCACGGTGACCGAGTCACCGATCATCAGGGTCTCGCCCACCCTACGGGTTAAAATCAGCATCGCTCTCCCTCCCGATACGTCCCTGCACCGGCCCGCGCGACCCAGTCACTGCGCGCGGTTCCCAGCCGCAAGATTGCGGCGTTTTCCGATGGTAGTGCGCTGCAGGGCATGGCGCAACGAAGCCGCGACGCCCACGCCCGCAGCGGGCTCAGCCCAGGCGCTCTGCCACCCAGGCCGGCACGCCTTCCAGCGCCGCCACCAGCGCCGGGCCGTCCGGGCCGCCGCCCTGGGCCATATCAGGACGCCCGCCGCCCTTGCCGCCGATCTGCGCAGCGACATGGGCAAGCAGTTCACCGGCCTTGACCTTGCCCTGCGCGGCACCCTGCACGCCGGCGACCAGGGAGGCCTTGCCGCCCTCTGCCGAGGCCAGGACGATGACCGCGTCGCCCAGCCGCGACTTCAGCTGGTCAACGGCGTCGCGCAGTGATTTGGCGTCCAGGCCTTCCAGGCGCGCGGCGACGATCTTGATACCGGCGATTTCCGGCGCCCCGGCAGCCAGGTCGGCTGTGGCACCGGCCGCTGCCTTGGCCTTGAGTGACTCGAGCTCGCGCTCAAGCTTCTTCTGGCGGTCCAGCAGTTGGCGCAGCTTGTCGACCACGTCGCCCGCGCTGCCGCCCAGCAGGCCGGCCGCCTCGTCGAGACGACGCTCCTCCGCGGCGATATGCGCCAGCGCGCCCTCGCCCGTCACGGCTTCGATCCGGCGTACGCCGGCGGCAACGCCACCCTCGGAAAGTATCTTGAACAGGCCGATGTCGCCCGTGTGGTGTACGTGGGTACCGCCGCACAGCTCGGTCGAAAAATCACCCATGCGGAGCACGCGAACGTGTTCGCCATACTTTTCGCCGAACAGCGCCATGGCGCCGAAATCGAGCGCCTCCTGCATGCCCATGTGGTGGACTTCGGCTTCCGCATTGCGGCGGATCTCGGCGTTCACCATGGACTCGATGCGGGCCAGGTCGGCCGCCGGAATCGCCTGGAAGTGCGAGAAATCGAAACGCAGGCGATCGGGCGCGACCAGCGAGCCCTTCTGGGTAACGTGCTCGCCCAGCACCTGACGCAGTGCTGCATGCAGCAGGTGCGTGGCCGAATGGTTGAGCACCACCGCCTGCCGCCGCGCCTCATCAACGCGGGCCGAGAGCCTGTCGCCGACCTTGATCGCGCCACCGACAAGGCGGCCCAGGTGCCCGTGGAAGGTGCCTGAAAGCTTCAGCGTGTCGCGCACTTCAAAGCGGTTTCCGACCGGATCAAGGAGCTGGCCGGCGTCACCGACCTGGCCGCCGGACTCGGCGTAGAAGGGCGTGCGGTCAAGCAGCACGATCGCCTCCTCGCCCGTCGCCAGCTGCTGCACCGGCTTGCCCTCGCGGACGATGGCGACGATGCGACAGCCATCGGCGTCGTGGGATTCGTAGCCCAGGAACTCGGTCGGGCGAAGGGTGGCGATCAGATCGGTGGGCAGTGCGGTACCGCCCGCGAACTTGCTCGCCGCGCGCGCGCGCTCGCGCTGCTGGTCCATGGACGTTTCGTACTCGACCAGCGCGCCATCGGCCAGCGCCCAACCCTTGTCGGCGTTCTCGCGTAGAAGATCGGCGATCAGGTCCGGCGGGCAGCCGTAGGTGTCGTGAAGCTGGAATAGCTGCTCGCCGCGGATGCGGTTCCCGGAAGCGGCCAGGTAGTCATGCAGGCGAGTCATGCCGGCATCGAGCGTTTGCGCGAACGCCGCCTCTTCACCCTTGAGTGCCTGCTCAACCAGCGCCTGCTTGCGCACCAGCTCCGGATAGGCCTCGCCCATCACTTCCACCAGCGGCTGCACCATGCGCCAGAACTTGCCGTCGGCGCTAAGTCCGTCGAGCTTCCAGAAATGACGGATGGCGCGACGGATAATGCGGCGCAAGACGTAGCCGCGACCCTCGTTCGAGGGCAGCACGCCATCCACCACCAGGAAGCTGCAGGCCCGGATATGGTCGGCGATGACGCGCAGCGATTTGTGCTCGAGCTCGGCCTGCTTGTTGGTCAGCGCGGCGGCGGCCTTGATCAGGTGCTGGAACAGGTCGATTTCATAATTGCTGTGCACGTGCTGCAGCACCGCGGACACGCGCTCGAGACCCATGCCGGTGTCCACGCAGGGCGCGGGCAGGGGCACGAGGCTGCCGTCCGGCTGGCGATCGTACTGCATGAAAACGTTGTTCCAGATCTCGATGAAGCGGTCGCCATCCTCGTCCGGGCTGCCGGGGGGGCCGCCCGGGATATGGTCGCCGTGATCGTAGAAAATCTCGGAACACGGACCGCAGGGACCGGTGTCCGCCATCTGCCAGAAATTATCGCTGGCGTAGGCGGCGCCCTTATTGTCCCCGATCCGGATGATGCGCTCGGGCGGCAGGCCGACGACCTTGTTCCAGATATCGAAGGCCTCGTCATCGGTGTGGTAAATCGTGACCAGCAGGCGCTCCTTGGGAAGCTTCCATACTTCGGTCAACAATTCCCAGGCAAAGCTGATCGCCTCGTGCTTGAAGTAGTCACCGAAGCTGAAGTTGCCCAGCATTTCGAAAAAGGTGTGGTGGCGCGCGGTGTAGCCGACCTGGTCGAGGTCGTTGTGCTTGCCGCCGGCACGCACGCAGCGCTGCGAACTTACCGCACGCGAGTAGCTGCGCTTTTCCGCACCCAGGAACACGTCCTTGAACTGCACCATGCCGGCGTTGGTGAACAGCAGCGTCGGGTCGTTGCCCGGCACCAGAGGGCTGGACGGCACGATCTCGTGGCCCTTGGCACGAAAGAACTCAAGGAAGTCACGGCGGATCTGATGGGTGGTCTTGGTCATGGACGGCGTGGGGCTCTCGCAGCTTGGATTCGGGGCCACGGCGCGACGCGCCCGCCTTCCACCAGCAAATGCGGGCGGAGGCCGGGGATCACAACCGGAAGGCGTGTCCGCCAAGATTAACAGCCCCGGCCCGGGGTCCGGGCGAAGCCCGGGCCGCTCAGTCGAAGCCGGGTTCGTCCTCATCTTCGTCCGCGCGTGACCGGACGGCGGCATAGGCGCTGGCCGGGTCGAAGCCGCGTCGAAGCAGGAAATCCACCGCTTTGCGCCGCTTCGCGGGTTCAGCCAGCACATCGGGCCGGAACCGTTTATCAATCAGGGCCTGCGCAGAGACCGGCCAGTCGGTCTCACAGGCCTCGATGGCCTGTTCAACGTGGTCGTGGGGCAGACCGTGCCCCGCCAGTTCCTGGCGGATGCGAACCGGCCCATAGCCGGAATGCGCCCGGTCCCGGGCGAAGGCCGTGGCGAAGCGAACATCGTCCTGATAGCCCAGCCCCGCCAGCTTCTCGATCGCCGCCGCGGCCTCCTCGGGATCGGCACCGCGCAGGCCCAGCTTCCGCTTGAGGTCGCGGCGGGAGTGCTCCCGCCGGACCAGCAGCTCCAGCGCCTTTTGGTAGGCGTCCGGCCGTGGGCGATCAGCCCGATCGGCGAATCCCATGCGGTCGGCTCCCTTCTTGCGCCGGGGCTCAGGCCTCGGCGGCCTCGGCGTTTTCGTCACCGATCACCAGGCCCGGCACGAACTTCTCGCGCAGTTTGGCTTCCAGATCCTTGCAGACGGCCGGATTGTCCTTGAGCCACTGGCGGACGTTTTCCTTGCCCTGGCCGATGCGGTCACCGTTGTAGCTGTACCAGGCGCCCGCCTTCTCGATCAGCTTGGCGTCCACGCCCATGTCGATGATCTCGCCCTCGCGGCTGATGCCCTGGCCATAGAGGATTTCGGTGACGATGATCTTGAACGGCGGCGCCATCTTGTTCTTGACCACTTTGATCTTGGTCTGGTTGCCGATCACTTCTTCGCCCTTCTTCACCGAACCAATGCGTCGGATGTCGAGGCGAACCGAGGCATAGAACTTGAGCGCATTGCCGCCGGTGGTCACTTCCGGGCTCTGGCCCGGCATCATGACGCCGATCTTCATGCGCAGCTGGTTGATGAAGATGACCATGCAGTTGCTGCGCTTGATGTTGCCGGTGAGCTTGCGCAAGGCCTGGCTCATGAGGCGGGCCTGCAGGCCCGGCAGCTGGTCACCCATCTCGCCCTCGATCTCGGCGCGCGGGGTGAGTGCCGCCACGGAGTCGACGACCACCATGTCCACCGAGTTCGAGCGCACCAGCATGTCGGCGATTTCCAGCGCCTGCTCGCCGGTGTCGGGCTGGCTGACCAGCAGGTCGTCGATGTTTACACCCAGCTTGACCGCGTAAGTGGGGTCGAGCGCGTGCTCGGCATCGATGAAGGCTGCGGTGCCGCCGGCCTTCTGGCACTCGGCGATGGCCTGCAGGGTCAGCGTGGTCTTGCCCGAGGATTCCGGGCCGTAGATCTCGATGACGCGCCCCTTGGGCAGACCGCCAATGCCGAGCGCGATGTCGAGCATCAGCGAACCGGTGCCGATGACTTCGGCCGGTTCGATGCTCTTGTCGCCCATGCGCATGACCGCACCCTTGCCGAACTGCTTTTCGATCTGGCTCAGGGCAGCGGTGAGGGCGCGCTTCTTGTTCTCGTCCATCGTGGGGTTCCTAGAGGGTTTGTTGTCAGGTGCTGCCAGGTTAGCGGCGCGGGGTCTCACGGACTGAGAACCGGCGGCTGGCGCTGAATCTGCGTCATCGCGTGCCTCCGCGGCAGCCGTCTCCGCCTCGATGCGCTGTAGGGAAAGCGACTTCTTCGGGCCCGACTTCTTGCCACCGAAGCTCAACGGTTCGGCCTTACGAGGCCGCAGTACAGACCCTCGACCGCGAAGTCCTGGTCGGACTTGACGACGATGGGGGCGAAGTCGGGATTGCGAGGCAGGAGGCGGATGCCGTCCTTGCCGATCTTGAGCAGTTTCACAGTGATTTCCTCATCAATACGGGCGACGACGATCTGGCCGCTGCGTGCGTCGCTGGTGCGGTGCACGCCGATCAGGTCGCCGTGCAGGATGCCTTCGTCGCGCATGGAGTCGCCCTTGACCTTGAGCAGGTAGTCGGGCGCCGGGGAGAAGAAGACGCGATCGAGCAGCACCATGTCGTGAAGGCCGGGGTCGGCGCCGATCGGCAGGCCGGCCGCGACCTGGCCGAGCACGGGCAGGCGAAGCAGGTCGTCCCCGACCGCGGGGACGAGGTCCGCGGCCGGAGACGACACAGGGGGAGACACCAGGCGGATACCGCGAGCCTGGCCCGGCACCCGGCGAATGGCGCCGGCCTGCTCGAGCGCCTCAAGGTGGTATTGGGCCGCGCGCACACCCTTGAAGCCAAAAGCATGGGCGATTTCAACCTGCGACGGCGGCACGCCGTCGGCAGCGATGCGCTCGGTGATCATGGCCAGGATGGCCTGCTGGGTGTCGGTGATTTCCATTAGTAGTAATACTACTAACGAACCCACCCCGCCTGTCAAGCGCTTTTTCGGAAGAATCAGCCGGCGAGCATGAGAAGCCCGCGCAGCGCGGCTTCCACGGTCTGGCGGCGCACCGCCTCGCGGTCGCCGTCGAAGTGGAACAGTTCGGCCTTGGGATAGCCGCCGCGCCGCTTCCAGCCAAGCCAGACGGTGCCCACCGGCTTGTCGGGATTGCCGCCGGTGGGGCCGGCGATGCCGGTGACCGCCACCGCAATGCTGGCGCCCGAGGTCACCAAAGCGCCCGACACCATCTCGATCACGGTTTCCCTGCTTACCGCGCCATGTTCGACCAGGGTCTCGGGCCGAACGCCCAACAGCGCCTGCTTGGCCTCGTAGCTGTAGGCAGCCATGCCGCAGTCGAACCAGGCCGAACAGCCCGGGATATCCGTGACCATCTTGGCGATCCAGCCACCGGTGCAGCTCTCGGCGGTGGCCAGCATCAGGTGGTGGGCCTGCAGCGCGGCACCGACCTGTTCGGCGAGTTGGTGCAGCAGCTGATCGTCTGGCAAGGCAGTTGTGTCCATGCCCGCAGGGTAACGGGCGGCCACGCGGAAGGCCATGGCGCGCTGCGCTCCCGTGAGAGCACGGGGGCTTGACACGAGGAATTACAGATGTAATCTCAACCAACGATTACGGACGTAAACAGTCATGCAGATCAGCGAAGCCGAAAGCATCGTCATGCAGTCCCTCTGGCGCCGCAGCCCCTTGGGCGCGGACGAGATCACCGCCGAGCTGGGGCCCGAACAAGGCTGGCAGGAAGCCACCGTCAAGACCCTGCTCAATCGCCTGTTGAACAAGGGCGCCATTCACGCCGAGAAGGATGGGCGCCGCTACTTCTACTCGCCCGTGCTCGAACGCGAAGCCTGGGTGCAGGCGCAAAGCCGGAGCCTGCTCGACAGGTTGTTTGATGGGCGGGTGGCTCCGCTGGTGGCGCACCTCACCGAGAAGAACTCGCTCAGCAAGGCCGATATTGCCGAGCTGCGGCAACTGCTGGAGGGGCTGGACGATGGTCGCTGACTTCCTGGACGAGGGCCTGCAGGCCACGCTCGCATTGACCGCCACGCTGGCCCTTGTGCTGGCTCTGCGTCGCCCGCTGCGACGCCTGGTCGGGGCCCGACTGGCCTACGCCGCCTGGGCGCTGGTGCCGCTGTCGGTGGCCGCGGTATGGCTGCCGCTCCCCGCCGCGACCGAGCCCGCCACCGTGCTGACCGCCACGCTGGCCGCCGCTTGGCCGCTCGACGAGGCCGTGAAATCCACGCCGGGCAGCTTGCTGCCCGCGCTGTTCGTGGCCTGGGCCATCGGCGCCTGCGGGCTTGCCGCTGTGATGGGGCTGCGGCAGCGGCGCTTTGTATCCCGAGTCCAGCGTCGCGGCGACGAAACCCACGACCTCGCGGACAACGCCGGCCCGGCCGTCGTTGGCCTGTTGCGGCCCAGGATCGTTCTGCCGCTCGACTTCGCCACGCGCTACAGCCCTGAGCAGCAGGCCCTGGTCCTTGCGCACGAGCAACTGCACCTGCAGCGCAGGGATATTCCCGCGCAGGCGCTGGCCAGCCTGTTCGCTTGCCTGTTCTGGTTCCACCCGCTGGTGCACATCGCACTCACCCGGTTCCGGTTCGACCAGGAACTGGCCTGCGATGCCGACGTCATCGAGCGCTACCCACGATCGCGCCGCAGCTATGGCGACGCGATGCTCAAGACCCAGCTGGCTGACTTCGGTCTGCCGGCAGGTTGCCACTGGCACTCCAGCCATCCCCTGAAGGAGAGAATCACCATGCTCAAGCATCCCCTCCCCGGCCCGCTGCGCCGGCGCGCCGGACATTTCCTGTTGGCCGCGATGCTCGCAGGCGCCACCTGGGTCGCCTGGGCCACCCAGCCTGGCGACGCCGCCGAGGCCCGGTGGCTGCACGCAGTCACGGACGATGACGTGCTGACGCCGCCGAAGTACCCCGCGGCCGCGCTCGCCGACAAGGTCAGTGGCGAAGTCATGCTCAAGATCCTGGTTGGCACTGATGGACGCGCCAAGGACATCCTGGTTGTCAGCTCGCAGCCGGAAGGGCACTTCGACAAAGCGGCGATGGATGCCGCCCGTCAGTGGCAGTTCAATGCCGGCCGCGATGGCGCGACGGGAGAGAAGGTGGAGGGCTGGATTCTGGTGCCGGTCCGGTTCAATGCCGATCGGAACCCCGAGACGCCGGCCAGCGGAAGCAGCGCGGAGTAGTCGCGCCGCCCGGGCGCCCTCCTGTCTGGGGGGGCGCACGCGGGCTGCTTCCGGCACAATCGAGGGTCCGTCCCCGCACCTGCCCGAAGCCCCGCCACGAATGTCCGCCGCAGACAGCCCCCCCGCCCACACCCCGCTGATGAAGCAGTTCTTCGCCGCCAAGGCGGAGCACCCGGACATCCTGCTTTTGTTCCGGATGGGCGACTTCTACGAGCTCTTCTACGACGACGCACGCAAGGCGGCGCGGCTGCTCGACATCACCCTGACACAGCGCGGCGCCTCGGCCGGCGCGCCGATTCCGATGGCCGGCGTTCCGGTGCATGCGATGGAGGGCTATCTGGCGCGGCTGGTGGCGCTGGGCGAATCGGTGGCCATCTGCGAGCAGATCGGCGACCCCGCGGCCTCGAAAGGCCTGGTGGAACGCAAGGTCGTGCGCATCGTCACGCCCGGCACCGTCACCGACGAGGCCCTGCTGCAGGAACGCCGCGACACCCTGCTGCTGACGGTTTCGCGCGGCAAGGGCGGCTACGGGATCGCCTGGGCCGATCTCGCCGCCGGTCGTTTCCTGGTGTCGGAAGTGGCCACCGAAGACCAGCTCAGCGCGGAGCTCGCGCGCCTGGATCCGGCCGAGTTTCTGCTGCCCGACGAGGACGGCTGGCCCACCGCCATCACCGCCCTGCCCGGCCTGCGCCGCCGGCCGCCCTGGGGTTTCGACCCGGACGCCTGCCGGCGCCAGCTGCTGCGCTTCTTCGCGCTGCACGACCTCACCGGCTTCGGGCTGGAAGACAAGCCGCTGGCGATCGGCGCCGCCGGCGCCCTGCTCGCCTACGTTGAAGAAACCCAGAAACAGCGGCTGCCGCACCTGAGCGCGATCGCCTTTGAATCGGCCGACGACGGCATCGCCATCAATGCCGCCACCCGCCGCCACCTGGAACTCGACAGCCGCATCGACGGCCGCATCGAGCACACCCTGCTGGGCGTGCTCGACGCCAGCATCAGCCCGATGGGCGGGCGCCTGCTGCGGCGCTGGCTGAATCGTCCGCTGCGCGACCGCCGGGTGCTGTCCGAACGCCACCACGCCGTCGCCACCTTCATCGCCACGGCGGCCGGCGACGACCTGCGGGAACGATTCCGCGGCCTGGGCGACGTCGAACGCATCCTCTCGCGCGTCGCGCTGCGCTCGGCCCGGCCCCGCGACCTGTCCACCCTGCGCGACGGCCTTGGCATGCTGCCGGCCCTGCGCGAGGTGCTGGCACCACTGGATTCGCCGCGCCTGCACGCGCTGGCGACCGAGCTGGGCGAACACGCCGACCACGCCGCGCTGCTGGCCTCGTCGATCATCGCCCAGCCGCCGGTGCTGCTGCGCGACGGCGGCGTCATCACCGAAGGCTTCGATGCCGAACTCGATGAACTGCGCACGCTGTCCACCACCGCCGACCAGTTCCTGATCGATCTGGAAGCCCGCGAACGCGCCGCCACCGGCATCAACACGCTCAAGGTCGGCTACAACCGCGTGCACGGCTATTTCATCGAGATCAGCAAAGGCCAGTCGGAAAAAGCACCTACGCACTACACCCGTCGGCAAACCCTGACCGGCGCCGAGCGCTACATCACCGAAGAACTCAAGGCCTTCGAGGACAAGGTGCTCAGCGCCCGCGAGCGTTCGCTGGCGCGCGAGAAGCTGCTCTACGAACAGCTGCTCGACGCCCTGAACGAGCGCCTGGAGTCGCTCAAGCGCTGCGCCTCGGCGCTGTCCGAGCTGGACGTGCTGGCCGCCTTCGCCGAACGCGCGCAGGCGCTGGACTGGTCGCGCCCGGAGCTCACCGACACGCCCGGCCTGCATATCGAGCGCGGCCGCCACCCGGTGGTGGAAGCCGTGCGCAGCGAACCCTTCGAGCCCAACGACCTGGTGCTCGACGAAGACCGTCGCATGCTGGTCATCACCGGCCCGAACATGGGCGGCAAGAGCACCTACATGCGCCAGAACGCGCTGATCGTGCTGCTGGCCCACGTCGGCAGCTTCGTGCCGGCGAGCCGGGCGGTGATCGGCCCGATCGACCGCATCCTCACCCGCATCGGCGCCGGCGACGACCTGGCGCGCGGGCAGTCCACCTTCATGGTCGAGATGGCCGAGACCAGCTACATCCTCCACCACGCCACGGCGCACTCGCTGGTGCTGATGGACGAGATCGGCCGCGGCACGTCCACCTACGACGGCCTGGCGCTGGCCGAGGCCTGTGCGCGCCATCTCGCGCACAGCAACCGGGCCTACACCCTGTTCGCGACCCACTACTTCGAACTGACGGCGCTGGCCGAGCCGGGCAGCGGCATCGCCAATGTCCACCTGGATGCGATCGAGCACGGTGACAAGCTGGTCTTCATGCACGCGGTGAAAGACGGCCCCGCCAACCGCAGCTTCGGCCTGCAGGTGGCGGCGCTGGCCGGCCTGCCGCGCGTCGTGGTGGAACAAGCACGACGCACGCTGGCCGAACTCGAGCAGCGCGGCGCGCCGCAGTCGGTGTCGCAGATGAGTCCGGCGGCGCTGGAGTCGCCGCAGCAGTTCGGGCTGTTCGTCGCCCCGCCGTCGCCGGCGGCGGATGCACTGGCCGCCCTTGATCCCGACGAACTGACGCCCAAGCAGGCGCTCGAAGCGCTCTACCGGCTCAAGCAGCTGCGCTGAGAGCCACCCCGTCCAAGGCCTGGACAAGATCGGCCCACAGGTCGTCGACCTGCTCGATGCCGACCGAAAGACGCAACAGCGCCGGGCCGATACCGGCGGCTTCGCGCGCCGCGGGGTCCACCACGCGATGGGTCAAGCCCGCGGGGTGCTGGATCAGGGTATCCACCGAACCCAGGCTGACGGCCGGCGTCATCAGGCGCACCCGCGACATCACCGCCGCGGCCGCGTCGTAGCCGGCCGCCAGTTCGAAGGCAATCAAGGAACCGGGCCCGGCCATTTGCGAGCCCACCAGGTGCGCATTGCGCACGGTGCCCAATCCGGGGAAATGCACCTTCGCGATCGCCGGATGCTCGGCCAGGCGGCCGGCCAGCACGATCGCGTTGGCTTGGGCACGCTCCACCCGCAGCGCCAGCGTCGGCAGCCCGCGATGCAGCAGGTAGGCGCCAAACGGATGCAGCAGCGCACCCGTGGCGGCGCGCACCGTGCGCAGGCCCCGCGCGCGCGCTTCGCTGCAGCACACCACGCCGGCCATGACGTCGCCGTGGCCACTCAGGAACTTCGTGGCGCTGTGCAAGACATAGGCCGCGCCCAGACGCGCCGGCTGCTGCAGCACGGGCGTGGCGAAGGTCGAGTCCACCAGCACCGGCACCTCGCCTGCCGCGGCCACTACCGCGGCGATATCCACCAGGTCCAGGGTCGGGTTGGCGGGCGTTTCGATGATCACCAGGGCGGTGTCGGCGCGACGGCGCGCGGCGATGTCGCCGGCGTCCACGAACTCCGCTTCCAGCCCGCACAGGCCGGAAGCCAGCAGGTGGTCCGAGGTGCCGTACAGCGGCCGCACCACCAGCACATGAGTGCCGCGCGCACGCGCGTCCATCAGCACCGCGGTCAGTGCCGCCATGCCCGACCCGTAGGCCACGCAGGCTTCAGTGGCTTCCAGCGCCGCCAGTGCCTGCTCGACCCGGCCGACGGTCGGGTTGTGCAGGCGCGCGTAGATCGGATTGGCCGCATGGGCCGCGCCGCCCACCAACGCGTCGAAACTGGCCGTGCCCACGTCCAGGTCGGTCACCGGATAGGTCGTGGACAAGTCGATCGGCGGCGCGTGCACGCCGAGGGCGACGAAGTCCTCGCGGCCGGCATGCACGGCCAAGGTTTCGATGCGGGACATGGCGGGCTCCGGAGGAAAGGGAAGCCACTATGGAATACACTGCCGGCGAATTCGGCCACGCCGAATACTATTTCTGATATGGATCGAATCATGCAGCTTGACCGAACAGACTTCGCAATTCTTGGCCTTCTGCGAAAGAATGCGCGAATTCCTAACAAGGACCTGGCGGAGCGCGTCGGCGTCGCGCCATCCACCGCACTGGAGCGGGTGCGGCGACTGCGCGAGACCGGCGCACTGCTGGGCTATCACGCCGAGATCGCCCCGGCCGCCGTCGGCATCGGGCTGCAGGCCATGGTCGCGGTGCGGCTGGCCAGGCATTCCCGGGCCCAGGTCGAAGACATCCACCGGCACCTGATCGCGTTGCCGGAAGTGCTCAACCTCTACCACGTGGCCGGCGCCGACGATTTCCTGGTGCACGTGGGCGTGCGCGACAGCGACCACCTGCGCGATTTCGCCATGGCGGCGCTGACCAGCCGCGAAGAAGTGGCGCATATCCAGACCAACCTGATCTTCGCCTTCCAGCGCGCGCCCGACCTGCCGATCTATGCCGCGGCAGCCGATGCCGACTGACTCAGAGCGCGTCCAGGTCGCCCAGCGCCTGGATCAGGCGGCGGGCGCGCTTGTCGGGCTTGCCGGCCGGGGCGCGGTAGCCGGCGCTGGCGGCGCGGCGCTCGGCCGCCAGCCGCAGACGCAGCTCGCGCGAGGCTTCTGATTCGAGGTAGAGCGTCTGCGCCACCGACGCCGGGCCGCGCCGTTCACTCAGGCCCAGCACCTGCACCTCGAACAACTCCTCACCGCGTCGAAGACGAAGCGGTTCGCCACCCTTGAGCGTGCGCGAGGGTTTCGCAGCCTGCCCCGCCACCTCGACCTTGCCGCCTTCGATGGCCTGCTTGGCCAGCGCGCGCGTCTTGAAGAAACGGGCGGCCCAAAGCCACACGTCCAGGCGCACCGTCAGCTGCGAATCTGTTTTTTCCATGTCATATCCTAGCGCCGCGGCGAGCTGGCGCACCAACGCAAACGGCCGCCTTTCGGCGGCCGCTGATCGCGCGAAAAGCGGGGATTACTCGCCCGAGTAACCCAGGTTTTCCTTGATGCGCGCCTTCTTGCCTTCCAGGGCGCGAAGGTAGTACAGCTTGCCGGCGCGGACCTTGCCGCGGCGCTTGACCGTCAGCGAGTCGATCACCGGGCTGTGGGTTTGGAACACGCGCTCGACGCCGAAGCCGTGCGAAATCTTGCGCACGGTGAAGGCGGAGTTCAGGCCCGAATTCTTGATCGCGATAACCACGCCTTCATAGGCCTGGACGCGCTCTCGGGTGCCTTCCTTGACCTTGACGTTGACCACGACGGTGTCGCCGGGACCAAACGCGGGCAGCTTGCGCTGCGACTGCTCTTGCTCGAACTGCTGAAGGAAATTCATGGTTACACGCCTTTGATATTTATTGGATGTGCGCGCCAGAGGCCCGGGAACCGTGCTTGGCTTTGGAAAAGTTAGCGGACAAGTATAGCCCGCCAAGCCTTTGAAGGGGAAGGGGTTACCCGCCCGCCGGGTTTTCGGCCCGCCACCGGGCAATGAACTCGGCCAGCAGGACCCGGTCGGCAACCGTCAGGCTGGCCCGGCCCAGCAGATCGGGGCGCCGCAGCCAGGTCCGGCCCAGGCTCTGCTGGCGGCGCCAGCGGGCGATGGCGGCATGGTCGCCGGACAGCAGCACCGCCGGCACGCCTTCGGTTCCGGCCAGCTCGGACCGGGTGAAATGCGGACAATCCAGCAGGCCGTCTTCGAAGCTGTCCTGGGTCGCCGAGTCGGCATGGTTCAGGGCGCCTTCCTGCAGGCGGCCGACTGCGTCCACCAGCACCGCCGCCGCCAGCTCACCGCCCGACAGCACGTAGTCGCCGATGGACAGTTCCTCGTCCACCTCGCGATCGATGAAACGCTCGTCCAGCCCCTCGTAGCGGCCGCAGAGCAGGATCAGCCGGGGCTGCGCCGCCAACTGCCGCACCTTGGCCTGGGTCAGGCGCTCGCCCTGCGGGCTGAGGTAGATGACGCGGGCCGGCGCCGGGTCAGCGGCCCGGGCCGCCGCCAGGCAGGCCGCCAGCGGCTCGGCCAGCATCAGCATGCCGGGACCGCCGCCGAAGGGGCGCTGGTCTACGCGGCGGTAGTTGTCGGTGGCGTAGTCGCGCGGATTCCAGCCGTGCACGGCCAGCAGGCCACGTTCCTGGGCGCGGCCAACCACGCCCAGCGCCGCGCTGTCGCGGATGAAATCAGGAAACAGGCTAAGGACATCGATGCGCATGGCGCGGCCCGGTCCCGGCCTCAGAAGTCCGGATCCCAGTCGACCACGACCAGGCCGGCGTCGAAGTCGACCGACTTCACGTACTGGTCGGTGACGAAGGGAATCAGGCGCTCGCGCTCGCCCGCCGCGACCAGCACGGGATTGGCCCCGGTGTCGAACAGATGCGACACCCGGCCGAAGTCCACGCCCTCGACGTTGCGCACGGCCAAGCCTTCGAGATCGACCCAGTAGTACTCGCCGGGCTTGGGCGCCGGCAGCTGGCTGCGCAGCACCCAGATCTCGGCGCCCTTGAGCGCCTCGGCCTGCTCGCGGTTCTCGATGCCCGGGAAACTGGCGACGAGCAGCCGGCCGGTATCGCGACCGCGCACACCGGAAACCTCGCGCTCGGCGTCGCCGGCACGGAGAATCCAGGGCTGGTACCTGAAGATGGCGTCGCGGGGGTCGGTCCAGGAGAGCAGCTTGAGCTCACCCCGGACGCCGAAGTCGCCGGCGACCCTGCCCAGCAGGATGCGGCGATCGGTGCTCATGGCATCAGGCCTCGCGCGGAGCGAGACCGAAGGCTCAGGCCGAAGCCTGGGCCGAAGCTTCCTTGAACAGCACGCGGACCTTGTCGGTCAGCTGCGCACCGTGCGAAACCCAGTGCTTGACGCGCTCGGTGTCGAGCACGACGCGCTCTTGGGTCGCCGTGGCGATCGGGTTGTAATAACCCAGACGCTCGATCGAACGACCGTCGCGCTTGTTGCGCTGGTCGGTAACGACGATGTGGTAGAAGGGGCGCTTCTTGGCGCCACCGCGGGCCAGGCGGATCTTGACCATGTGAATTCAGCTCTACAGGTTCTGAAACAGTAAGCCCGACCGCAACCGGCCGGGGGAATCGCGAATTCTAACCCCTTGGCGCCCCGAAGGAAACCCTTGCGGCCAGCAGCCTGCCGTTAGCCAGGCCTCAGCGGCCCGGGAAACGCCCCGGGAAGCCGCCGCCCATCATGCCCTTCATGCTCCGCATCATGCCTTTCATGCCGCCCTGAGACAGCTTTGACATCATCTTTTCCATCTGCTGGAACTGCTTGAGGAGCTTGTTCACGTCGGCCGGGGTGGTCCCCGACCCACGGGCGACGCGGGCCCGGCGCGAGCCGTTCAGAAGGCCGGGGTTGCGGCGCTCCTTCTTGGTCATGGAGTTGATGATGGCCACCATGCGCGGCATTTCCTTGCCGGTTACCTGGGCCTTCACGTGGTCCGGGACCTGGCCCATGCCGGGCAGCTTGTCCATCAGGCCCGACAGGCCGCCCATGTTCTGCATCTGCTCGAACTGGTCGCGCATGTCGTTGAGGTCGAACTTCTTGCCCTTGGCGACCTTCTCGGCCAGCTTCTGGGCCTTGTCCTTGTCCACCTGCTGTTCGACCTGCTCCACCAGGGACAGCACGTCGCCCATGTCCAGGATGCGGCTGGCGGCACGGTCGGGGTGGAACACGTCCAGGCCGTCGGGCTTTTCGCCGACGCCCACGAACTTGATCGGCTTACCGGTGATGTAGCGGACGCTCAGCGCCGCACCGCCGCGGGCGTCGCCATCGGTCTTGGTCAGCACCACGCCGGTCAGCGGCAGCGCCTCGCTGAAGGCCTTGGCGGTATTGGCGGCGTCCTGGCCGGTCATGGCGTCGACCACGAACAGGGTCTCGACCGGATTCACGGCGGCATGCAGGGCCTTGATCTCGGCCATCATCGCCTCGTCGATCGCGAGGCGACCGGCGGTGTCGACGATCAGCACGTCCACGAAGCTCTTGCGGGCGTCGTCAATGGCGGCGCGGACAATGTCCACCGGCTTCTGGTCGGCGCTGGAAGCGAAGAACAGCACGTCCACCTGCTGGGCCAGCGTGCGCAGCTGCTCGATCGCGGCCGGACGATAGACGTCGGCCGACACCACCATCACCTTCTTCTTCTTGCGTTCCTTCAGGTGCTTGGCGAGCTTGCCGACCGTGGTCGTCTTGCCCGCGCCCTGCAGGCCGGCCATCAGGATGATCGCGGGGGCCGGCACGTTGAGGTTGAGCTCGCTTGCCGCCGAGCCCATCACCGCGGCCATCTCGTCGCGCACGACCTTGATCAGCGCTTGTCCCGGGGTGAGGCTGGTCAGCACTTCCTGGCCGACGGCACGCACCTTGATGCGCTCGACCAGGGCGGTTACCACCGGCAGGGCCACGTCCGCCTCGAGCAGCGCAATGCGCACCTCGCGGGTGGCTTCGCGAATGTTTTCCTCGGTCAGCCGACCGCGACCGCGAAGGCGCTGGAGCGTGCCGGACAGGCGTTGGGTAAGCGACTCGAACATGGGGCTGGGCGTCTGGCGTTGGGGCCGGGAGTATAGCGCGGGCAGGCTCGGGGGCCGGCTTGTCGAGAATGGTTCTCAGCTGGCCGCTGGCTGTGCCAAACTCGGCGAATGCCCACCCTTTTCTCCGCTCTGTTGGCGATCGCCCTGTACGGACTGGCCAGCCATCAGCTGGCGGGCCACGCGCGCGGACCGCACCCCATGCCGCGCCGCTGGCTGCTTTTGGCCGCGCCGGCCGTGCTGCTGCATACGGCCGTCCACTTGCTGTCGTGGCGCGCGATGGGAGGACCGGACCTTCATTTCTTCGCGGCCCTGTCGCTGGTCGGACTGGGCATGGCCGCGCTGACCGCGGCGCTGGGTCCGGCCCAACGTATCGAAGCGCTGGGCATCATCGTATTCCCGCTGGCGGCGCTCGTGCTGGCCGCCTATGCCCTGCTGGGCGACGACCGTAGCCGCGACAACCTTAGTTGGCAGCTGGAGATGCACGCCCTGCTGGCCCTGCTCGCCTACGCCACCTTGGCGGTGGCGACGCTGCTGGCGCTGATGCTGTGGTTCCAGGAGCGTGCGCTTCGCCAACGCCATCTGGGCGGCTGGCTGCGGCTGCTGCCGCCGCTGACGCAGATGGAAACCCTGCTCTTCCGCAGCCTGGCGGTCGGCTTCGCCCTGCTCAGCCTCACCCTGCTCACCGGCGTGGTGTTCGTGGACGATCTGTTCGCGCAGGACCTTGGCCACAAGACGGTACTGTCGATCCTGTCCTGGATCGTGCTGGGCGTGCTGCTGTTCGGCCACTGGCGCTGGGGCTGGCGCGGTCCGCGCGCCGCCAAGCTGACCCTGGTGGCGATGGCGCTGCTATTGCTCGCCTTCTTCGGCAGCAAGTTCGTCTACGAACTCGTCCTGCACCGCATCTGACCCTGTAGGAGGGGCTTCAGCCCCGAAGCTTTTCTACGAAGAGCTTCGGGGCTGAAGCCCCTCCTACAGTCTATTCGGCGGCGGCTTCGAGGGCCTGGGACAGGCGCTCGACGGCGATGACCTCAAGATCCTTGTAGGCCCCCTTCTTGGGCGCATTGGCCTTGGGCACGATGGCGCGCTTGAAACCGTGGGTCGCAGCCTCCTTCAGACGCTCCTCGCCGTTGGGCACCGGGCGAATCTCACCGCTGAGGCCGACTTCACCGAAGACCACGGTCTTGTCAGCCAGCGGCTTGTCCCGCAGCGAAGACAGCACCGCCAGCAGCACCGGCAGGTCGGCGGCGGTTTCCTGCACGCGGATACCGCCGACCACGTTGACGAATACGTCCTGGTCGAAGACGCCAACACCGCCGTGCCGGTGCAGCACCGCCAGCAGCATGGCCAGGCGATTCTGTTCCAGGCCCAGCGCCACCCGGCGCGGATTGGCCAGCGGGCTTTTGTCCACCAGCGCCTGCACTTCCACCATCAGCGGGCGGGTGCCTTCGCGCGTCACCATCACCGCGCTTCCGGGCTGCGGCGTGCTGCTGCCGGAAAGGAAGATCGCCGAGGGATTGGGCACTTCGCGCAGGCCCTTGTCGCCCATCGCGAATACGCCCAACTCGTTGACCGCGCCGAAGCGATTCTTGAACGCGCGCAGCACGCGGAAGCGGCTACCGGACTCGCCTTCGAAATAAAGCACCGCATCCACCATGTGCTCCAGCACGCGCGGGCCGGCGATGCCGCCCTCCTTGGTGACATGGCCCACCAGGAAAACGCTGGTGCCGGTTTCCTTGGCGAAGCGCACCAGGCGCGCGGCACTTTCGCGCACCTGGCTGACCGAGCCGGGCGCGGCGGTGAGCAGCTCACTCCACAGCGTCTGGATGGAGTCGGCCACCAGCAACTTCGGCGACGGCTTGGCCGACGCCGCCTGGCCCAGGATCTTTTCCACGCAGGTCTCGGCCAGCGCATGCAGGTTGTCGAGGGGCAGGCCCAGCCGCTGGGCGCGGCCGGCCACCTGCGCCAGACTCTCTTCGCCGGTGACGTAGAGCGCCGGCATGTTCGCCGACATCAAGGCCAGCGCCTGCAGCAGCAGCGTGGATTTGCCGATGCCCGGGTCGCCGCCCACCAGCACCACCGAGCCTTCGACCAGGCCGCCGCCCAGCACACGGTCGAGCTCGCCGATGGTAGTGGACACGCGGACCTCGGCGTCCTGGCTGACGTCCTTGAGCGCCACCACACCGGCCGCCTCCGGCCGGCCGGCCCAACTGCCCTGCCGTGCCGGCGTGGCGGCGCTGCCGCCCTTGGAGGCGCTCGCGGGCTCGATGACGAATTCGCTCATGGTGTTCCAGGCGCCGCACTCGCCGCACTGGCCCTGCCATTTGCTGGAGGACGCACCGCAATCGGTGCACACGTACGCGGTTTTTGCCTTGGCCATGCCTGGGAACCCGGGGGAAGTTTGCAGCCCACACTCTAACGGCCCCGGCTCGCAGGAGGTGAGACGATTCAGCCCTGATCGAGCGCCAGATCGAAGGCTACGCCACAGCGGAACCCGGCCTCGCTGGCGAAATCCCGGCGCTCGCCCCGAGCCGGGGCTGACCCGGTCCGATACCGCAGCAGCGTCAGCGAACAACTGCCGCCTTGGCTGCACCGGGTCGTGTCGGAAGTTTGATACCAATCCGGTGATGAAGGTATGTTCGAGCCAATTACCGAGAAACCCGGCCCCGAGAGCGAAGAATGAATCCAACCAGCGCTTCAACAGTAGTTGCCGCACTATTGGCGGGCGTCATCGCCTTCGCCTGGCCAAGTCCAGCCCCGGCCAGCGACATCGCGCAGCTGACACAACGCTGCGATGCCGGCGACCGCCCGGCCTGCGCCAGCGCCGGGCTGATGCTCTCCGACCCGGCGCAGCCCGGGTTCGACATCTTCCTTAGCCTTCGTTTCCTGCAGCAGGCGTGCCTGGCACGGGAGGCTGCCGCCTGCGGCAGACTTTCGCTCATATACGCCGAGGGTTCCGACGACGTCGAGGCCGATTGGTCGATGGCGGGAAATTTCGCACAGCAGGCCTGTGTGAAGCAGGACCGGACGGGCTGCGAAGTCGCCGAGGTGATCTACTCCGACCCGGCTTCGCCGGAGTTCGACGCCGAGAAGTCGCTGCGCTACCGACGCGTCAACTGCGACTTCGGCCGCTGGACCTCCTGCCTGGACCTGGCGCGGATCTTCTACAACCTCGAGGACGTGCTCCCGGCGGAACAGGTGGCGCAGAAGGCCTGCGGCAACGGTGCGGCCGAACGCAAGACCGCCTGTGACTTCGCCAGCACATTGCGCCAGCGGCGCGAGCAGAACGAGCGGGCGATAGCACAGCAACGCCAAGCCGCGGCCGCGCGAATGCAGGCGACCGAACGCGCCAGTGAAATCGTGCGTTCGTTCCTTGCACAGGGCGAATACGACAGCGCGATATACACGGCGATCTATCACAGCAAGTCTGCCGATGACGCGGCATTGGCCCTGGAGGCCACCTACCGCGCGGGCCAGATGGCCAGCATCTTCAAGGACAATCTGTACGTCCTGGACTACTGGTTCCCGACCGGACAACTCAACCAGATCATCAACGCCGAACTCAGCGGGCGCAGCCGCGCCAACGACTGCGGCATCTTCAACTGCACCAACATGCCTGGGGCTTCCACCGGGCGCTGGCAGGCTGCCGGCGGCGGCGGAACCGGCTACCGTCCGGCGGCGTCGGGCGGATCCAGCAGCTCACCGCGGATGAAAAGTTCGGCTGAAATCAGCCAGGAAACGCGATCACGTTATCGCTATGCCCACTGCACGATGGGCGGCGGCAACTCCAATCTTTGCCGATGAACACAAGGGGAAAAAGCACATGCACCGAAAACTGATCATTCGCGGCCTTGCCGTCACCGTTTTGCTGGCGGCGTCGTTCGCGCAAGCACAATCCATGGAAAATGCCCTCAAGGGCCAGGAAGCCTTCAATCGCGGCGACTTTGAGTCCGCACGTGCCAGCTACCAACAGTCCTGTATGACGGACGGAAATGGCGAGGCCTGCACCAACCTCGGCGCAATGGCCCGAAAGGGCGAGGGCGGCGCACAGGACGACGTGCTTGCGCGATCGGTTTACCAGCGCGGCTGCGCCCAGAACATCATGGAAGCCTGCGAGAACTACGGCGCCATGGTCAAAGATGGCCTGGGCGGTGAAAAATCGCCGGAGCAAGCGCTGGCACCCTTGACCAATGCCTGCAATGCGGGCTTCGGTACGGCCTGCTACAACATCGCCGCAATGCACTACTTCAATCAGATCAATTCGGCCGATCCCGCCAAGGCACGGGAATACTTTGGGAAAAGCTGCTCGCATTCCGGCGCCGATGCTTGCTACGGCTACGGCATGATGCAGCGTGATGGCCAGGGCGGTGGCGTCGACGTGGCGGGAGCAGCGAAGGCCTTCGAACAGTCCTGTGACCTCGGCCGTGCGGAAGGCTGCCTGGACCTGGGCGCGATCCAGTACAGCGGCGGAGCCGTCCCACAGGACCTTGTCGCCGCGAAGAAGAATTTCGCGAGGAGCTGCAACGCGGGTTCGGCGCCCGGCTGCATGAACGCCGGGATCATGTCGCGTGATGCCCAGGGTGGACCCGAAGATCGGGCCGCGGCAGCCCGCTACTTCAACAATGGCTGCAAGCTGGGGATCCAGGAGGGCTGTGCGTTTGCACAGGCGCTGGGGAACTGAAAAACGGAATACCGCGCATAAAAAACCCCGGAAAATCCGGGGTTTTTTTTCATTTCAGAGCACTGGAACCGCCTGAAACCATCAAATGGTGCCGGAAATAGGCAACGGAGAGGCCGGCAGGACGGGCTGCGCGGCCTGTTGTGGGGAGGAAATGGGAAGGCGCTGATGGGGTTCCGGGGCTGGGAACCTCAAAGCTCCCCCACACACTGGCGCTCAATCGCCTCAAGCCGCCGTTCCTCCCGAATGACCGCCAGCCATTGCAGGCCGGCGACGGGGAAGTCCTCTAGGCGTTCGGGCCAGTCGGCCAGCTCGGCGTCACGGGGTTGCCAGCAGCTCTCTACTCGCGGCTTCCACCGCTGCTCGCCCAAGCTCTGACATGCGCTCAGGCTGAGCAGGACAGGTAGCAGGCAAAGTGCGGACAATCGTGCGTACTTCGGTGACGGCATCTTGGGATTCCTTGCGGATGGTTTTGCGGGCCTCGTCAGACGCGGCGGCAGTTTTGTCTGCCACGGCTGACGCCCGCTTGTCGGCCTTCGCCTCGGCTTTCACTTGCGCGGCCTGACACCTGCCCTCGCCAATCCCGATCAGCCAGCTCGACGCCAGCGACACGGCCAGCACGACCGCCAGCCCCTGCCAGACGGGCGCAGGGACGCGCTTGGCGAGAGATCGCAGCGCCAGCGGGCCACCGGCCCCGAACAGGACGATAAGGGCGGGAATCGCCACCAGCGCGGGGAGCATCCACCAGGCGTTGACCAGCAGCCAGATCACTTGAGGCTCGCCGGCTTGGCGCACGGCTTGAGCCAGTAGATCAGCCCGGCGATGGCCTGCGAGGCAGTTGGGGTCGCGGACGCGGCCAGCATGGCGTACACGAAACCGACGCGATCGGGGACAAGCGCCAGGGCCGCAGCGAATGTCAGGCCGGCGCCGATCAGGCCCGTGACCAACTTCGTGCGCCCAGCCGGCCAGCCAGACGGCAGCAGGTGCGGAAGCCACGCCCCCGACGTGATGCCGATGGCCGAGGAAGCCAGCAGCGCCTGCACCTGCTCGCGGGCGAAGATCGCCCCGAGGTTAGCCACGACCCACGTCAGCGCGGGCTCGATCGGCTTCCACGCCCCGGCGACGAGGATCACGGCCGCGACCAGCGCGGTGAGGGTGATGCCGGTTTTCTTTTGGTCGGTCATGCCTGCGGCTCCAGTTCAAAGTGCGGCGAATCGGTTTCACCATGTTCGCGCCAGTTGCCGTCGCCATCCCAGTTCGCCCCCCAGCGGATGCCGATGCCCAGCTCGGCCGCCGCGGAGTACATGGCCGTGGCGATCGCGTCGAACTTGGCCAGGTCGCGCCAGTCCACCGGCCACGGCACCAGGTCCACGGCCCGGCCAAGACCGTCAGCAGCCGCGAAGTGGTTAGAGCGCAGCGTCCATGTCACTTTCTGCAGGTGCGGTTTGGCGTACTTCACCGAGATCCCGGCGGCCGTGCATTGCGCCGTGGTGCGGCCCTGGCCGTACAGCTCGCGCTGGCGCTCCGGCGTGCGGACTCCCTCGAGCACCATGAAGTCGATGGGCGACAGATCGAGCGCCCGTGCGACCACGCGCTGCAGGTCAGGGTGCACGGTGTCGAGCCTGGCGCGGCTGGTCTTGCCGAAGGCGAACATCACCCCGCCACCTTCGCGTACCCGGCCGCCCACATGACGAGCATGATCCCGGCGCCAGCCAGCGCTACGCCGATAGTGCGGATTGACCACCAGCCAAACACCCTGACGTATTCAGCCACCAATTCCTTGACGGCCTCTTTGACGATGGCCCGCATGTACCGCGCGTCCAGCTCCTTGACAGCTTCTTTGATGGCGGCCTCGTCGCGCTCGTTCATCAGTTCATCATCCCGTGAGTGCGGAGCATGTCCTCTAGCGCCTTGATTCTCTCGGCGCAGTTAAGCAAGGTGGCGGACCCGGTGGCGAACGCGCCCTTGTTGGCCGTTCCGGTCGCCGCCGTCCATCCGGTTGCACGGGTGCCAAGGACCTGGGCCGCGTTCTGGTCCAGCACAGAGGTGACTTGAATCGCGCCAGCCATACGCAGCGCCGTTCCAGCGACACCTTGGAAGTATGGGTACGGTTCTTGGCTCGAATAAAAGGCGATGTACCCGGCGCCCGGAATATTGGTGATTGCAGAGAACGCGGCCGCGGTGTGTATTTCTGCACGGATGCCAACGAAGCCAATAAAATCGTGCAAGCTGGCCGTTGTCGCGCCGATCTTTATCCGTCCGTGGTAGACGATCGGCGAGTTAGCAGCCAGCTTCGCCGTTGCTGCGTTTGCTCCCGTCCACCCTTCCACTTCGATGTCGCCATTGACAATCGTCACCGTGCCGATGCCGGTCTGGCAGCGCATCAGATTGATAGCCTGCCCGCTATGTTCGTGAATTCGAAAGCCGTAGATATTGACGTTGTTAGAAACCACGTCGAACTCGACGTTGGCGGTGCAGCTGGACGTTTCGACGGAAATGTCCAGCTCCATCTTGTAATGGTTGCCCCTTATTTTCACGGCCGGGAAGGCGGACGTCACCGCGCAGTAGCAGCCGACGAACCGAACGGAGCGCGTCACGCCATTAAGGCGGATGCCAGGACCATTCGCGCTTTGAATGTTGCATTGCGTGAACAAGTTGTTGTTCATTCCGAACGCCGGCAGCACGCCGATGGTCTGGAAGTCAGACGTAAAGCCGCCCTCTACCGTGTCCGTTAGGTGCATCGCCAGACCAGTGAAGTCCGTCGTGCTGCTGACGTAGTTCTCGAGCGCGCACTTTGTCCAAGAAATAAGCTCGCCACTTAGGTTCAAGTAGCAAGCCCTATTGAACCAGCCGACGATGCGGACGTTCTCACAGTGGTGTTCGCTTCCGTCGTCACTGTTCTTGCGGCCAACGACAAGGCCATAGCTAGGCTGAACTCCGCTGCCGCTGTAGGTCCCGTTCTCGGCGTAGATCAGCAGGTCGTGCAGGTACAGACCACGCGACCAGATGCCGTCGACCACCGGCTTGTTGTTGATTCCGTAGCTGTAAAGCGTGGCGCCATTGCCCATCACGTGAACGCCGCGCGACCGGAAGCCGGTGAAGTTCAGGCTTGAATCAAGGCGGTAGATAGCGCCAGGTCGGCATCGGATAACGAACTTGGTGAACTGGTCCCGGTCAGGGACCGCCAGGACCACGCCGAAAGCATCCCTCGCCGTCTGCGTCCGCAGCCAAGTGAGCATCGCGTTCCATGCGGCAGAGTCGTCCGTTCCGATGAATGCCTCGGGGTTGAAGTCGCCTTTGGCGCCGAAGTCCTCGGGGGAAACATACAGCTCGCCGAGCTTCGCGTCATAGCTCCGCCCTACCGCGCCCGTGCCCGACTGTGTGAAGTTTCCCGGCAAGGCTCCCGTGCCCTCGACGTAATCAAACCCAGAGCCGTCAAGTCGCGTGCGCACGAATCGCCCCGGATCCATTGGGGGCAACTCAGGCGTGGCCCCGGAGCCCACCGGAAGGGTCAGCGCTCGGCCGCCTGCTTCCTTGAGCTCCTGCAGCATCAGGATGGGGGCGTCCTGGTCAGCGTTGAGCGTGTCGGACAGCAGATCGCCCAGGTTCTGGTAATCGGTCTGCCGTTCAAAAGGTGTTGCCCGGCGGCACACGACGCGGGCGCCGGCGGCTGGGGGCGCGGTCAGCAGCGCATTGCCGCCGGCATCGCTGCCAACACCGGTGACTGCATAGCCCGAGGGGTAAGCCAAGGGAACGCCGTCGACCTCTACGACCAGGTGCGCCGCTTCCAGCACCAGGAAGCCAAACGGGAAGATGGTCGTCGCCCCGTTGGCGGTAACCACGTTCGGGGAGTAGTTCAGGGGGACCGTCATGGATGCCTCGCGCGCGGTGGGCGCGGGCGGCGGTCAGCCCAAATCGAGCACGACCTCGTGAACACCCGCTTCTGGACGCCAATCTTCCCGAGGTGTGGCGGTCGGGTTCCCGACTATCCGGCCGACCCGTTCAGGCGTGGCGCCCAGCGCACCGGCGGTAGCGTCGAGGTCGTCGTCGTCCTGATTCTGCGTGGCCGGGTTCCAGTCTTTCATCTGGTCCCAGAAGTCGCCGTTTAGAACAGAGACGTGCGCCCAAAGCTGCCCCGCCGACAGCAGAAGCGGCTCAAATTCCTCCAAGATGCGGGCGTTCTTGTTGACGATGGATTGGATTTCCTTCACGCCACACTGCAGCTTGCGCTGTTTCAGGGCCGCCTTTAGAACGGCCGGGGCGAAGCCGCCGATCCCGTTGGTTTCCACCTCGACCTTGGTCAGCCCGAACTGGGCCACCAGGTCGCATAGTTGGAACACCTGGCCGCCGATGATGCGCTTAGCGTGCTCGTCGAACTCGGCCACCTGCCCAGTGAGCGCCACCACCCGGTGGATGTATCGCCGGCCCATCACGTCTTGCAGCACCAGGGCCGCGCAGGACTTGTCCGACCTCAGCTTGCCACTGGCAGGATCCCAGCGCAGCGCAGCGCCGGCCATTTGGATGCCAGACAGGAACATGCCCACCGCGTTGTTGGCCTCGCGGATTTCTGGCTCTACGTCGTAGGGGATGATCTTGGCCGGGTCGAGCCGGACTTCGCTCACGGGCTTGGCCTCCAGTTGATACTGGCTGTCCCAGCCATTGAGGGTTCGTGTTTCCTTGCGCTTGAGTTCGATTTCCTCGCGCGTGAATCGTTCGGGCCAGGCGCATCCGGTGCAGATGTCGAGCACCGCGCGCGGCGGCTGGGAGAACACCACCTCGCGGCCCTCGACCCGGTAATCTCGGCCCTCGACCAACAGCTTCGCCGGCTTGTGGATGCCCACCATGACGTACAGGCCGTCCTCGGTCAGTGGGAAGTCAAATCGGTAGCGGGTGCGCGTGTCGGTCTGCTCGTAGCGGGCCACCTTGTCGAACAAGGGAATCTTGAGCACGGCCGCGCCGCCGTTGGTCTGCTCGGTGTAAATCGAATCGTGTGTGTGCGGGGTGCCGACGAAGGTCTTCTGCCAGCCCGGAACCAGGATGTGGGTCACGTCGTCGATCTTGTTGCGAAGGTTCTCGCGGGCCTCGGCGGTCTTGATGTTCTTTGGCACCTCGATGTCGTCGAAGTCGGCCGCATCGGCGCGCGAACCGGTGGCGTTCGAACTGACGCCAACCGCCTCCATGGACGGGTTACGTGGGTCGTCGGACCCGTTGACCCAAAAGCTCAAGGCCCCCGGCTTGGAGGGCAACATGCCGCCGCACAAGGGATGCCGGCGCAGCACGTTGATGGTGTCTCGGGTCAGTTTGCCAGCCAGCTTGTCGTCGGCCGCATAGATCAGGGACCGCCACTCTCGGTTCCGGTACAGCTTCCACGCCTTGTAGCAGGCGTAGATCGTGGACTTGGCCGCGCCGCGGAACACCAGAAGCACCCGGACGCGGGAATCGCAATGCTCCAGCCACTCGCAGATGCGCACGTGCAGCAGCGGCACGTCCCAGCCCTTCACCCGCGCCCATAGGATGAAGAAGGTCAGGAAGCTGACAGGTCGGGAGTCCACGAGGCTAGGCGCGCGACTTGGCCAGCACCTTTTCCAGCAGCCGCGTGCCTTCCTTCTCGGCGGCGCTGATCTCGGCGTCTAGGTTGCTGTCCGCATCTTCGTCGGCATCTTTGCCGCGCGGGTTGACCAGGCGCCCGGTCAGGCTCTCAATGCGCACCACAATGGCCATGGTGGCCACGGCGTTCTTCTTGGACCAGTAGCGGTCCCCGCGCTGCTCTTGGGACAGCAGCCGAGGCAGCAGTCCTTCGCCGGGCCACTCTTTTGGGTTCGCTTCAAAAAGAAAAACGTCCGTCAGCTGCTCACTCAACGCCTGCAGTTTCTCGATCTGGTCCTGTCGCATGGTCAATCCTCCACGGCTTTTTCAAGGTCTGGCGCCCGGTCTGGCGCCACTTCTCCCGGCTCCCACCAATAGGACTGGCCGAACTCTTTGTCTGCCCGGCGCTTCATCTTGCGCAGGTAGCCGGGGCTGAAATACTCCTGCAGCTGGTGGAAAACCAGTCGGTCGAGCGCGGCCTTGGAATACCAGAGGTTCGCGCCAGGGGTGTTGGATCGCACGAACTTCACGACCTCGGCGCCGGCGTTGGTTTCCTTGCCCTGCGCGGCCTCCATCACGTTGCCCTGGGTGAGCTTGAGAATGTCCTCGGCCAGGCCCGCCACCGGCCCCAGCGCGGCGCCCAGCGCGGACTGACCGTACTGGCTGGACTCGGAGAACAGGAAGTCGCCATACAGGCCCAGCGAACCGCCCTTGAGGAAGGCGGCGATCCAGTTACGGGAACCCCCTTTCTCGGCCGGGTTCATGTTCCGGGGGTCTTTGCCCTGCAGCATCTCGTTCACCTGCAGCGCGGCCATGCCCAGCACCGTCGTGCCGGCCATGAGGGTGGCCAGATACGCCGCCTTCCCCGTCCCGGTCGGCATGTCCATGCCGCGCGCCCAATGCCGCGTCAGCATTGAAATGGGGAAGGACTTGAACAGGAAGAACGACCGGGTGAGCTCGCCCTTCCAGGTGCCACGCTGCAGGCCGGACATCATCAGCGTGCGCTCCTTGGCGCCCGGCTCGATGATGGCAATGTCGGTTTCCTCGAGCACCGTCCCCAGCAGGCGCGTGGCAGCTTGCTCGCGGGCGGCGGTCGGGTTGTCGATGCCGGCCGCCAGAAGGTCGGCGTCCGGAATGCGATAGATCGACTCCGGCGTGAGCATCGTGTCATTGCCCAGGCCGAAGTCCTCCAGGGTGGCCGCGCGCCAGACGGCATAGTCGGCGTCGGTGATGCCCTTGGACTTGAGGATGCGCTGGTCGCTGGCTTCGAGCTTGGCCAGGCTGTCGAAGTCCCGGGTGATCTGCCCGATGCTACCCATCATGGTCACGCCGTAGGCGCGGCGCCGGGCGTCGGTCAGGGCATTGAGGCCCGAGGCGCGCAGGGTGGCGCCGGCCACGCGGGAGGTAAAGGACTCGGTGAGCGAGTCATTGCCCCAGCGGTTGAGAGAGGAAATCAGGGTGTTCATGCCCAATCCGGCCCGCTGCGCCAGGCGCTTCTCCATCGGATTGGCCGGGTTAAGGGCCGCTAGCTCATTGGCGAATAGCTGCAGCGGCGGCAGCTTGTTCACGTGCGCGGACAGGTACATGGTCGCCTCGTCCGAGAAGGACGAGATCACCGCCGATCCAAGCCGCGAGGCCGTCATCCAGTTGCGCAGGGTGTCGAAGGTTTCTGCAAGGCGGCGCGAGGCCACTGGCTGCGTGCGCCCGGCCACGTAGTTGTAGAGGTTCTCGACGTCCTGGCCCCGCTGTTCGATCTTGCCCGCCTTGGTCGGGTTGGCCAGCGTCTCGGTCTGAATCGCCCGGTCGCGCATCATCCGGAAGGCGGCGTCGGGATTGGGGCCCATCGTCTCCACCAGGGCGATGTCCTTGGACACCCCGGCGATGTGGCCGACCATGACCTCGTACAGGCTGCGCTCGCCGAACTGCTCTTGATAGGCCATGTAGTCGTCGGCGCTCTTGTAGTGAATCTGGCGCTCGGCGTTGCCCCGGTTGGCCCTCATGCCGTTGCCGGCGCCCCGGCCGGGCTCGAGCTTGTTCACGCCGCCCGTGGCGATAGTGACCCACGCCTCGCCCAGGAACTCCCGCACCTGCGCATCGTCCATCGGCGTGCCGTCGTCGCGCAGGTAGCGGCCACGGTCCAGGCGCGGAAGGGTAGCGTCGACCCATGCGTCCTTCCCGGCCTGGGCGACGCGGGACTGGGAATGGTGGTGCGGCATTCCCCAGTCGTCGAGCTGGCCGACGTCGCCGCCGCCGCGGTTGAACCGCTGGCGCAGACTTTCGGCGATCTTGCGGAACTCGGCCGCGCCAGCCTTGGCCTGCGGCACCCCGGTGGCCTCTCCGAAAATCTCCCGCACCAGCGCCTGCACGCCCTCCTTGTTCTCGAACAGGCCGAAGAACCGGGCGTCGGTGGCCTCCAGCGTGTCGATCATTTGGCGCAGCGCGTCCTTTTCGATCGCGCGCGCCTGGGCCTCGATCGGCAAGAAACTGCCCCGGGTATCCGCATGGGACGCAATCACGCGGGACAGCCCATCGAACCGGTTGCCGGGGAAGCTGGCCAGATGCGCCTCGATGCGGCTGGTGGCCAGGATCTGCAGCGCCACCCGCTGGGCCTTCTTGGCCTGCTCGGCCACCAGTCGCTGGCCTGCCAGGGTGGCCCCTTCGATCAGGCGCTCATCGGCGCTCTTGCCGCGCCACGCGGACGCATCGCGGCGGGCGATGTCGCGCATGGCCTTCTGGATGCCGTCGTCAATCTTGCGCTGGTCGGCGTTGGACAGGCTCCGGCCGATGGCGTTGGATACCGCTTGGACGCAGTTGGGCTGCATGGTCAGCTCCGCAGGAAACAGTTGGCCGCGGCGAGATAGCCGCTGGCTTCGACTTCGGCCTGGGCCTGCTCACGCGCCAGCCCGGCCAGCGCTTCGGACGCCGGCACGGTGGTTCCGTCGTCGAGCACGATCTGCAGGGAGGGGTCGAGGGCCGCGCTTTCGACAGCGGCCTTGATGGCCGGGGTATCCGGCAGGCCGGAGGCCGGGTCGCGCGTGGGAGCCGGGCCGTCCGGGTCCATCAGGGTGGGTTTGTTTGCCGAGCGCGTGGTGCCGGGCAAGGGGTCAGCGGCACGAACCCCGAAGCCAGAAGCTCCGAGGCCGGTGGGCTGGCTCAGGCCGGCTTGCGGGCCTTGTCCTGCTCTTTCCAGCGAGCCCCAAGGTGGGCGCCGATTGCCGCCCAGCCCACTATCGGGGCGTCCTTGGGCTGCGAAGCCGCGGTAGATGGCTTCGTCGAGGCCGCCTTCGCGGGCTTGGTCGAGAGCTTCTTGGAGGCGTTCATGTAGGGTAGTTTCCTCCACTTGTGGCAGGTCTGCAAGTTCGACCATTACCTGATTGTCCTTACCGCGGCTGTTGTCGATCGCGATCATTTCCACTCGCGGGTCGCCTTCGTACCGCTTCGCCAGATCCTCCATGACGCCACGCACGCCCATATGTGTCTTGGCATGCTCGCTCAGCGGCACCGTTCGACCGCTGCCGAACTCCTTGGCCTGACGCTGCGCCCGAGTGATGGCGCCGCTGGTGAGCGATTCGACAGGGTCGCGGTAGACGTAGGCGATCTTGACGTCGCGCCCAGCCACCAGCGCCTGCTCGACCTTTTCGACGGCCGAACCCAGCGTGTTCATGTTGGTGTCGTAAACGATCTCGGGCCTGCCCAGGCCGGCGCCCATCGCCTCGACGCCAGTGGTCTTGCCGGCGCCGGTGCCGCCGGCGGTGAACAGCACCCGTCGATCCATGCCCTCCGGGGTGGGGCGGGCCAGTCGCTCGGCGTAGAGGTTTTTCACGAAGTCGCTGGCGGCCTCGTGCACGTCCGCTGAGCGGGTGCGATCGGACAGGTACTCGGGCGACAGCTCGCGCGCCACGTCGGTGTTGAGCACCTGCCCGCCCTTGGCATCCGGCCGGGTGGCGTACTCCGCCTCGAGTTGGGCCGGCTCACGCACCAGGCGTTCGCGCAGGGCCCGGCCCGCATCGTTGGTTTCCTTGTAGCGGCCCACCCGGTTAAGCCAGCCGCGTAGGAACTTGGCCTGACTGGGATCATTAGCGACGATCTCGCGGTAGCGCGCCTCGCGCAACTTGATGAATGCGGCCGTGTCGCCGTCCGCTTCGGCGAGCGCGCGACGGGTCCAGCCCACGCCCTGATTCACCGCAGCGTCAAAGGCCACGCCCTGCATGTCTGCCGGCAGCGCGTCGGCGGCGATGGCGTTCCAGTACCGCTGACGGTAGATGTTCGCCGCGCCCTCCCGGGTGAGCGTGGTTACGTCCACGTCCGGGTTGGCGCGCGTGCTGATGCCGAAGTTGGTGGCGCCGCCGCGATCGGCCGGGTCGTCCACGAAGCCCCCCTCGTCGTCGAGCACACGAGCCACCGCCGAATCGAACCCTGGCGAATCCGGCTCATACCCCGCCCGCAGCTCCGGCGACACCTCGACCTGCGGCCGGCGCAGGAACGTGGCGCCCCGTATGGCCTCGCCAATGTCCACGCGCTCCCCGCGCAGCAAGGAGTCGATGGCGGTGTCGATCGCGTCCCCGTGCGCACGCGCCGAGGAAGGGTCCACGGGCAGGCCCGGGCCAGCACCCCGGCGCTGCAGGTCGGCGTTCAAAGCCAGCGCCGCCTGGACCTCGACCTTGCTCGGCACGCTCGGCGCCTGCGTGGCCCGCCCAACGCCCCAGAAGGCCGCGCCAAGTACTGCGTCCACGGTCATGGCCGTGCGGTCGAAGGTTTCGTACTGCGCGGCCTGGGCCTCGTAGCCGCCAGATCGCAGAATCTCGGCCGATGCGTAGCGGTCTGCCACGCCCAGCCCGACGTTCAGGCCCGTGGTAGCCACGAGGTCAGCGACGGCGCCCTTGACCACGCCCGAGCCCGGAAGGACGGCGCCAATGCCGGTGCTAAGCCCGCGGGTGACGCCGAGCTTGAGGGCGGTGTCTTCGTCGATGCCGCTGTCGATGGCGTCGTCGGTCACGGCCATGCCCTCGGGGGCGCCGGCCGCGAGGCCCCCGCCCAATGGCCCGGCAATGGCTGAGCCCACGACGGTGCGCGGGATGATCTTGTTGACCTCATAGAGGATTTGCCCGGCCGTGCCCACCGTCGCGGCGTCGATCCCGTACTCGCGGCGGTACTGGTCGCGCATGATTTGCTGGCGGTCTTCCTGCCCCGTCCTGTCGCCCATGGACCCGGGCACGGCCTCGATGCCAGCTGCGCCTTCGATGGCGGCCCCCACGCGACTGAACCCGGCGTCGGCAAAGTTCACCGCATCGATCAGCCCCTTGGGAACCCCCTTGAACCCCTGGCTGGCATTGGTCAGGAAGCCCGGCGCCGGGGCCGCGTCGGTGTACGTCAGCCCAGCGGCCGCGTTGGCCTTTTCCTGCTCCGTCGAGAGGTCGTCGAGCCAGCTCATTGGACGCGCACCACGATGGGCTTGCGGGTTTTCGGGTCGACTTGGATGGCCCCGTCGTTGACTAGGTGATACGCCCCCTCATCCCCTGGCACCGGCATGACCGGCAGATCATCGAGCACGCTTGCCTCGAGCCCGCTGGCCTCGGCGGCGGCGCGCACCCCGCGCCCCAGCCGGTCCTCGAACTGCTGTTCATCCATGCCGTAGGGACGCAGCACGCGCACGTCGTTGATTTCGGTCACGCCGCCGGTGGCCATTTCAATGGCGGCATCAGCCACCTTCCGGTCAGCTTCGATGGTGCCGCCGGCGTCTTCGTGCCGGACGCCGGTGGACTGGGCCCGCCCGGCGTACACCGCTGCGAACACGTCAAACGCCTTTTGCCGGGCCGGGCTGCCATCGGGAAGGGCCTCGCCGACACGCTCATCGAACGCCCGGCGCAGCTCCCGGTCCCCCGGCTGGGGCACCGACTTGTCAGCACGAATGCGCGCGCCCGCCAAAATCAGCGTGGGCACGTCGGAGCCGTCGGCCCCTTTGAGCTTGCGGAACTGCGCCAGACCGGCAGCCATGAACAGCGGCTCATCGGCCGCGATGGGCTTGAGCGCCGAGGCGTAGCTTTGTGCGTCCGGCGTGGTGCCCGAGAGCACGGACAGGAAGCTCAGCCGCGCGCGGTCGTCGGCCTGGGAGAAGAACGAGCGCACCATGGCCGCTTCCTCGGGCAGCCACGGGTTGCGGGCGACGTCCTCACCGTAGGATTTTCGCAGCGAGCCCAGGATAGCGAACCGCGACTGCAGCTGCGCAGCCACCAGCCCCGGGTCACCGCCGGCCAAGGACTGGATATCCAGCGGCGGCACCACGATACCTGTCTGGTTCTGCACGAACGACAGCGGCGATTCTTGGGCCTGCTTCTTGGCGGCGTCGAACGCCGAGCGCAGGGTGCTCAGTCGGGACAGGTCGCGCTTGGGGTCGTCGCTGGGGGTGGTCTTGGTCCTCGACTCCAGCGCGCGCAAATACGCTTCCTGGTCGGCAAACGGCTGGGACCGGAACTGCTGAATCTCGGATGCCATGGCCCGGGCCTGCTGGAACGCGCCTTCCTGTGCGGTGCCCTGCACGTTGGCAATGCCTTCCTGCCAACGTTCGCCGGTGATCTCCACGCCGGTCACCAGCTGGTCACGGAACCAGGTTACCTCACGCTCGGCCACCGCTTCGCGCCTATCGGCATCCACGCCGGCCTTGGCCTCCAGCCGCGTGCGCCCCCCCATGACCTGGGACAGGAGCGCATTGCGCTTGTCGGTATCGAGCCGCGCGGCGTAGAAGCCATCCTCGGCGGTCAGGTCGGTTTCGAGCTGCGTCAGGCTCTCCACGTCGTCGCGGCCGTTGATGTACCGCTGGGTCGCGTGGTTGGTCCAGTTCTTGTCCGAAAAGTCCTGCAGCGCCTTGTCCACCTGGTCGGGCGGCAGCTCGGCCTGCAGCGCCAGGGCCCGGAACGCCCGGGCCTTGCCGTTGATGGCGTCGATGTCGGCATCCGGCGCCGCAGCCAGCTTCCCCAGGCTGTCGAGCGCCGTGGCGAACTGGCTACGGAAGTCTGCGCGCTTTGCGGCTCCGGTCACGCGGGCGATCGTGGTCCGGCCACTGACAGCGTTTCGGGTCAACCCGCCGCGCACCTGCTCAGCCAGCACCGGATCCAGGTTGGTGAAGTCGGGGGCCTTTATCTTCTCGACCTCAGCCTGATAGAACGAATCAGCCTCGCGGTAGTCCAGTTCCCCTGTGCTCACTCGGCTGGCTACGTCGTCCGCACGCGCCTGAATGGCCAGCTCGTGGTCGAGCAGCGCATTGGACGCCTTGGCCCGGGCCAGCGCGTCGTCGTCTGCGCGGGCTTTCTGGAGCTGCTGCTGGGCCATGCCGCCGATCTGGCGGGCCAGCCCGCCCAGCGCATCGAGGCCCGCCGTGCCGGGGTTCCGAGCGGCGCCACCCTGCGGCCGCACCGGCCCAGCGTTGCCGAAGCCGCTGCCGTCGGGGATGCGGGCCATATCAGCCGCCCCCCTTCATGTTGCTACCGTAGGTGCCGCTGGATACCTTGAACCCCGTGCCCGCCGACTTGCTGGACTTCCAGCCACCGGCGACCGCCGATGCGCCTTCCAGCATGGAGCCATACGCGCTCATCTTGCCGGCGTATTGGGCATTCGCCCCACTCAGCCGGGCGCCTTGCGCCCCGGCGTCGAGCCGTGCGCCGCGATCATCTCCGGCCACGATGGCCATGTACGCATCTGCCTCGGCGCCGGCGGCGATGTCGCGGTTGATGTCCAGCGGCGTCCCCTCGCCCACCCCAATACCGGCGCCGGCGAACGCCGCTTGAGCTTCGGCCTGCTGCCGCTTGCCCATCTTTCGGATTCGCTCGGCCTCGACCTGGCCCGCGCCGCGCTCGGCGTTGGCATCGGCCTCGCCTTGCTTGGCTTCGTAGTCGGCCCAGGCCGCCTGCTGCTTGCCGGCTTGATTGGCGGTGTGCGCAGCCATGCCCGCAGAAAGCAGGCTGACGGTAATCATGGCGATGGTCGCAGGCTCACACAAAATGGCTTCTCCTTTTCACCAGTTCCCACGCGGGGCACGGGCCGTCAGCCCAGAATTTGCCGCGAACAATACTGCTCACATGGCCCTGCGAAACGCCGTAGCGCCTGCCAGCTTCAATTTGGGTCGCACCGGCCGCCACCAAAGCGCGAATTGCTTGCACGTCGTCGGACGTCAACTTCGTGCAACTCCCGCGCCGGACGTTTTCGGCTGCGTCCACCGGCTCCAGATGCTCCGGGTTGCAGCAGGCGCGCACGCGGCACAGGTGGTCGATCATCTGGCCTGGCTGTAGCGCGCCGCGCACGGCTTCGAAGCGAACGCGGTGGGCGCGCCGGGTCACGCAGCAGCCCGCCACCTTACGGTTGATCTCGGCATAGCCGTCGCGGTTGAGCCGAATGGCGCGGCCTGGGCGGCTTACCGGGATATGGCAAGGCGTCGGCATCGGCCCCGCCTGCTCGGCGTGCGAGAAGTCATTCAGCTCACACATATTGGTTTCCCATCCAGAAGGGGAGGAACGTAAGGCCGCCGCGGCGTTGCGGCTGGTCGAAGGCAACCGTGAAGCCCAGCCAGATCAGCCAGCGAATGGCGGCGTGATGTCGGTCGTGCACGATGTTGATGAGGAAGGGGAAGCCGGCCAGCATCAGCTCGACTTCGGGCACCGAATGGGTCAGCAGCTCACGGCGCAGGCGGCGGGCCTCGTCGGTGGCCAGCAACCACGGGGCGCCCCATCGCGGGTTCTGCCCGTGCGGGTTGACGCCGTAGACAGCGGCGGGGACGCCATCCACGTGCGCAACGTGGCACCACCGCGCAGCCTCGGCTGACTCGAGCAGGACGTGCACGCCGTCCTCGTTCTTGCCCAAGCCCAGTTCGATGCGGTCCGCGCGCCGAAGCCTCTGGCCGATATAGGCCAGGGCGTCCGTGGTGGCAGGCTGGATCCGGACGTCCATCCGTCAGCCCTCGTTGACCGTGATCTTGTAGAACACGGCCAGAAGGTGGAACGGCATGGGCCGCGACTGGGTGATCTCGAGCTGCGCCACGCCCTTTTCCCAGCCAAGGTTGGTGAGCTGCACGTCGCCGGTGTACGGCGCCAGCGGGGCGTCGAGGTTGGCCGGAACCAGCCGGCGTGCCTGGAGCTGGGTTCCGTCGAGCTCGCCGCCGATCGTCTCGAGCAGCCGAATGGTGACCTTGTTGATTTTGCAGTTGTCGCCCTGGGAACTGCCCGAACCGGTGCCGATCTCAGGGGTCAGCGTCTTGATGCGGGTCACGTAGTTGAGTCCGATCTCGACCGCGTAGGCCAGGCGCGGGAGGGTGATGGAGCCGCCCGTGACCGTGAACTGGCCCATATCCACCCCATCAGCCACGCAGTCCACCGTCTTGCCCTCCAGATGGTCCAGGCCGGTCCAGACCGCCGATCCCGGGCCGCTGGTCCCGGTGATGGCGCTGTCGGTATGCAGGCCCGGCACAAAGCGCTCGATGTAGCGCTTGGTCACGCCGTTGATGGTCCTGTTGACGATCACCCACGTCTGTTCGCCGTCGCCCGTTGGCAGCGTGGCGACGTCCTCGTAAATGCCGTCTGTGATGATCTGGCTGGTGGCAATCAGGGATTGCTCCCGATCAACCGACAGCAGCCCAATGCGGCCGTCGGCCAGGACGTGCCACAGCAGCGGCTCCGGGTCTTTCTGGTAGGCGATCTGCTCGATGCCGACGCGGTACAGGTGCTCGGCCAGCGCCGACATATCGAAGGCGCCGTAGTTGCGCTGGTCGTACTGGTCCGGAGACATCGCCCGGATGCGGTTGCCACCGGCCTGCACGAAGAACAGCTCGTTGCCCACGCGCTCGGGGGCGATCTTCTTGGCGCCGTAGTTGGATTGCTCGTCGATCTTGGGGACGTTCGTCGGACCGAGCGCGGTTTTGCTGCCCGCGGCAAAGGTGAACTCGCCGCCGCCCGTGAGCGCGACCAGGGCCTTGCAGTGGGTGATGTGCAGGATCGGGTCGTACCGGTCCGTGCTCACCAAATAGCTGACCGGGTCGGTCGCCAGCGGTCCGCCCACGAACTCCAGCGATTCCGCAAGCGCTGAACCCCACACGGTCAGCGGGTAGCCGGCGGACCCGGCCAGCCACAGCCGCTGCTGGTAAAGCGTTCCGGTGCGCGGCCAACCGTTGACGGTGCTCCAGACGCTTTCCTCGATCGTCCAGGCATAGGGCGGGGCCGAGACCGTGCTGGTCAAGTCCTGGACGATCTCGGCATTGACCGTGGTCGTGCTCACATAGGCGGTGATCTTGACCAGCCCGCCGTTGATGCGTAGGTACTTGCCCACGTCGCCCGTCCGGAAGCCGCCCGCCCCGGTGAACAGGATCAGCTCGGCCGTGCCGAAGGTCGACGCGGTGCCCGGGGTGTCGAGGGTTGCGTACTGGAACGTGGTGGAAAGCGGCACGGCGGTAATCGTGAACGAGCCGTTGTACTCGGGCGGGTCGTTGCCGAAAACCACCACGGTCTGGCCCACCATGAAGCCATGGGGCACGCTGGTGGTGACCGTCACCGTGCCCGAGAAGAACGCCAGCCCGGTAATGGTCTGGGTGGCACTTCCGGCCAAGGTGGTGATCGTCACCGTGATGATGCCGCCGGCCGGCGACTTCGCAGAAGGCTGCGCGTAGGCCAGCGGGCTGCCGTCGATCACCCATTCCCCCGAGGACAGGGAGGTGCTTTCGAAAGCCTGGGTCACGGCAACCGTGACCACGGTGTCGCTGATGTATGCGGTGATCTCGCCGATGCCGCTGGCCGAATAAATGGCCCGGCCGATGTCGGACTCGAAGAACGCCGCGGCGCCGGCGGTGAAGGTGCGCGAGCCTACCGCCTCTGAGGACAGGGTTAGCGTGGTGGCCGGGCGCACGCCCAGCTCGGCGATGGGGTGGCTGGTGAAAGGCGCGGCTGCAAAGACCCATAGGTCGTCCGCAAACCGCTGCAGCCGATAGGGCGCCACGCCCTGGTGCAGCAAGAACATGGTGTCGCCGCCCTGGGTGTAGTCCACTTCCAGGATCTGCGCGGTGTTGTAGGGGGTGGCGATCTCGTAGGGGCTCACGCCGTCGAGGATCTGGGCGCCATCTTGGTTGTAGAACCGGGCGTAACTATCCCCGACCTCGATCATGTAGGCCTGGTCGTTGTTGAACACGAACGGGATCAGCCGCGTCCGCTTGGTGCTGTCCTTGACCTCGGCGACGAAAGCCTTGCCCCACCGGCGCAGCACGCCGCCCTGGGCCACGCAGATGCCGTTGATGATCGTCTCGGCCCCATTCTGCACCGGAGGGATATCAACGCGCCCTCGGAGCTTTGGCGAGACTTCGCCTCCCGTGAAGTTGGTGAGGGGGTAGTTGACCTTTGGCATCAGCCACGGACCTGCTGGAACCGGAAATTGCCCAGCGTTTCCGGTGGATTCTCCTGCCCATCCACGGCCTTGGCCGTCTTGAGCATGTTCTGGAACTGCCCGGCCATGGCCTCGGCCAGAGAGGTCGAGCCCGTGATGGCGTAGGCCGCGCGCGCTGCCATGGCGTAGGTCATCACGTCCACCAGAAGCGAATCCCACTGACTCGGGTCTTCCTGGTCGAACACGTAGCGCAGGTGGCAGATGGAAGTATCCATCAGCAGCTTTCGGCCCTCGAGCATGTAGGGGTCTTCGCAGCCGTCGATGCCTACGCTGTTCACCCGCACGAAGTCGCCAGGGACGGTGAACTGGTACGTCCAAGGCCCGAATGCCGGGCCGGCCGCGTCAGGAGATAGGACGACGCGCTTGCACGCGCTGTTCCACGGGTGAGCGCGCAAGACCGACAGCCGCACGAGGGGCCAGAGGTTCGACACGACGGTCACCCGGTCCGGGTCCTCGTTGAAGGACGCCACGGTCTTGTCGCCCAGCATCACCAGGGCGTTGGAGCAGATTTGTACGGCGCTGGTCACGGGCGGCTCCTAATAAACCTCGGGGCGCACTTGGCGCCCCGAGTTGTGCAACGGTCAGCAGCAGACCTCTTCGGAGCATCAGTCGTTGCTGACGAACTGCGCCCGGAGCGCCACGTCACCCGCCGGCGTGGTGGCCGCGGTGAAGGTGAGCGCGATGTCGTACTGCTTGCCCGGGTCGGCGGTCAGGCCCAGCAGCTGCCAGACCGGCTCTTCCAGACGCGCCACCGTGATGGTGCCGGACTCGCGCAGCACGTCCGTGTTGGCCAGGGCCGTGGCGATGGACTGGGCCGAGGCGAACAGATCGACATCCACGACCGCGCCGGCGTTGACCGTCGGGATGTCGTAGAGGCCGACGTCCGCGGCGGCGCCGGTGAGGGCCGTGCAGGACAGAAGCAAGGCGCCCACACGGTCGCTGGACTTGATGCGGAGCACGCGGGCGATGGACCCGATGGAAGCGGACGCGGGGATGGCGGCGCGGCCGATGCTTTCACGCACGCGGGCATTGGCCAGGCGCATCGGCACCTGGTTCGGGAGGGGCGGGGCAGCGTCTGCGGTGGTGATCGCAGCGCTCTTGACGTTTTCAACAGCCATGGTGTTCTCCTAAAGCGGGGATGGGGTCAAGGGGCTGGCGAACCAGCCCCGGCAGATCAGGACTCGATGGCCTGCACCTCGACGACCTTTTCTTCCTCGACGCGAACCGCGCCCAGGGACTGCTTGGCGTAGATGCGGACATTGAAGCCCTTGCCCGGGTCTTCACCGACGCGGGTCACCACGTCCTCGCCCTTGCCCAGCACGACACCGGACTTAGCCCAGGCGTACAGGAAGCGGGTGGTGGACACCTTGGCGAAGCGCTCGGTCGGCACCCAGGTGAAGCCCATCCAGCGGCCCTTCATCGTGCCGTTCTGCAGCATCTGCACGGCCAGGTAATCGGCCGAAGTCAGCTGCACGTCGGTCAACACGTCCGACAGGGCGGTCGCGCTGTAGCCAAAGTGCAGGTCCTCGCCCGCCTCTTCGTCGGCCTCGTTGGTGCGGAAAATCTTCTTGGTCTGGATGATCTTGGCCTTGGTCAGGCCGGTGCCGCCCACGACGATCTTCTGCGTGGCCGGGAGCGCGATGTTGCCGGAGGAACTGCGGCTGTTGCCGCCCAGGGACGAGATCACGATGTCGTCCTTGGAGCGATTCATGCCCGCCACCATGGCGTTCACGTAGTCGCTCGTCGGGTCGATCAGGGTGCGGACCTTGTCTTGGTCGTCCACCATGTCGCCGTCTTCCCAGTCGTAGAGGTCCACGAACCGGGTGGAGTGCGGCTGCTCGTTCAGCGGGGTGTCGCCATGGCGGGTGAGGCGGCGCTGGGCGGAACGCTGGCCGAGTCGGTTGATCGACTTGGACATCCCTCGGATGCCGCCCTCGATGGTCACGCACGACTCAAGGCGCGACATTTTCTGCTGCGCCACGTGCATGAAGTTGTCGCCAAATGCCTGGCGGAAGGCTTCGGTGATCTGGTTGCTCATAAGAAACTCCGGAAAGGGTTGAACAGGGGTTGTTCGTGCCGTTCCGGGTGTCCGTTTGCACGGGCCGGGTTTGCGCGGGGCAACGTCTCGCGGGCTGGTGCTCCGGGTATCCGCTGCCAAGCGGGCCGGTGCTGGGATGCTCACGGATGTACGCGGTCGGAATCCCGACTATTGGCCCCCGTGGTAGGCTCGGCGCGTCAAGTCGTGGCCGGGAGGTCGAAATGGTCTGGGTTTGGATCCTGCTGGCGCCTATCGCCATCGGCTTGGCGGCCACGGCCTATCTCATGGGCCTGCACTGGCTGGGTCGCCGTCTCGGCTGGAACGTCGAGAGCCCGTGGCTCCCGGTGCTGTGTATGACGGCCGCTGGCGTCGTCGCCGCCATGTTCCTTGGCCCGATCGGCTGACAAAGAAAGGCCCGGTTGCCCGGGCCATTCCCTACCGCTACCGGGGGACCAGGCCCGGTTCTTGCGATCTCAGACTTTCGTGACCCCGGGGGCCGGGGCCGTGCCGTAGCGCTTTGCGTACAGGTCTTGTTTGCGCTGCATCAGCGCCTTGTGCTGCGGGTGGTTCGCGTCGTTGTAGCCCTCCTGGCTGCGAATCTCCTGGAGCTGGCTGTCGAAGTCCGCGGCCGCGATGCTGGTGCCCGAGGACAGGGACTGCGCTTCCGAGAACTCGGGCCCCAGAGCCGCCATCAGCCGCAGGAAGCGCGGGTCGTTGGCGATCGGGGAGCCTTCGATCTCGGCCATGGGGATGCCGGCCTTCTCAGCCACGGCCGCGGTGACCCGGTAAGCGGCCTTGAGGTTGGTCTGGAACGTGGCTTCGTCCTTCCACTCGGCCTTGAGCTGGGTGGCGCAGGCTTCGACGTCGATCGTTTGGGCGCCCTTGGCGATGTCCGGAGCACGCGCCATGTACTCATTGAGCACATAGCTCACCTGCTCGTTGCTCAGGCCCTTGGCGTGGGCGCCCTTGAGGAAGGACTGATACAGCGGGTCAGCCTTGAGTTCTTCGATGTTGACGCCTTCGGGCAGACCCTCGGGGGCGTACTCGTCGGCCGATGCTGGTGGCAGGTCGCCCTTGCCGATGCGCTTGGAGAGCTCGTTGTAGCCGTCGGCCTGCTTTGCCAGCGTGGCGTCCATGTCGAGCGTGCCGTCGGCTTTGAGGACGCGGTACTTCTCCTGGACGCGCTCGATCAGCGCGGGGGCTTCGGTGCCTTCCTTGCCGCCGGCGAGAACGCTGCCGGTCGCTTCGCCAGTCGCCGCTGGATCCGCGGGGACAGCCGCGGCACCGTCGGCGGCGCCACCAGCGCCAGCCCCATCATCAGCCATCGCGCGATACGCATAGCGGTTATTCCTCAGTTTCATGGTCCTGAACTCCGTTGGCTTGGTTGATTTTCAGCGCGATAAACTCGACCACCGACCGCGCGCCGGCGTTGAAATCTGAACGGCGCACGCCGTCAATGCCGCCTTCGAACACCGGGCCCCGGCTGAACCGGCGCTCGAGTTCGGCCAGGATGATCGCGCCCTCGGCATGCTGTTCGAACACCCGCACGTACATGGCGGGGTCGAACGGCTCCGGGCCGGCGGGCTGGCTCACGCATCCACCAGCACGGCAACGTTCACGCCGTAAGCGCTGATGTCCGGGCGATCGGCGTAGAAGTCGCCGGGGGCGTCCGCGACCCAGTTGCGGTAGAGGTCGGACAGGCTGCCCACCACCTGCTTCTCGGTGCCCTGCTTGAGGTACACCGGGATCGTGATGTTTCCGGGGATGCGCACGCCGGCAGCGGTCGCCAGCGAGAACGTGGCGCGGCTGGTGACGGAAACCGGAGTGCCTGCGAGAGCGGTCTGGCCGGCGGCGATGTGGGTGGTCTGGGTCATGGGGTGCTCCTGGTGAAATGGTTGATGTTGTCAATGGCCTCGCGCCGCCCGCCCGCCACAGCGCCGGGGTCGGTGTTGGAGTGGCCCGCAGACAAGTACACGGACTTCATGCTACCGCCCTCTCGCCTTCGGTGTGGCCCGCCCAGAAGTGGTGGTATCTGGCCTTGGCGACTAGATACGCTTGGCTTGCTTCTTCCGGTGTCGCAAAGAATCCGAGGTGCTTAACTTTGCCCTCGGCGCGTATCTGCGCGTGCCATGCCTTCGATTGTTCCGACCACGAAACACCGATGTAACCCGATGTTGAGCCTTTCTTGGCGCGAAACTTGTTTTGCATGTTCTGCGAGTGAGTGGCCGCCCTTAGATTGGCAATGCGGTTGTTCGCTCTATCCCCGTCCGTGTGGTCAACCTCATTCTCCGGCCACTCGCCATAGTGGAGAAGCCATGCGACTCGGTGCGCCTTAAGTTGGCGACCTAGAAGTTGAATATTGATGTACCCCTGCTGGCTCACGTTGCCCGCGACCTGTCCGACAGTTATCCGGCCATTGGGCGAAACAAGCCATGTGAGCAGGCCGCTTTCCGGGCAGTAGGACAGGAACTTGCCGACTTCTTCGGCTGAGAGGTAGAGGGATTTCATGCCGCAACCCCCAAGCCAATATTGACGCCCGATGTGCCTGCCCCGATGCACGGAGAACCCGACTCAACCTTCCAGTTGTCTTGGTCGGAACCGGAGCCGGTGACGAGTAGCGGGTCTTGGCCGGTAACGTCTACGCCGTCAGCGGTGAGTCCCGCCGTGTAGTTGGCCGTGTTGTTGAAGAAGCAGTTGTTTTCAAATGACCAAATCGCGTTTACTCGGGCAATTGCGCCAGCCGTGGTTACGCTGCTAATCGCGGTAGTGGCGTCCTCAAAGATGTTGTTCCTGACGCTCCCGCCCGGCCCTCCGTTCCACGTTGCGCCGCCGTCGTAGAAGTGCCATTCCAGAATAGGCGCTCCGGTGCGGCTGAACACGCAGTTCTCGATGATTGCAGGGCCTTGCGTTCCGGTGCCGCGCCCCATGCGAATTTTCCAGTCACCATAGCAACGGAGAAAGCGACTGGCGGCGTTCGCCTCGGCGTTCAATCCTTCGGCATAGCAATCTGTCATGCGGACGGGGGAATTCGCAGCGCCGCTATCGTTTGCGGCCCATGTGCCAGCGCCCTTAATGAATCGGCAGCGAACAAAATCAGCCTCGCCAGCGTTGAATCCGATGCCGATGCCGATGCCCTTGGCACTAGCTACGTCCGCGATGAAAACGCAGTCCTCAAAGTAAGCGACTGGGACTTCTGGCGAGTTGTCTGCGACAAGCACGTTTGGGCTGCTGGTCGTGCCGCAATTGACGGTGCATCGGTAGTGATAGGTTCGGCTGTTATCAATGTGCGCGATTGCGGCCTTGTTGCTGGCCGTGGTCATTGTGCAATCGTAGGCGTAGCCGATGGAATCTCCGTGAGCCGAGAAGCAATCGCCGGAAGCGCCCGGCGCGGTCATGGTCACATTCCGGCAAATTACCGTGCATTCAAGACCTACACCATAAGCGCCGCCGAAGTTCACGTTATCGTTTGTGACGTTGGTAAGCGTGCAAGGGCCGACCACTTCGAGGGTTAGGTTTTGCGCGTAGACCCGCACATTATTGGCGAAGTTCGCAGCCGCATCGTCTTGGTTGTCCACGGTGACGCCAGCCATGTAGAACTTAATCGCACGGCGAGATGCGTATGCGCTAGAAGCTGCCGCCCAATCCGGGCCGCCCTTGTACGTCCCCGGCGCGACATAGACGGCCTTATTGCCTGACGCCGCATCGAACAACGCCTTGACCGACTGAATCGTGAGTTTCGGCGTGCTGGGCGTAAGGCCGTCGTTGGAATCGATGCCCGTGGTGGACACGAAGTAATCAGCCTGCGTGGCCGGGTCAAACCCGCCCCCCCTCCCAGCAGACGTAATTGCGCCAACACGTCCACCCAGGCCAGCCCTGCCCTGCCCGATGCGCCGGCCGATCATCGCGCGACCCCTTGCTGCTTGGTCGCGCCCTTGACGGCCTCCATCTGCATGGCGCCCGCTTGCTCTTGCTGCTGCGCGGCTTGCGCGGCTTCGGCCCGGCCCTGGCGCCGCTTGGCGATGTCGTCAGGCTTGCGACGGATGGCCGTAGGCACCCCCAGAGCCTCGCCCTTGAACTGCATGGCGGCGTCGAGGTCGATGTTGTCGAGCATTTCGGCGGCGGTTTCCGGGCTGGACTCCGCGGCGACCAGCACGCCCTGGAGGAACGTGTCCACGGCCTGCACTTCCTCGAGCTTCTGCGCGCGCGCCATGGGGCTGATGTACTTGGCCGTGAAGGTCCGGTTGCCCAGCGACTGGGGTGGCGTGCCGAGGGCGCCGGCCCGATAGGCCAAGCCAAAGCAGCGGTCAATCAGGGGCCGCAGGTACTCGGCCTGATAGCGGCCGTACACCGGGCCCAGCTTCTGCCGCAGCATCTGCATGTTCTGGTAAATCTCGGTGGCCGAACGCACCGGGCCGTCCTGCGGGGTCAGCTCGTCGGTCATAAGGCGCCGGCGCACAGCGGCCTGGAGGCGTTCCTCGGCCGTGAACCCGACGTTGAAGTCGGCGCCGGTGAGCAGCGGCTTCATCGAATCAACGGAATTGGCCACGATGATCTTGCGCGGGCCGACCTTGACGGACCGGGCGTTGAGCACGCCGTCGTCCTCGGCAATCCACATGCCGGCGATGGCCAGCTCCATGGACGCCTTCTGCATGAACTTGGTGTCGTTGAGCTCCTGCATATCCGGCAGCGCGTCATACACCGGGCCGACGCCATAGGCCGACTCGGGGATGCGCAGCCAGCGGGGCACGACACACGGGAACTCGTGGTATCCACTCTCGCGCAGCAGTTTCTGCGCCTTGACCTCGCCGTGCAGGGAGGCAAAGGGCAGATTCTTGGCCCGCAGCGCACCCACCGCACTCAGGGCCCGGGGCTCGATCACGTGGACCAGGTCCACCATGGTGTCGGGCTTGTCCTGGGCGAGCTTGCGCGTCTCGACGCTGACAGTTTCCTCGCCAAACTCGCGGACCACGGCGACGGCGGGGAGCTGGTAGTAGTGGTAGATCGTGTCGATGCGCCCGTCTGTCCGGGTGCTGGCGCAGTAGCAGCTGGCTAGCGTCCACTTCTCGAACACATAGCCGCCCTGCTCGCGGTCGTCGTCGATGTAGAGCACGCACCAGCCGGCGATCACGCTGTCGAGCACGGCCTCATAGGCCGAGGCGTCGAAGTTGGAGTTGTGGATGTTCTCCCAGATGGCCACGGCGGCGTCGTAGAGCCAGCGCTCTTCTTCGCTCGTCTCGCTGCCCACGTCCAGCAAGGCCCACAGGGTCGAGCTCGGGGTGAGGCCCTGCATGATGGCGCTGGTCAGGGTGCGGGCGCCCTCGGTGCCGGTGCCATCGAGCAGGGAAGCATTGCGGCTAAGGCCCTGCTGGGCGTCGATCTTGTTGCCCTGCAGGCCGCTGCCCAGGATCGGGTAGGTGTAGTCGTAGCACTTGCGCCACACGTCCTCGTGCGGCTGGCGCAGGGACTTGAGCGCGGATCCACGCTGCAGGCATCGCTCGAAGTTGGTGGCGCTCATCAGCCACCGCCAGGGGCAGCTGACGCCAGCATCGACGCGCCCGCAGGCCCGGTGTACCCGGCCGCGCCCATGGTGAGCAGGGACGACCGTTTCTGCCGCTTACGCTTGACCGCCAGCTCCTGATTGGCCACCCGCTGACCCTGCGTCTCGGCCGCCTGGGCTTCGGCGACGGGATCGCGCACTACGATCGCTGGGGTTTTTTGCTTGGGCGCGGAGCACATGCGGCGTTCTCTCAGCGGATGATCGGTGGGGTGGCGGTGGACGGCATCAGCCAGCCATCTGCGGTCAGCACGGGCCGGATGAGGGTCGAGGGGTCAATGGCAGCGGCTCCGGGGCGGCTGGGGATGGGCGCGATGGCGGAGACATCCGCAAGCGCCTCGGCCACCACGCTGGTGCCATATTCCGCCTTTACCGCCAGCCCGCCCTGCCGGGCAATGCGTGGCTGCAGCTCGGCCTCGATCGCGGCCAGGTACTCGGGGCGGTGCTCGCCGCTGCGCTCGGCGGTGTCGAGCGAGATCAGCCCCTCGTCGGACAGGACGGCGATCTCGGCGAGGAAGGACTCGGGGACGGTGGGCAGCGGCTCGGGCGACGGCGTGATGGGCGCGGCGCCCGGAATCTGCGGAACGAGGGCGGGTCGGTTCTTGGCCATGGGCTGGTCCTTGGGTGAGGTTGCGCAAGGAGCGTGCCGCGCTCGGCCGGTCGGGTTCCCGACTTTCACCCCAGCCAGTTCGGCGCATGGGTACGCGGCGCCTTGGCTACGTCGTGCTCGGTCGCGCGCGCCCAGAAAATCAGCAGGCGCTCCCCTTCGACGTGCCGGGGCTCGTGGCCTTGGTTCTTCCACCCCATCAGCGTGGACTTGGGGACCGCGATCTGCGCGGCGATGGCCTGCAGGGCGTAGCCGCGGCGGGAGAGGTCCAGCAGCACCTGGAACCAGTCCACGCGCTCGACGGGCCCCTTGTGGCTCACTCGCGGCTCCGAATGTCGTAAAGCCGCCTGGCCCCAGGGATGGTGATCTCGTAGTGCCGGCCGCGCGGGGCCAGGTAGCCCTGGCTCAGGCAGGCGGTGAGGAGCTGGTCGGCCGCGCGCTTGAACCGGCGCTGGAACCCCTCCCGGGTGCCGTCGCGGTTGGCGTCGAACCAGGTCAGGGCGTCGTGCAGCCGGTCGGGGCTAAACGTGCGCACGCGCGAGGCCGTCATGCGCGAGGCCGGGCGCAGGAGCGGGTCGGCCCGGCTCACTTGGCACCACCAGGAACCACGGCGTGAACCGCCACGCCGGCTTGCGGCGGATCTTGCCCTTGGCTTCCAGGCGCAGCAGCACCTGCCAGACGGCGGTGGGCTTCTTGCCCATGCGAGCGCCTAGGCTGAACGAGGTGTCACCGTCCACGAACGCTTGCAGGGTCTCGGTCATAGCGGGCGAAAGCTCGGTGGCCGGCTTGGCCTTGAATGGCGCCGGTCGCTCCCTGCTGCGCTCCGCCCCTGCCCGTTCCATCTTCGCGGCGGTAGCGCGGCTGGTGACCAGCTGCACGAGCTGGTTCCCGGTGTAGCCGGTTTCCTTCATGGCGCCGACCGGCAGGCGCTCGGGCTGCTCACCCCGGGCCAGGAAGTCGGCATAGGCTGCGGCCAGCTCGGCGCGCTCGCGCTCTTTGGGGTTAAGGCTCAGGCTCAAGAGAACTCCTCCGTCGCCCAGCCGCCCTTACTGGCCTTCACCGCCACGAACCGGAAGGGGTACATGCCGGACGCCACCTTGATCTTCACGCGGGCGTCGTCGGTCCAGTGGCCCTTCACTTCGTGGCACTCCATCGTGCCGTCGGCCAGCATCACCGCGAAGTCGGGGGTGTAGAACGTCGCGTCGGCCAGTCGCAGCTTCAGGCCCTCGAACCGGCGCCAGACAATGGTCCCGGCGTGCTGCAGCAGGGCCAAGTGTTGGTCATACCGGGCCTCGGTCTTGTTCATCGTGCCGCGCGGCAGGCGGCCCAGGGCGTAGTTCTGGGTCATACCGCCCTCGCCTGCCGCAGGAACGTCTTAAGCCCGACGCGCAGCAGCGGGGCCTTTGGCATGCCGATGCGGCTCAGACGCACCATCTTCGACTTCGGGCTGTAACTGGCCACCTCGACCCACCAGGGCGCCAGGTAGAACGGGGTTCCGACGGTCGGGCTCATGAATTCTCCAATGCGGCCACACGGCCCAGTGTCAGGTTGAGCGCGGCCAGCTCCGCCCGAAGGCCGGCGGTCTTGAACCGCAGCCGGAGCATCGTCTGGTCGCCGTGGATGCCATGGGGGCCGCGATGGCACAGCGGGCAGACGCCGATGGACGTGAAGTGCTGCCCCTGCTCGACGTGGTGCGCCTCCACCGGCGCCGGGCCGTCGCACAGGGCGCAGCTGGTCGCCTTGACCTTGGCTAGGTGCGCGGACTCGGCGCGGGTGAAGCTGGCGGCGTTTTTCGTCCTCATGCGTCCGGACCCGCGGCCTCGGTCTTGCGGTCGACGCCAAGCCGCTCGGCTATTTCGTCCAGCGCGCGGCGGGCGACCTCGGGCGATGCCGGCGTCCGCTCGGCCTCGGCTTCCTTCGCGATCGCCAGCGCGGCGCCGGGCAGTTCCACGCCGGCCATCACGAAGGCGGCGGCCAGTTCATAGGCATCGCGCAGCATCCGGTCGGCCTTGTCGGCGTCGGCGCGGCGGTAGGCGTAACCGTCCAGGTACTGCCATATCAGCCGGGCGAATGGGCTGGGCTCGGGGTTGCCGGCGCGCAGCTCGATGCGCACCTGCGGCAGGGTCGGGATGCCGAGGCACAGCGACCGGAAGCGGGGCGCCGTCGGCGGCCAGTCGCTCGGGACTAGCGAAACGGCGCGCAGGCCGGCGGCGACCTGGTGCGGCGTCAGCCCCGCCAGCACCGCGGCCCAGGTGTCACCCGCAACACCGTCCGGGGCGGCGCCGTACTGGCTCACCCACGGGTGGCCGAACATGGACGCCATGCGAAGCCAGAAGCCGTCAAGCGTCGAGGCTGACACTCTCGCCCTCGATGGTTCGGGCTTCGCGCTCTCGGCGCTCGGCAATGGCGTGCTCGACTTGCTCGACGGCAGATAGGCGACGAGATCCGCCGCGTTCACGGGTTTGGACATGGTTGGCTCCGGGGGCGGGCCTGGCGCCGTCGGCATGACGGCCCCTGGCGGTCTGGATGGCGTAGGCGAAGGGCTTACGGACGCCGGCGGCGATGGCTTCGCGGGCGGTGTCGGCCAAGGCTTCCGGCGTCACCCCCTCGGCAAGCGCCGCCTGCAGGTCGGGGTGGCTGGGGTTGGTCTGGCCGCAGCCGGCGTCCCGCATAGCCCGGCAAGCGAGCCCGGCAAGCGACGGCGAGGCCGGCGCGCTGCTCTCTGGCTTCTGCTCTTTGGTGTTGGTGTTGGTGTTGGTGCTAGTGGGGTCGGGTGCGGCGGATTTGTCGGAATCTGTCGGATTCGCGTCGGATTGTCCGGAAGTCTCGGCGCTGTCGCGTTCCGCCCTGGCCGACTTGCTGCGGTGCTTCCGATCCCACTCGCGCTTATAGTCGGCGCGCTCGGATTCGTTCCGCATAGCGTCGTATTTGGCGTGATTCAGAAGCACCCATCCGCCGTCAATTTCGGCGATCCTGCGGCCTTCGTTCTCTTTCGTGCGGCTGTAGGGGTCGGGCGACATCATGCTTTCGAGGCCCTTCTCGACCTCGGTGATTGTGATGTTCGCCAGCCGGGCCAGGCCGGGAATCGAGCCATAGACGTTCCCGGCCTTGTCGCATTGCGAAAGCAGCGTCACCCATAGCCAGCGGGTCGCCAGCGGCTCGGAAACGATGGTCGACGCAGCGATCGACCTGAACAGCTTGGTGTATGTGTCGCTCACTGGCGCAGTTCCCATACCGTCGCGGCCCGGCCCGTGGCGGTCGGCCTGGTTGTGCCCGAATCGCGCACGAGCAGCTGGTCGCGCAGGGTCGCCATCCGGCGCGCGACCGCGACCGAGTCCAGCCCGGTGTTCGCGGCCAGCTCGTCTTTCGTCTGCGGTCCGTGCTGGCGCAGAGAGTCCAGAATCTGGCGACAGTGGCCGGCGGCGAAGTTTTGGGCCTGGCGCGCGGCCTGCTTGCTGGTGCCAGGGTCATGCCGGCGCGCGAGGGTGAAGTCGAAGGTGACCTGAAGGGCTTCCATCACAGCCTCCCCTTCCGTACGTCCGCGATCAGCGGCGAGCGCCACTTCCGGGCCAGCAGGTGGCAGACGTGGGCGCCCAGGACGGCGAGGCCGGCAGAGATCAGCAGGAAGGCCGTGGCGGACACATCGCCGGCGCGCCAGTACCAGCCGGCGGCGAAGGCGAGCGCGACGGCGCAGGCGAGCAGGAGGCCCCTCACGACGCCACCCCGACCAGCACGCGGCGCAGCGCGGCGTTCTCGTCACGCAGGCGTCGGTTCTCGCTCTCGGTCTCGGTTTCCAGTCTGCGGATGCTGTGCAGGTCATACCCGCGGTCGTGGAGCATCCACAGCAGCGGAGCGTCATTGCCGCAGGCGTCCATCAGGGCGGTGAACTTGTCCCACTTGATGCCCTCGCCGCCCGACTGCCAGCGGCTGAACTGGCCCTTGTCCACGCCCAGGGCCTGCTGCAGCTGCTTGTCCAGGTCGAAGCCGGCGACCTTGGCGCAAAGCTCGAGGGCGCCGCCAAGGCTGCGCTCGCGCATGACCTCTTCCGGGCGCAAGGGAACGGGGATAGCGAGTTGGGTACTCATCACTTCGCAACCTTGTTGAGTGGCGTTGAGAGGCTCCGGCGGGCAACGCTGAGGCCATGAACGCAGCGAACAGAAAGCCCCGCCCCGCCCAGCCGTGCTCCGACAGGGGCAGCGACGATCAGGGCGTGGGCGAGGCGGGGCATTCAGGCAGCCTTCTCGACCGCACGCACCCACAGCAGCAGGGACGCATCGAGGGCGGGATCAGCAGCGGCCATGCGCGCGGCCAGGTCGCGGCCTATGCCGCGGCTGCCGTTGCACACGCCGGCGATCGTGCTGTAGGGGATTCCGAGCAGTTCGGCCACCTTGGTGGGGCCGCCTTTCTTCTCGACGTAGGCTTTCCAGTAAGTTCGTGCGTCCATATTCCGACCAGTGCGCGTTACGCGTTGTGGTGAAGTATGCACAGCGCGTACCCGCTACGCAAGGGGGGCTCTTACGCTGATAGCCCCCGAAGGCTTCTCACTCCATGACACAGCTATCAGTCAATCTCACCGCCCGGCGAGAACAACTAGGGCTCAGCGTTCCCGAAGTACATGCAGCCCTGAATAGGCTGGGCTTCGATGTCGCTTTCTCCACTGTTGCCGGTTGGTTTAATGGCAGAAGGGGAGTGCGAAAGATGGAGCACCTGAAAGCGCTGTGCATGGTCTTGGAAACCGACCTCAGTGCACTGGCGGGCGACGAGATCGAGGTAGCTAATGGCAAAGTGGAGGCTTCTGTCTTGCGCGAGTTGCGCGAACTGAGCCCGGCCCAGCGCGAAGCCGTGCTAGCGTTGGTTCGGAGCATGAAGGGGGGTGTATGAAGAACATCCTGTGGGTCGCGTTCTGGGTGGCCGATTTCGCCACCTTCGTCTACCTGACTTTTCTCGACGGCACTGACTACAACTGGTGGAATTGGCTTCTAATCGTGCCGATCAACGCATTTCTGGCGACCATCTGGCCGATCTACTGGCTGATCTTGCGGCCCATCTTCGGCGACGGATGAGCCGACAGCTCCAGCCCTGGATGGGTTGGCTCGCCGTGGCCGGCGTTCTCGCTGTAGCCATCGAGCTCGGTCAATGGGCTGCGCGCCAAAATGCCCAGCGCGATCAAGGCATCACCTGGCTATGGGCCTACAGTCCACGCTCGATGCAAACCTACTTAGTCCGATCCGCTCCTGACGGGGATGCACGCGGCCTCTCGTTTCGCTTGGAATCCAGCGCCCCCTACTCTTTCCGCGGCTGCAGCCCTTCCAAGGGCGACGACGGCACTCCATGCCTGGACCAAAACGGGGACACGTGGCGGTTAGAGCTGGACTGATGTCGCGCTAAATGCCTGCCCCGCAACGGGGCTCAGTACATTTTCAATTAACTACGCATTGCGCGTTGACACGGGTACGCGTTACGCGTAATGTCGCTCCTAGAGGCCCACCCCGGGCCATGGGAGACGACCCATGCAGGACATCCACGATCCCCGCCGCATCCCGCTCGACCCGCAGCCCGAGTCTTGGCCGCTGCTGGGGTCCATCCGCTTCTGGTTGACGTTCGGAAAGCAGCGCGCCGACCTGGCGCTGCTGCCGGCGATCGCGCTGGCCTGCGTGGCGATCGTTCGCGCCGTGGCGGTGCTGGCGTGAGCCGGGTTCAGTCGCCGGTGACGGCCATCGGTATCCAGCGCCGGCTGCAGGCCATGCGCCGCGCTGCGGTGACGGACATCCTGCAGGCGCGGAAGTGTGGCCGCCAGGTCTATCGGACGATGGCTGCGGTGCTCAAGCGCCTGCCGGCCTGCCGCGAAGTGATCGACCCGGCGCCGCGCCTGCCGGAAGCCCTTGCATGTTTCGGGGGTGCGAAGTGAGCCGCCACGCCCCGCCGTCGGGCTTTCGGGTGGCCATCATGCTGCTGGCCTTCGGACTGGCCGGCATGGTCGCCGACGTGGCGCTGCGATGGTACGGGGTCTCGCCTTGAACGCCGTCTGCAACCGCGAGGCATTCACCGACCCGCGCCCGGCGACTCAGGCCGAGCTGCTCAAGCAGGCCGACCATCGCGCCATTGCGGCGAAACTGCGCATGCGGGCGGCGATCCAGGACATGGACGCGGCCAAGATCGACCTTTTGCGTGGTGACGACGATGCGCACAACGCGCTGGCGATGGCCGTGCTGTCCTACAAAGCCGAGTATCGCCGCTGCCTTCAGGCCCGGCAGGACGAGGCGCAGCTGCTCTTGGGCGGTGCCCGGTGAACTTCCTCCTGGCTGCGCCATGCCTGATCGTTTCGGTCCTGGTCATTTGCCTGATGTATGCCTGGCACCCGCCGAAGGTGCAGCTGCACGACCTGACGCGCTCCGGGGACTTCCTCGACCAGATCGACCGGACGCACAACAACGACCTGTCAATCGCCCACTACGAGGCTCGGCGCGATGCGCTCGGGCTCGGTGCCTGCCGGGAGGTGCGCAGTGTCTGACCTCCACGACCTGGCCCAGTCCGCCGCCCTGTGCAGCCCCGAGCAGCTGAAGGCCGTGTACGCCTCGCTGCCGGTGCCGCAGACGCCCGACGTGCGGCCCTGCGCCGACGAGTTGGCCCCCATCCCCGCCGGCCGCCGCGCCGTCGAGAACATAGCCGGAACCTGCGCGGCCGTTGCCGCCCTGGTGCTGGCCTTCATTCCCTGAACCACGGAGATCCCATGAACGCACTCGCCAAGATCCATCAGGGCACCACCCTGGTCAGCGCCGAGCAGGCCGACGCCATCCGCACGGCCCTCAAGACCAGCCTCTATCCCGGCGCCTCCGATGGCTCCGTGGACATGGTGCTGGCCTACTGCCGCGCCGCCGGCCTCGACCCGATGAAGAAGCCGGTGCACATCGTCCCCATGTGGGACAGCAAGGCGCGCGAGATGCGCGACGTCGTGATGCCGGGCATCGGCCTTTACCGCACCGACGCGGCCCGCACCGGCGAGTTCGCCGGCATGACCGAGGCGGAGTTCGGCCCGATGGTCACCGAGCGCCTGGGCGCCCGCGAGTGCGCCTTCCCCGAATGGTGCCGCGTCACCGTGTCGCGGCGCCTGCCGAGCGGCCATGTCGCGCAGTTCACGGCCGTCGAATACTGGGTCGAGAACTACGCCATCAAGGGCGGCAAGGATCAGGATCAGGCGCCGAACGCGATGTGGACGAAGCGCCCGCGCGGCCAGTTGGCGAAGTGCACTCAGGCCCAGGCGCTGCGCATGGCCTTCCCGGAAGCGACCGGCGGCATGCCGACGGCCGAGGAGATGGAAGGCAGGGAGATCATCGAAGGCACCGCAACTCAGGTGCAGGCAACGCGCAGCCTGTCGGCGCCGGCTGAGCTGCCCCCGTACTCTCAGGCCGACTTCGACGCAAACCTGCCGAAGTGGTGGGGCCTGATCGCCAGTGGCAAGAGCACGGCCGACGAGGTGATCGCCAAGGTGCAGACGAAGGGCCGGCTCACTGCCGAGCAGATAAAGGAGATCCGCAACCCGCCCAAGGACGAGGAACCCACCGCCGAAGCCGGCGACGAGCAGGGGGAGGGCTGAGCCATGCGCACCTTGAACCTGATCCAGGGGTCGCCCGAGTGGGCCGCCCACCGGGCCACTACTCGCAATGCCTCTGACGCCCCGGCAATGATGGGCCTGTCGTCCTACAAGACGCGCGCTCAGCTGATCCGCGAAGTCGCCACCGGCATCACGCCGGAGATCGATGCCGGCACCGAGGCGCGTTTCGCCGACGGTCACCGCTTCGAGGCGCTGGCCCGGCCGATTGCCGAGCAGATCATCGGCGAGGATCTGTATCCGGTGACGGGCGTCAGCGACTGCGGCCGCTACGGCGCCAGCTTTGACGGCCTGACGATGGGCGAGGACACGGCGTTTGAGCACAAGACGCTGAACGAATCGCTCCGCGCTGCGTTGCGGGACGTGCCCGAGTATGGCGCCGATCTGCCCGAGCAGTACCGGGTCCAGATGGAGCAGCAGTGCATGGTCAGCGGCGCCGAGCGCGTCCTGTTCATGGCCTCGAAGTGGGATGGCGACACGCTGGTCGAGGAACTGCATGCCTGGTACGTCCCCGACCCGGCCCTGCGCGCGCGCATCATCGCCGCCTGGGAGCAGTTCGACGCCGACGTCGCCGCCTACGTCCCCGAGCCCGTCAAGGCTGAAGTGGTCGCCGCGCCGGTGGCAGGCTTCGGCACGCTGTCCCTGCGGGTCGAGGGCCGCGTGCTGGCCTCCAATCTGGACGCCTTCCGCGCGGATGCCGATGCGTTCATTGAGCGCCTGCCGCGCCCGGCCGATCTCCAGTCCGACCAGGACTTCGCCGACGCCGAGGCAGCCGTTAAGGCATGCGGTGAGGCCGAGTCCCGGATCAAGTCGGCACGCGAGGCTGCGCTGGCCCAGATGGCCGACGTGGACTCGCTGCTGCGCACGGCCGAGTCGATCTCCGAGACCATCCGCGCCGCGCGCCTGGCGCTGGAGAAGGCCGTCAAGGCGGAGAAGGAGAACCGCCGGCTCGACATCGTGAACAAGGCCCGGGCCGCGTGGACTCAGCACATCACCGACCTGACCGTCGAAACCAAGGGTGTCGGCCTTCAGGTGCAGGCGCCGGACTTCGCGGGCGCCATCAAGGGCAAGCGGACGCTCAGCAGCATGCAGGACGCCTGCGACACGGCGCTGGCCCAGGCCAAGATCGCGGCGAACGAGTCGGCAAGGCACATCCGCGCGGCGCTGGCCTGCCTGAGCGAGGAGACCGAGGGCCAAAAGCACCTGTTCCCGGACTATCAGAGCTTCGTGCACAAGCCGATCGACGACATCCGGGCGCTGGTGCGCGGCCGCATCGCCGAGCACAAGCAGCGCGAGGAGGCGAAGCTCGAGGCCGATCGCGAGCGCATCCGGGCCGAGGAAGCGGCGCGGCTGGAGCGTGAGCAGCGGGAGCGCGATGAGCAGGCCCGCAAGGCGGCCGAGCCGGCGCCCGAGCCTGCCCCCGTGCCCGTCTCCAAGGGCAAGACCCGCCCGGCGCCCGCCAAGACCAGGCCGACCGACGACGAGATCATCGACGCCATCAGCCTGCACTTCCGGGTGCACGAGTCCAAGGTGATCGAGTGGCTGTTCGATGTCGACCTGAACGCGGCGTCGCAGCGGCTTGTCGCCTGACCCATGCCCGCCGTCAAGTCACGCAAGCCCGAGCGCCTGCTGCTGTCCATCGTGAAAGGTGGACTCCAGCCCGCCGACGGGTACACGGCCTCCCGCCTGCGGGCGCGGGGCTACCGGGTGGGCGACCAGGTGCTGGCTGTCCTGACCAAGCCGCGCAATCCAAAATTCCACCGGCTTGTGCACCAGTTCGGCCAGCTGCTGGTCGAGAACATCGATGCTTTCGAGAACCTGGACGGGCATCGCGTGTTGAAGCGGCTCCAGATTGAGGGCGGGATTGCCTGCGACGAGATCCCGCTGGTCATGCCCGGCATCGGGCCATGCAGCTACAAGGTGCCGCGTTCCCTGTCCTTCGAGTCGATGGACGAGGGCGAGTTCAACGAGACGTTCCGCGATTTCAGCCGCTACGTCAGCAAGACCTACTGGCCGGGCATGAAGCCCGAACAGATCGAACAGATGGCCGGGCTGATGCCCGACGCCGCCTAACCCCATCCCCAAGCCGAGCCGGGCGGCGAATCCCGGCAGGAGTTCTATGAACCTCGACAACATCGACTATCTGCGCCGCATGGGTGAGCCCGAAGCCAGCATTGCGTACCTGACGCGCACCGTCCACTTCGACGGCGAGGCGGTGGTGGTGAGTGCGCCCGCCGAGGAACGCAAGCCGGTGTATCCCAACCCACAGACAGGCGACTGAGCATGAACCTCACCCACTACCCGGAGCCGCCCAAGTGAGCAAGGACAACGAAATGACCACCGAACCGATGGGCCGCGATGAGGCGGTGATTTCCGAAGCTGCGATGGCCGCGCTGTGCAGCTACCAGCAGGCCGACGCGGATGGCGTCATGGTACTGGTGAGCCGCGAAGCCCTCACCCACGCAATCGCCGCCCTGCGCGGTGGCGGGGAGGTGGCTAAGCCGCGAGTTGGCGAGCGATTGGCCTGCGTGGTGTTCGGAACGGAAATGCTTGAGGCGTTGCACAAGGACGGATATGGCGTCGAAACGACTGGTAGCTTCCGCGAACACACCAGCGCGTTCATCCGCAAGCATGTGCGCGAGAATTTCGACACCCACCCCCTTCCTGCCGTGGACAAGGTGCGGGGGATGGGCGTGATGTTCGGTCGCATGGACTCGGCTGACTTTGAAGCCGACACCGTGACGTTCGCAATGGAGCCGGGCTACTACGCCGCAGCAGGCCGCTATCGCATCGAGCGCGTGGACGCCGCCATGCTCCAAGCCTCGCAAGGGGGTGGGTGATGGGCCGTCGCCTTTTCATTTCGTTCAGCGGAGGCGAAACGTCGGCGTTCATGGCGCAATGGCTTATTGCCAATCGCCTAGACCGTTACGACGAGGTTGTGGTGGTATTCGCCAACACCGGCCAGGAGAACGAGGCAACCCTTGAGTTTGCGGATAGGTGCGACCGCCATTTCGGGCTTGGCTTGATTTGGGTCGAGGGGGTCATGCACGAAGGCCAGCGCAAGGGTGCATCCGCAAAGGTTGTTTCGTTCGCAACGGCGTCACGCGATGGGCTTCCGTTTGAGCAGATGATCCAGAAGTACGGCATTCCCAACCAGAAGTACCCACATTGCACCCGAGAGCTAAAGCTGAACCCCATGACCAACTACCTTCGTGTGATCGGCTGGGAGGTTGGAAGCTACGACACGGCGGTTGGCATTCGGGCGGACGAGATTGATCGTATGTCGGTCAAGGCTAAGGCCAACAGGATCATCTACCCACTGATCGCTGACGCTCCTATGACAAAGCCGCAGATCAACGAGTGGTGGTCAAAGCAGCCGTTCCGGCTTGGCCTTGCGGGCTATCAAGGAAACTGCCGCTGGTGCTGGAAAAAATCAGCACGGAAGCACATGACGCTGATGATTGAGGACCCCTGCCAGTTCAATTTCCCCGAGCGCATGGAAGGCATGTACGCGCAGATCGGCGTTGCGAGCGGCCAGCCGCGGACCTTCTTCCGAGGCAACCGATCAACGAAAGACCTGCGCACCGAGGCCGCATCGCTCCCCGCTGGCTTTGTGCCGGCCGAAAACGACGCCGCGTTCGATCCATCACTTGATGTTGGCGGGGCTTGCGGTGAGAGCTGCGAGGTTCACGCCGACGAGGACCAACCCCATGAATAACCTACCGCCGATGTTGTCGCTGCCGAACACGCCGATCAAAGACTGGGACGGGCTGGCTGACTACATCCAAGCCTATGCCGAAGCCTACGGCCAGCAAGTCGCCGCCGCGAAGGATGCGGAGATTGCTGCGATGCGTACCGAGCGCGATGCGCTGGCGGCGAGGGTGGCGTGGCAGCCGATTGAGACTGCGCCGAGGGATGGGAGTGACTTCTTCTGCGCGGTGCTCTACGGCAACGGAATGTGGCCAGACCTTGGCGTCGGCTGGTGGACTGCTACCCATCGGAATCCCCACGCCCGTGACGGCTTTGGCGAGATCATCGCGCCAACCCACTGGATGCCCCCCGCCGCCCCGCAGAACGAAGGAGAGAAGTGAGATGGCGGCCGACCTACACTCACTACAATACCTGCACCCGTTCTATGTGGCATCCGGCCTTTCCGATCTTGACGCCGCGTTCGAGGACGGCAAGGCTCGGGCCATTTCAACGCTTGGGCGCCAGATTGAGCGCATCAAGAGCGCCAAGCGCGAGGACTACGAAGCGGCCTTCGGGGTCATTTCAGTTGTCAAGGATTGCTTGACTACTGACGAAGGAGAGAGCCATGACCACTAACCCGAAGGAACTGGAAGCGAGGGCGCTTGCAATGCTTGCGGAGGAAATGAACCACCCGGAGGACATGGTTTCTCAGTTCGACAGGACCGCAGAGGCAATCGCCGCAATCACCCGCGCCCTCCAGCCCCGGCCCGAGGATGTGGGGGCGGTGGATGATGTGGTGCTGGCCGCAGCGAAAGCCATATTCCTAGAGGATACGGGGTACACGCTTTTGGACGATGCCGACCCCACGCATCCCAGCCACTACACCACAAAATATTGCCGCATGGCCCTAGCCGCCCTAGCCGCCATGCCCGCGAACCAGGAGGTGCTGGCGGTGGCTGGGGAGATGGATGCGGCAGAAGCGATGCCCGACCGCCTGACAGCATGGGCCGCCAGGCTCCGCGCTGAGGTGAAGCCATGAGCACAGACGAAACCCTTGCCATCATCACGGCGCTGGTCGCGGGGGACCGTTGGCTTTCTGCCGACGCCTGCGCGGCCTACCTTGGCATGACCACGCCAAAGGGCGACATCAACCGGCGCGGCTTCTTGGAGCGCGTGGCCTGCCGGCCTGACTTCCCCAAGCCAAACCCGGTAACCCGCACCTGGAAGAAGTCGGAAGTGGATGAATGGGCCAGCGAGCAGCGTCGCAGCGCCTAGTCGAGCCGCTGCGCCATATCGGCAGCGGACTCGTTGTAATAGATCATCAGGGAGCGCGGGTCGCGGTGGCCGATCACTCGCGCAAGTTGCAGCACGTCGAGCTTCTTTGACAGCCGCCATATCGCCTCGCTTCGGGTGTCGTGGAAGTGCAGATCGCGCAGCGCCTCGGGGCGGTTCTTTCGCCACAGCGCATCACGCAGCGCATCGTCCAGCCCGAACGCCGGCCCGTCGCTTTCTGGAAGCGCCCGCAGAATCTCGCAGGCCCGCGTAGTCAGCGGCACCTCTCGCCGGTCGCCGTTCTTGGTGACGGGCAGCACCACATACCGCGCGGCAAGCCGAATGTCCGGCCAGCGCAGCGCCAGTATCTCGCCTGACCGCATGGCGGTTTCCAGCGCGAACAGGAAGGCCAGCCCGACCCGGTTGGTGGCTGTCGCGGCGGCAAGCTCGCCCACGCCGAACGCGGCCACGACTTGAGCCACTTCGGATTCGGCCACGCGCCGCGCCCTGCCGCTTGGCGTCTTTGGCAGGCGAACGTCGGCCATCGGGTTAACGCGCAGCCAGTGCCAGTCGCGGCGGCATGATTCGAGCACCGACCGGATCAGCGTCATTTCACGGGCCACGGTTCCGGGCTTGACCTTTTCCAAGCGGGCCTGCCGCCAGTCTGCGAAGTCAGCGCCGGAGAGGCCGGCCAGTTTGCGCCGGGCCAGCGGGTGCTCGGCCAGCGCCTTGAGTCGCACGGCTTCCCATCGCTCCCCACGGTGCCGGGGCGATACCTCGCGCGTGTAGCGGGCGTAGGCGTCGGCCAGGGTGCGGTCGGGTAGCTTCTTGCCCGCCAGCTCCGATTCACGCTGTAGCGCCCACGCTGCGGCTTCCTGCCGCGTCTTGAAGGTTGCGGAGTCGCGGACGCCTTTGATGGACACCTGCACCCGCCATCGGATGCCGTTGCGCTGGATGCTAGCCATGCCGGCATCGTATGGGGATTTCGTGGGGAGTTGGGGCGGGCGTTACGGGGTGAATCCGGGGGAGAGAGGGGCCGCCCAAGGCCGTGAGAGTCAAGCGGGGCGGGCGTCTCGGGGTGAATCCGGGCAGAGCTGCACGGTTCTAAAAATAGGGGGTGGTGCCGGAAATAGGAATCGAACCTACGACCTACGCATTACGAATGCGCCGCTCTACCAACTGAGCTATTCCGGCGGGAGCCGCGGATTCTAGTCTGAGCCGGGTTTCCGGTCAATTTGGGATTCCAGCACTGCCCCTGAGACCCCAGCGCGGCATCCGACCTTACCCGACCCAGGCCCCCTGCCCCGTTCAATGGCCTAACGCGAGATTCAGGCCAGGATTCGTAGGGTGGTACCCGCTGAAGGCATAAACATTCGCCGCAACAAGAGGCAACAAGAGATCACCCTTCAGCGTGATCACCGGCCGAATCAAAGGAGAAATCCTAATGACGACCAACAATTCCGAACTCCGTACCGAAAAGGTCGAGACCCTAAACGAGCTGATCCAGGCCACTCGCGACAGCGCCGACTTCTACGCTGACGCTGCCAAGTCCGTGACTAATCCGGGACTGCGCAGCCTGTTTGGCGACATGGCCGAGTCCAAGCAAGGCCTGGTCGGCAGCATGGCCCGCGAGGTGCGCGCCGAAGCTGCCGAGCCCGCCACCAGCGGCACCCTGCTGGGCAGCTTCCACAAGTTCTATTCCACGCTGCGCGCCGAGATGGCGAAGGACCACGGCGACTACGCCTACGTCAAGGAACTCGAGAAAAGTGAGGACCGCCTGATGGCGGCCTTCCACGACGTCATCAAGCGCGACGACGCGCCCAAGGCGGTCAAGGAGTCGCTGCTGAGCTACCTGCCGAAGGTGCAGCAGCACCATGACGCCATGCGGGATCGAAAGTGGGCGATGGAAGCCCGCCACTAGACCCACCCCGCCCGGGACTGAGATCAGCACCGGAGCGCCGGACCAGCCGGCCGGCAGGAACAAAAAAAACGGGCCCGGATTTCCGGGCCCGTTTCCGTGGTTGCGTCGGCCGGCCTGCAGCCCGCGCTTAGTTCACCAGGCTGATGCGCAGTTCCTTGGGCAGGGCGAAGACCACGTTTTCGGGCTCGCCCTCCAGATGCTCCACGGTGTTGGCACCGAGCTCGCGGAGCCGGAACAGCACGCCCTGCACCAGCACCTCCGGGGCCGATGCGCCGGCGGTCACGCCGACCCGGGCCACGCCGTCCAGCCAGCGGGGGTCGATATTCTCCGCCCCGTCGATCAGGTAGCCGCGGGCGCCCTGCTTCTCGGCCAGCTCGCGCAGCCGGTTAGAGTTGGAAGAATTCACCGAGCCCACCACCAGCACCACCTCGCAGCGCCCGGCCAGCAGGCGCACGGCGTCCTGGCGGTTCTGGGTGGCGTAGCAGATGTCGTCGTGCTTCGGGCCCTGGATGGCCGGGAAGCGCGCCTGCAGGGCGACGATGATTTCGCGGGTGTCGTCCACGCTGAGCGTGGTCTGGGTGGTGTAGGCCAGGTTGTCGGGCTGGGTCGGCACCAGGGTGGCGACGCCGGCCACGTCTTCGACCAGATGGATATGGTTGTCGCCGTGCTCGCGGCGCCACTGGCCCATCGTGCCCTCGACTTCCGGATGACCGGCGTGGCCGATCAGCACGACGTCGCGACCGGCGCGGCAGTGGCGGGCCACTTCGATATGGACTTTGGTGACGAGCGGACAGGTCGCGTCGAATACCTTCAAGCCGCGTCGTTCGGCCTCCGCGCGCACCGCCTGGGACACGCCGTGGGCGCTGAAGATCACCGTCGCGCCGGCGGGCACTTCATCGAGCTCCTCGACGAACACGGCACCGCGCTGGCGCAGGTCCTCGACCACGAAGCGGTTGTGCACGACTTCGTGGCGAACGTAGATCGGCGCGCCCAAAGAATCAATGGCGCGCTTGACGATCTCGATCGCCCGGTCGACGCCGGCGCAAAAACCACGGGGATTCGCAAGCAGGATGTCCATGCCGGGATTATCCCTTGTCTTTGGCCGCGGGAGCGGTCGAGAAGCTGAACAGCACCAGGCCGATGGCGCCGCCGACGATGCAGGCATCGGCGACGTTGAAAGCCGGCCAGTGCGGCAGTTCGGTGAAGCCCAGGTACCAGTCCACGAAGTCCACGACATAGCCGTAGCGGACGCGATCAATGACGTTGCCAATCGCCCCGGCGATCACCAAGGCGAAGGGCAGCGCCGTGCGCCAGTCGCTGCGCGGCGTTCGCGCCAGCCAGGCCACCAGCACGCCACTGATCGCGAAGGCCAGCGCGGTGAAGAACCAGCGCTGCCAGCCCCCGGCATCGGACAGGAAGCTGAAAGCAGCGCCGTAGTTGTGCACCAGGGTCCAGTTCCAGAAGCCGTCGATGACCGGCACCGGCTGCAGGTACTCGAGCCGGGTGACCGCCAGCCATTTGGTGAACTGGTCGACCAGCACCAATACCGCCGACAGGCCCAGCCAGGCCAGTGCGTTCGGACGCGGGCGCGACATCAGAACCACCGCCGGGTTTCGCCGGCGCCGTTGACGTTTTCCACGCAGCGGCCGCACAGGCCCGGGTCATCCGCGTGCTGGCCGACATCCGCGCGGTAGTGCCAGCAGCGCACGCACTTGTCGTGGGTGGTGGACACGGCGTGGATCCAGCCGCCTTCGCGCGGCTCCACCGGCACCGGCTTCATGTCGAAGCGCGAGGTGATGAAGAAGAAGCGCAGCTCCTCAGCCATCGGCGCCAGGCGGTCCATCACGGCCGCATCGACATAGACCTCGACCTCGGCTTCCAGGGAGGCACCGATCGCGCCGTCGGCACGCATCGGCTCAAGTACCTTGCTGACCGCTTCGCGCATGGTCAGCAGGCGATCGAAGTCGTCCGGCGACAGCGCCGCGCTGGCCGGCATCGGCGCCAGGCCCTCGTACCAGGTGCTGAACAATACGTTGGCCTCGCGCTCGCCCGGCAGGTGCTGCCAGATCTCGTCGGCGGTGAAGCTCAGGAACGGCGCCACCCAGCGCGCGAAGGCCTCGGCGATGCGGAACATGGCGCTTTGCGCCGAACGCCGGCCAGCGCTGTCCACCGGCATCGTGTACATCCGGTCCTTGGTCACGTCCAGGTAAACCGAGCCCAGGTCGTTGGTGCAGTAGTTCTGCACCATCGCCACCACGGCGGCAAAGTCGTAGCGGGCATAGGCCGCCTTGATCTCTTCCTGCAGGGCCAGCGCCCGGTGCACGGCCCACTGGTCGAGCAGCAGCAGCTTGTCGTTCGGCAGCAGGTGCTGCGCCGGATCAAAGCCATTGAGGTTGCCCAGCAGGAAGCGCGCGGTGTTGCGGATGCGGCGATAGGCATCGGCGGTGCGCTTGAGGATGTCGTCCGACACCGACATTTCGTTGCGATAGTCGGCCGAGGCCACCCACAGACGCAGCACGTCGGCGCCCAGGGTGTCGTTGACCTTCTGCGGCTCCACGGTATTGCCGATGGACTTGGACATCTTCCGGCCCTGCGCGTCCACGGCAAAGCCGTGGGTCAGCACTTGGCGATAAGGCGCCGCACCGTCCATCGCGATGCCGGTCAGCAGCGAGCTCTGGAACCAGCCACGATGCTGGTCGGAACCCTCGAGATAGAGGTCCGCCGGCTTGCGCAGGCCGTCGCCGGCGCGCGCGGCCAGCACGCACTCGTGGGTGACGCCGGAGTCGAACCAGACGTCGAGGATATCGGTGACCTTGAAATAGTCGTCGGCCTCGCCGCCCAGGAACTCGGCGGCATCGAGCGAGAACCACGCATCCGTGCCCTGCCCCTGCACCCGGTCGGCGACCTGTCGCATGAATTCGACCGAACGCGGATGCGGCTCGCCGCTGACCTTGTGCACGAACAGCGCGATCGGCACGCCCCAGGTGCGCTGGCGGCTGATGCACCAGTCCGGCCGGCCTTCGATCATGCCGGTGATGCGGGCCTCGCCCCACTCCGGCACCCAGCCGACCTGCTTGATCGCGGCCATCGCGTCACGGCGCAGGTGGGCCTGCTCCATCGAGATAAACCACTGCGGCGTAGCCCGGAAGGCGACCGGCGACTTATGCCGCCAGCAGTGCGGGTAGCTGTGCTCGAGCTTGCCCGAGGACAGCAGCACGCCGCGCTCGGCCAGCAGCGCGGTGATGCTGTCGTTGGCCTTCCAGATGTATTGGCCGCCGAACAAGGGCGTGCCCGGCAGGTAGACGCCATTGCCGCCCAGCGGATTGATCTCGGCGGCGGCGTACTTGTCCAACAGGCCGTACTTCAGGCCGACCTGGAAGTCTTCCTGGCCGTGGCCCGGGGCCGTGTGCACGGCGCCGGTGCCAGCGTCGGTGGTGACGTGCTCGCCCAGGATCAGCGGGATTTCGCGCGCGTAGAAGGGATGCTGGAGGTGCAGGTGTTCCAGCGCTGCGCCGGTAGCGTGACCGAGCACGGTGACGGTGTCGATGCCATAGCGCTTGAGCGCGCTTTCGGCCAGCGCTTCGGCAAGCACCAGCAACTGGCGGCGACCGGCGCGCGCCGGGCCTTCGACCAGCACGTAGTCGATCTCGGCGCCCAAGGTGACGGCGACGCTGGCCGGCAGGGTCCAGGGCGTTGTGGTCCAGATCGGCACGCCGACGATCGCATCGCCCGGCGTAACGCCAAATTTTCCGGCCAGCGCGATCGGATCGAGCGCGTCATAGGCCACGTCCACCATCGGCGAAACCTTGTCGGCGTATTCGATCTCCGCTTCGGCCAGGGCCGAGCCGCAGTCGAAGCACCAGTGCACCGGCTTCACGCCGCGGCTCAGATGCCCGCGCTCGATGATCTTGGCCAGCGAGCGCAGCATGTCCGCCTCGAAGCTGAAGTCCATGCTGCGGTAGGGATTGTCCCAGTCGCCCAGTACGCCCAGGCGCTGGAAGTCGCGCGACTGTCCGGCGATCTGCTCGGCGGCGTATTCGCGGCACTTGGCGCGGAAGGCACCGGCATCAAGCTTGTCGCCGACCTTGCCGTGCTTTTTCTCGACCACCAGCTCGATCGGCAGGCCGTGGCAGTCCCAGCCCGGCACGTAGGGCGCATCGAAGCCCGACAGCAGCTTCGACTTCACCACCATGTCCTTGAGGACCTTGTTCACCGCGTGGCCGATATGAATCGACCCGTTGGCGTAGGGCGGGCCGTCGTGCAGCACGAACAGCGGCCGACCTTTCGCCTTGGCACGCACCTGCGCGTACAGGCCCTGCTGCTGCCAGCCGGCCAGCATCGCCGGCTCGCGCTTGGGCAGGTCGCCGCGCATGGGGAACGCCGTTTCCGGCAGGCTGATGGTGTGCTTGTAGTCCTTGCCGCCGTTATCGGTCACGCCAACGCTCCGCTTTCTTGCTTGTCGTGGCGCAAGACGCGCCGGGCTTGCGCCGAATCCAGGTCCATCTGGCGGACCAGGGCGGGCAAGTCGTTGAATTTTTCCTCGTCGCGCAGTTTGGCGACGAACTCGACCTCGAGCCGACGTCCATAAAGGTCGCCTTCGAAGTCGAACACATGCGCCTCGAGCAGCGGCTCCACACCCTGCACCGTCGGCCGCGTGCCCAAGCTTGAGACGCTGGCCATCGGTTCGGGGCCGATGCCGTGCACCCAGGTCGCGTAGATGCCCGACAGCGCCGGGCGCTTTCCGGCGAGGCGGATGTTGGCGGTAGGGTAGCCGAGCTTGCGGCCAAGCTGCTTGCCGCGCACCACTTTGCCGCTGATGGCATAGCGCTGCCCCAGCTCGCGCGCGGCGCCCTCGAGGTCACCGCTAGCCAGCTGCTGGCGCAGCGCGGTGCTCGACACGCGCTCGCCCTGTGCCAGCACCGGCGCGATCGCGCTGGCGCTGAAGCCCAGGGTTTCACCCAGCGACTGCAGCAAGGCCAGGTCACCGGCCCGGCGATGGCCGAAGCGGAACTCCGGCCCGACCCACACCTCGCGGGCGCTGAGTCGGTCAACCAGCACCCGACGCACGAACTCGTCCGGCGCCATCGCCGTCATGGCCGCGTTGAAGCGAAGCAGGCCGACCACGTCCATACCCAGGGCGCGCAGGCCCTCGAACTTGGCGCGCGGCAGCGAAAGCCGCGGCGGCGCCTGGTCACGCCCGAAGAATTCGCGCGGCAGCGGCTCGAAACTCAGCGCCACCGCCGCCAGCCCAGCGGCGCGCGCACGGGTGCGCACGTGGCCGACCAGCGCCCGATGCCCCAAATGGAGGCCGTCGAAGGCGCCGATGCAAACCACGCTGCCCTGCGGGCAAAGTGATTCGCCCTTGACGTCCCGGAACAGCCTGCTCATGCCGGAATTATAGCCGCGTGTGCTCACGGCCCGCGCAGTTCGCGCGGCCGCCAGCCGCTGGCCAGCAGGCCTAGGCCGTAGGCACCGGCACCCGCAGCCACGACGCCCAGCATCAGCAGCCAGCGCATCGAGCCCGACCACGCGCGCCAGTCGCCAACCGCATGGCTGGCGGCCAGCACCGCCGCCGCCAGCGCCAGACTGGCCACGGCGACCCGCAGCAGGTGGCGCGTCCAGCCGGGGGAAAGTTGGAAGCTGGCCTCGCGCCGAAGCGCCCGCCACAGCAGCCAGGCGTTGGCCAGGCCGGCCAAGCCGGTGGCCAGCGCGATGCCGGCGTGGGCGCCGGGCACCTTGCCCAGCCAAAGCGGCGTGACCAGGGCGGCGGTCAGGGCTACGTTAATCAATACGGTACGGATGGCCGCCTTCATCGGCGTGCGGGTGTCCTGCCGCGCATAGAACGCCGACAGCAGCACTTTGCTGGCCATGAAGCCGGGAATGCCCAGACTCATCGCCATCAGACTCAGCGCGGTCATACGGCTGTCGGCCGCGTCGAACTGGCCGCGTTCGAAGATGGTCGCCGCCAGCGGTTCGGCCAGCAGGGCCAGGCCCAGGGCCGCGGGAATCGCCAGCAGCAGCACCGTGCGCAGGCCCCAGTCCAGCGCGGAGGCATAGCCTTCGGCGTCGGCGTCGGCGCTGCGGCGGGCCAGATGCGGCAGGATCACGGTCGCCAGCGCCACGCCGAACAATCCCAGCGGGAACTCAACCAATCGGTCGGAGTAGTAGAGCCAGCTCTGGCTGCCGTCGATCAGCAGCGAGGCGAACATCGTGCCGACGATCAGGTTCAGCTGCGCCACCGAGGACGAGAACAGCGTCGGCAGCATCAGCCGCCCGACCTTGCGCACGCCGGGATGATTGAGCTTGAGCCGCAGGCGCGGGCGCAGCCCCAGCCGCCCCATCGCCGGCCACAGCAGCATTAGCTGCAGCACGCCGGCGGCCAGCACGCCCCAGGCCAGCGCCGAAATCGGCGTCTCGAGCCAGGGCGACAGCCAGAGCATGGCCGCGATCACGGCCAGGTTGTGCAGCACCGGCGTCACCGCCGGCAGGGCGAAACGCTGGAAGGAATTGAGCACGGCGCCGGCCAGGGCGGTCATCGACACCAGGGCCAGGTAGGGGAAGACGATCCGCAGCAGGTCGGACGTGAGGGCAAATTTGGCCGGGTCGTCCAGGCTGCCGGGGGCGATAAACGCCACCACCAAGGGCGCCGCCAGCATGCCCAGGCCGCTGACCACCAGCACCGCGGCGCACAGGGCGCCAGCGACATGGTCCAGGAAATCCTTCAGCGCGGCCGGGTCGTTGCGCTGGCGCAGTTCGGACAGCACCGGTACGAACGCGGACGCGAACGAGCCTTCGGCGAAGATCCGCCGCAAGTAGTTGGGGATCCGGTAGGCCACGGCGAAGGCGTCGACAATGCCGCCGGCGCCAAACAGCTGGGCCTGGATCACGTCCCGGGCGAAGCCGGCGATTCGGGACAGCAGGGTCATGCTGCTGAAGACGGCCGTTGACCGCAGCAGACCGCCCCGGCTCACGACCTGGCTCCGGCCGGCGACGGCAGCAATTGACTCAAGCTACTGAATCCTCCATAATTTCTGGTCTTTCCAGCTCGACCCCCATTTTCCTGCCGGTTTTTCAAGATCCGGCCGTCCACTCTCGATTCCAGGAGCCCTCCGTGGCCAACATCAAGTCCGCCAAGAAGCGCGCCAAGCAGACCGTCGTCCGCAACGCCCGCAATGCCAGCCAGCGCTCCATGCTGCGCACCGCCGTGAAGAAGGTCATCAAGGCCCTCGAAGCCAAGGACGCCGCCGGCGCCGAAGCCGCCTTCGCGACCGCCCAGCCGATCCTGGACCGCTACTCGGCCCGTGGCCTGATTCATCGCAACAAGGCTGCCCGCCACAAGAGCCGCATCAGCGCCCACATCAAGGCCCTGAAGCAGGCCTGATCCCGCGGCGCCCTCGGGCGCCCGGCCGATCGGCGAGAAAAGGCCGGCGAAAGCCGGCCTTTTTGCTGCCTGCGATTTGCATCCGCCGGCCGGGCCGGCGTGCTGCTGCAGGCAGGCCTCAGGCATTGCGGGACATCTCCGCACGCGCGGCGACGTCTTCCGCCGCCTCCAGGTCGGCGGCCTTCTTGTCATCGAAGAACTGCTGGATCTTGAGCACGATCGGCCAGGTGCCGTCGCGGCCGATGGCCGAGGCCATGAACCACGGTTCTTGCCAGTCCAACGCCTTGACCACCTCTTCGGCGCGCGCCTGGCGCTCATCCTCGGGGATCAGGTCGCACTTGTTGAGCACCAGCCAGCGGGGCTTCTCGAGCATGCCGGGGTCGTACTTGCGAAGCTCGTTCTCGATCGCACGCACTTGCTGCACCGGGTCGACGCCTTCGTCGAACGGCGCCATGTCCACCAGGTGCAGCAGGACGCGGGTGCGCTGCACGTGGCGCAGGAACAGGCTGCCCAGGCCAGCGCCGTCGGCAGCGCCCTCGATCAGGCCGGGGATGTCGGCGATCACGAAGCTGCGGTCGGTTTCAACGCTGACCACGCCCAGGTTCGGATACAGCGTGGTGAACGGGTAATCCGCCACCTTCGGCGTCGCCGCCGAAACGGCGCGGATGAAGGTGGATTTGCCGGCGTTCGGGAAGCCCAGCAGGCCGACATCGGCCAGCAGCTTCAGCTCCAGCCGGATCTCGCGCTCATCGCCCGAGGTACCGGTGCCGGCCTTGCGCGGGGCGCGGTTGACCGAGCTTTTGAAGTGCACGTTGCCCTTGCCGCCCAGTCCGCCCTGCGCCACCAGCAGGCGATCGCCGTGGTCGGTGAGGTCGCCGATGATTTCGTCGGTCTCGACGTTGATCACTTCGGTGCCGATCGGCACCCGGATCACCACGTCTTCGCCACCCTTGCCGAAGGCCTGCCGACCCATGCCGTTCTGGCCGCGCTGGGCACGGAACTGACGCTGGTGACGGAAGTCGATCAGGGTGTTGAGGTTCTCGTCGGCCTCGAGCCAGACGCTGCCGCCATTGCCGCCGTCGCCGCCATCGGGGCCGCCGAGCGGGATGAACTTCTCGCGCCGGAAGCTGATGCAGCCGTTGCCGCCGTCGCCGGCGATGACCAGGATCTGGGCTTCATCTACGAATTTCACTGGATGCTTCCCGGGCGGCGGAACGGGGCGTTCGCCGCGATTGTGGGCTGTCCGCGCCGCGCCGTGAAGGGCAAGGGGCGGAACGGGCCGGATTCTGAAACGAAAAGCCCCGCCGAAGCGGGGCCCTTCAGGCGGTACCGGGCGGGGTTCAGGCCGCCGGGACCACGCTCACGGTACGGCGCTTGTTCGGGCCCTTGACCGCGAAGTTCACCACGCCGTCCACCAGGGCGAACAGGGTGTGGTCGCGGCCGAGGCCGACGCCCATGCCCGGATGGAACTGGGTGCCGCGCTGGCGGATGATGATGTTGCCAGCCTCGATGGCCTGGCCACCGTAGATCTTGACGCCCAGGTATTTCGGGTTCGAATCGCGGCCGTTGCGGGACGAGCCTACGCCTTTTTTCTGTGCCATGACGTTATCTCCTCGGGCTTAGCCGGCGATGCCGGTGATTTCGATTTCGGTGAAGTACTGCCGGTGACCCATCTGCTTGCGATGGTGCTTACGACGGCGGAACTTGACGATGCGGATCTTGTCGAGGCGGCCGTGCGACTTGATGGTCGCGGTGACCTTCGCGCCAGCGACGTTCGGGGTGCCAACGGTGACGGTGTCGCCGTTGCCAACCATCAACACGCTGTCGATGTCGAAGCTCTTGCCTTCCTCGAGGTCGATTTTCTCGACCTTCAGGGTCTCGCCCTGCATAACGCGGTATTGCTTACCGCCGGTAACGATGATTGCGTACATGACCGGGATTCCTCTAGTAGTTATTTTAGAAAACGCCTGCCCGCGGTCAACGGACAGAAGCGGAATTCTAGGGGAAAAACCCCTTGCTGGTCAAACCCTTCGGACCCTGCCGAGCGGGCGCCGGGCCGGCCGCGCACGCCACCTCGCGCAGCGGCCACCACCGAGGCCTCGCCCACGCACCGGGGAGCGCACGCAAGTTATTGAGCTGCCAAGGCTTTACCGCCCGCAGTCCGGGGGTCACGGTCTGCCGACATCGGGCTGCTAGACTGCCCGGTTCCTTACTTCCGGAGCCGCCCCCAGGCGCATGGACACGATCCGCATTCGCGGTGCCCGCACCCACAATCTCAAGAACATCGACCTGGACCTGCCCCGGGACAAGCTCATTGTCATCACCGGCCTGTCCGGCTCTGGCAAGTCCTCCCTGGCCTTCGACACCATCTACGCCGAGGGCCAGCGCCGCTACGTCGAGTCGCTGTCGGCGTACGCCAGGCAGTTCCTCAGCGTGATGGAAAAGCCGGACGTGGACCATATCGAGGGCCTGTCCCCGGCCATCTCGATCGAGCAGAAGTCGACCTCGCACAACCCGCGCTCGACCGTCGGCACCATCACCGAGATCTACGACTACCTGCGCCTGCTGTTCGCCCGCGTCGGCAGCCCGCGCTGCCCGGACCACCACTATCCGCTCGAAGCCCAGACCGTCGGCCAGATGGTCGACCAGGTGCTGGCGCTGCCCGAAGACCGTCGCTACATGCTGCTGGCGCCGGTGGTGCGCGACCGCAAGGGCGAGCATGCCCAGGTGTTCGACCAGCTGCGCGCCCAGGGCTTCGTGCGGGTGCGGGTGAACGGCGCGCTGTACGAGCTCGACGAGGTGCCGACGCTCGCCCTGCGCCAGAAACACACCATCGAGGCCGTGATCGACCGCTTCAAGCCGCGCGACGACCTGAAGCAGCGCCTGGCCGAAAGCCTCGAAACCGCACTCAAGCTGGGCGACGGCCTGGCCCAGGTACAGGACATCGACGACACCAGTGCCGCGCCGCTGTTGTTCTCGTCGAAGTTCAGCTGCCCGGTCTGCGACTACGCCCTGCCCGAGCTCGAGCCGCGCCTGTTCTCGTTCAATTCGCCGATGGGCGCCTGCCCGACCTGTGATGGCCTGGGCATCACCCAGTTCTTCGATCCCGGGCGCGTGGTCGTGCATCCGGAGCTGAGCCTGGCCGCCGGTGCCGTGCGCGGCTGGGATCGCCGCAACGCCTACTACTTCCAACTGATCGCCTCGCTGGCCAAGCACTACGGCTTCGATCCTGACACCCACTGGCAGGAGCTGACCGAACAGGTCCGCCACGCCGTGCTGTACGGCAGTGGCGAAGAAATCGTCACCTTCACCTATCTCACCGAGTCCGGCGGCCGCACCCAGCGCAAGCACGTGTTTGAAGGCATCGTGCCCAACCTCGAACGCCGCTATCGCGAAACCGAATCGCAGGTCGTAAAGGAAGAGCTGGCCAAGTTCATTTCCGACCGCGCCTGCCCCGACTGCGGCGGCGCCCGGCTCAACCGCTCGGCCCGCAACGTGCTGGTGGCCGACCGCAATCTCTCGCAGCTGACCCAACTGCCAGTGGACGAATCGCTGGAGTTCTTCTCGCACCTGAGCCTGGCCGGCTGGCGCGGCGAGATCGCTGCCAAGATCGTCAAGGAGATTCGCGACCGTCTGCGCTTCCTGGTGGACGTCGGCCTTGACTACCTTACGCTCGAGCGCAAGGCCGACTCGCTGTCGGGTGGCGAAGCCCAGCGCATCCGCCTGGCCAGCCAGATCGGCGCCGGCCTGGTCGGCGTGATGTACGTACTCGACGAGCCTTCCATCGGCCTGCACCAGCGCGACAACGAGCGCCTGCTCGGCACCCTCACCCGCCTGCGCGACCTGGGCAATACGGTGATCGTGGTCGAACACGACGAAGACGCGATCCGCCTCGCCGACCATATCGTCGACATCGGTCCCGGCGCCGGCGTACACGGCGGTGAAGTAATCGCCCAGGGCAGCTACGAGGACGTCCTCAAGGCGCCGCGCTCGATCACCGGCGCGTTCCTGTCGGGCCGCCGCCGGATCGAAATCCCGACGCAGCGGCGCAAGCCGAACCCGAAGATGACCATGCATCTGCTCGGCGCCAGCGGCAACAACCTCAAGGACGTGGACCTGGCGATCCCCGCGGGGCTGTTCACCTGCATCACCGGCGTCTCGGGCTCGGGCAAGTCGACCCTGATCAACGACACGCTCTACCACCTGGCCGCGAACGAGCTCAACGGCGCATCGCATACGCCCGCGCCCTATCGCGAACTGCAGGGCATGGACCTGTTCGACAAGGTCGTGGACATCGACCAGTCGCCGATCGGACGCACGCCGCGCTCGAATCCGGCGACCTATACCGGCCTGTTCACCCCGCTGCGCGAGCTGTTCGCGCAGGTGCCCGAGGCGCGCGCACGCGGCTATTCCCCGGGTCGTTTCAGCTTCAACGTGCGCGGCGGCCGCTGCGAAGCCTGCCAGGGCGACGGCCTGATCAAGGTCGAGATGCACTTCCTGCCCGACGTCTACGTGCCCTGCGACGTCTGCCACGGCAAGCGCTACAACCGCGAAACCCTGGAGATCCGCTACAAGGGCTACACCGTCCACGACGTGCTCGAGATGACCGTGGAGGACGCGCTGAAGCTGTTCGAGCCCGTGCCTACGCTGTCGCGCAAGCTCGAGACCCTGGTTGACGTGGGCCTGAGCTATATCAAGCTCGGCCAGTCAGCCACCACGCTGTCCGGCGGCGAAGCCCAGCGCGTGAAGCTGTCGAAAGAGTTGAGCCGCCGCGACACCGGCCGCACGCTCTACATCCTCGACGAGCCCACCACCGGCCTGCACTTCCACGACATCGAGCACCTGCTGGCGGTGCTGCACAAGCTGCGCGACGACGGCAACACCATCGTCGTGATCGAGCACAACCTGGACGTGATCAAGACCGCCGACTGGGTGATCGATCTCGGCCCCGAGGGTGGCCATCGCGGTGGCCAGATATTGGCCCAGGGCACGCCCGAACAGTTGGCGGCCGTGAAGAACTCCCACACCGGCCAGTTCCTGGCCAAGATGCTGTCGCCCAAGACATCGACGCCAACCAAGAAAGCGCCCGCGACCAAGAAGGCCGTGCCGGCAAAGAAAGCGAGCAAACGCGCATGAGCAAGACCATCTACGCCCTGGACATCGAGTCGCGCTGGCGCGACATGGATGCCTTCAACCACGTCAACAACGCCAGCTACCTCGGCTACATCGAAGAAGCGCGCGTGCGCTGGTTCAAGTCGCTGTCCACCGACTGGGCCGGCGAGACCTCGGCGCCTGTGATGGCCTCGGTGACGGTGAACTACCGGCGCCCGGCGCACTGGCCGGAAACGCTCCGGATCGAACTGTTCGCCGAGCGCGTGGGCGGTAAAAGCCTCACCCTCGGCCATCGCATCCTGTCGTCCGCCGATCCTTCCATCGTTTACTGCGACGGCCACACGGTGCTGGTCTGGATCGAACGCAGCGGCCAGTCGGTGCCGCTGCCCGACGCCGTGCGCGCCGCCTGCGGCGACTGAAGCTCAGGGCGCCGCCGGCGCCTCGCGCTGTACCGGGAAGGACGCGAACAGCCGACGTCCATCCGCCAGCACCAGCCGCACGCCGGCGACGTCGCCATCGGCCAGCGGCCGCAGCGGCCGCATCAGCATCAGGTGCAGGCCGCCGGGTTCGAAAGCCAGTGCCTCGCCCGGCGCGATCACGAGCTTGCCCGCAGGCCGCATCCGGCTGACGCCATCCTGTATCTCGGTGCGGTGAATCATCGGCATGCCGAAATCCCGGCTCTCGACACCGGCGACTTCCACCGGGGTGGCGCAGGGATTGCGCAACACCAGATAGCCCGCCAGCGAACTGGCGCCCGGCGGCGCGGCGCGAATCCACTGCGTTTCGATGACCGGCAGGCACTCCGGCGACGACCCAACCGCGGCTGAAGCCGGCTGGACCAAACTCAACCCCAACAACAAGAGCAATGCGTTCATAGGCCTATGATAAACCCACGCGTCACAAGGAGTTGTCAATGAACCGCAGTCTGCTCACCGCCGCCATCACACTGGCCACCGTCGCCACCGCCCAAGCCGCCGATACTGGCCTCACCGTCTACAGCGGCGACTACGACGCCGTCGTGCAGTCGGAAGCCATGCCGGGCGGGCCGGGCTACGCGCTGGTAGCGTCCACCCTGGAATTCGACCTGGCCACGGGCAGCAACACCGTGCAAAGGGGCGGCCTGCCCGCGGCGCTCGACGCCAGCTCGGTACGCCTGCGCCCGAAGGGCGATGCCCAGGTCCGCGGCCAGCGCTTCGACTTCGCGCTGGCGGGGCAGGACGACCTGCTGCGCCGCACGCTTGGGCAGAACGTCACGGTCGAGCAATCGATCGGCGACAGCCGTCAGTCCTGGACCGGCGTGCTGCTGGCGGCCGGCAACGGCCTTACCCTCCGCCTGCCCGATGGCCGGGTGAAGGTGCTGGCCAACTACTCCAACTTCGAACTCGCGCGCCTGCCCGCGGGCCTGGTGAACGAGCCGACGCTCAGCTGGGAACTGGTAGCCGCGCGCGCCGGCCGACAGACCTTCGATCTTGGCTACGCCACCGCAGGTCTCGCCTGGCGTGCCGACTACCAAGTGGATGTGTCCGGCGGCGCCCGCGCCTGCCGCATGAACCTCGAAGGCGCCGCGATGGTGGCCAATCGTGCCGGCGCAGCCTTCAATGACGTCGCCCTGACCCTGGTCGCCGGTGAGCCAAATCGCACACAGGCCTCGGGGCCGCGCGTCGACAAGCGCTATCGCAGTGAAATGATGGTCGCCGATGCCGCGGCGCCGGCGCCGGAAGTGTCCGGCGAATACCATGCCTACCGCATCCCCGGCAGCGCCGACCTGCCCCAGGGCAGCGTCCAGCGGATTCCACTGATGGCACCGGCGCGTGGCGTCGACTGCGTGCGCCAATACGAAACTCGGGCCCCGATCGGCACCTGGCGCCCGCCGCAGCCGATGATTGACGCCAACTTCAGCGCAGTCGAGGGCGAACAGCCGGTGATCGCCAGCCTCGGTTTCAGCAACACCAAGGCGGCCGGCCTGGGCGTGCCGCTGCCCGCCGGTCGTGTGCGCGTATTCGAAGCCAACAATCTGTTGGGCGAAGCGATGGCCGGCCATACGCCTGCCGGCGACGAGCTGGTGCTTGAGCTCGGCACCGTGTTCGACCTGACGGCGGAGCGCAAGCGGGAGGAGTTCCGGCTTGATCGCGCGGGCCGCCAGATGGAGGAACGCGTCAGCGTGCTGGTGCGCAATGCCAAGGCCGAGGCCGCCACCGTGCGCATCCACGAAGCCATGCCGCGCTGGAGCGACTGGGAAATCGTGTCTTCCACGGTGCAGGCTGGCGAGCGCGATGCGCAGTCGGCCCAGTTCGACCTGACCGTGCCCGCGGGCGGCGAAGCGCGCCTCACCTACACGGTGCGGTATCGTTGGGCTCCCGACGTACGCATTGATTGAAGGCCCGGCCATGATCGAACTCCACCGTCACGGACATATTCAGGAAATCCGGCTCGCGCGCCCGCCGGTGAACGCACTCACGCCCGAGCTGCTGTCGGCGCTGCGCACCGCCGTGCAGGCGGCGCCGTCCGAAGGGGCGCAGGCCATCATCCTCACCGGCGGCAGCAAGGTGTTCTCGGCCGGCATGGACGTGCCGCACCTGATGGGCCTGGAGCGCGACGCGCTCGCGGCCGGCTGGGCCTCGCTGTTCTCGGCCGCGCGTGCGATCGCCAACTGCCCCGTGCCGGTGGTTGCCGCGCTAGGCGGCCACAGCCCGGCCGGCGGCTGCGTGCTGGCCTTGTGCTGCGACTATCGGGTCATGGCGCGCGGCCCGTTCCGCATCGGCCTCAATGAAGTACAGGTTGGCCTGGTCGCACCGGACGCCATCCAGCACCTGCTGCGCCGCGTGGTCGGCCCCTACCGCGCCGAGCGGCTGCTGGTGTCGGGCGCGCTGGTGGACGCCGAATTTGCGCATTCCATCGGCCTGGTGGACGAACTTACCGACGCGGAGCACGTGCTGGTGCGCGCCCAACACTGGCTTCAGGAACTGCTGGCGCTGCCGACGGCCTCGATGCTGGCCACTCGCCGCATCGCCCGGGCCGATCTGGTGGCCGCGCTCGAGCACTTCGACGACCGCAAGCTCGATGGCTTCATCGATGCCTGGTATGCCCCGGACACCCAGGCGGCGCTTCAGGCGCTGGTGGCACGGCTCAAGAAGTGATCGCAGTGATGTCGCGTCGCTGGCTGCTGCTGGCCGCCTGCCTCTGGCTGGCGGCCTGCGCCAAGCCAGTGCCGGTCGACTACCGCCAGTACGTCGGCCACTGGCGCGGTGACGGCACCCTGCTGGTGATCGGCGCCGACGGGCATGCCGACTACGAACGCGCCACCGGCAAGTCGCGGATATCCATCGAAGGTGTCTGCCACACGTTCACCGAAAACGGATTCAAAATAGGCGTGGGCTTGCTCAGCGCCGACTTCGACGTGTCGCGCGCCCCCCGACTGGTGGACGGGCGCTGGCGAATGACGGTGGACGGCGTCGAACTGACGCGCGTTGATATCCTGCCGACGGGGCCCGCGGGCGAACCCGGCGAAACGCTTCGACTCTGAATCACGCGCCCGTCGCGACCGGTCGGTCGCGATCGCTGACCCAGCCGCTCCATGAGGGCGCATAGACCCGAGCGCCCGGCAGTCCGGCATGAGCCATCGCCAGCGCATGGTGGCAGGCCGTGACCCCCGAGCCGCAGGACAGCACCAGCTCGGACGCCGCGCGGCCAGACAGCACGGTGTGGAATTCCGCCGCCAGCATCGGCGCCGGCTTGAAACGACCGTCGGAAAGATTGGCCGTGAACGGACGGTTCAAGGCGCCCGGGATATGGCCGGCTACCGGGTCCAATGGCTCGACTTCGCCGCGGAAACGCTCGGCGGCCCGGGCATCGACCAGCCAGCCCGGCGCCTCGTCCAGCCGCGCCAGGATCTCGTCGGTGCCGACCACTTGCCGTGGATCGAAATCACCGGTGTAGCGACCCGGCGCGCGCGCCGGCAGCAAGGCATCGAGCGGCAGGCCGCGCGCCGTCCAGGCCGCGAGTCCGCCGTCGAGGACCGCCACGCGTTCGTGCCCCAGCAGCCGCAGCAGCCACCAGAACCGGGCGGCGGCCATCGCACCGTCGCCGGCGTCGTAGGCCACCACCTGGTGCTCGGGCGTGATGCCCAGACGCACCAGCAGCGCGCAGAAGTCAGCCGCGTCGGGCAAGGGATGGCGACCCCAGGCCGCCGGCCGGCGATGGTCGCTCAGGTCGCGGTCCAGGTGCGCGTAGCCGGCGCCGGGAAGGTGTGCCTCGCGCCAGGCCTGCTCACCCGCGTCGGCATCGGCCAGGGAAAACCGGCAGTCCACCCGCACGAGGGCCGCGTCGGACGGCGCAGCGGCCAGCGCCTCGGCCGCGACCAGCGTCGTCCAGTTCACTTCGCCTGCTCCAGGCGCTGGCGGAAGTTGACCAGCATCGCCGCGGTTGCACCCCAAATGCGATGACCCCCGTAGTGATATTCGAGCAAGCGACGGGGACGTCCCTGCCACTCCACTTCGGACTCCTGCACGTTGCGCGGGTCGAGCAGGAAACCCAGGGGCACTTCGAAGGCTTCGGCGACTTCGGAAGGATCAAGCAGCGGCTCGTAGGCCGCCGCCACCGTCGCGACCACGGGATAAACATGGAAGCCGGTGATGGTGACGAACGGATCGAGGTAGCCCAGCGGCGAGGACTGCGCGAACGCCAGCCCCACTTCCTCGTTCGCCTCGCGCAGGGCGGCCGCGACCGGGTCGACGTCACTGGGCTCGATGCGGCCACCCGGGAAACTCACCTGCCCGGCGTGCAGCCGAAGCGCCTCGGTGCGGCGGGTCAACAATACCTGCGGGCCGTCGGCGCGCTCGACCAGCGCAACCAGCACGGCGGCCAGGCGCAGCGGCACGTCCAGCGGCAGCAGGTCGGCGAGTTCGGCGTGGTTCCAGCCGGGGCCGGCGGGAGGTTGATCGAGCGGGTGCAGCGCGCGGGGAAGACGTTCGAACGGATCGAACGAGGGACTCACACCCGTTCCGCCTCGCGACGCGGCAGCACGACGTCCATGAGCTGGAGACGCTCGTCGTCGTTCATCTGCGGCCAACGCCCGATCTCGGCGCTGGTGCGGTGGCAGCCTTCGCACAGGCCATGGGCGTCCAGGGAACAAATCCCGACGCAGGGGCTGAGGACGGCGCGGTAAGGCGTTTGCATGATCGGAAACGACGATGCCGCGCCGTAAAACGGCGCGGCATCGAGGCTGGATTACTCGGCGCTGACGAGCTTGATGTCGAACACCAGGGCCTGGCCCGGGCCGACCGGCGAACGCGGATCGTTACCGAAGGCCTTCTCGGAGGGCACGAAGATCTCCCAACGCGAACCGACCGGCATCAGCACCAGCACTTCACGCACGCCTTCGACCGGGAACTCGCCGACCTTGAAGCTGATCGGGGTCGGGTTCTGCTGCGCGTAGGTGTTGAAGAACTCCTGGCCGCTCGAAACCGAACCGCGGTAGTGCATGCGCACCGTGCTGGCCTCGGTCGGCTTGGCACCGGTGCCCGGCTCGATGATGCGGTACTGAAGGCCGCTGGGCAGGGCGGTGACGCCCGGCTTGCTGCGGTTGGCCGCCAGGAAGGCGTCCGACTTGGCCTTGTTGGCATTGGCTGCGGTTTCGAACTCAGCGCGCGCCTTGGCGACGATACGCTGCTGCAGGCCCGCCAGCTGCGCGTCCATCTGCGGCTTCGGGTGGGCGGCTTCCTTCTTGGCAAAGCCGTCCTGGATGGCGCGGATTACGGCGTTGATGTCGACATCCACGCCCTGCTGGGCAAGGTCGCTGCCGAGGTCGTAGCCAATGGCATAGCTAAGGACCGGCTTGTTGACCGGCGCTGGCGCAGGGGCCTGCTGCTGGGCGGGGGCCGGGGCGGTCTGGGCGACGGCAACGCCGGCTCCGAGACCAAGGGCCGCCAGGGAGGCAGCCAACAGACGCAACTTCATCGGGAAATCTCCAGTGGTGGAAACGGGGACGCTGTGGCGACCCATAAGGCCGCGCTAGGATATCCCCCGCACGGCTGAACCGCTACTGACACAGGCCATTGACCTGTCTACGACCCGCGCGGACGCCCCGAGTTCCCCGATCCCCTGTCCTTCCGGAGCCCCCATGACCTTCCGCAACCTTCTCGTCGAGGACGCCGGCGCCGTCCGCCGGATCACCCTCAACCGCCCCGACAAGCTCAATGCCCTCAATCAGGAAACGCTGACCGAACTGCACCAGGCCTTCGCCGCCGCAGAGGCCGAGGCTGGCGTGCGCGTGGTGGTGCTCACCGGCGCGGGCCCCAAAGCCTTCGTAGCCGGCGCCGACATCGCCGAGATGAATGGTCTCAGCCCAGCCCAGGCGCGGGACTTCTCGCGCCACGGCCAGCGCCTGATGAGCCGCATCGAGCAGTTGGGCAAGCCGGTGCTGGCCATGGTCAATGGCTTCGCCCTCGGCGGCGGCCTGGAGCTGGCGATGGCCTGCCACCTGCGCATCGCCGCCGACACCGCCAAGCTCGGCCAGCCCGAGATCAACCTGGGCCTGGTGCCGGGTTTCGGTGGCACCCAGCGCCTGCTGCGGCTGGCGGGTCGCTCCGCGGCCTTGGAGCTGTGCCTGCTGGGCCAGCCAATCGACGCCGCCAGAGCGGCCGCGCTGGGCATCGTGAGCCGCGTGGTGCCGTCCGCCGAGCTTGAGGCCGAGACCCTGAAGCTCGCGAACCAGCTGGCGCAGGCGGCGCCACAGGCGCTGCGCGGCATTCTGGACGCGGTACTGCTCGGCGGCGAAGCATCGCTCGAAACCGGCCTGGAGTTCGAGACCCAGGTGTTCGCCGTCACCTTCAGCACCGAGGACATGAAGGAAGGCACTAGCGCCTTCCTGGCGCGTCGAAGCCCGACCTTCACCGGCCGCTGAGCAAGCCTCTTGGCCGTGCGCCTGCATACCTTCCCCGGCGGCCTGGCGCTGGCCGGCCGCAAGGCCGAGTCCCTGGCGGGCGGTTTGCAGGCCATCGCAGCGCCGCCCGAACTTCGCCTGAGCCTGCAGCAGCACGCCGGCCTGCCGGCCCTGCCCTGCGTGGCGCCGGGCGAACAGGTGGCCCGTGGCCAGCTACTGGCGCGCGCCGACGGGGAGTTCAGCGCCCACCTGCACGCGCCGCTGGCCGGCCACATCGTCAGCATCACGCCAGGCGAGCCGGACGCTCTGCCGGGCCGCCAGGGTCCACACCTCATCCTGCGGCCCGAAGGCCAGGCCCAGGCTGCGCCCTGGCCGGCGCTGGACCCGGTGCTTTCCGCACCCGACACCCTGCGCGAACGCATCCGTGCCGCCGGGCTGGTGGGACTGGGCGGCGCCGGCTTCCCGACCGCGGAAAAGCTGTCGGTGCCACGTGAGCTGCTGGTGCTCAACGGCGCCGAATGCGAGCCCTGGATCGCCTGCGACGACGCCCTGCTGCGCGAGCACGCCGATGAGGTGGTCCGCGGCGGGCGGGTGATCGCCCGCATCGTCAGTGCGACCCAGGTGCTGCTGGCGATCGAAGACAGCATGCCCGAAGCGCTGACCGCGGCTCGCGCCGCCAGCCTGGCGCACGGCGACGGGCAGGTGGAGGTGGTGTCGGTGCCGACGCGTTACCCGGCGGGCGGCGAACGCCAGCTGATCCGCGTGCTGACCGGCCGCGAGGTGCCGCGCGGCGGGCTGCCGCGCGACATCGGCGTGATCGTGCACAACGTCGGCACGGCGCGCGCGGCCTGGCGTGCGGTGGCGCTGGGCGAACCGCTGATTGATCGCATCGTCACCGTCACCGGGCCGGGCGTGGCGCGGCCCGGCAACTTCATCGTTCCCCTGGGCACGCCGATCGAACACTTGGTGGCCGAGGCCGGCGGCTACACCGCCGCCGCGCAGCGCCTGCTGTTGGGCGGCCCGATGATGGGCATGGCGCTGCCGCACGACCAATTCCCGATCGGCAAACCTGACAATTGCGTGCTGGTGCTGGGCGATGCCGACGTGCGCGCCAGCGGTGACGAGATGCCGTGCATCCGCTGCGGCGATTGCGCCAGCGCCTGCCCGGCCCGCCTGCTGCCGCAGCAACTGCTGTGGCAGGTGCGCGCCGACCAGCTGCCCGCCGCGCAGGACCAGGGCCTGTTTGACTGTATCGAATGCGGCTGCTGTGACCTCGCCTGCCCCAGCCATATTCCGCTGACCGCGCACTTCCGCTACGGCAAGGCGCAGCTGCGCAGCCAAGCCGCCGACCTTGTCCGTGCCGACGCCGCGCGCCAGCGCCACGAATCCCGGCTCCAGCGCCTGCAGCGGGAGGCCACCGAGCGCGACCAGCGCCTCGCCGAACGCCGCGCCGACGTCAGCAGCGCCGATGCCGTGGCCGCCGCGCTGGCGCGGGCCCGCGCGCGCCGGGCCGGCCAGGCCGACGGAGACGCCGAAGCATGAAGACGTTTGAAACCGCTGCGGCGCCGCACCTGCCCCCGCGCCGAAGCGTGCGCGAGGTGATGGGCCTGGTGCTGCTGGCGCTGGTACCGGGCACCGTGGCCCATGTCTGGTTCTTCGGCCCGGGCGTGCTGGTGCAGATCCTGCTGGCGGTTGGCTTCGCGCTGGCCTTCGAAGCGGCGATGCTCACGCTGCGCAAGCGCCCGCTGCAGCCCTTCCTGGGCGACCTGAGTGCGCCGCTGACGGCGGTGCTGTTCGCGCTGTCCATGCCCTCGCTGGCGCCCTGGTGGGTAGCGGCTATCGGCATGGTCGCGGCGATTGTTTTCGCCAAGCATTTGTACGGCGGGCTCGGCCACAACCTGTTCAACCCCGCGATGGTGGCGGTGGCGGTGGTGCTGCTGTGCTTCCCGCGCGCGTTCACCCAGTGGCTGCCGCCGGCCGGGCTGGATCCGGCACTGGCGCTGCCGGGCCTGGCCGACACACTGCGCGCCATCCTCACCGGCGAACTGCCGGCGCCCTGGCAATGGGACATGTTGGCCCGGGCGACACCACTGGACTCGATGCGCACGCTGGCCAGCGAAGGCGCCACCCTGGCCGAGATTCGCGCCGACCCGCTATTTGGCGATTTTGGCGGCCGTGGCTGGGAGTGGGTCGCGAACTTCTACGGACTGGGCGGACTGTTCCTGCTGTGGAAGCGGGTGATTCCCTGGCAGGTGCCGGCGGCGACGCTGGGCACGGTCGTGCTGCTGACGCTGCCGTTCTGGCTCTACGATCCGGACCTGCATCCGTTCCCGCTGCAGCACGTGTTCTCGGGTGCGCTGGTGCTGGCGGCGTTCTTCATTGCCACCGACCCGGTCAGCGGCTGCACCACGCCGCGCGGCCGCCTGCTGTTCGGCGCCGGAGTGGCGCTGCTGACCCTGGTGATACGCCGTTGGGGCGGCTTCCCGGATGGCGTTGCCTTCGCGGTGCTGCTGATGAACTGCGCCGCGCCCTGGCTGGATCGCTATTCCCGGCCGCGCATCTTCGGCGAGGGCAAGGCGTCATGAGCGATGCGCCCCTGGAATCGTTCCGCGCCGGCCTTCAGCTGGGCCTGGCCGCGCTGTTGGCCACTGCGCTGCTGGCGGGCACCTACTATCTGACCCGCGACCGTATCCAGGCCGCTGAGCATCGGGCGCAGATGCAGGCGCTTGAAGTGGTATTGCCGGCCGAACGACACGACAACGACCTGCTGGCCGACACGCTGCAGGTGCAGGCCGGCGCCTGGCTGGGCAGCGAGACCACCACCATTTACCGGGCCCGCCTCGCCGGCGAGCCGAGCGCGCTGGTGTTCGAAGTGGTGGCCCCGGATGGCTACGGTGGGCCGATCCGACTGCTGCTGGCGGTCGACCGCGACGGCGTGGTGCTGGGCGTGCGCGCCATCGCACATCAGGAAACCCCCGGCCTGGGCGACGACATCGAGGCTGCGCGCAGCGACTGGATTACCCGCTTCCGCGGTCGCGCGTTGGACGATCCACCGGCGGAAGGCTGGGCGGTACGGAAGGACGGCGGGGATTTCGACCAGTTCGCCGGCGCCACGGTGACGCCGCGCGCGGTGGTGCGCGCCGTGCATCGCGCGCTGGAGTTCGTGCGCCGCCACGGCGACGAGATCCGCGCTGCGGCCACCGGCGATACACTGCGCATCACAACGGCTCCCGACGCCCCGCGCGCAAGATGACCACGCCCCGCGCCATCCTCGAGTACGGCCTGTCCAGCGGCAACACCGGCCTGGTCCAGCTGCTGGGCCTGTGCCCGCTGCTGGCGGTATCCAACAACGCAGTCAATGCCCTGGGCCTGGGCCTGGCGACGGTGCTGGCGCTTACCGTCACCAATGCCGCGGTCGCCAGCGTGCGTCGGCTGACGCGACGCGATGTGCGCATCCCCGCCTTCGTGATGATCATCGCCGCGGTGGTGACCTCGATCGAACTCGCCATGCGCGCCTGGTTGCCCGAACTGCACGCGGTGCTGGGCCTGTTCATCCCCTTGATCGTGACCAACTGCGCGCTGATGGGCCGCGCCGAAGCCTTCGCCTCGCGCAACTCGCCGGGTCTGGCGGCGCTGGATGGCTTCGCCGTCGGCCTGGGTTTCCTGTGGGTGCTGCTGGCGATCGGCGCGATACGCGAGCTGGTAGGCAAAGGCAGCCTGTTCGCGGACGCGGGCCGCCTGCTGGGGCTGCCGGGGCTGGAGCTGGCCGCGCCCGGCTACCCGGGTTTCCTGCTGGCGGTGCTGCCCATCGGCGCCTTCATCGTGCTGGCGACGCTGATCGCGATCCGGCAGGGCTGGCGCCTGCGCCGTGCGGAGCGCGCGCAATGATGAAGGCAGACCAGCGCCACGAGCTGTTCGGGCGCCTGAAAGAGCTCAACCCCAAGCCCACGACCGAACTGGAATACTCGACGCCGTTCGAACTGCTGGTGGCGGTGACGCTGTCGGCACAGGCCACGGATGTCGGCGTCAACAAGGCCACGCGCAAGCTGTTCCCAGTCGCCAATACGCCCGCGACAATCCTGGCCCTGGGCGAAGAAGGCCTGAAGAAATACATCGCGACCATTGGCCTGTTCAACGCCAAGGCCGCCAACGTCATCGCCGCCTGCCGGATGCTGGTGGAACGCCATGGCGGCGAAGTGCCGCGCGACCGGGAATCGCTCGAGGCCCTGCCCGGCGTCGGCCGCAAGACCGCAAACGTGGTGCTGAACACAGCCTTTGGCGAACCCACCATCGCCGTGGACACCCACATTTTCCGCGTTGCCAACCGCACCGGCCTGGCGCCCGGCAAGACCGTGCGGGCGGTGGAGGACAAGCTGGTCAAGGCGGTACCGGCCGAATACCGCCTTGACGCCCACCACTGGCTGATCCTGCATGGGCGCTATGTCTGCAAGGCGCGCAAGCCTGACTGCCCCCAGTGCGTGATCCGGGACCTGTGCCGCTATCGCGACAAGACCCCGGCCTGAGCCCGGATCAGAAGTTGAACTGGGTCCGGATCGCGTACTGCGCGGTTTCGTCGCCGGTGATTTCGTTGTCGCCCTGGGTGTAGTTGAACATCACCCGCAGGTTGGAGTTGATGTAGTAGTTCAGGCCCAGGATCATCGACTCGGCCTCGCGATTGACCAGGTCCTGGTTCTCGATATGGTCGAAGCGCGCCGTCAGTTCCCACAGCCCATCGGCGCCGACCTTGGGCGAACCGAAGACGCCGCTGCCGGCCTTGTAGACCTTCTGGCCGCCGTTGAGCATCCAGCTGCCCTGCACGTAGTAGGTCTCGACGTCCTGGTCCGGGCCGAACGGCTGGCCGAAGCTGGCGTTGGCGTACTCGGACTGGAAGAACAGCGGGCCAAACTGGCCGGCCAGCTCGAGGCCGTAAGCGTCAACCTGGTCACCGCTGGCGCCGGAGGTGCTGGCGATCGCCTGCGAGGGGCCGCGGCGGCCGGCATAGTTGGCCGAGGCCGAGAGGTTGGCCGAACCGGCGTTGGCATTCTCATGGCTGACCCAGCCGCCGAGGTGCAGCGTCTGCGTACCGCTCATGATCGGCGCCCAGGTAGCGCGACCGGAGACGCCCATGCCCTCGTTGCGCGGGCTGGCCGCGCCGCGCAGGTTGAACACCGTGCCGCCGATCGAGTAGTTGCTGCCGGCGACCTGGTAGCCCACGCCCTGCTGGAACTGGCGGCCGCCGAACAGGCCGGTGGCGGAGGCGAAGGGGCGCTCCATCATCAGGATCTCGTTCGAGCTGGTCAGCTCTTCCATGGAACGGTAAGGCTTGAAGTGACCGATGGTCAGCTTGCCCAAGCCAAACTGCCTGGCGATATAGAGATCACGCAGGCCGTCGAGATTGCTACCGGCGGCGAAGTCCTGCTCCATCTTGTAGTCCCAGCCCCAGGCGCTGCCGCCGAGGGTGAGGCGGGCGCGGCGAAACTCGGTGGTACCGGTGGTGGCCGCCAGATCCCGGTCGTAGGCGTAGCCGTCGAAGTGCAGACGCCCGCCGACGCTCATCGAAAAATTGCCGTCGGCCGAGGTGACCTTCAGGCCGCCCTTGGTCTCGACCTTGGGCTGCGTCGCCAGCTGGGTCTTGAGCGCTTCGGCGGTGTCGAGATTGATACCGCTCTGGGCATCGTCACGGGCCTCCAGATCATCGATGCGCGCCATCAACGCGACGACCTGGGAGCGGAGTGCGTTGATTTCCTCGGCACTCGCCGGGCTGGTGGATTGGGCGAAAGCGGTGTCGGTGCTGAGGCCAGTGATCGCGAGGGCGACGGCGGCGGCCAAGGTGGTCAGACGCATGACGGTAACTCCTGGTAGGTAGGGTGCTGTCCGGGTACAGCGCCGTGTTCTACGGCCTCTGTGCCGAACCGTGACGGGGCGTTCGAGCCTGCACAGGCTGCACCCCCTATGTGACGGCTCCTGGTTGTTTCCATGACAGTCCGGTGACGGTCTTGATCGCGATCAGACACCCACTGTCATACGGCTGTCACGTTCGAGCAACAGGCTTGTCACCCAAGCGACCTGTAATGGCCGCCATCGGGGGACCCCCTCCGACGTCGCCCTTTCCCTTCCGAGGAGTTTCCTTCGTGATCATGAATCTCAAGCGCAGCCTGGCCACCCTGGCCCTCGCCGCCGGCCTCTCCACCACGGCCCAAGCCGCCGACATCACGGGTGCCGGCGCGACCTTCGTGTTCCCGGTGATGTCCAAGTGGTCCGCCGACTACAACCAGGCCACCGGCCACCGCATCAATTATCAGTCCATCGGCTCCGGTGGCGGCATCGCCCAGATGAAAGCCGGCACGGTGGACTTCGGCTCCTCCGACGCCCCGCTGAAGCCGGAAGACCTGGCCGCATCGAATCTCGTCCAGTTTCCGCTGGTGATGGGCGGCATCGTCCCGGTGGTCAACGTGGTCGGCGTGCAGCCGGGCCAGATCCGCTTCACCGGCCCGCTGTTGGCCGACATCTACCTGGGCAAGGTCAGCCGCTGGAATGACCCGACCATCGCCGCCGTCAACCCCGGCCTGGTGCTGCCCGACCAGCGCATCACCGTCGTGCATCGCTCGGATGGTTCCGGCACCACCTTCAACTTCGTCAACTACCTGTCCAAGGTCAGCCCGACCTGGCAGACGCAAGTCGGCGAAGGCACTTCGGTGCGCTGGCCGGTCGGCGTTGGTGGCAAGGGTAACGAAGGCGTGACCGCCTACGTCAAGCAGATCAAGGGCGCGATCGGCTATATCGAGCTGTCCTACGCACTCACCAACAAGGTCTCCTACGGCCAGCTGCAGAACGCCGCCGGGAACTTCATCACCCCGTCCGACGCGTCGATTCAGGCCGCCGCGGCGAGCGCCGAGTGGGCCACGTCCAAAGACTTCTACCTGGTCGTGACCAACGCCCCGGGTGAGCAGGCCTGGCCGATCACTGCCACCAACTTCGCGCTGCTGTCGACGAAGCCCAAGAACGTCGAGAACAACCGGCATGCACGCGAGTTCTTCGCATGGGCCTATGCCAACGGCGCCCAGCAGGCCACCGACCTCGGCTACGTGCCGCTGCCGGCCCCGCTGGTCGAACAGATCAAGGCCTACTGGGCCAGCTCGCTGAACTAATCCCGCCGCGCCAGGACGCGCGCGCCGAAACCGGCGCGCGCGTTCTTCTAACGAAAGCCGCCGCGCCCCACCTACGAGAACGCCGCGAATGACCGTTGCCACCGTCCCCGCCACACCCTCCCCGCCCTCGCGCTTCCTGGACGGCGCCGGTGACTGGATTTTCCGGAACATCGTCGCCGTCGCCGGCTGGTTCGTCCTGACCACGCTGGCGCTGGCGGCGCTCTCGATGTACTGGGGCGGCCGCGAGGCCTTCGGCGAGTTCGGCTGGGGCTTCCTGGTCTCCACCGAATGGAACCCGGTAACCGAGCAGTACGGCGCGCTGGTGGCGATCTACGGCACCCTGGTCACCACCACCATCGCGATGATCATCGCCGTGCCGGTGAGCTTCGGCATTGCCCTGTTTCTCACCGAGGTCGCGCCGGCCTGGATCCGGCAGCCGCTCGGGGCCGCCATCGAACTGTTGGCGGGCATCCCCTCGATCATCTACGGCATGTGGGGTCTGTTCGTACTCGCGCCGATCCTGGGAAACCACGTCTACCCCTGGCTGGACGAAAACATCGGCCCGCTGCCCGTTCTGGGCCTGCTGTTCTCGGGTCCCCCGCTGGGCATCGGCATGCTCACCGCCGGCATCGTGCTGGCGATCATGGTCATTCCCTTCATTTCCTCGGTGATGCGCGAAGTGTTCCTGACCGTACCGACCCGACTGAAGGAGTCGGCCTACGCGCTCGGCTCCACCACCACCGAGGTGGTCTGGGACGTCGTACTGCCCTACACCCGCTCGGCGGTCATCGGCGGCATCTTCCTGGGCATGGGCCGCGCGCTGGGCGAGACCATGGCCGTCACCTTCGTGCTGGGCAACGCGCACCGCATATCGGCCTCGCTGCTGGAGCCGGGCAACTCGATCGCCGCGTCGATCGCCAACGAATTCGCCGAGGCCACCACCTCGATGTACCAGTCGGCGCTGCTTGCGCTGGGCTTCCTGCTGTTCGCGGTCACCTTCATCGTCCTCACCCTCGCCAAGCTGATGCTCATGCAGCTCAAGAAAAGGGAGGGCAACTGATGGGCATCGTCGCCGACCGTATGTTCCTGCGTCGCCGCATCGTCAACGGCCTTTCCCTGGTGCTGTCCGGACTGGCCGCGCTGTTCGGACTGTTCTGGCTGGTCTGGATCCTGTGGACCACCTTCAGCAAGGGCGTCGACGCGATGAGCCTGCAGCTGTTCACCGAAATGACGCCGCCTCCGGGCCAGGCCACCGGTGGCCTGCTCAACGCGATCGCCGGCAGCCTGCTGATCAGCGGACTGGCGGTACTGCTGGGCGCACCCATCGGCGTGGCCGCGGGCACCTACCTGGCCGAGTACGTCAACCATCGCAAGCTGGGTGAAGTGATTCGATTCGTCAACGACATCCTGCTGTCGGCGCCGTCGATCGTGTTGGGCCTGTTCGTCTACACCGTGGTGGTGCGAACCACGGGCGGATTCTCCGGCTTCGCCGGCGCCATCGCCCTGGCTTTCATCGTGCTGCCGGTCGTGGTGCGCACCACCGACGAGATGCTGCGCCTGGTGCCCATCCAGATGCGCGAGGCCGCGCTTTCACTGGGCATACCGCAGTGGAAGGTCACTACCCAGATCTTGTACCGCGCCGCCGCGCCGGGCATCGTCACCGGCATCTTGCTGGCGCTGGCGCGCATCAGCGGCGAAACCGCCCCGCTGCTGTTCACCGCCTTCAACAACCAGTACTGGAGCACCGACATGACCGGCGCAGTGGCCAACCTGCCCGTCACCATCTTCCAGTTCGCGCTAAGCCCCTTCGAGTACTGGAACCAGCTGGCCTGGGCCGGCGCCTTCCTGATTACGGTGTTCGTGCTGCTGGTCAGCATCACCGCCCGCTATTTCCTGCTGCGCAAGAAGATGAGCCATGACTGACGTTTCGATCGCCTTCAACACGGCCGTGAAGGTCGCCGACGAGCTGGCGCCGCGCGCGGCCAAACTCGAAGCCCGCAATCTTGCCTTCCACTACGGCGACTTCGCGGCGCTGCGCGACATCAACCTGGTGGTGCCTGAAAAGCGCGTCACCGCGCTGATTGGCCCCTCGGGCTGCGGCAAGTCCACCCTGCTCCGCGTCTTCAACCGCATCTACTCGATCTACCCGGGCCAGAGGGCCAGTGGCGAAGTGATGCTGGAAGGCGAGAACATCCTCGACGCCCGGTACCCGCTGAACAAGCTTCGCAGCAAGGTCGGCATGGTGTTCCAGAAGCCGGTGCCGTTCCCGATGTCCATCTACGACAACATCGCGTACGGCATCGGCCACTACGAGAAGCTGTCGAAGCCGGACATGGCCATTCGCGTGGAAGAAGCCCTGCGCCAGGCGGCGCTGTGGGATGAAGTGAAGGACAAGCTAAAGCAGAACGCGCTGGGCCTGTCAGGTGGCCAGCAGCAGCGGCTGTGCATCGCCCGCGCGGTGGCGCTGAAGCCCGAGGTGATCTTGTTCGACGAACCGACCTCGGCGCTGGATCCGATCGCCACCGGAAAAATCGAGCAGCTGATCTCCGAACTCAAGCAGCAGTTCACCCTTCTGATCGTCACCCACAACATGCAGCAGGCGGCGCGCTGTTCGGACTTCACCGCCTTCATGTACCTGGGTGAGCTGATCGAGCACGGCGTCACCTCGGACATCTTCACCAAGCCCACCAAGCAGCAGACCGAAGACTACATCACCGGCCGTTTCGGCTAAGGACAGGACACCGCCATGAACGACCATATCGTCAAGAGCTACGACAGCGAGCTCAAGCGCCTGGATGGCGAGATCAAACACATGGGCGAGCTCGCCATCGCCCAGTTGGATGCCGCGGTGGACGTATTCAAGCGCCGCGACAGCCAGGCCGCGATGCGCGTGGTGGCCAACGACGAGGCCATCGACGCGCTTGAGCACGAGGTCAGCCACGACGTGCTGCGCCTGCTGGCGCTGCGCCAGCCGATGGCGCGAGATCTGCGCGAGGTATACGCCGCGTTGCGCATCTCGGCCGACATCGAGCGCATCGGTGACTACGCCGCCAACGTCGCCAAACGCAGCGCCGTGCTCAACCAGACCGCGCCGGTCCCGGCCGGCCGCGGCTTGCCGGCCTTGGCGAGGCTGGCCAACGACCTGGTCCGCGAGGCTCTGTCGGCCTACACGGCCCGCGACGCCGACCGCGCATTGACCGTGCGCGCCCGCGATGCCGAGCTGGACGTCGAGTACACCGGCCTGTTCCGCGAACTGCTGACCTACATGGCCGAGGATCCCCGCCAGATCACGGCCTGCACCCATCTGCTGTTCATGGCCAAGAACATCGAGCGGATCGGCGATCACGCCACCAACATCGCCGAGAACACCTGGTTCCTGGTCCATGGCGAACACCCGCAAGGCGAGCGCGAGAAGCGCGACACCACCGCCCAGTAAGCAAGGGACCGCCAAGCTCGACATAATGACGGCCATGGCGAAGCCCTCTCCCAACCCTGGCCGCAGCGCCCCTGAGCCGCTCTGGCGCGCCGTTCGGCGGCGCTCGCGGGCGATTCTGGCGCGACTGGAAGACAGTCTTCCGGCGGAGGCGGCCAGGCGATTCGTCGAGATCGACCTGCTCACCCATGCCGCGTCGCTGTCCTTCTACACGATGCTGTCGCTGGCGCCCCTGCTGGTGCTGGTGCTTTGGCTGACGGCGTCCCTCTATCCCTCGGCGCAGTCGGCCCTGATGGAGCAGATCGGCGTGATGGGTGGCGAAAGCGCGCGTGAAGTGGCCCGCACCGTGGTGGCCAATGCCGAGTCGCGGCCGGATATCGGCTCGCTGGCGGGCTGGTGGAGCACGCTGCTGCTGTTCGTAGGTGCCACCGCTGTGTTCGCCCGGCTGCAGGCGACGCTCAACAGAATCTTCCAGACCGACGCCCACCAACTGGGCGGGGGCGTGACGGTCTGGCTGCGCAAGCGGATTTTTTCCTTCGGGGTCGTGTTCGCCCTGGGCTTTCTGCTGCTGGTTTCGATGCTGCTGGCGACAGTGCTGCAGGTAGCGTTGGCCAGCCTGCCGTCGCTGCTGCCGATACTGGCGAACGCGGTGACGGCCCTGATGTACGCGCTGGTTTTCACCTTGCTGTACCACTACCTGCCCGACCGCCGGGTGCGCTGGCGCCGCGCGCTGCTCGGCGGCGTCATCACCGCGGCGCTGTTCGTGGCCGGGCGATGGGCCATCGGCCTCTACCTGGCCCAGGCGGCTCCCGGTAGCGCCTATGGCTCTTTCGGCACCCTGGTGCTTTTGCTGGTCTGGATGTACTACGCCGCGCTGGTGTTCTTCGTGGGCGCGCTGATCACGGCGGTACTGGACGAGCGGCTCCGGGCCCGCGGTGCGGGGCCCCGCGCCGAACCCGGCTAGCCCGGCCCGGCCTCCCCCCAATTTCACGCGCCGCGGGGTTAGAATGGCGGCGCTCAATGCGTGGTGCGGGAGAGGGTGGCGACAGCCACCGCCGAAGGCGTAACGCCCGTAATCGCTCAGGACCCGGAACCGTACCGCGCGAGCAACTCTGGAGAGACCGGAACCAACCGGCGCCGAAGGGGCATGGGCCACCGCCCAAAACTCTCAGGCAAAAGGACAGAGGGGCATTCCGCGCGTATCCCGCGTGGCCCTCTCCTTTAGGTCCGGACCTGCCATGACCCGCGAAAGCCTGAGCCAGCTCGAGCACCACGACGCCTTCCTGGAACGCCACATCGGCCCGAACGACGCCGAGATCGCGCAGATGCTGCGCGTGGTGGGACAGCCCAGCCTCGATGCCATGACCGACGCCATCGTGCCGGCCAGCATCAAGTCGCCCGGCCCCCTCGCGCTGCCCGCGCCGATCACCGAGGTCGAGGCCATCGCCAAGATCAGGAAGATCGCCGACAAGAATCAGGTGTTCCGCAGCTTCATCGGCCAGGGCTACTACGGCACCCACACGCCGCACGTCATCCTTCGCAACATCCTCGAGAACCCGGCTTGGTACACGGCCTACACGCCCTACCAGGCGGAAATCTCCCAGGGCCGCATGGAAGCGCTGATCAACTTCCAGACCATGTGCGCCGACCTCACCGGCATGGAGATCGCCAACGCGTCCCTGCTCGACGAGTCCACCGCCTGCGCCGAAGCCATGACGCTGGCCAAGCGCTCGGCCAAGTCCAAGTCCAACGTCTTCCTGGTGTCGGGCGACACCCATCCGCAGACGCTCGAAGTGCTCAACACCCGCGCCGAGCCGCTGGGCATCACCGTGAGCGTGGCCGGCAGCACCGACGCCTTCCACGCCGCGCTGTCAGCGGGCGACTACTTCGGCGTGCTGGTGCAGTACCCGGCATCCAGCGGCTGGATCGCCGACTGGAGCGGCGACGCCGAGGTCATCCACGGCCACAACGCGCTCTTCGTCGTTGTCACCGACCTGCTGGCGCTCACCCTGATCAAGTCGCCGGGCGAGATGGGTGCCGACATCGTGGTCGGCAACACCCAGCGCTTCGGCGTGCCGTTCGGCTTCGGTGGCCCGCACGCCGCGTTCATGGCATGCAAGGACGCGTTCAAGCGCTCGATGCCCGGTCGCCTGATCGGCGTTTCGATTGATGCCCAGGGCCAGCCGGCCTACCGCCTGACGCTGCAGACGCGCGAGCAGCACATCCGCCGCGAGAAGGCCACGTCCAACATCTGCACCGCGCAGGTGCTGCTGGCGGTGATGGCCTCCATGTACGCCGTTTACCATGGCCCGGAAGGCCTGACCCGCATTGCCCGCCGCACCCATCGCCTCACCGCAATCCTGGCGGCCGGCCTGCGCGAACTGGGCCATGGCGTCGTGCACGACACCGGGTTCGACACCCTGTGCATCGAGCCGGCCACCGACGCCGCCGCCCTGATCGCGCGCGCCCAGGCCCACCGCGTGAACCTGCGCCTGCGCGGCAATGGCTCGATCTGCATTTCGCTGGACGAAACCACCACGCGCGAAGACATCGCCACGCTGTGGCGCGTGTTCGCTGGTTCCGACCAGGCCAAGCTGCCCTCGGTGGAGGCGCTCGACGCCACCGCCGCCGACCTGATCCCGGCCGAACTGCGCCGCACCAGCGCCTTCATGACCCATCCGGTGTTCAACACCCACCACAGCGAACACGAGCTGCTGCGCTACATGCGCCAGCTGTCGGACAAGGACCTGGCCATGGATCGCACCATGATCCCGCTGGGCAGCTGCACCATGAAGCTCAACGCCACCGCCGAGATGGTTCCGGTGACCTGGCCCGAGTTCGGCAACATCCACCCGCTGGCGCCGCAGGCGCAAACCGAAGGCTACCGCCAGCTGATCACCGAACTCGAGGCCATGCTGGTCGAGTGCACCGGCTACGACGCCGTGAGCCTGCAGCCGAACTCCGGCGCCCAGGGCGAGTACGCCGGCCTGCTCGCGATCCGCGCCTACCACCGCAGCCGCGGCGAAGCGCATCGCGATATCTGCCTGATCCCGGACTCGGCCCACGGCACCAACCCCGCCAGCGCGCAGATGTGCGGTATGACCGTAGTGGTCACCAAGACCGACGCCAATGGCAACGTGGACGTGGACGACCTGCGCCGTGCCGCCGAGAAGTACAGCGACCGCCTGGCCGCGCTGATGGTGACCTACCCGTCCACCCACGGCGTGTTCGAAGAAGACATCGTCGAGATCTGCGAGATCATCCATTCGCACGGCGGCCAGGTGTATACCGACGGCGCCAACATGAACGCCCTCGTCGGCGTCGCCAAGCCCGGCAAGTGGGGCTCGGACGTCTCGCACCTGAACCTGCACAAGACCTTCTGCATCCCGCACGGCGGCGGCGGTCCCGGCGTTGGCCCGTGCGCGGTCAAGGCACACCTGGCGCCGTTCCTTCCGCGCGCACTCAGCGACCAGAGCCTGCGCACGCAAGGCGTGGGGGCCGGCGACGTCGGCATGGTCTCGGGCGCGACCTATGGCTCGGCCTCGATCCTGCCGATCAGCTGGATGTACGTGGTGATGATGGGCGCCGAGGGCCTGCGCCGTGCGACCCAGGTCGCGCTGCTCAACGCGAACTACATCGCCACTCGCCTGGCTCCGCACTACAAGACGCTCTACACCGGCCGAAATGGCCTGGTCGCGCACGAATGCATCCTCGACCTGCGTCCGCTCAAGGACGCCACCGGCATCGGTGCCGAGGACGTGGCCAAGCGTCTGATCGACTTCGGCTTCCACGCGCCCACGCTCAGCTTCCCGGTCTCGGGCACGCTGATGGTGGAGCCGACGGAAAGTGAATCGCAGCACGAACTCGATCGCTTCATTGACGCCATGATCCAGATTCGCGATGAGATCCGCGCGGTCGAGGAAGGCAAGCTCGACCGCGAGGACAATCCGCTCAAGAACGCACCGCATACCGCCACCGCGGTTTCGGCCAGCGAATGGACCCACGCTTATCCCCGCGAGCTGGCGGCGTTCCCGCTGCCTTCTCTCAAGCAGGTGAAGTACTGGCCGCCGGTGGCGCGCGTGGACAACGTCTATGGCGACAAGAACATCATGTGCGCCTGTATTCCGGTAGACGCGTACAAGGATGAGGCCGAGGCCTGAGGGCCCGGTGACCATGGCCAGCAGCGCACGCCCGGCACGACGAATCCTGTTCGGATTACTGGCGCTGGCGCTGCTGGCTTACGCCGGCGCCTGTGCGCTGATGTACTCGCAGCAGCGCGCGCTGGTGTACCTGCCGCAGGGCACGCGGCTGGACGCCATCCACACCAACTTCCAGCTCGATCGGGGTGAGGTGGTGCTGCGCGGTTGGGTGCTCAATCCCGGTCGCGGCGATGCCCTGGTTTACTTCGGTGGCAACGCCGAGGCCATCCAGGGGTTCGGCGCGCGGCTGGAGGCATGGTTCCCGGACCGCACCATCTATCTGCTGGCCTACCGGGGCTTTGGTGCCAGCGACGGCGTACCCGAGGAAGCGATGCTGTTCGACGATGCGCTGGCGCTGTTCGATCATGCCCAAGCGCAGCACCGGAACGGCCGCATCGCGGTGATGGGCCGTAGCCTGGGCAGCGGCGTGGCCAGCTATCTCGCCGGCCAACGGCCGGTGGATCAACTGGTGCTGGTAACGCCCTTCGACAGCCTCGTGGCCGTGGCGCAGAGCCACTATCCGTGGCTGCCGGCCTACTGGCTGATCCAGGACCGCTACGAATCCGATCGCCATCTTGCGACCTTCAAAGGTCCGGTGCTGGTGGTTCGCGCCGGACAGGACCGGATCGTGCCGCCCGAGCATACCGACCGCCTGATCGCCGCCCTGCCGCGCCCGCCGCAGGTCTTTGGCGTGGCCGAGGCGGGTCATGACGACGCACTCGCCGGCGACGCCCCGGCCCAGGCGATCATCGGTTTCCTCCGACGCTGATACGCAGCCTGCGGGAGGGACTTCAGTCCCGAACCGCCGCCCGTTTCACGCCGGCGCCAGCCCCACGCTAGCCGCCACCACCCCAGCCACCACCCACAGCACATTCACGCGCGCGAACAGCAGCACCGTCAGCGCGATTACCGCGATCAAGGCATCGACGGGACCACGCACGCCGGCGGGCAGCACCGTCCCGAACAAGGCCGCCGCCAACAGGCCCACGACCGCGGCGTTGATGCCGGCGATGACGGGCGGCGCCCAGGTCCGCGCCGCCAGACCCCCCCAAATCGGCAACAGCGCCGCCACCAGCAGCAGCCCCGGCAGGAACATCGCCAGTAGCGCGACACCGGCACCCAGCGCCGGCGCCGCCCCGGTGGGCACCAGGGCGCCAAGATAGGCCGACAGCGCGAACATCGGCCCAGGCAGCGCCTGCGCCGCGCCATAGCCGGCGAGGAAGGTGTCGTCGTCGAGCCAGCCGGTCGCCACGGTGGACTGTTCAAGCAATGGCAGCACGACGTGGCCGCCGCCGAACACCAGCGCACCGGCTTCGTAGAACGCCGCGGCCAGCGTCGTCAGCGAAGCCGAGCCGCCGCTGAGCAGGACCGCGGCCAGCAGGCCCAGCAGAAACAGGACGAGCAGGGTCCAGGCCGTCCCGCGACCATGCCCCGCCGCGAGGCCCGCCGCCGGCAGCGCGGGCACGCCACGGCACAACCACAGCCCCAGCAGCCCGCCGCCCGCGATCACCGCCAGCTGCCGCCACGCGGGACCGCCGGCCAACATCACGGCCAGCGCCAGCGCCGCCAGCAGTGCGCGCGACGCATCGGGCAACAGGCTCCGCGCCATGCCGATCAAGCCATGCGCCACCACCACCACAGCGACCAGCTTCAGGCCATGCAGTGCCACAACGGCCAGGTCACCGCCCAGCCGCGGCGCCAGCATCGCCAGTGCAAACATCAGCAGCGCCGACGGCAGGGTGAAGCCGAGGAAGGCCAGCAGCCCGCCAACCCAGCCGCCCTTCAGCAGCCCCACCGCAAACCCCAGCTGGCTGCTGGCCGGCCCGGGCAAGGCCTGGCAGATCGCCAGCAGCTGCGCGAATTCGGCCTCCGCCAGCCAGCGCCGGCGGACGACGAATTCCTCGCGGAAATACCCGAGGTGCGCGATAGGGCCGCCGAAGGAGGTGAGGCCGAGGCGTAAGAAGATGGTGAATATCTGGACTCGCATCGCCTGGCAGTCTAGTCGTCGCCATACCTGTATCGGAACCAGGTCTTACTCAGGCTCCGGGACCTCGCTACGGCGGCTAAAACATAAACCCCAACTGAATAATCCGAAAGAAGGCGCCCCGCTGATTCACTCGGCCGCCAATACCTGAAAGACTGGTCCAACCCGCGGCTACGGCCGCATGTCCGCAGAGAGAGCTAGCTCATGTCGAACAAATCCTCCAAGTCCGTTGTGATCGTCGCCGGCGCCCTGGTGCTGGGCAGCATGGCGCTCGCCAACTCCGCCTTCGCCATGAGTCCACTCAGCCAGGGCTACGCGCTGGCCGCCAGCGACCACGGCGATCATGCCGAGGGCAAATGTGGTGAAGGCAAGTGCGGCGATGCCGAGACCGAAGCCGAGGGCGAGGACAAGGCCGCAGAAGAAGGCAAGTGCGGCGAAGGCCAGTGCGGCGCCGACATGGCCGAAGGCGAGGACAAGGCCGAGGGCGAAGGCAAGTGCGGTGAGGGCAAGTGTGGCGAAGGCCAGTGCGGCGCGGACAAGGCCGAGGGCGAAGACAAGGCCGAAGGCGAAGGCAAGTGCGGCGGCCAGGCCTGAGAGCACGATGACGGCCACCCCCCGCCTCGCGCCGGTGGCCGCCGGCCTCGGCCTGCGGCGGGCCCTGATGGGTCCGCTGCGGGCCGCAGCGCCGGGAGATTTTGATTTCCTTGAATGTGCGCCGGATAACTGGATCGGCGTAGGCGGCCGTTTCGGCGAAGGCCTGCGCGAGCTCAGCACCAGGCACCCGCTGGTCTGTCACGGCCTTTCGCTGTCGCTGGGCGCGGTCGAACCCTTCGACGAGACCTATCTGCTCAAGCTTCGCCGCTTCCTCGACGAACACCGGGTGCCGATGTACAGCGAGCACCTGTCCTACTGCAGCGACGACGGCCAGCTCTACGACCTGATGCCGATCCCCTTCACCGACGAGGCCGTGCACCACGTTGCCGGGCGCATTCGTCATGTGCAGGAAACCCTGGGGCGCCGCATCGCGGTCGAGAACATCTCCTACTACGCCGCGCCCTACCAGGCGATGCCGGAGATCGACTTCATCAACGCGGTACTGGCCGAGGCCGACTGCGACCTGTTGCTGGACGTGAACAACATCTTCGTCAACGCCGTGAACCACCGCTATGACGCCCACGATTTCCTGCGTCGCCTGCCCGGCGAACGCATCGCTTACTACCACGTCGCCGGCCACTACGACGAAGCCGACGACCTGAAGGTGGACACCCACGGCGCTGCAGTGAAGCCGGGCGTGTGGGAATTGCTCGATGCCGCCTGCGCCACCTTCGGCCCGCGCCCCGCCCTGCTGGAGCGCGACTTCAACTTCCCGCCCTATGCCGAACTGGTGGCGGAAGTGGCCACCGTGCGCGAGGTATTGAATCGGTACGCGCCCGCCGAGGCACGCCATGTCCGCGCCTGAGGCGCTGCGTCGGCAACAGTTCGCACTGGCCTCGCATATCCGGGATCCAGAGCACGCCGCGCCACCCCCGGGCCTTGATGATCGCCGCCTGCAGGTCTACCGCGAGCTGTTCTACAGCAGCCTGGAAGGACTGCTGGCCGGAAATTTCCCCGTCATCCGCCGGCTGCTCGACGGTGAACGCTGGCATGCGCTGGTGCGCGACTTCTACCGCGACCATCGCTGCGCGACGCCCTTGTTCCCCGAGCTGCCGCGGGAATTCCTGCAGTACCTCCAGGCCCGCGGCACCCGTCCGGGCGACCCGCCGTGGCTGCTCGAACTCGCGCACTACGAATGGGTCGAACTGGCGCTGGACCTGAGCGACGCCCCGCTGCCCCCGCACGACCCAAGCCGAGACATTCTCGCGCGCCGTCCGCTGCTGTCGCCCCTGGCCTGGCCGCTGGCCTACGCGTGGCCGGTGCACCGGATTTCAGCCGCGCACCAGCCGGTCGAACCGCCGCCGCAGCCCACCTTCCTGCTCGTGCAGCGCGACGCCGACCATCGCGTGCGCTTCAACGAGCTCACCGCGCTGAGCTTCCGCCTACTGCAGCGTCTGGCCGACGAGCCCGCGCTCAGCGGTCGCGAACAACTGCAGGCGCTGGCGGCCGAAGCCTGCACTACCGATCTCGTGGCCTTCCTGGCGCAAGGCCAGGCCATGCTGGAGCAGTTTCGCGACGCCGGCATCGTGCTGATGGCCACGGATGCGCCGCCGCCGGCCTGACCCTCTGTTATTCTTCTCGGCATGGATTCCAACCCCTTGCCGCGCATGGCCGAGCGATTCCGCGGCTTCCTTCCCGTGGTGGTGGACGTGGAGACCGGCGGCTTCGACTGCGGCCGCCACGCCTTGCTTGAAATCGCCGCGATTCCGATCGAACTCGATGCCGAAGGCTGGTACGTGCTGGGCGAAACCGTCAGCAGCCACGTTGAGCCGTTCGAAGGCTCCGAGATCGACCCCAAGTCGCTCGAGATCACCGGCATCCGCCTGGACTCGCCGCTGCGGGGCGCCCTGGAAGAGCGTGCGGCACTCGACCATATCTTTGCCCCGGTGCGCGCCGCTGCGAAGCGCAACGGCTGCCAAAGGGCGATCCTGGTCGGCCACAACGCCCACTTCGACCTGGGTTTCCTGAACGCTGCGGTGGCGCGCGTGGGACACAAGCGCAACCCGTTTCATCCGTTCAGCACCTTCGACACCGTAACCTTGGCGGGCATGGCCTATGGCCAGACGGTGCTCAGCCGGGCGGTGCAGGCGTCCGGGCTTATCTGGGACGCCGACCAGGCGCATTCGGCCGTCTACGACACCGAGCGAACCGCCCAGCTTTTTTGCGCGGTACTCAACCGCTGGCGCCAGTTCGCCGAGAAGGACCTGCAAGCCGCACACGACGACTGAACGCTGCATTCGACCGGAGCCACGCCATGATCCACGACAGCATCCTGGGCACCGTGGGCAACACGCCCATCGTCCGCATCAACCGTTTGGCTCCCGCCGGCGTGACGCTCTACGCCAAGCTCGAATATTTCAACCCGATGTCCTCGGTGAAGGACCGGCTGGCGCTGGCCATCATCCTCGACGCCGAACAGCGCGGCGCGCTCAGTCCCGGGCAAATGGTGGTCGAAGCGACCTCGGGCAATACCGGTGTGGCGCTGGCCATGGTGTGTGCGGCGCGGGGCTACCCCTTCGTCGCCTTCATGTCCGAAACCTTTTCGATGGAGCGACGCAAGCTGATACGGGCGCTGGGCGCCAAAGTCATCCTGACGCCCGCGGCAGAGCGCGGCAGCGGCATGGTCAAGCACGCTACGGCCTTTGCCGAGAAGCACGGCGCCTTCCTGGCACGGCAGTTCGAGAACCCCGCCAACCCGGCCTATCACCGCAGTACCACGGGGCCTGAGATCCTGCTCGACTTCGCGGCTCAGCGACTCGACTGGTTCGTCACCGGCTACGGCACCGGCGGCACCCTGACCGGCGTGGGCGAAGTGCTCAAGGCCGCACGCCCAAAGCTGAAGGTCGCTGTGACCGAACCCGATGGCGCCGCTCTGCTGAGCGGCAAGGAATGGCAGCCGCACAAGATCCAGGGCTGGACGCCGGACTTCATCCCCGAGGTCCTGAACCGCGAGATCTTTGACTTGATCGTGCCGGTGACCGACGTGATGGCCCGCGACACGGCGCGCGACCTGGCCATGCAGGAAGGCATCTTCTGCGGTCTGTCGGGCGGCGGCACCTTTGCCGCAGCGCTGGAAGTCGCCAAGACTCTCGAGCCAGGCAGCGTGGTGCTGGCCATGATCCCGGACACGGGCGAGCGCTATCTGAGCACCTTCCTGTTCGAAGGCATCAACGAAGGCTCGGACGATGCCTGGATGGCGGCGCTGTGAAGCCGGCCCTGCGGCCGACCGTCTAGCCGCCGTTCGCCGGATCCTTGGGCCGCCGGAAGCTGGCGGCTCGTGACTTCACGCCACGCCACAGCCCGTAGCAGCTGATCACAATCCAGGCCAGCTGCATGATGGTGATCGAGATCACGTCGCGGAAGTCCGGCGACGGACCGAAGATCGACACCAGGATGAAAATGGCGCCGAACAGGTTGGCCAACTGGTAACCGAGCGAATCTCCCGTCAGCTTTCCGGCCTGCAGCAGCAGGAAGGACACCAGCACGAAGCCGATGCCGGCCAGCCCAACAAAATCAAACCATTCCAGGCTCATGCTTTTGCTCCCCGTTGGCGAACTACTTCGAACAAGGCCACGCCGGTGGCGACCGAGACGTTAAGGCTTTCCATTTCACCCGGCATCGGAATCTTGACCAGCCCATCGCAGTGTTCCCGCGTAAGGCGGCGCATGCCCTCGCCTTCGCCGCCCATCACGATCGCCACGTTGCCGGTGAAGTCTATGGCGTGGATGGACTGGGTGGCGGTGCCGTCGAGACCGTAGATCCAGACACCCATCTCCTGCAGCGCACGCAGCGTGCGCGCCAGGTTGGTAACGCTGACGACCGGAATGCGGTCGGCGGCACCGGCCGAGGTCTTGCGCACGGTGGCGTTGATCGGCGCGGCCTTGTCTTTCGGGATCACCACGGCGGTGACGCCGGCAGCGGCCGCGCTGCGCAGGCAGGCACCGAGGTTGTGCGGGTCCTGCACGCCGTCCAGCACCAGCACCAGCGCCTTGCCGCCGGCCACCTCGACCAGGCCGGGCAGCTCTTTTTCATCGGTCGGCTTGGCCGCTTCGTAGCGCGCAATCACGCCCTGGTGGCGCAGGTTGCCGACGATGCCTTCCAGCGACTGCAGCGGGATGCGCCGGACCGAGATGTCGCGGCGACGTGCGGTTTCCTCGATCTCGGTGAGCCTTGCGTTCTTGCCGCCGGCCTCGATCAGCACCTCGCGCACGTGCTCGAGGTCATGCTCGAGCGCCGAGGCCACGGCATTGATGCCCGCGATCCAGTTGTCCTTCTTGCTCATCTGATCGTTCCCGTGGTGCCCGCGCGGTCAGGCGAAGGCTTTTTTCTTTTTCTTGGGCGGGCCATCCGGCACCACCAGCTTGAAGTCGATCCGCTTGTCCTCGACGCTGGCCTTGAGCACCAGCACGCGGACCGGATCGCCGAGGCGGAACTTCAAACCCTGGCGCTCGCCGGCCAGCGAACGGCGCAGCGGGTCGAAATGGTAGAAGTCGTGCGGCAGCTGCGTCACGTGCACCAGGCCATTGACCTTCGAGCCGGCCAACTCGACGAACAGTCCGAAATTGGTGACGCCGCTCACCACGCCGTCGAACTCGTCGCCGACATGCTTCTCCATCCACGCGCCGCGGTAGCGCTCGTCCACCTCGCGCTCGACCTCGTCGGCCCGGCGCTCCAGGGTGGAACAATGCAGCGACAGCGACGACATCTCGCTGGCCGAATAGCGGTAGCCGTCCGGATCACCCTTGAGCAGCGCGTGCTTGATCGAGCGATGCAGCAGCAGGTCGGGGTAGCGGCGGATCGGCGACGTGAAGTGCCCGTAGGCCTCCAGCGCCAGGCCGAAGTGACCCAGGTTCTCGGTCTGGTACACAGCCAGGCTCTGCGATCGCAGCAGCACGGTCTCGAGCAGCGGCGCATCGGGCCGCTCGCGGATCTTGCGCAGCAGCTGGGTGAAGTCCTTGGGCTGCACCTTCGACCACGGCGGCAGGCTCAGGCCAAACTCGGACAGGTATTCGAGCAGGTCAGCGTACTTGCCTTCCGGCGGGCGCGGATGCACGCGGAACGGCGCCGGGATCTGCTTGGAGGTGACGTACTTGGCGGCCTCGACATTGGCCGCGATCATGCATTCCTCGATCAGCTTGTGAGCATCGTTGCGCTCGAGCATGCCGGCCTGGATGACCTCGCCGCTGTTGTCGAGCACGAAGCGCACTTCGCCCGACTCGAACTCGATCGCACCGCGGCGGCTGCGCGCCTTGGCCAACACCTTGTAGAGCTGGTGCAGGCGCTGGACCTGAGGCATCAGCGAGCCGATCTGCGCGACCGCCTCGGCGCCGGCTTCGGTATCGGCCTCGCCCACGGCCTTCCACACCTGGGTGTAGGTCAGGCGGGCGTGCGAACGCATCACCGCTTCGTAGAACTTCGACGAAGTGACGTTGCCCTCGAAATCCACCTGCATGTCGCAGGCGAAGCACATGCGCTCGACCTTGGGCATGAGCGAGCAGATGCCGTTGGACAGCGACTCCGGCAACATCGGCACCACAAAGCCTGGGAAATAGACCGAGGTGGCGCGCTTGATGGCCTCGTCGTCGAGGGCACTGCCCGGCCGCACGTAGTGCGACACGTCGGCGATGGCCACGATCAGGCGGAAACCCTGCTTGTTCGGCTCGCACCAGACGGCGTCGTCGAAGTCCTTGGCGTCCTCGCCGTCAATCGTGACCAGGGCGACCTTGCGCAGGTCGACGCGGTCGCGGGTTTCCGCTTCGGGAACATCCACCGGCACCTGCGCCGCCTCGGCCAGCGCTTCACGCGGGAACACATGCGGCAGGTCGTGGCCATGGATCGCGGCCTCCACCACCAGCGAGGGCGTGAGCTTGTCGCCCAGCACCAGCAGGATGCGGCCGATCGGCGGCCGGCCCTTCTCAGGCGGCGCCGTGACTTCGACCACGACCAGCTGACCCTCACGGGCCTCATTGCGGTCTTCCGGCGGAATCAGCACTTCGGTCAGCACGCGGCGGTCGTCGGGCACGACCATGCCGATGCGCGAACGCTCACTGTAGCGGCCCGTAAGGCGCGTGAGGCGGTGCTCGAGCACTTCGACGATGGCGCCTTCGCGGCGGCCGCGTCGGTCAATATTGGTGACGCTGGCCAAGACCCGGTCGCCGTGTAGCGCCTTGCGCATCTCGGCCGGCGGCAGGAACAAGTCTTCGCCGCCGTCGTCGGCTTTCATGAAGCCGAAGCCGTCGGGATTGGCGATGACGGTGCCGGCGATCAGGTCGAGCTTGCGCGCGGCGGCATAACCACCGCGGCGGTTCATCAGCAGCTGACCGTCGCGGACCATGGCGTTGAGCCGTCGCGAAAGCGCGTCGAAGCGGTCCGGCGCGGTCAGGCCCAGCGCTTCGGCCAGGCCTTCGGCGGTCAGCGGACCGTCGCTGTCGCTGAGGAAATCGGCGATGGCCTCGCGGCTCGTGATCGGCTGTTCGTACTTCTGCGCCTCGCGGGCGGCGAAGGGGTCGTGCGGGCCCTGGCTAGCGCCGCGGCCGCGCGGACCGCCCGGCTTGGGACCCCGGCCCGCAGACGCGGACGCCGGCTTGCCTGAGCGCGGCGGCTTGGCGGCGGCTTTTTTGCCGGGTTTGCCGGGCTTGCCGGCGGTGGATTTCGCGGCCGGCTTCTTTCCCGGGGCGGTCGTGCTTGCGCTTTCAGGCATCCAGGGCGGCAGTTTGCCGCCGGTGCCGCGCTTCTTTGCAGGGGGTGTCATGGTGTCCATGGTACACCGGGGCACCTGTATCAAAGCGTCCCTGGCACGAGGCAATTGACAAGACCCTCGCCCGCCATTAACTTATGCGGCTTGCTGGCGCTAGCGCCGGGAAGCACCTGCCCAGGTGGCGGAATTGGTAGACGCACTAGTTTCAGGTACTAGCGGGTAAAACCGTGGAGGTTCGAGTCCTCTCCTGGGCACCATCTTAAGGGTTCACCCCCTCCGAAACCCCGCTAACAAGCGGGGTTTTGCGTTTTCAGGGCAGTGGAAAACCTAGGTGGGTCCCAGGAAGTGTCGGACCCCTGTGCCGGTAGCCGAACGACCATGAGCACGAACGCCTACCTCTACCGCCGAAACGGGACCTCCTACGGAGGCCGCCCTCCTGAGTTTCGGGAGGCCGGGCTGGCCTGTCTTTGCCCGCCTGCGACACCCGCTGGCCTACAATCTGAACCTTATCCCCGGCCGGACGTGCAGATGCCTTCGGATCCAAAACGCATAGACCACGCGCTGGCCTTGGCCAACGCCGGTCGACACGATGAAGCCGATACCCTGCTCGCCCACCTGGCCCGCCAGGACCGCGACCCGATGGCGGCCTGGCATCTTGGCTGGCTGCGGATCGGCCAAGGCGACAGCGAAGGCGCACTGACCGCGCTGGCTGAGTTCGCCGACGACCCGCTGTGCAACGAACGGGCGCGCGAACTGTTGCTCGGCCAGCGTCGCAACGACGAGGCGCTGGCGCTGCTGCGACAGATCCCGCGCCTGTCGTCCGATCCGCGCAGCCTGGTGGCCACGGCCATCGAGCATCACGTCCAAGGCGACTACGCCAAAGCGGCGGCGGCCTGCCGCCAGGCGCTGAAGCTGGCCCCTGCGCACGCGCCCGGCCACAACCACCTTGCCCGCGCACTGCACAATCTTCGCAACCCCCAGGGCGCCATCGCCGAGTTCGAGCGTACGGTCGCCATTGATCCCGGCTATCCCGAGGCATGGCATAACCTCGGCCATTCGCTGCGCACCGTCGGCCAGCACGAGCGCGCCTGCGATGCGCTCAGGCGTGCCCTGACCATCGCCCCGGGCTATCGCTCCGCGCGCCTTGGCCTGGGCATGACCCTGCTGGCGATGGACCGTCCTGCCGAGGCGCTGGAAGCCTTCGACGAGGTCCTGGGCCACGACCGTGACAACGCCGAGGCCCTGCTGCACAGCGCCTTGTGCCTGCAGGCGCTGGACGCGCCGGCCAAGGCCCGCCAACGCTTCGAACAGGCGCTGGCGCTGGAACCCGACAATCCCTGGGTGCACTACTGCTTCGGCATCCTTCTTCATGAGCAGCACCAACTGCCGGAAGCCCGCGCGTCCCTGCAGCGCGCGCTCAAGCTGCACGCTGCCAATCCGGACGCCTGGGCCGCGCTGGCGGCGGTTGCCGAGGAGGCAGGCGATCCCGCGCAAGCCGCCGTGGCGGTCAACACCGGCCTTACCCTGGCGCCGCACCACGGCCTGCTGAACCTGGAGGCGGCGCGGATCGAACGTCGCGCCGGCAAGCCGGACCCGGCCCTGCAGCGACTGGCGGGCGTGGATTCGCGCCGGCTTCCGCCGCGTATCCAGCAGCGCTTTCACTACGAACGCGGCAAGGCACTGGACCAGACCGGCGTTGGCGACGAGGCTTTCGCCTGTTTCGCGCAAGCCAATGCCCTGGCCGAGCGCGAAGTCCGCGGCGTGCGGCGGCGCCCGGACGCGCTTTTGCGCGAATTGGCGGCAATGCGGACTTGGCTGGACCGGGGTCCCGGCGGTCTCGACGCCAACGATGCAGGCGCTGACACCGGCGCCGACCTCTGCTTCCTGGTCGGTTTCCCACGCACCGGCCAGTTCCTGCTCGAGCGTCTGCTGCGCGGTCACCCGGGCCTGGCGATCGTGCAGGACAAGCCCACCCTCGAAGGCGTGGTCGGCACCGTGGCGGGGCTGCCTGGCGGCTATCCGGACGCCATCGCGGCGCTCGACGCCAGCGATCGGGCCGTGCTGCGCCGCAAGTACCGCATGACGCTCGAAAGCGCCGCGGTCGCGCCGGGCCTGCCGGTGCTGGACATCGGCCCGCTGCGCCTGGCCCATGTCGGGCTGGTGCAGGCCTTGTTCCCCAAGGCGAAGCTGTTGCTGACGCAGCGGCACCCGCTCGATGCGGTGCTGCGCAACTTCATGGAGCCGCAGGCGACGCCCGCCGCCTTCCCCGCGTTCCAGACCCTGGAGGGCACGGCGAATTTGTTCGCCGCGCACGCGTCCGCCTGGACCGCAGTCGAACCGCATCTGCGCCTGGCATCGCTCACGCTGCGCCACGAACAGCTCGTGGCGGCGCCGGAAGACACGCTCACGACCGTAGCCGCCTTCCTTGGTCTGGACGTGGATCCGGCCTGGCTGGCCGAAGCCCCCGCGCGACTGACACAGGGCCGCCATCCCCCGGCGGACGCCAGCGCCCCGCACTGGCAGCGCTACCGCACGCCGCTGGCGCCGGTTATGGAACAACTGGCGCCGCTCGCGGCCGGTCTCGGCTATTCGGTCTGAGCGAGCGTTTGACGACAGGCCGAGCCGCCGCCTAGAGTCGGACCCTTCTCTCGGAAGGACCCTCCATGACCTTTGCAACCGGCGCGACCCGCCTGATCTTCCTCGGCCTGCTTTTGATGGCTACCCGCGCCGAAGCCAAGAGCGTTGACGAGGCCGGCATTACCCTCTCGGCCGATGCCACCGCTGCCGAATTCCAGACCCAACGCGCCGCCATCAACGAAGCCCTGGCCGAACCGGAGCTTTATTCCGAAATGGATGCCAACACCCGCAAGAGCCTGCAGGGTTCGCTGGACGCGATGGCGGCCCAGCTCGAGGCCAAGGGCAGCCTGTCCGCCATGGACGAAAGCGAGCGCAGCGCGCTGGAGACCGAAGCCGACCGCGTCAACAAGATGCTGGAAACGGCGCGCAACGAGAGCCGCTTGGTGTGCACCCGTGAGACCACCATGGGCAGCAACCGCGCCCGTCGTGTCTGCATGACCGTGGCCCAGCGCCGCCGCCAGTCGGGCACCGTGCAGCCCACGCGCGAAGACTGAGGCCAGCCCGTCCAGGGGCGTGAAGGCGCCGCCTCCGGGCGGCGCCTTGCATTCAGGCGAACGGATCCTGCAGCACGATCGTGGACTCGCGACCCGGGCCCGTAGATACGATCGCCAGCGGGCAGCCCGCCAACTCCTCCAGCGCGCGCAGGTAGGCGCGGGCGGCGGGCGGCAGCTTGTCCCATTCGGTAACGCCGGCGGTGGACTCGTCCCAGCCCGGGAACTCGAGATACACGGGCGTGCACTCGTCCCAGCCGGCGGCGTCCAGCGGCGCGTACTCGGTGCGCTTGCCGCGGTATTCGTAGGCGATGCAAATCTTGAGCTTCTCCATCCCGTCCAGGATGTCGAGCTTGGTGATGCACAGGCCAGTGATGCCGTTGATGGCTACCGCGCGCTTGAGCGCCACGATGTCCATCCAGCCGCAGCGGCGCGGGCGACCGGTGGTGGCGCCATATTCCTGGCCGCGGTCGCGGATGCCCTGGCCAATATCGTCGTTGAGTTCGGTCGGGAACGGACCGCCGCCGACGCGGGTGGCGTAGGCCTTGGCGATGCCCAGCACGTAGTCGATCGCGTCGGCGCCGACGCCGGTACCGGCCATCGCGCCGCCCACCGTCGTGTTCGACGAGGTGACGTAGGGATAGGTGCCGTGGTCGATGTCGAGCAGGGAGCCCTGCGCGCCCTCGAACATCACGCGCTTACCCTGCTTGCGCAAGTCGTGCAGGATGCCGGCCACGTCGGCCTTCATCGGATCAACGTAGGCACCGAAGGCCAGGGCCTCGTCGAGCGTCTTCTGGAAGTCCACCGCCTCGACACCCAAATACTTCGTGAGCACGAAGTTGTGGTAATCCATCGTGGTGCGGAGCTTCTCGGCCAGCTCCTTGGGGTAGTTCAGGTCGGCCACGCGGATGCCGCGGCGCGCCACCTTGTCTTCGTAAGCCGGACCGATACCGCGACCGGTGGTGCCAATGGCCTTGCCGCCGGCGGCCTTCTCGCGGGCCTGATCCAGCGCGATGTGGTACGGCATGATCAGCGGCGTCGCCGGGCTGATCTTCAGGCGCGAGCGCACTTCAACGCCGTTGCCCTCGAGCTCGGCGATTTCCTTCTGCAGCGCCGCCGGGTGCAGCACCACGCCGTTGCCGATCAGGCACAGCGCGTCGGCGCGCAGGATGCCGGACGGGATCAGGTGCAGCACGGTCTTCTTGCCGCCGATCACCAAGGTGTGGCCCGCATTGTGGCCACCCTGGAAGCGCACCACCGCGCCGATTTCCTCGGTCAGCAGATCGACGATCTTGCCCTTGCCCTCGTCGCCCCACTGCGCGCCCAGCACTACTACCGACTGACCCATGACCCTGACTCCAAGAATGAATTGAGACGCGGGGGCGACGGTCGCCGTGCCCCTTCGCGGGCCCCAGACGTGCAAAAAGCCGGAGGTCGCCCCGGCTTTGCGAAATTATCCTCGGAATGGCGAGCCGGGGCCAGCCCCGCGTGGCGGCCCCGCGGGGCCGCCGTCAGGACTCAGCGCTTGTCGGTGCCGAAGTGGCGCAGGAACTCCGAATCCGGGTCCAGCACCAGCACCGTCTGGCCGTCGGCCATCGAGTTCCGGTAGGCCTCCAGGCTGCGGTAGAAGCCGTAGAACTCGGCGTCCTGGCCGTAGGCACCGGCGTAGATCTCGGCCGCCCGGGCGTCACCCTCGCCTCGAAGCTTCTGGGCGTCGCGCTCGGCTTCGGCGATGGTCACCTGGCGCTGGCGGTCGGCTTCCGAGCGGATGGTTTCGCTCTGCTCCACGCCCTCGGCGCGCAGCTGGTTGGCCACCTGGGTGCGCTCGGTGCTCATGCGGCTGTAGACCGTGCGCAGGATGTTGCTGTCATCGGGCAGGTTGATGCGCTTGATGCGCACGTCCACTACTTCGATGCCCAGCGACTGGGCGCCGCGGTTGACGGCCTCCAGGAAGTTGCCGGAGAGTTCGGCGCGTCCGGCCGAGACTACTTCCTGCAGCGTGCGCTGGTTGATTTCGTTGCGCAGGGCGTTCTTGACGATGGGCGTCAGACGCTGGCGTGCCGCGTCTTCGTTGCCGCCGTTGGCGGCGCGATAGAAGGTCGCAACGTCGTTGATCTTCCACTTCACGAAGAAGTCGACGCTGACGTCCTTCTTCTCCGAGGTCAGGTAACGCTCGGGGGCGTCGTCGAGCGAGAGGATGCGCTGGTCGAAGCGACGCACCTCCTCCACCAGCGGCCACTTGAAGTGCAGGCCGGGCTGAAGGTCGCTGCGCACGACGCGGCCGAGGTTGAGCACGATCGCGGTCTGGGACTCATTGACCACGAACATCGAACCCATGGCTGCGAGCAAGGCAGCGATGGCGAGGAAAACAATCACGGTGACGTTACGCATCTCAGCGACCTCCCGGGCGGCGTTCAGCGCGCGGGTCGCGCGAGGGCGTGGCATCTTCCGGCGTCGTCGACGCGGCCTGGGTCGCCGGCAGGCGGACCACCGGGGCCTCCATTGGGACGCCGGCACGGGCCGGGGTGCCGCCGATCGGCAGGTACAGGATGTTGTCGCTGCCGCCGACCACCTTCGGGTTGCTGGCCATCACCAACTGCATGGTCTCGAGGTAGAGGCGCTTGCGGGTGACTTCGGGCGCCTGCCGGTATTCGGCGGCAAGCAGGCTGAAGCGCTCGCCGTCACCCTCGGCGCGGGCGATGGTGGCGACCCGGTAACCTTCGGCCTCCGTGCGCAGGCGCGCGGCGACACCGCGGGCCTCGGGCAGGACCTTGCTGGCGTAGGCGCGGGCTTCGTTCTCGATGCGGTTCTTGTCTTCGCGCGCGCTGATCGCGTCATCGAAGGCTTCCTTCACTTCTTCCGGCGGACGTGCATCCTGCAGGTTGAAGTTCACCACGGTTAGCCCGGTCTGGTAGAAGTTCAGCGACTCCTGCAGGCGCTCCTGGGCCGAGATCACCAGCGCCGCGCGGTCGAACAGCACGGTGTCCATGGTGCTGCGGCCGACGACTTCGCGAACGGCACTCTCGGCCGCGTCGCGCAGGGTCTGCTCAGGATTCACCGATCCGTAGAGGAACAGGCGCGGGTCGTCGCGGCGATATTGGGCGTTGAACTTGATGTCGATCAGGTTCTCGTCCTGGGTCAGCACGCGGACCTGGTCACTGAGCTCGACCACCTGGGTCGCGTCAACGATGGTCACGGTTTCTATCGGCCAAGGCCATTTGAAGTTTGGGCCCGGCGTCATGATCCGGTTGAACTCGCCGAAACGCAGCACCACGCCGCGCTGGCGCTCATCCATCAGCTTGAAGCTGTTGAACACGAGCCAGATGCCGACCAGCCCCACCACCCACGGCACGGGATTGAATCCGCCGGCCGCCGGGCCGCCGCGACTTCCGCCGCCACCGCCGCCGCCAAACATTCCCTTCAGGCGATTCACGAAGGCTTCGACCTCGTTACCGGGGTCTTTTCCCTTCCAGGGGTCTTGGTTGCCTTTTCCAGGCTGATTCCAGGCCATGCTTGCTCCGTCGCGCGCCGCCGGGGCCGGGTTCCTGACGGGGGCCAGGTCCGGGGCAGTGCGCTTTAGTCAGTCTCAGGATTGTAGGTAGGGGCGCCGGAGGCTACAAGCAAGAGCGCGTGAAGTGGATGCCCGCCGGATTCCTCCGCCAGGCGCTCCGCCGCCGCCAGCGAAAGGTCCAGCTCAAGCACCCAGCCGGATTCATCGCCCTGCTCGGACACCACCGCGCCCAGCGCGTGAAGACGCGCCCGCAGGCGGCCGTCGGCCGGCCCCAGGCGCAGGCTGCCGCTGAACCGGCGCTCGACGAAGCGTCGCGCCAGCAGATCACGCAGCAGCTCAAGGCCTTCGCCGGAACGGGCCGACAGCCAGATCCGCTCGCGCCCCTCTACTTCCGGGTCGTGACGCGGCTCCGCGCCCTCGATCCGGTCAATCTTGTTGAACACCAGCACTTGCGGGATCTCACCGGCGCCGATTTCCTCCAGCACCCTGTCCACCTGCCCGATGCGTTCATCACGCAATTCGTCGGCCGCGTCGATCACATGCAGCAGCAGGTCGGCATCGCGCGCCTCGGCCAGCGTGGAGCGGAACGCCGCGACCAGCTCATGCGGCAGGTCGCGCACGAAGCCGACCGTATCCGACAGCACCAGCGGCGCGACGCCCTCGACCCGACGAACGGTCGGATCGAGCGTGGCGAACAGCCGGTCGTCAGCGTAAACGCCCGAGCCGGTGAGCGCGTTGAACAGCGTGGACTTGCCGGCGTTGGTGTAGCCCACCAGCGCCACCCGCGGCACTTCGTTGCGCAGGCGCGCGCGACGCATCTGGGTGCGCTGCACTTCGACCTTGTCCAGCCTTGCCTGCAGCGATTCGAGCCGCTTCTGCAGCATGCGCTTGTCGAGCTCGAGCTGGGTTTCGCCGGGGCCACGCAGGCCGATGGCGCCGCCACGCTGGCGCTCAAGATGGGTCCAGCCGCGCACCAGGCGGGTGGCCCAGTGTTTGAGCTGAGCGAGCTCGACCTGCAGCTTGCCTTCGTGGGTGGCCGCCCGCTGGGCAAAGATGTCGAGGATCAGGCCGGTGCGGTCCACCACGCGGCGCTTGAGCGCGCGCTCAAGGTTGCGCTCCTGGCCGGGCGTGAGCAGATGGTTGACCAGCACCAGGTCGGCGCCCGTGGCTTCGCAGGCCGATTGGGCTTCCTCGAGCTTGCCGGTGCCGATGTAGTAAGCCGCGTTCGGCTTCTCGACCCGCGCCATCAGCGTGCCAACCACGGTGGCGCCCGCCGAGCGCGCCAGCTCCGAGAATTCTTCCAGCAGGGCCGGGTCCTGCTGGCCCGGCGCATAAGGCTGGATCAGCAGGGCCCGTTCACCCTTTCGGGCGCGCTCAAACATCAGCGATCACGACGGTTGCCAGGGCGATCAATCGTCCAGGCCCGCCTCGTCTTCGTCGCCACCGGCCACCGAGGCGCCGCCCGGACCCACGCGCACGTTGCGCGCCGGGACCACGGTGGAGATCGCGTGCTTGTAGACCATCTGGCTGACGGTATTACGCAGGAGCACTACGAATTGGTCGAAGCTTTCGACGGTGCCCTGGAGCTTGATGCCGTTGACCAGATAGATAGACACGGGGATGCGCTCGCGACGCAGCGCATTCAGGAAGGGATCCTGGAGGGATTGGCCTTTGGACATGTGGACTCCGTTCTTCTTGTTGTGGCGCGCCAGCTGGCGCGATTTGCGGCCAAATGGGTCCGTGGCCGCGAATGGCGCAATTCTACCAGCAGTTGCCGTCACGGTCGGGCGAGGAAGGCCGCCAGGGACTGCTGCAATTCAGGCTGGTCGCGGGCCGGGTCGAACCAGCGGGCATCACGCTGGCCGCGCAGCCACGTGAGCTGGCGCTTGGCCAACTGCCGGGTGGCGGCGATCGCTTCTTCGCGGAAGCCAGCAGCATCGGTGATGCCGTCCAGATGGCGCCAGGCCTGCCGGTAGCCAACCGCACGCATCGCGGGCAGATCGGGCTGCAGCCGCGGGTCGGCCTTCAGGCGCCGCACCTCGTCCAGGAATCCCGCCGCCAACATCTGGTCGAAACGGCGGGCGATGCGTTCATGCAGCACTGCGCGATCGGTCGGCGCCAGCACCAGGCGCAGCACGCGGAAGGGGAAGCGCCGCGGCGCCTGCTCGCCCTGCCAGACGCTGATCGGTCGACCGGTCAGGCGATACACCTCGAGGGCGCGGGTAATGCGCTGGGCGTCACGCGGCTTGATACGCAGGCCAGCGGCGGGGTCCACCGTGGCCAGCTCGGCGTGCAGGGCGGACCAGCCGCGCGTCGCCCCCTCCGCCGCGATCGCCGCCCGAAGCGCGGGGTCGGCGGTGGGCAGCTCGGACAGGCCGTCGAGCAGCGCGCTGAAGTACAGCCCGGTGCCGCCGACCAGCAGCGGCACGCGCCCTCGATCGGCCAGGGCCTGCATGGGCGGCAGCGCCTCGCGCGCGAAGTCGGCGGCCGAAAACACCTCGTGCGGATCGCGCACGTCGATCAGGTGGTGGCGAACGCGATCGAGCTCGTCCCGGCTGGGTTTGGCCGCGCCGATGTCGAGCCCGCGATAGACCAAGGCCGAGTCAACGCTGACGACCTCGGTGTCCAGCCGCCCAGCCCAGTCCAGCGCCAGCGCGGTCTTGCCCGAGGCCGTGGGACCCATCAGCGCGATGGCGAGGGGGCGGGAATCGTGCAAGTGCGACGCTCCGGGGGCAGGGACGGCAAGCTTAGCCTGACTCGTGCAGCGCGGCCGCCGCTCGCCTATGCTGGTCAGAACCCGGGGGAGACACCATGTCGCGCACCAAGGCCATCGCGTTCCTGCTCGTGTTCCTGGTGCCGGCCTTGATGCCGGCGGCCGCCTGGCTCGGCGCGGCCACCGGCCGGCCGGAGCTGATGGCCTGGTTCCCCCTGTTCTTCCTGTTCGTGCTGCTGCCGGCCGCGGACTACGCGCTGGGCCATGACCCCATCAACGTCCCGGCCGAACGCGAGCGCGAACTGGCGCTGCGCCCCTGGTTCAAGGCACTCACTCTCGCCTGCCTGCCGGTGCAGCTGGCGGTGCTGGCGTGGTCGGCCTACTGGTTCGCCAACGCTGGCTTCGGCCCGGCGGGCATGGCGGGCTGGCTGCTGTCGCAAGGCATCGTCGGCGGCATCCTGGCCATCAACACCGCGCACGAACTCGTTCACAAGGACGGCAAGCTCGAGCCTTTCGTGGGCGGCATGTTGCTGACCAGCGTCGGCTACCACGGCTTCAAGATCGAGCATCTGCGCGGTCATCACGTGCACGTCTCGACGCCGCTGGACGCCTCCAGCGCGCGCTTTGGCCAGTCGCTCTGGGACTTCCTGCCGCGGGCGATGTGGCGCAACACGCTCAATGCCTGGCGGCTCGAGGCACGCCGACTGCAGGGACTGGGCCTGCCCGCGCTGCACTGGCGCAACGAAATGATCGGTTGGACCGCCCTGTGGCTCGTCTTTGCGGCCGCCTTCGGGCTGTGGCTGGGGCCGGTGGGGCTGGCCTTCTTCCTGCTGCAGGGCCTGTTCGCGGCCGGCTCGCTGGAGATCATCAACTACATCGAGCATTACGGCCTGGAACGCCAGCGTGGCGCCGACGGGCGCTACGAGCGCACCACCCACCTGCACAGCTGGAATTCGGACTACGCGCTCTCGAACCTGCTGCTGTTCCAACTGCAGCGCCACTCCGACCACCACGCCTTCCCCAAGCGTCGCTACGCCATCCTGCGCCACCATCCGGACAGCCCGCAGCTGCCGGGCGGCTATTCGTCCATGTTCGTGCTGGCCCTGATGCCGCCGCTGTGGCATCGCGTGATCGATCCGCGCGTCCAGGCGTTCCGCCAGGCGCGCGCGGCCTGAGCAGCACGCTGTCCACACAGCCTGTGGACAAGTAGGGGAGAAGTCCTGTGGACGGATTGCCGCGAGCCCCATGGGACGCGGGTGTCCACCGACTTGGTCAGTAAGTGACCAGCCGGCGAATCAGTCCTCGTCGGGCCAGCGGATGCCGGCCTTGGCGGCGGTCGGCTTGGGCGCCGGATGCGCGGCTACGGCCGCCCATACCTTGATGGCATCCACCGTGGCCGCAACGTCATGCACGCGCAGCAGGCGGGCGCCGTACTCGGCCGCCAGCACCGCCGCGGCCACTGACGCGTGCAGGCGTTCGCCGACGTCGCGGCCGGTGACTTCCCCCAGGCTGCGCTTGCGCGAGAAGCCCGCCATCAGCGGCAGGCCCAGGTCGAGCAGGCGCGACTGCTGGCGCAGCAGCAGGAAATTGTGGTCACTGGTCTTGCCAAAGCCATAGCCGGGATCGATCACCAGGCGCGATTTGGCGATACCCGCCATTTCACAGGCGAAGATGCGTTCGGCCAGGAAGCGATGCACGTCGCCGACGACGTCGTCATAAGCGGGGGCGGCCTGCATGCTGCCGGGCTCGCCCTGCATGTGCATGAGCACCACCGGCACCCCGAGTGCAGACGCGGCCTCGAGTGCGCCTTCGCGACGCAGCGAATAAACGTCATTGATCATGCCGGCGCCGGCGGCGATCGCGGCCCGCATCACCTCGGGCTTGGAGGTATCTATCGAAATCGGCAGAGAGGTCTCTCTCGCCAGGCGTTCGATCACCGGAATCACCCGACGCAGTTCCTCCTCCAGCGAGACCGGATCGGCGCCGGGGCGGGTGGACTCGCCGCCGACATCGAGCAGATCAGCGCCCTCTTCTGCCAGCCGGAGGCCGTGCGCCACCGCGGCTTCGACGGTGTCGTGGGCGCCGCCGTCGGAGAACGAGTCCGGCGTGACATTGACGATGCCCATCACCCGCGGGCGGTCGAGCTTGAGCAGGCGGCCGGCGCAGTCGAGTTGCGGCGTGAGGTCGAACATGGCCCGTCAGGTCTGGGGCATGGGGCCGCCGAGCGGGCCGGCGGCGTTGCCCGGACCCGGGTCGTCCTTGGAGACGCGGCCAGACTTGGCCCATTCGGCCGGCGGGCCGGGACGGCGGCCTTCCATGATCGCGTCGATCTGCAGCGCATCGATGGTTTCGTAGGTCAGCAGCGCCTCGGCCATGACGTGCAGCTTGTCCATGTTGTTGGTGAGGATTTCGGTCGTGCGCGCATAGGCACGATCCAGAATGCCGCGCACCACTTCATCGATCTTACGGGCGGTGTCGTCCGAGACCGACTTGTGCTGGGTTACCGAACGACCCAGGAACACCTCGTCCTCGTCCTCGCCGTAAGCGATCGGACCGAGTTCGTCCGACAGACCCCACTTGGTGACCATGTTGCGGGCCATCTTGGTGGCGCGCTCGATGTCGTTACTGGCGCCCGTGGTGACCTTGTCGGTGCCGAAGATCAGCTCTTCGGCAACGCGGCCGCCGTACAGGGAGCTGAGCATCGACTCGATGTGGGTGCGGTTGTAGCTGTACTTGTCGCCTTCCGGCAGGTACATGGTCACGCCCAGCGCACGGCCGCGCGGAATGATGGTGACCTTGTAAACCGGATCGTGGTCGGGCACGACGCGGCCGACGATGGCGTGGCCGGCCTCGTGGTAGGCGGTCAGCTTCTTCTCGTCCTCGCTCATGATCATCGAGCGGCGCTCGGTGCCCATCAGGATCTTGTCGCGGGCGCGGTCGAAGTGCTCATGGCGCACGGCCTTGGCATTCTCGCGCGCCGCGAACAGGGCGGCCTCGTTGACCAGGTTGGCCAGGTCGGCGCCGGAGAAACCCGGGGTGCCGCGGGCAATCGTCATCGCCTCGACGTCATTGTCGAGCGGGACTTTGCGCATGTGCACCTTCAGGATCTGCTCGCGGCCGCGCACGTCCGGCAGGCCGACATGCACCTGGCGGTCGAAGCGACCCGGGCGCAGCAGGGCCGGGTCGAGCACGTCCGGGCGGTTGGTGGCGGCGATGATGATCACGCCCTCACCGCCCTCGAAGCCGTCCATCTCGACCAGCAGCTGGTTCAAGGTCTGCTCGCGCTCGTCGTGACCGCCGCCCAGGCCGGCGCCGCGGTGGCGGCCGACAGCGTCAATCTCGTCAATGAAGATGATGCAGGGCGCATGCTTCTTGGCGGTCTCGAACATGTCGCGCACGCGGCTGGCGCCGACGCCGACGAACATCTCGACGAAGTCAGAACCCGAGATCGAGAAGAACGGCACCTTCGCCTCGCCAGCGATGGCGCGGGCCAGCAGGGTCTTGCCGGTACCCGGGGGACCGACCATCAGCACGCCGCGCGGGATCTTCCCGCCCAGCTTCTGGAATCGGCCCGGATCGCGCAGGAATTCAACCAGCTCACCCACTTCTTCCTTGGCTTCGTCGCAGCCGGCGACGTCGGCCAGAGTGACCTTGACCTCGTTCTCGCCCTGCATCTTGGCCCGCGACTTGCCAAAGCTCATGGCGCCCTTGCCGCCGCCCTGCTGCATCTGGCGCATGAAGTAGATCCAGACACCGATCAGCAGCAGGATCGGCAGGAAGCTGGTGACCAGGCTCCAGAACAGCGAGCGCTCGGACGGCTTTTCCTGGACCGTGACCACGGCGTTCTCGAACAGCGTGTCCACCAGCAGCGGATCGCGCGGATTGGCGGTGGTGAACTTGCTGCCGTCCTTGCGCTCGCCGACGATGCCGATGTTGTTGGCATCGATGTTCACTTTCGCGACGCGGTCGGATTTCACCTCGTCGATGAACTGGTTGTAGGTCAGTTCGCTGGACGGGGCGTTCACGGGCGCGGACATGCTCTGGAACACCGCCATCAGCACGACGGCAACGATCAACCAGAGCAGCAGGTTCTTGGCCAGGTCATTCATGCTTTGCTTCCTCGACGCTTGCCCAGGGCCAGCGCATAGACTTCGTTCGATCGGCGACGGGAGGCCGCCGGCTTGCGGATTACCAGTTTGTCGTAGCGGGTCCTGAGATCCTTGACGTAGGCATCGAAGCCCTCGCCCTGGAACAGCTTGATCAGGAAGTTGCCGCCTTGCTTCAAATGGGTTTCCGCGAAATCGCGGGCCAGCTCGGACAGGTACATCGCCCGGGCCAGGTCCACGGTATCCACACCCGTCATGTTGGGGGCCATGTCGGAAAGGACAAGGTCCACCGGCTTGCCGCCGAGCAGGGATTCCAGTTGGGACAATGGCCCGTCCTCTCTGAAATCGCCGTGAATGAATTCGACGCCCGCGATGGGCGGCATCTCCAGGATGTCCAGGGCGATGATCCGGCCATGGTCGCCCAGGTCGCGGCGCACTACCTGGGACCAGCCGCCGGGGGCCGCCCCGAGGTCCACTACGACCATGCCGGGCTTGAGCAGGCGGTCCCGCTCGATCAACTCCTCGAGCTTGTAGGCGGCGCGCGAGCGCATGCCTTCGGCCTGGGCCCGTTTCACGAAGGGGTCGTCGAAGTGTTCCTTGAGCCAGCGGGGGCTGCTTTTGCTGCGTGCCATGGGGCGGCCAGGCGGCCTTTTTGAGGGCGGGAGTGGCTGTCATGATACCCTACGCCCCCTTTGGAACCTGCCCGGAACGTCATGGTCGCCGCCCTCAGCAATCCCCAGAAGCGTTACCTGCGCGGCCTGGCACACGACCTCAAGCCCGTGATCCTGGTCGGTGCCAAGGGCGTCACCGACAGCCTGGTGGCCGAAGCCGGCCTCGCGATCGATCGTCACGAGCTGATCAAGGTGCGTGTGGCCGCCGGCGACCGCGAACTGCGTGATGAATGGATCGGCGCCCTCTGCGAACGCACTGAAGCGGCCCTGGTCGCGCGCATCGGCAACATGGCAGTGCTCTATCGTCGCAGCCAGGACAACCCGCTGATCGTACTGCCCAAGGCCTGAGCGCCTCGCGATCGTGCAGCTGTCGCAGGAAAACCCGGATTTCATCTACGTGCTGCGCGGCGTCAGCGCCGCCGGCGTGCTGGTGAATCAGGAAACCCTGTCGGCGAGCTTCGTACTTACCCCGAACCAGTTGCTGTCGACCTGGCGCCCGGCGTCGGTGGACGAGCTGCAGCCGCAGGACATGAACGCCGTGCTGGCGCTGGAACCGGCCCTGGTCCTGCTGGGTACCGGTCCGCGCCAGCGCTTCCCCTCGCCCGCCGTGATGGCCGCCCTGCTTACCCGCGGTATTGGTATTGAGGTGATGGACAGCGCCGCGGCCGCCCGCACCTTCAACGTCCTGGCCACAGAAGGGCGGAAGGTCGTGGCTGCGTTTCTCGTTCCTGGCTGATCGGGCCTGAAGGCCCTCCTACAGGGGGGGCAGGACGGTCAGGGGGTCTACGGGCTTGCCGTTGCGGCGGACTTCGAAGTGGAGCATGTCGCGGCTGGTGCCGCTGCGACCGAGTTCGGCGATTTGCTGGCCTGCGGTGACCGCGGTGCCCTCGCCTACCAGGCGCTGGCGGTTGTGGGCGTAGGCGGACAGCCACTCGTCGCTGTGCTTGACGATGATCAGCTCGCCATACCCCACCAGGCCAGCGCCTGAATACACCACGACGCCGTCGGCGGCGGCCACGACGGGCTGGCCGGCGGTGCCGGCAATGTCGAGGCCCTGACGCTTCGGGTCACCGGCGGCAAAGCGGCCGATCAGCTGGCCGCGGGTCGGCCAGCGCCAGCCGGCGGCGCTGACGACGGCGGGGACGATGGGTGCCGACGGCACCACCACCGGCGTGCCCTGCACGGCGCCGGCGCCAGCGGTCGGGAGGGTCGGAACCACGGCCACCGGCGGCGTTACCGCGCCGGCAGCGACGGGCGCGGAAACCGCCGGTCGCGGCGTCGGCGTGACCGGCTCGAAACCGCCGGCGGCGGGCCGCGGCGCAGGCATGCCGGTGACCGACGCGCCGGCTGCAGGCCGTCGACCCGCCGGCGCCAGTCGGAGGCTCTGGCCGGGATAGATGGTGAAAGGCGCAGGAATGCGGTTCCAGGTGGCCACCTCGCGGTAGTCCAGGCCGTGCCGGAAGGCGATTCCGTACAGCGTGTCGCCGGCACGTACCAGGTACTGACCGTCCTGCGGCGGTGCCTGGACGGCACGCGAAGCGTTCGGCGTCGGCCGCGCGCCTTCGCGCTTGACCACCCGCGAATGCCCGCAGGCCGCCAGCAGCAAGGCAGCGAGTAGAAGAACCAGGGCGCGTGCGGTCATCGTCGTCATCCCCGCATGTTCAACCAGATGATGGCGCCAATGATGACTGCCGCCACAATCCAGCCGACGGTTTCGATGTAGCGGCGCAGGTGCGGCTCAATTCGCGGCCCACCCCAGGCGATGAGGCCGGCCACCAGCAGGAAGCGCAGGCTGCGACCGATAAGCGAGGCCAGGGCGAACGGCAGCAGCGGCATCGCTGCCGCGCCGCCGGCAATCGTGAACACCTTGAACGGGATCGGCGTGAACGCCGCCACGAACATGATCCACACGCCGTAACGGGTGAATTGGTCCTGCACCGACTGATAGTGACCGAGGTAGCCCACCCGCTCGATCCAGGGCATCAGCACCTCGATGAAATAGAAGCCAAGCGCGTAGCCGATCAGGCCACCGAGCACCGAGGTGATCGCGGCGATCAGGCCATAGCGCAGCCAGCGCTTCGGGTGTGCCAGCGCCATCGGCGCCAGCATCACGTCGGTGGGCACGGGAAAGAAAATTGACTCGATGGCGCTGATGAAGCCCAGGTACCAGGGCGCCCTTTCGTGCGCCGCCAGGCGCCGGCAGGTGTCGTACAGCGGTCCGAACACCTTCACTCAGAGCGTCCCCGGCAGCAGCGGCACGAATACAACGGCGCCGAGATCTTCCTGCACCAGTTCACCCTCCACCCGCCGCACGCGCAGCAGGCGTTGGCCGCTGGCAGCGCCGATCGGCGCCACCAGGGTGCCGCCCTCGGGCAGCTGTTCGAACAGGGCCGGCTCCAGCGCCGCCGCGCCCGCGGTGACCAGGATGCCCGGGAAAGGCGCGTACTCGGGCCAGCCGACGCGGCCATCGTCGTGTTTGGTGCGGATATTCAGGCCCAGGCTGCGGAAGCGGCGGCGCGCGACCCGCAGCAGTTCTTCAATGCGCTCGACGCTGTAGGTTTCCAGCCCCAACGTGGCCAGCACGGCGGCCTGGTAGCCCGAACCGGTTCCCACCTCGAGCACGCGCGAGGGCACGCCGTGCTCGATCAGCGCGGCGGTCATGCGCGCGACCACCCAGGGCTGGGAAATGGTCTGGCCGTTGCCGATCGGCAGCGCAGTGTCTTCGTAGGCGCGGCTGGCCAGGGCCTCGTCGATGAAGAGGTGTCGGGGCACGGTGCGCATCGCGGTCAACACGCGCTCGTCGGCGATACCGCCCTCGGCGCGCAGGCGCTCGATCATGCGGTCGCGGGCGCGCGGCGATGTCATGCCAAGCCCGTGGGCCGCCGGCTGGGTGTGGAATCGCGGCGTCATGCTTTCGAGGTCATGCCTTCGCCCAGGCCACCGACCCAACTGGCGACTTTCTCGAGCGCCTGGTAACGGGTGAGATCGACATGGATGGGCGTGATCGAGATATGGCCGGTGCGAACCGCGTGGAAATCGGTGCCGGGGCCGGCGTCCTGCTCGGGGCCGGCCGGACCGATCCACCACAGCGGGCGACCGCGCGGATCAACCTGTTCGATGCAGGCCTCGGCGCGATGACGGTGGCCCAGCCGGGTGACTTCATAGCCGCGCAGCTGGTCCCAGGGCAGATCGGGCACGTTGACGTTGAGAATGGTGTCGGCCGGCAGCGGGTCCACCAGCAGCCGCGCGGTGATCTCCAGCGCCGCCCGGGCGGCACTGTCGTAGTGGCGCGCCGACTGTTCGCTGGTGACCAGGGACATCGCCACAGCCGGCAGGCCCAGGAATCGGCCTTCCATCGCCGCTGCCACGGTGCCCGAGTAAATGACGTCATCACCGAGGTTGGCGGCCGAGTTGATGCCGCTGACCACGATGTCGGGATCGGCGTCGAGCAGGCCGGTGAGCGCGAGATGGACGCAGTCGGTGGGCGTGCCGCCCACGCGCCAGACTCGCTCGCCAATTTCCTTGACGCGAATCGGAGCGTCCAGGGTCAGCGAGTTGCTGGCGCCGGAGCGGTCCCGGTCGGGGGCCACCACGGTTACGTCGTGGCCGGCCGCCCTCAGGCTTTCGGCCAGCACCCGGATGCCCGGGGCTTCAACGCCATCGTCATTGCTTACCAGTACGCGCATTCGGGGTCCCGCGGAAAGATCACATGATAACGGATGCGCCCGGGGTCGCGGCCACCTTGTCATCACCGCGCGGCGGGTTAGTCTTCAATCATGAAGCGCAAGCCGCCCCGCCCGCCCGCCGTCGCGCCAGAAGACGTTGCACTGTTCCGCGAAGCCATCGGTGAAGTGCGCGAGATCGTGCCGCCGCCTTCCGGACCCGAGCGCCCGCGCCCGGCACCGGTTCCGCGGATGCAGGCGCGTGACGAGGCGCTGGCGCTGGTGCAGTCACGCACCGCCAGCTACCTCGAGGCGACCATTGATGCGGCCGAAACGCTGGCCTACCGCCGCGACGAGGTGCCTGAAAAGGTGCTCAAGGCGCTCAAGCGAGGCCAGTACAGCCTGGGCGGCGAACTGGACCTGCATCAGCTGCGCGCGGTGGAAGCCGAGCGCTGGCTGCGTCAGTTCCTGCACGAGTCCCGTGCGCTGGGCCACGCCTGCGTGCGGGTGATCCACGGCAAAGGCCTGCGTACCGCCGAAGGCGGCTCGGTGCTCAAGGCGCTGGTAGACCGGATGCTGCGCCAGCGTGCGGACGTACTGGCGTTTGCTTCGGCGCCCGAGGCGATGGGCGGCACCGGCGCGGTGCTGGTGCTGCTGGCCAAGAAGCGCCCTGGCGAGCGCCTGGGCCTGGCCTGAGCCCTCAGCCGCCCATCGTGGCGTCGGCCACGTCGCCCAGTTCCACCAGCAGGCCAGTGGCGTAGGCGCCAGGCGCCAGTGCGAAGCTCACCTCCAGCTGATCCTCCGCCGGCCACTGCCAGGCCAGCCCGCCAACGCGTACCCGCAGGGCGCGGCGCTCCTGCTTGAGGCCCGCCGCCTCAAGCCCGGCGCGCAGGTCGGCGAAGGGCGCAACCGCCGCCTCCTCGAGTGACCGCACGGCGCCGCGCGAGCGCAATTCGCCGATTCCCCACTGCGGGCCGGTCGGATGGATATCCTGGGCCGCGGCCCGCGCCGACGTGGCCTCGTCCAAAGGCTCCGGACCGAACACGCTCTGGCTGCCGTCAAGCATCCAGACCTCGCCTTCGTCGCCCCGGGCCCAGGTACCGGCGCTGATCCGCGCAGCCACCACGGCGTTGAAGATTTCCGAGCGGGCCGACGACAGGTAGATCGAGCGCTGCTCGCGCGGCACCCGCTGGCCGGCGAACATGCGGCGCGCGGACTCGACGTTGTCGCCCTCGCGCCCGAAGCGCTGCACGCCGAAATAGTTGGGCAGGCCCTGCTCCGAAATCGCCTGCAGGCGTGCTTCGATCGCCGCACGATCGCCAGACACCTCACGCAGGCGCAGCACGAAACGATTGCCCTTGAGTGCGCCGCGCGGCAGCTTGCGGTTGTGCCAGTGCGAGGCCAGCACGCGCAGGTCATCGGACACCAACCCATCCAGCGCCGGCGACACGCGCTTGGGGAAATGCACCGAGAAGCGCTGCCTTGTGACCGCATGGCGATCCTTCATGCCCGCGTAGCCCACGCCCATCTCGGGAATGCCGGCCCACTGCGCGATGCGCTTGGCGGCGAAGGCGGTGTTCATTCCGCGCTTCTCCACCGTCAGCAGCAGGTGCTCACCTTCGCCGGTGGGTTCGAAGCCGTCGATTTCCTCAACGGCGAAATCGTCGGTTTCGGCACGGAAACGCGCCTTCAACACCGGTGCACCATGGGCCCGCGGCAGCTCGCTCATGCGCGCACCAGCAGGGCTACGGCCATCGCCGCCAGACCCTCGCCACGCCCGGTGAAACCGAGCTTTTCGCTGGTGGTGGCCTTGACGCTGATGTCGTCGAGGTCAACGCCCATATCCTCGGCCAAATGGCGGCGCATCGCCAAGGCATGTGGCGCCAGCTTGGGCCGCTCGCAGACCACGGTGACGTCCGCGTTGCCCAGTCGCCAACCGCGCTCCGCCAGCAGCGCGCGGCAGTGCCTCAGGAAGTCGCGGCTGTCGGCATCCTTCCAGCGTTCGTCACTTGGCGGGAAATGCACGCCGATGTCGCCCAGCGCCAGCGCGCCCAGCAAGGCGTCGCACAGGGCATGGATCACCACGTCGCCATCGGAGTGCGCGACCAGGCCGCGATCGTGCGCGATGCGTACGCCGCCGAGCACGACGTGATCGCCCTCGCCGAAGGCGTGCACGTCGTAACCCTGTCCCACGCGAATATTCGTCATTTCAATGGCCATCAATAAGCAATGTTTTTCAAGTCCGGGCCGACAGCAGGTACTCGGCCAGGGCGAGATCAGAGGGGGTGGTGATCTTCAGATTGTCGTCGCGGCCCTCGACCAGGCAGGGGCGCAGGCCCAGCCGCTCCATGGCCATGGCCTCGTCGGTGACGCGGATGCCGGCGCGCATCGCCGCCTCCAGCGCACGGACCAGGCCGCCGCGACGGAACAACTGCGGCGTCAATGCGCGCCAAAGGCCATCGCGTGGCTCGGTGGACTGGCTCTTGCCGATGGCGTCGGCGCGCTTGAGGGTGTCGCGCACCGGCGCCGCCAGCAAAGCGCCGATCGGATCGGCCTGGCCAATCTGGATCAGCCGCGCCAGATCGTCCGGATGCAGGCAGGGCCGCGCCGCATCGTGCACCAGCACCCACTGGTCGGCATCGACACTGGCCGGGAGCGCGTGCAGTCCGGCCAGCACCGAGTCGGCGCGTTCGGCGCCGCCGACGCAGGTAATCACGGGCTTGCCGCCGATCTCACGCCAGCCGGGCCAGTCACTGTCTTCGGGCGACAGCGCCACCACCACACCGTCCACGTCATCGTGGGACAGCACGGCCCGCAGGCTGTGCTCGATCACCGTGCGGCCGGCCAGCGACAGGTACTGCTTGGGTCGTTCGCCGCCGAAGCGGGTACCGCGGCCCGCGGCCGGCACGATGGCCCAGGTCACTGTTCCGGCTCCGGAGACGGTCGGGCATCGCGCTCGGTGTCACCGCGCGGCGGTGCCGAACGCGCGGACTCGACCACGCGGTAGAAGGTTTCCCCTGGCTTGATCATGCCCAGCTCGCTGCGGGCCCGGTCCTCGACCGCCGCCTCGCCCGACTTCAGGTCTTCAACTTCGGCCGACAGGTCGTCATTGCGCTGCTGAAGGCGCGCATTCTCGCGCCGCTGCTCGGCCACTCGCTCCTGCAGCGCCCGCGCCTCGCCCAGTGCACCTTCGCCCCACCACAATTTGTACTGCAGGCCCGTGAGGAGCAGGAGCAGTAGCGCGAGGGCCCACCAGCGTCGCAAGGGTGCGTGCTCAGCGCTTGAGACTGATGAACGCGTCGCGGCCGGCGTAGCGGGCCTTGGTGCCCAACGCTTCCTCGATGCGCAGCAGCTGGTTGTACTTCGCCACCCGGTCGCTGCGGCACAGCGAACCGGTCTTGATCTGGGTCGCCGTGGTGGCGACCGCGATGTCGGCGATGGTGGTGTCTTCGGTCTCGCCCGAACGGTGCGACACGATCGCGGCGTAGCGATGGGCGTCGGCCATCGCGATGGCCTCCAGTGTTTCAGTCAGCGTGCCGATCTGGTTGACCTTGATCAGGATCGCATTGGCGACGCCCTGGTCGATGCCGTCCTTGAAAATCTTCGGATTGGTGACGAACAGATCATCGCCAACCAGCTGCACCTTGGACGACAGTCGCTCGGTCAGCAGTTTCCAGCCGGCCCAGTCATTCTCAGCCATGCCGTCCTCGATCGTGATGATCGGGTACTGCGCGCTCCATCCGGCCAGGAAGTCGACGAACTGCTCCGGCGTGAGCCGCTTGCCCTCGCCCACCAGGTTGTACTTGCCGTTGTCGAAGAACTCCGAGCTGGCCACGTCCAGGCCCAGCAGCACATCTTCACCGGCCTTGTAGCCGGCCTTGCCGATGGCCTCGAGAATGACCTCGATCGCTTCCTCGTTCGAACGCAGGTCCGGCGCGAAGCCGCCCTCGTCGCCCACCGCAGTGCCCAGGCCCTTGCCCTTGAGCACGGCCTTGAGCGAATGGAATATCTCGGTGCCGCAGCGCAGCGCTTCGGCAAAGCTTTCGCAGCCCACCGGCAGCACCATGAACTCCTGCATGTCGACGTTGTTGTCGGCGTGCGCTCCGCCATTGATGATGTTCATCATCGGCACCGGCAGCGCGACCTCACGGCCGCCGGCCAGGTGCGCCCAGAGCGGCTGGCGCTTGGAAGCCGCCACGGCGTGGGCATTGGCCAAGGACACGCCGAGCAGTGCATTCGCGCCCAGGCGACCCTTGTTCTCGGTGCCGTCGAGGTTGATGAGCTTGGCGTCCAGTCCCGCCTGGTCGGCGCCGTCAAACCCCTTTAGCGCATCGGCAATCGTGGTGTTGACGTTGGCCACGGCCTTGCGCACGCCCTTGCCCAGGTAGCGACTCTTGTCGCCATCGCGCAGTTCCACCGCTTCCTTGGTGCCCGTGGAGGCACCCGACGGCACCATGGCGCGGCCGAAGCTGCCGTCGGCGAGGGTGACCTCGGCCTCAAGCGTGGGATTGCCGCGGCTGTCGAGAATCTCGCGGGCGTGGATCTTGGCGATATTGGTCATGATGTGGTCGTCTGTTTCCGGGATTCGTGGATCAGGGTTTCAAGGCGCAGCGCCTGAAGCTGCCGCGCCAGCCGTGAACGGGCCAGCGCCAGCACGACGCGCAACGTGACGCCGAGCAGGCCGGCGCCCAACAGCACCAGCATGATGGCCAGCGGCAGCCGGTGGGCATCGTCGAAACGAAGCTCGCGCATGATCGAGGTCAGGACGTACAGCGCGAAGATCGCCAGCAGGGACCGCCGCAGCCAGTCGCGCACTTGGTCCAGCACCGTCAGCCGCACCTCGATCAGGGCTGCCTTGCTGGCGATACCGTCTTTCACATCGACTGCTCGAGGAAACCAGATCGCTTGGTCACGCGATCGAGCTCCAGCAAGGTCTCGAGCAGCGCCGCCATCTTCGGCAGCGGCCAGGCGTTGGGGCCGTCTGAGAGGGCCTTGCTCGGGTCCGGATGGGTTTCCATGAAGAGGCCGCTGATGCCGACCGCCACGGCCGCGCGCGCCAGCACCGGCACGAACTCGCGCTGGCCGCCGGACTTGCCGTCCATGCCGCCGGGCAGCTGCACGCTGTGGGTGGCGTCGAACACGACCGGGCAGCCGGTGTCGCGCATCACGCTCAGCGAGCGCATGTCGGACACCAGGTTGTTGTAGCCGAAGCTGACGCCGCGCTCGCAGGCCATGATCTGGGTGTTGCCGGTGGCCAGAGCCTTGTCGGTGACGTGCTTCATTTCCCAGGGCGACAGGAACTGGCCCTTCTTGATGTTCACCGGCTTGCCGGCACGCGCGACCTTCTGGATGAAGTCGGTCTGGCGGCACAGGAAGGCCGGCGTCTGCAGCACGTCGACCACCGAGGCCACTTCGTCCATCGGCGTGTATTCATGCACGTCGGTGAGCACCGGCACGCCGATCTGGCGCTTCACCTCGGCCAGCACCTTCAGGCCGGCTTCCAGGCCCGGGCCGCGGAAGCTGGTGCCCGAGGTGCGGTTGGCCTTGTCGAAACTGGACTTGAAGATGAAGTTGATGCCGAGCTTGCCGGTGATTTCCTTCAATTGGCCGGCGACGTCGAGCTGAAGCTGCTCGGATTCGATCACGCAGGGGCCGGCGATCAGGAAGAAGGGTTGGTCCAGGCCGACCTTGAAGCCGCAAAGGTCCATCAACGATCTCCTGTAGGAGCGGCTTCAGCCGCGATTGCCTGGTTTTCGGCAAAAAGCTTCGGGCCTGAAGGCCCTCCTACGGCGGCCTTGTGCTGGCGGGCGGCGGTGATGAAGCCGATGAAGAGCGGATGGCCATCGCGCGGCGTGGACAGGAACTCCGGGTGCGCCTGGCAGGCGATGAACCACGGATGGTTGGGCAGTTCGATCATTTCCACCAGCAGGTCGTCCATGGACTTGGCGCTGATCACCAGGCCGGCGTCCTCGAGCTGGGTGCGATAGCGATTATTGAATTCGTAGCGGTGGCGATGGCGCTCGCCAACCACGTCCTTGCCGTAGATCTCGCGCGCCTTGGTGCCGGGCTTGAGGCGTTGGTCCTGCAGGCCCAGGCGCATGGTGCCGCCGAGGTCGGACTTCTCGTCGCGGCGCTCGAGTTCGCCGCTGGCGGTACGCCATTCGGTGATCAGGCCGATCACCGGGTGGGCGCAGTTGCGGTCGTTCTCGGTGCTGTTGGCGCCCGCCAAGCCGGCGACATTGCGCGCGAAGTCCACCACCGCGGCCTGCATGCCGTAGCAAATGCCGAAATAAGGTATGCCGTTCTCGCGGGCGTGTTTGGCCGTCAGCACCTTGCCCTCGAAGCCGCGGTCGCCGAAACCACCGGGCACCAGGATCGCGTCCACCCCGGCCAGCACGGACACGCCTTCCTTTTCGACCTGCTCGGATTCGAGCCACTTGAGCCGGACCCGCGTGCGCTGGCGCAGGCCGCCGTGCTTGAGCGCCTCGGACAGGGACTTGTAGGCGTCCTGGTGGTCAATGTACTTGCCGACCACCGCCACCGTGACTTCGTCCACCGGGTGCTCGGTCGCGTCCACCACCGCCTGCCATTCAGACAGGTCGGCCGGCTTGGCCTTGTCTTCCAGCCGCAGGCGTTCGACCACGATCTGGTCGAGCTGCTGGTCGTGCAGCCACAGCGGCAGCTTGTAGATGTTGTCCACGTCCACGCAGCTGATGACAGCCTTCTCGTGCACGTTGGTGAAGAGCGCGATCTTGCGGCGCTCGGAGTCGGGCAAGGGCCGCTCGCTGCGGCAGACCAGGATGTCCGGCTGGATGCCGATCGAGCGAAGCTCCTTGACCGAGTGCTGGGTGGGCTTGGTCTTGAGCTCGCCGGCCGCTGCGATGTAGGGCACCAGGGTCAGGTGCATGAAGATCGCCTGGTCCGGGCCGCGCTCGGTGCGGATCTGGCGGATGGCCTCGAGGAAGGGCAGCGACTCGATGTCGCCTACGGTGCCGCCGATCTCGACCAGCCCCACGTCGAAGCCGTCGGTGGCTTCGAAGATGGCGCGCTTGATCTCGTCGGTGATGTGCGGGATCACCTGCACCGTGCCGCCCAGGTAGTCGCCGCGGCGCTCCTTGCGGATCACGTTTTCGTAAATGCGGCCGGTCGTGACCGAATTCTTGCGGCTCAGGCGCACGCGCAGGTAGCGCTCGTAGTGGCCCAGGTCGAGGTCGGTCTCGGCGCCGTCGTCGGTGACGTAGACCTCACCGTGCTGGAACGGGCTCATGGTGCCCGGGTCGACATTGATATAGGGATCGAGCTTCATCATGGTTACGCGCAGGCCGCGCGCCTCCAGGATGGCGGCCAGCGAGGCCGCGGCGATGCCCTTGCCGAGCGAGGACACCACGCCACCGGTAACGAAGATAAGACGAGTCATGAGGTATGCGGGCGCTGGAAAACCGCATTCTACCGGCTGAGCCGCCTCGGGGCGAGAAACTTTTTCGCATCAATGACTTGTGTCGGCGCCCCCGGCCGCCTGCCTTGACCGGCCCGGTCGCGACGCCCATCCTGCGGGCCTCCCCATGCCCTGCCCCACCGAGCCCACCCCCGGATGAATACCCGCTACAACGCCGCCGACATCGAAGTCCTCTCGGGCCTGGACCCGGTCAAGCGCCGGCCCGGCATGTACACCGACACCACCCGGCCCAACCACCTGGCCCAGGAAGTGATCGACAACTCGGTGGACGAGGCCCTGGGTGGCCATGCCAAGACGGTCGAGGTGACCCTGTTCGCCGACGGCAGCTGCGAGGTGATTGACGACGGCCGCGGCATGCCGGTGGACATCCATCCGGAGGAAAAAATCCCGGGCATCGAGCTGATCATGACCCGCCTGCACGCCGGCGGTAAGTTCAGCGGCAAGAACTACACCTTCTCCGGTGGCCTGCACGGCGTTGGCGTCTCGGTGGTCAATGCGCTGTCGAAGCGGGTCGAGGTGGTGATCCGTCGCGAATCGCAGGAGCACCGCATGGAGTTCCGCGACGGCGACCGCAGCTCGGCGCTGGAAGTGGTGGGCACGGTCGGCAAGCGCAACACCGGCACGCGGCTGCGGTTCTGGCCGGATCCCAAGTACTTCGACACCCCCAAGTTCGCGGTCAAGGCGCTGCGCCATCTGCTGCGCGCGAAGGCCGTGCTCTGCCCCGGCCTGACCGTGAAGCTGTTCGACGAGGCCACCGGCGATCGCAACGAGTGGTACTACGAGAACGGGCTGCGCGACTACCTGCGCGGCGAACTGGTGGGCCGCGACCTGCTGCCGGCCGAGCTGTTCGTGGGCCACGTGAGCAAAGACACCGAAATCGTGGACTGGGCCGTGGCCTGGGTGCCGGACGGCGAACTGGTGCAGGAAAGCTACGTGAACCTGATCCCGACCGCCCAGGGCGGCACCCACGTCAACGGCCTGCGCTCGGGCTTCACCGACGCGCTGCGCGAGTTCTGCGACTTCCGCAACCTGCTGCCGCGCGGCGTCAAGCTGGCGCCCGAGGACGTCTGGGACCGGGTCAGCTACGTGCTCAGCGTCAAGATGACCGACCCGCAGTTCAGCGGCCAGACCAAGGAACGGCTCAGCTCGCGCCAGGCCGCGGCCTTCGTCGAGAACGCTTCGCACGACGCGTTCTCGCTCTGGCTCAACCAGCACGTCGAGACCGGCCTGCAGATCGCCCAGCTGGCGATCGACCGCGCGTCGGCCCGGCTCAAGACCGAGAAGCAGGTTACCCGCAAGAAAATCACCCAGGGCCCGGCCCTGCCCGGCAAGCTGGCCGACTGCATCAGCCAGGACCTGGGCCGCACCGAACTCTTCCTGGTCGAGGGCGACTCCGCCGGCGGCAGTGCCAAGCAGGCCCGCGACAAGGAATTCCAGGCCATCCTGCCGCTGCGAGGCAAGATCCTGAATACCTGGGAAGTCGAGTCCAGCGGCGTGCTCGCCTCGAACGAGGTGCACGACCTGGCCGTGGCCATCGGCTGCGATCCCGGCGTGGAGAACATCGAAGGCCTGCGCTACGGCAAGGTGGTCATCCTGGCCGACGCCGACTCCGACGGCCTGCATATCGCCACCCTGCTCTCGGCGCTGTTCCTGCGCCATTTCCCGGCGCTGGTGAAGGCCGGCAACATCTTCGTGGCCATGCCGCCGCTGTTCCGCGTCGACGTGGGCAAGCAGGTGTTCTATGCCCTGGACGAGGAAGAGAAACGGATCCTGCTCGACCGGATCGAGAAGGAAAAGATCCGCGGCCAGGTCAACGTCACCCGGTTCAAGGGCCTGGGCGAGATGAACCCGGTGCAGCTGCGTGAGTCCACCATTCACCCGGACACGCGCCGCCTGGTGCAGCTGACGGTGGACGATAGCGACGACACCCGCGCACTGATGGATATGCTGCTCGCCAAGAAGCGGGCATCGGACCGCAAGGCCTGGCTGGAAGCCAAGGGCGACCTGGCCTCGCTGGAAGTCTGAACCCCGGCCGGATCCGCCAGATCGCCCCAAAACCGTGACCCGGTCGTCAGGAATGTGACGCCCCACGTCACATTTCACGGCCACCGGCCCCGCGAGAACGACCCTTCGTCGGCTGCGGCCGGCTACCGGTGGCCGCTGGCCGCCCCGTGTTGCGTGGGTACCGCGCCGCCCCTAATGTGACGGACTGCTCACTTCCCGAGTCGGGCAGCCCTGAAGCAGCTCCGGGCGCGGCGTTGGCACGCTTTCTGCATTGGACTTCCCTGCCCGCAAATGCGCGCCCCTGGTCGGCACCCCGGCCCGGACAGCAAATCCAAACCAAACCCGTCGCCTTACGGCGCAAACCAAGGAAATAGAATCATGAAGAACGTCCGTGCCATCCGAGGCCTTGCTCTCACCAGCCTGGCGTCCCTCGGTCTGATCGCCGTGACCCCGGCCTTTGCTGAGTCCGATTTCGCCACCGGCAACGGTGCGCTGACCACCTCCGCCGACCTGCAGTTCCAGGTCATCATTCCGCGCTTCATCAGCTTCCGCGTCGGCACCGCCGGCGCCACCGTTGATTCGGTCGACTTCACCGTGGCCGCCGCCAACGTCGGCACCGGCACCGCCGTGGCTCGCACCAATGCGGCCGGCGCCCCGATCAGCGTGTCCCTGCTGAGCAACGTCGGCGACGTCAACCTGAGCGCCGCTGGCTCGGGCACTGGTCTGGTCCTGGGCGGGGTGACCATTCCCTGGGCGCAGATTTCCGGCACCAGCTCGAACGCCGCTCAGTTCCCGGTCCCGGGCATCGGCGCCGCTGCCACCAGCCTGACCGCCGCCAACGGCGTGATTGCCCGTTCCGCCGACTGGACCTTCCAGTATGCCAACGCCAACACCTACGCCGCCGGTACCTACGTTGGCACCGTCACCTACACCGCCGCGACCCCGTAAAGAGAACACCTGGCAACACGAGTTCACCGGGACCGGCCCTTTGGGGTCGGTCCCGGCATTTCGGAGCCCCGGCATGACCCGCACCGCCCCCATCCAATGGTTCACCGTCATCCTCGCGCTGCTGCTTCCCCAGCTGGCAAATGCTTTTGACGTGAACATCAACTCACGCAATCCGCGCGCGGTGTACCTGCGCGTGGGCGATGGCCTGATGGCCAACGGCCCGTATAGCGCCAGCAATTTTGCGACGCCCGGCGTCGGCGGCAACGTACCCATCATTCGAGCCACCGTCCCCACCCAGGTGGGTCAAGGCCTCGTCACGGGCCCGGTGCTCATGACCACGCCCAATAATCCGCGCACGATCAGTGACTGGGACAATTTCCAGTTCTGCAATTCCGGTCAGGTCTACGTCGGTGGCTTCTACCGCAGCACGACCACGAACGGCACCACCGGCCAGGCTGCGCGCCTCACCTATACCGCCCCGGCCACGCTCAATGGGCCCGGTGGCGTCACCATCCCCATTTCCCAGATCAGCTGGACCACCAGCGGCAATGGCGACATCGGGGCGCAGCCCATCTCGGCCGGCACCTTCGCGCCGGGTCAAGGGCCGCTCACCACCTTCACCCGCAACCGCTGGCGCGAGACCTGCATGACCTTCAGCTACGCCAACCAGGCGCTCTATGCCGGCGGCACCTATACCGCCACCGTCACCTTTACGCTGGCGCAGCCATGAGCGCGCTTCGTCCCTGGCTGGCCACCCTCGTCCTCAGCCTGTCATTGGCTGCGCCTACGACCATGGCCCAGGTCTTCCCGGTTGACGACAGTCGCAGCCAGGTACTGGGAAGCACCATGCAGCTGCGTTGGGACCAAGCCGCGCCGCGCGACGGTCGGGCAGGAACGCTTTCGGGAACGATCACGGTGCTCGTGCAGTTGGATGTCCGCGAGTGGCGCGGCAAGCGCGCCCGGATCTATCAGACCCTGCCCTCCCGGGTCGGGGCCAACGTCATAGCAAGCTGGACAACGCAGGGCGGCATGCTCCCTGGCCAGCTGCGCAACGGCGATCGCACGCTGGTCTATGCCGGCCCGATTGACGTGGACTTCCTACAGGACACCTTCCGCCTGAACATCCAGGCCGACGGCGACAGCCTGGACCGATCGGACACGCTGCGTTTCGCCTTTGAAATCGAATTGGAGTCGATCTGATGGTCCGCGCCCTGCTTTCCCTGTCGGTCCTGGTGATGGCCGCGACCTCTTCACTCGCGTCCGCACAAGGCTTCGACGCCCAGGTTCTGCCGCCGCGCTTCGAGGATGCCGTCAAACCCGGCGCGGTCTATCGCAACGTGATCGAGATCCAGAGCGGTTCTCTCAATCCCGCGCGCTTCCGAATCCGCACCGCCGACTGGATCCTGGCCGCCAGCGGCGACGCCGAGTTCGAGTACGCCCTGAGCCCCGACAGTTGCCGCCCTTGGGTCGGTCTGGAGGCGAACGAGATCGTGGTGGATCCCAACGGCCGCAAGCGCCTGCGCTTTGAGGTCGCAGTGCCCGAGGGCATGCCGTCCGGCCAGTGCCGCTTTGCGATCATGATCGAGGGCCAGCCGCAAAAGACCGCCAACGGCATGGACGTAGCTGGACGCATCGGCATCATCGTCTACCTCACCATTGGCGATGGCGCCGCGCGCATGAGCGTCATCGACACGCGCGTGATCACCGTCGAGGGCAAGGACGTTCCCGCCGTCACCGTCGTCAACGACGGCAACGCCCACGGTCGACTGGAAGGCTTTCTTACGGCGACCGATGCCGTTGGAAAGCGATGGACACTGACGCCCGCAAACTCGCCGATTCTGCCGGGCGCCCGCCGCGATATTCCTTTGATTCCAGTGACGGACGGGGCGAGCGCGGACACCAAGCTAACCTTCCCGCTGCAGCTGCGCGGCCAGTTGGATTGGGGCAGTCAGCGCATCCCGGTAGAGGTAACGGCCGACCGATGAGCACGCCGCCCAAGAATCGCCTGGTCTTGGCGATCGTACTGGTGTTGGCCACGTGCCCCGCCGTCACCTTCGCCCAAGACGATGCCGACGAGACCTCGGACTACCAAGACCGGATCATCGATCCCGGCAAGCTCGAGCCGCTGCCTGCGGACGACGAAGAGGTATTCGATGCTACCGGGCTGCCCCGCAGCTGGCGGCTTGAGCTGGTCACCAGCCAGATCGAGCGCGGCGACACGCGCTACTCCGAGTCAGGCGCAAGTTTTGGTGGCTTTTGGGAAACCGAACGCTGGGGCAACTTCTCGCTCGACGCGACGCTGTATCGAAGCAATCAAGGCCGCACCGGCGACGCTCGCTGGGTAGGCTCGGCGACGCTCTGGCAGCGGGAGTTGGCCTTCGACGGCGGCTGGCGCGTCGACAACGGACTAGGCGTACTCAACACCCCGCTGACGCCGCTGCAGCGCGATCAGTATCGCTTCTTCCTTCCCAGCGTACCGTTCTCGGGCCTCACCTCGCTGTGGGAAAACCGCGAGCGTGGCCTGAGCCTGATCGGCTCGATCGGACAGGCAGGCGTCTTCGCAGGCTCTCGCATCGTCGCCTTCGACCAGGCTGACGGCAACGTCGGCACGATCGGCGCGCAATGGCGATGGGCGCCCGGCTGGACCGGCGCCGCGTCGGCGCTAGTGACCGATGGCCGCATCATCCCTGATGAACTGGGCGGCGGGCAGTTTCAGGACGGCCGCACCGAAGCCATCCTGTTCTCCACTGCCTGGGCCGGCCGCCGCGATAGCGCAAACCTGCACGTGCAGTCCAGCCGCGGTTTTCTCGGCGACGCGTTCGGCGCGTGGGCCGACCTGGCATCCAACCGCGGCCGCTACGCATACAACTACGGCGTTTTCAGGCTCGATCCCGGCTTGGCCTGGGGGGCGCTGCCGATCAACAACGATGCTCAAGGTTTCTACTTCCGTACCAACTACCGGCATCCGCGCTGGACGTGGTCGGCGGGCGTGGACCAGATTTACTCGGTTAGCGGCGACAGCTTCGACGGCACCTTCGCCAGCGCCTACCTGCGCTACCAGGCGCGCGCGAATCTGGGCATCGGCGGCAGCGTGAACGTTCGCGACGCTGACGCCTACACCGACTTCTCCAGCCGCTGGTTTGTCGACCGCCGCTCCAACTGGGGACAGACGCGGCTGCAGCTAGACCAGGCCAGCACGTCCGACCGCGAAGACTGGCAGGTTTCGCTGGACCAGGAACTGCCGGTACGTGCCGGCTCCCGGCTGTCTTTGTCCACGGCCTACGCGACCACCGAAGACGATCGGATCGGCACGTCCCGCAGCTACAGCCTCGCGGCGCTCGGCGGCATCGAGCTCACCGATCGCCTGAGCCTGGACGGCAACGTTCGCTGGGTGCGCGGATCGGGGCCTGACTCGTTCAGGGGCACCGACATCAACCTCAGCCTGAACTGGCGCGTCGGCATGCATTGGTGGCTTTCGGCAACGGCGTACCACAACCGCGGCGAACAGCGCTCCCCATTCCAACTCGACCCCCTCGCACCACAGGACCAGTTCCTCCGTATCCCGCGCGAGCGCTCACTGTTCCTGAGCCTGCGCTACGAACGCCAGTCCGGCACCCCCGCCTTCGTGATGGGCGGCACGCCTGGGGCCGCAGCAGGCTCGGTGCGCGGCAGCATCTTCCTGGACGAGAACGACGATGGCGAGCGTGCCGCCTCCGAACTTCCGGCAGCCAACGTCACCGTCCTGCTGGATGGCAGGTTCTCCGTCCGCACCGACAGCCAGGGTAACTTCGAGTTCCCACGGGTAGCGGTCGGCAGCCACACCATCACCGTGGTGCCGGACAACCTGCCGCTGCCGTGGTTCCTCGACGAAGGCAACAACGCGCGCACCATCGACGTCGAAGTGCGCGAAGCCGCACGCGTCGACATCGGCGCAAGGCGCCAGCGATGAACCACGATAAGTCCTCGCTGATTCTCAAGCTGGTAGGCCTGGCGCTGGCGGCGGCAATCGCGGTCGGCCTGCAGGCGCGCGAGCGCGCCAACGGGGGTGCCGACCTCTACGGTTACACCTTGGCAGGCAGTGAGGTGGGGACCGACTGCACTTATGACTACGTGGACCTGGGCGAGGGCGCCGCGGTGCTGTCACTGCAGGCTGGCCACCCGGGCGCTGCCAGCGACGATCTTGCGGCCGTGCTGCATTTGGCCGCGCCCTTCGAGTTCTACCAATTGCCCAACAGCGCGCTGGTGGTGTCAGCCAACGGCTACCTGGCCGCTGCCGATTCGCTGGCGCGCGAAGACGGCGCGGATTTCAGCAACGACTGCAGCCTGCCCGCCCGCGCTGACAATGCCGCGGCCGTACAGAACCGTATTTATGTCTACCACGACGACCTCCGCGCCCAGGCCGGCGGCAGCATCCGCCACGCCTACTTTCCGACCTGCCCGCGCGCCAGCGCCGTCGATGTCGCCGAAGACTGCACGGTGATCGAGTGGAATCGCTTCGAGCGCGCCGCGCCGTTGCGCAGCAGCCAGCCGCTGCGCGCACAGGCCGTGCTCTACCATCAAAGCCATGCCATCGCGCTGCAGTTCGCGTCGGTGGACGACAGCCGCGGAGCCCAGGCCACCATCGGCCTGCAGGGCCTGGACGGGCGCACGGCACGCCAGGCCGGCTGCGACAAGCTCGACCAGATCAAGTCCCGGCAGGCAATGTGCTTCTTCGATCCGCGCCAGCGCCGCACCGGCGCCTCGCTCACCGGCGCATCTTTCCCCTAGCGCGGCGTCATCGCCGCACGCAGCAAGGCGGCCAGCAGCGGCTGAAGGCGGGCCGCGAGGGCCTCGTCGTAGCGCACCGCGTCCTCGTCCATGTAGGTCGACTGCGCCAGCTCCATCTGCACGGCGTCCACGCCCTGGGCCGGCTGGCCGTAGTGGCGCGTGATGTAACCACCCTTGAAGCGACCGTTGGCGACCCAGGAAAAGTCCGACTGGGCGGCCAACACCGCCTCCAGCCTGGCCTGCATCGCCGGCGCGCAGCTACCGCCAGCCGCGGTTCCCAGATTGAGGTCAGGCAGCCTGCCCTCGAACAAAAACGGTACGGTGCCGCGGATCGAATGGCCTTCCCACAGCAGCACGCGTTCGTGTTGCGTGCGCAGGCGGGCCAGCTCCTCGGCCAGCGCCTGGTGGTAGGGACGCCAGTAGGTGTCCACGCGTTCAAGCACCTCGTCGGCGTCCGGTGCCTGGCCGGGAAGATACACGGGCTCGCCATCGAAACGCAGCGCGGGGCACAGCCCGGTGGTGTTCTGGCCCGGGTAGAGCGAAACGTCGTCAGGCGAACGATTCAGGTCCACCACATAGCGTGAATGCGCCGGCACCAGAACCGATGCACCCAACTCGCGTGCGAAGGCATAGAGGCGGCTGACGAACCAATCGGTGTCGGGCACCGCGCGCGCCGCGGGCAACATGCGCGCCGCCATGGCATCGGGGATGACCGTGCCGTCGTGCGGGAGACTCACCAGCAGCGGTGCCTGCCCGCGATGCAGTTCGAAAATACTCATGAACCGCGCCCCTGGAAGCGTGAGGGTGCATAGGGCGCCGGATCGATCGCCGGTGCCCGGCCGACCATCAGGTCCGCCATCAGGCGCCCGGTGCCGGCCGCCATACCCATGCCCATCATGCCGTGGCCGGTGGCCAGCCAAAGATTGCTGTGCTTGGGCGATCGGCCGAGCAGCGGCAGGTCGTCCACGCTCATGGGACGCCAACCGCACCAGGTCTCGCGCCGCTCGCCGCCGGGCGGCGACTGCAGGTATTCGCTCGCGCCGCGCTCGAGCGCGGCCAGCCGGGTGGCATTTAGCCGGTCGTCATAGCCGCTGAATTCCATGGTGCTGCCCAGCCGGAAGCCGTCGTCCCAGGCGGTGACGCAGACGCTGCGCTCCTTGAGCACCAGCGGCCGTCGCGGCACCAGGGCCGGGCGGTCGTAGGTGATCGAGTAGCCCTTGCCCGGCTGCACCGGAATATCCAGCCCCAGCATCTGGCCAAAGCGCGGCGACCAGGCCCCCATCGCCAGCAGCACCTTGCCGCCGCTTCGGCGACCTTCGCTGGTCTGCACCGCGTCAATGCCATTGCGTCCGCGCTCCAGACCGCCCACCAGCACCCCTTCCTCGATCACTCCACCGGCCTCACGAACGACGCGCGCCAGTTCGGCGGTGTAGCGATCGGGACGCAGCTGCGCGTCACCAGGAAAATGGATGGCGCCGGCAAGCCCGGGACGCAGCGCCGGCTCATCGGCAGCGAGCGCGGCGCCGTCGAGCACCTGGGCGCGGATACCCAGTTCGGCCAGCAGCGGCAGGTCGCGCTGCTGTTTCTCCAACGCGCGCCGGCTGCGGAAAACATAGTGGAACCCCGAGGCCTCGAAGCCGCAGTCCAGTCCCTGGCCATAGACCAGGCCTTCGGTCAGCGCGCGCGAGAGGTTGAGCAGTGCCCCCTTGGCCAGGCCGCCCTGGCGCCAGTCGCCGGGATTGCAGCGACCGGCCACGCGCAGCAGCCAGCGCATCAGGGCCGGATCCCAGCGCGGTTTGACGTAGAGCGGTGCCGACGGGCTGAGCATCCAGCGCAGCGCCTGGCCGACCATGCCCGGCCCGGCCAGCGGCGGCGAATGGCTGGGCGTGAGTGTGCCGCAGTTGCCCCAGGACGCCGCGCCGCCGACCCGCCCCTGCTCCAGGATGCGCACCGAGCGGCCTTCGGCCAGCAGGTAGTGCGCGCAGGCCAGGCCAATCACGCCACCGCCCAGGATCAGGACATCCGCATCGCCGCTTTCGTTCATGCCGACATTCTATCTGCCTGCCCGCGAACGGCGGTCAACGCCGCATCGGCGGCAGCCGCAGGTAGGTGGCGGCGCGCCAGAGCCATTCCATCGGTCCCATCCGGAAGCGCGACAGCCAGGCCTGGCTCAGCAGCACCTGCAGCAGGAAGAACACCGCCACGAACGGCAGCTGCCATGCCCGCGGCAACTGTTCGAAATACCCCAGGCCCCAGCCGGAAAAAATCCAGGTGCAAACCAGCGACTGCAGCAGGTAATTGGTCAGCGCCATGCGGCCGGCGGGCGCCAGCCACATCAGCCGGGGTGCGACCGCCGCGGACTGCAGCCCTCGCTGGATCCAGGCCAGGTAGCCCAGCGCCATCAGCGAGCCGCCGACGGTGGACAGCCCCATGGCCGCCATCGCCGGAAGGTCGGAGCGGCTGAAGTCCGTGGCGGAACTGATCGCGCATGAGACCAGCACCATCGCCAGCCCGCCCGGCAACGCTATCCAACGCAGTCGGCCGTAGAGCGCGGCGAACTCATCCGGGCGCGCGATCGCGCCGCTGCGCACGAACCAGGCGCCCAGCAGGAACAGGCCCAGGATCTGCCAGCCCCAGAACATCAGCAGCCCCAGCATCTGCTTCAAGTCCTCGCCGCGCTGCGCCACGGCCTCAGACCAGGTGCCCGCGCCGTAAGCCTGGCGCTGTGCCTCCATCACGAGCGCCATGTCGGCGCCCTGCTGGGCCATCGCCTGCTCCATTTCTGCCGCGCCGCCGGGCACGCTCAGGGCCAGCGACACCAGTCCGCCGATCATCAGGAAAAACAGCGACGGCGCCAGCAGGAAGGCAATACCCCACTTGGGAAGGCGCCCGACCGGCGTACGGCGGAACAAGAACAGTAGCGGCAGCGCCAGCAGCGCATACGACACCAATACGTCACCGCTCCACAGCAGCAGCGCATGCGCCAGCCCGATCACCAGCAGCACCAGCACGCGGCGCAGATAGGTGGGCAGGAAGGAATGCCCCGCCGCCTCGGCCCGCATCATCATCACCGCGAAGCCCATGCCGAACAGCATCGAGAACAGCGGATAGAACTTGCCCTGCACGAACACGTAGACCAGCGTGTCGGCCCAGCGATCGGCGCCCTGCAGCGCCGGATCAATGCCGGTCATGGCGCCCAGCAAGGGTCCGACCATGCCCTCGATATTCATCAGCAAAATGCCAAGCAGCGCGAAGCCGCGCAGCACGTCCATGGCGTCTATGCGCTCGTGCGCGGGGACCGGGGCAAGCACAGTCGGAACGGACATGGGCAGCTCTAGTGGCGAGGGGGGTGTCGCGATCATCCGGCCCGACTGCCGCGACCGCAAGCCACCCAAAACGAACGAGGCCCGCCGAAGCGGGCCCCGCAGGCGCTACCGACGCGCTGGCTTCAGTGCTGCACGCCGCCGTCGCCGTGGACGTGGCCATGGTCGATCTCAACCTGCTCCGCCTCGCGCACATCGACGATTTCGACTTGGAATACCAAGGTCTTGCCGGCCATGGGATGGTTGAGGTCAACGTCCACGACGGTGGCGCCAACCTTGACCACGGTGACCGCACGCGGGCCACTGTTGGTGCCCAGCAGGACCTGCTGGCCCGGCTGCAGGCGGGTTTCACGGAAATGCTTCTTCGGGACGCGCTGCACGAAGCCATCGCGGCGCTCGCCGTAGGCCTGGTCGGAGGTGACGGTGGTTTCGAACTGGTCGCCGGCGGCGTGGTCGATCATCGCGGCCTCGAGGCCGGGGATGATATTGCCAGCGCCGATCAGCACGGCCAGCGGCTCACGATCCGTGGAGGTTTCGGCCGGCGGCTGGCCGACTTCGGACACGGTGTAATGGAAACGGACGACGCGGTTCTTCTCGATCTTCATTTTGATTCCGGGTTGGGCCGGTGACGCGACCGGCGGGATGGGGCACACTCGGCCCGTGACAGCGAGCGCGCATTATCCCGGCCACCCCCGCCCGACGCCAGTTCCCCGCGTCCGGCTGGCAATCTCCCTGCTGCTGGCGCTGATGCTGGCCGCCTGCTCGTCCGCCCCTTCGCGTACCTCGGGACCGGCAAAACCCGGCCCTTCCATCCGCGTGGTGGACGTTGCCCCGGCTGACCCGATGCGCGCTAATAACGTGCTGATGCGCGCGCTTGGCCTGGTCGGCACGCCCTACCGCTGGGGCGGCAACACGCCGGCCGGCGGTTTCGACTGCAGCGGACTGGTCGGCTTCGTGTTTCGCGACGCCGCCCAACTCAACCTGCCCCGGACCACCCGCGAGATCGCCAAAGTCAGCGCTGGCAAGCCCGCGCGCGACCGCCTGGCGCCCGGCGACCTGGTTCTGTTTGGCCAACCCACTTTCCACGTCGGCATCTACGTCGGCGAGGGCCGCTTCGTGCATGCGCCCAGCACCGGCGGCACGGTACGCCTCGATCGCCTCGACGGCCCCTACTGGGGCCGCCACTACGACGGCGCTCGGCGGATCCTCGACTAGGGCGCGGGCTCCGGCCGAAGCCAAAGCCAGACGCCGACGATCGTCATGATCCCGGCGCCTATCGCCGCCATCCACCACTTGGGTGCCGTCAGGAAGAAGATCGGGGTGCAGACAAGCATGCTGCCGATCGCCCACTGCTTGGCGCGGCGGCTGACCGAGCCGGTGGCCTGCCAGTCACGGATCATCGGGCCGTAGAGCCGGTGCCCCAGCATCCAGGCGTGCAGCCGGTCTGAGCCGCGGGCCGCGGCGTAGGCCGCCAGCAGTACGAAAGGGGTGGTCGGCAGACCAGGCAGGAATACGCCAATGATGCCCAGGCCCAGCATGAGATAGGCCAGCAGCAACCACAGCCAGCGCCGGGCGCGGTGGCCGAGACTCATTCCCCGCGCAGTCCCGCCACGGCCTGTTCGATGTCCTTGCTCAGGGCCATGACCTTGAGCGCGTACTCGGCCAGGCGCTGGTCGTCCGGATCGGTGGGTTGCCAGGCCGGCACGCTGGCCGGCTTGCCCTCGACGCCGTCCAGGGCCACGAACACGATCACGCAGTGCGTGCACAGGCGGTCGCCGCCGTCCCGCATCGGATCCCGGGCGCGTACGTCCACGGCGAAATGCATGCTGCTGGTGCCGGTGTAAACCAGCTTCGCCGTCACCGTGACCAGGTCCGAGGTGCGGATGGGCGTGACAAAGCGAATGCCGCCGACCGCGACCGTGACGCTGTAGAGACCGCTCCAACCCACCGCGGCGGCATAGCCCACCTGGTCGATCCACTTCATCACCACGCCGCCGTGCACTTTGCCGCCGTAGTTGACGTCGGTCGGCTCGGCCAGGAATCGAAAAGTCAGCTCGCGCTGTTCGCCGCTCATGCAGGGTCTCCATGGTCACCGAATCCGGCGCTGCGCTGATTCTATCCCCCCGGGATTCGCTGCCCAAACACCCCCTCATTGCTCAAGCATCCCCTGTGGGAGGGACTTCAGTCCCGATGCTTTCGCCGACAAGCCTCGGGACTGAAGTCCCTTCCACAGGATGAACAGGGCGTTCACCGGCGCTGGCCTGATCCGGCGGTTTCGCGTAGCATCCGCTGAGTTTGCTGCACGGCTGACCGTTTTCCCCCGGTATGCCCGCCACCCAGGTCCCGAGTCCGCTCACCCTGCGTCTGGCCCCACTCCGCACGCCTTTCGCTGCGCAAACCCGTCAGGACCGCCTTGGTCCCTGCCGTAAAACCAGATTCACCAGCTCGCAGCGCGGTTTCAGGGAACGCTCCGGGTTACATCAATCGGAGCACCATCATGTCTTTTGAAACCCTTGGGCTTGCGCCCGAGCTTAACCGTGCGCTCGCCGAACTCGGCTACGCCAACCCGACCCCGATCCAGGCCGAAGCGATCCCGCTGGTCATGGCCGGCCACGACCTGATGGGCGGCGCCCAGACCGGTACCGGCAAGACCGCGGCGTTCTCGCTGCCCCTGCTGCACCGCCTGGCCCAGGCCGGCCCGGTGTCTGGCCCGCGCAAGCCGCGCGCGCTGGTGCTGACCCCGACCCGCGAACTGGCCGTGCAGGTGCACGACAGCCTGCGCGCCTACGGCAAGCACCTTCGCCTCAACAGCACCACCGTCTACGGTGGCGCTGGCATGCAGCCGCAGATCGACGCGCTGCGTCGCGGCGTCGACATCCTGGTCGCCACCCCGGGCCGCCTGCTCGACCATCTCGAGCGCCGCAGCGTGGACCTCTCGCACGTCGAAATCCTGGTGCTGGACGAAGCCGACCGCATGCTCGACATGGGCTTCCTGCCCGCGATCAAGCGCGTGATGGCAAAGATCCCGTCGCGCCGCCAGACCCTGCTCTTCTCCGCGACCTTCGAGGACGCGATCAAGAAGCTGGCGATGGAGTTCCTGCGCGATCCGAAGGAAGTGCAGGTTTCGGTCCGCAACGCGGTCGCCACCAACGTCACCCATATCGTGCACCCGGTGGACGCGAGCCGTAAGCGCGACCTGCTGCTCGAGATCCTGTCCAAGCGCTACCAGGACCAGGTGCTCGTGTTCGGTCGCACCAAGCACGGCTGCAACCGCCTGTCGGAGCAGCTGGACAAGGCCGGCATCAACTCGGTGGCCATCCACGGCAACAAGAGCCAGGCCCAGCGCCTCAAGGCCCTGAAGGACTTCAAGTCCGGCAAGGCCCGCGTGCTGGTCGCCACCGACGTCGCCGCCCGCGGCCTCGACATCCCGCTGCTGCCGATGGTCATCAACTTCGACCTGCCGATGGTCGCGGAAGACTACGTGCACCGCATCGGCCGCACCGGCCGCGCCGGCGCCTCGGGTGAAGCGATCTCGCTGGTCTCGCACGACGAAGGCGGCCTGCTGCGCGCCATCCAGCGCGTGCTCAAGGCCGACATCGAAATGGTGGAAGTCGAAGGCTACTCGCCGCAACGTCCGATCCGCATGGGCAACGATGCGCCCTCGGGCCGTCCGGCCGGCGGCCAGCGTCCGCCGCAGCGCCACGCGCGCCGCCCGCACGTGAACAACGGCGAGCGCCACGCGCACGCCGGGCCGAAGAGCCCGCGCGACGGCGCCCGCGGCCGGGGTGGCGAGTCCCGCTCCGCGCGCTGATCACCGTTCCGCATCACACAGAAAAAGGGCCGCCTCGTGCGGCCCTTTTTTTCAGGCAGACTCTTCCGATCGTCCACGCAAAGGAACTCCGAACATGTTGCGAAGCATCCTGGCGGTACTGATCGGCATCCTGGTCATGGGCATCACGGTCGCGGCCGTCCAGTGGCTGGGGCACTCGCTATACCCGCCGCCGGCCGGGCTGGATCCGAGTGACCCCGTAGCCTTGGCTACGCTGGTTTCGCAGATGCCGGCGATGGCGCTGGGCATGGTGCTGATTGCCTATGCCTTCGGCACCTTCCTGGGTGCGTTTACGGCGACGACCATCAGCCTGGGCCACAAACCCGGCGTCGCCATCGTTATCGGCGTGGTGATGCTGGCAATGGTGGCCATGAACCTGCTCCTGATCCCGCATCCGATGTGGATGGTGGTGGCCGGCCTGCTTATTCCCCTGCCGGTTGCCTTGCTGGCCTGGCGGATCGCACGCTGAGCCAGGCGCCGAGCAACAGCAGCGCCACCGCGATCGCCTGCGTCCAGTGCGGTCGCGCCTGGCCGAAGACCAACAGCAGAAAAGTAGAGAGCACCGGCGCAGCGTAGGACAGCGTGCCGAGCACGGCGATGTCGCCGCGCTTGGTGCCGATGTCCCAGAGCCAGAAGGCAATGCCGGTCGGCCCCAGGCCGATCAGCAGTACCAGCGCCGCCTGGCCTGGGGTCGGCCAAACCGTAGTTTCGAAGGCCGCGTGCGCCATGGCACCCAGCCCGGCAACGACCAGACACGAACCCGCCATGGCCGCGCTGGGTACTGTCTCGAAGCGCCGATTGAGCACTGAATACAGCGACCACACCAGCGCTGCGCCCAAGGCCGCGGCGTAGCCGGGAACATGTGCGGGATCGACCAGAACCCGGCCCCCGCGAGTCACCAGCAGCACCGCCGCGGCCAGCCCCAGCAGCGTGCCGAGCCACTGGCCGGGTCGAATCCGGTGACCGCCCAAGCCCGCGGCAAACACCACGATCAACAGTGGCCAGAGGTAGTTGATCAGGTTGGCTTCCACCGCAGGCGCATTTTTCAGGGCGATGAAGTAGAGACCGTGGTAGCCGAACAGCGCCGCGATACCGAGCGCGCCGGCAGCCACCGGCTGGCGCAGGGCGGCCAGGCCCGGGCCACCCGGCCGCAGCAAAAATGCGCAGCCGGCCAGCCCGGCGACGCCGAAGCCCATCGCCAGCAGCTGGAACGGCGGGATGCCACCGGTCGCGCCGGTGAGCACGGCCAGCGAAGACCACAGCAGCACCGCCGCGAAGCCCGCGAGGGTGGCGCGCCCCGGCGTCATATGGCGCGCAACTCCGTGTCGCCCAGTCCGACATCACCGGTGGCCGAATCGTAGATGGCCTGATCGAGCAGGCCCGTTTCCTTGGCCACCAGCACCGGCACCAGGATCTGACCGGTCACATTGGTCATGGTCCGCATCATGTCGAGCACGCGGTCGATGGCGACCAGGTAGCCGATGCCTTCCAGCGGCAGGCCGGCCGAACTGAGCACCACCGTGGCCATCACCATCGCGGTGCCGGGCACGCCGGCGGTGCCGAAACTGCCGAGCACCGACGCGAGCAGGATCACGAAGTACTGCGAGCCGCTGAGTTCGATGCCGAAATACTGCGCCACGAACATCGCCGTCAGGGTCGGGAAGATCGCGCCACAGCCGTCCATCTTGATGCTGGCGCCCAAGGGCACGGCGAACGCGGCGTATCCCTGCTTCACGCCGAGCGCGTGGGTCGCCGCGCGCAGCGAGGCCGGCAGCGCCGCGAAACTCGACGATGCTACGAAGGCGACCTGCATCGCCGGCAGCGCACCGCGCAGGAAGCGCAGCGGGTTCAGCCCATGCGCCAGCAGTAGGCCGCCATAGACGAAAACGATATGCAGCGCGCAGGCCAGGTACAACGCCAGCACGAATCCGCCCAGCGGCAGCAGGCGCTCAAAACCGTAGCTGCCCACCAGCGCCGCGATCAGGCCGAAGGTGCCAATCGGGGTGACCTCGAGCACGAAGCGGGTGACCTGGATCATCACCTCGCTCGCCTCACCGGCCAGAACACGCAGGCGCGCGGTTTTCTCGCCCAGCTTCACCAGCGCGAAACCGACCAGGCCGGCGAAGAAGATCACCTGCAGGATCTTGCCGTCCGCCAGCGCAGTGAACGGATTGGCGGGCACCACGTCCAGCAGCACGGCGACCGGGCCCGGCACCACTTTTTCCACATAGGTTTCGGCGACAGCCAGCTCGCCCAGACCCAGGCCCGGCTGCATCACCCCGCCCACGGCCAGCGCCACGCCCACCGCCAGGGCGGCCGTGACCGCGAACCAGGCGAAGGTGCGCCCGCCCAGGGCCGCCACCGACTGCTGCCCATGCAGGCTGGCGACGGCATGGATGACCGCGAAGAACACCAGCGGCGTCGCGATCATCTTGATCAGGGTGACATACAGGGTGCCGAGGGGCTGGAACCAGGTCGCCGCCTGCTCGCCCAGGGCCCAACCGGCCAGGGCGCCCAGCACGAAGCCGGCGAGCACGCGCTGCCAGAAGGGAATGCGGAACCAGCGGGAAACCAGTGACATCGTGGTACCAGTGAAATCGTTGATGAACGATATAGTGAGGCCGCCCCGGGGCATTCCATCGCTTCATGATTGGAAACGCAGTGTTGCGGGCGATAATGTCGACCTGCCCTGGAGCCCTTCATGACCCTGATCCTGTTTCTCGCTGGCCTGGCCCTTCTGATCGTTGGCGCCGACATGCTTGTTCGCGGCGCGTCCCGCCTGTCCCTGTCGCTGGGCATTGCGCCTCTGGTCGTGGGCCTGACCGTGGTGGCCTTCGGTACCAGCGCGCCGGAACTGGCGGTCTCGGTGAAGGGCGCGCTGGACGGCCAGACCGACATCGCACTGGGCAACGTGGTCGGCAGCAACATCCTCAACGTGCTCTTCGTGCTGGGCATCTCGGCGCTGCTGGCGCCGCTGGTGGTGGACCGCCAGCTGATCCGGCAGGAAGTCCCCATCCTGATCGGGCTCAGCCTCCTGGTCGGCGCCATGGCACTGGACCTGCGGCTTTCCTTCGCCGAGGGCGCCGTGCTGGTGGGGCTGATGGTGGGCTACACCCTGCTGCTCTACTTCCAGGGCAAGCGTGCACCGGCCGCCGAAGTCGTCGACGACCTGCTGCCGACGGCGCCCGGACTGCTGTCAAAACTCCCAGTGCAGCTGCTGCTGGTGGCCGTCGGCCTGGCCATGCTGGTGCTCGGATCGCAGTGGCTGGTGGATGCCGCCACGGTGTTTGCCACCCTGCTGGGCGTCAGCCCGTTGGTCATCGGCCTGACCATCGTGTCCTTCGGCACCTCGCTGCCGGAGATCGCCACCTCGGTCATCGCCGCCCTGCGCGGCGAGCGCGAAATCGCGGTCGGCAACGTGCTCGGCAGCTGCATCTTCAATCTGGTGGCCGTGCTGGGCATCAGTTCGATGGTGGCCGATGGCGGCCTGATCGTGCCGGCCTCGCTGCTGGCGTTCGACCTTCCGGTGATGATCGCCGTCGCGGTGGCCTGTCTGCCGGTGCTGTTCACCGGGCACCTGATCGCCCGCTGGGAGGGCGCGGTGTTCCTGGCCTACTACATCGCCTATGCGACCTATCTGGTGCTCTACGCCCAGGCCCACGACGCGCTGGATGAATACAGCTTCGTGATGGGCTCGGTGGTGATCCCGCTGACGGCGATCACCCTGGTGGCCGTGGTCTGGCGCGAGCTGCACCGGCAGCGTCGCGCCTGAGCCTCAGAACGGTTTGAAGTAAACCAGCCACAGGATCGGCACCAGCAGCACCAAGGGCACTTCATTGAACCAACGCAGCGTCGTCGGCGACGGCAGTGGCGCACCGGTGGCGGCGCGCTTGATCCAGCGTCCGGTCACGATGAAATGCGCCAGCATCAGGCCGACCAAGGTCAGCTTGGCGTGCATCCAGCCGCCGGCGATGCCGAAGTGCATCCACAGCGTCAGCCCCAGCAGCAGCGCGATACCGAACATCACGTGGCCGAAGCGATACAGGCGGCGGCCCATCAGCGCCAGTCGCGCACGTACAGCGGGCTCGGCGCCGGCTTCAGCCAGGTTCACCAGAATGCGCGGCAGGTAGAACACCGTCGCCATCCAGGCGATGACGAACAGCAGGTGGAACAGTTTGGTCCAAAGGTAGGCCATGGGTGCTTTGTCTCGTCTTGATCAGTGGAAGGGTCAGCGGCAGGCCGGGCGACGACCGGCGCTGCGCGCCTGTTCGTAGACCGGCATCAGGCCCGGCGCCGCAGCAGCCAGCGTCTGGATGCGGCGTGCCGGGTCGGGATGGGTGGACAGCCAGGCCGGCGCGCGACCGCTGCCGGCCTGCTTGGCCATGTTCTCCCATAGCGCAGCGGCGGCGCGCGGGTCGAAACCGGCGCTGGCCATGTAGCGCTGGCCGAGCACGTCGGCTTCGCTCTCATGCTGGCGCGAAAACGGCAGTGCGATACCGGCCTGGGCGCCGAGCCCGAGCAGGCCCATCAGCTGCTGGCGCTCGCCGCCGGTGGCGGTATTGAGCACCTGCAGCGCGGTGTCGGTAGCGAACTGGTTGGACACGCGCTCGGCCGCATGGCGGGACGTGACGTGGCCCAGCTCATGGCCGATCACGGACGCCAGCTGATCCTGGTTGGCAGCGACCTTGAGCAGCCCGGTATGCACACCGATCTTGCCGCCCGGCAGGGCGAAGGCATTGGCGCTGGCATCGTCTATCAGCACCACTTCCCACGACTGGCTGCGCGCCGGTTCGGGCAACTGGGCGATGAGGGCCCGGGCCACGCAGTTCACGTAGCGGGACGCGGACGCGTCGCGCGCGACCTTGCCGCTGGACTTGATCTGGGTGAAGGCGGTCGTGCCCATGCGGTCCATGTCGGCATCGCTGACCAGGATCAGCTGGGACCGGCCCGTGGGGGTCGTAGTGCAGGCCGCGGCGAGGCCGAGGGTCAGCAGGGCAGCGAGTTTCGCTGGACGCAGGCGCATGGGGCTCTCCAATGGTCAGACCGGGGCCCATCATTGGCGCATCGCCCCGAAGCCGCAAGCCAGTTGCGGTTCAGGTGCCTGAAGCGCCGCTAAGGTATAATCTCGCGCCTTCTTCGTGTCCGTGGTGTGCCGGTATGCGAAGTCTTCCCGATGCAATCGGACCCAGACCTACGGACTCCCCATGACCGCCCAGACGACCGAGGCGCCCAGCGCGCCGATGCAATTCCGCGAACTCGCCCTCAGCGAGCCCCTGATCAAGGTACTGGGCGAGCTCGGCTACGAGACGCCCTCCCCGATCCAGGCCGCGACCATCCCGCACCTGCTGGGCGGCCGCGACGTGCTGGGCCAGGCCCAGACCGGCACCGGCAAGACCGCCGCGTTCGCGCTGCCGATCCTTTCCCAGATCGACCTGTCGCAGACCAAGCCCCAGGCCCTGGTGCTGGCGCCCACCCGCGAGCTGGGCATCCAGGTCGCCGAGGCATTCCAGCGCTACGCCACCCACATGCCGGGCTTCCACGTGCTGCCGATCTACGGTGGCCAGAGCTACGGCCCGCAGCTGCAGGCGCTGCGCCGCGGCGTGCACGTCGTGGTGGGCACCCCCGGCCGCATCATCGATCATCTTGAGAAGGGCTCGCTCGATCTGTCCCTGCTCAAGAACCTGGTGCTGGACGAAGCCGACGAAATGCTGCGCATGGGCTTCATCGACGACGTCGAGGCGATCCTCAAGAAGATGCCGGCCGTTCGCCAGACCGCGCTGTTCTCGGCGACCATGCCGCACGCGATTCGCCGCATCGCCCAGACCTATCTCAAGGACCCGGTGGAAGTGACCATCGAGGCCAAGACCCGCACCGCCGACAACATCCGCCAGCGCAGCTGGGAAGTCAGCGGCATGCACAAGCTCGACGCGCTCACCCGGATCCTCGAGGCCGAGCCCTTCGACGCGATGATCGTTTTCGCGCGCACCAAGCTCGCCACCGACGAACTGGCCGAGAAGCTGCAGGCAAGGGGCTTTGCGGCCGCCGCCATCAACGGTGACGTGGTCCAGGCCCAGCGCGAGCGCACGATCCAGCAGCTCAAGGACGGCAAGATCGACATCCTGGTGGCCACCGACGTGGCCGCCCGCGGCCTCGACGTCGAGCGCATCAGCCACGTGCTCAACTACGACGTGCCGCACGACACCGAAAGCTACGTGCACCGCATTGGCCGCACCGGCCGCGCCGGCCGCAGCGGCGAGGCGATCCTGTTCATCGCTCCGCGCGAAAGGAACCTGCTGCGCGCGATCGAGCGCGCCACCCGGCAGCCGATCACGCCGATGGAGCTGCCGACCGTCGCCGACGTCAACGACGTGCGCAAATCCAAGTTCAAGCAGCAGATCAGCGATACGCTCGCCGCCGGCGAGCTGGTCGAATTCCGCAAGCTGATCGAAGACTTCGAGCGCGAGAAGAACATCCCGGCCATCGAGATCGCCGCCGCCCTGGCCAAGATGGCCCGTGGCGACGTGCCGCTGTTGATGGAGCCGCCCAAGTTCGAAGCCAAGAAGCGCGCCTTTGATCGCGACGTGGCGGCGGCGACCGACAAATTTGCCCGTCCCTCGCGCTTCGACAAGCCCGAGCGCGGCGAGCGGCCGGCGCGTGCCGAGCGCCCGGAGCGCCCGGCCTTCGCCAAGAAGCAGCGCGAGCCGCGTACGCCCGACGAGGGCAAGGCCACCTTCCGCATCGAAGTCGGCTACGACCATGGCGTGAAGCCGGGCAACATCGTCGGCGCCATCGCCAACGAGGCCGGGCTGGACGCCAAGCACATCGGCCGCATCGAGATCTTCGAGGACCACACCCTGCTCGACCTGCCCGACGGCATGCCGGGCGACGTGATGACCCACCTCAAGACGGTCTGGTGCGCCGGCCAGCAGCTGCGCATCACCCGCGACGGCGAGACGCCGGATACGGCCGGCAAGTCGGCAGGCAAGCCGGGCTTCGGCAAGAAGCCCTTCGCCGGCGGCAAGAAGGAGTTTGGTCCGCGCAAGTTCGGCGGCGACAAGCCGGCCTTCAAGAAGCCGCACCGCAAGGGCCCGTCGAACGACTGAGCCCGCGCAGGCGGATCAAAGCAAACGCCCGGCATCGCCGGGCGTTTCGCGTTTCAGGCCCCGGGGATCACGGTCGCCGGGCCCAGCGTCTTCTGCAGCAGCGGCAGGTGCGGGCGCAGCAGGGCGGCATTGTGCTTGGCCGCCGCATCATCCTGGCCGCCGGCACCCGGCAGCGGCAGCCCACCCGGCAGCCCGGGTATGCCGGGCAGGCCCGGCATGGACTCCAGGTCCACCAGTTGGCGCATCGCGACCAGTGACTGACGGCGTACCCAGGCATATTCGTCGCGCGACATGCCCACTTCGTTGACGCCCTTGGCCTGGGCTGCACGCAGGCGCGACAGCAGGCCGGACAGCTCGCGGTAGGCCGTGCCCACGTCGGCCAGCGAGGTTTCCGCGGCGCCGGAAGAGCGCTCTTCGGCGGCCGCCTGGGTGCGCTGTGCCAGCACCGCCAGGTCAGGCCCCAGCTCACGCGCCACCACCGACTGCACCTTTACGAAGTCATCCACCTGCGCCTGGCTCATGCGGCCATCGTCGGGCGCTTCGAACGGAGCGCGATTGACGATGTCATCGCCCAGGTCCACGGCGCTGACCCAGGCCGTGGCGCCCTCGACGCCGGCCTGCCACATCGGCCGCAGCACGAACCACCAGGCCAGGCCCAGGCCCACCACCAACACCAGCACCACGACCAGACAACCGGTCAGAATCTTCTTGGCAGCCACGTAATACTCCTTCTCAGCCCACGGACCGGCGGCGACGGCGCAGCAGCGCGCGGACTGCCCAGCCCATCACCAGCAGCAACACCGCGAACGGCAGCACCGCTACCACTACCGTCACCAGCACGGCGACGCTGGCGTCGAGCACCGACAGTGAGCTGCGCAGCGCCTCGCCCACGTCCGAGCTTGCCGCCGTCACTTGCGACGACTCGAAGCGCAGCGTCAGCAGGTTCGTGCGCAGGCGCCGCTGCTGCTGCGCGGCCTCCTGCTCGGACGCCTGCAGCTCGGCTTCGATCTGGGCCAGCTGGTTGCTAAGCGCGATCAGGTCTTCGGCCTTGATATCGCGTCGCGACAGGAATTCACTCAGGCGCTCGTGCTGGATGCGCAGCCGCTGCTGCCGCAGTCCGTTGTCGCGAACGGCGTCGGCGAGGTCCTCGGCCTGGGTACTGCGCTGGGCCAGCTCTCCGCCCTCGGCGGCCATGGCCACCAATGGCTCCACAGCCTTGGGCTCGGCGCGCATCTGCAGCAGGCCGCCCGGCCACTGGCCGCTGCTCTGCTGCTCGCCCAGCACGGTACACGTGCCGTAGCGCGCCGCCATGCAGGCCGTTCGCACCTCAGCCACGCGCCCGGCGATGTCGCCGGCGGACATGCGCACGCTGGCCTCGTGGGCATAGGCCAGGAAATTGCCAGGCGCATTGGCCTGTCCGACCAGGCCATCGGCCGCCACCGATGCGGGGGCCATTGCCGACTCCTGCGACGACTGGTCGGCACAGCCAGTGACGACGGTCGCCAACAGCATCGCACTCATCCACGTACTGATCCGCCGCATGCCAGGCCCCTGTTGCAAGTAAGTTGCGCCAGATTAGCCGACTTGCTGACGGTCCGGGACCCGGCGCGGCTATTATTGCCGGCACATGACTCCGCTCCGCGCATCCTTCGACCAAGGCGCCCCGTGACATCACCTGCTGCCATCGACGTGCTGGTGATCGGCGGCGGCGCCGCGGGCCTTTACTGCGCGCTCACGGCCGGACGCCGGGGGCGGCGCGTGCGCGTGATCGAGCACGCCAACCGCTGCGGCAAGAAGATCCTGATGTCAGGCGGCGGTCGCTGCAATTTCACCAATACCGGCACCACGCCGGCGAACTTCCTGTCGGCCAATCCGCATTTCTGCAAGTCGGCGCTGGCGCGATACCGGCCCGAACAGTTCATCGCGATGGTGGACGCGCACGGCATTGCCTGGCACGAAAAGGAACTTGGCCAGCTGTTCTGCGACGACTCGTCGAAGCAGATCGTGGCGATGCTGCTGGCCGAATGTGCGCAGGCCGGCGTCCGGGTGGATGTCTCGTGCTCGGTGGAGTCCATCGCGGCTGGCGACGAAGGCGGCTTCATCGTGGCCACCACGCAGGGTGTTTTCCGTGCGGAATCTGTCGTGGTCGCCACCGGCGGCCTTTCGATTCCCAGCATGGGCGCCACCGGCTTCGGCTATACGCTGGCCCGCCAGTTCGGCCACGAAGTGCTGCCCACGCGCGCCGGCTTGGTGCCGTTGACGTTGAGTGGAAAGCACCAGGCGCACTATGCCGAGCTCGCGGGCGTGGCGGTGCCGGTGGAAGCAAGCTGCGGCGACGCCCGGTTCCGCAACGCCATGCTCATCACCCACCGGGGGCTGAGCGGCCCCAGCATCCTGCAGGTGTCTTCGTACTGGGAGCCTGGCAAGGAATTGCTGCTGGACCTGCTGCCGGGACGCGACATCGAAGCCTGGCTGCTTGAACGCCAGGCCGCCAAGCCTGCGGCCGAGCTCAAGACGGTGCTGGGCGAAGTGTTCCCGCAACGCTTCGCCCAGCGCCTGTGCGAGGTCTGGTTCGAAAACCGGCCGATGCGCCAATACACCCATCGGCAGCTGCCGGACATGGCGCGCCAACTGGCCCACTGGCCCATCGTCGCCAGCGGCACCGAAGGCTATCGCACCGCCGAAGTCACCCTGGGCGGCGTGGACACCCGCGGCGTTTCTTCATCCACGATGGAGTCGCAGCGCGTTCCGGGGCTTTTCTTCGTCGGGGAGGTGCTCGACGTCACCGGCTGGCTCGGCGGCTACAACTTCCAGTGGGCCTGGGCCAGCGGCCATGCGGCAGGCAGCGTCGCCTGAATGGCGAGATCTGGTCGGTTTTCGCGTTGAACCTTGCAGACCCCCTACCCCAGGAGCTACCGCATGTCCCGATACCCGCGCCGCACCGCTACATCCGCGCTCGCCCTGCTTTGCCTGGCCACTGGCCTTGCACATGCCCAGGCGCCGGCCCGGGAGCAGGCCATCATCGTGCTGGACGCCTCCGGCTCGATGTGGGGGCAGATTGACGGCAAGCCCAAGCTGCAGATCGCCCGCGACACGCTGGCCACGGTGCTCAAGGACATGCCCGCGAACATGGAGCTGGGCCTGATCGCCTACGGCCACCGTGAAAAGGGCAACTGCGACGACATCGAGCTGGTCGTGCCAGTAGCAGCCGGCAGCGGTGCCGACATCGCCGCCGCCGCGGCAAGCATGAAATTCATGGGCATGACCCCGCTATCGGCTGCGGTCGCCCAGGCCGCGAGCGAGCTTCGCTCCACTGAGCAAAAAGCCACCGTGATCCTGATCACCGACGGCCTCGAAACCTGCAAGGCCGACCCTTGCGCGCTCGGCAGGGAGCTTGAGGCGTCCGGCGTGGACTTCACCGCGCACGTGGTGGGCTTCGGGCTCAGCGCCGAAGAAGGCAAGCAGGTCGCCTGCCTGGCCGAGAACACCGGCGGCCGCTACATCGCCGCCAATGACGCAGACTCCCTGGCTGCCGCACTGAACGAAACCGTGGTCGAAGCCCCGCCGGCGGTCGTCGTGCCGGAGGCCACGCTCGAGGCGCCCGAGAGCGTGCCGATGTCCTCGCGCTTCCTCGTCACCTGGACCGGCCCCGCGGAACAGTACGACGACGTGCAGATATTCGACCCGAAAGGACGCGCTGGCAGTGATCAGGTCATAGACAGCGCGCGCATCCCTTCCGACGAGCGCTTCGAGCAAAAGCAGGTGGAACTGGTCGCTCCGGCGAAGCCCGGTGACTACGTGCTGCGCTACTACCACGGCGCCCAGGCCAAGGTTATCGCCACCCGTCCGATCACCGTCATCGAGGCGGAGGTTACGCTCGATGCTCCGGCCGAAGTGAGCATCGCCAGTCGCTTTGACGTCACCTGGACCGGTCCGGGCGAGCAGTACGACGACGTGCGGATCTGGAACCGGCGAGACAACGCCGGCCGCGGCGGGGTCGTGGACGGCCAGCGCGTGCAGAGTGCGCCCGGCTTCGAGCAGCGGCAGGTCAGCCTGAACGCACCGGCGGTGCCGGGCGACTACGAACTGCAGTACTACAACGGCGACAATAGCGCGGTGCTGGCCACCGTTGCGCTCAAGGTCGTCGATGCCGAAGTGATGCTGGAGGCACCGGAGCAGGTGGACATGGCATCCAGCTTCACCGTCACTTGGACGGGTCCGGGTGCGGCCTACGACGAAGTGCAGGTGTGGAACCCTCGTGCCGAAGCAGGACGCGGCGCGACGCTCGACACCCAGCGCGTGCAAAGTGACGAAGGCTTCGACCAGCGCCAGGTCAGCCTGACCGCGCCGGCTACGCCGGGGGACTACGAGCTGCGTTACTACAACGGCGACAACCGCAAGGTGCTGGCAACGGTCCCGCTGCTGGTGGTCGAAGTCGAAGTAGCCTTGGATGCCCCCGCTTCGGTGCCCATGGCCTCCGATTTCAGCGTCACCTGGACGGGTCCGGGTGCGGCCTATGACGAAGTGCAGGTGTGGAACCCTCGTGCCGAAGCAGGACGCGGCGCGACGCTCGACACCCAGCGCGTGCAAAGTGACGAAGGCTTCGACCAGCGCCAGGTAACGATGACCGCGCCAGCCACACCGGGCGACTACGAGCTGCGCTACTACAATGGCGACAGCAGGAAGCTGCTGGCGACCGTCCCGCTGCAGGTGGCCGCCATCGACGTGGCGCTGGATGCCCCCGCCTCGGTGCCCATGGCCTCCGTTTTCAGCGTCACCTGGACCGGTCCGGGCGCAGCCTACGACGAAGTGCAGGTGTGGAACCCGCGCGCCCAGGCCGGACGTGGCGCCTCGCTCGACACCCAGCGTGTGCAAAGTGACAAAGGCTACGACCAGCGCCAGGTGACGATGACCGCGCCGGCCACGCCGGGCGACTATCTGCTTCGTTACTGGAATGGCACCAGCCGCGTGCTGCTGCACGAGCAGCCGCTGGCCGTCACGGCGGTTCCCGTTGGCCTGGATGCCCCGGCTCGCGCCGGCGCCGGCACCGCACTGGTGGTCACCTGGACCGGGCCTGGCGCGGCCTATGACGAGGTGCAGGTCTGGAATCCGCGTGCCCAGGCCGGACGCGGCGAAGTCGTGACCAGCGGGCGCGTGCAGAGCCAGCCGACCTACGAACAGCGCCAGGTCAGCCTGACGCTGCCCAAGGTTCCGGGCGAATACGCGCTGCGCTACTGGAACGGCCAAGACCGGATCCTGCTGCACACGCAGCCGCTCACGGTCGAATAAGGCCGTTCCCGGGGACGCATAAGGCCTGGTCGGTGCTTGCCGACCAGGCTCCGGCCTCCCCGCGCGTGGCCCGCGGCGGTCGTTTTCGGGCATACTTCGGCATCACATACGCACAAGTATGGTGCGTATCAGCCTCCACACGCCGAGACCCCACATGCCCCATTACGCCGCCCCGCTGCGCGACATGCGCTTTGTGCTGTTTGAACTGCTCAAGGTCCAGGAAGAACTCAAGGCCCTGCCCCGCTATGCCGAACTCGACGTCGAAACCATCGACGCCGTCCTCGAAGAGGGTGCGAAGTTCGCCAGTCAGGTCATCCAGCCGCTCAACCAGGTCGGCGATCGCGAAGGCTGTACCTGGCACGGCGACGGCGTCGTCACCGCACCGCCCGGCTTCAAGGACGCGTATGCCCAGTTCATCGAGGCGGGCTGGCCGTCGGTAAGCTGCGATCCGGACTTCGGCGGCCAGGGGCTGCCGGCGATCGTCAACAACCGCCTGTACGAAATGTGGAACTCGGCCAACCAGGCCTGGTTGATGTATCCCGGCCTGTCGCACAGCGCCTACGAGTGCCTGCACGCCTTTGGTACCGACGAGCAGAAGCAGGTTTACCTCACCAAGATCGTCTCGGGTGAATGGACCGGCACCATGTGCCTGACCGAGCCGCACTGCGGCACCGATCTGGGCATCCTCAAGACCAAGGCCGAAGTGCACCCGGACGGTGGCTTCACCTTGACCGGCACCAAGATCTTCATCAGCGCCGGCGAACACGACCTGGCGCCGAACATCCTGCACCTGGTGTTGGCCCGCCTGCCCGATGCGCCGGCTGGCACCAAGGGCATCTCGCTGTTCCTGGTGCCCAAGTTCATCCCCGACGCCAATGGCGCCGTGGGCGAGCGCAACACCATCCGGGCCGGCTCGATCGAACACAAGATGGGCATCCACGGCAACGCCACCTGCGTGATGAACCTCGACGCTGCCCGCGGCTGGCTGATCGGCGAGCCGAACAAGGGCCTGGCGGCGATGTTCGTGATGATGAACTCCGCGCGCCTGGGCGTGGGCATGCAGTCGTTGGGCCAGGCCGAGGCCGCGCACCAGAATGCCGTTGCCTATGCCAAGGACCGCCTCCAGGGCCGGGCGCCCACCGGGGCCGCGGCGCCGGCGAAGGCCGCCGATCCGATCATCGTGCACCCGGACGTGCGCCGCATGCTGCTCACCAGCCGCGCCTACACCGAGGCCGGTCGCGCATTCACCACGTGGACGGCGCTGTTGATCGACCGCGAGCACGCGCATCCCGATCCGGCCGTGCGTGAGGAGGCGGACGAGCTGATGGCGCTGCTGACACCGGTGGTCAAGGCTTTCATCACCGACAACGCCTGGGAAACCACCACGCTATGCCAGCAGGTCTACGGCGGTCACGGCTACATCACCGAGTGGGGCATGGACCAGTTCGTTCGCGACTCACGCATCAACATGATCTACGAGGGCACCAACGGCATCCAGGCGCTAGATCTTTTGGGCCGCAAGGTGCTGATGGACGGCGGCAAGAAGTTCGGTCGTTTTGCCGCTCTTATCCAGTCTTTCCTGAAGGAGAACGCCGGGCGCGCCGACATGGCGGAGTTCAGTGCCCCGCTGGCAAAACTGCTGGCCGAAACGGTCACGCTGACCCAGGACATCGGCGCCCGCGCGCAGTCCAACCCGGATGAAGTCGGCGCGGCGTCGGTGCCCTACCTGCGCATCATGGGCCACCTGACGTATGCGTGGCTGTGGGCGCGGATGGCTCAGGTGGCCCTGGACAAACAGGACAGCGGCTTCTACGCGACCAAGCTGGCCACCGCGCGTTTCTATTTCGCCTGGCTGCTGCCCGAAACCGCACACCAGCTGCGCGCGGCACGTGCGGGGGCGGCGACCCTGATGGCTACCGCAGCCGAAGACTTCTAACGCGTCCGGTCCGGGAACAGGCGACACCAGCCGGCCGGACCCAGCGCATGCAGGGTTTCAATATTGGCCTCGAAGATCCGGTCAGCTTCCGGGAACGCCGCGACGGCCTTGTCCACGCTCTCCTCGCGTAGCAGATGCAGGGTCGGATACGGCGCACGGTTGCTGAAATTACCCATGTCATCGGCATCGCTGTCGGCAAACTGGTACTGCGGGTGGAAGCTGGCCACCTGCAGTACGCCGTCAAGCTCGAGCTCGTCCACGGCGGCGTCGGCGATGTCGAGGAAATCGTTGTAGTCGAGGAAGTCGCCCAAGACCTTGGGATGCACCAGCAGCGTGGTCTCGATGTCGGCGGGATCGGCCGAGGCCAGCAGCTGCAGCTCGTGCAGCAGGTCCTCGATCAATGCCTCTTCGGTCTGCGCCTGGCTGACGACGTAGCGGATCTGCCGCTTCACGTGCACGGCTTTTGCGAACGGGCATAGGTTCAGGCCGATGACGGCCTTCTCCAGCCATTCCTGCGTGGCGGCCAGCACGGTTTCATCGGACAGCGGCTCGTCACCGCGCATGGGATCGTGGGTATGCATACCGCCTCCTATCGCTTGAGCCTGGCGGCTTTGCCCAGGTCGTTCCACCAGTAGCGCGCGAACGAACGCAGCATGCCACGTCCGAGGTCCGGTGCGCGGCCATCCGCCAGCCGGTCCATCTGCTGGTAGTACCAGCCCTGGGCGCCGAGCACGTTGATCATTTTCGGCAGGAGCCAGGGACTGGCCGGCGACAGCAGCCCGCGTGGCCGCAGGTGCAGCTGTCGTTCGAAGGCAGGCAGTTCGTCTATCTCACGCGCCAGCAGGCGCCGCGCCACGTCAGGATGGGTACAGAACGGTCGCCCCAGCCCGATCAGGTCGGTATCGCCGCTGGCCAGCGCGGCCTCCATGCCGGCACGGGTGCGGAAGCCTCCGGTCACCATCATCGGCATCGTTGCGACCTTGCGGATCGCCGTCGCATATTCCAGGAAATACGCTTCGCGCACCCGGGTGCTGTGGCGCACCTCGACGGCATCGTCCTCGCGTCCCGACATGCCCAGCAGGCGCGGCTGCTCGTAGTTGCCGCCGGAGATTTCCAGCAAGTCCAGGCCCGTGTCGTTGAGCAGCCCCACCACGCCAAGACAGTCGGCGTGGCTGAAGCCGCCCTTGCGGAAGTCGTCGGAATTGAGCTTCACCGATACCGGGAAATCCGCCCCGACCGCCTTGCGCACCGCGCGCACGGCCTCGACCAGGAAGCGCGCGCGATTCTCGAGTGAACCGCCCCAGGCGTCGGTGCGGCGGTTGGTGACCGGCGACAGGAAGCTGCTCAGCAGGTAACCGTGCGCACCGTGCACCTGCACGCCGGTGAAGCCGGTTTCGCGCGCGATCACGGCCACGGCGGCGAAGCGCTGAATCAGGTCCAGGATCTCGTCCTCGCGCAGCGCCCGGGGCTTGGCGTAGTTGCCCAGCAACTCCAGCTGCACGGCCGACGGCCCGACCGGCTGGCGCGTGGCATAGCGCGGCGACTGCCGCCCCGCATGCGATATCTGCATCCACAGCCCGTTGCCGCCGACCGTGCCGGCCGCGGCCCAGGCCTTGAGCCGCGCCCTCGCCTCGCCGTCGACGCTGGGCGGATGCGAGGTATCGATGGCCACGTTGCCGGGACGCTCGATTACATGCCTGTCGATCATCACGTTGCCGGTGACGTGCAGGCCGGCGCCGCCTTCGCTCCAGGCGCGGTAGAGCCGCACGTGACGCTCGCTGGCCCGGAGCTGCGCGTCGCCCAGCCCTTCGGTCATCGCCGCCTTGCACAGGCGGTTCGGAATCACTGCGCCGCAGGGCAACGTCAGCGGCTGGGCCAGGGGGTCGCTCATGGGCGGGACTCTTCTTCGGGACGCACCAAGATAGCGCAGCCCGCAATACCCGGCCGAGCCGGTACAGTGGCTGCCACCTCCACGACGGAATTCGCCTCGAATGAATGCCTACATCGCCCTGATCACCATCCTCACCGTTGCGCTTATGTTCGGCACCGCTTTCGTGGTCGGGCGCGCCCGCGGCAAGTACGGCATCAAAGCGCCGGCCACCACCGGGCACGAGGGCTTCGAGCGCGCTTTTCGGGTCCAGATGAACACCCAGGAGTCCGTGCTGATGTTCCTGCCGTCGCTCTGGACGGCGGCGGCCTTCGGGGTGGCGTGGTTGAGCGCGGTGTTCGGTGCCGTCTGGCTGGTCGGGCGTATCTGGTACGCCGTGTCCTACTCCAACCCGGCCGGCAACCGCGGCCCGGGCTTCCTGATCGGCATGGTCGCCGTGCTGTGCCTGGTGGTACAGGCTCTGTGGGGGATTGCCTGGACGTTCGTACTGGCCTGAACCTGCCCGCGGGCCGGCCCCGCCGGCCCGCGGATCACCCGGTCAGTGTTGTGCCGTCTTGACCAGCAGGTGCTTGGCCAGGCCGCCGTGCAGCCTGCCGATAGCGCGCGCCAGATGCAGGACTACGAACAGGCCCAGCACGCCCACCAGCATCAGCAACGGCGCACCGAGCACAGAGTCTCCGAACGGCCCCATCTGCAGGCTGCCCGCGATCGTCACCAGGCCCATGGCGTCAAGCACGGCGGCGATGCCACCGACCACCAGCCCCACCGACAGCGACAGCCCCACGATCGCTACCGTGAAGTAAACCAGGCCCAGCGGCATCATCAGCACCATGTAGAGCATCGTTGACCAGGTCCGCGGATCGGTGAACATGGCCCCGATCCGCGCCAGCAGCGGCTGGCCCCGGCCGACGTAGAGCGGCCGGCGCGGCATGCGTTCGCCCAGCATCGACTCCACCAGCCGCCCTTCCACCAGCGACAGCAATCGCACGATGCCTACGAGCAAAATCACGAACGGAATACCGATGATCAGCAGCGCCAGGCCGGCCGCGGCGCTCAGCCCGGCCACCACGACGGTGAAGTAGACGATGCCGGTGGCCAGCGACAGCAGCATGTAGAAGAGCGAGGTCCAGGCCCGCGAATCCGCGGCTACACCGAAGAAGCGACCCGCCAGGCTGGCGCGCGGTGCCGGCGGCGGCGTGCGCATCGCCTGGGCGACCTGGACTTCGGTGTCGCGATAGATCGCCGCGACTTCGGTCGGGGCGCCGTAGCTGCCGGTGATGTTGGCGAGCAGCTGGGCTTCGTCGCTGCCCGGGTTCTCGGCCAACTCCGAGCGCAGGTATTCCTCGGCGTCGTAAAGCGCGTCCTGCACCAGGGCCGGATCGGCATCGCGCAGTTCGCGCCGGAGTTCATCGAGGTACTCGGGAATGGATTTCGGGGTGGCGTTGTTCATCGCATATTTCCTTCCAGCAAGGCGTCGACGGATTGGCGGGTGGTGTCCCAGCTCGATATCCACTCAGCCAGCACGCGCCGGCCCAGCGGGGTGATGCGGTAGTAGCGGCGCGGCGGACCGCTGACCGAAGGCTCGACATAGCTGTCCGCCAGGCCGGCGGCGCTGAGGTTGCGCAGCACCGGGTACAGGCCGCTTTGTTTGCCGCCCAACAGCGGATCGCCGGTCTGCTCCAGGCGCTTGGCAATCTGGTAGCCATACAGGGCGTCCTTGGACTGCCCCAGGACTGCCAGCAGGACGAGGGAAACCGTCCCGGCGCTGAGTTCTTTCTGGAATTTCTTCAGGTGTGGCTCGGTGTCATCCATGGACCTGTCCTCGACTGATCGGTACAGCCTTCTTAGCTGTATCGTTAAGTCAACACTACCCAGACGATGAAGTAGCGCGCAGTGCCGGAAGTCAGGGTGGTAGTGTTTGCCTGTCCCCCGCACCCAAGGATCGGTTCCAATGAGCGCTGCGTCCCTGTCCGGCCCGATGCCCGTGGTCTTCCTCGGTCACGGCTCGCCCATGAACGCCATCGAGGACAAGGCCTGGCGACGAAGCTGGCAGGCATTGGGGCAGCGCCTTCCGCGGCCCGAAGCCATCCTGTGTATCTCGGCGCATTGGGAGACCCAGGGCGTGTACGTCGGCTCTGCCGAGAAGCCCGACACCATCCACGATTTCCACGGGTTTCCGCGCGCGCTCTTCGACGTGCGCTACCCGGCCCCGGGCAGCCCAGCGCTGGCGCATCGCGTCGCCGACCTGATCACCCAACCGCGGGTGCACCTCGACAGCCATCGCGGACTCGACCACGGCGCCTGGGGCGTCCTGCAGGCGATGTATCCCGCAGCCGACATCCCGGTAGTGCAGCTGAGCCTGTCGAGCCTGCAGCCCGGCGCCTGGCACTACGACCTCGCCAAGCAGCTGGCGCCACTGCGTGACGAAGGTGTGTTGGTGGTGGGCAGCGGCAATATCGTCCACAACCTGCGCCTTTGGCGCCAGAATCAGGAAGAAGCCTACGACTGGGCCGAACGCTTCGACGAGGACATCGCCGAGCGCATCGCCGAGGGCCACCACGAGGGCATGCTGGGCTACGAAACGCTGGGCCCGGATGCACTGCTGGCAATCCCTACGCCCGAGCATTATCTCCCGCTGCTGTACGTGCTGGCGCTGCAGCGCGAAGACGACGCCGTCGAGTTCTTCAACGAAACGGTCAACAGTTCGATATCGATGCGTTCGGTCCTGGTCGGCGCCTGAGGCATGGCTGACAACTTGTTGCTGGTGGTTTTCCTGCCGATCGCGCTGGCCGTGGTCATGGCCGGGCTGGGCCTGCATCTGACGCTGGCAGATTTCCGGCGCGTGCTGGCGATGCCGCGCGCGGTCACCGTGGCGCTGGCGGTGCAGTCGCTGCTGCTGCCGCCGGTGGCCATTGCGCTGTGCCTGGCGTTCCGACTACCCGGCGAGCTTGCGCTGGGCCTGGTGCTGCTGGCGGCATCGCCGGGCGGCGTCACCGCCAATTTATTCAGCCACCTCGCGCGTGGCGACGTCGCGCTCAACATCAGCCTGACCGCGATCAATAGCCTGCTGGCGCTGCTGACCCTGCCGCTGTGGACGGCGCTCGCCCTTTCCTGGTTCCTGGGCGCCGAGGCCAGCGTGCCGCCACCGGTCGGCAAGGTGCTGGAAGTGGCCGTGCTGGTGATCACCCCGGTCACGCTGGGCATGGCGCTGCGCGCCTGGTATCCGAGGCTGGCCGATGCCGCCGAGAAGCCGGTGCGCATGCTCTCGTCCCTGCTGTTGGGCCTGCTGGTCGCGCTCGCGTTCTACTCGGAATGGGACACCGTGCGCGCCTTCGCGCCGGTGGTTGGCCTGGCCTGCATCAGCTTCAACCTGATCAGCCTGCTGTCGGGCTACTTCGCCGCCAAGGGCGCGCGACTGGCTGAGCCGCAGGCGATCGCGATCAGTTTTGAAATCGGCATCCACAACGGTACCCTCGCCATCTTCATCGCCATCGAAGTGCTGGCCCGCACGCAGGCCGCGATCGCGCCGGCGATCTACTCGCTGAGCATGTATCTCACCGCCGCGGTGTTCGCCGCCTGGCTGCTTCACCGGCGCAAGCGCGCGACATGAGCAAGATCTACGACCAGCGCTACTTCGACACCTGGTACCGGCAGCGCGACTTGGGCGGCAAGGCGGCGCTGACGCGCAAGGTGGCCCTGGCCGTGGCGCTGGCGGAGTACCACCTGGGGCGGCCGATCCGCTCGGTGCTGGATGTTGGCTGCGGCGAAGGCGCCTGGCGCGCGCCGCTGCTGGCGCTGCGGCCCAAGCTGCACTACATGGGCCTGGACGCCAGCGAGTACGCCATCGCCCGCCACGGCGTGCGCCGCAACCTGCACTGGCTGCCCTTCGGTGACCTCGAGGCATTGCCGCCCAGGCGGCCCGCAGACCTGCTGGTGTGTTCGGACGTGATGCACTACCTGCCGGACGACGAGCTCAAGCGCGGCCTGGCGGAGTTCGCGCGACTATGCGACGGCGTCGCCTTCCTCGAGGTCTTCGCAGAAGGCGACGACATCATCGGCGACCTGCAGGACATGCGGCGCCGGCCGGCGACCTGGTACCGCCGCGCCTTCGCCCGCGCCGGTTTCACCGCCGTGGGTTCGCATACCTACCTCAGCGAAAACCTGGCAGCCGCCGCCACCGCGCTGGAACTGCCGCGATAAACCGGACGCGCGGGCACCCCGCCGGGTAACCTGCCCGGATGGACGACACGCCCTACGCCGACCTCGGACCCGACCGCATTCTCGACGCCATCGAGTCACTGGGCCTGGAAAGCGACGGGCGCGTACTGGGCCTCAACAGCTACGAGAACCGCGTCTATCGGATAGGCATCGAGGGCGGGCCGCCGGTGGTCGCCAAGTTCTATCGTCCAGGTCGCTGGACCGACGATGCCATCGGCGAGGAGCACGCCTTTTCGGCCGAGCTGGTGGCGGCGGATCTTTCGGTGGTGGCGCCGCTCTCGCACCAGGGCCACACCCTGCATCCTTTCGAAGGCCATCGTTTCGCGCTGTTCCCCCTGCGCGGTGGCCACGCGCCGGAGCTGGGCGATCGCGCGGTACTGACCCACCTGGGACGCGTGCTCGGTCGCATGCACGCGGTCGGCGACGGCGCCCGCTTCGCACACCGGGGTGAAATCAGCATTGAAAGCCACGGCGTGGCGCCGGTGGACTTCCTGCTCGAGCACGGCTGGCTGCCGGCGGATCTCGAGGACAACTTCGCCACCCTGGCCGATGCGCTGCTCGACGCCATGGACGACTGCTGGGAGCGGGCCGGTGACGTGCATACGCTGCGTCTGCACGGCGATTGCCATCCCGGAAATATTCTGTGGCGCGACGAACAGGCGCACTTCGTGGACCTCGACGACTGCCTGTCCGGCCCGGCGGTCCAGGACCTGTGGATGCTCGCGGGCCGCCGCGAGGACAGCAATACGCCGCTGCGCTGGCTGCTCGAGGGCTACGAACAATTCCGTCGCTTCGACCGCCGCGAACTGCACCTGATCGAGCCGCTGCGCACCCTGCGCCTGCTGCACTACAACGCCTGGATCGCAAGGCGCTGGCACGACCCGGCCTTCCCGGTGGCCTTCCCCTGGTTCGAGGCGCCAAGGCACTGGGAGTCGGTGATCACGCAAATGCAGGAACAGCTCGCCGCCCTGCAGGAAGCCCCGCCGGATCCGGACTGAAGCGCGCGCGGGCGGGTCGCGCTACCCTGCCCGCCAAGACCACGCAACGGAAGCCACCGCCATGACCCTGCGCCCCGCCCTGCTCACCCTCGCCCTCGCCCTGCCGCTGGGCAGCGCCTACGCCACCAGCCCGCCCAAGAAGGCGCTGACCATGCAGGACGTGCTCGAAGCCTCGACCGCGGCCGACTGGCGCAGTCCTGATCCGGAGCAGACGCTTTATCTGGAGCTCGACTCGGGCCGCGTCGTGATCGAACTCGCGCCGATGTTCGCGCCCGCGCATGCCGCCAACATCCGCACGCTGGTGGCCGCCGGCTATTTCAACGGCCTGAGCATCAATCGCTCGCAGGACAATTTCGTGGTGCAGTGGGGCGACGCCAACGGCGAGGACCCGACCCAGGCCAGGCCCCTGGGGCAGGCCAAGCCCAAGCTTCCGGCGGAATTCGTCCGTCCCGCCGACGGCCTGGCTTTCACCCCGCTGGCCGATACCGATGGCTGGGCGCCGCAAGTGGGCTTCGTCCAGGGATTCCCCGCAGCGCGTGACCCCGACGCCGGACTCGCCTGGCTGGCGCACTGCTACGGCACGGTCGGCGCCGGCCGCGCAGCGGCGGCCGACAGTAGCGTTGGCAGCGAGCTTTACGTGGTCACCGGGCAGTCGCCGCGGCAGTTGGACCGCAACATCACCACGGTCGGTCGCGTCCTGCTGGGCATGGAGCGCCTGAGTGTGCTGCCGCGCGGCACGGGCCCGCTGGGCTTCTACGAGCAGGCTGGCCAGCGCGCGCCGATCCGCGCCATCCGGCTCGCCTCCGAGGTGCCGGAAGCCGAGCGCACCCGACTGGAGGTTTTCCGGACCGACACCGCCGCCTTCGCCGACCTGGTGGAGTCGCGCCGCAACCGCCGCGACGACTGGTACGTGCACCCGGCCGGCCATATCGACCTGTGCAATGTGCCGGTGCCGGTGCGCGAAGCGCCCGCCGCCAACTAAGCCGCTGAGCCCCTTGCCGGGGGTCCCTGGAAAGCGCCGGCATGGGACAATGCCGCGGTGGACATCGACCCCTCTCTTCAATGCAGCGACTGCCAGGCCTGCTGCTGCCAGCTGCCGGTGCGCGTGCTGCCGGGCGACGATCCGCCGGAGCACTACCTCGATGAGGACGCCGAAGGCTATCTGATCATGGCCAAGGCCGACGACGGCTGGTGCGTCGCGCTCGACCGCGAACGGATGTGCTGCGGCATCTACGCGCAACGTCCTTTCGTCTGCCGGGAGTTCGAAATGGGCGGCGGTGACTGTGCCGAGGTCCGCGACGACTGGCGCCGAATCGCGCTGAGCCTGCGCTGACATGGCCTGGTTCGTGTACCTGATCGAATGCCAGGACGGCAGCGTCTATACCGGCATCGCCGTGGACGTGGAAAAACGCTATGCCGCGCACGCCGCCGGCAAGGGGGCGCGCTACACCCGTTCGCATCCGCCGCAGCGGCTGCTGGCACGCTTCGAACACCCCGACCGCTCCAGCGCGCTCAAGGCGGAGTACGCCATCAAGCGGCTGACGGCTGACGCCAAGCGCGCCCTGGCCGTCGGCGTCCCCGCATGACGCCGGTCGCCAAGGCGCAGTGGCAGATCCACTTCTGCGTTCTGCTGTGGGGCTTCACGGCGATCCTGGGAAAGGCCATCACGCTGCCGGCCATGGCCTTGGTGGTTTGGCGCATGGGCATGGTGGCGGCCGCACTGCTGTTGGTGCCGCGAGTCTGGCGCGGGCTGAAGGCCATGCCCGCGCGCCAGCTGGGCATCTACGCCGGCATCGGTTTCCTGGTGGCGCTGCACTGGCTGACCTTCTACGGCGCCATCAAGTTGGCCAATGCCTCGGTGGCGGTGACCTGCATCGCCCTGGCCACGGTGTTCGTACCGCTGGTCGAGCCCTGGATCACCGGCCAGCGTTTCCAGCCGCGTGAACTGCTGCTGGGCGTGGCGGTGGTGCCGGGGGTCGCGTTGGTGGTCGGCGGCGTGCCGGCCGAGATGTATCTGGGCATCGTGGTGGGCACGATCTCGGCACTGCTGGTGGCCTTCTTCGGCGCGCTGAACAAGCGCCACGTCGAACGCGGCGATCCGCTCACCGTCACTTTCGTCGAACTCGGTGCCGGCGGACTGTGCCTGGCGCTGGCGACGCCGCTGCTGCCCTGGTTCGGCTCGCCCCTGGTGCTGCCGGGCCTGCAGGACACGGTGCTGCTGCTGGTGCTTGCCATCGTCTGCACCCTGCTGCCGTTCGCGCTGTCGTTGGTGGCCCTGCGCCACCTGAGCGCCTTCTCGGCGCAGCTGGCGGTAAACCTGGAGCCGGTGTACGCGATCGTGCTGGCGATCGTGCTGCTAGGCGAGCAGCACGAGCTGGGCGGGATGTTCTACGCCGGCGTCGCAGTCATCCTGGCGGGCGTTTTCGCGCATCCGCTGCTGCTACGGCGGGCACCACACCGCGCCGACCCAATGCCGCTGGGCACGGCGGAATCCAAGACGATCGATTAAGCCGGACCTCGCCGCAGTCGCGGCGAAATTTCCAGCGTCTGCTCGCCGTCCACCAGCTGCAGCACGCCGTCCTGGATCATGGCCTGCAGGTCCATGCCGCGCTTGAGCAGCCCGGCCAGCGCCTTGGCGTCATCGGGCGACACGTCCAGCACGGTGAGGTTGCGGCAGCGGGCCAGGGCGGCCTCGTTCTTCTCCCACCACAGGTCGGCGCCGCGGCCGCCGTAGCTCAGCACCACCACCTCGCCGGCGCGACCGCAGGCCTTGCGCACCCGCGAGTCATCCGGCTGCCCGAGCTCGATCCACTGTTCCACCTGGCCGGTAAGGTCCTTGCGCCACAGGTCCGGCTCGTCGTCCGTGCTCAGGCCGCGGCCAAACTCCAGCCGCTCGTCGGCGAACAGGGCGAAGGCCAGCAGCCGCAGCATCAGCCGCTCCTCGGTCTCGGAAGGATGCTGGGCCAGCACCAGCTCATGGGCGGCGTAGTAGTGCCGGTCCATGTCGCTGACCTGCAGGCGGGCCTTGTAGACGGTCGATTTCGGAGCCATGGGCATCCTTGGGGCATCGTTGGGCCGGCAGGGTGCGCGTTGCGCGCGCCGATGTCTAGCCGGCGGCCGCCGTGATTGCCAGCGAGCGGCGCCGAGGGGACACTAGCGCCTATTCCGCGTTGGGGAGCGCCAGGTGTCCATCTACGACAAGATCAAGCTGATGTTTGGCTGGGACACACGCCCGGTCAGCCCGAAGGCCGTTCGCGCGCCCGAGCTTGAACTGTCAGCTGCCGAAGCCGGCCCGAACGGCGCCGAGCGGCGCGGCAAGCCACGTCTCAACGCCCGACCTGGCACCCGCATGCTGGTCGTGGACGATTCGCCGACCATCGTCGCGCTGCTGGGCCGGATGCTGCGCCAGAACGACTACAGCGTGATTGAGGCGGTGGACGCCGAGACCGGGCTGGAACAGGCGCGAACGCAAACACCAGAGCTGATCTTCCTGGACATCGTGCTGCCGGGCATGGATGGTTTTGCCGCGCTGCGCCAGCTGCGGCGCGATCCCGCCACGCGCGACATCCCCGTGATCATGATCAGCGGCAACGAGCAGGCCACCGAGCAGTTCTACGTGCATCGCATCGGCGCCGACGACTTCATGAAGAAGCCATTCGCGCGCGCCGAGGTATTCGCCCGCATCGAGCGCCTCGTCGATGCCCAGGGCGTGCCGCGCCGGCTGCCGACGCAGCCCCAGGCCGTCGAACCGGACGGCGAGCCCAGTAGCCCCTGACCGGATTCAGCGCGCGGCGAGCATGGCCGCGACGAACTGCGCCGCCGGCTTGGCGTGGCCCAGCACGTAGCCCTGGGCGTAGTCGCAGTCGAGTTCGGCCAGCGTGCCCAGGGTCTCTTTGTCCTCGACGCCCTCGGCGACAACTTGCATTCCCAGGTGATGGGCGAAGTCGATCATGGCCTTGGCCAGCTGCATCGAGCGTGGCTTCTGGATCATGCCGGTGATGAAGGACCGGTCGATCTTGAGCTCGGTAGCCGGGAATTCGCGCAGGTAGGCGAACGAGGAGTTGCCAACGCCGAAGTCGTCGATGGACACCCGCACGCCCGCGTCCGAAAGCCGGTTCAGGATGTGTGCGCCCTTGTCGAGGTCGGCGATGATGGCCGTCTCGGTGACTTCGATCACCAGATCGCGCGGCGGCACGCCCCATAGTTTCAATGCATCGAGCAGGTGTTCAACCAAGCCGCGCTCGGCGAACGCAACGGCGGAGAGGTTGACCGAAACCGGCAGCCGCAAGCCCGCCTTCCGCGCATCTACGCAATGCTGCAGGCTGGCGTTGACGCTCCAGCGCGTGAACTCGGCGATCAGTCCGCTCGATTCAGCCAGCGCCACGAATTGAGCCGGGCTGATCGGCCCCAGGCGCGGATGGGTCCAGCGCGCCAGCGACTCGGCGCCGGTGATGCGTGCCGCGCGCAGATCCCAGATCGGTTGAAAGTGAACTTCCAGCTGTCCGGCCTGGATGGCCTCGCGCAGGTCGGCGGGGGTGATCAAGGGGGTCGCCTCACGCGGCGGGGCCAGCGACATCCGGTCGGCTGAAGACTCGGCCAGAAGCAGCGCCGCCTCGGCGCTTCGGCACAGCGAGTCGGCATCGTCTCCGTGCTCAGGGGTTACCGCCACCCCGACCGCCACCGTCGTCAGCAACATCCGGCCGTCGACGTCCATCGCCTGCTCGAACTGGCGCAGCAGACGCGTCGCCGCCAACAACGCGTGGTTGCCGTCGTTGACGCGGGGCAGAAGCACCGCGAACTCGTGGGCTCCCAGCGCGATGACCTCATCGCCCGGACGCAGCGCAGCCTGAGCCTGAACCTGCATCTTGCGCGCCAGCGATTCCGCGATGACCGCGCCATGCTGGATGGCTACCGCGCGGGCGCCGATCAGGCTCATGCGCAGCAGCGCCAACGGCTCGCCTTTGCGCAGGCTGTCGCGGACATGCGGCTGCAGGTAGGCCAGCAGCTCGGCACCCTGCAGTGCGAGGGGCGCATTCATGCCAGGAATAGCGCGGACGGATCGAGGCCATGCGCACCCGGCTCGAGCGAGGCCACGATGCGAACGGCGGTACGGCCACCGGCCTGGTGCTCGACCGCCATCAGATCAATGTCGCGGTAAGGCGAATAGCTGCGCTTGTCGGCGTCGAGCAACAGCATGACCCGCGGACGCAGGCGGCGCGCCTGGTTTTGCGCCAGGACGATGCCGACTTCGCCCGAGCTCAGCTCCACCAGCGAGCCCGTGGGATAAACGCACAGGCACTGCAGGAACTGTTCGACCACCTCGCCCTGATAAAGCGTCTCGCCGGCGCGGTAGATCGTCTGCAGGGCGGCGTGGCGAGACGTGCCCTTGGCATGCGGCCGGTCGCTGCAGATCGCGTCATAGCTGTCGATGATGCCGCCCATGCGCGCAGCCAGCGGAATCTGGTCGCCCTTGAGGCTGTTCGGGTAGCCGCTGCCGTCATGCCGCTCGTGATGGCCGGCGAGAATGTCGCGTGCCCATGCGCCTTTGAGTCCGGATTCGTCGAAGACCTTCAGACCCTCCGCCACGTGACCACGCATCAGCGCCCTCGCTTCAGGCGACAGTGGCCCCGGATGCTTGAAAGACTCTTCAGGCAGCGAAGCCTTGCCGATATCGAGCAGCATGCCGCCCGTCGCCAGGTCGGACAAGGTCTCTCGCGGCAGCGCAAGATGGCGGCCGAAAGCAGCCGCCAGCGCACTGCAGTGCACGGCATGGCTGTAGGCGTAGTCGTCGCGACTCAACAGCGCCATCAGCCAGAAAAAGGCGTCCACGTTGCGAATCAGGCTTTCCACCATCGGTTCAATGGCGTCCTGGATATCGCCGGCGATCAAGCGTCGACTGCTCCGCACGTCGGCCTCGAGCCGTTCGGCGAGCTTGCGCGCCTGGGTGTGGGCCTCGCGCGCACGCGGCATTTCGTCCTGCAGTTCTACGCTGTTGCGGTACTCGTGCGTGCGCGGCGGAAAAGTGGTGCTACTGCGCGACAGGATCTGCAGGCGGCGGGCCGGCACGCTGCTTTTGATGACGTCAATGAATACGCTGCTGCAATACTCCGCGAGCAGCTCGATATCCTTGTCGGTGGCGACGTGGAAACCCTGGAACGGAAAAGGCGTGCCGACCCAGTCCCGGTCAAGGCGACTGACGAACATTCCTTTTTCCAAGAGACCGACCAGGATCTGTCGCTCTTCCAACGCCATCGATACCGCCCCTGTGACCGGTCTTGCCCGGCTAAGCTAGCATGACGGCAGCCACCCGCCACCCCTCCTGACATGCCTAAGCCCCTGCTCGTCTTCGTCCACGGCTGGAGTGTTACCAGCACCGGGACCTACGGTGGCCTTCCGGCCCGCCTCAAGCGCGAGGCGGCGCGCGATGGCGGCCCTGGCATCGACATCGCCCACGTCCATCTGGGCCAGTACGTTAGTTTTCGTAACGAGGTAAGAATCGACGACATCGCGCGCGCCTTCGATGCCGCGCTGGCGCCGATCCTGGCGGAGGCCGGGCCGGGGCGCCGATTCATCTGCATCACCCACAGCACGGGCGGGCCGGTGGTTCGGGAATGGCTGGACCGCTTCCACGTCCAGACCGGGCGCTTGGACGCCTGCCCGATGAGCCATCTGCTCATGCTGGCGCCGGCGAACTTCGGCTCCGCCCTGGCCCAGCTTGGCAAGAGCCGGCTCGGGGCCATGAAGGCCTGGTTCGGCGGCGTCGAGCCCGGCCAGGGCGTGCTGGACTGGCTGGAGTTGGCCAGCCCGGAGTCGGTGGCGCTCAACCTACGCTGGATCCACGACTACCCCACCCTGGACCTGCCGGCACGGCCCAAGCCGATCTTCAGCTTCGTGCTCAGCGGCGACAGCATTGACCGCAAGCTCTACGACCACGTCAACGCCTACACCGGCGAGACCGGCAGCGACGGCGTGGTGCGCCTGGCCGCCGCCAACCTGAACGCCAGTCACCTGGTGCTGGCGCAGCCGGCCTTGCACGCCGGCGAATCCCTGCCCAGCGCCCGCAAGCGCCTGCGTTCGCTGGCCAAGGCCTCGGTCCATCGCGCACCAAGGACCGCCTTCAAGATCGTGCCGGGCGTGTCCCACAGCGGCGAGCGGATGGGGATCATGGGCAGCGTCGGTGCCGACGGCGGGCCGCATCCCACGGTGGACGCGATACTGCGCTGCCTGGCGGTGCGCGACGCCAACGGCTACACCGCGCTGTGCGATGCCTTCGATCGGGAGAACGATCGCCACCAGGCGCTCGACCGACGCGTCGAGATCGAAAAGATACCGGTGCTGCCCGACCGTCGCTACGTGCACGACCCGCACACCATGGTGCTGTTCCGCCTGCTCGATGACAGCGGTTCGCGCGTGCCCGAGATGAACCTGCTGATCACCGCCGGGCCCTCGGCCGACCCGAACCAGCTGCCAGAAGGCTTCCTGACCGACCGCCAGGGCAACCGGCGCGCGCCCGGCAACCTGTGCTTCTTCCTCAACCACGCCGCCCTAGCCGGCTGCCCCGAAATCCGGGATGGCGCTCAGCTGCTTCGGCCTGCGCTGATTCCGAGGCCGCCCTACGGGCTGCGGGTGCTGCCGCGCCAGGACGATCAGCTGGTCGAGCACTGGCTGGCCGAGCTCGGCGCAGACACCGCCGGCTTGCTCGACCTGGTGCGGCCAAATGAGACCACGATCATCGACCTGAGGCTGACGCGAGTGGTGCGCGAGGGCGTGTTCCGCTTCACCCGACAGCTGGCGCCACGCAAGTTCCGGGACGACCCACCCGGCAGCCCGATCTGAGGCCAGCGCCGACCGCTCGCCAGGGAGGGCGAACGAAAAGTTCACGCCAGCTGAGGCAGGCTCGTTGACCACGCAGACCACGAGGCCCGCCGTGACCAATCGTCGATCCTTCCTCACCGCCGCCGCAGCCCTCGCCGCCGTCGCTGCGCTGCGCCCCTTCCCGGCCCTGGCCGAATCCCAGGGATCGGCCCTGCCTCTCATGCGACGCGCCATCCCAGCCACCGGCGAGATGATTCCGGTAATCGGCATGGGCACCTCGGGCAGCTTCGAGGTGGACATAGCCGGCCGCGAGCCGCTCAAGGAAGTTCTGCGCCGCTTCGTCGCCGGTGGCGCGTCGGTCATCGACACCTCCCCTAACTACTCCAACGCCGAGGACGTGCTGGGCGACCTGATGGCCGAGCTCGCGCTTCGCGACCGGATCTGGCTGGCGACCAAGCTCGCCGCCGACGACCGCGCGGCCGGTGAAGCCCAGTTCGCCGACTCACTGCGCCGCCTGCGCACCGATCGTTTCGAGCTGCTGTGTGTACACAACCTGCGCGACTGGAAGACGCAGCTGGCGCTGGCGCGCGAGCTCAAGGCGCAGGGTAAGGTGAAGTACGTCGGCCTGACGCACTTCCGCGACGACCAGCACGAGGCGCTCGCCGACATCGTCGCCGCCGAGAAACCCGATTTCGTGCAGATCAACTATTCGGTCAGCGCAGCCAATGCCGCCAAGCGCGTGCTGCCGGTGGCGCGCGACAGCGGCACCGCGGTGATGATCAACCGGGCCTTCGACGATGGCCGGCTGTTCTCGCGCGTCGCCGGCAAGGCGCTGCCGGGCTGGGCTGCCGAGGCGGGCGTCAGCTCGTGGGCGCAGATGTTCCTGAAGTTCGCGATCAGCCATCCCGCGGTGACCGTGGTGATCCCGGCGACCGGCAAGCCCGACCGCCAGGACGACAACCTCAAAGGCGGCACCGGCGCCTTGCTCAGCGCCGCGCAGCAGGCTGAACTCGTGGCGATGTTCCGCTGATGGCACCGCAACCGGAACGGCGGCCGCATTCGCTGTCCCGGCTGCTCAACCTCGAGCAGGGTGAGGCACCGGCGGTTATCGCCGGCATTGCCATGTTCTTCCTGCTGTTCACCGGCTATTTCATGCTGCGGCCGGTGCGCGAAACCATGGGTATTGCCGGGGGCGTGGACAACCTGCAGTGGCTCTTCACCGGCACCTTCATCGCGACCCTGCTGGCGATACCGCTGTTCGGCTCCATCGCCACGCTGGCGCCGCGCCGACGCATCCTGCCCTGGACGTATGCCTTCTTCGCTAGCAACCTGCTCGGCTTCGCCGCGGCCATCGCCACCTGGCCGGACAACCCCTGGCTGGCGCGCGCGTTCTACATCTGGCTGTCGGTGTTCAATCTGCTGGCGATCTCGGTGGCCTGGAGCGTATTGGCCGATGTGTTCGCGATCACCCAGGCCAAACGCCTGTTCGCACTGATGGCCGCAGGCGCCAGCGCCGGCGGGCTGGCCGGGCCGCTGCTGGGCATCACCCTGGTCGGCTGGATCGGACAGGCCGGACTGATGGTGTTCGCCACCGCCTGCCTGCTCGGCTCCGCCGTCTGCGCGCAGAGGCTGCAGCGCTGGCGCGAACGCCAGCCCATCGCGCCGGGCGAAAAAGCGGCGCCAAGATTGCCCCTGGGCGGCAACCCTTTCGCAGGCATCTCCACCGTACTGCGCTCGCCCTATCTGATGGGCATCGCCCTGTTCGTGGTGCTGCTGGCCGGCGTCACCACCTTCCTCTACTTCGAACAGGCGCGCCTGGTCGCCCTGCACTTTCCGGACCGCGTGGACCAGACCCGGGTGTTCGGCCTGCTCGATGCCATCGTCCAGGGCCTGGCCATCCTGACCCAGGTGTTCCTGACCGGCCGCATCGTCCAGCGCCTGGGCCTGGTCGTGCTGTTGATGGCGGTGCCGGTAGTGATGGCGTTCGGCTTCCTGTGGCTGGCGCTGGCGCCGACCTTCGCGGTGTTCGCGATCGTGATGGTCACCCGCCGCGCCGGCGAGTACGCGCTGGCCCGGCCCGGCCGCGAGATGCTGTTCACCGTGGTCGCGCCCGAGGCCAAGTACAAGGCCAAGAACGTCATCGACACCGCGGTCTATCGCGGTGCCGACGCCGTCAGCGGCTGGGTCAAAACGGGCATTGATGCGATCGCATCCAACCCGGCGGTAGTCGCGGTGGCCGGTGCCGCCCTGGCAGTGGCCTGGGCGTTCACCGGCTTTTCGCTGGCGCGTGCGCAGCGGCGGCTGGCGCCGCCCGGCGACTGATCAGGCGCTGGCGCGCCGGCGCTTCGGGAATCCAACCATCCGGTTCAGCTCTTCGTCCCAGAGCTTCAGACGCGCCGACTGCAGGCTCGTCCACAGCGTCACGCGCGGACCCGCCTGCAGCAGCGGATGCGACATGAAGGCCTCGCGCAGGCGGTAGTTGGGGATGCGACTGGCCAGGTGATGGATGTGGTGGTAACCGATGTTGCCGGTGAACCAATGCAGCACCCGCGGCAGGTCGAAGTAGGAGCTGCCGTGGATGGCGGCCTCGTTCGAGTCCCACTCGCTGCCCCGCTTCCAGTACGCCTTCTCGAAGGTGTGCTGCACATAGAACAGCCACACGCCAAGCGCGCCGGCAATCAGCACGATGGGCAGGTGCACCATCAGCACCGTCTTCCAGCCAATCACCCAGCCCATCAGGCCGCCCACCACCAGCAGCATCAAGTTGTTGACCAGCACGCTGGCCCATTCCTTCTTCCACGAGAAAGGAAGGTCGAACGGGAAGCGATGCTTGATCACGAACTGGTAGGCGGGACCGATGCCCAGCAGCACCGGGGTGCTGCGGTAGAAGCGATAGCAAAAACGCTTGAACGCGGGCAGCGCGCTGTACTCGGCGACCGTCAGAGTTTCGATGTCGCCCATTTCGCGCCGGTCGAGGTTGCCCGAGGTGCCGTGGTGGACCGCATGGGTCTTCTTCCAGTAGCCGTACGGGAACAGCGTAATCAGGCCCAGCATGCCGCCGACGATGTTGTTGGCCCGCGCGCTGGCGAAAAAGCTGCCGTGGCCACAGTCGTGCTGGATGATGAAGGTGCGCACGTACAAGCCAGCCGCCGGCAGGGCCAGCAGCAGCGTCAAGGCGTAATGCCACTGCGCGTGGATGCTCCAGGCCATCAGCGCCCAGATCACGGCGAACAAGGGCAGGGTGTTGATCAATTGCCAGACGGCCTTGCCCAGATGGGGCTTGGCAAACTGCGCGCACAGCTGGCGCAGGTTGACGGACGGGGGCGACGCTTCAGCAGGGTTGCTCATCGGTACTCCTAGTGACGGCGCATTGTGTGGCTCGCGAGGCCGTTCGGCAAATTCAAGCGCTTGCTTGCGCCGCGCACCCAGACCCCCGATGTCAGTGAAATCAGACGTAGTAAGCATAGCTAGGCGAATGTTGTCCTGATTTACTGCTAGTTGGGGATCTTCTCCTTTATAAACAAGGGGTAAATCAGGTGATGTTAGTAAGTTTGCGCAGGTCAGGCCTGCCAACCCCCGGGACTTTGCCTACCCTCCCTTGTCGGCGACCCCGGGTCGGTGGTCCAGTGTCGTGGACACGGCCGGCACGACATCTCCTCGTCGATTCGTGCCGGTGGTTTTACGTTCAACCGCCCCCTGGCGTTGACGACCTTGGGCAGGGCAATCGACTGTTTTCGGGACAGGCGGCCCTGCCGTTTTTTTGCCTCTTCATGGGACAGCCGCTGTTTTCAGTGCGGCAACGCCTTTTTTCCATGACACTAGGCAGCCTCCCCCGCACCGACCCGCCATGCCACGCATCGATTTCGTCCTGGAACGTGAATTCGTCGAACTCAACCAGCTGCTCAAGCTGGCCGGCGTCTGCGACAGCGGCGGCATGGGCAAACAGATCGTCGCCACCGGCGAAGTCTCGGTAGACGAGGTTCAGGAACTGCGCAAGACCGCCAAGATCCGCGCCGGCCAGGTCGTGCGCCTGGACGACATCGAGATCCACGTTATTCCCGGCTGAGCCGGGGCGACGACGCGCCGGACTCAGTCCCCGACGAAGCAGAAGAAATTGAGCTTGTTGCCGTCCGGGTCGCGGAAATAACCGCAGTAAAAACCACCGTCGCGCAGGCCTGGCGCGCCCTCGTCGGTGGCGCCCAGCGACAGCGCCAGCGCATGCAGCCGGTCAACCTCCGCCGGGTTCGACGCTTCTAAAGCGACCATGACGCCATTACCCACCGTGGCCGGCTGCCCGTCGAAAGGTTTGGTGAGGCTCAGGCCCGCGGCCTGGGGATCGGTGGCCCAGGCAATATAGCTGTCGGTTTCCATGAACCGCTGGCCGCCCATGCCGCCGACAAGGCCGTCATAAAAAGCCACCGCGCGGGGAAGGTCGTTGGTGCCGAGGGTGACGTAGCCGATCATCAGGATGCTCCTGAGTTTGATCCGAGCATGGGGAGCTTCAGGCCCTGCTCGCGGGCACAGGCCTTGGCGATCTCGTAGCCGGCGTCGGCGTGGCGCATCACGCCGGTGCCGGGGTCGTTCCAGAGCACGCGCGCCAAGCGCCGGTCAGCGGCTTCGCTGCCGTCGGCCACGATCACCACGCCGCTGTGCTGGCTGTAGCCCATGCCGACGCCGCCGCCGTGATGCAGCGAGACCCAGGTCGCGCCGCCGGCGACATTGAGCATCGCGTTGAGCAGCGGCCAGTCGGAGACCGCGTCGGAGCCGTCAAGCATGGCTTCGGTTTCGCGGTTGGGACTGGCGACCGAACCCGAATCCAGATGGTCGCGGCCGATCACGATCGGCGCACTGACTTCACCCGTGCGCACCATCTCGTTGAACGCCAGCGCCAGCCGATGGCGATCGCCCAAGCCGACCCAGCAGATGCGCGCCGGCAAGCCCTGGAAATCAATGCGCTCGCGCGCCATGTCCAGCCAGCGGTGCAGGTGCGGGTCATCCGGGATCAGCTCTTTCACCTTGGCATCGGTCTTGTAGATGTCCTCCGGATCGCCGCTGAGCGCGACCCAGCGGAACGGCCCGACGCCGCGGCAGAACAGCGGGCGCACATAGGCCGGCACGAAGCCCGGGAAGTCGAAGGCATCCACGCAGCCCACGTCCTTGGCCATCTGGCGGATGTTGTTGCCGTAGTCGAAGGTGGGGATGCCCATGTCCTCGAAGTTGAGCATCGCCTCGACGTGGGTCCGCATGGAATGCTTGGCGGCATCAATCACGCGCTGCGGGTTGTTCTTCTGCTCGCTCCACCATTCTTCCAGAGTCCAGCCGGCCGGCAGGTAGCCGTGCAGGGGGTCATGGGCGCTGGTCTGGTCGGTGACGGCATCGGGGCGGGCACCGCGCCGGATCAGTTCGGGCAGGACCTCGGCGGCGTTGCCCAGCAGCGCGATCGACTTGGCCTCGCCGGCGGCGCAGTACTTCTCCAGGCGCGCCAGGGCATCGTCGAGGTCGCTGGCCTGCTCGTCCACGTAACGGGTACGCAGGCGCATGTCGATGCGGCTTTGCTGGCACTCGATGTTGAGCGAGCAGGCGCCGGCCAGCGACGCCGCCAGCGGCTGCGCGCCGCCCATGCCGCCCAGTCCGGCGGTGAGGATCCAGCGGCCGGCGAGGCTCCCGCCGTAGTGCTGGCGGCCCATCTCGACGAAGGTTTCATAGGTGCCCTGGACGATGCCCTGCGAGCCGATGTAGATCCAGCTGCCGGCCGTCATCTGGCCGTACATCATCAGGCCCTTGGCATCGAGCTCGTTGAAGTGTTCCCAGGTCGCCCAGTGCGGCACCAGGTTGGAGTTGGCGATCAGGACCCGCGGGGCATCGGGATGGCTGGGGAATACGCCGACCGGCTTGCCGCTTTGCACCAGCAAGGTCTCGTCGTCGCCGAGGGTGCGCAGGGTTTCGAGGATGCGGTCGTAGCAGTCCCAATCACGGGCCGCGCGGCCGATGCCGCCGTAGACCACGAGGCCGGCCGGATCCTCGGCGACGTCGGGGTCGAGATTGTTCTGCAGCATCCGGTAAGCGGCTTCGGTCAGCCAGCTTCGGCAATTGAGCTGGCTGCCGCGCGGGGCGCGGATCCGGCGGGAGGCATCGTGGCGAGGGGACGTAGACATCGGCGGCTCCGGGAAGGCAGGCCTCGATTATAGGTTCCAGCGCGCCTGGGGACTCAGTTGCCTATGCGCGGGCTCAGCATACGCAGGGCATCGCCTACGTTGGTGGCACCGGTGCTGCGCAGCTCGTCGCCGGTGTAGCTCTCGCCGAACTGACCGTTGCAGCCGTGGCGGTCGCGGTACTTGATGCGCGTGCCCGTCTCCCGGACGCAGTTGCGCTCGCTTTTCTTGTCAGCGAGCGCCTCGGCCTCTTTGGCGGTATCGACTTCGGCCTCGGCATCGGCGACCGGCGCGACAGCCTTTGTGTCGAGGCTGTCGGCGGGCGCTACGACGTCCAATGCGCCCCGGGGCGCCGGCGCTTCGGCAGGTGCACGGGCATGGACCGAAAACGCGGCCAAGGCTATCAGCAGGCTCAGGACGGTGCGCTTCATGATGATCTCCGGGTCCGGCTGGGTATGCGTCCAGTCTAGACCTGCCCCGGCGGGAAAGCTGGCTGGCAGCTGACCCGAGGCGTTCAGCTTGGTGGTGAGGCTAGGCCAGCAGCGCCGCCAAGGTCTTGCGGTAGCGCGCCGCGATCGCCTCGCGGTCACGATGCCGGCCGTCCGCAACCAGGCGCTGTCCGGCGACGTGGGTTTCGCGCACCATCGGCCGGTTTCCGGCGAAGACAAAGCGGTCCAGCAGGTCGGTGGCCCGCGCGCCGGCCAGGGCCGGAGACGATCCGTCGAGCACTACCGTGTCGGCCGCGGCGTCGGGGCCTTGCCCGCAGGCGCGCAGCCCGCCGGCAAGGGCCTGGGTGTACAGCAGTGCGCCGGCGCTGGGCTGGTCGGCGCTGACGGCGATGTTCCTGCGCCGTGTGGTGAGGCGTTGGCCGTACTCGAGCCAGCGCAATTCCTCCACCGGCGACACCGAGACGTGCGAATCCGAACCAATGCCCCAGTGCCCGCCCGCCTGCAGGAAGTCGCGCAGCGGAAACAGGCCGTCGCCGAGATTGGCCTCGGTGGTCGGGCAGATCGCCACCGTGGCGCCGCTGCGGACGATGCCCTGCACTTCCGCCGGCTCGAGATGGGTGGCGTGCACCAGGGTCCAGCGCGCATCCACCGGCACGTTGGCCAGCAGCCATTCCACCGGCCGGGCGCCGCGCAGGGCGAGACAGTCCTGCACCTCGCCCAGCTGCTCGGCGATATGGATATGCAGCGGCATCGGCGCATCGCCCACCGCGTCGAGTACGGCCGCCAGCGCCGGCGCCGGCACCGCGCGCAGACTGTGGAACGCCACGCCTACTTTCAGCGTCGCCGACTCCAGCGCGCGCAGCGACTGCAGCAAGGCCAGGTAGGCGTCGAGGGAATGACCGAAGCGACGCTGCCGCTCGCCCAAGGGCCTGCCGTCGAAGCCGCCGCTCATGTACAGCACCGGCAGCAGCGTCAGCCGGATGCCGGTGTCGGCAGCCGCGGCGATCAGTGACCGCGACATCGCCGACGGATCGGCGTAAGGCCGGCCGTCAGGCGCGTGGTGCAGGTAGTGGAACTCGCAGACGCTGGTATAGCCCGCTTCGAGCATTTCGGCGTACAGCTGCGACGCGATCGCGTACTGCGACTCCGGATCCACGCCGCCAGCGAAACGGTACATCAGCTCGCGCCAGGTCCAGAAGCTGTCCTGGGGGTCGCTCTGGCGCTCGGCCAAGCCGGCCATCGCGCGCTGGAAGGCATGCGAGTGCAGGTTGGGCAGGCCAGGCAGCCGCCAGTGGCCGTCAGGGCCGGCAGCGTTTGGAAAACTCGGAGCGTGGACGGCGGGCATGCCGGCGAGTTTCGCATGCAGCCGCGCGGGGCGCATACAATCCGTGGTCATGAATGCCCTGACCGGAATACGCGTGCTGGAGCTGTCGCGGGTGCTTGCCGGCCCTTGGTGCGGCATGACCCTGGCCGATCTGGGCGCCGACGTGATCAAGCTCGAGTCCTTCGGCGGCGACGACACGCGCGGCCTTGGCCCGCCCTTCCTGGACGGCATGTCGGCCTATTTCGCCTGCTGCAACCGCAACAAGCGCTCGCTTGCGATCGACCTGCGCGCGCCCGCCGCACGCCCGCTGCTCGAGGCGCTGGTGCGCGAGGCCGACGTGCTGGTCGAGAACTTCCGCACCGGGGGCGCCGAATCCCTGGGCGTGGGCTACGACGCGATGGCGGCGATCAATCCGCGCCTGGTGTACTGCTCGATCTCGGGCTACGGCCGCAGCGGTCCCGGCGCCAAGCTGCCCGGCTACGACTACGTGGTGCAGGCCGAGGCCGGCATGATGGCGATCACCGGCCCCGCCGACGGCGGCGCTTACAAAGCGGGTGTCGCGGTGGCCGACCTGGCCACCGGTCAGAACGCCGCCACCGCGATCCTGGCGGCCCTGCTGCAGCGTCATCGCACCGGCCAGGGCCAACGCATCGACGTCTCGCTGTTCGACAGCCAGCTGGCGATGCTGGCCAACGTCGGCAGCAACACCCTGTTCACCGGTGCCGATTCGCCGCGACAGGGCAATGCCCACGCCAGCATCGTTCCTTACCAGGCCTTCAAGGCCCGCGACCGCGAATTCGTGCTGGCCGTAGCCAGTGAAAAACTATGGTCCAAGGCCTGCCGCGCACTGGGCCGTGAAGACTGGCTGGACGATCCGCGCTTTGCCACCAATGCCACACGGGTGATGCATCGTGAGGTGCTGTGCGCGGCGCTGGCTGAGCGCTTCGCCACCGAGGATGCCGCGCACTGGCTCGCGCTGTTCGGGGAAGCGGGCGTACCGTCGGCGCCGATCAACAGCGTGCGGCAGGCGCTGGATCATCCGATCGCCACCGCCGGCGGCATGCGCATCGCGATCGACGGCATTCCGATGGTGGGCAGTCCGCTGCATCTGTCCGCCTCGCCGCCGCGACTGGAACGGGCACCGCCGACCCTGGGCCAACACAGCGATGAAATCGCCCGCGAGCACGGCTTCCGTCCTGAGCAGCTGCGTGAAGAAGGAGCCATCCGATGATCGGCCGGCTCGCCCCACCCTGGGACAAACTGCTTTTAGACGCCCGACTGGTGACACTGCGCGATGATCTCGGCGCCTGGGGCGTCATCGAAGACGCCGCGCTGGCCTGGAAAAACGGCCTGATCACCTTCGCCGGCCCGCGCGCCGAACTGCCCGGCCCGGCCGCCGACCTGGCCGCCCGGGTCGAGTCGGCCGAACACCGCTGGATCACGCCCGGCCTGGTGGACTGCCACACCCATCTGGTGTTCGCCGGCGACCGCGCGCCGGAGTTTGAACGCCGCCTGCAGGGCGCCAGCTACGAACAGATCGCACGCGAGGGCGGCGGCATTGTCTCAACCGTGCGCGCCACCCGCGCCGCCTCGCAGGAACAGCTCCTGGCCAGCGCCCTGCGCCGCGCCCGTGCACTGCGCGCCGACGGCGTCACCACGCTCGAGATCAAGTCAGGCTATGGCCTGGACTTCGAGTCCGAGCGCAAGATGCTGCGGGTCGCGCGGGAGGTGGGTGAGAGCTTGGGCCTCACGGTGCGCACGACCTACCTGGCAGCGCATGCCCTGCCGCCGGAGTTCGCTGACCGCGCCGACGACTACATAGACGCCGTCTGCGGCTGGCTGCCGCGCCTGCAGGCAGAGGGCCTGGTGGACGCGGTGGATGCTTTCTGCGAAGGCATCGGCTTCAGCCCGGACCAGACCCGGCGCGTATTCGAAGCCGCGCGCGCGCTCGGCCTGCCGGTCAAGCTGCACGCCGACCAGCTCAGCGACCTCGGCGGCGCCGCGCTGGCGGCCGAGTTCGGCGGCCTGTCCGCCGACCACATCGAATACAGCAGCGAAGAGGCCGTGCGCGCGATGGCCACCGCCGGCACCGTCGCCGTGCTGTTGCCCGGCGCCTTCCACGTGCTGCGTGAAACCAAGCTGCCGCCGATCGCGCAGCTGCGTGCGCAGGCGGTGCCGATGGCCGTGGCCACCGACCTCAACCCGGGCACCTCGCCGCTGCAGTCGCTGCGCATGGCGATGAGCCTGGCCTGCACCCACTTCCGGCTCACGCCGGAGGAAGCGCTGCGCGGCGCTACCGTGAATGCCGCGCTGGCCCTGGGACTGCACGACCGCGGTCGCCTGATGCCCGGCCAGCGCGCCGACTTCGTCCAATGGGACATCGAGCATCCCGCGGAGCTCTGCTACTGGCTCGGCGGCGACCTGGTGCATGCGGTGCACGTCGCCGGCCGCCGGATTCTCGATTGATTCCGTTTATCCGCGGCGCAACGCCAGTCGCTCGGCGCGCTGCGGGATCGGCGTGTCTGGGTCTACCGCGATGACGTCGGCGCCAAGCCGAGCCAAGGCCATGCGCAGCCGACCCGCATCGCGCGGTTCGCAAACGACGTAAACGCGCCAGCCGGACAGGCTGCCGGCGCCCAGCGTCGCGGCTTCATTGACCAATACGTCGGCCAAGGCAGCAGGCGCCGGCGAGGCGAAGACCATCGCTGTGACCGGCGCGCGCCAACGCGGCGGCGGGGATTCGGGCCAGCGTCTTCCACCCGGCCGGCTGTAGCCGAGCAGGCCGCGAATCGAACGCACGTCACCCAGGTAGTCCTGGTCGGGCGGCAAGCGAACCAGCAGACTCTCGAATCGCCCCGCATCCCAATCCGGATCCATCCGCAGGAAGACTTCCCATGAGTAGCGCCGCCATGATCGCCGACTATCGACGGCGGGCGACTGAAGGGGCCGCTCGAAGACTTCGCGCTCCTGCCGCTGCTTGGCGCGAACCCTGGCCGACGCCGCGAGAGCATGCGTCCAATCCATGTCGCGGACGACTTGGACCTCGCCCGTGGCGAGCCTCACGCGGACGCGAAAGTAACGGTCGGCGCGGGAGAGGCGGGGCGAACCCGGCACCGCCACCGCCAGCAAAACCTCCTTCCCGCTGGCATCGAACCGATGCTCCCCGCCCCACCAGATCGAACTGGACGAACGCGGAAGTGCTTCGATGATGGACGTGGGCAAGATATCGTCCAGGCCCAGGGAGGCCGCTACCTTGCCTCGCGCGTCGTAGATCACTACAACGTCATCGCCGATGCCCAGACTGGCCCAGTTGTCGAAAGTCACGACAAAGTCACCCTGGTCGGCCACCAGCACCTCGACCGGCGCATACCAATTCACGAGTGGCGCTAGCCAGACAGTCTCCCACTGGCCGTCGGACCCTCGCCGCGCCAAGGTTCCCGATGGCCCCGGGGCACCGGCACCGAGATCGCCCGGGACCACGGTGAAGCGGAACCCCGCGTTCGCGGATCGATACACCGCGATTTCAGCCAGCGGCCAGCTGTCGGCCATGACCTGCGCCGACCAGCACGCGACCAACAGCAGCAGCATCGCCAACAGGCGTGTGAACGGGTTCATGCCCCGATGATGCCGGCGCGGCCTCGGCAAGGCCATATGGAGAATTCGCAGCGACGGAAACAACGAAGCCCCGCGATCGCGGGGCTTCGTGGGTACCGCCATGACGCTGCGAATTACTTCGCGGCGGCAGCAGCCTTCTTGGCCGGAGCCTTCTTGGCCGGAGCCTTGGTGGCAGCCGGCGCCTTGACCGGGGCTTTCACCGTGGCCGCGGCCTTGCCGGCGGTCGGCTTCTTGCTCGTCTGCGCGCGCACATTGCCGTGGCTGCCGGTGAAACGCTTGCCCTTGGCGGTCTTTTTGTCGCCCCTACCCATGGTGATTCCTTGAAAGTGGTGTCCGGTTGAGTCGCGTAGCCTACCACCGAGCGCCGCCCCCACCAAGGAGCGGCGCGCGGATCAGTGGGTATGGCCGTAGGAAAGCCTGAGATTGACCAGGTGCGCCAGGGCGATCAGGACGCCACCGACCGTCATCGCCACCGCATGCGGCAGCCCCGAGGCGTGCAGCGGCGCATACAACAGCGCACCCCAGATCAGGGCCAGCCCGGGCGCGACCAGCAGCCAGGCGTGGTAGGCGCGATGGTTCCGATAGCCCAGCACCAGGCTGGTAATCGCCAGCACGGTGGCCAAGACGCTGAAGCCGATTTCGGCGCCATGCAAGGCCACCAGGCCGAGGCCCAGGGTGGGAATAAAGGCCAGCGCTAGCGGGATCAGGGCGCAATGCAGGGCGCAAATAAACGCACCGACCGCACCCAGGCGGTCGGCCCATGGCGGCAGCTGTAGCTTGCGGCGTTTGACGATGGCGACCATGGCATCCGGGACTTGCGTCGATTGCGGTGAAACAATATAACATTCCATCCCAAGACCACGCAACCGGACCTGACCATGCCCCGCCACGCCACCCTGACCGCCGCGATTCTCCTCGCTCTGCCGCTGTTCGCACAGGCCGACGAGCGCGACGCGCGCCACGACCACGCGTCCGCCCGGGTGCTCGATGCGGTCGAAGTCACCGCCTCGCCGCTGCGCAACGCCATCGATGACCTGACCCGTCCGGTAGACGTGCTGACCGGCGAAGAACTCGACGCCCGCAAGGCGGGCACCCTGGGTGAAACGCTGGAGCGCCAGACCGGCGTGCAGTCGTCCTACTTCGGTGCCGGTGTCGGTCGCCCGATCATTCGCGGCCAGGACGGCGCGCGGGTGCAGGTGCTTAGCGGCGGCACCGGTTCGCTCGATGTCTCCACCGTCAGCGTCGACCATGCCGTCACCATCGAACCTTTCCTGGCCGACCAGATCGAAGTGCTCAAGGGCCCGGCCACGCTGCTCTACGGCAGTGGCGCCATTGGCGGCGCGGTGAACGTGGTGGACGGCCGCGTTCCGACCCGCCGCGTGGGTCGCGACGTTTCCGGCCGCGCCGAAGTGCGCCAGGGCAGCGCCGCGGACGAAACCACGGCGATGTTCCGGCTCGACGCCGACGCCGGCCCGTGGACCCTGCATGCCGACGGGTTCCGTCGCGAGGCCGATGACGTCCGCATTCCCGGCTTCGCCTTCGCGTCCGCGCTGGTCGCCGAAGAACTCGAGGAAGGCGCATCACCCGAAGACTTGGCGCGCAATCGCCTGCCCAATAGCGCCCTGACCACACAAGGCGGCGCGATCGGCGCCAGCTGGTTTGGCGAAAGCAGCTGGCTCGGCGCCTCCGCCAGCACCTACCGAAGCAACTACGGCATTCCGCCGGGCGCACATGCCCACGAGGAGGCCGGCGAAGACCACGCCGGCGAGGGCGGCGAAGAGGAAGAGATCGTTCGGCTGGACCTGCGTCAGGATCGCTTCGACATGCGTGGCGGCATCCGCGATGTTGGCCCGCTGAAAGAAGTGAACTACCGACTCACGCGCAGCAGCTACGAGCACACCGAGTTCGAGGGCGACGAGGTCGGCACGATATTCGAGAACACCGGCACCGAGGCCAGGCTTGAGCTCGTACCGCAGGAAATGGCCGGCTGGCGCAGCGCTTACGGCCTGCAGTACGGCTACCGCGACTTCTCCGCGCTTGGCGATGAAGCCTTCGTGCCGCCTTCGATCAGCAGCGACCTGGGCTTTTTCACGGTGCAGGAGCGCGATTTCGGCGACTTGAAGCTGGAGCTCGGCGCGCGTCATGACCGCGTAAGCATCGACCCCGCCGGTAACTTGCCGACCGTCGACCAGAACGCCACTAGCCTCGCCGTCGGCGTGCTTTGGCGCTTCAGCGAACTCATGCACCTGAGTGCGAATATCGATCGCGCCGAGCGCGCTCCGACCGCCGAGGAACTGTTCTCGGACGGCCCGCATATCGCCACCCAGAGCTACGAACTGGGCGACGCCAGGCTGGACAAGGAAACGGCGCTGAGCGGCGAGCTCGGCCTGCACCTGCACACCGGGCGATTCGAGGGAAGTATCTCGGTCTATCGCACGCGTTTTGACGACTTCGTCTATCTGACTGACACCGGCACCGAACTTGACGAATTGCCGGTCCGCGCCTGGGTGCAGGGCGACGCCACATTCACCGGCTGGGAAGCCGAAGGCTTGATGGACGTGCTGGAAAACGCCAGCGGCCTGTGGACCCTGCGGGTGTTCGCCGACGCCGTGGGCGCCAAGCTCGACGCCGGCGGTCGCCTGCCGCGGATCGCGCCTTCGCGCGTGGGCGCCGACCTGGTGTGGACGCGCGGCGGCTGGCGCGCCCGCGTTGGCGCCCTGCGCGTTGCTGCCCAGGACGACGTGGCCGCGACGGAATCGAGCACGGACGGCTACACCCTGTTCGATGCCGGCCTGACATACCACTGGGACGTCGGCAGCGCCGGTTGGGAAGCCTTCGTCGAAGGACGCAATCTTGGCGACGAAGAGGCTCGCGCGCACACGTCCTATCTCAAGGATGTTGCGCCGCTGGCGGGAAGGAACATCGCGGTCGGACTGCGCGTGAGCTTCTGACCTGAACCGCGGCGAGGACTATTCGTAGTCCTCGCCGTCCTCGATGTCCGCGGCCTCGGGCCGGTCCTCGGGATCTTCTGCCACCGCTTCTGCGGGCGTCGGCCCCGGCGCGGCGGCTTCCTCGACCGCGTGCTGCTCGCTGGTTTCGGTACCAAGATGGAAGGCGGCGTAGCCGGGCAGCACGGCCTGGTTTTGAGCCATGCCGATTACCCGGCCCGGCACCGGCGCCAGGACGTAGCGCTCGACATTGCTGACCGGATCGATGACCTTGCCCAGGCGCTGACCCGCCAGCACGCGCTGCCCCAGCGACACGTCGCTGATCAACAGGCCGCCGGAGTTGGCGCGCACCCAACGCGAGTCCAGGAAGATCGGCGCCGGCTCCGGAGCCTCCGGCGTGATCACCTGCATGCCACCGGGCATGGGCAGGCCCACGCTCGGGTCTTCGCGCATGCCCAGCTTGATCATCAGCCGCTCGATGGCGGCCACGGCCTGGGATATCTCGGCCGGCTCGAGCCGGGTCGGCGCGCCGGCCTCGAACGTCACGGCCGGAATGCCCACGCGGGTGGCGGCGACGCGGAGCATGCCGCGGTTGCCGGTGCTGTGCAGCACCACGGTGGCGCCGAAGCCGCGGGTGAACTCGAGCACGTCGGGATTGGTCAGGTCGGCGCGCACCTGCGGCAGGTTGCTGCGATCGAACGAGCCGGTGTGGAAATCAACCAAAACATCGCAGTGTTTAACGATTTCCTGGAAGAACGAGTTGGCGATGCGCGATGCGATCGAACCGGTGCGGCTGCCTGGGAAATGCCGGTTCAGGTCGCGGCGGTCAGGCAAGTAGCGGCTGCCGCGCGAGTAGCCGAAGACATTGACGATCGGCACGCCGATGACGGTGCCGGACAGTCGCGTGGGGTCGACGCCATGCGAGAGGCGGCGAACGATCTCGACGCCGTTGATTTCGTCGCCATGGGTGCCGGCCACCAGGCAAAGCACCGGTCCGGGCTTGGCGCCGCGGGCAACGATCACCGGGCTGGGAATCTCGGCGCTGCTGATGCCGCCGCCGGGGCGCCATTCAAGCTGCAGTCGGGTGCCCGGCACGACCAGGCGATCGAGCAGGGCCAGCGGCGTCACCAGTTCGGGCGGCGGCGCCAGCAGTTCGGGCAGCGCGATACCGGCGGGCGGCGTCGGGCCGGCGCCCGGATCGGTGCCGGGCGGGTCAATCGGATAGTCCTGCGCAAAGGCACCCGCCGCGGCCAGGGCCAGCGCGGTCGCCAACAGGGAACGGCTTACGCCGCAGAGCAACTGGCGCACAGGCCGTGTACCTCGAGAGTTTGAGCGCGGGGCGCGAAGCCCATGGCCTTGGCCTGGCTGTCTAGCAGATGGGTCACGCGTTCGTCCTCGAGCTCGATGGCCGAATGACAGCCGTCGCAGATCAGAAAGGGAACCGAGTGACGCTCGTGCGGATGGTGGCAGCCAACGAAGGCATTCATCGAGGCCAGGCGGTGGATAAAGCCCTGCTCGAGCAGGAAGTCGAGCGCGCGGTACACCGTCGGCGGTGCGCTGGTGCCGTTGAGCAGCTTCATGGAGTCGAGCAGGTCGTAGGCCTTAACGGGGCGCCCGGCCTCGGCGATCAGGCCCAGCACCTGGGCCCGGAGCGGCGTCAGCCGCAGACCGCGCTCTTCGCAGGCCTGTTCGACCGCCTGCATGTAGCCGCCGGCATCATGGACATGATGCTCGGGGCTGGTGCAGTCGTGCTCGTGGGCGGCGTTGGACATGTCGCTAGGGTGGCCTCTGTCCGGCATGAAATCAATTCGCGCACGGCCTCGTGGCAGGTGCGGTTCAGGCGGGGATACGCGCCAGCGCGGCGTCAATGCGCACCAGCGACTGCGCCTGTCCCGCCAGGAAAACCGTGTAGTCAATCGATGGACTGACCTGGGTGCCGGTAATCGCCACGCGCAGCGGCTGGGCGATCTTGCCCAGGCCCAGGCCCAAGGCCTCCGAACTGGCCTGCAGCACCCCATGCACGGCTTCCGGCGACCAAGCGGCGAGCGCCGCGAGGCCTTCACGCACCGTCGTCAACGGACCCCGCGCGGCCGCGACCAGGTGCTTGGCGACCGCCGCGTCGTCGTATTGCTCCAGCGGGCAGTACCAGACGTGGGCGCGCTCGGCCATTTCCTGCAGCGTCTGCACACGATCGCGCAGGGCCACCACCACGTCGGCCGGCCGGGGGCCTTTGGCCAGGTCGTAGCCGCGGGCGAGCAACTGCGGAACGAGGTGGGTGGCAACGTCCTCAGGGGCATCGGTCTTGAGATAGTGCTGGTTGAGCCAGCCGAGCTTGGCCGGGTCCAGTCGCGACGCCTTCTGGTTCACGTTCTCGATGGCGAACAGCTGCTTGAGCTCCGCCGTGCTGAAGATTTCCTGGTCGCCATGCGACCAGCCCAGCCGGGCCAGATAGTTCACCAGCGCATGCGGCAGGTAGCCCGCCTCCTTGTATGACATCACGTTGGCCGCGCCCGAGCGCTTGGACAGCTTGGCGCCCTCCGGATCGAGGATCATCGGCATGTGCGCGAAGTGCGGCACCGTGGCGCCAAGGGCTTTGTAGATATTGATCTGGCGCGGCGTGTTGTTGACGTGGTCGTCGCCACGGATGACGTCGGTGATACCCATGTCCAGGTCATCAACCACCACGGCGAAGTTGTAGGTCGGGTAGCCGTCGGAGCGGAAGATCACCAGATCGTCGAGCTCGTCATTGCTCCACTCGATGCGGCCCTTGATCTTGTCGTCGAACACCACGGTGCCGCCGATCGGATTCTTGAACCGGATCACGCGATTGGGATCGTCGCGGAAGGGCTCGTTGCGATCGCGATAGTGGCCGTTGTAGCGCGGCTTGAGCTGGGCAGCCATCGCCGTCTCGCGCATCGCCTCGAGCGCTTCCTTGGTTTCGTAAGCGTAGTAGGCGGTGCCCGCAGCGACCATCTGCTCGGCCACCTCGCGGTAGCGGTCCAGACGAGCGGTCTGGAAGATCGGGCCTTCGTCATATTCCAGGCCCAGCCAGTCCATGGCCTCCAGGATCGCGTCGATCGCGGCCTGGGTGCTGCGCTCCTGATCGGTGTCCTCAACCCGCAGAATGAACTGCCCCCCCCGGCGGCGCGCCTCCAGGTAGCAATAAAGCGCGGTGCGGGCACCGCCGATATGCAGGAAGCCGGTCGGGCTGGGGGCGAAGCGGGTACGGCAGGTCATCAGGCCAGGCTCGGGTGCGGGAAGCCTCGGATTTTACGCCAATTCCCAGCCACCCCCCACTCCCCATCATCCTGAAGGCCCTCCTACAGGGGCTGCGCTACGATGCGGGTAGACCCGATGCCCTGATGCCCATGCCCTTTCGTCTTCCCCCTGCTATCGCCCTGCTGCTGGCCGGCCTCTTGCTGGTGCCGCTCACTGCCGCCGCGTTGCCCGTGCCCCCCGCGCCGGCGCCGGCAACGGCCGCGGCGCCGATCCGGGTGCTGATGGTCACTGGCCTGGGCGAGATCACCCTGGAACTCGACGCGGCGGCCGCGCCCGACACCGTCGAGAACTTCCTGGGCTACGTCCGCGATGGCCACTACAACGGCACCGTATTCCACCGCGTCGTCCCGGGGCTGCTGGTGCAGGCTGGAGCCTTCACCCCCGACCTTCAGCAAAAACCGAGCCGCGCGCCGGTGCGTCACGAGGGCGGCAATGGCTTGTCCAACCGCCGCGGCACGATCGCCGCGGCCCGTGATCGCGGCGTGCTTGATTCCGCCACGGCGCAGTTTTTCTTCAATCTCGCCGACAATCCCAAGCTCGACCAGACCGCTGCCGACGATCCCTACACGGCCGGTTACGCGGTGTTCGGGCGCGTCCTTCAGGGGCTGGACGTGATCGACCGGATCGCGGCCGTACCGACCGGCGCCCAGGGACCGTTCGCGGCCTGGGTCCCGGACGTGCCGGTGGTGATCGAGCGCGTGCAGGTGCTCGATCCGCTGCCGCCCGTCACCGCCGCCGAGCCCGAGCCGGCGACACCATGACGGTCCTGTTCGTTTCCGACCTGCATCTGGATCAGGCGCGCCCGGCCATCACCCGGCTGTTCCTGGACTTCCTGGCCGGCGAGGCGCGTCAGGCCGAAGCGCTTTACGTACTGGGCGATCTGTTCGAAGCCTGGGTCGGCGACGATGACCCGGGCGAGCCCGGCGCCAGCGTCTGCGCCGGCCTGCGGGCGCTGGCCGAAAGCGGCGTGCCGGTTTTCCTGATGCGTGGGAACCGGGACTTTTTGTTTGGCCCCGACATCGCCGCACGCTGCAGCGCCACCCTGCTGCCCGACCCCTGCCTGGTCGACCTGCAGGGTCAGCCGACCCTGCTGATGCACGGTGACCTGCTGTGCAGTGACGATGTCGCCTATCAGGCGTTCCGGCGCCAGGTACGCGACCCGAATTGGCAGGCCCAGTTCCTGGCGCAGCCGCTGGCGGCGCGACAGGCCTTCGCCGCCAAAGCGCGCGAAGCCAGTGTCGAGCACCAGGCGGGAGTATCGCGCGCCATCACCGACACCCATCCCGCCACCGTGGCCGCCGTGATGTCGCAATACGGCGTAACGCGGCTGATCCATGGCCACACCCACCGCCCGGCCGTTCACTCACTCACGGTTGGCGAGCGCACCGCCACACGGGTGGTGCTGGGCGACTGGTACGAACAGGGCAGCGTGCTGCGGGTCAGCGCCGACGGCATGCAGCTGCTGGCGTTCGCCTCAGGGTGAGTTCACGGTTACGGTGACCAAGGCCGAGTAGCCCTCGCCCGCCGATTCCGAACTGGCTTCAAAGTCCCTGGCCATGACCTGCACGTGGGTGCCGCCCGCATCGACCACCATCAGGCCGCGCCCCTCGCCTGGCGTCCAGAAGCCCTGCAACAGCGTCGCCTCGTTGGCGCCCGCGTCGCCCGACTCGAGTCCGGCCGCCGTGAATTGGCCGGCCAGGGACGTCAGCGCGTCCTGCGCGCTGATCCCGCGCGCCCGGAGCATCACGATGCGCTGGGTGTTGCGCACTTTGGAGCTGAAGTCGGAGCCCACGGCGTAGTCGAATTCGGGCATCACGTCGCCCGGAAGCGCCGTCTTGAGCGTGGCACCCTTGGGCGCCGTTGCCGGGGAGCTGGCCTTGCGCTCCGCGGCCCGAGCGACGGCCTGCCGCATCACTTCCGCCGAATCGCTAGCCGGCGGCGCGACCTCAGCTTCGCCGCAGCCCGCCACCAGCACGGTGCCCAGTACAAGGCCAACAAGTCCAAAGCGCATGCGCCTACTCCCTGATTGATTTCCTGCAGCATACGCATTCGGGCGCGACATGCCGCCACAGAAACAGGAGTGGCGGGTTTCCATCGGGAATAACGTAACCAAGCCGAGCCTCCGAAAGGCGACCCACTGTTTGCCATTACTTGGAGCAGCCCCTAGCGTGATGTCCAGCCTGGCCAGGACCTGTCGTACACTCGAACGTGGCCTCACTGCCGGAGTCGTGATGACCCACGCACTGGACGATGACACGCCCGGGAATGACACCGGGCCCGTGTCGGCGTCGCTGGACGAGCAGATATACGCCCAACTTCGCCGCATCGCCCGCAGGCACATCGCCCAATGGGGATCGGGCGTCACCGCCAGCCCCACCACGATGGTGCACGAAGCCTATTTGCGACTTGCCGGCAACGGCGGCCAATACTGGGGAGACCGCGCGCACTTCCTTGCGGTCGCATCCCGGGCCATGCGACAGCTGCTGGTGGACAAGGCCAGGCGACGGCTGGCCGTGAAACGCGGCGGCGGCGCAGTGCATCTGACCGACTGTGAGCTGGTGCAGGACGACCCCGTGGCGCGCAGCACCCTGCTCGAGTTGGACGCCGCGCTTTCGAGCCTGGAGAAGCACGACCCGCTGCTGGCGCGGGTGGTCGAATGCCGGTTTTTTGCGGGGCTCAACGTGGCGGAAACGGCGCTGGCGCTGAACCGGTCGGAACGCAGCATCGAACGCGACTGGGTACGCGCCCGCGCCTACCTGCTGCTGGCCCTGGGCGACTGAGCCATGACCGCTACGTCCGACGATCGGGACATTCAGTGGCGCCGGGTAGACGGCGTTTTTTCCGCCTGCCTGGACCTGCCCGGCGCCGACCGCGAAGCATGGCTGTCGCGCGAATGTGCCACGGAACCCCATATCCAGACCCGCGTACTCGAACTGCTCGCCGCCAGCAACAGCGCGGATAGCCCGCTGGAGCACCGCGACCTGCTGCTGGCTGAGCTGATGCCGCTAGCCGATGTTTCGTTGTTGGTGCCCGGCAGCCAACTGGGTGAATACCGCATCCAGCGGCTGCTCGGCGAAGGCGGCATGGCCCGGGTCTATCTTGCCGAACAGCAGCACGCCGACTGGCAACGCCTGGTCGCCATCAAGGTGCTGTCCGTCGGCGGCAGTGAAATGCTGGCGCGGTTCCACGACGAGCGCCGCATCCTCGCGAGCCTCGAGCATGCGGGCATCGCGCGCCTGATCGACGCGGGAACGACCGACGACGACCTGCCCTTCCTGGTCACCGAGTTCGTCCAGGGCGAATCCATCCATCGTTATTGCGAACGGCTTGCGCTTTCGACGCCGGCACGGCTTGATCTTTTCCTTCAGCTGGCCGACGCAGTGCAACACGCCCATTCGCGGCTGGTGGTGCACCGGGACATCAAGCCATCGAACGTGCTCGTGGACGACGAGGGACGCGTCCGCTTGCTCGACTTCGGCATCGCCAAGCTGGTGGAAGAGGAAAAGAACGGCCCCACCACCCGGATCGGCCAACTGCCGATGACGCCCGAATACGCCGCCCCCGAACAGCTGGGCGGCGGCGCCATCAGTACCGCCATTGACGTGTATCAATTGGGCCTGATGCTGTTCGAACTCATCGTCGGGCAGCCGCCATGGAAGCACTGGGCCAGCGCCCAGGACCTGGCAACGCGACGCTTGCCCAGCGCCAGCACCGTGGCGATCTCGCTCAAGGGCGATGGCCGGCAGCGCGCCGGGCAGCTGCGCGGCGACCTCGACGCGATCATTGCCCGTGCGACGGCCAGCCAGCCCTGCGACCGCTACGCCACCGTGCAGGCCATGGCGGCCGATATTCGCTGTCACCTGCGCGGCCAGCCCACCAGCGTTCGCCGCGAGAGTCTCTACTCGGCCATCTGGCGGTTCGTGCGAAGCAATCGTGTTGCCTCTGCGGCTTCGCTGCTTTTTCTGGCAGCCGTGCTGGGTTGGGGCGCGACGATGCAAGTACAAAACCAGCGCCTGGAACGCGAACGCCAGGCCGTGGCGCGCGAAGCCCTCAATGCGCAACAAGCCAGAGCCTTTCTCCTCGACGTGTTCCAGCAGTCGGACCCGCTCCTTCAGGGCCGACCGGCCGCCGAACAATTGATTGCCAGGCGCTGGCTTCCTCACGTCGAGGCGGATGCACGCCGGGCACTGGCGGAATCACCCGGCGTGCAGGCCGCTGTATTCGAGAGCATCGCCCAGCTCTATACGCGTTCAGGCCGAGACGACGACGCCGAGCGCGTGCTGCGCGACGCGATCGCCCTGCATGAGCAGGCCGGTGATCCGGCCTCGTTCGCCAAGGCCGGCGTGCAGGCGGAGCTGGCTTCACTGCTGGCCTTCCGCGGCAAGAATGAAGAGGCCCGCGCACTGCTCGACGCCGCGCTGGCTCCCCTGGAGCCCATGACGGTTGCGGCGCCCGGTATCGCGGTCGCCGTACTGCTTGATGCCGGCACCGTGCTGGGCGCCTGGGGCGAGCACCAAGCCCGGGCAGAACGCATGCACCAATTGATCGGACTGCTGGCCGTCCCGGGCAATGCCTCGCCCATCGCCGAGGCGGAAGCCCGGCTGCAGCTGTCGGGGGCGATGACATCCCTGGGCGATGGCGAGGCCGCCGTGGCCGCGTCCAGCCTGGCACTGGACAAGGCGACTGCCGACCTGGGGCCCACTCACGCCCGGCTCGCCGCGATTCTGTCGAGCCACGCCAAAGCGCTGGGAATGGTGGGGCGAGCCGACGAAGCCGAAGCCGCGATGCGCCGAGCGCTGGACATCCAACTGCTTTGGGACTTGCCCGCCAGTGCTACGGTCCTGTCCCTACGCAACAACCTCGCGATTGCGTTGGGAGAAGCCGGGCGACGGGAGGCCGAGCAAGTCGAGTTGCGGCTCCTGCTCGACCTGCGACGCGAGGCCGGCAATACCGACAGCATCGAAATCGGCCGCAACCTCCAGAACCTGGGGGCATCGCTGGCAAAGACCGGTGACCACGCGGCCGCGGTCGATGCCTTGCACGAAGCCAGCCGCATCTTCAACCTGCACCTGGCCCAGGGTCACCCCCAACGCGCATTCCCACACATCACGCTGGCGCTGGTGCACCTGCAGTCGGGTGAGCCGACGCTAGCTCAATCATCGGCCGACTTGGCCGCCGCTGAGCTGCAGGATGCGCTGCCGGAAACCCACTACGCACACGCGATTATCGGCTGCCTTCGCGCCGAGGCCCGCTACGCGATCCAGGCGAACGACGAGACAGGCATGGCGCTGCGCCAATTCGCAGAGCAGCTGGACGCCAATCCTTCCGCGCCGCCGGAATACCGCCAACGATGCCGCGATGCGGCCCGCACACCCCCCTGACAAGCCAAAAAGGAAAACACGATGAAGCTTCCCATTGCCTTGGCCGCGATCACCTTGCTTTCGCTCGCCGCCTGCTCACCCGGCCCCGCGTCCGACGCCGCCACCGACGAGGCGGAATACGCCAACGCTTCCGAATCAATGCCTGAAGCCGAAGCCTCCGTAGCTCCGCCCGCCGCACCGGTCGACCAAGGCGACTGCGACCTGCTCACCTCGGAGGAAGTCAGTGCCGCCTTCGGCGGAAAATTGACCGTCGCCAGGGCCAGCGGCCGGGGCGGCCGAGGCGGCAGCTGCACCTACAGCCTGGCCGAAGTCTCCGAAAGCGAACTTATTATCCAGGTAGGCAACGAAGCCAGCTATCTGGCGCGGCGGGACGGCTATGCCGACCAGTCCAGCGTCAGCATGGAGCCGCTGGCATTGGGCAAAGAGGCATTCGCAGTGAACGGCGGCGCCCAGATCATCGCGCTCAACGACAAGGGCCAGTCCCTCAGCGTTGGGCTGGTGTTGTTCGTCTTCAACCAGCCCCTGCCGATGACCAAGGAAGAGCTCGAAGCAGGCGTGGAAAGCCTGAGCCGGATCGCCTTCGAGCGCATGTGAGTGAGGCAGCCGGCTTACTCAGCCAGGTGCCGGGCCGGCAGGAAGCCAGCCACTTCGAATTCAAAGGCGGGCACCAGGTGGCCCGAGCGAGGCAGTTCGATGCGAACGCGCGTGGCTTGCGTCATCGCCGCAAGGAAGCGGTCGCGCTCCTCGATGAACACAGCGGGCCCGGTGCCGGTGTCGGCCGGATCGCCGGTAAACCGCTCAGGCTCGCCCTCGTCGAATCGGATCTGGATCACGCAGGGCGGGCCACAGCCGAGCTTCTGCTGGTTCAGGACCAGGTAGGCACTCTCGCCCCATTCCGGGTGCCTTCGCAGAATCAGGCGGGCGTCGGGCGAAGCGGCCGCCACCTCGCCCGAATAGGTCTCGACCCGGCTGTAGAGCGCCGCCGTGTGCTGGATGCCACCGGCGGCGGGGATGCTCTGGTACTCCCAAAGCCCGATCAGGCGGCGGCGCTCGCGCATCTGCTCGGCCTGAACGCGCACTTCGCCGAGCGTGCTGCGCATGGTCGTAGCGGCCTGGGTCTCGCCGTGCCGCTGGCGCAGCTCGTCGCCGCGGGCTTCGGCGATCTCGAAGTCGCCCGCCGTACGCGCGGCTTCATAAGCCACCAAAAGTTCAGCGCCCGCGGTTTCGTCAAACGCCGGGTCAACCGGCTGCGGCTGGCACGCAACCAAAAGCAGCAGGACGGCCGTCATCATTCGCTTCATTTGGCGGGCTCCATGGCTTCGAGTTCGGTCATTTCGTAGTCGTCGAAGCCGGCGGCATGCCGGGCCGGACGATTGAAGGGGCCGCGCAGCGAGCCGCGTGCCACTTCGCGCACCAGCCGGATGAATTCGCGCCCCGGCGCCAGCCCCTCGCGCTCGCAGCACCAGTGGAACCAGCGCGTGCCCGCGGCCACGTGGGCCACCTCTTCGCGCAGGATCACTTCCAGCACCGCGGCCGACGCCTCGTCGCGATTGAGCCGTAGCCGCGTAATGATGCCCGGCGTCACGTCCAGGCCACGCGCCTCGAGCACGCGCGGCACCAGCGCCATGCGCCGCAGGCAACTGTCGGCGGTGGCCACGGCCATCTCCCACAGGCCGTTGTGCGCGAGATGATCGCCATAGGCGGTGTCCAGCGCAGCCAGGCGTTCGGACAGCAAGGCGAAGTGGCGCGCCTCGTCCTCGGCCACGCCGACCCAGTCGGCGTAGAAGTCCGCCGGCATACCGCGGAACCGATACACCGCATCCCAGGCCAGGTTGATCGCGTTGAACTCGATGTGCGCGATGGCGTGCAGGAAAGCACCGCGCCCGGCCTCGCTGCCCAGCCCGCGCTGCGGCACTTCCCGCGGCGACACCAGCTGCGGCGCGTCGGGCCGGCCCGGCACCGGAATCGCCTCCGGCACCGATGCATCGTCCGAAATCGCCAGCCGCCCGGCCCGGAACGCGACCGCGGCGTCGTGCGTAAGGCGCAGCTTCTCCGCCGGCTGGCATGCCATCAGGCATTCGAGGGCGACGTCGTGCAGGGATCGCATCATTGAATCGTCGGATGCTGCACAGGCTTAAACGCTGCGCCGCTTCCGCTTCGCTTCGTCGGAACGCAGCTGCTGGATACGTTCAAAGTAGCCCGGCTCGATGCCGGTGACGTACTCGCCGCTGAAGCAGGAGCTGTCGAACTTGCGGCCCGGGAACTTGGGGCCGGCGACCGCCGCCTCCAGGTCGGCCAGGTCCTGGTAGATCAGCCAGTCGCAGCCCAGCACCTTCTCGATCTCGTCCTCGGTGCGCCCGTGCGCGACCAACTCCTCGACCGAAGGCATGTCGATACCGTAGATGTTCGGGTAGCGCACCGGCGGCGCCGCGGAAGCCAGGTAAACCTTCTTGGCGCCAGCGTCGCGCGCCATCTGCACGATCTGCTGGCTGGTGGTGCCACGCACGATCGAATCATCCACCAGCAGCACCACGCGACCCTTGAACTCCAACGGGATCGGGTTGAGCTTGCGGCGCACCGACTTCACCCGCTCACCCTGCCCCGGCATGATGAAGGTGCGGCCGACGTAGCGGTTCTTGATGAACCCCTCGCGATACTTCACGCCCAGCACATTGGCGATTTCCAGCGCGGCGTCGCGCGAAGTGTCGGGGATCGGGATCACGGTGTCGATGTCGTGGTCGGGACGCAGGCGCAGGATCTTCTGGCCCAGGGTCACGCCCATGCGCATGCGCGCCTTGTGCACCGAGATGTTCTCGATCATCGAGTCGGGGCGCGCGAAGTACACGAACTCGAAGATGCAGGGGGCATGCGGCTGCTCCTGCACGATGGCTTCGGCATACAGCTCGCCATCGGGCGTAATCACCACGGCTTCGCCCGGCAACACATCACGCACCCGCACGAAGCCCAGGATATCGAGCGCGACCGATTCCGAGGCCACCGCGTACTCGGGGCGGCCATCGCGCTCGCGCCGGCCCAGCACCAGCGGACGAATGCCGTGCGGGTCGCGGAAGGCCACCAGGCCCAGGCCCAGCACCATCGCCACCGCCGCGTAACCGCCGCTGCAGCGGCGATGCACGCCGGCCACGGCCGCCGCGGCGGCCTGCGGGTCGAGCCGGCCCTGCGCCTGCAGCTCATGCGCGAACACATTGAGCAGCACTTCGGAGTCCGACTCGGTGTTGATGTTGCGCTTGTCCTGCTCGAACACCATGCGCCGCAGCGCGTCGGTGTTGATCAGGTTGCCGTTGTGCGCCAGCGCGATGCCGTAGGGCGAATTGACATAGAAAGGCTGGGCCTCGTCGCTGCCCTCGGAGCCGGCCGTCGGATAGCGGCAATGGCCGATGCCAACCTTGCCCGCCAGCAGCTCCATCGCGCGCTCGTCGAAGACCTCCTTCACCAGTCCGTTGCCCTTGTGCAGGCGCAGCCGGCTGCCGTCGAGCGTGGCGATGCCGGCCGCGTCCTGGCCGCGGTGCTGAAGCACCGTCAGCGCGTCGTACAGGGCGGCCGCCACGTCGGTGGAGCCGGCGATTCCGATGATGCCGCACATGATTCAGTTCTCCGGAACAGGGGGGGCGGTCGCGTCTTGCGGCACGACCGGGTCACTCATTTGGGGCAACAACGATGGCGCTGCGAAGTTCAGTTCGCTGGCAGCGCCGTCAGGCAGGAAAGCCTGCATCCACTCAGCGCCGCGCTGGACGCCGGGCATCAGTTTCGACTCATGCCACCAGGCTTCGGCAGGCAGCGCCGTGAAGCCCATCAGCAGCACCGCGACGCAGGCCAGCACCAGGCCGCGCATCAAGCCGAAGCCGACGCCCAGCACCCGGTCGGTGGCCGACAGGCCGGTGTTGGCGATGAACTTCCCCAGCGCCCAGGTCACCAGGCCGCCCAACAGCAGCACCCCGACGAAGACGCCGGCATAGCCCAGGAAAAGCCGCGCCGACGCCTGCTCGACGCCGGAAAAGAATTCCGAGGCCTCGGCGCCGAAGCCAATCGCGACCCAGAACGCCGCAACCCAAACCGTCAGCGACAGCACCTCAACCACGAAACCGCGCCACAGGCCAACGCCCATCGACACCAGCAGCACCGCCAGCAGCGCGTAGTCAGCCCAGTTCATCATCAACGCCGTTCGTGGTTCACGGGTGCGGCACGACGATGGCGTCCGGCATGGCCAGCTTGCTGCGCACGGTGTCCAGCAGGCGATCGGCACTGGCACGATCGGCCTCCGGCCCGACCCGGACGCGCCAGATCGCACCGCGGTCGGTATTGACCCGCTGGTGGAAGGCGACGAAGCCAGCGGCGCGGGCGCGATCACGCAGCGCGTTGGCGTCAGCTTCCGAGCTGAGCGCGCCCAGCTGCACCGCGAAACCCACCGTCGGCGCCGTGCTGGCGCGCGCGGGTGCGGCCGCGGCGGCAGACGCCGACGCGTTGAGCGCCACCACGACCGCCGAACCACCGGTCACCGACTCCACCCGCAGGCGTGCGGCCTCGGCCGCAGTGCGGTCACCGTAAGGTCCTACGCGCAGGCGCATGGCCGGCTTGCCGGAAACGTCCACGGATTCACTGGTCAGGGGCAGGCCGCGCGAACGCAGTTTGTCAGCCAGCACGCGGGCATTGGCCAGGTTGGAGAAACTGCCGACGTTGACCATGTAGTTGCCACCCGCCGTGCTGGCGGGCGCCGGGGTCGTCGCGGCCGGCGACGACACGGCAACCGGCGGCGGCGCCACGGGCGCGTCGGGCGTCGGCGTCACCGCGACTGGCGCGGGGGCCGGCACCGGCAGACCGCTGGCGGCATCGACTGCGGCGAGCGGCGCGTTCTGGTCCTCAGGGTCCAGCCCGGTGCGCGCTGGCGGCAGCGTGGTCTGGTCGACCGTGGCCAGCGCATTGGGATCGGCCGGCCGCGGCGCCATGCCGAGCACGCCGCCATCGGGCGCCTGCGCCGCCGGCAAGGTCAGGGGCACTTCGCGGGTCTCGAAGGCCTGGTCTGGTGCCGCGGGCATGTCCAGGGGTACCTGGGCAGCATCGGGCTCGGACAGGTCGGGGCCCTTGAGCAGCATGGGCAGGAAGATCATCGCCAGCGCCACCAGCACGGCGGCGCCGATCAGGCGTTGTTTCAAGGCTGAATCCATCGGGGCGCGGTCCGGCCGGGGAGTGGCGCGAATTATAGCCGGGTTGCTGCTTGCGCTTGCTCAGCGCGAAGCCAGCGCTTCAGCCACGGTGTGGAAAGAGCCGAACACCAGCACCCGCCCCGCCGGCCCGATCGCCACCGCAGCCGCCTGCAGCGCGGCGCCCAGGCTTTCGTGAGACCGCAGCGCGGCCTCGGGCAGGGCCGCCCGCAGGCGCTCGGCCAGCGCGTCCACCGCCAGCCCGCGCGGTCCCGCATCGGTAATCGGTCCGAGGTGCCAGGCCAGCACATGCGGCGCCACCGGTCCGACGAGGCCCGCGATGTCCTTGTCGGCCAGCGCGCTGAACACCGCGACCGTCGGCCGCGGGTTCGCCGCCAGCCAGTCGCCGAGCTGGCGCGCGCTCTGCGGGTTGTGGGCGACGTCGAGCACGCGTTCGGGCGCGCCCGGCAGCCGCTGCAGCCGGCCCGGGACGCGAGCGGCGCGCACGCCTTCGCGCAGCGCGGCGTCAGGGATCGGCAGGTCGAGGGCACGCAGGGCCGCAATCGCCGCCGCCGCGTTGCCGCGCTGGGCCGGGGCTTCCAGCGTGGGATGGGGCAGCGTGATCTCGTAGCCCGGTTCGCGCCAACGCCAGCCCTCGTCGCCCAGGTCGTCCAACAGATAGTCGGAATGACCGCGAATCGCGAACGCGCCGATCGCGTAGGCGCGGCGCAGCACCGACGAAGGCGGATCCTTCTCGGCCAGCACGCAGGGTTTGCCGGCGCGCAGGATGCCGGCCTTCTCGGCACCGATCGCCTCGCGATCAACGCCCAGATAGTCCTGATGGTCGAGGTCGACGGTGGTGATCACCGCCACGTCTGCGTCGATGATGTTCACGGCATCCAGGCGTCCGCCCAAGCCGACCTCGAGGATCGCCAGGTCCAGGCCGGCAGCCTCGAACAGCATCAGCGCGGCCAAGGTGCCGAACTCGAAATACGTCAGCGGAATCTCGCCCCGAGCCGCCTCGATGCTTTCGAACGCCGCTATCAGGGCGTCGTCGCCGGCATCCTCGCCATTGATGCGCACGCGCTCGTTGTAGCGCAGCAGGTGCGGCGAGGTGAACGCCCCGACCCGCAGCCCGGCCGCGCGCGCCATCGCCTCGATGAAGGCGACCGTGGAGCCCTTTCCGTTGGTGCCCGCAATGATCGCCACCTTTCGCCCGGGCGAACCCAGGCCCAGGCGCCGGGCGACCTCAGCCACGCGCTCCAGCCCCATTTCAATGTCCCGGGGGTGGACGGTTTGCTGGTATTCGAGCCATTGGTCGAGGGTTCGCTGCATGCGCTCATTATCCGGCATGGCGGCTCGCGACGGCGAGCGCGGGGGACGCCGGGGGATTGCGATACGCTGCGGTGGCGAAGCGAGGAGAGCGGCCATGCGGCAGCGACCAATCATTCCGGGAGGCAGGGCCTGCAGGCTGGCGCTGCTGATGCTGCTGGCGCTGGCGGGCTGTTCGCCGTCCCCGCCGCCGGCCCTGGCGCCTTGCGCCATGGCCCCCTTGAAGCCAGGCGAGGGCCTGGCCGACCTGCAGCTGGGCCGCACTACGCTGGGCGACGTCCTCGCGCGCCTCGGCCCGGGGCAGGTCACGCTGATGGCCGGCAACTACACGACCTATCAGCTCAGCTATGCCAATGGCGGCCTGGTCCTGATGTTCGAAGTCCAGCACGGCCCCTGCTGGACGGCGCATCGCGCGATGCCGGCGCAACAGGCGGCGCGCGATCTGCCCGCCTTCGTCCGCGAAATCCCGGCGTGTGCGGCACTGCCCCTGCACAGCCTCGCGCTGCGGCCGCCCTTCTATCGAGGCGCCACCGACCGCGGGTTTCGACTGGGCGATGGCGTCAACACCAGCGGCGTCCACGGCGAATGGGTCGTGGATGGCGACCCGTTCATGCACGCCGGGATAGATGACACGCCCGAACACCGTGCCGACTTCCCCAACGGCCTTTCGCTGTTCTTTGACGGGCTGTGGATCAACGAAGGCCCGCCGGTGCGGATGATGCTGATCTCCGACCCCGAAAGCCGGTGAGGCCGCCCAAAACGGGCCCGGGCGGAGCCTTGGTGCGGCACAGCGGTTAGACTAAGCGCCTACCCGCACCGAGCCCGCCCATGGCAAAGCCCAATTATTCGTTCGAAAAGCGCCAGCGCGAGCTCGCCAAAGCCAAGAAGAAAGCCGAGAAAGACGCCGAAAAGGCCGCCCGCAAGCGCGCCGGCGAGCCGGAGCAGGCTCCTGAAGGCGACGACACCGCCGCCGACGGCGCGCCGCAAGCCAACGACTGACCCCCGGCGATGAAGTGGGTTGCACGATGCTCGGGCGGCGGCAAGTCGCCCTGGTCGGTGCATCGCGAGAGCCAGGAAAACTACCTGGTCGCCAACTTTGACGGCTTCTTCTCCCGCCGGCTGACGATGCGCCAGATGCCCGGGCCGACCATCGCCACCTTCGATTCGCGGAGAAACGTCTGACCGGCCGCCTGGCCGGTGGGTCCGATCGCTACGAAATCATCCATCACCCCGGCCTGCACGCCTCGATCCGTCACAACGGCATCCAGGTCGCGGAGGTCGTCGAGAACCGGCTGCAGTGGGGCCACGAGAAAGTACTCGACGTGACTAGCGACGACGATGTGGACACCGACCGGTTCGCAGCGCTGCTGGCCTGCTATCTGGCCTCTGGCCCGATAGCCGCGCAGCACAACGGATTCTTCAGCCTCAATTTCGGGCGCCTGCTGCCGGGCAAGCCGCCGCGCCCGTCCAGCTGGAAGCCCCGCCTGCGCGACCCGCCGTAAGCGCCGGCCCCTCGCGAGCGGCCAAGCCCCACGGGTTAAAGCGCCCGGTGCACCGCTTCGCCGAACAATCCCGTGTGGTGGTTGCAGTCGTTGAGACGCACCACGTCCAGCGACATCACTGACTCGCCCTCGAGCAGGTTCAGCGTCGTGGGGGCCTGCCGGAAGCTCCACATCCGCGACAGCGGCAGGCCCAGGATTCGGCACAGGATGACGCGGTTGACCGCGTCGTGGGCGACCACCAGCAGCGTGTCGTCTGCCCCGAGGCCGTCGCAGGCGCGCTGGAAGGCCGGCCAGCAGCGGTCCAGCACCTGGATGATCGATTCCCCGCCCGGGCCGGGCATCTGCACCGTTTCCGGCGCATCCCGCCAGGCCTTCAGCAGCACCGGGTCCTTGGCGCGGATCTCGGCGGCTAGCAGGCCCTCCCAGTCGCCGTGGCCGATTTCCTGAAGGTCCGGATCCAGCGTCAGCTGCGCGGCGCGGGCGCTGCCCAGCGCCAGCTCGGCGGTGCGGCGCGCACGCCCGAGCGGCGAGGCCACGGCACGCGTCACCGGCACCTGGGCCAGGCGCTGGCCCAGCTTGCGTGCCTGTTCCTCGCCGACCGGCGACAGGGCAATGTCGCGTTGGCCCTGGTAGCGGCCTTCGGCGTTCCAGGGGGTTTCCCCGTGGCGGGCGAGCAGGACCTTCATCGGCAGGGTCGTCCAAGAGTCGGCAAGGGCGGCCAAAGTACGAAATCCCCGCGGACGAGGCAAACCAGCGCGCGTCCCGAGCCACGGCCGCGACCCATGACCTCTGGCCTACACCATGCTCACCGCCAATGCCCTAGGCTTCGGCGTCCACTCGTCAACCCCGGGGAATCCATGAACCTGCGCCCGCTCAAGCCGCTCGCACTCGCTTTTTCCATCACCTTCGCCCTGGCTGCCTGCCAGAAGACCGAAGCCCCGGCCGAGCCGGTCGCCGAAGCCCCGCAGCTGCAGGTGGACCTGTCCCAGGTCGCCCAGCAGCCGATCTCGCTGAGCGCCGACGACGTCAGCCCCGAGATCCAGGCCTGCCAGGACTTCAACGGCCACGTGAACGCCAAGTGGCTCGCCGCCAACCCGGTGCCTGCCGACCGCACGACCTGGGGCGCCTTCCCGGCGCTGGGCGAGCGTTCGCTGCAGGTGCAGCACGAGATCGCCAAGGCCGCGGCGGCCGGTGACTTCGCCGAAGGCAGCATGGAGCGCAAGGTCGGCGACTTCTTCAGCGCCGGCATGGACGAAGCGGCGATCGAAGCCGCCGGTATCTCGCCGGTCCAGCCCGAGCTCGACCGCATCGCCGCGATCGCTTCCAACGCGGACATCCCGGCCTACCTGGGCGCCGCCTACGCGGAAGGCAACGGCATGCTGTTCGGCTTCTATGCGATGGCCGACTACAACGACTCGAACATCAACATCGCCTATGCCACCCAGGGCGGCCTGTCGCTGCCCGAGAAGGCCTACTACCTGGAAGACCGCGAGGACTACCTCAAGGTCCGCACCGCGTTCCTGGCCCACGTCGAGACCCTGATGACCCTGGCCGGCGCCGACGCCGAGACCGCGAAGGCCCAGGCCCAGCAGGTGCTCGACTTCGAGACCCGCATCGCCCGCTCCTCGCTCGGCCGCGTCGAAATGCGCGACCCGGCGACGCGCTACAACCCGGTCAGCCTGGCCGACGCCAACGCCAGCACGCCGAACTTCGACTGGACGGCGTTCTTCAGCGCGCTCGACGTCGAGGCGCCGACCAGCTTCTCGCTGGCCATGCCGGGCTTCTTCAAGGAATTCGACGCGATGCTGGCCGACGTGCCGGTCGAGCAGTGGAAGACCTGGCTGCAGTTCCGCGCCATCGACGGCGCCGCGCCCTACCTGAGCAGCGCCTTCGAGCAGGCCAACTTCGAGTTCTATCGCAAAACCCTCGCCGGCCAGCAGGAAATGGCGCCGCGCTGGAAGCGCGTGCTCGGCGCGCTCAACGGCAGCATGGGTGAAGGCTTCGGCCAGCTCTACGTCGCACAGGCCTTCCCGCCGGAGTCCAAGGCCAAGATGGAAGCGCTGGTCAGCAACCTCATGGCCACGCTCAAAGTCCGCCTCGAGAACCTGGAGTGGATGAGCGAGGAGACCAAGGTCAAGGCGATCGAGAAGTGGTCGAGCTTCACGCCGAAGGTCGGTTACCCGGACAAGTGGCGTGACTGGAGCGGCCTGGACGTGGGTGGCGACAGCTACGCCGGCAACCTGATGGCGGCCTCGGCCTTCAACTACCGCTACAACCTCGACAAGATCGGCAAGCCGGTCGACCGCAGCGAGTGGGGCATGAGCCCGCAGACGGTGAACGCCTACTACCGCGCCACCGCCAACGAGATCGTGTTCCCGGCCGCGATCCTGCAGCCGCCGTTCTTCGACGTGAATGCCGACGACGCGCTCAACTACGGCGGCATCGGCGCGGTCATCGGCCACGAGATGCTGCACGGCTTCGACGACCAGGGCAGCAAGTTCGACGCGGCCGGCAACATGGCCAACTGGTGGACCGACGCCGACCGCACCAACTTCAACGCCCGCACCGACAAGCTCGCCGACCAGTACAGCGGTTACGAGGCGCTGCCGGGCATGAACGTGAACGGTCGCCTGGGCCTGGGCGAGAACATCGCCGATCTCGGCGGCGTCACCGTCGCCTTCGACGCGCTCCAGCGCGCCCAGGGCGAAGGCTTCACCGATCCGATGGTCGACGGCTACAGCCAGGACCAGCGCTTCTTCATGAACTGGGCCACGGTCTGGCGCATCGCCTTCACCGAGGCGCAGCTCAAGCAGCAGCTGACGGTCGGCCCGCACTCGCCGGGCATGTTCCGCGCGGTCGGTGCACCGTCGAACCTGCCGGCCTTTGCCGACGCCTTCGGCTGCAAGGAAGGCGACAAGATGGTGCGCTCGGGAGATGACCGCGTCGTCATCTGGTAAGACCAGGCAAGCCCGCAACCCCCAGGAAGCCCGGCCCCGCGCCGGGCTTCTTCTTTCCCGCAGGAGGGACTTCAGTCCCGAAGCCCCCCCTCTGTAGGAGGGCCTTCAGGCCCGAAGCTTTCCGCCAAAAAGCTTCGGGCCTGAAGGCCCTCCTACAGAGGGTGGCGTCATCTCGGGCGTGACGTGTGGCCTTTGCCGGAACGGACCGGGAGGTCCAGACTCATGGGGCTCGGCTGCCGTCTGTGGCAGCCCCCCCTTTCCTCATCTGGCCCGACCGGGCCTGGAGACTGCCGTGAATCCTCGCAACTTCAAACCTCTCGCCCTGGCCCTTGCGGTCACCGTCGCGCTCGCCGCCTGCCAGAAGGCCGACGCGCCCGCCGACGCTGCCGTCGCGCCGACGGACGCTGCCCCGGTGGTCGACCTCGCCACGCTCAAGACGCCGGCCATCTCGCTGATGGCCAGCGACGTGGATACCAATATCGCCGCCTGCCAGGACTTCGACGGCTTCGTCAACGCGAAGTGGCTCGCCGCCAATCCGGTGCCGTCCGACCGCACCACCTGGGGCCCCTTCGTGGTGCTGTCCGAGCGCTCGCTCGAGATCCAGCAGAAGCTGGTCGAGAACCTGGCCGCGCAGGCCGATGCCAGCGGCACCGCCAAGCTGATCGGCGACGTCTGGGCCACCGGCATGGACGAAGCCGCCGTCAACGCCGCCGGCATGACCCCGATCCAGCCGATGCTCGACCAGATTGCCGCGCTGGAAAGCCCCGAGGCGATCGCGGAGTTCATCTCCACCAGCTACGCCAAAGGCCAGGGCTTCGTGTTCGGCTTCGGCCCGAGCCCGGATTTCAAGGACTCCAGCGTCAACATCGCCTACGCCAGCCAGGCGGGCCTGGGCCTGCCGGACCGTGATTACTACTTCGATGAGAAGCACGCCGCCGTGCGCGAGGCTTACGTCGCCCATATCGCCAAGGTGCTTCAACTGGCCGGTGCCGACGAGGCAACCGCCGCGTCCCAGGCCGCCGACGTGATGGCCTTTGAAACGCGCCTGGCCAAGGTCTCGGCCTCCAGCGAACAGCTCTCGCGCGACGTGTCGCTGTACTACAACCCGATCAGCATCGCCGACGCCGACGCGCTGACGCCGAACTTCAAGTGGTCCAGCTACTTCGCCGCACAGGGCCTGGACCTGCCGGAGATGTTCTCGCTGGCCCAGCCCGATTTCCACAAGGAAGTCAGCGTGATGCTGGCCGACGTGCCGGCCGCCACCTGGCAGGCCTACCTGCGCTTCCAGGCCGTGGACGGCCTGTCGCCGTTCCTGTCGGACGCCTTCGCCGAAGAGAACTTCAACTTCTACGGCAAGACGCTGCGCGGCCAGGCCGAAATGCAGCCGCGCTGGAAGCGCGTGCTCAACACCATCAACGGCCAGTTGGGCGAAGCCCTGGGCATGGAATACGTTGAAGTCGCGTTCTCGCCCGAGGCCAAGGCGCGCATGCAGGAGCTGGTCGGCAACCTCAGCACCGCGCTCAAGGCCCGCATCGAGAATCTCGAGTGGATGAGCCCGGAAACCAAGGAACAGGCGCTGGTGAAGTGGGCCTCGTTCACGCCCAAGATCGGCTACCCGGACAAGTGGCGCGACTGGAGCGGCCTGCAGACCAGCCGCGACAGCTTCGTCGCCAACCTGATGGCGGCCGGTGAATTCAACCATCGCTTCAACCTGGCCAAGATCGGCCAGCCGGTGGACAAGACCGAATGGCAGATGAGCCCGCAGACGGTCAACGCCTACTACAACCCGCTGGCCAACGAGATCGTATTCCCGGCCGCGATCCTGCAGCCGCCGTTCTTCGACCTTGAAGCCGACGATGCGGTGAACTATGGCGGCATCGGCGCGGTGATCGGCCACGAGATGATCCACGGCTACGACGACCAGGGCAGCCGCTTCGACGCCACCGGCAACTTCAAGAACTGGTGGACCGAGGCCGACATGACCGGTTTCCAGGAGCGCACCCGCCGACTGGTCCAGCAGTTCAACGAGTACGGCTACGGCGACGACATGAAGGTCAACGGCAACCTGACCCTGGGCGAGAACATCGCCGACCTGGGCGGCCTGGCCGTGGCCTTCGACGCCCTGCAGAAGGCGCTGGAGAACAAGCGCGTGGCCCAGATCGACGGCTACACGCCGGACCAGCGCTTCTTCATGAACTGGGCCACCGTGTGGCGCGTGAACTACAAGCCCGAAGAGCTCAAGGTGCGCCTGCAGACCGATCCGCACGCCCCGGCCCGCTTCCGCGCCATGGGTGCGCCCTCGAACCTGCCGGCCTTTGCGGCGGCCTTCGGCTGCGTGGAAGGCGATCCGATGGTCCGCGGCGGCGACGCCAAGGTCTCGATCTGGTGATTTCCTGAGGCATTGAGCTTCGCGAACGGCCCGGGCTTGCCCGGGCCGTTTTGCATCCGGTGTCCGTAAGTCTTGGGGCAAAGGGCGGCGCGGCGGTAGAATCCCCTCCCCCTGTCCGGAGTCCGCGATGCCCATCCGCATGCGCCCCCTTTTTCCCTCGTTGCTGGCCCTGGCGCTGGTCGCCCTGGCCGGCCCCGTCGCCGCGCAAAGCGCTCCGCTGGCCTGTGCCGACTTCTATGGCCATGCCAACGCGGCTTGGTTGACGCAAAACGCGCTGCCGGCAGGCGCCACCTCCTTTAGCCGCTGGGACCAGCTCAACGCCTTGGGCCTGCAGCAGCGGGACCAGGTGCTGGCCGCCACCACGGCCCCGGCCGGCGCCACGGTGTCGATGCGCCTGGCCGACCTGTTCGCCAGCGCCCAGGACGAAGCCGCCATCGAGGCCCAGGGGCTGCGCCCGATCGAGCCGCTGCTGGCGATCGTCAACAAGATCCGCCGCCCGCGCGACATCGCCCCGGCCATCGCCGCCCTGCACGCGGCCGGCATGCCCGTGGTCGTTGACCTGCAGGTGCTCCGCGACGCCAGCGGCAATCCCTATGCCCAGGTCGGCCCGGGCGGCATGGGCCTGCCTGATCCCGGCTTCTACGCCAATACCGACCCGCTGGTGCAGCCGGTTGAAGCGCGCTACCAGACGGCGCTCACCGGGTGGCTGACCCTGACCGGCTCGGCCCCGGCCAAGGCCGCCGCTGAAGCCACCGCCGTGCTGCAGATGGAGCGCCAGCTGGCGCAGGCCACGCTGTCCGGCCAGCCCTTCACGGTCATGGCCATCGGCGAGGCCCAGACCCTGGCCGGCGACCTCGGCCTCGAGGACCTGATGGCCGCACACGGCCTGAAGGCGACCCAGGTCGCGATGACCGGCCCGGCCTTCTTCACCACGCTCAACCAGCTGCTCGAAAAGACCAAGCCCGAGCAGTGGAAGGTCTACCTGCGCGCACAGATCGTTCGCGATATGGCGCCCGCGCTGGGCAAGGCCTTCAACGACCCCTGGGCCCAGCTCTACGACGTCACCCTGCACGGCCAGGCCGCGCCGACCCCGCGCGCCCTGCGGGCCCGCTGGGTGCTGGAGGCCCGCGTTCCCGAGCTGATCGACGCCGCCTACACCCAGCGCTTCCTGCCGGTGCCGCGCCAGGAGCGCGCGCAGGCCATCGCCGCCGCCGTGCGTGCCAGCGCAATCGCCCGCGTTGACCAGGCCGCCTGGCTCAGCGACGCCGGCAAGGCCAGCGCCCGCCAGCGCCTCGAGGCCATGGTGGTGCAGCTGGGCACCGAGGTGCCGGACAACGTCTTCGACGACCTGCGCTTCAGCCGCGATAGCCTCGCCGGCAATGTGCTCACCTTGCGCAAGTGGCTGATGAAGTACGCGCTGGTGCGCGCCCGCTTCGCCTGGCCGGCCGAGCAGTGGCAGCCGCTGGTCGCCTACCTGCCCAAGGAAAATCGCCTGCTGGTGACGGCCGCCACCCTGCAGCCGCCGCTGCTCGACGACGGCGGCAGCGCTGCTGACTTCGGTGGCCTCGGTGCGCTGATCGCGCAGCAGATGAGCTTGGCCATGAGCTTCGAAGGCGCCGACAAGGCCGCCTGGGACCAGCGCATCGCGCCGCTGGTGCCGCAGTACAGCGCCTACTCCGCCACCGGCGGCGCCACGCGCGTCAACGGTGCCGGCAGCCTCGCCCAGAACGCCGCCGATCTCGCCGGCCTGGAAATCGCCTGGGACGCCATCCATGCCCAGGGCACGGTGGACGCCGCGTCGGCCAAGGCCTTCTTCACCGGCTGGGCCAGCCTGTGGCCGCGCAAGGACGTGGACACCGTGCTGGCCGCCGCCCAGGCCAGCGCCATCCACGCGCCGGCCAAGTGGCGTGTGAACGGTCCGCTGGCCAACCTGCCGGCCTTCGGTGAAACCTTCGGCTGCAAGGGCCGCGTCGCGATGCAGCGACCGGCCAAGGAGCAGGTCGCCCTCTGGCGCTGATGAACAATTTCGCTCCCGGACAACGTTGGTTCTCCAGTGCCGAGCCCGAGCTGGGGCTCGGCACAGTGCTCCGTCTGGCCGGACGCCAGGTGCAGATCGTCTTCACCGGCACCGGTGTCGTGCGCATGTATGCCATGGGCTCGGCGCCGCTGATTCGCGCGGTGTTCCGGACCGGCGAGCGCGTGCGCATCGGCGGCGAAGACAAGACCGTCGAACGCGCCGAACTGCGCGAGTTACTGATCGAATACACCTGTGATGGCGCAGTGCATGCCGAAGGCGAGCTTGACGCCGAGCAGCCGGTCTCGCAGGCGGATTCACGGCTGCTGTCGGGCCGCGTGGATCGCAACGACCAGTTCGAGTTCAGGCGCGAATGCCTGCAGCGTCGCGCCGACGCCCGCGCCCACCCGGGCTGGGGTGTGCTGGGTGCGCGCATCGACCTGATCCCGCACCAGCTGCGCGTGGCCGAGATGGCCGGGCGCCGCCGCCCGCCGCGCCTGCTGCTGGCCGACGAAGTGGGCCTGGGAAAGACCATCGAAGCCTGCCTGGTCACGGCCCAGCAACTGGCCAGCGGCCGCGCGAAGCGGGTGCTGGTGCTGGTGCCGGAAAGCCTGGTGAACCAGTGGTTCGTGGAACTGCTGCGCCGCTTCAACCTGCCCTTCGCCATCTACGACGAGGAGCGCTGCGAATCGCTGGAGATGACCGAGCCCAAGGCCAATCCGTTCGAGGACGAACAGTGCGTGATCGCCTCGGTGGACTGGCTGGCCAGCCACGACAAACGCGCGCACCAGGCGTTGGCCGCCGGCTGGGACCTGCTGCTGGTGGATGAAGCGCACCACCTGGTGTGGACGCCGGAGTTCTCCAGCCCGGGCTATGCGCTGGTGGAATCGCTGGCCGCACGCACGCCTGGCCTGCTGCTGCTCACCGCCACGCCGGAACAGCTGGGCCTGGGCGGCCACTTCGCCCGCCTGCGCCTGCTCGATCCCGCGCGCTATACCGACCTGGACGGCTTCCGCGCCGAATCGCGTCGCTATCTCGAACTCTCGGCGCTGGCCGAGCGCCTGCTCGAAGGCCAGGCGCTGACCGCCGCTGACATGGCCACGCTCTCGGGCCTCTTCCCGGATGACGAGGCCGCGCTGGTCGCGCGCCTTGACCGCATCGCCGCCGGTGACAACGCCGAACGCGATGCCCTGCTGGCGGACCTGGTCGATCGCCACGGCACCGGCCGGGTGATGGTCCGCAATCGCCGCGCGGCGGTGGGTGGATTCCCGGCGCGGCTGCCCTGGGTCACGGCGCTCGACGCACCGGAAGACCCCACTGTGCTCGGCCGCCTGCGCGCCGAATTCGCGCACGACGTCGGCGACAGCGACGACGAGCCCGAGCACGACTACACCAAGGACCCGCGCACCGAATGGCTGCTGGGCATCCTGGACCGGGTGGCGCCAGCCAAGGTGCTGCTGCTGTGTCGTTCGCGCGCCAAGGTGCAGGCGCTGGAAGAGGCGCTGCGGCTGCGCACCGGCCTGCAGGTGGCGCGCTTCCACGAGGACATGAACCTGCTGCAGCGCGACCGCAACGCCGCCTTCTTTGCTGATCCCGAGGGCGCGCGCCTGTTGATCGCCAGCGAAATCGGTGCCGAAGGCCGCAACTTCCAGTTCGCCCAGCACCTGGTGCTGTGGGACCTGCCGCTGCATCCCGACATGCTCGAGCAGCGCATCGGCCGCCTGGACCGCATCGGTCAGGCCGGCGACGTCAACATCCATGCCGCGGCCGTCGAGGGCAGCGCCCAGGAGGTGCTGCTGCGCTGGGTGCACGAAGGCCTGGACGCGTTCCGCGGGGTGCTGGCCGATGGTCGCGAGCTGCTTCGCAGCTTCGGCGCCGAACTGCTGCATCTGGCCGAACAGGACGCCGACGCCCGCGAGCCCGCGCTTACCGAGCTGATCGCCCGCAGCCGCGACCGGCACGTGGAACTGGCGCGCATCATCGCCGAAGGGCGCGACCGACTGCTCGAGCTCGGCAGCCGCGGCCAGGACGGCGGCGAACTGCTGGCCGCACTGCGTCAGGACGACGAACACGCCGCCATGGACGACCATGCGCTGCGCCTGCTCGAGTCCTTCGGCGTGCACAACGAAGCGCTCGGCCCCAACCAGTGGCTGCTCGATCCCGAGCACCTCACGGTGGACGGCTTCGAGGCGTTCAAGCACGGCCCGATCACCGCCACGTTTGATCGCGCCACCGCACTGGGACGCGACGACCTGCTCTATCTGCGCGACGACCATCCGCTGCTGCTCTCGGCGAACGAACTGCTGGTCTCGGGCGAAACCGGCAACGCGGCCTTCCTGGTCGACGACAGCCTGCCGCCGCGCACCGTGGTGATGGAGGCGGTGAACGTGATCGAGTGCGTTGCGCCGCGCGGCCTGGACGTGGAGCGCTATCTGCCGCCGGCACCGCTGAGCGTCGCGGTGGACACGCGCCTGCAGGTGCGTCCCGACTTCGCACCGGGCGAGCGCGCGCGGCTGCGCGCCGGCGACCGCGTGTTCGATCTCTCGCCGCAGCGCAAAGTGCTGGCCGCGCTGGTGCCGCCGATGCTTGAGCGCGCCCGTGAGGAAGCCCAGCTTCGCGCCCAGGTCCGCGTGGCCGAGGCGGTGGCGAAGGCGGATACCCTGCTGGGCGGCGAGATCGCACGCCTGAAAGCATTGGCGCAGGTCAATCCGGCCGTGCGGGTCGAGGAAATCGACGCGCTCGAGCGTGAGCGCGAGCAGCTACTGGCCATCCTGCCCACCGCGCGTCCGCGCTTGGACAGCCTGCGCCTGGTCGCCAGCACCGACTTCCTGCAGCTGCGGCGCTGAGGCCGCAGTTACTCACTGCATTGAGAAGGGCAGCAGCGCGACGCGGGGCGGCGCGCCCTTGATCTCGTTGAAGCGCATGCCTTCGACCGCGCGCTGGATAGGCTTCAAGAGCCCGGGGCCAGGCGAGAAATCAATGGGCAGCGCCCGCGCCACGCGGCCATCGGGACTCACCACGATATGGAACATTGTGAAGTGCGGCGGCGCGTCCTCATCACGCCGAGACCTGGCCAAGACGCTGCTGACGGCACGGATCTCAAGGGGCCAGCGCTCCCTGTCATAAGGTTCCGCACCCGGGCAAGACGGCGCCGGCGCCGTTGCAGGTTCGCGTTCGGGCAACCCCAGGATGCCGGCGGCGATGGCCTCGCCATGGGTTGCGACGAAGTCATTGAGCTCGGCGAGCAGCTCCGTTTCGAGTTGCTCGGTGCGCGGCTCGCCCAGCGCCGCGAAACCCCGGCTAACCAGATGCTGGGTGTACAGGCCGACCTTGCGGTGCTCGGGGCTCGGATGCTTCATGAGGTAGTGGGTCTGGGCCAGCGCCAGGATCAACCCTTCCCGCACACGACCCATCGAAAGCGCGTTCTCGGCCAGCCCTGCCATCGCATTGAGGTCCCCAGCCATCGCCGCCTGCCGCAACCAGCGGTCCGCCAGCGCCGGATCGTGCGGAAGTCGCTTCGCCGGATGGCTGGGGCCGAGCCGGTAGAGCGTCCCCAGCACGTAAGCCGCGCGCATGCCGCCGCGCTCCGCCGCCGCCCGAAGCGCCTTCATTTCACCGGCCACGGCGTCCGGCGACAGCTCGGGGTCAACGACGCGTCCGATCTGGTAACAGCCGCTGAAATCGACCACGCCTTCGGCTGCCGCCGGCATAGCGGGCACAGCGGCCACAGCGGCCACAGCGGGCGCAGCCGCCAGCAATACGAATCCGATTAGAAAGTGCTTCATCGCCATGTTCATCCCGACGTCTATTTCACCAATCGCGGGCCGCGCGGCTTGAACGGCGACTGGCCGCGCCAATAGCGGATCACCAGCCAGCCGACCAGCATGCCGCCCAGATGCGCGAAGTGGGCAATGCCGGAGTTGCTGGCGAAGACGCCCATGCCCAGCTCGATCGCGCCGAAGACGATCACGAAGGTGCGCGCTTTCATCGGGATCGGCGGGATCAGCAGCATCACCTGCCGGTTCGGGAACAGCATGCCGTAGGCCAGCAACAGGCCGAACACGCCGCCGGAGGCACCGATGGTGGGGTAGATGCCCTGCCCGGTGATGCCCGAGGTCACCACCACCAGCTGGATCAGACCGGCACCGACGACGCAGATCAGGAAGTAGGCCAGGAAGCGCCGCGTACCCCAGGTCTGCTCGAGCGATGAGCCGAACATGTACAGCGCCAGCCCGTTGAAGAACACATGGCCGAAACTGCCGTGCAGGAAGCCATAGCTGAGCACCTGCCAGGGCAGGAAACCGACGCTGAGCGGCGAGCCATCGGCGGCGAAACCGACCGAAAACTCGCCCAGCGGCCACAGCGCGAAATAGAGCAGCAGTGGGTCACCGAGGAACTGCTGGAGCAGGAAGCCAATGCCAAGGGCCCAGAGCAGGCCGGCGGTAGCCGGGGGCAGTCGCATGAAGGGATGCCTGTGGGAAGCCAGCCCGTATCATAACGACATGACCCCGCCCCTTTCGTTGGTTCCCGGTGACGATGCCCTGGATGCGCTGGCAACCCGGCTGCGTGAGCAGGACTGGGCCTTGCTGTCGCTCGATGCCGGCGATACGCGCCTGCTGGCGACGGCGCAGGAGGCGCGTGATCACGCCAAGGCCGGGCGCCTGGTGCCCGCCGCCACCGGGCGCACCGATGGCCGGCAGTTCGTCGGCCTGCGCGGTGACGCTACGCTCTGGCTCGACGACCCGGCCTGCGGCCCGGCCGCGCAGTCGCTGGTGGCGGCGCTGGACAGGCTGCGCGCGGACTTGAACCGGCGGCTGCTGCTGGGGCTGGATACGGTCGAAGCGCACTTCGCGCACTACCCGCCCGGCGCCGGCTACGCCCGCCACCGCGATCGTTTCCGCAGCGACGATGCCCGCGTGATCTCGCTGGTGCTCTATCTCAATCCAGACTGGCCCGAAGCGGCCGGCGGCCAGCTTCGGCTGCACCTGCCCGAGGGTCCGGTTGATGTCGCGCCGCGCCTGGGCACCGTCGTCGTGTTCCTCAGCGCCGAGGTCGAACACGAAGTCCTGCCGGCGGACCGCCCGCGCTACAGCGTGGCCGCGTGGCTGCGGCAGCGCCCGCGGCGCTGAGTCAGCGTTTACCCGCGATCGGCGGCGCCCACAGCATCTCGTCCAGCGTCGGCGCCGCACGCTGGCCGCGCACGCGCCCGTCTTCGATGCGCACGCCCTCGGCGCGAAGCCGCTGCACCTGCTCGTCGAAACCTTCCGAGCCCGCCGGGAAAGCCACCCGCCCGTCCGAACGCAGCACCCGATGCCAGGGCAGTCCGGGCTCATCGCCGGCCGACAGAATGCGCGCTACCAGCCGCGCCCGACCGGGCAGGCCGGCGCGGCGCGCCACCTCGCCGTAGCCCAGCACCTGGCCGGCAGGCACGGCGCGAACTGCCGCAAGGATCCGCTGGCGGGAATCATCGGTCTTGGTCCTGACGGTAGGCTTTGGCGGCATGCGGGTTTAGGATACCCCTCCCGCAGATTTCCACGCCGCCATGCAGAACTTCGAACAGATCCGCAGCCAGCTACAGGGCAATTACAAGCTCACCGCCAGCGAACCCTACCTGGCCTGCGTGCAGCTTTCCCTGGACAAGGGCAAGCGCCACCAGAGCATCTTCCTGTCGGAAATGGTCGGCGAGGACGAGCGTCCCTATCTTCGCGTCAGCACGGTCATCGCACCGATGACCGGCATCGACGCCCGTCGCATGCTGCAGTTCAACTGGCAGTCGCGACTGGGCTACCTGGCCATCGGCGAACTCGATTCGGTGCCCTACCTGCAGCTGTGCGAAAACCGTCCCTACGACACCCTGACCGGCGCCGAGATCGACCGCCTGGTGCTGGAAATCGGCGGACTGGGCGACCAGATGGAGCGTTTGCTTTCCGCCGGTGGCGACCTGCTCTGACTCCGCCGGGCGGCCAGGCCGCCCGCCTCAGGCCCAGCCCAGGGCCGTGACGCCCTTCAGGAACAGCCACGCCAGGCCGCCGGAGGCCGGGATGGTAAGTACCCAGGCCCAGACGATCTTCTGAATCACGCCCCACTGCAGCGCGCGCGGGTTCTTGGCGACGCCCACGCCCATGATCGCGGTCGAGATGCTGTGGGTGGTGGACACCGGCATACCGAAATGGGCCGCCAGGGTCAGGATGGTGGCCGAGCTCGTTTCCGCGGCGAAACCATGGATCGGATGCAGCTTCACCATCTTGTGGCCCAAGGTCTTGATGATGCGCCAGCCGCCCGCGGCGGTGCCGGCGGCCATGACGATGGCGCAGGTCACGATGATCCAGGTCTCGATGCCGTCGGTGTCGCCCGGGTGCATGAAGGCCAGCCAGCCCGGCAGGTTGTCGAGCGTGCCGGTGGCCTCGGCGCCGATCAGGGCCAGGGCGATGATGCCCATCGTCTTCTGCGCGTCGTTGGTGCCGTGGGCGAAGCCCATGTAGGCGGCCGAAAAGATCTGCGCCTTGCCAAACAGCGCATTGACCCAGCGCGGGCGCGAGATCCGCGCGAGCCAGCCGCCGGCGCCGTTCATGGCGCTGATGATGGCCATCAGCGCGCCCATCATCACCAGGCCGAGGGTAAAGCCGGCAACGGGTGAACTGATCATGGGCACCAGGACCTTCCAGAAGATGCCCTGGTTCTTGGTCCAGTGTTCGGCCTCGCGGGCCCATATAAGCGCATCGAAACTATTGTCGGAAGCCGCCAGCGCGGCGCCGCACAGGCCGCCGATAAGCGCGTGGCTGGACGAAGACGGCAGGCCGAACCACCAGGTGATCAGGTTCCAGATAATGCCGCCCATCAGGGCGCAGATGATCAGCTGGGACGTGACCAGCACCACCTGGTCGTCGATCAGGCCCGACGAGATGGTCTTGGCGACCGCGGTACCCGCCAGCGCGCCGATCAGGTTCATGCTCGCGGCCAGCGCGACGGCCTGGGTCGGGTTGAGGACCTTGGTGGCCACCACGGTGGCGATGGAGTTGGCGGTGTCGTGGAATCCGTTGATGTACTCGAAGACCAGGGCCGTCAGGATCACGGCCAGCACCAGGATCAGCGCGGTGCTCATGGCTCAGGCGTTCTTGAGAACGATGCCGTAGATGACGTTGCCGGCGTCGCGGCAGCGGTCGATGGCCTTTTCCAGGATTTCGAACAGATCCTTGAGGATCAGATAGCGCATGGGATCGGTTTCGTGGGTGTAGGTGTCGCGGTAGAGCTCCAGGATCAGACGGTCGGCCTCGGCCTCGATCGCCTGCATCTGGTCATTGAGACCCTTGGTGGTCTCCAGGTTCATGCCTTTGCGCAGCAGCCCCACCATGTCCACGAGCACCCCGCAGGCGCGCTCGAGCATCGCGGCGCGCGACACGAAGTCGACGTCGCCGATGCGCTCTGACGCCAGCATGTAGCGCTCAGCGAATTTCTCGACCACTTTCGGAATCTTGTACAGCACGTTGCTGAGCGCCTCGATGTCCTCGCGCTCCAGCGCCGTCACGAAGGTGTTCACCAGCTCCCGGCTGATCTGGGCCGCCAGATCCTTCTCGCGGTGGCGCGCCAGTTTGAACTTCTCCAGCGAGCGCTGGGCCGGCGGGGTGGACAGCAGTTCGCCCAGGGCCCGGGCACTTTCACGGGCGGCCGCCGCGCTGGCCTCCAGCAGGCCGTAGAACTTGTCGCCTTTTCCGAAGATCGTCTGGAGGGAAAACATGGATGCGGGCCCCGTGGCTGGCCGGCGCGCCGACCGTGAACAAGCCGGCATATTACAAGGCCATGACGGCTGACGGCACCGGGCCGGGCGCTTAGGGGCGAATCCGGCCTGTGGCATAGTGTCGCCTTCACCACCCCGACCGAATGGAACCCCGCGCCGGCCCCGTCCGGCAGCCCATGACTCTCTCCCTCGCCATCGTCCTGTTCCTGATCATCTGCAACGGTTTCTTCGCCCTGTCGGAGATGTCCGTCGTAGCCTCGCGCAAGCCCAAGCTGCGCCAGATGGCCCAGGAAAGCCGCCGCGCCGAAGCCGCACTGGCCTTGGCCGAGCATCCCGAGCGCTTCCTGTCCACCGTCCAGGTGGGCATCACCTCGATCGGCATCCTGACCGGCATGTTCGGTGGCGACGCCATCGGCAACCGCATCGCCGCCTGGATCGAGCCCCTGGGCCTGGAACCGCTGCTGCAGCCGCTGCTGCCAGGTTCCAGCGCCGACCTGAACATCAACCAGGCCCTCGGCACCGCGTTCGCGGTGATCCTGATCACCTATTTCTCGATCATCCTGGGCGAACTGGTGCCCAAGCGGATCGCCCTGCTGGCGCCTGAGAAGATCGCCAGCGGCGTCTCGCTGCCCATGTCCTGGGTTTCGCGCATCGCCACGCCCTTCGTCTGGCTGCTCTCGCTCAGTACCCGCACCATCCTGCGCCTGCTGCGCCTGAACCAGGGCAGCGACAATCAGGTCACGGAAGAAGAAATCCGACTGTTGGTGGCCGAAAGCCACGAGCAGGGCGTGATTGATGCCGACGAGCGCAACATGATCAACCGGGTGCTGCGTCTGGGCGACCGCAGCAGCGCCGGCCTGATGACGCCACGCACGCGCATCGTCTGGCTGGACGCCTCCGCCAGCGTCGAGGAAAACCTCGAAACCATGCGCGAGCGGCCCTTTGCGCGCTATCCGGTCTACCGCGGCAGCGACACCGAGGTGGTGGGCATCCTGGAGGTCAAGACGCTGACCGGCCTGCTCGGCGCCAGTTCGACCACCACGCCCGACCTGTTCCGCGAGCTGCGGCCGGCCCTGTTCGTGTCCGAATCCACCCATGCGATGAAGCTGCTGGAGATCTTCCGCGAGGAACAGCAGACCATGGCCCTGGTGGTGGACGAGTACGGCGACATCCAGGGCATCGTTTCCTCCAACGACCTGCTCGGCGCCGTGCTGGGCCGCGTGCAGGCCAACGAAAGCGAGGACGACGAAGCCCTGGTGGTCACCCGCGCCGACGGCTCGCTGCTGGTGGACGGCCGCCTGCTCAGCGAAGAACTGCGCGAGGTGCTGTCGGTGAACACCCTGCCGGGCGAGGAAGAACACGACTATCACACGGTCGCTGGCATGGTGATCGCGCGTTTTGGACGCATACCGCACGCCGGCGAACTCTTCGACTGGGAAGGCTGGCGCTTCGAGGTGGTGGACCTGGACGGCGCGCGCATCGACAAACTGCTGATCTCGCGCCTGCCGCCCATCGAGGATTCCCCCGTAATTTAGGGCCGATAAAGCCGGCCTCCCACAGACTCCGGCCCAATGAGCCCAGAAATCAGCACGCGCGCCCTGCTTCACGCCTTGGCAGAGGGCCGCGCCGGGCATTCGCTGACCTTGGGTGATTTGCTCGATCAGTTCAGGGCGCGGGCTTTCGGCGTGTTCCTGCTGATCTCGGTGCTGCCGGCCTTCGTGCCGCTGCCGATCGGTGCCGGCGCCGTCAGCGGCCCGCTGGTTTCGCTGATCGGCCTGCAGCTGCTGTTCCAGTTGGCGCACCCCTGGATCCCGGGCTTCCTGTCGCGACGGGAGCTGTCGCGCGACGGCGTGGAAAAATTCCGGAAGCGCACCTCACGCCTGCTGGGATGGCTTGAGAAGCTCAGCCGTCCGCGCACCGAGGTCGTCATTGACCATCCCGCGGCGCAGGCCTTTACCGGCCTGCTGTTGGTGCTGCTGGGTTTCCTGCTGGCGCTGCCGCTGCCGGCCACCAACTACCCCTTCGGCCTGATCCTGCTGGCCTTCGCCATCGCCCTGATCGAGCGCGACGGCCGCCTGATGCTGGCGGCGTGGGCCCTGGGCGTGGCCGAGCTGGTCGTGGTGGGGCTGTTCTCAGGCCAGATCGCGCTGTGGGTGCGCGACCTGTTCGCCTGATTACTCCGCGAAGCGCCGCAGCATCTCGTCGGCCGGCATCGGCCGACCGAGCCAGAAACCCTGGCCCTGGTCGCAGCCGCGTTCGCGCAGGACTTCGTACTGGCCTTCGGACTCGATGCCCTCGGCAACGACCGTGATACCCAGCGAATGAGCCATCGCGATAATGGCCGAGGTCAGCGCCAGGTCATCGGGATCGCGCAGCACGTCGGCGACGAAGCTGCGATCGATCTTGACCCCGTCCACCGGCACCCGGCGCAAATGGCTCAGGCCCGAGAACCCGGTGCCGAAATCGTCCAGCCAGACCTTGACCCCGGTGGCGCGCAGGCGCGACAGCAGGGCGCTGGCCTGGACCTCGTCGCCGAGCACGGCGGTTTCGGTCAACTCCAGGTGCAGCTGGCGCGGCAGCACGCCGGTGGCGGCCAGGGCGCTGGCCACGACGTCCGGCAGATCACCCGTGCGTAGCTGGCGCGGCGAGATGTTCACCGACACAAAGGGCGGCTCACGATCAGGCTGCGCCCAGTTGGCGGCGTCCTGGCAGGCCTGCACCAGCACGTGTCGGCCCAGGGCTTCGATCAACCCGCTCTGCTCGGCCACTTCGATGAAGACCGAAGGCGGCACCACGCCCAGCCGCGGGTGCTGCCAGCGACACAGCGCCTCGGCGCCCATCAGGCGGCGGTCGGCCAAACGATAGATCGGCTGGTAGTGCAGGCTGAGTTCGCCGCGTTCCCAGGCGCCGCGCAGCTCCTCTTCCAGCTGCACGCGGCGCTCGACCGCCTGGTCCATCGCCTTGGAATAAAAGCGGTAGCAGCCCTTGCCGGCGACCTTGGCCTGGTACATGGCGATGTCGGCGTTCTTGAGCAGCTGGCCGGCGCCGGTGGCGTCGAACGGGAACAAGGTGATGCCGACCGACGCGCCCAGGAATACCTGCCGACCCCGCAGCACCAGCGGCCTCTGGATCTCTTCGATCAGGGCTTCGGCCAGGTGGCCGGAGCTGGTGCGAATATCGTCGGCCATGAACAGCACGATGAATTCGTCGCCACCGAAGCGGGCAATCTCGGCACCGACGCCACCGAGGCGCTCGACCGCCATGCGGATGCGCATCGACAGCTGGCCCAGCACTTCGTCGCCGGCCTCGTGGCCCAGGGTGTCGTTGACGCGCTTGAAATCGTCGAGATCCACGAACAGCAGGGCCAGCTCGCCACTGCCGGCCTGCAGGGTCAACAGGCGATCGTCGAGCGCCTCGCGGAACGCCAGCCGATTCGAAAGACCGGTCAGGGAGTCGGTATAGGCCATGCGGCGGATATCGCGGTCATGGCGCGCCACCGACTCGCTCATGCGCGAGAACGCGCGCACCAGTTCGCCGATCTCGTCCTGGCGATCCGACTTGACCTGCACCTCGGTATAGCGGCCCTGCTCGATGCGCGCCGCGGCTTCGGCCAGGCCGCTGATCGGCTGCACGATACGGCGCTGCAGCAGGCTTATCGCCATCACACCCATCGCGGCCAGCGCGGCCATCAGCGCCAGGATCCAGCCCAGGTGTTCGCTGCTCGACGCCTGCAGGCGCTCGGCCAGCGGCTCGAGCATGGCCTGCTCGCGGCGATTGGCATTGTCACGCGACAGCCCCACGCGCACGCCACCGATGCGCTCGCCGCCAATCCGGATCGGGCTGGCGACGTCGAGCAGCTTCTCGCTCCACTGGCCGTGTACGCCTTCGGCATTGAGGGCCTCATAGGCCATCGGGTCCGACATCGGCTGGCCGAAGGCGGGGATGTCGCCGGAGCCATCGTGCACCACCTGCCCCTGGGCATCGTGGATGACCACGTAGACCACGTCAGGCTGGCGCAGCGTGGCGCGGGAGAGTTCGCCCAGCTTGGCCAGGTCCAGGTAATAAAGCGGATTGGTGGCGGCATCGGCGAGCTGGCTGGACAAGGTCTGCCCCCGCCCCATCAGACCCTCGCGCGCAAGTTCGCGCAGGGCCATGGCGCTCAGCTCGCGGGCGTCGCGGTTGCTCGACTTCTCATGTAGCCACAGGGCCAGGACCAGCGAGGCGACGACCAGCATCACGCCGCTGATGATCAGCAACAGTTCGCCGCGAAGCCCGAGCCGGAAAGGGAGTTTCATTCCAGCGCCTCGCGGATCTCGCGAGCGCCGCGCCGAAGGCTGTCGAGCTGGGCCTGGGTGGCGGCGTCGGCCTCGTAGAAGCCGGTGGTGCGGAAGAACTGGCGCAGCGCGTCGCGCGCCTGCGGATCGGTGCTGGCGCCGAGCAGCACCTGCTTGAGGCGGGCTTCGACGGCGGGCGGCATATTGGCGCTGACCAGCTCCATCGCGCGAGGCACCGGCTCCGTGGTGTGGATCACGACCAGGTCGCGGCGGAAAGCCTCGGACACGCGCTGCAGCTGATCCCAGTCCTGGTCGCTGAAGCCGCCGGCGTCCACCAGGTTCTTGTGCACCCAGGCCGCCAGGTTGGCGTCGGTGTTGGCGAAAACGTAGCCCACGCTGCCCGGCTCGCGGCCTTCCAGCGGCGACACCATCAGGCTCAGGGGCAGGCCACGCTGGCGCAGCGCCATGGCCGGCACGAGGTAGGCGCTGGTGGAGGAAGGCGACTGGAAGGCGATGGTCTTGCCCAGCAGCTGCGAAAGATCGGTGATGCCGCTGTCGCGGCGCACGAAGATGAGGCTGCGGTATTCGCGGGCACCGCTGCGCTCGGTCAGCAGCAGGGGGCGCGCACCGGCCCGGTCGGCCAGCAACAGGCCGGTGCCGGGCGTCTCGGTGACCCAGTCCACCTTGCCGCGGCGTAGGTAGCTCATCATCTGCTGCGGGTCGCTGGCCATCAGCACACGGCCCTCGGTAATGCCGACCGTGCGCATCCGCGGCACGACATAGTCGAGCAAGGGCTGGAGCTGCTCGTAGTGGCGGCGCGGATCGTCGCTGATACGGCCCAGAACCAGCACCCCGTCGGCGGCCACCGACGGGCCGGCCAGCAGCAGAAACAGGAGCAGAAACAGACGCCGGGGACTGGGCTTGGAGCTGGGCTGCGTTGGCGTCACTTCGGGCTCGGGGGGCGGCAGGACTTTTGGAAGCTTACTGTAAGCGCCCCGCCGCGACCGCGCTAGGGACGGCCACCGCGCGCCACGCGGGCCATGCGCTGGGCCTCCGACAAAATGCCCCGGAGGATCTTCACTTCGCGGGCGTCGAGCCCGGAGCGCAGGTACAGCCGGCGCAGCCGCGACATCACCATCTCCGGCGGCTTGCCCTTGTGGAAGTCGATGTCGTGCAACGCCTGGTCCAGATGCCGGAAGTAGCCCTCGAGCTCGTCAGCCGTCGCCGGCGGCTCGGCGTCCACCGGCGGCATCGGCCGGCCGGAAGACAGCATGCCGCCCGCGCGGGACAGCACCGCCAGGCGCAGTTCGTAGGCCAGCACCTGCACCGCTGCCGCCAGGTTGAGGGAGCTGAAGGCCGGGTCGGTCGGAATGCCCACCGAGGCGTGGCAGCGCTGCAGCTCGGCGTTTTCCAGGCCGGTGCGCTCGCGCCCGAACAGCAGGGCCACCGGCCCCTGCCCCGCCGCCTCGAGCAGCTGGTCGGCGGCCTCGCGGGGCGACAGCTCGGGCAGGGGCACGTGCCGGCGCCGGGCGCTGGTGCCAATCACGAAGTGGCAGCCCGCCAGGGCGGCGTCAAGATCGGCATGGACCGGCGCCGCAGCGAGGATGTCGTCAGCGCCCGCGGCCAGGGTGTTGGCCTCGGGGTCCGGGAAACGCTCGGGCGCGACCAGGTGCAGGGCCGACAGCCCCATGGTTTTGATGGCGCGCGCCGCCGAGCCGATATTGCCCGGATGCTGGGTGCCCACGAGCACGATGCGGAGATTGGGAAGGCTGTCGATCATGATTCTAGAGGCCCTGTTCAGGGCAACCTGTTATCCTTTGCGCCGCGCCGGCTCGACCGGCACCTCGTTCTCTTCACAATCCAGCGGACATTCGGACGGGCATATGCAGAAACCTGTCGTCAACGTCATGGTCAAGGCGGCCCGATCGGCCGGTAACTTGATCCTGCGCCACATGAGCAAGCTCGATAGCCTGAGCGTCTTCGAGAAATCGAAGCAGGACTACGCGAGCGAAGTCGACGCCCAAGCCGAGGCGGAGATCATACGCGAGCTGCGCCGCGCGTTCCCGGACTACGCCATTTTGGCGGAGGAATCGGGAGCGATGGGCTCGGGTCGGTACACCTTCGTCATCGATCCGCTGGACGGTACCTCGAACTTCCTGCGCGGCTTCCCGCATTTCTGCGTCTCCATCGCCCTGTGCGAGGGCGGCGAGCCGATCCATGGCGTGATCTACGACCCGCTGCGCAACGAGCTCTTCACCGCCTCGCGCGGTGCCGGCGCGGTGCTCAACGACAAGAAGATCCGCATCGGCGAACGCAAGGACCTGTCCGGCGCCATGCTGATCACGGGCTTCGCGCCGCGTGAGCGAAAGCGCCTGGCGCCGCATCTGGCGGCACTTGAGGCCGTGCTGACCGACGCCGAAGACATTCGTCGCACCGGCTCCGCCGCGCTCGACCTCGCCTACGTGGCCTGCGGCCGCGCCGACGCCTACTTCGAGGCCGGCGTGAAGCCCTGGGACATCGCGGCGGGCCTGCTCCTGGTCCGCGAAGCCGGTGGCCGCGTCTGCGACTTCCGCGGTGGCGGCGACAAGCTTTTGATGTCCGGCCAGATCATCGCCGGCAACCTCAAGATCAGCGACACCCTGCAAAAGGCGATCGTCTCGTCCAACTACGCGGCCGCCTTCTCGGTCTGACCAGACCGAACGGCTCTCCCGTCGAGCGGCGGGTTCGCCGCCGATCCGACCCGGCGTGAGGCGCCCGAGGCATCTGGCGCATTTTCCTGCGGATCCGCCGGTGTGCGACTGCAGGCCGGGGCGACGACACCCACACAGGATGCATCAGCGCTAAAACGGGTTTGCGTGCGCCAGGCCAACGCGCCATGAAAAAGCCCGCCGAAGCGGGCTTTTTGGAGAGCCCGAAGCCCCCCGCCAGACAGCGTTCCGCCAGTGCGGAATCAGGGCCGGCGCGCGAGTTCCGCTTCGACGTCGTCCTTGGCGCGCGGCATCAGGTCCTGCTTGGTGACGCCGAGCAGCAGCAGCAGCGGGCAAGCGACGAAGATCGAGGACAGCGTGCCGAACACGATGCCGATCATCTGCGACTCCGCCATGCCCTTGAGCGACTGGCCACCGTAGACATACAGCGCCAGGATCGTCAGGAAGGCCACGAAGGACGTAATGATCGTACGCGACAGCGTCTGATTGACAGACTTGTTGAGGATATCCTTCGGCTCGAGCTTGAGACTGCGGAAGTTTTCGCGAACGCGATCAAAGACCACGATCGTGTCGTTGATCGAGAAGCCCATCACCGACAGGATGCCGGCCAGCACCGTCAGATCGAACTCGTGCTGGGTCAGCGCAAACCAGCCGCAAACCACCACCAGGTCGGTCAGCGTGGTGATGATGGCCGCGATCGCGAACTTGAGCTCGAAGCGCGCCCAGATGTAGGCCAGGAAGCCCAGCACCACGAAGATGGCCGCGTAGATGCCGTTGAGCGCCATCTCGTTGCCGATCTGCGGGCCGACGAAGTCGCTGCGCAGCACCGTGCCGGCATTGCCCTCCGGCTGGGCCGCGGCCAGGATCGCCGCGCCGCTGTACTCACGCTGCGGCCCCTGCGACGCCTCATCGGCCACCTGCGGCTGCAGACGGATGACGATGTCGTTGCCGGCACCGAAGGTCTGGACCACGGCGCCGCTGTAGCCCGCAGCCTCGAGACGCTCACGGACCTGCTCGACGTCCACCGGCTGCGCGAACTCGATCTCGGTGGCGGTGCCGCCGGTGAAGTCGAGCGCGTAGTTGAAGCCCTTGGTGCCCATCAGGACCAGCGAGGCCAGGCAGATCAGCGCGACCGCCGCCAGCGAGACGAAGCGGCTGCGCATGAAATTGATGTTGCTGTTGGACGGGAACAGTTCCACGCCGCCTCCTGGGTACGTTTAGATCGAGACCTTGGCAAGCTTCTTGCGCTTGCCATAGATCAGGGTGGCGATGCCGCGCGAGACCGAGACCGCGGTGTACATCGAGGTCAGGATGCCGATGATCAGCGTGATGCCGAAGCCACGGATGGGGCCGGAGCCGAACACCGCCATCGCCACGCCCGCCAGCAGCGCCGTGGTGTTGGAGTCGGTAATCGTGCCCGAGGCCTTGTCGTAGCCGTTGGCGATACTGGCCAGTGGCGTATTGCCATTGCGCAATTCTTCGCGGATACGTTCGTTGATCAGCACGTTGGCGTCGACCGACATGCCAACCGTGAGCGCGATGCCGGCCAGGCCGGGCAGCGTCAGGGTGGCGCCGATCACCGACATCACCGCCACCACCATCAGCAGGTTCAGCAGCAGCGCCAGGTTGGTGACGATGCCGAACAGCTTGTAGTAGATGAGGAAGAACACCAGCACGAACATGAAGGACCAGAACACCGCCGACAGACCGCGCTCGACGTTTTCCGCGCCCAGGCTCGGGCCGATGATGCGCTCTTCGATGATGACCATCGGCGCCGCCAGCGAACCCGCGCGCAGCAGACGGGCCAGGTCGGTCGCCTCGTCCTGACTGGCCAGGCCGGTGGTCTGGAAGTTCTTGCCGAACACGCCCTGCAGGGTGGCGGCGCTGATCACTTCCTCGCTGACGCGGGAGGTACGGACTTCCTGGCCGTCGACCATCCGCATTTCGGGGATGGTTTCGATGTAGACCGCGGCCATCAGCTGGCCGACGTTGTCGCGCGTATGCGCCAGCATGCGGTTGCCGCCGGCGTTGTTGAGTTCGATCTGCACCGCGGAACCGCCGCCCTGGGGGTCGGGGGTGGAGGTGGCGTTGACCAGCTGGTCGCCGGTGACGATGACCCGACGCGAGAGCAGGATCGGCCGCGGCTTGCCGTCGGCACCCAGCTCACGCATGTAATAGAGCCGCGCATTGGCCGGCACCGCGCCGGTGCGCGCGGCCTCGATCGCTTTCACGCCGGCGTCGACCACGTGGCGATACTCAAGCGTCGCGGTGGCACCGATCAGCTTGCGGGCTTCGGCGGTGTCCTGCACGCCCGGCAGCTGGACCACGATGCGGCTGTCGCCCTGGCGCTGGATGACCTGTTCGCCAACGCCCAGCGAGTTGATGCGGTTGTCGAGCGTGGTGCGGTTTTGCTCGATGGCGCCGTCCATGATTGCCTGGATCTGCGCCGGCGTGACCCGGGCCAGCAGGCGTTCGGGCTGGGCGTCGTCCACCAGCAGCTCAAGCTCCGGGGCATCGCGGCCAATGGCCGCGCGGACGCGGGCCATGTCGGCGCCGTCACGCAGCAGCACCTGGATGCCGTCGGCGGTGCGCGAGACGCTGGTGTAGGCGTATTTGCCGTCGCGCAGGATCGCCGAAATCTCGTCGGCGAAGCCATTGGTGCGCTTGTCGATGGCCGCCTGCTGGTCCACTTCAAGCAGGAAGTGCACGCCGCCCTGCAGGTCCAGGCCCATGGACATCGGGTCGGCGCCCATCATGGTCAGCCAGTCGGGCACGGTGGAGGCGAGATTCAGCGCCACGGTGTAGCGCTGGCCCAGCTCGGCGCGCAGCAGGTCCGAGACCTCGGTCTGCAGGCCCGGGTTGGCGGTGCGCACGACCAGGTTTTCACCTTCAACCGCAATCGACTTGGTGTCGATCTTGGCGGCCTCGAGCGCGCCGCGGACCCGCAGGGTCAGCGAGTCGTCGATGACGCTGCCGCGATTGGCGGCGATCTGCACGGCCGGATCCTGCGGGTACAGGTTGGGCAGTGAATAGAACATCGACAGCGCGATCACCAGCGCGGCGAGGACATATTTCCAGGTGGGAAACTGAAGCATGGGCGACAACCGTTGGCGGCCCGGTCAGGGCCGTGGGTGATTCGGATGGGGGCGTATCAGGCGGACTTCAACGTGCCCTTGGGCAAGACAGCCGTGACCGCGCCGCGCTGGACCTTGACGCTGACCCGGTCGGCGATCTCGACGGTGACGAAGCTCTCGCCCAGGTCTTCGATGCGGCCGGCCATGCCGCCACTGGTGATGACTTCATCGCCCTTCTGGAGCTTGGACAGCAGCTCACGGTGCTCCTTGGCCCGCTTCATCTGCGGACGCAGGAGCAGGAACCAGAACACGACGAAGATGACGATCAGGGGCAGGATGCTGCCGAGCATGCTCGGCTGACCGGCTGCGCCGCCGGCGGCCGCGGCCGCGGGGGAAACGAAAATATCAAGCAGGGACATAGGTTTACCGTCTCAGCAGGGAATCAAGCAGGCAAGTATGCCACAGCCCACCCCAGCCCCTGTACCCGCCTCCTGTAGGAGGGCCTTCAGGCCCGAAGCTTTTGCCTGGGACTGCGTGGCACCGGGTTCGATCTCGGCGAAAGTCCGCCGCACGCAAGGTCCCTTTCCCGGGGACGCCGTGAATCCATCCATGGAGTCTTTTCGAAAACGTCCATGTTCTCGAAACCCCGGGAAAGGGACCTTGCGCACGACGGACTGCGGGATATCACGGCCGGACTGCCGATCCCCCAAGGCTCGCACGGTCGGGGCATTCGACACAGATCGACTCAGTGAGCGACGCCGAGGCATTGGAGTTGCCGGCTTTGGCAGACGATCCTCCGGCCCAGAACGTCCGCAGCCAGTCGCATGAGAGCCCGCTTCCAGGGGTATCGAAAACATGGACGTTTTCGAAAAGCCCCCATGGATGGATTCACGGCGTCCCCTGGAAGCGGGCTCTCATGCGGCGGCCTATCGCCACGAACGATCCCGGCGCCATGCAGTCCAAGGCAAAGGCTTCGGGCCTGAAGGCCCTCCTACAGGGAATGGGTCAGGGGGCGCGGGCGGCGTAGAACCCGGCGCGCCAGGCCTCGAAGTTCCCGGCCTCGATCGCGGCGCGGATGTCGCGCATCAGCTGCTGGTAATGGTGCAGGTTGTGGATGGTGCCCAACATGGACGCCAGGATTTCGTTGCAGCGGTTGAGATGGCGCAGGTAGGCCCGCGTATAGCCGCTGGCGCAGGTGTAGCAGGTGCAGCCCTCCTCGATCGGGCGCAGGTCCTTCTCGTACTGGGCATTTCGGATGCGCACCTGGCCGCCGCGGACGAAGAAATGGCCGTTGCGCGCGTTCCGGGTCGGCATCACGCAGTCGAACATGTCGATGCCGCGGGCCACCGCTTCCACGATGTCTTCGGGCTTGCCGACGCCCATCAGGTAGCGCGGCTGGTCTTCGGGCAGCAGCGGCACCAGGGCGTCGAGCGTGGCGTCGCGCTCTTCCGGCGGCTCACCGACGGCCAGGCCGCCAACCGCATAGCCGTCGAAGCCGATCGCCTTCAGGCCCTCGGCCGAACGCGCCCGCAGCTCGATGTGGGTGCCGCCCTGGACGATGCCGAACAGCGCCGCGTCGTTGCCCTCGTGGGCGCGCTTGCTGCGCTCGGCCCAGCGCAGGCTCAGCTCCATGGACGTGCGCGCCACCGCCTCGGTGGCCGGGTAAGGCGTGCACTCGTCGAAGATCATCACGATGTCCGAGTCGAGCGAGCGCTGCACCTGCATGCTCACCTCCGGCGACAGGAAGACCTTGCTGCCGTCCGTGGGCGAGGCGAAGGTGACGCCCTCCTCGGTGATCTTGCGGCGCTTGGCCAGCGACCAGACCTGGAAACCACCCGAATCGGTGAGGATCGGACCGTCCCATTGGCAGAACCCGTGCAGGCCGCCGTGCAGGTCGATCACCTCCATGCCCGGGCGCAGCCACAGGTGGAAGGTGTTCCCCAGGATGATCTCGGCGCCGATCGCCCGCAGCGCTTCGGGCAGCATCGCTTTCACGGTGCCGTAGGTGCCCACCGGCATGAAGGCCGGCGTCTCGACCGTGCCGCGCGGGAAGTGCAGCCGGCCGCGGCGCGCGGCGCCGTCCTGGCCGAGCTTTTCAAAACGCATCCGGCTCACGGCGCGGCCTCCGGATAGAGCAGCATGGCGTCCCCGTAGCTGAAGAAGCGGTATCGCTCGCGCACAGCATGGGCGTAGGCCGCCAGGATGCGCTCGCGGCCGGCGAAGGCCGAGACCAGCATCATCAGCGTGCTTTCGGGCAGATGGAAATTAGTCAGCAGCGCGTCCACGCTGCGGATCCGCTTTCCCGGGAACAGGAAGATGTTGGTATCGCCCGCGTAGGGCTTGAGCTCGCCGTCGCGCGAGGCCGTCTCCAGGGCGCGCACCACCGTGGTGCCCACCGCGACCACGCGGCCGCCGGCGGCGCGGGTGCGCTGCACCTGCTGGCAAAGCTCGGCGCCGACGTTGAGCCATTCGCTGTGCATCTGGTGGTCGTGGATCGATTCCACCCGCATCGGCTGGAACGTCCCCGCGCCGACGTGCAGGGTCACGTGGCCGAACTGCACGCCACCCGCCTCAAGCGCCGCCAGCAGCGCCTGGTCGAAATGCAGGCCGGCGGTGGGGGCGGCCACGGCGCCGGTATGGCGGGCGAACAGGGTCTGGTAGCGCTCCAGGTCAGCCTCGCCGGCCTCGCGCTGGATATAGGGCGGCAGCGGCATGCGGCCGGCGCGCAGCAGCAGCTTCTCCAGCGGCTCGTCGGTGAGGAAGCGCAGGCGATAGAACTCGCCCTCGCGACCGAGCACCTCCAGCGTCGTGCCCTCGTCGAGCGTGATGCGCCCGCCGGGCTTGGGCGACTTGCTGGCGCCCACCTGGGCCAGCACCTCGTGGCCACCCAGCAGTCGCTCGAGCAGAATCTCGACCCGGCCGCCGCTGTCCTTGGTGCCGTGCAGGCGTGCCGGGATCACGCGGGTGTCGTTGAACACCAGCAGGTCGCCGGCCTGCAGGTATCCGGGCAGGTCACGGACCTGGCGATCGGCGTAGGGCGGCGCGCCCGGCGGGACGACCAGCATCCGGCTGGCCGAGCGCTCGGCCAGCGGCGCCTGGGCGATCAGCTCGGACGGCAGGTCGAAATGGAAATCGGACTTTTTCAATGCGTACGAAAGCGGCAGCGGGGCCCGCATTATCGCCGGGAATGGCCGTCACCGCTCGATCAATGCGTGGGTTGCACCCCACGCCGATGCTGCAACAGGCAGGCGATGCCGAAGACGGCCTCGAGCACGGCGCCCGCCAGAGCGCCCACGAACGCCGTGGCGTTGAAGTAGGCCAAGGCGAAGCCGGCGCCGGCCAGCACCAGGCCCAAGGCCCAGTAGAGCCGCATGCCATAGAGGGTGGCGAACACCAGGTAGCGGCCGCCAATGATCAGGAGCATGGCCGGGAAGAACAGGGCCGGCTGCCGCAGGCTGAGCAGGTAGGCGATGGGCAGGCAGAAGATGAGCCAGAACGTACTTGACCCCGCCAGCTCGCCGAGCGGGTTGTCCTTCGCATGCGTGCCGCGCGACCCCAACAGCCTGCACAGGAGCAGGCCGACCGGATAGATGAACATCCCGCCGATAAGAAGCGCCCAGACGGCTTTCTGGGGCGAGGCCAGGGCGGCAAACCCGGCGGCGGCGAACCAGGCCAGGGAGGACGCCAGGATGCCCGTGGCTCCGCTGTAGTAGCCCTGCCGCATATCAGACTGCGCTTGCTTGACGGACATATCCAATGCTTGGATTCCTTGTAGTGGCTGTGTGGGCGAACCGGTTTCTGGATCCTTGCCAGCGGTTTCCCACGGCCTCGAACGGGTGCCCTCAGAGCCAGCCCTTGGCCCGGGCCACCCGATACGCCTCGATGCGATTGGCGGCGCCCAGTTTGCCGATGGCCTCGGATAAATAATTGCGAACCGTGCCGTGCGAGAGATGCAGCCGCTCGGCGATGTCGGCGCTGCGCGCGCCCTCGCCCGCCATCCGCAGGACCTGGCGCTCGCGCTCGGTGAGCGGGTCTTCCTCGCCCCAGGCCGCCACCGCCAGCTGCGGGTCGATCACGCGACCCCCGGCATGCACCTGGCGCAGGGCCGAGGCCAGCTGGCCCGAGGGCGCGTCCTTGAGCAGATAGCCGCGAACGCCGGCATCGAGCGCGCGGCGAAGATAGCCCGCGCGGGCAAAGGTGGTGATGATCACGACGCGCGTAGCCAGCCCGGCGTCGCGCACCCGCAGCGCCAGGTCCAGGCCCGTCGGGCCGGGCATTTCGATGTCCGTGACCAGCAGGTCGGGCGCCTGCTTGCTTACTGCGACCCAGGCGGCGTCGCCGTCGCCGGCTTCCGCTACCACCTCCAGATCCGTTTCCAGGCCCAGCAGGGCCGCCAGGGCGCCGCGCACCATGGCCTGGTCCTCGGCCAGCACCAACCGGATCATGCCTGCGCTCCCAGCGCGGGGCGCGGCAGCGTGATTTGCAAACGGGTGCCGGCGCCGCGCGGGCTGTCCACGTCCAGCTCGCCGCCAAAGGTCGCCAGCCGCTCGCGCATGCCGGCCAGGCCATTGCCGGGCGCCTCGACGCCGCCGCGTCCGTCGTCAACGATGACCAGACGCAGCAGACCGCCCTCGGCCACCAGCTCAACCTCCACGCGGCGGGCGTCCGCGTGCCGCAGCACATTGGTCACCGCTTCGCGCAGCGCCATGGCCAGGGCAGACTCCAGCGCGGGATCGAGCGCTACCGGCGCCAGCCGCTGGTCCAGGTGTACGTCGGCCGACAGCAGCGCCAGCCGCGCCGCCGCCAGCTCCGCCTCTAGCCCGGTGGCGCGAATGCCCACCACCGCTTCGCGCACCTGGGCCAGGGCCTGGCGCGCCACGCTTTCTACTTCGCCGATCTGGGCGCGCGCGGCGGCGGGGTCGGCGTCGATCAGGCGCCCCGCCAGTTCGCTCTTGAGCGCCACTACAGACAGCGTGTGGCCGAGCAGGTCGTGCAGGTCGCGACCGATGCGCTCGCGTTCGGCCATCGCCGCCAGGCGCGCCACTTCGTCCTGGGTCAGGCGCAGCTCGGCGTCGCGGCGCTGGCGGGTGCGCGTCATCAGGACGCCCGCGACCACCAGCACGCAGATCACCGTCGCCATCGCGCTGTAGGCCAGCGCCATCGACGGAGGCAAGGACTGGACGTAGACCAGCGACATCGCCGCCACCATGCCCGCGCACGCCATCAAGGCCACTCGCGCCGGCAGTACCGCCGCCGCCATCGCGCAGGCGTAAATCACGAAGGTGTTGCCGCCCGGTTGGATCGCGATCAGCCCCAGCCCCAGCACAACCGTGGCCGCAACCAGCACCCACTGGCGCTGACCGCGCCAGCGTCGGAACGTGAAATAGATTGGGATGAACAGCGCCGAGGCGGCCACGCTGGCCCACCAGGCTGTCGCCGGCGCCTGGGGCCAGAACAACAGCGGCAGGAACACGAAGGGTAGGTAGGCCAGCCCCAGGATGGGACGTCCCATCAGCTCGTCGAAAATCTCGTTGCGATCCGTCTGCGGCATGGCGGCCCCCCTCGGCCGGGACATTATCCGTTTTTCAAGCATGGCCGCCGGCTCAGCCACGCCGCAGACGCATCGCCGCCAGCGCCAGGAACACGGCGGTGGTGGCCAGCAGTACCGCGACATGCAGCCCGTAGCGCACGTCCTGCGCCTGCCCCACCACGCCCAGCGCCATCCGGCCCAGGTGCCAGGCCGGCCAGAGCACGGCCAGCTTCTGCATCAGCACGGGGAAGGCAAAGATCGGAATCCAAAGGCCCGACAGCACCGACATCGGCAGATAGACCAGGTTCACCAGTGCCACCGCGCCCTGGCCGCGCACCAGGGTGCCCAGCCACAGGCCCATCGCGCAGAAAGGCAGGGTCCCCAGCAACAGCGTGGCGACCAGCAGGCCCCAGGTGCCGGGCGCCATCCGCACGCCGCCCGCGAGCACGGCGGCGATCGACAGCAGGCACACCACGACCAAGCCGACCACCAGGCTCATGGAAATCTTGGCGAGGAAGTACACCATCGTCGGCATCGGCGAGACGCGCTTGAGCTCAAGCCAGCCTTTCTCACGCTCGATCGCCAGGCCGACGCCAAAGCCGAACAGCGCCGGGCCGATCACGCCGAACACGCCATAGGTCGCCAGCAGGTAGGCCGCGCGTTCCAGCCCGCCCCACTTGCCGGGCAGCACCACGGCGAACAGCAGGTAGAACACCAGCGGGAACAGCAGCGTCGGCAGGGCGAAGGCTGGCTGGCGCAGCACCGACAGCAGCTCGTACCAGGACTCCAGCGCCTGGATACGCAGCAGTGAACCGGCCGGACGTGCGCTGGGAAGCGAGGCAGTCATGCGGCTTGCTCCAGGGGGCCGGCGGCCGCCTTGTCTTGGGTCAGGGAGACGAAGGCCTCTTCAAGGCTCAGCGGGCGGACTTCCAGCTCCGACAGGCCCGGGTCGGCGGCCAGCCAGCGGCGCAGCACCTGCTCGGCTTCGCGCGTCACCAGCTCGGTCAGGCCGGCGCCGGCCTCCGCGCGCAGCACGCCGGGCCAGGCCGCCAGCTCGCGGCGGTCGATGACCGTGCGCGCGCGCAGCCGCTTGCCGTCGGCGCGGGCCTTGATGCGGGCCGGGCTGTCGTCAGCCAGGATGCGGCCACCCGCCATCAGCACAATGCGGTCGGCGAGCGCGTCGGCCTCCTCCAGGTAGTGCGTGGTCAGGACGATGCCGGTGCCTTCGTCGCGCAGCTGGCGCAGCACGGCCCAGAAGCCGCGGCGCGATTCGACGTCCAGCCCGACCGTGGGCTCATCGACGAACAGCAGCGGCGGCCGCCCGCAGATCGCCAGCGCGAACTGCACGCGCCGCTTCTGTCCGCCCGACAGTTCGCCATAGGGACGGCGGGCCAGGTCGGCGACGCCGGCCAGCGCCAGCGTGTCCGCCAGCGGCCGCGGCGAGGTGTAGTAGCTGGAGAACAGGCGCACGTGTTCGGCCACGCGCAGGGTCTCGGGCAAGTCGCCGTCCTGCAGCATCACGCCGATGCCGAGCCGAACACGGGCATCGCGCGGGTCGCCTCCGAACAGCTCGGCGCGCCCGGCGTCCGGGCTGATCCGACCCGTCAGCAGCCCCAGGGCCGTGGTCTTGCCGGCCCCGTTGGCGCCCAGCACCGCGAGCACTTCACCGGCGTGGACCGAAAGATCAACGGCGTCGAGCGCCTGGATGGCGCCGTAGCGCTTTCCAGCGGCGTACAGCCGGGCGATGACGGGAGCAGAGCTCGATGGGGGCAGCATGGCGGGCCTCCTGAAGGGACGCGGCCAGTGTCCCGACCACCCCCGGCGGCAGGCAGTGGATGGCGTCACCGATCGCGGCTGACACCTGTCATGCCAGGCCACCCGGATTCAAACGGATGGGGGTTACGCGACCCTGACCGCAGTGGTAATATCCGCCGCAAGTATTTGATTTTCAACGTAAGACCTGGCGCGCGAGGAGTCTCCTCGCGTTTTGCATTGGGTCCGGAGCTCGCCATGAATCTGATCGACACCCTCAAGCCCCTGCGCAGCCACGCTGGCCAGGTCCGCACGACCGGCCTGGACGACGCCACGCTGCTCGACCTCGCCGGTCGCTACCCGGACCTGGTGGAAGCGGTCGAAGCCGCTGTCGCCCAGTACGCCGTGATCGCAGGCGAATTCAGCGACCTGCTCGACCTCGACGAGCAGGCCCAGATCGACGCCGTGCAGGCAGGCTTCGTCAATTTCTATCCCGACGATGCGGTCAACCCCTACGTCGCGATCGCCGCGCGCGGCTCCTGGGTGGTCACGCTCAAGGGCGCGGTCATCCACGACTCCGGCGGCTACGGCATGCTCGGCTTCGGTCACACCCCGAAGGCCGTGCTGGCCGCCATGGCCCAGCCGCAGGTGATGGCCAACATCATGACCCCGTCGCTGTCGCAGCTGCGCCTGGTTCGCGCGCTGCGTCAGGAGCTCGGCCACACCCGCGGCGGCTGCCCGTTCGCGAAGTTCCTGTGCCTGAATTCGGGTTCGGAGTCGGTGTCGCTGGCTGGCCGCATCGCCGACGTCAATACCAAGATCCACACCGATCCGGGCGGTCGCCACGCCGGCAAGCGGGTCAAGCGCATCGCGGTCAAGGGCGCCTTCCACGGCCGCACCGAGCTGCCGGCGCTGTACTCCGACTCCTCGCGCAAGAACTACCTGCAGCACCTCGCCAGCTACAAGCACCACACCGAGCAGCTGATCACCATCGAGCCCTATTCAATCGAAGGCCTGAAGCAGGCCTTCGCCGACGCCGAAGCCAACGGCTGGTACTTCGAGGCGATGTTCCTCGAGCCGGTGATGGGCGAAGGCGACCCGGGCCGCGCGGTGCCGCCGGAGTTTTATGCGGTTGCGCGCGAGCTCACCAAGGCGCACGGCACCCTGCTGCTGGTGGACTCGATCCAGGCCGGCCTGCGCGTACACGGCGTGCTGTCGATCGTCGACTACCCGGGTTTCGAAGGCCTGGAAGCACCGGACATGGAAACGTATTCCAAGGCGCTCAACGGTGGTCAGTACCCGATGTCGGTGCTTGCCGTGAACGAGCGCGCCGCCGACCTGTACCGCAAGGGCACCTACGGCAACACCATGACCGCCAACCCGCGCGCGCTGGATATCGCCGCCACGGTGCTGGGCCAGCTGACGCCGGAACTGCGCCGGAACATCGTTGATCGCGGCCAGGAGTTCCTGGACAAGATCAATGCGCTCAAGGACGAGCTCGGCAACGGCCTCATCACCAAGGTCCAGGGCACCGGCCTGCTGTTCTCCTGCGAACTGCATACGGACTTCAAATGCTTCGGCACCGGCTCCACCGAGGAGTTCATGCGCGAGCGCGGCATCGGCGTGATCCACGGCGGCACCAACTCGCTTCGTTTCACTCCGCACTTCGCGGTCACTTCCGGCGAAGTGGACCTGATGGTGGCCCACATCCGCCACGCCCTGCTGCACGGTCCGCGCAAGTCCCAGGCCGCCGCGGCCTGAGGCACCCGGCGCGGCGCTTGCCGCGCCTCAGACCCCGGCAGCCCGCCGCCAGAGCGCGCGGGTGACGGGCGCCAGACGGCCCACCAAGCCCAGGGCATGGCCACGCAGCAAGGTCGGCAACAGCGCATCATTGCTGAATACCCGGTTGATCGCCTCGAACCCATGCGCCGCCAAGGCGTTCTCGCTGCGCCGGCTGCGTTCCCAGCGGGCCAGGCGATGCGGCGAGGCGAAGTCAGCCTGCACCTGCGCGGCTCGCTGCCACAGTGAACGCAGCGCGGCCACGTCGCGCAGCCCCAGGTTCACGCCCTGCCCCGCCAGCGGATGCACCGCGTGCGCCGCGTCGCCGACCAGCACAACGCGACCCGCGACGTAGCCTTTGGCCAGCTGCCGCCGGAGCGGGAACGCCGCCCTCGCCGACACTGACGTCACTTCACCCAGGCGCGCATCGAAGGCGCGGGTGAGTTCACGCGCGAAGCTCGCGTCATCCAGGGCCAGCAGACGCTGCGCGTCCGCCTCGGGCAGGGTCCAGACGATCGAACTGCGGCCATCGGCACAGGGCAGGAAGGCCAGCGGACCGGTCGGCAGGAAACGCTGCCAGGCGGTGTCCTCGTGCGCCTGCTCGGTGCCGACGTAAGCGACCAGGCCGCGCTGGCCATAGTCGTGCGCGTCAGTCTGCAGCCCGAGTTCGGCGCGCACGCGCGAACCGGCGCCATCGGCCCCCACGACCAGCCGCGCACGCAGGCGCTGGCCGTCCTCGAGTACCGCGATGGCCGCCTCGGCGTCCTGCTCCAGCGTGGCCAGACGCGCCGGGAAAATCCGCCGCAGCGACGGCTCGCGCCCGCAGGCCGCCCACAGCCGGTCAACCAGCAGACCGTGCTCGACGATATGGCCCAGGTGGTCGCGTGCCAGGGTGTCGGCATCGAAATCGAGCTCGCCGCCGCCGGCCGCGTCCCAGACCCGCATGCGCCGGTAGGGATGCGCGCGCGCCGCGCGGATCGACGCCCACGCGCCCAGCTCATCAAGCAGGGCCGCGTTGTCGGGCGCGAAGGCGTAGACGCGCAGGTCGGCGTCGTCGGGCGACCAGGCCGGCGGCGCCTGCGCCTCGACCAGAGCGACCCGCAGGCCGTCGCGCGCGGCCGCGAGCGCGGTGGCGCTGCCGACCACGCCGGCACCAATCACCACCAGGTCCAGCATCTCGCGCCGGCTCATGGCCGGCTCCTTGAAAGGGTCGGCACCCGGCCACGGAAGCCCATCGCGCCGGCCACCAGCGGATCGGCCAGCCCCGGCAGGCGGCCCAAGGCCAGCAGGCCCAGCGAACGCAGCACGTGCAGCGGGAACGCATCGTTCGAGGTGATCCGCGCCAGACCGTCGCTGAAGGCCAGGGTGCGCTCGCGATCCTCCCGGCGCGCTTCGGCATAGGCGGCAAGCAGTGCGGGACTGCCGGGATCGTCGCCCGCCAGCACCTCGGCCAGCGTCAGGGCATCGCGCAGGCCGAGGTTGAAGCCTTGCGCCCCGATCGGATGCAGGGTTTGGGCGGCGTTGCCCATCACCACGCCGCGGGGTGCGGTCAGCCGTGAGGCCACCCGGCGCGCGATCGGATACGCGCTGCGCTGGCCGCTGCGGATGATCCGGCCGGCACGCCAGCCGAAACGCTGCTGGAAATAGTCGGCGTAGCCGGCCTCGTCCAGCGCCAGCACCGCGTCCGCGTGTTCGTGGCGCACGCCGCAGATGGCGCCGTAATGGCCACCCGCCATCGGCAGCAGGGCCACCGGGCCCTCGTCGGTGAAGCGTTCGTAGGCGGTGCCGTCGGGCGAACGATCGGTGGCGATGCTGCACACGACCAATGTCTGGCCGTAGTCATGATCTTCGGTGTCGATGCCCCAGGCGGCGCGCGCCAGCGAGTGGCTGCCGTCGGCGGCCACCAACAGCCGGGTGCGCAGGCGACGGGTTTCGCCGTCCTGGGACAGGGTCACCGCCGGGCCATCGGCGTCGGGTTCCACGGAAATGACGCGCGCGGGGCGGTATCGAACCAAGTCGGCGCTATCCGCCAGCCGCGACTCCAGGGCCTGCCCCAGCTCACGCGCCAGCACCACGCCACCGAACTGCGCGCGCCCGTGGTCGGCGGCGGCCAGGCGCACACTGCCGAAGTCGCCGGCCCGGCTGACGTGGATGCGTTCGATAGGGGTCGGCGGCGTGGCCAGTCGCGGCAGCACGTCCAGCACCGCCAGCGCGTTGAGGCTGGCCAGGGCCAGCGCCAGCTTGCGCTCGTCAAAGCCGGGTGCGCCGGCCTGCGGTGCGCTGGCCTCGACCTGGGCCACGCGCCAGCCGCGGCCCTGCAGGGCACAGGCCAGCGAACTGCCTACGAGGCCGCCGCCGAGGATCAGGATGTCGTGGTCGAAGCCATTATTAGCGGGCATGGCGCGATGATACGCGCCCGCCCGGTGAAGACGCATGCATGGCCCGCTCGGGGCGCAGTTCGTCTAAAATGCGGGTCAGACCTCCGGAAGCCTGCTCATCATGACTCTGACCCTACGTTCGCGACTGGCCCTTTTCCTGGTGCTTGCCGCCGTCATGGCGGCGACCCGGCTGAACCATTTCGGCCTGGTGCCCGATGCGTCCTGGGCGGTGTTCTTCGTCGCCGGCTTCTATTTGCGCGGCAGCGCGCGCTGGGCGTTCCCGGCGCTGATGGTGCTGGCGGTCGCGGTTGATTACGCGGTAATCCGCGCCAGCGGCCTGAGCTTCTGGAGCCATTACTGCGTTTCCCCGGGCTACTGGTTCCTGGTGCCGGCGCATCTTGCGATGTGGATGGGCGGCAGCCTGGTGCGGCGCAGCTACCGCGGCCTCGCCCCGAAAACCCTGGCGCTGCTGGTGGTTTCGGTGTTCGCCAGCGTCGCCGTCTGCCACTTCTTCGCGCAGGGCGGCTTCTATTGGCTGGCCAGCGCCGTCGCCGAGCCGACCGTGGCCGGCTGGGCCAAAAACTACGCCGATTGGTTCCTGCCCTACCTGCGCAACGCCAGTGCCTACGTGGCGATCGCCGCGGTCGCGCACGTAGCCGCCGTACTGGTGCTGGCGCGCCGCGCGCCCGCCGTCGCCACCCGCTGAGGCCGCCATGGGCAACCGCCTGTCAAAGATCTATACCCGCACCGGCGATGACGGCAGCACCGGCCTGGGCGATGGCTCGCGCGTGGCCAAAGACTCCGCCCGCGTCACCGCCTACGGCACGGTCGATGAAGCCAACTCGGCCATCGGCCTGGTCCTGGCCTGCGACCTCCCCGAGGCCGTGCGCAACGTGCTGGTTTCGGTGCAGCACCAGCTGTTCGACCTTGGCGGCGAGCTCTGCATCCCGGGCCACGCCGCCATCCGCGACGCCGACATCCAGCGCCTCGAGGACCAGCTCGACGAATTCAACGCCGACCTGCCGCCGCTCAAGGACTTCATCCTGCCCGGCGGCGGCCTGGCCGCCGCGCACTGCCACCTGGCGCGCACCATCTGCCGCCGCGCCGAACGCGAGACCGTGACGCTGTCGCATCACGATGCGGTGCGGCCGGAAGCCATCCGCTACCTCAACCGCCTCTCGGACCTGTTGTTCGTGATCGCCCGCGTGCTGGCACGCGCCAGCGGCCATGGCGAAGTGATCTGGAACCACGAGCGCCGGAAGCGCTAAGCGTGCTGTTTTACACGCACCCCGCCTGTCTGGCGCATGACCCGGGCGCCGGCCACCCGGAGTGCCCGGCCCGGCTTGAGGCGGTGCTGCACGCGGTCCGCGCCAACTTCCCGATGACGCCCTGGCGCGAGGCGCCGCGCGCCAGCCGCGACGCCCTGCTGCGCGTGCACACCCGCGACCTGATTGCGCGCGTACTGGACACGCCCTTCGACGACGCGCTGCGCCTGGACGAGGACACCGCGATGTCCCTCGACTCCCCCGAAGCCGCCATGCGCGCCGCTGGCGCTGGCATCGCTGCGGTGGACGCCGTGATGGCCGGTGACACCGACCACGCCTTCTGCGCGGTGCGGCCACCCGGCCACCACGCCACCGGACCGGTAGCCATGGGCTTCTGCCTGTTCAACTCGATCGCGGTCGCCGCCGCACACGCCCTGCACGCCCACGGGCTCGAGCGGGTGGCGATCATCGACTTCGACGTCCACCACGGCAACGGCAGCCAGGACATCTTCGCCGACGAGCCGCGCGTGATGTACGCCAGCTCGCACCAGCATCCGCTGTATCCGAATTCAGGCATGGCGAACGAGCGCGGCGTCGGCAACGTGGTTAACGCGACGCTGTCGCCCGGCACCGACGGCGCGGCGTTCCGTCACGCCTGGCGCGAGCATCTGCTGCCGCAGGTCGACGCTTTCCGTCCGCAGTTGGTGCTGGTGTCGGCGGGTTTCGACGGGCATCGCCTGGACCCGCTGGCCGACCTGATGCTCGAGGCCGATGACTACCGCTGGCTCAGCGCCGAACTCGCGGCGCTGGCCACGCGCCACGCCGGCGGACGCCTGGTGTCCATGCTCGAGGGTGGCTACAGCCTGACGGCGCTGCGGGCCTGCAGCGTGGCCCACCTGCAAGGCCTGGCGGGCCTCAGTCCGGCTTGAAGTCCAGCGACGCCGAGTTGATGCAGTAACGCAGCCCGGTCGGCTGCGGGCCGTCGGGAAATACGTGGCCCAGATGCGAATCGCAGGCCGCGCAGCGCGCTTCCACCCGCTGCATGCCCAGGCTGTCGTCGCTGTGTTCATCGACCACGCCAGCCGCCACCGGCCGCGAATAGCTGGGCCAGCCGCTGCCCGAGTCGTACTTGTCCACCGACGAGAAAAGCGCAGCGCGGCAGGCGGCGCAGACATAGGTGCCGGTGCCGTGGTGGTTCCAGTACTTGCCGGTGAACGCGCGTTCGGTCTCCGAACAGCGGCAGATGGCGTACTGTTCGGGACTGAGTTCGGCCCGCCACTGTTCGTCGGTTTTCTCGACCTTGCCGCCCATTGCCGCTGCCTCCGTGTTGCCCCATCAGGCGCCTTGGGCCAAGCTATCATGTCTTTTCCAGGGATGCCTCCGTGCGCCGTCAAGCCCTTCGACTGCTTCCCCTTTGCCTGGCGATCGCCGGTGCAGCCCGCGCACAGGACCCCGCCCCCGCTGCCGACTGGGCCCTGTGCCCTTCGCCCGACGGCATGCCGCTGTTCCAGCCGCTGGTGGCGCCGACGGATGCCGCGCCCGAGGCGATGGCGCCGGCCACGGACATCAGCGCCGAATCGCTCGACGTCAGCGGCCGCGAAACCACCGTCTTCGAAGGCAAGGTCGAGCTGCAGCAGGGCCGCCGATGGCTGGCTGCCGACAAGCTGACGTATTCGCACGAGAGCCAACGCTACGTCACCGAAGGTGAAGTGCGTTACCAGGACAAAGGCATCCGCTTCACCGCCAAGCAGGCCGCCGGCGACCAGAAGGCCGACGTCATCACCCTCGACGGCGTGCAGTACCAGTTCAACCAAAATGCCGGCAATGGCAAAGCCGAGCGGGTCACCCTGCGCGGCGAGCTTGGCCAGATGTCCAACGGCACCTATTCCACCTGCCCGCCCGGACAGCGGCAGTGGGAGTTCTCCGCCAGCCAGATCGACGTGGACCAGGAAGAGGCAATGGGCACCGCCCGCAACGCCACCCTGCGTCTGGGCGGCGTGCCGGTGCTGTGGCTGCCCTACCTGCGCTTCCCCACCGACGACCGTCGTCGGACCGGGCTGCTGTCGCCCAGGCTGGGCTTCGACGAGCGCAATGGCTTCGACTACGAGCAGCCGATCTACCTCAACCTGGCGCCCAACTACGACGCCACCCTGGTGCCGCGCTGGATGTCGCAGCGTGGCCTGATGCTGGGCGGCCAGTTCCGCTATCTCACCGCCAGCAGCCGCGGCGTGGTCGAGGCGCACTGGCTGGGCAGCGACGACGAGCCGGGCCGCGACTCCGACCGCGGCGTCGCCTCGCTCCAGCACACCACCTCGTTCGGTCCGCAGTGGTATTTCAACGCGGACCTCAACCATGTCAGCGACGTCTTCTACTTCGACGACTTCAATGACTCGCTGGCCTCGACCTCGATCACTTTGTTGCCCAGCACGGCCGGCGTCTATGGTCGCGGCTTGGGCTGGAGCGCCAGCGTGTCGGCCCAGCGCTGGCAAATCGCCAATCCGCTGGTCCTGGCCGGCACCGAGCCGTATCAGCGCCTGCCCACCGCCGACCTGCGCTGGAACAAGTCGCTGCTGCCCTGGGTCGAGCTCGGCCTGCAGGCTGAAGCCGTGCGCTTCCAGCACGAGACCCTGGCCGGCGGCGAACGCGTTGACCTGCGCCCGACCCTGCGGCTGCCGTTTGGCGGCGCCGCCTGGTACGCCACGCCCGAGCTGTCATGGCGCTACACCGCCTGGTCGCTGGACGCCGGACTGCTGCCGCCGGGCGCCGATCGCAGTCCCAGCCGCAGCCTGCCCATCGCCCGCTTCGACACCGGCGCCTTCTTCGAACGCGAGTTCGACTGGGGCGAAGGCCGCCTGCTGCAGACACTGGAGCCGCGCCTGGTCTATCTCAACGTTCCCTACCGCGACCAGGACGACTTGCCGCTGTTCGACACCCAGCCGCTGACCTTCAGCTGGCCCGGCCTGTTCCGCGACAACCGCTTCGGCGGCGCCGACCGCCAGGGTGACGCCGACCAGGTGACCTTGGCCCTGACCAGCCGCCTGCTCGACACCCGCGACGGCCGTGAACGGCTCAGCGCCAGCGTCGGCCGCATTCACTACTTCGACCCGCCCCGGGTCACGATGCCCGGCGCGGCGCCGCTGTCGGACGACGGTTCGGCCTGGGTTGCCGAGGCCAGCCTGGCCCTGGGCCAGCGCTGGACCGTGGGCCTGGCCCAGCAATGGGACCCCGACCGCGAACGCACCCAGCTCTCGGCCGTTCGCAGCCAGTGGCGTTTCAGCAACGGCGGCCTGGTGAACGCGGCCTACCGCTATCGCGCCGAGGTGCTCGAGCAGGGCGACCTGTCCTTCGCGCTGCCGGTGAACGATCGCTGGCGCCTGCTGGGCCGCTGGAATTATTCGCTGCGCGATCGCGAAACGCTGGAGTCGCTGGCGGGCTTTGAGTGGAAAAGCTGCTGTCTCGCGGTTCGCGTGCTGGCTCGTGAATACATCCGTGAATTCGGCGGCGATCGCAGCCTGGGCATTTATCTTGAGCTGGAGCTGAACGGTGTTGGCAGCCTGGGCCGCGACACGGCCCGTTTGCTTGATGATGCTATCCTTGATTATTCCCGTTGAACCCATGGCGCCGGCCCCGGCGCCGGAGCCACGAACCGCATGAAGAACGCCCTCCACACCCTCCTCGCCGGCTTCCTGGCCCTGGGTTTCGCCCTGGCGCCCGCGCCGGTTTCGGCCCAGGCCACGACCCCGATCGACGCCATCGTTGCCGTCGTTGACGAGGAAGTGATCCTTCGCAGCGAGCTCGATCTTGCTGTCGCCAACATTCAGGCCCAGTACGCCAGCCAGCCCGATCAGCTGCCGCCGCGCGACATCCTCGAGCGTCAGGTACTTGACCGCCTGGTCATGATGCGGCTGCAGCTGGTGCGTGCCCGCAGCAACGGCATCCGCGTCAGCGACGGCGAGCTGACCCAGGCCGTGCAGAGTGTCGCCGGCCGCAACCGCATGACCCAGGACCAGCTGCGCGATCGCCTGCAGCAGGAAGGCCTGGGTTACGAGGAGTTTCGCAACAGCCTGCGCGACGAGCTGCTGATCGAGCGCCTGCGCCAGAGCTACATCCAGTCCCGCGTGCAGGTCAGCGAGGCCGAGGTGGACCAGCTGCTGGCCGTGCGCGAGATCGGCGGCCCCGAAGTGCGCCTGGCCAATATCCTGATCGCCCTGCCCGATGGCGCCACGCCCGAGCAGGTCGCCACCGCCGAGGGCAAGATCGTCGGCATCCGCGACTTGATTGCCAAGGGCGACCTGGACTTCCGCGCCGCCGCGATCCGCTACTCCGACGCGGCCAATGCGCTCGAGGGCGGCGATATCGGCTGGCGCGGCTACGATGCGGTGCCGCCGGCCTACGTCAGCATGATCCAGGCCATGACCCCCGGTCAGGTCAGCGAGCCGCTGCGCGGCCCCAGCGGCTACCAGTTGGTGCAGCTGGTCGAAACCCGCGAAGCCGGTCGCCAGACGGTCACCGAATACAACGCCGAAAGCATCCTGATCCGCATCACCCCAACCCTGCCCGCCGAAGCCGCGCGCCAGAAAGCCGAAGACCTGCACCGCCGCATCCAGGCCGGTGAAGACTTCGGCAAGCTCGCCCGCGAGAACTCCGACGACACCCTGACGCGCGCCGACGGCGGCGATCTGGGCTGGTTCGCGATCAATGCCTGGGGCACGGCGATCGGCAACCAGATTGAACAGCTGGCCGACGGCGCGCTGTCGGCGCCGTTCCAGAGCGAGAGCGGTTGGCATATCGTCCGCCGCCTCGGCATCCGCGAGCAGGATGTCACCGAGCTCAACCGTCGCAACCAGGCACGCGAAGTCATCGGCATGCGCAAGGCCGAAGAAGAGTTCGAGCGTTTCCTGCGCCAGCTGCGTTCCGAGGCCTACGTCGAGACGCGCCTCGCGGCCCAGGGCTGAGTACCGTGAGGACCCGGCTGGCCCTGGTTCCTGGCGAGCCGGCCGGCATCGGGCCCGAACTTTGCGTCCGGCTGGCCCATCAGCCGCCGGATGCCGATCTGGTGGCCTACGCGGATCCCGACGCCTTGATGGCTGCGGCCAAGGCGCTTGGCCTTCCGCTGCGGCTGGTCGACGCCGACCGCCAGCCCGGCCCCGGTGAACTGGCGCTGCAGCCGGTACCCCAAGCGCGCCCCACCCGTTTCGGCCAGCCGGACCCGGAAAATGCCCACGCCGTGATCGCCGCCTTGAACCAGGCCGGCGCCGCTTGCCTGGCCGGCGAGCTCGGCGGCCTGGTGACCGGGCCAGTGCACAAGGCCAACATCAATGCCGGCGGCATCCCCTACCTGGGCACCACCGAGCTGCTGGCCGCACAGGCCGGGGTGCAGGTGGTGATGATGCTCGCCAACCCACACCTGCGGGTGGCGCTGGCCAGCACCCACCTGCCGCTGCGTGCGGTACCCGATGCCATTACCCGCGACGGCCTGGCGCGCACCCTGGGCATCCTGCATGCCGCCCTGGTCCGCGACTTCGGCCTGGCCGAACCACGCATCGCGGTGCTGGGCCTGAATCCGCATGCGGGCGAGGACGGTCACCTGGGCCGCGAGGAGCTCAACGTCATCATCCCCGCGCTCGAGGCGCTGCGCGCCAACGGCATGGCGCTGATCGGCCCGCTGCCAGCCGACACCGCCTTCCTGCCGCAGAAACTCGCGGACTTCGATGCGGTGCTGGCGATGTATCACGACCAGGGCTTGCCGGTGCTCAAGCATTCGGGCTTCGAGCAAGCGGTGAACATCACGCTTGGCCTGCCCTACCCCCGCGTCGCCGTCGACCACGGCACCGCACTCGAGCTGGCCGGCACCGGCCGCGCCGATCCTTCCAGCCTGTTTGCCGCAGCCGCGCTGTGCGCGCGCCTCGCCCACCACCGGAGGTCCGCATGAGCCACTTCAAGGCACCGCCCAAGAAGAATCTTGGCCAGCACTTCCTGGCCGACCGCAGCTATATCGACCGCATCGTGATGGCGGTGGCGCCGAAGCCGGGTGATCGCCTGGTCGAAATCGGCCCGGGCCAGGGTGCCATCACCTTCCCGCTGCTGCGCAAGCACGGCGAGCTGACCGTGATCGAGTTCGACCGCGACCTGATCACGCCGCTGATGGAGGCCTCGGAAGGCGTCGGCCGGCTCACGATCATCCACAAGGACGTTCTGCAGGTGGACTTTGGCAAGTTGGCCGGCGACGAGGGTCCGCTGCGCCTGGTCGGCAACCTGCCCTACAACATTTCGTCGCCGATCCTGTTCCACGCGCTCGAGCACGCGCCGTCGGTGCGGGACATGCATTTCATGCTTCAAAAGGAGGTCGTGGACCGCATGGCCGCCGATCCGGGCAGCAAGGTCTACGGCCGGCTGAGCGTGATGCTGCAGGCCTACTGCACGGTCACTTCGCTGTTCGACGTGCCGCCTGGCGCGTTCCGGCCGCCGCCGAAGGTGGACTCGTCCGTGGTGCGGCTGGTGCCCAAGGCGCCGTCGGAAATCGGCATCGACGACCCGATGCTGTTCGCACGCGTCGTGCGCGATGCGTTCGGCCAGCGCCGCAAGACCCTGCGCAACGCGCTGTCGCAGGTTTGCAGTGGCGCCGATATCGAGGCGGCGGGCCTGCGTCCCGACGCGCGTGCCGAGCAGCTTTCGGTGCCTGAATTCGTGCGTTTGGCGCAATACGTCGGTTCGCTGCCCCCGGCGGACCGTCCTGCGTAGAATGGCGGCATGGAATCCCCGCAGCACGCCATCGAGGTGATTGTCGCGACGCGCTTCCTCGAGGACCAATCGATCCCCGAGGACGACCGCTACGTCTTCGCCTACACCATCCGCATCGTGAACCTGGGCGAGGTGCCAGCTCGCCTGCTCAGCCGCCACTGGATCATCACCGACGCCAACGGCAAGGTGCAGGAGGTCCGCGGCGAGGGCGTGGTCGGCGAGCAGCCCTGGCTGCGGCCGGGCGAACACTTCGAGTACACCTCGGGCGCGGTGCTGGAAACGTCGCTGGGCACCATGCGCGGCAGCTACCAGATGCTGGCGGACGACGGTACCGGCTTCGACGCCCTGATCGACGCGTTCACGCTGTCCATCCCGCGGACGCTGCACTGACATGGCCACCTACGCGATCGGCGATGTCCAGGGCTGCTACGACGCGCTGCAGCGACTGCTGGAAAAGATCCGCTTCGATCCTGCGGCTGACCGGCTGTGGTTCTGCGGCGACCTGGTCAACCGCGGCGGCCAGTCGCTCGAAACGCTGCGCCTGATCCACTCGCTGGCCATCCACAGCACCATCGTGCTGGGCAACCACGACCTGTCGCTGCTGGCCATCTCCACCCGCCGCGAGGCCGACCAGCGCAAGGTCAACCCGGACCTGCAGCGCGTGCTGTTCGCGGACGACCACGAGGTGCTGATCGGCTGGCTGCGCCGGCAAAAACTCTTCCACGTCGACCGCACGTTGGGCTTCGCGATGGTGCACGCCGGCCTGGCGCCGAAATGGACCATCAGCCTGGCCGAGGCGCGCGCGCGTGAGGTCGAAGAAAAACTGCACGGCGACGGTTTCTTCAAGCTGGTCAAGAACATGTACGGCGACAAGCCGGCCTGGTCGCCCAAGCTCACCGGCGCCGACCGCCACCGCGCCATCATCAACATCTTCACCCGCCTGCGTTACTGCACGCCCAGCGGCCGCATCGGTTTCGAGGACAAGGGTCGTCCCGGCACCCAGAAGCCTGGGCTCTACCCTTGGTTCGAAGTGCCGGGCCACATCCCGCGCGAGCTGCCGGTGGTCTGCGGCCATTGGTCCACCCTGGGCCTGTTCATGGGCCTGGGCACGTACGCGATCGACACCGGCGCTGTCTGGGGCGGCAAGCTCACGGCCATGGAGCTGGGCCCCGAGCTGCGCCTGCATCAAGTGCCCGGCCGCGATCCGCCTGACGGCAGTCCACGCGGCGACGACTGAGTCGTTTCGCCCCTTAATTAGTGCAGGGCCTCGGTACGGGCCCGGTAATGTTTTGTTTCAAGCTGCCTGGAGAATCCACCATGTTCCGATGCCTTTCCGCCCTGCTGCTGGCCCTGTGCCTGACCGCCCCGGCCGCCTTCGCGCAGCAACTGTCCGAGGCCGACCAGAAGATGGCCGCGCTTCGGGCCGAAGTCGCCCAGGGCAAGCAGGCCTATGTCTCGCGCCAGCTCACCCTCAATTCGGCCGAGCAGGCGGCGTTCTGGCCCGTCTATGACGAGGTGCAGGAAGGCCTGGCCAGCCTGGCCGAGCGTCGCCGCGCCAATGCCGCGGCCTACGTCAGCGTCGTCGTCGGCGCTGCCGACGAGGATGATGCCGAGGACGTGACCGCCGAGGCCCTCGCCATCGAGCGGGACCAGGCCAAGCTGTTCGAGCGGGCCTACAAGGATCTGAGCAAAGGCCTGTCCAGCAAGCAGTCGATGGCCTACCTGCAGCTCGAGGCGCGCCTGGTCACCCTGCTTCGCTACGAGCTGGCCGCCAGCCTGCCCTGAGCCCGGGCGTCGCGCTCAGCGACGCCGGTACTCGACGAACTCGAAGCCCACCGCATGGCGCGCATCCGCGCCGTGCGCCTGGCGCGACACTTCGCGCCAGAGGCTCGCATCCAAGGGCGGGAAGAACGCATCGGCGCCGTCAACGACGGTGTCCACATGGGTCAGGTGCAGCCGCGTGGCCAGCGGCAGGGCCAGCGCGTAAATCTCGCCGCCGCCGATCACCATCAGCGCTTCGCTGCCGCAGCCGGCCTGCGCCGCGGCCAGCGAGTCCACCGCCTCCATGCCGTCGAAGGGCACCCGGCCACTCCGGGTCAGCACCAGATTGCGCCGACCGGGCAGCGCGCGACCCAGGGACTCGGCGGTCTTGCGCCCCATCAGCACCGGCTTGCCCAGGGTCAGCGCCTTGAAGTGCTTGAGGTCATCGGGCAGACGCCAGGGCAGCGCATTGCCACGACCGATCGCGCCGGCGCGATCGAGCGCAGCCACCAGCACCAGGTCGCTCACACCGCCACCGGGGCCTTGATGGCCGGGTGCGGGTCGTAGCCTTCGATCGCGATATCTTCGAAGCGCATCGCGAACAGGTCAGTCGCCTCCGGCGCCAGCACCAGCGTCGGCAAAGCCCTGGGCTCGCGCGACAGCTGCTCGCGGGCCTGTTCGAAATGGTTGCTGTACAGGTGCGCGTCGCCCAGTGTGTGCACGAAATCGCCCACGCCCAAACCGCAGTGTCGCGCCACCATGTGGGTGAGCAGCGCATAGCTGGCGATATTGAACGGCACGCCCAGGAAGATATCGGCCGAGCGCTGGTAGAGCTGGCAGCTCAGCTTTCCGTTCGCCACGTAGAACTGGAACATCGTGTGGCAAGGCTGCAACGCCATGGCCGGCAGGTCGGCCACGTTCCAGGCGCTGACCACCAGGCGGCGCGAATCAGGATTGCGCTGCAGCTCGGCGATCACGTCGCGCAGCTGGTCGATCTCGACGCCGTCGGGCCCGCTCCAGCGCCGCCACTGCTTGCCGTACACCGGACCGAGGTCGCCGTTGGCGTCGGCCCACTCGTCCCAGATGCTGACCTTGTTCTCGCGCAGGTACTCGATATTGGTTTCGCCGCGGATGAACCACAGCAGCTCGTGGATGATCGAGCGCAGGTGCAGCTTCTTGGTGGTCACCAGCGGAAAGCCGTCGGCGAGGTTGAAGCGCAGCTGCCAGCCGAACACCGAACGGGTTCCGGTGCCGGTGCGGTCGGCTTTTTCCGCGCCGTTCTCCAGCACGTGCCGCAGCAGATCCAGGTAGGCGCGCATCAGGACACCTTGGCGTTGGACAGGTCAGGCTGCAGGGTCGGCGCAGACCGCGAGCGCCACAGCAAGAACAGACCCAGCGCCACCAGCGGCAGCGACAGCACCTGGCCCATGGTCAGCCAGCCGAAAGCCAGGTAGCCCAGGTGGGCATCGGGTTCGCGCACGAACTCGACCCCGAACCTGAAGCTGCCGTATAGCAGCGCGAACAAACCGGACACCGCATAGCGCGGCCGCGGCTTGCGCGAGAACCACCACAGCGCCGCCATCAGCACCACGCCCTCGAGGAAGGCCTGGTAGAGCTGCGAAGGGTGCCGTGCATAGGCATCGAGCGCGCCGGTGGCGTGCAGCTGTCGAAGCTGTTCGACCGGCTGCGCCGCCAGCTCGGCCGGCAGCGCGTCGCGGAACACCACACCCCAGTCGCCGCCGGTCTGCTTGCCCCATAGCTCGCCGCCGATGTAATTGCCCAGCCGGCCGAAGCCCAGGCCCAGCGGGATCAGCGGCGCCACGAAATCCATCACGTCGAAGAAATGACGGCGGTGCTTGCGCGTCCACCAGGCCGCGGCGAGCATCACGCCGATCAGACCGCCGTGGAAGCTCATGCCGCCTTCGTTGATGCGCAACAGCATCCAGGGGTTGGCCAGCAGCGCGTCGAAGGCATAGAACAGCACGTAGCCGATGCGGCCGCCCAGCACGACGCCCAGCATGCCGTAGAACAGCAGGTCGCCGAAGGCTTCTTCGTTGATGTCCGGCAGCCGGCCGGCGCGGATGCGCCGACGACCCAGCCACCAGGCGCCGAGGAAAGCCAGCAGGTACATGACGCCGTACCAGTGGATGCCGTGCGGCCAGAACGGCAGCGGGACGGCGATCGGATCGATGTCGTGCAGCAGGGTCATGCGGACTCCGTGGAAAGACGGTGGCGCCGTCCAGGCGCGGCACGGCTCATGCCGGCAGCACCCGGGCAATGACGCCCTTGAGATAGTCGGTCTCGGGAATGGCGGGATGCACCGGGTGATCGGCCGACTGGAACAGCGGTTCGAGCAGCTGCACCTGGCGGTCCAGATGGCGGGCGCCGGCCTGCAGGCCGTCGGTCAGCGCTTCGCGCGGCATATGGTGGCTGCACGAGCAGGTGACCAGGATGCCGTCGCGCTCGAGCACCTGCATGCCCAGTTCATTGAGCCGGCGATAGGCCAGCGAGCCTTCCTTGAAGTCTTTCTTGCGCTTTACGAAGGCCGGGGGATCGAGGATGACCACGTCCCACTTGCGACGTTCGGCGCGCGCAGCCTTCAGGAACTCGAAGGCGTCGGCCGCGTGCGCCTGCACCCGATCCTGCAGCCGGTTGTGGACGATATTGGCGCGGATGCCATCGACCGCGCGCGCCGACGCATCCACGCAGTCCACTGCGGTGGCGCCGAATGAAGCCGCGCGCAGGCCCCAGCCACCGAGATAGCTGAAGACGTCGAGCACGCGCTGGCCTTTGACGTAGGGCGCCATGCGGTCGCGGTTGCCGCGCTGGTCGTAGAACCAGCCAGTCTTCTGGCCTTCGCGCAGGTCGCACAGGAACTCGAGCCCGCCTTCGCGGGCGATCGCCGGTCCGTCGAGCTGGCCGTGGACCAGTTCAACCGAGTCGGTCAAGCCTTCGATGGTGCGCGCGCCGCTGTCGTTCTTCCAAAGCAGCGCGCCTGGCGCAAGCACCTTCAGGATGGCGGCGCTGATCTCCTCGCGCAGGCGATCCATGCCGGCGGTGGTGGCCTGGGCCACGACCACGTCGCCAAAACGTTCCACCGTCAGGCCCGGCAGGCCGTCGCTTTCACCGAACACCAGCCGATAGTGCGGTGAATCAAACAGGCGCTCGCGCAGCGACAGCGCCACCTTGAGCCGATGCACCACCAGCGAGGCGTCGAGCGCGTGCCCGGCGCGATCCACCAGGCGCGCCGCGATCAAGGTCGAGGGATTGACGTAGCCGGTGCCCAGCGGTTTGCCGCCGGCCTCGACGATCGACACCGGATCGCCGGGCTGGAAGCCCGTAAGCGGCGTCTTGGCGACATCGACCTCGTTGCTGAAAATCCAGAGGTGGCCGGCGCGAAGGCGGCGTTCTTCGCCGCGACGCAGCACCAGGGTCGGGTAATCGGGAGAGGTGGCCATGATCGGCGGCGCTAGGCGCGCGTTCCCTTCTTGCGCTTGGAAAGAATGTTCAAGGTCTCCACGCCAGCTGAGAACGCCATGGCGAAGTACAGGAACTTGCGGTCAATGTGGTAATCGAAACCATCCGCCACCAGCGCCACGCCGACCAGGATGATGAAGGTCAGCGCCAGCATTTTCACGGTCGGGTGCCGGTCGATGAAGTCGCCGATCGGATTGGCTGCGAACAGCATCACCGCCACCGCCATCAGGATCGCCGCCACCATCACCCAGCGGTTGTCGACCATGCCGACCGCGGTGATCACCGAATCAAGCGAGAACACGATGTCGATGACCGCGATCTGGGCGATGACGTAGCCGAATACCGCCGAAGGCTTGGTGGAGATGTCCTCTTCCTCACCGCGACCCTCGACCGAATCATGGATTTCCATCGTGCCCTTGACCAGCAGGAACAGGCCACCGGCGATCAACACCAGGTCGCGCACCGAGAAATCCTGATCGAAGAGACTGAACAGGTTGTGCTGCATGCTGGCCAGGAAGGCCAGCGACAGCAGCAGCAGGATGCGGGTGACGCAGGCCAGCATCAGCCCGAACCGGCGCGCCTTGGGCCGCTGCTCGGGCGGCAGCTTGCTGACCGCGATCGAGATGAACACGAGGTTGTCGATGCCCAGCACGATCTCGAGCGTCGCCAGGGTCAGCAGTGCGACCCATAATTCAGTGCTGAACAACCAATCCATCGTGCATTCGCCTCTACAGGTAGCGGGGGCCGAGGATCAGTCCCCAGCAAATCAGTACGTTCATATCGGCCAGGAACACCGCGGCCGAACCCATGTCTTTGGCACGGCCGGCCAACTCATGCTGTTCGGCGCCCCAACGGTCCACGACCGCTTCGACCGCCGAATTAAGCACCTCGACCACCAGCACGCCCATCAGCGACGCCACCAGGATCGCGCGCTCGACGCCGTCGGCGCCCAGCCACAGCGCCAGCGGCGCCAGCAGCACGAACAGGTAGATCTCGAGCCGGAACGAGGATTCCAACTGCCAGCAGGCACGCAGCCCCTGCATGGACCAGACGAAAGCGCGCCAGATCCGGAACGGGCTGCGCGGCGCGTGGCTGCCGGAACTGTCGGCCATCCTGGTCTCGGAAACGGGGCAAGAGCCCCATTTTGTCACATCCACCCCCTTCGCCCGCCCTTGGACTTGTGGACGAGGGTTTACCACCCCACCATCTGGGGTAGTCCGCTCGTCACTTACCGGAGAACACGATGTTCAACCCTGAGCAACTGCTGGGCCAACTGATGGGCGACGCGATGTCGGGCCAGTTGGGCGGCCGCAAGCGTAAGCGGCAAAAGTCGGGGCTCGGCGGTCTGCTGGGCGGCGGCAGCGGGATTTCGACCGCGACCAAGGCCAAGGTGGGCCTGGGGCTGCTGGGGGTGGCATTCGCGGCCTACCAGCACTATTCGCAGGCCAATGGCGGCAACGCGGTGCCGCAGCCGATGGCCGGCGCGGTGCCCCCGCCCGCTCCGGGCGGCCACGCCATGCCGCCCCCGCCCCCGCCCGCCGCCGCGCCTTCGCCGGCCCGGGTCGAGGAGGCCATGCATTTGCTGCGCGCCATGATCACCGCCGCCCACGCCGACGGTCTGATCGACGCGACCGAGCGCGAGGCCATCCTGGGTCGCGCCCGCCAGTCCGGCATGGACGCCGAAAGCCTGCAGGCGCTCGATGCCGAAATCCGCGCCCCGCTGACGCTGGAGCAGCTCACCGTACGCACCCCCGCCAGCCAGCGTGCCGAGGTCTATGCCGCGGCACTGATCGCGATCACCGCAGACACCGAAGAGGAGCGTGCCTTCCTCGATCGCCTGGCGAGTCAGCTTTCGCTTGATGCCGCGACGCGGACAGACATCCACGCACAGCTCGGCATTCCCGCTTCGTCCTGACATTCTTCGGGCCTGAAGGCCCTCCTACAGGAGACCTCTGTAGGAGGGCCTTCAGGCCCGAATGCTCTTCCCCCAAAAGGAGACCCGACATGCACCAGTGGTACCTCAGCTACAACGGCCAGCAGATCGGCCCGCTCGACCACGCTGCCGCCATCGCCCAGGCCACCCGTGATTCCGCGGGCCACTGCTGGCGCCAGGGTTTCCCCGAGTGGATTCCGATCTCGGCCTGCACCGAGCTGCGCACCGAGTCCGCCCCGGGCGCGATGATGGCGCCCGTGCCGCCGCCCGTGGCCGTCGCCAACGCGGCGGGCCAGCGCAGCGACGTGATCGACTACCGCATCTACGGCGAGGACATGCAGTTCGTCGAAATCGAACTCGACCCCGGCGAAAGCGCCGTCGCCGAGGCCGGTTCGATGATGTACAAGGACTCGGTCGTCAGCATGGACACGGTATTCGGCGACGGTTCGGCCAGCACGGCGGGCACCGGCTTCATGGACAAGCTGGTCGGCGCCGGCAAGCGCCTGGTCACCGGTGAGAGCCTGTTCACCACCGTGTTCTCGCACACCGGCGCCAGCGGCAAGGCCAAGGTCGCGTTCGCCGCGCCCTATCCGGGCACCATCGTGCCGATGACGCTGTCGAACTATGGCGGCACCATCATTGCCCAGAAGGACAGCTTCCTCTGCGCCGCCCGCGGCGTGGCGATCGGCCTGCACTTCCAGAAAAAGATCATGACCGCGCTGTTCGGCGGCGAAGGCTTCATCATGCAGAAGCTGAGCGGCGACGGGCTGGTCTTCATCCACGCCGGCGGCACCATCGTCGAGCGCGAACTGCGTCCGGGTGAGCGCCTGGATGTGGACACCGGCTGCGTGGTGGCGATGACCAGCACGGTCAACTTCGACATCCAGCCGGTGGGCGGCGTGAAGTCCATGCTGTTCGGCGGCGAAGGCATGTTCCTGGCCACGCTGACCGGACCGGGCAAGGTCTGGCTGCAGTCGCTGCCGTTCTCACGCCTGGCCGGACGCATGTTCAGTGCCGCCTACCAGAAGGGCGGCAGCAAGGGCGAAGGCTCGGTGCTGGGCGGCCTCGGCGGCATCCTCTCCGGCGACCGCGGCTTCTGACCGCGGTGTGCGCCGCGCTCAGTCCAGGACCTTGAGCAGGTCCAGACCCAGCCAAAGGGTGCGCGGCGCACCCGGTTCGTAGAAGCGGCCGTTGCCGTCGTTGCTGATCACCGAGCCGACGTGGCGGTGGTTGAAGGCGTTGTCCACCCGCAGGAAGGCCTCGACCCGCGGCGTCGCCGACCAGGTCAGGCCCAGGTCCAGCAGCACGTATCCCGGGGCGCGTTCGCTGCCGACGTCGTTGACGCTGACGGCGGACAGCCCGCGCACCTCGGCGAAGCCGCGCCAGTCCCCGCGCCAGCCGTCCCAGCGCAGCTGGCCCTGCGATTGCGGCACACCGGCGAGGCGGCTGCCACTCGCCACCCGCTGGGTCGGCGCGAAACACGGCGCGCCGGTGCAGGCCAGGTAGTCCTCGCGCATGCGGGCATCGAGCTGGGTCCATGCCAGCTGCAGCGACATCGACTCGCCCAGGGCCGCCGTCAGCGCCAGCTCCAGCCCGTCGCGCCGCGTCCGTGCCGCGTTGGAGAAACTTGCGCGACCGCCGGCATTGGTCGCCACCACCAGCTCATCGCGGGTCTCGGTGCGAAACAGCGCGAGGTCGGCGCTGAACCCCCGGCGCGGCCGCCACTTCATGCCCAGCTCAAGGCTGCGGCTGCGCGCCGGACGCAGGTCGAGATTGAGCCCGGAGCTGCCGTCGGGCCGATACGCGAGCTCCACCAAGGTCGGCGTTTCAAAGCCGCTGCCGAGGCTGGCGTGCAGGTTCAGCGTTGGCCGCAGCCGCCACTGCAGCGCCAGTACCGGCGTCCAGCGCGCGAAGTCGACGGCGCCGCTGTCGTCGGGATTGGCGGTCGTGACGTAGCGATCGGCCGAGGCGAAGCGCAGCTGGCTGTGGCGAAGCCCCGCCTGCAGCGACCAGTCCTTCGCGAAACGCCAGTCCGCTTGCCCGAACTGGTCGAAGGAAGTGACCTCGTTGCGCTCGTCGCGTCGCAGCGCACCGCGCACACCCAAGCGAGCGCCCACGAAATTCTCGAAGCCCCGGCGCTGCTGTACCAGCCCTTCCCAGCCCAGGCCCGCGGTCCACTGCAGCGGGCGCCCGGCCAGTGCCGACTCGCCCGCCAGCCGCAGCTCGCCGCCGCGGTAGTCGCTGCCCAGATCAATCACGCCGCCCGACTGCAGCGGATTGCCCTGCACGAAAGCCGGGATGGCCAGGTACTGCTCGATATCGCGCTGTCCGGCGTAGGCCATGGCCTGCAGTTCGGCCCTGCCCAGGTGCCGCGACCAGGTGCCGCCCAGCTGCGCCTGGCGCACCGACTTGCGCGTGTTGAAGGCCAGCGCCTGCGGCGCCACCTGGCCAGGGTCGGCGCGGAGCTGGTCGCGATCCAGGCCGAGCGGGTCCTGTGCATCGGGCGCGTCGAAATAGTTGAACACCAGCGCGGCGCCGTCGCCGCCTTCCGCCGGCCAGTGCAGGCGCGTGTTGAACGACGTGCGCTCGGCCGCCGACTGCGGGCGATAGCCGTCCACCCGCAGCTTCGACAGCCCGGCCACCACGCCCGTGCCGCGCCAGCGCGTGCGCAGGCTCGCCGACAGCCGCTCGCCGCCGGCGTCCGATGCCGTGGCGCCGAAGCGCGCTTCGCCGGGCGATTGCCCCTCGCCGCTGAAGAGCTGGATCACGCCGCCCGAAGAATTGCCGTAGAGCGCCGAGAAAGGCCCGCGCAGCACTTCCACCCGCTCGGCGGTGGCCAGGTTGGCGTGCGAGAGCTGGGACTGGCCGTCGGGCTGGGTAGCCGGAATGCCGTCGATGATCACCCGCAGGCCACGGATGCCGAAGCTGGCGCGCGTGCCGAAGCCCCGGATCGACACCTGGGTGTCCTGGGCATAGTTCTGGCGATCGCGGGCCAGCAGGCCGGGGATGCCGCCCAGCCACTCGGAAAGATTCAGTCCCGGCGCGGCCTCGGGCGCGGTGCGCACCGACACCGCCGCCGGCGTGTCGAACACGCTGGCCTCGCGTCGGATCGCGGTGACGTTCACTGGCTCCAGCGTCGGTGCCGCGGTCTCGCGCGGCGCATCCGCGTCCTGGGCCGCCGCGAACGGCGCCGCCAGGACGAAGATGAAAGCGCCGTTGGCGGCGCGTCGGATCCGGCTCACTCTTCGCGGAAAACCGCGGTGCCGCGGCTGCCGTCGGGCTTGATCCAGCCGCGGTACATGCCGCTGGTGTTGAAGGGCATGGCGATGTTGCCGCGGCGATCGAGCGCGATCGCGCCACCGTCGCCGCCGAGGGCCACGATCTCCTCGTTGATCACGGCGTGCGCCGCGGTCGCGAGTGAGTCGCCGCGCAGCCCGACCCGCGCGCAGATGGCGTGCGCCGCCGCGGTGCGCAAATAGAACTCGCCCCAGCCAGTGCCGGAAACGCCGCAGTCGGCATCAGCCCAGGTGCCGGAGCCGATCACCGGCGCGTCGCCAATCCGGCCCCAGCGCTTGTTGGTCATGCCGCCGGTGGAGGTGGCGACGGCGATATGGCCCTGCGCGTCCAGCGCCACGGCGCCAACGGTGCCGAAATAGGCCCCCGGCGCCGGCAGCAGGGCCGCGCGCTCGCGCGACTGCGCCTGATCAAGCTGTTCGCGGCGGCGATCGGTATCGAACCAGTCCGGCGCGACGCGTTCGATGTCAGGCTGCGTGTCGGCGAACGCCTCGGCGCCGGCCCCGGCCAGCATCACGTGCGGCGACTGTTCCATCACGGCGCGTGCGAGCCGGATCGGACTGCGCACCGTGCTCACGCCGGCCACCGCGCCGGCCCGGCGGGTGTGACCTTCCATGATCGCCGCGTCGAGCTCGTGGCCACCCTGGGCGTTGAACACCGCGCCTTTGCCGGCATTGAACCAGGGCGACTCCTCCAGCACGACGATGGTCGCGGTGACGGCGTCAAGCGCACTGCCACCGTCCTTGAGCACGGCGTGGCCGGCGTCGAGCGCGCGATCCAAGGCCGCGCGAACGGCGCGCTCGTCTTCGCGGGAAAGTGCGCCGCGCTCGATCACGCCGGCGCCGCCGTGGATGACCAGGGCCGTGGGCGCCACGGCGGCGTGGGCGGGCGCGGCGGAAACCACCGCCGCGACGGCAAGGGCGAACAGGAGACGGATCATGGCGACGGAACCTCCGGGAACGACGAAAGCCGACAGTCTAGCCGGCTCCGGCGAAGATGCCGTGCAGGGCCCGACTTCAGCCCTGGTGGCGCAGCGCCTCGATCGGATCGAGCCGCGCTGCCTTCCGCGCCGGGTAGTAGCCGAAGAACAGGCCGGTCGCGACCGAGAAGCCCGTGGCCATCAGCACCACTTGGGCATCGAGCATCACCGGCAGCGCGCCGAACTTGCTGGCCAGCAGGGCGCCACCCACGCCCAGGGCGATGCCGATGAATCCGCCTCCCAGGGAAATGAGCATGGCCTCGGCCAGGAACTGCGCCTGGATTTCCTTCGGGCCCGCGCCCACCGCCATGCGCAGGCCGATCTCGCGGATCCGTTCGGTGACCGACACCAGCATGATGTTCATGATGCCGATGCCCCCGACCAGCAGCGAAATGCTGGCCACCGCGCCCAGCAGCAGCGACATCAGCCGCGTGGTCTGGGTGCGGGTGCTGACAATCTCGGCGATGTTGCGCACGGCGAAATCGTCGTCGGCGCCGGGCGCGATCCGATGCCGCTGGCGCAGCAGCTCGTTGATCTGTTCCTCGACGTAAGCCAGGTCCTCGGCGCGCCCGACCATCACCGATATCTGCTGCACGGTACTGGCCTGGCGCGGCACGCTGGCCGTGGTGCGGGCAGTGGGCGTGGCGGTGGCCGGGGTGCTGACCGCCGCGGCGGCGGTGGCCAGTCGGCGCCGGCCGGTTTCCAGCGGAACCATGATGATGTCGTCGGAGTCCTGGCCCCAGTTGCCCTGCCCTTTCGACACCAGCACGCCGACCACGCGCAGCGGCACACGGCCCAGGCGAATGGTCGCGCCAATCGGGTCGGTGTCGCCGAACAGCTCGCGCCGTACGGTTTCGCCCAGCACCACGACCTTGGCCGCGGAGCTGTAGTCGCGGGCGCTGAAGCCATCGCCCAGCGCGAACTGCCAGTCGTTGACCGGGAAGTAGTCGGCATTGATGCCCTGCCAGCTCGTGGACCAGTTGCTCTCTGCGAACACCACCTGGCCGCCGCCGCGAATTGAGGTGGCCACGTACTGGATCTCGGGAATTTCGCCCCGGATGGCCTCGGCATCGTCGTCGGTGAGGCTGGCCGCGGTGCCTGCGGCGCCGCGCACCGTTCCTTGGCGCGACGAGGAGGCAAACACCTCGAGCCGGTTCGAACCCAGACGCGAGATCATCTCGTCCAGCTCGCTCTGGGTGCCCTGGCCCACCGAGACCATGACGATGACCGCGGCGATGCCGATGATGACGCCCAGCGCGGTAAGGATGCTGCGCATGAAATTGCCGCGCAGAGAAAACACCGCCGATCGCAGTACGTCGGGGAAGGTCATGCGGCGTCCTCCTGGGGAATCCAGCCGTCCGGATACAGCTGACCGTCGTGCATCACCACGATGCGGTCGGCATGAGCGGCAATCGGCCGCTCGTGGGTAATGATGACGATGGTGCGGCCGCCCGCCTGCAGTCGCTCGAACAAGGCCATGATTTCTTCACTGGTGCGCGAATCGAGCGCGCCGGTCGGCTCGTCGGCCAGCAGCAGCGGCGGCTGGTTGATCAGGGCGCGGGCGATGGCGACGCGCTGTTGCTGGCCGCCGGAAAGCTCGCTGGGTCGGTGCCCGGCGCGATCGGCCAGGCCCACTTCAGCCAGCGCCGCCAGCGCGCGCGGCGCCCGCTCAGCGACCGGCATGCTGGAGTAAACCAGCGGCATCATCACGTTTTCCAAGGCGGTCTGGCGCGACAGCAGGTTGAAGCCCTGGAAAACGAAGCCGATCTTTTCCAGACGCAGCTTGGCGCGTTCAGTGGCGTCGAGGCTGGCGACGTCCACGCCATCGCAGAGGTAGCGGCCCGCGGTCGGCTGGTCGAGGCAGCCGATCATGTTCATCATCGTCGACTTGCCGGAGCCGGAGGCGCCCATGATGGCGAGAAACTCCCCGCGCGGCACCACCAGGTCCACGCCGCGCAGGGCCACCACTTCAGCCGGCGTGCCGGGCGAATAGACCTTTTGCAGGCCGGCCAGCTCGATCATCGGCGCAATCGCAGTCATGCCGCCGGACGCTCCTGGCCGGTGATCACCGCATCGCCCTCGGCCAGTTCGCCGGAAACCTCGGTGACGGTACCGTCGGAGACGCCCAGGCGTACCGGCACGACCCGCGGCTCGCCCTGATCCAGCACCCACACCACGCCGCGGCGGGCTGATGCCAGCGCAAGAAGTTCTTCATCCCAACGCGCGCGCTGCTCTTCCGAGAGAGTGGCGCGGAAGTCGCTGAAGTTTCGATTCATCGCCTCGGTGATGCGCTGGCGTATCGCCTCGGCCGAAGGTGCGGCCGCGGCACCCGTCGCGCCCGACGGCGCACCGCCGTTGCCGGTGCCTGCCGGGCGTCCGGACGTGCGAGCGGCGGCCCGCTCCTGCATCTGCGCCAGCGCGGCGTCGAATGCGGCGCGCTGGTTGGCGTCGAGCTTGAGCGCATCGGCGATGCGCGGCAGGTCCTGGCCGGCGCCGCCGCGGCTGGCCGCCGGCGTCGCCGCATCGACAGTCGGCGGGGTGTAGCGCAGCGCGGCGTTGGGCACCCGCAGCACCGCCTCGCGACGGCTCACCACGATCTCGGCGCTGGCGGTCATTCCCGGCAGCAGGCTCAGGTCAGCGTTGTCCACCTGCACCACCACCGGGTAGCTGATCACGTTGGAGTTGGAGGTTGCCGACAGCCGCACCTGCTTCACTTCACCCTGGAACTGGCGGTCGCGGAAAGCGTCCACGGTGAACGACACCGGCAGGCCTTCGCGGATCTGGCCGACATCGGCCTCGTCGATGCTCAGGTCAATCTGCATCTGGGCCAGGTCCTCGGCGATCTGGAACAGGACCGGGGTCTGGAAGCTGGCGGCCACGGTCTGTCCGGGCTCGACCGCGCGCAGCAGGATCACGCCGTCCACGGGCGAACGGATGGTGGTGTAGTCGACGTCGAGCCGCGCATTGTCCACCCCGGCCTGGCGCTGCTGCACCCCGGCCTGGGCCGAAACCACGCGGGCGCGGGCCTGGTCGCGTGCCGCCAGCGCCAGGTCGAGTTCGTTGCGCGCGATCAGCTGGCGCGAGGCCAGGTCCGACTTGCGGACATAGTCGGCTTCGGCGTTCTTGAGCGTCGCGTTGGCCTCGTTGACCGCGGCGCGGGCACTGGCCAGGTCGGCTTCGGTTTGCTTGACCCGGCTCTGGAACGGCGCCGCGTCGAGCCGGGCGATCGCCTGGTTTTTCTCAACGCGGTCGTTGAAGTCGACCAGGACTTCCTGCATCTGGCCCGACACCTGCGAACCCACGTCCACCGTGGTGGTTGCGCGCAGGGTGCCAGTGGCCGAAATCACCACCCGGACGTCGCCGCGGTCCACCGCACCGGTGCGGAAGCCGCCGCCCGCCTCGGGCGCGCGCGCGGACCAGGCCCACCAGGCCAGCGCGGCAAGTCCCAACACCGCAACAATGACTATCAGGCGGCGGATCGGGCGAGGGTTGGGCTTCGCAGACGACATGGTGGCTCCAGGCGGGAAAAGTTTGTTGACCAAGGGAAAGGTAACGCGCTTGTGCCGGGAGCGTTGACGCGGCAACGTCTCCGGCGCAGCGGAGCTCAGGCCAGGGGTGGCCGCAGCGGGAAACTGATGGTGGCGACGGTGCCCTTGCCGGCCTCGCTCTCCAGCCGTACCGGCCAGCCATAGCGCTGCGACAGCCGCTGCACGATGGACAGGCCGATGCCCTGGCCGTCCTTCTTGCGGTCGCCGCCACGATAGAAGGGCTCGAACACGCGAGCCAGCTCGTCAGAGGTCATGCCCACGCCGGTATCAGCCACGGCGATGCTGCCGCTTCGAAGGATCACGGTGACGCTGCCTTCGTCGGTGTAATGGCAGGCATTGCGGATCAGATTGCTCAGCAGCACCGACAGCACCCGCGCCGGGGCATGCAGGTTGAAGTCGTCTTCCTTCACCAGCCGCAGCTCGATCGGCTTGCCCGCGACCAGCACGCGAGCCTTCTCGACCTCTTCCTCGACCACGCTGCTGACGGCGAAATCGTCGTCGGGCAGGCCGGTGTCGCCTTCGCGGGCCAGGATCAGGAACGCTTCGATCAGCGCCTCCATGTCGCGGCCGGCGCCGCGGATGCGCGTCAGCGCACGCCGTGACATCGGGCTCAGGCTGTCGTCGCCATCCATCATGTCGCCGGCGACGCGGATCACCGTCAGCGGCGTGCGCAGCTCGTGCGAGGCATCGCGGGTGAAGTCGCGCTCGCGCTCGACGAAGCTTTCAATGCGGCTGGCGAAGTCATGCAGCGACGAGGCCAGCACCAGGGTTTCGCCTTCCACGTCCACCGGCAGGTTTTCGGGCCGCAGGGCGCTGGCTTCGGGATGCTTGGGGTCCCAGCGCTGCACCTGACTGGCCAGCCAGATCACCGGCGACACCGCGCGTTTGGACGTGCGGTAGGTGGTCCAGGCGATCACGTAGATCACCACCAGCACGATCGCCAATGGCGCCATGCCGAACCAGAATGCCAGGTTGTCCACCTGTTCCTGCTTGAACAGCAGATAGAGCATGTGGCCGTTGTCGTCGCGCTCTACCAGCACCAGGGAGCCGCCTTCGGCCCGCGACAGCGCGTGGAAGCCGACTTCCAGCGGCTTTACGTTCTCTGGCAGGGCGGCCTGGCTGCCGCCGGCGGGCACCAGGAAGCCGGTCATGTTGTAGGTGTCGGGCACCTGCGCCGCAGGGTCGGCGGCCAGACGCTGCCAATAGTGCCCGGCCTCTTCCTGCAGCGCCTGCTGGATCAGAACGTGCTTGAGCACCGCGGAAGCGCCATAAACACCCAGCACGGCGGCGAAACTGATCGCCGCCGCCTGCAGGATGAAGGCAACCCAAATCTTCCGGCGGAGCCCGGAGCGCGCGCTGGCCATGCCCTGTTCGCCGCTCAGGCGGCCGGCGGCGCGTCGAGGTCGGCGATGCGATAGCCCGCGGTCTGCACGGTGTGCAGCAGCGGACGATCGAAGGGCCGGTCAATGGCCTTGCGCAGGTTGTACAGGTGGCTGCGCAGGGTGTCGGAATCCGGCAGCCCGTCGCCCCATATCTCGCGCTCGATGTCGCGGCGCGTGACCACGCGCGGCGACTCGCGCATCAGGATGGTGAGCAGGCGCAGGCCGATCGGCGACAGCGCAATCTCCTGACCGGCGCGGGTAACGCGCAGGCTGGCGGTGTCGAGCACTAGGTCGGCCACCTTGAGCACCTCGGCGCTGACCTGGCGACGATCGCGGCGGATCAGGGCGCGCACGCGGGCCTCGAGCTCCTGGATGGCGAAGGGCTTGACCAGGTAATCGTCGGCGCCGGCCTCGAGGCCGTTGACCTTGTCGTTGAGGGTGTCGCGCGCGGTCAGCATCAGCACCGGGGTCGACTTCTTGGCTTCGTTGCGCAGGCGGCGGCAGACTTCCAGACCGTCCAGGCGCGGCAGCATCAGGTCGAGCACGATCACGTCGTAGCTGTTGTCCGCGGCAAGGCGGTAGCCGTCCATGCCGTCGCCGGCGTAGTCCACGCCGAAGCCCTTGGACTCCAGGTACTCGCCAACCATTTCGGAAAGGTTTCGGTTGTCTTCGACCACAAGGATCAGGCCGGCCGGGTCATCACGTCGCATGGGTTTTCTCCGTGAGGTGAAGAGGATGTCTTCAGCTTTGTGAAGATTACACGCCCGGAGCAGTGAGTCGGGCGTGAAGCCGCCGGCAAGACCGCGTCAACGCGGGCCGCGGGCGCCCCGACTCAGAAAGCGATCTTGCCGGTGAGCATGTCTTTGAACATGACCCAGTCGCCGGCGAAGGAATAGAACGGGTGCTTGAAGGTCGCCGGCCGGTTGTGTTCGAAGAAGAAATGGCCCACCCAGGCAAACGCGTAGCCGCTGACCAAGGCGCCCAACAGCCACCAGGCATTGAGCGTGACGAGGGCGGCCGCCAGGAAGCCCAGCGCCACGCAGCTGCCGGAAAAATGCAGGCGCCGGCAAATCCTGTTGGCGTGCTCACCCAGGTAGTACGGATAGAACTCGCGGAAGCTGGAAAAACCCTGACTCATGACGTGCTGTCTCCGTGTAGGAGGGATGCCCTCTCTTCGGCCTTGGCCTGGTTCCAGTACGCGTCCTGGGCCGCCAGGTCGAGCTGGGACAGGTCGGTGCCCGCCTCGGCGGCCAGCCCCTCCATGCGCCGGAACCGGCGTTCAAACTTGGCGTTGGCGCGACGCAGGGCGGCGCCGAAATCCACCTTGGCATGCCGCGTGAGATTGGCGACCACGAACAACACGTCACCCAGCTCGTCCTCCAGCCGGTCGCGAGCCGCCTCATCACCGGCGGCAACGGCGTCGAACTCGACCCGCACCTCCTCGATTTCCTCGTGCAGCTTGGCGATCACCGGCGTCGGGCCGGGCCAGTCGAAGCCTACCGTCGCCCCGCGCTTCTGCAGCTTCACCGCGCGCTGCCATTCCGGCAGGCCGCGGGTGATGCCCGCGAGTACGCTGGTGTCCTGCTCGCCACGGGCTTCGCGCTCCTGGCGCTTGAGCTGTTCCCAGTTGGCCAGCTGCGACTCGGCATCGGCCTGGGCCGCGACGTCGCCGAACACGTGGGGATGGCGGCGCACCAGCTTGTCGTTGATGGCGGCGACCACGTCGTCAAACACGAAGTGGCCGGCCTCCTCGGCCATGCGCGAGTGGAAAACCACCTGCAGCAGCAGGTCACCCAGCTCGTCGCGCAGCTCGGTCATGTCGCCGCGCTGGATCGCATCGGCGACCTCGTAGGCTTCCTCGATGGTGTAGGGCGCGACGCTGGCGAAGTCCTGCTTGAGGTCCCAGGGGCAGCCGCCGTCGGGGTCGCGCAGGCGGGCCATGATGGCGATCAATTCGCGGATATCAGCCATGCGCCGGCTCCGCCAGCCAGTCGCGCCAGGGCAGCGAGGCGTCGCCCAGCGCGATGAAGTCGGGATTGAGCAGCGAGGCCTTGCGGTTGTAGTCCAGCGGCTGGCCATCGAGCCGAAGTACGGCGCCACCGGCGGCTTCCAACACGCACTGGGCGGCCGCCGTGTCCCATTCGCTGGTCGGACCGAAGCGCGGATAGACGTCGGCCTGGCCTTCGGCGATGCGGCAGAACTTGAGCGAAGACCCCAGGCCGATGCGCTCGGTCTGGCCCATGCGCTCGAGCGCCGCGGCGGTGCGCGGGTCCAGGTGCGACCGGCTGGCGGCCACGCGCAGCGGGGCGGTGGCGGGGCGGCGGCTGGAGACGGCGACGTCGCCGGTGGCGGTGCGACACCAGGCGCCCTCGCCCGCCGCCGCGTGCAGCAGCAGGCCCGACACGGGCGCGTAGACGACGCCCAGCACCGGCCGGTTCGCTTCGATCAGCGCGATGTTGACGGTGAACTCGCCGTTTCGCTTCACGAACTCGCGGGTGCCGTCGAGCGGATCCACCAGCCAGTGCCGGGGCCAGGTCTGCCGCAGCGACCAGGGCACGTCGGCATCTTCCTCGCTCAACACCGGGATGTCGGGTGTCAACGCGCGCAGACCCGCGACGATGATCCGGTGCGCCGCCAGGTCGGCCTGCGTCAGCGGCGAGGCGTCGTCCTTGTGTTGCACCTCGAAATCCTGGGCGTAGACGGCCAGGATCGCCGCGCCTGCCTCATAGGCCAAGGCGATGCAGGCTTCCTGCCGCGGACTCACGCACGGCCCCGCAGCACTTCACGCACGATGAAGAGCGCCGCCAGGGAGCGGCCTTCCGAACAGTCCTCGCGCAGCATCAGTTCGTCCAGGCGATCGAGCCGCCAGGGGATGACCTCGAGCTCCTCGGGCTCGTCCCCGGGCAGGCGCTCGGGATAGAGATCCTCGGCCAGCACCAGGTGGATCTCGTGGTTCATGTACGTGGGCGCCAGGGTGATCGCGCGCAGGACCGTGAGCTTGCGGGCACCGAAGCCAACCTCTTCCTTGAGCTCACGGTTGGCGGCCTCCAGCACGGTTTCACCCGCGTCCATGCGGCCCTTGGGCAGGCCCAGTTCGTAACGATGAACGCCGGCCGCGTATTCGCGGATCAGCAGCACCGTGTCGCGATCAGGCACCGCGGCAATGATGACCGAGCCGTGGCCGCTGCTCAGGGCGCGGTGATAGCGCCGGCGCTCGCCGTTGCTGAACTCCAGGTCCAGGTTCTCGCGACGGGCACCCTCGGCGCCCAGCGCCTCGCGGGCATGGATGATGGGCAGGGGGCGCGCGCTGTCGGGCGGCGGCGATCGGTCAGTGGGCTCGGACATGCCCTGATTCTAGCCGCTGGCCGGCAGCGATGCCGCCTGCATGGACAGACCGGGCCGGGGGCCGGATCATTCGCGCATGAGCATCGAATCCCACGCCACCCCGCCGCAGGCGGAAGCCGACGCCTGGCGCGACCGCGACCTGGCCGTGGTCTGGCACCCCTGCACCCAGATGAAGGAGCACCCGGGCACCCTGCCCCTGGTGCCGATCCGCCGCGGCCGCGGGGCCTGGCTGGAGGGCGTGGACGGGGTGCGCTATCTCGACGCCGTCAGCAGCTGGTGGACCAACCTGTTCGGCCACGCCGAGCCGCGCATCGCCGAGGCCATCGCAGTCCAGGCCCGCGAGCTCGAACACGTGATCTACGCCGGCTTCTCCCACGCGCCGGGCCTGGCCCTGGCGGAAGCGCTGCTGGCCAAGGCGCCGCCGGGCCTGTCGCGGGTGTTCTACGGCGACAACGGATCGGCGGCGGTCGAAATCGCGCTCAAGATGAGCTTCCACAGCCACGCCAACCGCGGTGACACCGGCCGCACCCGCTTCATCGCGCTGGGCAACGGCTACCACGGCGAGACCCTGGGCGCGCTGTCGATGGCCGACATCCCCCTGTATCGCCGGGTCTACGCACCGCTGCTGCTCGAGCCGCTGTTCGCACCCTCGCCCGACGCCTACGCGGCCGAGCCCGGTGAAAGCGCGGAGGCCTGCGCCCTGCGCCGCGCCGACGAACTGGCCGCGATCTTCGAGCGCCACCCGGGCCAGGTCAGCGCCCTGATCCTGGAGCCGCTGGTGCAGTGCGCCGGCGGCATGCGCATGCACCACCCGGCCTACCTCCGGCGCGCGCGCGAACTGTGCGATGCGCACGGTGCGCACCTGATCGCCGACGAGATCGCGGTCGGGTTCGGCCGCACCGGCACGCTGTTCGCCTGCGAACAGGGCGGCATTTCGCCCGACTTCATGTGCCTGTCAAAGGGCCTCACCGGCGGCTTCCTGCCGATGTCGGCGGTGCTCACGACCGCCGCCGTCTACGACGCCTTCCTCGACGATTCGCGCGAGCGCGCCTTCCTGCATTCGCACAGCTATACCGGCAACCCGTTGGGCTGCGCGGCGGCGCTGGCGTCGCTGGCCATCTTCGACAGCGACGACGTGCTGGCGCGCAACCGCGTCACGGCCGCGCGCATGGCCGCGCTGGCGGCACCGCTGGCGGATCATCCGAACGTGGCCGAAGTCCGGCAGACCGGCATGATCCTGGCGATCGAACTGACGGCCGACGGTCGCGGCAAAACGCCCTTCGCCGCCGCCGATCGTCGCGGCCTGCGCGCCTACCGACATGCGCTTGAACGCGGCGTGGTGCTGCGGCCGCTGGGCGACATCCTCTACTGGATGCCGCCCTACTGCGTCGGCGAAGAGGAGCTGCAGCACCTGGCGACGGTCACCCGCTCCGCCATCGAAGCGGCGACCGGCGCGTGAGGAGTATTCGCTGCCACGTTGACGCGGTGCTGGCCGTCGGCGACACCGTCGCGCTGTCCGAAACGGCGACCGGCCACCTGGTCCGCGTGCTGCGGCTGGGCGTCGGCGACGCCGTGGTTTTGTTCAACGGCGACGGCCATGACTACGACGCCCAACTGGTGGCGGTGGGCAAGCGCGGCGCCGAGGCCAAGCTCAGCGGCCGACGCGCGCTGGCCAACGAATCGCCACTGGCGATCACCCTGGCCCAGGGCATCGCGCGGGGCGAGAAGATGGACCTGGTACTGCAGAAAGCGACCGAGCTTGGCGTCGCCGCCTTCGTCCCGATCAATACCGAACGCACCGAAGTCAGGCTCGACGCCGAACGCGCCGCCAAGCGTTTGGCTCACTGGCAAGGCGTACTGGTCGCGGCCTGCGAGCAGAGCGGTCGCGCCCGAGTGCCGGCCCTGTCGGCACCGGTGGCGCTGGCGCACTGGGCCGGCGGCGAACATGCCGGATTGAAGCTGATGCTGGACCCGGAGGGCGAACTAAGCCTGTCGGCATTGCCGGTCACCGAGGCGATCACGCTCGTGGTGGGTCCGGAAGGCGGTTTGTCGGAGCGTGACCTGGCGACGCTGCGTGCGGCCGGTTTCCGTGGACTGCGGCTGGGACCGCGCATCCTGCGCACCGAAACCGCGGGGCTGGCGGCCATCGCCGCCCTGCAGTCCCGCCAAGGCGACCTGTAGGAACAATGTAGGAGGGCCTTCAGGCCCGAAGCCTCTCGCCGAAAGGCTTCGGGCCTGAAGGCCCTCCTACCTATCCTGGGATCAGGCCGCGACCTGGGCCTGGTCGAGCGCCTTCTGGATCAGCAGCTCGATGCTCAGCAGGTCCGGCACCACGGCCGGGTCATCGTTGAGCGTCACGCGCGAATGCACGCCCAGCGGCATTTCCTTCATGTCCTGCGATTCCGACAGCGCATCGCGCGACACCGTTACCAGGCGCGGGAAGCCCTGCGACAAGACCGCAAAGAAGGGCAGCTTCGGATTGTTTCCCAGCGCCTTGAGCACCGCGACCTTGGCGCCCATCTGGCCGTCTTCGCCGGACCAGCCGGCCAGACGCGAGAACGACAGCAGCGGCAGCCGCCAGCCGCGCCAGCGAACGCGGCCCAGCAGCCACTCGGGCGCATCGCCCACCGGTTCCGGGTCCGAATAGGTGATTACTTCGGCCACGCTGGCGTTGGGCAGCAACAGGCGCCCGTGGGTTACGTTGATCAACACGCCGCGGATATCGCGCTGGGCAGTCATGGGTCTACTCCGGAATTCTTTTCGTCAGTTCCAGCAATCAATCGTCAGCCGCGCCAGGTCGGCGTGGTTGGCCGAGACGGCGCCGGCGGCGATGACCTGTTCAGAGGCGGTCGCGTCGAAGCAGGTCTCGGGATCCTGGGCCAGCACCACGGCACCGCCGTCCTTGAGCGCCAGCACCGCGGGCACGACCAGGGGATCAGCACCGCTGAGGACCAGCACCACGCTGTCGGCCGCCGGCAGGGACGCCACGACCTCGGCCAGGCTGGCCGCAGCGGAGAACTCGAAACTGTTGTCGAGGTGGCTCACGCCCGTGCCCGGCTGAAGTACCGCCACGCGGCCCGGGTAGGCGAGCTTGCCTTCGACCGCCAAGTCCAGCGGAAGCCGACTGGCCTTGGCCAACTGGCCCACCAGGCGGTCGTGCTTGCCGGTGTCCAGGTGCTGGTAGAGCAAGACCGGTACCGGCAGGGTCGGCGGCAGGGCCGACAGCAGCTGGCGTACGGCGTCGGGTCCGCCTAGGCCGGCGAGCACCAGCAGCACGCCGCGGGTGGCGGCATTGCCATGCATCGAGCCTTCCTCGGCCAAGCTGAGCGCTGCCGCAGAGGCAGCCTGCCGGAAGGCCGGCGCTTGCGCTTCTGGCGCTTCTGTCGGCGCTGGTGCCTCGCTGCCGTCCATGGGCAGCAGTTCGAGCGCGCCGAACATCGAGCCGGTGGCCGCGGCAGGCGCCGGCACTGCAGGCTCCTGCGGCGCGGGCTGCGAAGGTATGTCGGCGCTCGGCTCGAAATCCAGGGAGAAGTCCGCGTCCTTTGCGGTCAGGCGCTGGTCCTGGGCTTCGAAGGCCTCGAGCTGAGCGGCCAGCGCGGCGACATCGTCGTCCACGCTATCCGAGGCGACGATTTCCTCGTCGGTGAAGGACGAGAAATTAACCGGGCCACCGTCAAGTGCGGCGTCGACCAACAGGGGCTCGTCGGCGGATTCGTCGAGACTGAAGGACAGGACGTCGGCCTCGTTGAGCGTCGCCATGGGCGCGCCTTCGTCCGGCAGCGAAGACAGGTCGATGTCGAAGCTGCTGGCGTCGAACTCCAGGTCCTCATGCGCCTGCTCGGGCTCGCGCGACGACTCCACCGGGACGTCCAGGCGACCCATGGCCTGTTCCAGATCGCCCAGGTTCAGATCACCCAGCTCCAGATCCATTGCAGCCTCTGGCTCAGCGTAGGCAGCCGATGACTCGGGCGGGGTGTCGGCCACAGGCACGTCAGCCAGCGAGGGATTGGTGGGAACCCACTCGGACAAGTCCAGCGACTCGGCGGCGTAGTCCTCGAGCTTCTCGGCGTCCATCTCCTGGGCCGGCGTGCGCGGTGCACCCGGCTCCATCGACAGGTCGAGGACCGGCAGATGGTTGGCGTCGTTCGGTGCCGGCGGCAGCAGATCCGACCCCACCAGCTTGGCCGCCAGGTGGCGGGCCCAGCGGGCCAGGTCCCAGCCATCGAGGCCGCGGGTGACCTCGGCGTCGTCGTACATCACGTCAATGCCAGGCGCAGACAGCAGGTCGTCGAAGCGCTCCAGCGAATCCTCGAGCGCAGGCTCAAGACTCACCAGCACCACCGTGGGCTTCTCGCTGGCGACCGCACCGGGATCAAGTTCGGCGGGATCGCCTTCGACCACCAGCTGGGCGCCGAACTCGGCCAAGGCACGACGAAGTTGGTCGCGGGCATCACCGGGGCGGGCAAGCAGGGCGACGCGAACCGGCGACTCAAGCATTGGCCGGCTCCACGCCGAGCATCTCGAACACGTTCCGCATCAGCTCCACTTCCTGGTAGGGCTTGCCGAGGTAACGGTTCACGCCGATGTCGAAGGCGCGCTGGCGATGTTTGTCGCCGGTACGCGAGGTGATCATGATGATCGGCACGTCCTTCAGGCGCGGGTCCGACTTCATGTTCTGGGCCAGCTCGTAGCCGTCCATGCGCGGCATCTCGATGTCGAGAAGCATCAGGTCGGGCACGCGCTCGGCCATCTTCTCGATGGCGTCCACGCCATCCTTCGCCGTCAGCACTTCCATGTTGTGACGCTCGAGCACGCGACCGGTGACCTTGCGCATCGTGATCGAGTCGTCGACCACCATCACCGCCGGAACGCGGCGCGCGACCGGGGCCGGGGCGGCCGGCACGCGTTCGATGCTGCGATCGATGCTGGCCTGGCGACGCACCAGCGGGGCGACGTCGAGGATCACGACCACGCGGCCGTCACCCATGATGGTCGCGCCGAAGATGCCCGGGATCGAATTGACCTGCGGACCGACCGGCTTGACCACGATTTCCTTGCTGCCCAGCACTTGGTCAATGCAGATCGCAGCGCGCAGGTCACCGGAACGGGCCAGCAGCAAGGGCATCTGCAGGCTGTCCTGGGCCTTCGCCTGGGCGTGGCCGATCAGTGAACCGAGGTCATGGATGGCGTAGGACTCGCCGGCGTAGGTGAAGCTGGGGTTGTCGGTGGCGAGCTGCTTGTCCAGCTCGGCCCGGCCCATGCGACCCACACCCTGCACCGAGGCGATCGGCACCGCGAAGCTGGTGTCGCCGATCTTGACGAACACGGCCTGGGTCACCGCCAGCGTGAAGGGCAGGCGGATGGTGAAGGTACTGCCCTTGCCCACTTCCGAGGTGATCGAGAGCGAGCCGCCAAGCTGGCGGATTTCGCTGTAGACCACGTCCATGCCCACGCCGCGGCCGGCGAGGCGGCTGACGACCTGTGCCGTGGAGAAGCCCGTTTCGAGGATGAAGCCGTACAGGGCGGCGTCGGAGACCTCGGCGTCTGGCTTGAGCAAGCCGCGTTCGATCGCCTTGGTACGAATCGCTTCCTTGTCCAGGCCGCGGCCGTCGTCGCTGATCTTGAGCACGACTTCGGAGCCTTCACGCTGGACCTGCACGCGGACCAAGCCCTCTTCCGGCTTGCCCGCCTGCTTGCGCTCGGCCGGCAGTTCCAGGCCGTGCGCGACCGCGTTGCGGAGCATGTGCTCGAGCGGCGCGGTCATGCGGTCAAGGACGTTGCGGTCCATTTCGCCGTTGGCGCCATCGACCTTGAGGTTGACCTGTTTGCCGGTCTCGCTGCCGGACTGGCGCAGCACGCGGCGCAGGCGCGGCACCAGGGCGTCGAAGGGCACCATGCGCGTGCGCATGAGGCCTTCCTGCAGGTCCGAGCTGACGCGCGACTGCTGCAGAAGCAGGGTTTCGTACTGGCGCGTCAGATCATCCAGCGAGCCCTGCAGGCTGACCAAGTCGGCCGCAGACTCCGCGAGCGAACGCGACAGCTGCTGCTGGTTGGTGAACCGGTCGAGCTCGAGCGGATCGAACTGCTCGTCGCTGGTTTCGCCCTCGCGCTGGTAGCGCGCGATGATCTGCGCCTCGGTCTCCATGTCGAGCTTGCGCAGCTGTTCGCGCAGTCGGGTCGTGGTCTGGCCGAGTTCGCCGAGGTTCGAGCGGAAGGCGCCGAGCTGCTGTTCGAGGCGCGCGCGGTAGATGGCGACCTCACCGGCGTAGTTCACCAGGCGGTCGAGCAGATCGGCGCGGATGCGGACCTGTTCCTGCGGCGCGCGGACGCCACCGATGTCTTCGCCTTCATCCAGCGCGTCGATAGGCGCGGACAGCGGCGCCATGCCGCTGGCCGAACCGGTGGTCGGTGCGAACACCGGGCGGCTGACGGCGGCTTCTTCGGCGGCGGCGGCCTGACGATCGAGCGCCGTGGTGGTGGGCCGTTCTTGCGCAGCGGCGGCCGGCGCTTCGCCAGCCACGAGCGCACGGCCCTTGGCCAGCGCATCGATCTGGCCAATCAGGTTGGCGGGCAAGGCAAGCGCCTTGCGTTCGCCAACGCGGGTCACCATGCCGTGCAGACGGTCGAAGGCGCGCTCAAGCACGACCACGCCGGTCTGGTCGAGCTCGCGCTTGCCTTCCGCGACAACCTCGAGCAGCGACTCCATCGCGTGGCCCAGCTCGCCGATCGGGAAGATACCCGCCATGCGGGCGCCACCCTTGAGCGTATGCAGATCGCGCTGCAGGCCGACGACGAGTTCGCGGTCGGTGGTGCGGTCGCGCAGCTCGGCCAAGAGGCTGTCGGAATGGTCGAGCAGGTCGGCCGATTCCTCCAGGAAGACGTCGAGCAGATCCGCGTCGATGTCGCTGGTGTCGAGCGCTTCATCCGGGTCGTCCGGATCCTGGGCCAACGGAACCTGGGCGTGGGCCGGCGTGTGGGCGGCCTCCGGAACTTCTTCCTGAAGGCTGGCGGCAGCTTCTTCGGCTTCCGCGTGCTCGGCGTCCGCGTGCTCGGCGTCCGCGTGCTCGGCTTCCGCGTGTTCGGCGTCCGCATCGTCCTCGATCGCCTCGCCCGCGGGCGACGTCAGCGCCTCGAGCTCTTCGATCGTCATGCCATAGAAATCGTCCGCAGGCGTCTGCGACGCAGCTTCGGCAGCGGCGACTTCGGCAGCGGCTTCGGCAATAGCAGCCTCGGCAGCGGCAGCTTCCGCAGCGGCGGCTTCAGCAGCGGCGGCTTCAGCAGCGGCGGCTTCAGCAGCGGCGGCTTCAGCGGCGGCAGCTTCAGCGGCGGCGGCTTCGGCAGCAGCGGCTTCAGCGGCGGCAGCTTCGGCAGCGGCGGCTTCGGCAGCAGCGGCTTCAGCGGCGGCAGCTTCGGCAGCGGCGGCTTCGGCAGCAGCGGCTTCAGCGGCGGCAGCTTCGGCAGCGGCGGCTTCAATAGCGGCGGCTTCAGCAGCGGCGGCTTCAGCAGCGGCTTCGGCAATAGCAGCCTCGGCAGCGGCAGCCTCAGCGGCGGCAGCTTCCGCAGCGGCCGCCTCGGCGGCAGCTACTTCCGCAGCCGCGGCCTCTGCAGCGGCGGCTTCAGCAGCGGCGGCTTCAGCAGCGGCGGCTTCAGCAGCGGCGGCTTCAGCAGCAGCCTGCGCAGCCGCTTCGGCAGCGATGGCTTCGGCGGCAGCGGCTTGGGCAGCAGCGGCTTCGGCGGCGGCAACTTCGGCAGCAGCAGCTTCCGAAGCGGCGGCTTCAGCAGCGGCGGCTTCAGCAGCGGCGGCTTCAGCGGCAGCAGCTTCGGCAGCAGCGGCTTCGGCAGCAGCGGCGGACTCGTCGACGGACGGACCGGCGCTGAGAGCTTCGGAAATCGTGAACGCCGGCATTTCGTCGCTGCTACGGGCGTCGTCCAGGAAGGCCTCGAGCGAGATCCGCTCCTGAGCCATCGTTTCTTCCACATTGTCGGACGGGGCGTCGAAACTGGGCAGGCCGGACAGATCCGGCGCTTCCATCGGCACCGGTGTCGGCATCACGCCGGTAACGGGTTCGTCCGGATGCAGCGGGATGACCGAGGTGGCTTCCGGCAGCGCATCGCGCAGCGCCATGGCGCGCGCCGTTAGCGGCGCGAAGGTCGGCACGACGCCACCCGGACGCTCGAGCGCGACGATGGCTTCGCGAATGGCGGCCGCCGCATCGCGGACCACCGAGACACCCTCGGCCGAGGGCGTGCGCTGGTCGGCGACCGAGCGCTTCATGAAACCTTCCAGCGGCGCGGTCACGTCGGTCAGCGTGGTGACCTCGGTCATCGCGAAGGCGCCGTTCATGGTGTGAATCGCGCGCAGCAGAAGATCGGTGACCGGCTGCGGGCCACTGGCGGCGCAGGACGCCAACCAGGCATCCACCGTCTCGAGATGGCCGGCGACTTCCGGCTTGAGGATCTCGAACAGCACCGGATCGATGGCGAACCCGCCAGCATCTTCCGGCTCAGGCTCTTCGAGCTGGGCGAACACGACCGCCGGCTCCGGGATCGAAGGCTCGGGCTCAGGCGCCGAAGCCCGCTCGGCTTCAACCACCGGGCTCGCGTCGGGCACGGCCGCCGCCGCAGCCTGCGGCGGCTGGTACATCACTTCCTCGCCCGCGGACACGCGATCGGCCAAAGCCTGGATGCCTTCCAGGTCGGCGTGCACGGTTTCGCCCTGCAGCGCGGCGCGCAGCAGCGGCAAGGTGTTGAAGGCGTTCTCGATCAGCGAGACGACGGCCGGACTGGCTGCGCGCGTGCCGTCGAGCACCCGGTTGAGCGTGCTTTCGACCTTCCAGCTGAATTCGCCCAAGCTCTTGGCGCCCACCAGGCGACCGCTGCCCTTGAGCGTATGGAACACACGCCGGATAGGACGCAACTGCTCGCTGTTGTCGGGCTGCTTGCGCCAGGTCGGCAGCAACTGCTCGAGGTTGCCGATTTCTTCCTGGAACTCCTCCAGGAAGACCTCGCGGATCTCGTCGTCGATCTCGTCACTGGCGCCATCGAAGCCCGGGATGACGGGAAGCGACGGCTGGAAGCTGATAACGGGCGCATCGGCGACGGGCGCGTCGGGCGCGTCGACGGGCAGGTCGACGGGCAGGTCGAACGCGGTCGTCAGCTCGATGGGCTCGAACGCCGGCTCGGGCGATTCAAGCACCGGCTCGGCCGGCGCTTCCGCGTCGGATGTTTCGGCGGTTGCCAGCTCGGCGCCAGCGTCGTCGAGCGAAAGTACGGGCTCCACCGTCTCAGACGGCGACTCGGGCTCGGACTGAACCAGCGGCGCCGCAAACACCGCGGCGGCCGGAGCCACTTCGTCTTCCGGCGGCAGCGGCCAGTAGCCGAGTGATTCAAGATTCTGGCGAGCGACTTCGAGGATCTGGTCGCGCTTGGGCCGGCGGTCGCGCAGGGCCTCGAGGTAGTACTCAAGGCTGGCCAGCGAATCGGCCAGACGGTCCATCTGCTGGCCGTTGGGCACGCGATGGCGACGCAGCAACTCGTTTTCGGTGAAGCGGCGGACAGCGGTCAGGTAAAGCGGCGCTTCTTCCAGCTCGACGATGCGCAGGGCACCGGCGACTTCCTCCAGCAGGCGAGGTACGTCGGCCAGCTGGGCGTGGTCCCAATGCGTTTCGACGAAGGCCACGAAGCACTGGCGAGCCTGCGCGAAATTGGCGATGGCTTCCTTGATGAGCACTTCAAGCACCTTGCGGGCTTCGGTGCCAGGCAGCAGGGACTCATCGATCGGAGCGCTGGCGTCCTCGTCGGCTTCGCCGAGGCGGGCGACCTGGTCGTCCAGCGAGGCTTCGACATAAAGCAATGCGCCCGCGATATCGAGCAGGCTCGACTCGTCGGCAACGCGTTCGCCGCTGACCAGCGCATGGATGGCCGTGCGCTGGTCCTGCACGACCCGACGCGGCACGCCCAGGCCGAGCATGCCCAGGGTGTCGGCGACGCGGTCGAGCGCTTCCACCTGGTCGCTCAGACCCAGGGCCGCAGCCTCGGGCGTGCGCAGGTGCAAGTCGAGCGCGTCCTTGACGCGCAGCAGGTCTTCCTTGATGGCCGCCGCCACGGTGGCCAGCAGCGCGCGGTTGCGCCCGCTCAGGCTGCCGCGGGCGTGCGCGAGCTCGGACTCGCTGGGCATGTACTCGCCCAGGCCGAACACCTGGCGGATCTCGCCGATGCGGCCGTGATCGGTCGGCGCATGCGCCACGAAATAAAGCAGCTGACGGGTCAGCTCAAGCGGCGGATCGGAACGGAACGCGGCATCGCCGCCTTCGGCCAGACGCTTGATCTCGCGCTCGACCTTGCCCAGCGCCTGCTTCAGGGGATTGCTGGCTTCGAAAGAATTCTTGGCAAGCGCGTCGAGCGTGCCGGCGGCGACCCAGAACAGGCGACGCGCATGCTCGGAATCGGTGATCGGGACCAACTGTTCGCAAACGTCGGTCAGGTCGCGGATGGTCGCCGGGCTGTTGTCATCCTTGAGCCAGCGCAGCAGCGCGCCCTGGAACAGGTTGCGCATGGTTTCGGCGCGGCGCTTGAGTTCTTCCGGCGCCAGTGGCTCGGCCGGGCCGGCTGCGGTGGGCGGCAGCGGGCGCGACAGGTCGGGCGAGAACAGCACCGACTCAGACAGGCCTTTCTCGCCGCGCGGTTCGCGCAGGTCGTTGAGAAGCGGCAGCAGGACGATGGGAATGTCGCGATGGCCGCTCTGCAGGCGCTCGAGGTAATCGGGCAACTGCACGATGCCGCGCATCAGCGCGGCGTAGCCAACCTCACGCTCGGCGACCCGGCCTTCGACCAGCGCCTTGGCAAGCTGCTCCATTTCCTCGGCCACCATCGCGGCGCCGTAGAGCTCGACCATGCGCAGGGTGCCCTGCACCTGGTGCAAGTAGTTGGAGCAGGCCTTGAGCTGGCCCGGATCCTCGCCGTCCTCGACGTAGGCCTCCAGCGCCTGGCGGGCCTGGCGCAGGGTCTCGTCCAGCTCGGGCTTGACCCAAGTGAGCGTGGTGAAATCGATGTTTTCGTGCAGCCTCATGCCGAGGTCCTGTCAAGGTAGGGGCGCCGGGAGGAGCGCCCGTACCGGGGTGAGTCCAGGGGCAAGCCGATCGCGGGCATCAGCCCGGCAGCTTGAAGTCGGCGACCGAGCGACGGAGGTCGGCAGCCAGCTGGGCGAGGTTTCCGATCGACTCCGCCGTCTGGCTCGCACCCTGCGAGGTCTGGGTGGTGATCTCCTGAATCACGGACATGGTGGCCGTGATGTTGGTCGCCGCGGTGGACTGCTGGCGGGCCGCCTGGGAGATGTTCTGGATGAGGTCGGCCAAGTCGTTCGAGACCTTTTCGATCTCGCCCAGGGCCAGGCCGGCGTCCTCGGCCAGTCGCGCACCGGCCACCACTTCCGCGGTGGTCTGTTCCATCGAGCTGACGGCTTCGTTGGTATCGGACTGAATCGTTTGCACCAGGGCTTCGATTCGCTTGGTCGCGTTCGAGGCGCGTTCCGCGAGTCGCTGCACTTCGTCGGCCACGACCGCGAAGCCTCGGCCCGCTTCACCGGCGGAGGCCGCCTGGATGGCGGCGTTAAGCGCCAGGATGTTCGTCTGCTCGGAGATGTCGTTAATCAGTTCAACGATGGAACCAATTTCCTGCGAGCTTTCGCCCAGTCGCTTGATTCGCTTCGAGGTTTCCTGAATCTGGTCACGGATGTTGTCCATGCCCTGAATCGTCTGGCGCACCACTTCGGCGCCCTTGGCGGCGATCTGCACGGAGCGCTGCGCCACGTCGGCCGACTCGGCGGAGTTCTTCGACACTTCGTCAATGGACGAGGCCATTTCGTTGATCTGCGCCGAGGCGCTGGTGATCTGCTGCGCCTGGTGTTCGGCGGCCTCGGCCAGGTGCATGGCGGTAGCCTGCGTTTCCTGCGCGGCGGCGGCGACCTGCACGGCCGTTTCGTTAATGGTGGACACCAGCGATCGCAGCGCTTCGACCGCGAAGTTGATGGAGTCGGCGATGGCGCCCGTGATGTCCTCGGTGACCGTGGCCTTGACCGTCAGATCGCCTTCGGCGAGCGAACCCATTTCGTCCAGCAGGCGCAAAATCGCCTCCTGGTTACGCTGGTTGAGCTCCTGGGTGGTGCCGAGGCGGCGACGCTGGTCGCGGAAGATGGTGAACAGCAGGCCGATGATGCCGATGCCCGCGCCGGCGGCGCCGCCGATGGCGAAGTAGTTGTTCGGGAAGACGCGCTGGTAGTTGATGTTGTCGAAGCTGGCGAACAGCGCCTGGCTGTTCTCAAGCAGGACGTTGGAGTCCTCGGAGATCTGCGTCGCGGCGGACTGCACTTCGGCCAGGTCGGCCGCGGCCTCGAGGATGATGTCCAGGTCGGCCTGGGCCTCGGCGTAGAGGTCCGAGGCAGCCTGCAGGTTGGCGACGCCGTTGGCGCTGGTGATGCGGTTGTAGCCCGCCTCGGCGTTGCCGTCCCGGAAGCCTTCAAGCACGGAGGCGAACACGCCGGCGTCGCGGGCGAGGGCGTCGGCCGCGGACACTGCGTTCTCGCCACCAGCAACGATTTCCGTCACGCGACGCGACATACGGTCAGCCAGCACCAGCTGGCGGTTGGCGATGGAGATCTGCGAAGCCGGCGAGTTGGCGTCGGACAGCGACCGCACCACTTCGTCGAGCTGGAAGGCCAGGCGCGGCACGCGCGCGGTGAACTGGGCGGCGGTGTCGGCGAGGTTGAGCACCTCGTCCTCGCTCTGGGTGATGCGGTCCGCGGCCTCGGCCATCGGGGTCCAGGTCTCGGTCACCTTGGCCAGCGCGCTGGAGACGCCCTGGGCATTGAGGTCACCCTCGTAGCCGGGGACGTTCTCTTCCGTGCTGCCGGTCCGCAAGGCCGCCACGATCGAGTCGATGCGGGCCTTGGTGGCCTTGAACTCGGTGAAGGCGTCGGCGTTACCGTCAACGGCTTCCTGGGTGTATTTCGCGAGCTGCTGCGAAAGCACCTGGAGGTCGGCGGTGAGGCCTCGTGCGTTGTTTTCCTGATTGTTGAGGTAGGACGCGTAGATGAAGTTCGCGCCGAATACCAACAGGGAAACGATCAGGATGAACGCCCAGAAGCCCAGGCCGAAATTAGTTAGCTTGTCGGTGAACGAGCGCGAATTAGTGCTCATAACTGGACCTCAACCCCTGTAAAAAACAAATGAGTGGAACCTTGGACAGCCACTTATGCGGTGGCCTGGCGGAATTCGGGAGTGCGCGTCAGCAACGACATGTTGAACACGCCCCAGGTTTGGTCGGCCAGGCGGTAGACCTGCTCGACGAAATGGCCGTAGCGGCCGTCGTTCTCACCGGCCATCTCGGCCCGGTGGGAATCGTTGAAAGTGCGCTGGCCGAACAGCTCGTCAATGATGACCGCGACGTTGCCGCCGGCCTGACGCACCACCAGGCAGCGCTGCCCTTCGTGCACCACGGTGCGGTCGCCCTCGAGGAACTGCTTGAGGTCGACGACCGGCAGCAGGCTACCGCGCACGTTCGCCACGCCCAGCATCCAGGCATGCGCGCCCGGCACCGGGGTCACCGGCGGCAGGGGCAGGATTTCGACCACTTCGTCGAACGAAGACACCAGGCGCCGCTGGCCCAGCCGGAAGCCAACGCCGCGCCAGTGCCCCGGCGCCTCGATCATCTCCGGCCGGCCGGCCACGTGGGCGAGCGAGCGCGCCTCGTAGTCGAACAAGATGTCGAACGGATTGGCGCGCTGCGGGGACGAGGACTTCGCCATAAGGTCGGCCTCAGCCCGCCGGCACGTACTTGCGGATGGCGGAGAGCAGCTCATCGCGGGTGAATGGCTTGGTGAGGTATTGCTCGGAGCCGACGATGCGGCCACGCGCCTTGTCGAACAGGCCGTCCTTGGACGACAGCATGATCACGGGCGTGTGCTTGAACATTTGATTGTTCTTGATCAGTGCGCAGGTCTGATAGCCGTCGAGGCGCGGCATCATGATGTCCACGAACACGATCTGCGGCTGGTGGTCGGCGATCTTCGCCAGCGCCTCGAAACCGTCCGTAGCCGTCACGACGTCGCAACCTTCCTTTTTCAGGAGGGTTTCGGCGGTGCGGCGGATCGTCTTCGAGTCGTCAATGACCATGACCCGCAAGCCGGCCAGGTGGTTGTCTTCCATCTCACTCCCCATTGCGATGCTGTCCCTGGCAGTGCGCAGGTCTGCACAGACCCTACACATTATTAGCTTATATCCCAGCCGAGCCGGAATGTGTCAAGCACGTCACGGTTCTCCAGTGGCCCGCCGCACCATCGCCGGGAGGCCCTGATAGTCTAGGGTTCCGCAAGGATGGAGTTGCAACGCCGATGGCACTGGACGTGGCCGTGGTGATGGATCCGATCAACCGTATCAAGATCGGCAAGGATACTAGCTTTGCGATGATGCTCGAGGCCCAGCGCCGCGGGCACCGCGTTCATTACGTGCCGCCGGGGGGTCTGTCGCTGGACGGAGAGCGGGCCATGGCGCGGATGGCAGTGGCCCAGGTCCGGGACGATCCGGCCGATTGGTACGAGCTGGCGCCGGTCCAGCGCCGCCCGCTGGCCGAGATGGACGTGGTGCTGGTGCGGACCGACCCGCCCTTCGACGCCAACTACCTCTACGACACCCACATCCTGGGCCTGGCCCAGGCCGAAGGCGTGCTGGTGGTCAACGATCCCCAGGGCCTGCGGGACCTGAACGAGAAGCTGGGAGCCCTGCATTTCCCGCAATGCTGCCCCCCCAGCCGGGTATCGCGGGACGCTTCCGAGCTGCGGGCCTTCGTGGCCGAGCACGGCGACGTCGTGCTCAAGCCGCTGGACGGGATGGGCGGCCGCTCCATCTTCCGGGTCAGGACCGGGGACACGAATCTGAACGTGATCCTGGAGACCCTGACCGACCACGGCCGCAACCTGGCCCTGGCCCAGCGCTACCTTCCGGAAATCACCGCCGGCGACAAACGCATCCTGCTGGTGGACGGCGAGCCGGTTCCCTACTGCCTGGCCCGCATTCCCCAGGGCGACGAGTTCCGGGGCAACCTGGCCGCCGGCGGCCGCGGCGAGGGCCGCCCGCTGTCCGAGCGGGACCGCTGGATCGCCGCCCAGGTGGGTCCCGAGCTCAAGCGACGGGGCATGCTGTTCGTGGGCCTGGACGTGATTGGCGACTACCTCACCGAGGTCAATGTCACCAGCCCCACGTGCGTCCGGGAGCTGGACGCCCAGTTCGGCCTGAATATTGCCGGCCAGCTGTTCGACGCCATCGAGGCCCGCCGGGCCGGCCAGGGCTGAGATGGCGGCACCCGTCATCGGCCCGTCCGAGCGGCTCAGCGCCACCCTGGCGCTGAGCCTGGTCGTGTTCGGCGTGCTGATCCTGGGCGTGGGCTTCGCCCGGGACGCCGCGGCGCCGATCACCCCTACCCTGGACGTGATCCTGACCGAAACCCGCAGCGACGCGGCTCCCGAAGATGCCGACTTCATCGCCCAGGCCAATAACCAGGGCGGCGGCGACAGCGACGTGGCCGAGCGTCCGCGCGAAGAACAGCTGGCCCCGGTACCCAAGCCCGAGCCCGGCCTGGCGCCGGAAACCATGATCGCCCAGGCGCCGCCGCCCGAACCCCAGCCGACGCCGCGCCTGCTCAGCACCACCTCCCCCAACGAGTTCGCCCTGCCCGCGCCCAAGGACCAGCGCGAGACCGAACCCAGCCTGCTGGCGCCCGGCCGCGAGCTGATCGAACAAAATCTGGAAATGGCGCGCCTGGCGGCCGAGATCGAGCGCCGGCAGGAACTGCGCGCCAAACGCCCCAAGCGCAAGTTCGTCTCGGCCAGCACCAAGGAATACGAGTACGCCAGCTACCTGCGCGCCTGGGTGGTCAAGGTCGAGCGGGTCGGCAACCTGAACTACCCCGACGAAGCCCGTCGGCGCGGCCTGGGTGGCCGCCTGGTGATGACGGTGGCGGTGCGCCGGGACGGCAGCATCGAAGAGATCCTGCTCAACCGCAGCTCCGGGCTGGGCGTGCTGGACCAGGCCGCGATGCGCATCGTGCGCCTGTCCGAACCGTTCCCGCCGCTGCCGCGCACCGAGGAAAACATCGACGTGCTGCACATCACCCGCACCTGGCAGTTCCGCAACGGCAGCGTCGCCAGCGAGTAGTCAGCTCAGCAACGCGTCAATCACCGCCATCCGCACCGGCAGGCCGTTCGCGACCTGCGCCAGCACCAGCGACTGCGGGCCATCGGCGACCACGCCGTCGATCTCGACGCCGCGATTCATCGGGCCGGGATGCAGCACCACCGCGCCAGGCGCCGCCAGGGCCAGGCGCGCGGCGTCCAGCCCGTAGTCGCGGAAGTAGTCCTCCAGCGACGCCACCAGGCCCTGCGCCATCCGCTCGCGCTGCAGCCGCAGCATGATCACCGCATCCACGCCGGCCACCGCGTCGTCGAAGCCCTCGACAACGCGACAGCCGCGCAGCACGCCGGCGTCGGGCAGCAGATTGGCGGGGCCGCAAACCCGGATTTCGCCGCAGCCCAGCGCCCGCAGCGCATGCAGGTCGGAGCGGGCCACCCGCGAGTGCAGCACGTCGCCGGCAATCAGCACCTTCAAACCCGACAGGTCGGCGCCCTTGTGCTGGCGCAGGGTCAGCATGTCCAGCAAGCCCTGGGTCGGGTGCGAAGCGCGCCCGTCGCCGGCATTGATGATGTGGGTGCCCGGCCCGGCCGCCGCCGCAAGCTCAGCCACCGCGCCCTCGCTGGCGTGGCGGACAACAAACACGTCCACGCCCATCGCTTCAATGGTCTTGAAGGTATCGAGCGCGCTCTCGCCCTTGTTCGTGGACGAGGTCGCAACATCAAAGTTCAGCACGTCCATGCCCAGCCGCGTCGCCGCCAGCTGGAAGCTGCTGCGGGTACGGGTGGACGCTTCGAAGAACAGCGTGCACAGCGTGCGCCCGGCGTGCCGGCCGCGCAGCGCGATGCCGGCATGGGCATGCGGCAGCATCAGCTCGGCGCGTTCGAGCAGGTCCCCGGCCTGGCCGGCATCGAGTCCGTCGAGCGTGAGCAGGTGGCGGAGGCGGCCGTCAGGGCCGAGCTGCAGGTCGTGGCTCATGGCTTGGTTTCACCGAGGTCGAGGGGGGTGCGAATGCCGGGGTCGGCCAACCAGCGCTCGAGAATCACCACGGCGGCGACGGCGTCGAGCTGGTCAGCCTGGGAACGTTTGCGGGTGCCGGCGGCGCGCCCGGCGGCAAAGCGCTGGGCGGCCTCAATCGAGCTGCGGCCTTCGTCCACCTGCTCCACCGGCACGGCATAGCGCCGCACCAGCTCGCGCGCGAAGCCGCGGGCGCGCTGCCGCGCCGGCTGGTCGCCGCCGTCGGCCGGAATCGGGTCGCCCACCACGAGGGCATCGGGCCGCCAGTCGCGTATCCAGCGATCGAGCCGGACCCAGTCCGGTCCGTTCGCGTGTACGTCCAGGACCCCAACCTCACGGGCGCTCGCGGTGACGGTGTTGCCGACGGCGACGCCGATGCGCTTGGCGCCGACGTCGAAGCCGAGCAGGGTGACGGGGCCGGTCATGCGCGTCCCGAGTAGTCAGCCATTTGCGAGATGTCGACGCCGAGCTGGCGGGCGGCGGCATGCCAGCGTTCGTCCAGCGGTGTGTCGAAAACGATGCTCTGGTCAACGGGCACTGTGAGCCAGCTGTTCTGGGCCAGCTCTTCCTCAAGCTGGCCGGCCGACCAGCCGGCATAGCCCAGGGCCACCAGCACCTGCCGGGGACCTTCGCCGCTGGCCATGGCCTGCAGGATGTCGCGCGACGTGGTCACCGAAAGGCCCGGCGCCACGTGCAGAGTCGAATTCCATTCGCTGTCGTCGCCATGCAGCACGAAGCCACGATCGGCGTGCACGGGCCCGCCGGCAACGATGGCGCGGGTAGCCAGTTCGGGGTCTTCGGTCATCAGCTGGAGGTGGTCGAGCAGTTCACCGACGGTGTAATCGGCCAGTCGGTTGATCACGATCCCCATCGCGCCGTCGGCATCGTGCTGGCAGACGAGGGTCACGGAACGGTGGAAATTGGGGTCGTCCAGGGCTGGCATGGCTACCAGGAAGTGATCGGCCAAATATTGCGGGGTTTGCATGGGGGGATTCTAGCGCGGGCAGGTGCTGATCGTCGCAGCGCCGGCTGCGCATGATGTAGCTGTGTCGCGGCGCCGCTTTCGCACGATGTAGCGGTGTCGCAGCGCAGCCCAAAGGCTTGTGACCCTCCGGCACGTTGGGGCCTGGAACGTCGGACTGGCCCGCACACTCGCGCTTGCGCCGGCTCAACCTAAAAGTGTCCGAAGGGACGCGCCGCGCTAGGCGGCACCCGACACCACCGCATGTGACGAGTTAACCAAGCCGGATCCGCAGAAAAATGCCGAGGGAGAGAACGCGCTGCCGCAGGCGCAAGCAAAGCGCGACCAAGGCACCGTCTCGCCGATCAGCAAACCATAGCTCCACGATCCGGCGGCGCCGTGGAAGCGAGGGTCACTTCCCGCGAAATAAAAGGCTTCACTGAGTGGGAAGTGACCCTCGCTTCCGCGGTGACGACGGCGCCTGATGCCCGACGCCCAACGCCACGCCCCGGACAAAAAAACGCCGGGCAAGCCCGGCGTTCTTCGGTCAGGCCGGAAAGCTACTTGCTGACCTCGGATAGCTCGACACCGTCGAGTCCCTGCGACAGGGTGCGGGCATCGCCACCCTGCGCCAGCTTGATCTTCAGGCGCACCTCGTTGGAGGAGTCGGCGAAGCGCAAGGCATCCTCGTAGCTGATCTCGCCAGCCTGGTAGAGATCGAACAGCGCCTGGTCGAAGGTCTTCATGCCCAGGTTGGTCGACTCCTTCATGACGTCCTTGATCTTGTGGATCTCGCCGTCACGGATGTAGTCCTGCACCAGCGGCGTGCCCAGCAGGATTTCCATCGCCACCCGACGCGACTTGCCGTCCGGGGTCGGAATCAGCTGCTGCGCCACCACGCCCTTGAGGTTCATCGAAAGGTCCATCAACAGCTGGCTTCGACGATCTTCCGGGAAGAAGTTGATGATGCGGTCCATGGCCTGGTTGGCGTTGTTGGCATGCAGCGTGCAGAGCACCAGATGGCCCGTTTCCGCGAACGCGATCGCGTGGTCCATGCCCTCGCGGGTACGCACCTCGCCGATCATGATCACGTCGGGCGCCTGGCGCAGCGTGTTCTTCAGCGCTGCGTCCCAGCTGTCGGTGTCGATGCCGACTTCGCGCTGCGTGATGATGCAGCCCTCGTGCTTGTGCACGAACTCGATCGGGTCCTCGATGGTGATGATGTGGCCCGAGGAGTTCATGTTGCGATAGCCGATCATCGCCGCCAGCGACGTGGACTTACCCGTGCCGGTCGCACCCACGAACAGGATGATGCCGCGCTTGGTCATCGCCAGCGTCTTGATGATGGCCGGCAGGCTGAGCTCTTCCACCGTCGGGATCCGCGTCTCGATGCGACGCAGCACCATGCCGACCTGGTTGCGCTGGTAGAAGCAGGACACACGGAACCGGCCGACGCCGGAAACGCCGATGGCGAAGTTGCACTCGTGCGTCTTTTCGAACTCCTCGCGCTGCGAGGGGTTCATGACGTTGAGCACCAGGTCGCGCGACTGCTGCGGCGTGAGCGGGTTCTGGGTGATCGGCGAAAGCTTGCCGTTGACCTTCATTGACGGCGGAACGCCGGCCGTGATGAACAGATCTGAGGCCTTCTTGTGCGCCATCAGCTTCAGGAAGGAGGTGAAGTCGATGCTGCTCATGCTTGCTCCTGTTCTGCCGCCCCGGCCTTGGCCGGGCGGCGGTGCTCATGTGGCTTCCTGCCAGCCCCCCGACCGGCAGTGGCCTCATTCGAAAATCTTTTTGTCCTTGGCGTATTCCTTGGCCTGCAGCTTGGTCACCAGACCGCGCTTGACCATGTCCTGGAGGCACTGGTCGAGGGTCTGCATGCCGTACTGCTGGCCAGTCTGGATCGCCGAATACATCTGCGCGACCTTGTCCTCGCGGATAAGGTTACGGATGGCCGGGGTCGCGATCATGATCTCGTGCGCCGCGACGCGGCCGCCACCGACTTTCTTGAGCAGCGACTGCGAAATAACCGCGCGCAGCGACTCGGAAAGCATGGAACGGACCATCGGCTTTTCGCCGGCCGGGAACACGTCAATGATGCGGTCGATGGTTTTGGCCGCCGACGAGGTATGCAGGGTGGCGAACACCAGGTGGCCGGTTTCCGCGGCGGTCAGCGCCAGGCGGATGGTCTCGAGGTCGCGCATTTCGCCGACCAGGATGTAGTCGGGGTCTTCACGCAGCGCCGAGCGCAGGGCCTCGTTGAAACCGTGGGTGTCACGGTGGACCTCGCGCTGGTTCACCAGGCACTTCTGGGAGGTATGGACGAACTCGATCGGGTCCTCGACGGTGAGGATGTGGCCGAATTCATTCTTGTTCACGCTGTCGACCATGGCCGCCAGGGTCGTGGACTTGCCCGAACCGGTCGGGCCGGTCACCAGCACCAGGCCCTGGGCCTGGTTGCACAGCTCGGCGAAGATCTTGGGCGCGGACAGTTCCTCGAGGGTGAGGATCTGGCTGGGAATGGTGCGGAACACGGCGCCGGCGCCACGGTTCTGGTTGAACGCGTTGACGCGGAAGCGCGCCAGGCCCGGGATCTCGAACGAGAAGTCGACCTCGAGGAATTCCTCGTAGTCGCGGCGCTGCTTGTCCGACATGATGTCGTACACCAGCGCGTGGACCTGCTTGTGGTCCAGTGCGGGGATGTTGATTCTGCGGACGTCACCGTCAACGCGAATCATGGGCGGCAGGCCGGCCGACAGGTGAAGGTCTGAAGCCTTGTTCTTGACAGAGAATGCCAGCAGTTCGGCAATGTCCATTTTATTGAGTCCCCTTAGCGCATCAAACGGATAGGCGAGCGCGCATCCCCGGGGCAGTATATCCCTATCCACGAAGGTGAATACCCCCCATGGAACCGCTGCATCCGGCTCTTCACAACGTCCTGCAATCCATTGAAAACGCGGCCTTGGTGGCAGGCCGGCCACGTCAGGTCGGGCTGCTGGCGGTGTCCAAGACCCGACCCGCCGCGGCGGTGCGTGAACTGGCCGCGGCGGGGCAGCAGGCGTTCGGCGAGAACTACGTGCAGGAAGGCGTGGCCAAGTCCGTGGAATTGGCCGAGCTCGGGCTCGAATGGCATCTGATCGGCCACCTGCAGTCCAACAAGTGTCGGGAGGCCGCCGAGCACTTCGATTGGGTGCAGTCGGTGGATCGCGTGAAGCTGGTCGCCGCCCTGGACCAGGCCCGCCCGCCCGGCCGCCCGCGCCTGAACGTGCTGCTGCAGGTGAACGTGGACGGCGAGGCCGGCAAATCCGGCTGCCGCCCCGACGAGGTGATGGCCCTGGCCGAGGCGGTGGCGGCGGCGCCGCGGCTGCGCCTGCGCGGCCTGATGGCCATTCCCGAACCGCATCCGGACCCGGCCCGGCGACACGCCAGCTTCCGGCAACTGCGGGAACTGCAGCAGCAGCTCGCGGCCCGCTTCCCCGACGTCGACACCCTGTCCATGGGCATGAGCGACGACTTCGACCTTGCCATCGCCGAAGGTGCCACCCTGGTGCGCATCGGCACGGCCCTGTTCGGCCCGCGCGGCCAATGACCCCCACTTCCGGAGCCCAGGCATGAACAATCAAACGATCGCATTCATCGGCGGCGGCAATATGGCGCGCAGTCTCATCAGCGGACTGCTGGCACGCGGCAGCGCGCCGGAGTCGGTGCGCGTGGCCGAGCCGGTGCCGGCACTGCGCGAGGCGCTGGCCGCCGATTTCGGCGTGCGGGTGCGCGAGACCGGCCTCGAAGCCGCCGACGGCGCCGCAACCTGGGTGCTGGCCGTGAAGCCCCAGGTCATGCGCCAGGTTTGTGAAGGCCTGGCCACCCTGGCCCAGATCCATCGCCCGCTGGTGGTGTCGGTGGCCGCCGGCGTCACCGCCGGACAGCTCGACCGCTGGCTGGGCGGCGGCCAGGCCGTGGTCCGGGCGATGCCCAATACGCCGGCCCTGCTCGGCGCCGGCGCCACCGGCCTCTACGCCAACGCCGCCGTCTCGGCCGGCCAGCGCGAAGCCGCCACCGCGCTGATGCAGACGGCGGGGCTCACCGCCTGGATTCCGGAAGAGGCCCTGATGGACGCCGTGACGGCCGTCTCGGGCAGCGGTCCGGCCTATGTCTTCCTGATGGCCGAGGCCATGCAGGCGGCCGGCGAAGCGGAGGGCCTGGCGCCCGACACCGCGCGAACGCTGGTGCTTCAGACCCTGCTCGGCGCCTCACGCATGCTCAGCGAGTCCGGCGAGCCCGCCGCCGTACTGCGCCAGCGCGTCACCTCGCCGGGCGGCACCACCCAGGCGGCGCTGGAGAGTTTCGAGGCCAGCGGCTTCCGCGACGTGGTTGCCCGGGCCGTCCGGGCGGCCACCGCCCGCGGCCGCGAGCTTGCCGCCGATTGACGCCTCGGTGAGGCGGCAATTCACCTCCCCATCATTTTCGCGGAAAGCATCGGCACTGAAGTGCCTCCCACAGGGGTGGGCGCGGTGCGATGATGGGAGCCTGTCTGGAGGAGGAATGCCCATGCGACGGATGACTGCCGTGATCGCCCTGCTGGCGCTGTTTTCTGCGCTGCCGGCACTGGCCGAGAACTCGCTGCGCGCCGGCGACATCACCGTTCACTACAACGCCCTGCCCACGACGAGCCTGAGCCCGGACATCGCGCGCAGCAATGGCATTACCCGCTCCGCCAACCGCGCGCTGGTGAACATCGCCGTGCGCAAGGGCGAGCCCGGCGCCGACCGTGCCCTCGCCGCCGAGGTAACGGTGGCTGCGACCAACCCCAGCGGCCAGCGCGTGAACCTGCGCATGCGCGAAGTGCGCGAAGGCGAGGCCATCTATTACCTCGGCGAAGCGCGCACGTCCGGCATCGAGACGCTGACCTTCGATGTCGCCGTTACGCCGGAAGGCGCCACGACGCCGATCCGCGTCCAGTTCCGGCAGGAGTTCTTCGGCCAGTGAGCCTGCTGCTGGTTCGGCACGGACAGGCAAGCTACGGCGCTGCCGATTACGACAATCTCTCCGAACGCGGCCACCTGCAGTCGCGTCGCCTGGGCGAGTGGCTGGCGCGCGGCGGCCATCGTTTTCAAGCGGTCGTGGTGGGCGGCATGCGCCGGCACCGCCAGACCGCCGAGGGCGTGATCGAAGCGTTCGCAGCCCAGGGCCTGGACCTGCCCGAGCCGGTCGCCGACCCCGGCTTCGCCGAATTCGACCACCAGGCCGTCTTCAGCACCTGGCTGCGGGACAACGCCGAACATCCCGTCGCCATCGCCAGCCGCAGCGGCCTGCCGCGCGACGTCGGCGCGATGCTGCAGGCCGCCCTGCTGGCCTGGGCGAAAGACGAACTCCCGGACCTGCCCGAAACCTGGGCCGCCTTCGGCGAACGCGTGCACGCGGCCGGCGACCGGCTCGAGGCGCTCGCGGGCGACGCCGAGGTATTGGTGCTCAGCTCCGGCGGGGTGATCTCGCGACTGGCGCAGATCGCGCTGGACGTGCCCAATCACCGTGCCGTCGAACTCAACCTCGCCCTGCGCAACAGTGCGCTCAGCGAATTCCACCCCCACGCCGGCCGCCTGCGGCTCGGCAGTTGGAACGCGCTGCCGCACCTGCACGGCAAACGCGACCTTTGGACCTATTACTGACATGAGCACGCACGACGCGATGGCCCTGCCGCTGGAGCCGCTGGCCGCCTACCTGGCCCAGCACCTGCCCGGCTTCCAGGGCCCGCTGTCGGCGGAAAAGTTCAAGGGCGGGCAATCGAACCCGACTTATCGCCTGGACTGGCCCGGCGGCCGCTGCGTGCTGCGGCGCAAGCCGCCCGGCCAGCTGCTGCCCTCGGCGCATGCCGTGGATCGCGAATTCCGGGTGCTGCAGGCCCTGCACGGCGGTCCGGCGCCGGTGGCGCGGCCGCTGCACCTGTGCACCGACGCGTCGGTGATCGGCTCGATGTTCTACCTGATGGATTTCGTCGAAGGCCGCATTTTCTGGGACCCTTCGCTGCCTGACGCCAGCCCCGCCGACCGCGCCGCGATCTACGACGGCGTGCTGGCGGCGATGGCCGCGATGCACACGATCGATCCCGCGGCCGTGGGGCTGGCCGACTACGGCAAGCCCGGCAATTACTTCCAGCGCCAGCTCACGCGCTGGAGCGAACAGTACCGCGCCAGCGAAACCCGCCCGATCCCGGCGATGGACGCACTGATCGCCGCCCTGCCCGCCCGCTGCCCGGTGGATGACGGCACGGTGGCGCTGGTGCACGGCGATTTCCGCATCGACAACCTGATGTTCGATCCGGCCCAGCCGCGCGTCATCGCGATCGTGGATTGGGAGCTTTCGACGCTGGGCCATCCGCTGGCCGATCTCGGCTATTTCTGCATGGCGCTGCGGCTGCCGCGCAATCCCGCCCTGCCCGGTTTGGCCGGCCTGGACCGCGCGGCGCTGGGTATTCCGGACGAAGCGGCGCTGCTGGCGCGCTATTCCGAACTCAGCGGCCGACCGATTCCGGACGACTGGGCCTTCGTGCTGGCCTTCAGTTTCTTCCGCCTCGCCGCCATCGCCCAAGGCGTGGCCAAGCGCGCCGAACAGGGCAATGCGTCCAGCGAGCAGGCGGTGCAGGCCGGCCGGATGACCGCAATGCTGGCGCAGCTCGGAGTGGACGCACTGGCCTGAGCCAGGGGCAGGCCGCGTGCCGATCGGTCGATCAATCGGCCCGGCCGGCCCACTGTTTGATCACCGCCGCCATCGCGCGGACGCCGTCGGTGAGGGCGGCCGGCCCGGGCTGCAGGATCAGCGGGGATTTTATTTCGTGCAGCTCGCCGGTGCGCACCGCGGGCACCTTGTCCCAGCCCGGGCGCGACGCGACCTTGCCGGGCTGGAATTTCTTGCCGCACCAGGAGCCGAAGACGATGTCGGGCGCGCGGGCGATGATCTCGCTGTCGTCGGCAAGGATGCGGTGCTTGGCCAGCGACTGCGCCGCCAGTTCGGGGAAGATGTCGTCGCCGCCGGCGATGCGGACCAGCTCGGCCACCCACTGGATGCCGCTGATGCGCGGTTCGTCCCACTCTTCGAAGTAGACCTTCGGGCGACGCGGCAGGCTGGCGGCTTCGGCGGCAATCGCGTCAAGACCACGCTGCAGCCCGTCGGCATAGTCGTTGGCCTGGCCGGCGGCGCCGACCAGCGCGCCCAGGCGCCGCACGTAGTCAACGATGCCGGCAACGCTGCGGTGATTGCTGATCCAAACCTCTACCCCGTGCCGCACCAGGTCGGCGGCGATGTCGGCCTGGATGTCGGAGAAGCCGACGACAAAGTCAGGCTTGAGCGCGAGGATCTGGTCGATCTTGGCCGAGGTGAAGGCGCTGACCTTGGGCTTTTCCTTGCGCGCCTTCGGCGGCCGCACCGTGAAGCCGGAAATCCCGACGATGCGGTCCTGCTCGCCCAGGGCATACAGGACTTCAGTGGGCTCCTCGGTGAGGCAGACGATGCGGCGTGGGCCGTGGCTCACGGGAACAGCATCCGCCGGTGCCACTGGCCATCCACGCGCTCGTAGTGATGGCGCTCGTGCAGGCGGAACTTCGCGCCGTACCAGAACTCGATGCGCTCGGGCACCACCCGGAAGCCCGACCAGTGCGTCGGCCGCGGCACGTCGCCGCCGGCGAACTTCTTCTCGAAGGCTTCGATGCGCGCCTCGAACAGTTCGCGCGACTCCAGCGTGCGCGACTGCAGCGAGGCCCAGGCGCCAAGCTGGCTGGGCCGCGGTCGCGAGGCAAAGTAGGCGTCGGCCTCGGCCAGGTCCACCGGCTCGACGGTGCCTTCGATCTTCACCTGCACCTGGTCGCGCAGCTGCTTCCAGAGAAACAGCAGGGCCGCCTGCGGATTGGCGGCCAGCTGTTGGCCCTTGCGGCTTTCGAAGTTGGTGTAGAACACGAAGCCGCGGGCGTCAAAGGCCTTGAGCAGTACCGTGCGCGCCGACGGCCGCCCCTGCGCATCGCAGGTAGCAACGGTCATCGCGGTGGGCTCCGGGTCACCCCCGGCCGTGGCCTCCGCCAGCAGGGCGGTGAAGGTTTCCAGGGCTTCGGTGTAAGGGTCGGTCATGCGGGGCTCCTCGTTTGCGACATTGTCGCTCCGAAGGCTCCCCACATGCACCCGGGAATTCAGCTGACGATGAAGCTGACCCGCATGTTCACGCGCCACTCGGTGATGGCGCCGTCGGGGCCGCAAACGACCTTGATGTCGTTGACCCAGGCGCCCTGGATGTTCTTCACGCTCTTGCCGATCTTCTTCAGGCCGGACTGGACGGCGTCTTCGACGCCCTTCTTGGATGAGGAGGACACTTCGATTACCTTGGTGACGGTAGACATGACTTGCTCCTTTCCTGCCCATTGGCGGGCGACCTGACTATAACCCCGCCCCGTCCTGGACGTCGGCGTAGCCGGCCCGGTAGTCGGGGAAGGCCGGTGCCCAGCCGGTGGCCCGCAGCCGCGCATTGCTGACGCGACGACCCGTGGCGGGCGCTGCGACGGGTGCGGCCAAGGCCGGCAAGCCGTCGCGCTGGCGCAGCCAGGCCCACACCTGGGCCTCAAGCGCGGGCTGGTCGTCGTTGGCCAGCAGACAAGGCGGCGCGCCGGCCAGGTCCAGCAGATGCGAGATCGCGGCGGCGGCGTCGGCGGCATGGATGCGGTTGGTCCAGTGCCAGCGTCCGGGCGAATCGCCGCGCGCTTTGCGCCGAAGGGTGCCGCGCCCGGGGCCGTAGATTCCGGAGCAGCGCAGCGCGGTGGCGTTCGGATGCGCCGCCAGCGAGCGTTCGGTTTTGAGCAGCACCTGACCGTTGAATCCCGGCGGGCGTGCCGGCGTGAACTCGTCCACCCACTCACCGGCGTCCTCGGCGTAAACCGCGGTCGAGGACACGAACACGACCCGGGCCGGCGCGCAGGCATCGATCGCCCGGTGCAGGCCGTCCAGGTAGAGCGCGCGGTAGGCGGCTTCGTCGCGGACGTCGGGCGCGGCGCAGAACACCAGCGCCTTCGCTTGCCGCGGCAGCGCCGCGAGTCCGTCGCCGGTGACCAGGTCGGCGCGCTGCCAGCGCAGCCTCGGCAAGGCCTCGCCGGCACCGCGACGCACCGCGACCACCTCGTCGCCGCAGGCGATGCGAAGTCGCGCCAGGCGCAGGCCAACGTCGCCGGCGCCGGCTACGACCACCGGTCCGGGAGTCATCGCGGGACTGCGGGGCAAGGGGTGATTTTCGACAGCGAAGGCAAGGAGGCATCCATGCCGGGATGCTAGCATCGCGTCCCATGAATCCCGCTCCCAACCTCGTCCTCGTTGGCCCGATGGGCGCCGGCAAGACCTCGATCGGCAAGCGCCTGGCGGTGCGGCTGGGCCTGGCCTTTGTCGACTGCGACCACCGCCTCGAGGAAGTGACCGGCGCTCCGGTGCCGCTGATCTTCGAGTGCGAAGGCGAGGCCGGTTTCCGCGCGCGCGAAACCGCGCTGATTGCCGACCTGATGCGCGGCCGCGGCCAACTGATCGCCACCGGCGGCGGCGCGGTGCTGGCCGAAGCCAATCGCAAGCGGATCAGCGAGCGCGGCTTCGTAGTGAACCTGCAGGTCAGCGTGGCCCAGCAGATCGAGCGCCTGGGCCGCGACCGCAGCCGGCCCTTGCTGGCCGTGGGCGACAAGCGCGCCAAGCTCGAGTCGCTGGCGTTCGAACGCGGCCCGATCTACCGCGACCTCGCCGACCTGGCCTTCGACGCCGACGGCCTGACCGTCGCCATTGCCGCCGAGCGCCTGGGCGCCGTGGTCGAACAGCGCTGGCAGCGCACGGAAGCCGCCTGATGGCCGTGCACGAACTCCAGGTTGAACTGGCCCAGCGCGGCTACCCGATTCGCATCGGTCGCGGCCTGCTTGACGCGCCCGATGCCCTGGCCAGCCTGGTCACCGGCCGGCACGCGCTGGTGGTCACCGACGGCAACGTCGCCCCGCACTACCTGGCCAAGGTCCAGGCAGCACTGGCCGGCAAAACTACGCAGTCGCTGGTGCTGCCGCCGGGCGAACAGGAAAAAACCCTGGCGCGCTTCGCCGAGGTGATGGCGGCGCTGGCCGCGATGGGCGCCAGCCGCGACGCCACCGTCGTCGCCCTCGGCGGCGGCGTGGTCGGCGACCTGGCCGGGTTCGCGGCTTCGTGCTGGATGCGCGGCGTGCGTTTCGTGCAGCTGCCCACCACCCTGCTGGCCATGGTCGATTCTTCGGTGGGCGGCAAGACCGCCGTGGACCTGCCCGAAGGCAAGAATCTGGTGGGCGCCTTCCACCAACCGGCGGCGGTCGTGGCCGACACCGCCACCCTGGACACCCTGCCCGAGCGCGAACTCAGCGCCGGCCTGGCCGAGGTGGTGAAGTACGGCGCAATCGCCGACGCTGAATTCTTTGCCTGGCTGGAAGACAACGCCGAGGCGCTGATGGCGCGCAATCCCGACGCGCTGGCCTACGCCATCGCCACCAGCTGCCGCCACAAGGCCGGCATCGTCGCGCGCGACGAGACCGAGCAGGGCGAACGGATGTTGCTCAACTTCGGCCATACCTTCGGCCATGCCATCGAAACCGAACAGGGTTACGGCGGCCTGCTGCACGGCGAGGCGATCGCGGTGGGCATGGTGCTGGCGGCCCGGCTGTCGGCCGACCGCGGCCGCGCGCCCTGGTCGGACACCGCCCGGCTGGCCGCCCTGCTCGAACGCTTCGACCTGCCCGTGGCCCTGCCCGCCGGGCTGTCGGGCGAGGCCTTGCTGGGGCGGATGAAGCTGGACAAGAAAGCCGTGTCGGGCCGGATCCGCCTGATCCTGTGGGCCGGACTGGGCCAGGCCGAGGTGGTGCCTGACGTCCCGGAGTCCGAAATCCTCCCCATCCTCGAAGCCTGACCCCACCGCTTCCAGCCCCCCCTGTAGGAGGGCCTTCAGGCCCGAAGCTCTTGGCGGAAAGCTTCGGGCCTGAAGGCCCTCCTACAGGCGGAAAGCTTCGGGCCTGAAGGCCCTCCTACATTTGCTTGCACAGGGTAAACTTGGCGGCCTATGCGCCTTTTGATGCAGCAAAAACCCCTTGCCGGCGAAGCGCCGAAGTACGTCCAGCTGATGCTTCAGCAGGACCTGCTCGGCGGCTGGACGCTGCTGCGCGAAGCCGGCCAGATCGGCGGCAAGGCCTCACTCAAGCGCGAGCAATACCTCGAACGCGACGCGGCCCTGTCCGCCTTCGAAAAAGCCCGCGACGCCCAGGTCCGCAAGGGATTCCTGGTGATGTTCGCCCAAGGCGCCGACGCGCCCCGTTGACGGAACAAACCGTGACCATGAAGAACGATCGTTTCCTGCGCGCCCTTCGGCGCGAGCCCGTCGATTGCACCCCGGTGTGGCTGATGCGCCAAGCCGGTCGCTACCTGCCCGAGTACCGCGCCAGCCGCAAACAGGCCGGCAGCTTCATGGGCCTGGCCACCAACCCCGAACTGGCCTGCGAGGTGACGCTGCAGCCGCTGCGCCGTTTCGAGCTTGACGCCGCCATCCTGTTCTCCGACATCCTCACCGTTCCCGACGCGATGGGCCTGGGCCTGTATTTCGCCGACGGCGAGGGCCCGAAGTTCGAGCGCCCGGTGCGCACGCCGGCCGACATCGCCAAGCTGGCGGTGCCGGACATGGGCAGCTCGCTGCGCTATGTCATGGATGCGGTCAGTTTGATCCGGCGTGAACTCGACGGCAGCGTGCCGCTGATCGGATTCTCCGGCAGCCCCTGGACCCTCGCCTGCTACATGGTCGAAGGCGGCGGCAGCAAGGACTTCGCGCGCATCAAGTCGATGGCGCTCAACGAACCGGCCGCCCTGCACCGTCTGCTGGAAGTCACCACCGACGCCGTCATCGCCTACCTCGCCGCGCAGCGCGCCGCCGGTGCGCAGGCGCTGCAGGTGTTCGACACCTGGGGCGGCGTGTTGGCGCCGCACGTGTATCGCGAGTTCTCGCTGCGCTACCTGCAGCGCATCGCCGCCGAGCTCGACCGGGGCGAAGGCGCCGAGCGCACGCCGCTGATCCTGTTCGGCAAGGGCAACGCGCCCTATCTCGAAGAACTGGCCGCCACCGGCACCGAAGGCCTGGGCGTGGACTGGACCGTGTCGCTGGGCGACGCCCGCCGTCGCACCGGCGGCCGGGTCGCGCTACAGGGCAACCTGGACCCGACCACCCTGTACGCCTCGCCCGAGCGCATTCGCACCGAGGTCAAACGCGCGCTGGACGACTACGCCGCGGCTAACGGCGGCTCGCACCACGGCCACGTGTTCAACCTGGGCCACGGCATGTCGCCCGACATGAACCCCGACCACGTCGGCGTGCTGGTGGATGCGGTGCACGAGTTCAGCCGCCAGGCGTGAGTGCCGGTGCCGGGTCCAGCCCGGCGATCGCCGCCGCCAGCAGCTCACCGGTGACCGGCTTGCGCAGGAAGCCGTCCATGCCGGCCCCCCGCGCTTCGGGTTCCGCCTGGGCGTCGGCGCGTGCGGTCAGCGCCAGCAGCGGCAGGGTTTCCCCGCGGGCGCGCAGCAGCCGTGCCAGCTGCAGACCGTCGATACCCGGCAAATCAAGGTCGAGCACCGCCAGGTCGTAGCGTTCGGCGGCGAGTTCGGCCAACGCCCCCAGCCCGTGCGGCACATGACGCACCTGATGCCCTTGCCGCTGCAGCAGCGCGGCGACCACGTCGGCCACCACGGCATCGTCTTCCACCAGCAGCAGCTTGCGGGCAGCCGCGTCCTTGAACGTGGCGCGGGCGACGACCACCGGCGCCGCGACCGCCGGCAACGGCAGCGAAACCTGGAAATGCGCGCCTTTCCCCGGCGCACTTTCCAGCGAGATGCCACCGTTCATGGCGATCGCAAGTTCACGACAGATCGCCAGCCCCAGCCCGGAGCCGCCGCTGCCACTGCCGGCGCCGCCCTGCTCAAACCGGCGAAACACTCGCGCCTGCTCCTCCGCGCCCAAGCCCGGACCGCTGTCGTGCACCGACAGCAGCAAACCCTCGGGCTCGCGCGCGTCAACCTGCAGGCTCACCTCACCGGCATCGCAGAACTTGATGGCGTTGTGGCCCAGGTTGAACAGGATCTGGCGCAGCCGCGTCGCGTCACCCAGCAGCGCCTGCGGCAGCGACGAGGCGCAGGCAAGGCGAAACTGCAGGCCCTTGGCTTCGGCCAGCGGCCGCAGCAAATCGGCCACTTCGCCGAGCAGCGGGCGCAGCGCAAACGGGGCCAGGGAAAGCTCGAGGCGGCCGGCCTCGATGCGCGCCAGGTCGAGCGCGTCATTCACCAGCCGCAGCAGGTGCTGGCCGGCGCGCTGGATGGCCTCGACCTGCGCATGCTGCCGCGGGTCGAGTGCGCTGTCCTGCAGCAGTTCGGCCATGCCCAGCACGCCGGTCATCGGCGTGCGTATCTCGTGGCCCAGCGTCGCCAGGAAGCGGCTTTTGGCCTCTGAATGCTGTTCGGCCAGCTGCTGGCGTGCCTGACTGATGCGCCAGGCCTCGCGCCGGCGATGACGCGCGCGAAATTCACGACTGAACAAGGCCACCAGCACCAGGCCCAGTAGACCGAACATCCCCAGCGCATGCTGCCCCTGCCACCAGGGCGGCTCGACCCAGACCGCGATACCCGTCGCTTCACGCCACTGGCCCTGGGCATCGGTGCTGGCGATGCGCAGGCGATAGCTGCCGGGCCCGAGCCGATGGAACACGCGCTCGCCGACCGGCTCGGGCTCCATCCAGCCCGGATCGTGGCCCTGGAGCTGGAATCGGATGCGCGCCGGCGACGCAGGCGGCGCCCCTGACTGGCGCACGTGGATGCGCAGCGCCTCGTCGCCGGGTGCGAGGCGAAGAAGGCGCGTATCCATAGGCAGGTCGGACACCACGCCGTCGCGCGTGCGCTGCAACAGTACGACTTCGAGCGCGGGCAAGGGGGCCGTGGAGGCCAGCCCCAGCGCAGGCCACAGCAGCAGCCAAAGCCAGGCGCTTGCCCGCCAGCGCCGGCTCACACCGTGTGCAACCTTGCATTTCGACGCCATGCACCCTCCGATCACCGGGTCGGCCTAGACTAAGGACATGCCCACTCCCGGGCTGTAGGAGAACGCCCATGTCGTTCGGGCCATACGCCCTGCCGGGATTGCTGCTTCTGGCCCTTGCCGGCCAGGCCGGCGCCGCGGCGCGCGAATACCAGCTCGACCCGGTGCACACCCGCATCGCCTTCCAGGTCGACCACGCCGGCCTGTCGCGCGCCATCGGCACGTTTTCCGGCGCCAGCGGCAGCTTGGTGTTCGACCCGGACGACTGGTCAACGGCGACGCTGGAAGTGGACATTCCGCTCGCCAGCCTCGACCTGGGCGATGCCCGCTGGCACGAGCGCGTGCTCGACCGCACCTTCCTCGACGCCGGCGCACAGCCGGTGGCGCGCTTCGTATCCACCCGGGTCGAAGCCACCGGCGAAGGCCAGGCACGCGTGTTCGGCGAGCTGAGCCTGCGCGGCGTCCGCCACGAGGTCGCCCTCGACGTCACCCTGAATGCGCTCAAGCGGCACCCGCTCACCTTCAAACGCACCGCGGGCTTTTCCGCTACCGGACGCCTGCGCCGGCAGGATTTCGGAATGACGTCCTGGGAACGCCTGGTCGGCGCGGAGGTTACCCTGCAGATTGAAGCCGAAGCCATCCGCGGCCGTCGCAAGGCCGACGATGAGCGCGATGACGAGGCGACCCCTGACGAAACGGAGAACTCCGATGCCGATCCGCAATAGCGACCAAGCCTGGGGCGCCGTCAGCCTGGGCATCCACTGGCTGACGGTGGCGATGGTGCTGGGCCTGATCGCAGTGGGCCTGCTGATGCAGGAGCTGTCGTTTTCCTCCACCAAGGCGACGCTCTATTCGCTGCACAAGACCTTTGGGCTCACGGTGCTGGGCCTGACCGTGATGCGACTTCTCTGGCGCCTGTACGCCGGCGCGCCGGCACCGGTCCCGGGCACACCGCGCTGGCAGTCGGCGATCGCCAGCGTCACCCACGGCGTGCTTTATCTGATCCTGCTGGCGATGCCGATCAGCGGTTGGCTCTACCATTCGGCGTCCGGCTACCCGCCGCGCAACCTCAGCTGGTTCGGTCTTTTCAAACTGCCCAGCCTCAGCGATCGCGACGAGCCGCTGCGCGACGCCGCGCTGGCGGCACACGAGTGGCTGTTCATCGCGCTGGCGGTGATCGTCACGGTGCATGCACTGGCTGCGCTCAAGCATCACTACATCGACCGCGACCGCACCCTGGCGCGCATGCTGCCGCTGGCCAAGCCGGCGCCTAAACCGCACGACGATTCCGGAGCCTGACCATGCGCCTTCCCGTCCTTCTGTCCCTGCTGCTGGCCACCGCCACCGCCGGCGCCACCGACTACCGCGCCGAGGCCGGCTCCACGCTCGGTTTCCGCGCCAGCTATCAGGGTGAGAACTTCGAAGGCGCCTTCCGCGACTTCAGCCCGGCCATCCGCTTTGATCCCGCCGACCTGGCGCAGTCGCGCTTCGACGTGCGCATTGACCTGTCCAGCGCCGGCACCCAGAACGCGGACCGCGACGAACTGCTGCTGGGTCCGGATTTCTTCGACAGCATCGCGCGGCCGGAAGCGCGCTACGTGGCGACGCGCTTCCGCGCGCTGGGCGGCGACCGCTACGTGGCCAAGGGCGAGCTGAGCCTGCGCGGCGTCAGCCAGCCGGTAGCGCTTAACTTCACCTGGACCGCCGGCGCCAAGCCGGTGCTCGAAGGCGACGCGATGCTCAAGCGCCTGGCTTTCGAGGTGGGCGGTGGGGACTGGAGCGACACTGGGATGATTCCCGATGAAGTGAAGGTGGTGACGCGGCTGGTGTTGGTGCCTTCGAATTAATAACCGGGGATCGGGACTTCAGTCCCGATCCGCCATAAACCCCCGCACCGCCTCCGCCGAAAACGGCCAATCCAACTCGGCGCCGCTATCCTCGCGCCGCAGCACCGGAATGCGCTCGCCGTAGCGCGCCTCAAGCCCGGCATCGGCGTCTATCCACAGCGATTCAAAGTCGGCCACGCCGGCCGCGGCCAGGACTTCCCAGGCCAGGTCACACAGGTGGCAGTCGTCGCGCTGGATCAGCGTAAGCGTCATCGCGTGGCCCGCAGTTCGCCGGCGTACAGTCGCTTCGGCGTGATGGCGCATAGAATACGGCCTCCGTCCCGGATTCCACGCATTCCATGGCCGTCAGCGTTTTCGACCTCTTCAAGATTGGCATCGGCCCCTCGTCCTCGCACACGGTCGGGCCCATGCGCGCCGCGGCACGCTTCACCAGCCACTGGCTGGAGGAAGGCGGCCTGCTGGCGCGTACGGCGCGGGTGCGGGTCGAAGTCTATGGCTCGCTGGCGCTGACCGGTCGCGGCCACGGCACCGACAAGGCCGTGCTGATGGGTCTCGAGGGCCATTGGCCGAACGAAATCGATCCCGACCTGATCCCCGCTGCGCTCGAGCGCATCCGCAAGCAAAAGAAACTGCAGCTGCTGGGCCGGCACGAGATCGGGTTCGACGAAAAGCACGACCTGGTGATGAACAAGCGCCAGAAGCTGCCGTTCCACACCAACGGCATGCGCTTCAGCGCCTATGACGCCGAAGGCGAGCAGCTGGCCACGCGCGACTACTACTCGGTGGGCGGCGGCTTCGTCGTCAACACCGACGAGGCCGCGGAAGACCGCATCGTCCCCGACACCACCGAGCTGCCCTACCCCTTCCACTCCGGCGATGAGCTGCTGCAGCGCTGCGAAGAAAGCGGCCTGGACATCGCCGGCGTGATGATGGCCAACGAGTCCACCTGGCGCAGCGAAGCCGAGATCCTGGCCGGTCTGCAGGAGCTCTGGAAGGCCATGCAGGACTGCACCCAGCGCGGCATCCGCGAGAAGGGCACCCTGCCCGGCGGCCTGAATGTGACCCGGCGCGCGCCCTCGCTGCACGCCGAGCTGTCGTCCAAGCCCGAAGCCGGCATGCGTGATCCGCTGACCGTGCTCGACTGGGTCAATCTGTATGCGCTGGCGGTGAACGAAGAAAATGCCGCCGGCGGCCGCGTCGTCACCGCCCCCACCAACGGCGCCGCCGGCATCATTCCGGCGGTGCTGCACTACTACGACCGCTTCTGCCCCGGCGCCAACGAAAAAGGGGTGGTCACCTTCCTGCTGACCGCCGCGGCGGTAGGCATTCTGTACAAGGAAAACGCGTCCATATCGGGCGCCGAAGTCGGCTGTCAGGGCGAAGTGGGCGTGGCCTGCTCGATGGCCGCCGCCGGCCTCACCGCCGCCCTGGGCGGCAGCCCCGGCCAGGTCGAGAACGCCGCCGAGATAGGCATGGAACACAACCTCGGCCTCACCTGCGACCCGATCGGCGGCCTGGTGCAGATCCCCTGCATCGAGCGCAATGCCATGGGCGCAGTGAAGGCCATCAACGCCTCGCGCATGGCCCTGCGCGGCGACGGCAAGCACAAGGTGTCGCTAGACAAGGTCATCAAGACCATGCGCGACACCGGCCGCGACATGCAGGACAAGTACAAGGAAACCAGCCGAGGCGGCCTGGCGGTCAACGTTATCGAGTGCTGAGCCACCGATATCCGTAGAACTGGGTCACGGTGCGGGGCACCGGCGCTTGCCGATTCGCGGCGTAGGCTGCGATAGTCAAGTCCAGCCCGCCACCGGAAGCCCACGTGCTGACCTCGCGCCGCGCTTCGCCCTGGTTGCTCCTGATCGCCCTGCTGCTGGGCGCGGGTCCGGCCGTGGCCCTGGACCCGGAAAAATCCTTCCACCATTACGTGCTCAACACCTGGAGCATCGAGGAAGGGCTGCCGCAGATCAGCGCACTGGCCATCGCCCAGGACCAGCAGGGCTATCTGTGGGTGGGCACACAGGCGGGGTTGGCGCGCTTCGACGGCGTGCGGTTCACCGCCTATACCCCTGACAACGCCCCCGGCCTGCCCGGACTCTGGATCCATGACCTGCTGGTGGACCCGGGCAACCGCCTTTGGGTTTCCACCTACCGCGGCCTGGCCGTGCATGAGAACAGTAGCTTCCGCGCCATCCCGCTGGCCGGGGCCGACCCCGACCAGCTGACCGAAACCGGCCAATTGGCCTGGACCGCACGGGGCGAGCTGTTCGTGACCTCGCCGCAGGGCGTACTGCGCGTACAGGACGAGCAGCTCGTGCTCGCCTACCCCCTGCCCCGACCGGCTACGGCGCTGCTGGCCAGCGGCGACACGCTCTGGGTTGGAAACCGCGGCCAGGTGGTGCGCCTGGCGGGCAAGGCCATGGCGCTGATGCCGCTGCCGGCCGGCGACGAAGACACCGTGGTCACCGAACTGCTCGAAGCCCAAGGCCGCCTGTGGGCCGGCACCAGCGCCGGGCTGTTCTATCGCGAGGGCAACGCGTGGAAGCGCCATGAGGGCGGCGCGCCCCTGTCGCGGGCGCCGATCGAGTCCATGTTCGAGGACAGCGACGGCAACCTGTGGATCGGCATGGTGGAAAACCTCGCACGGCTGCGCAACGGCCGCGTGCGCGAGCTGGTCATCAATGAACCCGCGGCCGCAGCGGTGCGCAAGGTCTTCGAAGACCGCGAAGGCAACCTGTGGCTGGGCGGCCAGTGGCACGGCCTGAGCCGGCTGTGGAACGGCTGGACCCGCCGCTATGGCACGCGCGAAGGCCTGGCAGACCAGATGCTGTGGTCGGTGGCGCGCGGTCCGGATGGCCGGCTCTGGGCCGGCAGCAACTCCGGGCTCAGCGTGATGGAAGGCGGCAGTTTCCGCGAAGTGGTGGCGGCCGACCAGCTGCCGCATCCCAACGTCTACACCCTGCTGCCCGAAGACAATACGGTCTGGATCGGCACCCGACGCGGGCTGGCCGTGCTGCGCGGTGATCGCCTGGAGCAGCCGCCCGAATTCAGCCCGATGCGCGGCACCCAGATCAACGGCATTCTTCGCGACTACCGCGGCGCGCTGTGGTTCGCGACCAACCAGGGCGCCTACCGGTACGCCCGGGGCGAGCTGCGCGCCTTCACCGTTGAACAGGGCCTGCGCGATCCACGCACCCGCATACTTTACGAAACCAGCGAAGGTCGGCTGCTGCTGGGCACCCAGGCCGGCCTGTACGAAATCGTCGGCGACCGCGTCACGCCGCTGGGCCTGGATACCGGCCTGAGCGCCGACCTGGACGTCACGGCCATCCACCAACTGGCCGATGGCGAACTGGTGATCGGCACCTTGTCGGAGGAAATATTCCTTTCGCACAAAGACCAATGGATCCGCTTCGGCGTTGAGCAGGGGATGCCGGTCAATTCGCCCTTCTTCATAACCCATGACCGCCAGGGTTATCTGTGGGTGGCCGGCATCCGCGGCATCCAGCGCATCCGACTGCGCGAGATGCTTGCGGTGGCCTCCGGCGAAACGGACCGGGTGCAGGGCGAGATGCTGCTCAACGAGCGCGGCGACCGCCGCGGCGGCCAGAAAGGCGACTGCTGCAACGGCGCCGGCAATGCCAAGGGCTTCCTGTTTGGCGACGAGCTGTACCTGCCGACCCGCGCCGGGCTGGTGGTGATGTCCAGCGAAGGCATCGTCAAGAACGAACTGGCGCCGCGCACCCTGATCGAACGCGTGCGCGTGGGCGACCAGTGGCGCGTCGCCAATCCGTCGGCCAGCTGGCGCCTGGGCCAGGACGACCGCGACCTGAGCTTCGAATTCACCGTGCTCAGCTTCCAGGACCCCAAGAGCGTCGAACTGCGCTATCGCCTGGTGGGCTATGACGAGCAGTGGCGCGACCTGGATGACGTCACCCGGCGGAACGCGAACTACACCAACCTGCCGCCCGGTTCCTATGTATTCGAAGCCATCGGCGCCAACACCGCCGGCGTCTGGAGCAAGTTGCCGGCCCAACTGGGTTTCCACATCCAGCCCCGCTTCCACGAAACCGGCCTGTTCCAGCTGTTGGTGGCCGCCGTGCTGCTGAGCCTGGTGTATGCCGGCTACCGCCGCCAGCTGGGCGCGCACCAACGCCAGCGCGCTTCACTCGAAGCCCTGGTAAGCCAGCGCACCGAGGCGCTGGAAGTAGCGAACCTCAGGCTGGAGGAAGCCAGCCAGACCGACCCGATGACCGGGCTGCGCAATCGCCGCTACCTGGCCAACCAGATCCCGGCCGACATCGCCTACTACGATCGCGAGGCCGTGCGCCGCGCCGCGCCGGGCGAAGTCATGGTGTTCGCGCTGGTGGACGTGGACCACTTCAAGGCCGTCAACGATCGCTACGGTCATGCGGCCGGCGACCGGGTGCTGCAGCAGTTTGCGCAGGTGCTGGGGCATCTGGTGCGCACCGGCGACTACATCGCGCGCTGGGGCGGCGAGGAGTTCCTGATCGTGTTCCGGCCCATGCCGAACCGGCACCTGCCGATCCTCGGCGATCGCATCCTGAGCGCCGTTTCCGAGCATCGCTTCGACGTCGGCGACGACGAACCGATCTCCCTGAGCTGCTCGATCGGCTTCATCGAATGCCCCCTGTTCCGGGACGCGCGCGGCAGCCTGGGCTGGGAGCAGATGGTGGAACTGGCCGACCGTGCGCTGTATCGCGTCAAGGCCCAGGGCCGCAACGGCTGGGCCGCTTTCCGGCCGCTGTCGAATGCCGATCTTCCTGGGCTGCTGGCGGCGCTGCAGAACGGCGAACAGGACCTGCTGGCATCGGGCAAGTTCGAGCTGCTGGGATCGGAAGGCATTACCAACCCCTAGTCGGCGGCAGGCTTCCGGGCCTATTCTCGAACCATGAAGTCCATCAAGCGCCGGATCGGTCTGTTCCTCCTGCTCGTGGCGCTGTACGTGTTGGGCGCGGCCTATTCCAGCGCCTTGGTGGACGGGCCCGCCGAGGTCGCGCTGTTCTGGCCTGCCTCGGGCGTCGCGCTGGCGGGGGTGATGCGTTTCGGCCTGCGCTGGGTCTGGTTCGTGCCGATTGGCGGGCTGCTGGCCCACCTGCTGTTCGCGCCGGTGCCGATGGCGTTCCTGCCCTGGTCGCTGGCCAGCAATCTGATCGGCGTGATGGTCGGTGCCTCGCTGCTCAAACGCGCGCCCGGCAACAACCCGCTGACGGTCAAGTTCGGCCTGCGCGCACTGGCCGGTGGCACCGTCATGGCCACTACCAGCGCCCTGATCGGCACCGCCGGCCTGCTGCAAACCGACATGATCGGACTGCCTGCCCTGCCCGCGTCGCTGTCGCTGTGGTTCCTGGGCGACCTGCTGGGCGTGGCCAGCATCACGCCGGCGGTGCTGCTGGCGCTGGCCCGGCGCGAACGGCGCCAGGTCACCGACAGCGGGCGCTACGCGGCCGAGCCCGAGCAGCTGCTGTGGAACGTGGTGATGGCCACCAGCTACCTGCTGATGGCCTGGGCCGGCAGCCTGGGCGGCAACTACGCGCTGGGCCTGGTGGCGCTGCCGCTGGGTGTGCTGGTCTGGAGCGCGCTGCGCTTCCCGCCGCTGCATACCGCGCTGGCGATCGCCGTGACCATGCTGCTGGTTGCGGGGATGGCCGGCATGGGGCTGGCGGGCTATCCCGCGCCGGCGCACACCCGCGACAGCGTCAGCCTGCTGGCCTTCCTGACGGCGGTGGCGTCGCTGCCGATGATCCTTTCCTTCGCCATGCACCAACAGCGCGCGAGTGCCGCCAGCCTGATCCAGCGCGCCAGCACCGACCCCCTGACCGGGCTGGCCAATCGCAACGCCTTCGAGGACCAGGTACGCGCGGCCCTGGCCGAACCGGCGGCGCCGGCGATGGCCCTGGCTTATCTGGACCTGGACCACTTCAAACTGATCAACGACACCGCCAGCCACGTTGCCGGCGACAGCCTGATCCGCGGCGTCGCCGGGATCATCGAGGCCCACCGGCATCCCAACGACCTGCTGGCGCGCACCGGCGGCGACGAGTTCGCGCTGCTGTTGCGCAACTGCACGCCGATGGTGGCCGAGGACCGCGCCCGCGCCCTGCTGCGCGCCATCGAAGGCTATCGCTGCGGATGGAACGGCCAGGTGCTGGCCACCACCGCCAGCGTTGGCATGGTGACGGCCCAGCCGGGCAAGGCCGACTACGCCCAGCTGCTATCGCAGGCTGACGCGGCCTGCTTCACTGCCAAGGAAAAAGGCGGCAACCGGGTCTGCATGGCCAGCCTGGACGGCGGCGAACTGCTCGATCGCACCGCCGCCATGAAGTGGGTAGTGCGTATCCGCGAATCGCTAGAAAACCAGGCACTGGAGCTTTACTGCCAAAGCATCGTGCCGCTGCATGAAGGCCTGCAGGAAGGCCGCCACTTCGAAGTGCTGCTGCGCCTGCGTGACCCGCGCACGGGCGAACTGATCATGCCGGGACGCTTCATGCCCGCCGCCGAGCGCTTCCACCTGGGCACCCGCATTGATCGCGAAGTGATCGGCCAGACCCTGTCCTGGCTGGAGGCCAACCCGGACGCCGCCGCCACCGTAGGCACCTGCTCGATCAATCTTTCCGGCGACGCCATGATTGACGAGGCGTTCATCAGCTTCGTCGCCGAGCGTCTGCGCCGCAGCGGCTTCCCCGGCAGCAAGCTGTGCTTCGAAGTAACCGAAACCAGCGCCGTGCGCGACCTGGCCCGGGCCCAGCGCTTCATCAACGAGATGCGCGCGCTGGGCTGTCGCTTCGCACTCGACGACTTCGGCACCGGTTTCTGCTCGTTCAACTACGTCCAGGCGCTGGACGTGGACTACTTCAAGATTGACGGCAGCTTCGTGCGCGACATGGACAGCTCGCCGCTGTCGATGGCCGTGGTTCGCTCGATCAACGAGATCGCGCACGTGCTGGGCAAACACAGCATCGCCGAGCACACCGAGTCCGAGGCCCAGCGCAAGGCGCTCGCCGCGCTGGGCGTGGACTTCGCCCAGGGCCATGCGGTGGACCGGCCCTTGCCCATCGCCACCTATTTCGCGGCGCCGATACGCGGGTTCTGGGAGTGAGGATGCGGCGGTGGCTGGCATGGGCGCTATTGGGCGTTTCGGCGGCGGCCGGTGCCGACGACAGCCCGGCCGAACTGGTGATCGAACGCCGCGGCCAGGACGTGATCGCCTACGCGGTGAACCGGCTGTCGGGCCCGGTCGAGATCGAACTCAACGCGCTGGAGCTGGTGGACATGGCCAATGACGCCGCCCTGCCCCTGCGCCAGGTGCTGCCGGCGCGGGCGCGGGTGCGGCTGGTGCGCCTGAGCGCGCAGTCGGCCAACGCGCGCCAGTCGCTGCGCATGGACGCGACCCCGGGTCCGCCGGGCCAGGTGGCGCGCGACGTGGTGTATTCGCTGCCGGTGGACGAGCAACGGTTCGAGCTGGGCCAGGGCTTCCACGGCGGCTTCAGCCACCAGGACCGCGCCAATCGCTACGCCATTGACCTGATCGTGGCCGACGGCACGCCGGTGCTGGCGGCCCGGGCCGGCGTGGTGATGCAGGCCGAGGGCAATTTCAGCGAAGGCGGCACGGACGCCACCCTGGCCAACCGGGCCAACCTGATCCGCGTGCTGCACGACGACGGCAGCATGGCGCTGTACGCGCACCTGCAGCCCGGCGGCGTGCTGGTGCGCGCCGGCGACGCGGTGTCGCTGGGGCAGGTGATTGGCCGTTCGGGCAGCACCGGCTATTCCAGCGGGCCGCACCTGCACTTCGCGGTACAGGTGAACGCCGGGCTTGCGCTGGCCTCGATTCCGTTCCGGATGGTCGGTCCCGCCGGCTTCCTGCCGCTGCGCTAAGCCCGCAGGCTGCCGAGGATGTCGTCGAGCAAAGCGGCGGCGGTGACCTCCGCCCCCGCGCCGGGACCTTGGATCTGCAGCGGGCGATCGCGATAGCGGGTGCTCCAGATGGCGACATGGTTGTCGCAGCCTCGACCCACCGCGAGCGCATCGTCCGGCGCCAACGACTCAAGCCCGACCCGGGCACCGGCGCCATCGAAACGGGCGACGTAGCGCAGCACACGGCCTTCGGTGGCGGCACGCGCGGCGCGTTCACCGATCGGCCCGTCCAGTCCACGCAGGGCAGCCGCCACTGCCTCGGGACACGCCGCCTGCAGCGCCGGCGTCAGCAGCGACTCCACCTGCACTTCCTCCGACGCCAGCGGATACCCGGCCGAGCGGGCGAGGATCAGCAGCTTGCGGCGAACGTCTTCGCCGGACAGGTCCACGCGCGGATCCGGTTCGGCATAGCCCTGGGCCACGGCGGCGAGCACGCGCTCGGAGAAGGGCTCCCGCCCCGCGTAGTCGTCGAACAGCCAGGCCAGGGTGCCCGAGAGCACGCCGGCGATGGCGGTGATGCGGTCACCGCCTGCACGCAGGTGGCGCAGCGTGGCCAACAGCGGCAGGCCGGCGCCGACGGTGGCGGCATCGCCGTAGCGGCGCCGCGCGCTGCTGAGCTGGGCGATTTCGTGCTGGCGCAGCAGTGGCCCGCCGAGGCCAAGCTTGTTGGCGCTGACGACGTGCAGGCCCTGGCGCAGCCAGCGCGGATGCCAGGCGGCGAGCTCGCCGGAGGCGCTGGCATCCACGACGATGTCGCCGGGCGCGAATTCGGCCGGCAGCTTGCCACCGCCGTCGTGGCCATCCGCCCTCGCCAGCGCGTCTTGCCAGGCCAGCGGCGGCAGTCCGTCCGGCGCGTGCAGCCGGCGGCGCGAATTCGCAACCAGGCAAAGCGAAAGCCGCGGGTCGTTGCGCGCGGCCAGTAGCTCGGCGAGCGCGCGCCCCACGGTGCCGACGCCCAGCAGGGCGATCCGGTGCACGAGCGGCGGGGTCTCGGGCAACGCTTCAACCGGCAGGCTCACGACGACAGCTCCGCCGACGCGACCCGCGCCGCGCGTTCAAGTGCGGCGCCGAGATCGGCCTCCAGGTCTTCCAGCGCTTCGATACCGACCGACAGCCGCAGCAGGCCTTCGCCGATGCCGGCCTGGCGGCGGGCCTCGGCCGACATGGCCGCGTGGGTCATGGTTGCCGGATGCGCAACCAGGCTTTCAACGCCGCCCAGCGATTCGGCCAGGGTGAAATACTGCAGGCCTTCGAGGAAGGCGCAGACCGCCGGCACGCCGCCGGCCAGCTCCAGCGACACCATGGCGCCGAAGCCGTGCTGCTGCCGCGCCGCCAAGGCATGCCCCGGATGCGAGGCCAGGCCCGGATAGTGCACGGCGGCGCAGGCGCGATGGCGCTGCAGGCGTTCGGCCAGCGCCGCGGCGTTCTCCTGATGCACGCGCAGGCGCGCGTCCAGCGTGCGCAGGCCGCGCAGGGTCAGGAAACTATCGAAGGGCGAACCGGTAATGCCCAGCGCGTTCGCCCACCAGGCCAGCGTTTCATGACGGGCCGCGTCGCGCGCCACCACCGCGCCGCCAACGACGTCGCTGTGGCCGTTGATGTACTTGGTGGTGGAGTGCAGCACGAAGTCGGCGCCGTGCTCGATCGGACGCTGCAGCGCCGGCGACAGGAAGGTGTTGTCCACCAGCGCCAGCGCGCCGGCGGCGTGCGCGGCGGTGATCACCGCGTCCAGGTCGGTGATGCGCAGCAAGGGGTTGGACGGCGTTTCGATCCAGACCAGCGTGGTTGGGAGCGCCAGCGCGGCGGCCAGCGCCTGCGGCTGGTTGAGGTCCACCAGCGCCAGTTCGAAGCGGCCCTTGCGCGCCAGCGCATCAAACAGACGCCAGCTGCCGCCGTAGCAATCATGCGTCACGACCAGGCGGTCGCCGGGCGCGAGCAGGGCTTCGAGCACGAGCGTGATGGCGGCCATGCCGGTGGCGGTGACCACGGCACCGGCGCCGCCCTCGAGTTCGGCCAAGGCGTCTGCCAGCTGGTCGCGGGTGGGGTTGCCGCTGCGGGTGTAGTCGTAGCGGCGCTTGCGGTCGAAGCCGGCGAAGCTGAAGTTGCTCGACAGCACCAGCGGCGGCGTCACGGCGCCGAAGGCGGTGTCGGCATCAATGCCGGCGCGCACGGCGGCGGTGGCGGGACAGCGCGCGCTCACGCCGCACCGCCTTCGGCCGCGGCCAGGGCTTCGCGCAGCAGGCGCGCGATCGCGGCCTCCTCTTTCAGGAAGGCATCGTGGCCGTAGCGCGAACGCAGCGGACGCAGCGTCGCCGGCCCGCCGAGGGTTTCCACCAGCTGCTGCAGGTCGGATAGCGGCACCAGGCGGTCGTCTTCGATCGCGATTACCGTCGTGGCTACGCTCACATCGGTCGGATTGACCCGGTGCAGGTCAATCGATTCGGACAGGCGCAGGAAGGCCGTGCTGGTCCAGCGCGCCGCGTAGCGCTGGCCGCAGTGGGCCAGGTAGTCCTCGGCGGCGCAATGGGCGACGTCGCCCCGCAGCTGCACCGGCGCATCGAAGCGTTCGCCGAATTCGTCCGGCGTGCGGTAACTGAGCATCGCGAACTGCCGTGCCAGCGCCAGGCCGCGCGTCACCGCGCCTTCGCTGCGACCCAGGGCCACGCACTGGCGCTGCAGCGCACGCCAGGCGCTGGCATAGGGGTGGGCGCGGTGCGCGCCGGAGATCGCGACCAGCCGATCCAGGCGTTCGCCGTGGCGAGCCGCGAACTGCAGGCCGACCATGGCGCCATACGACGCGCCGACGAATGCCGCCGCGCGCCGGACCCCGAAATGATCCAGCACCGCCGCCAAGGCATCGGCCTGGTCGGCGCTATCAATCGGCGCATCGAGCGCGCCGTCGGCGCCCAGCCAGTCGATCGCAAGAATGCAGTGGCGGCGCGTGTCGATGGCCAGCCCCGGACCGACCTGCGCGTCCCACCAGCCCTTGCCCGCCGCGCTGGCGACCAGCTGCCGACCCGCCGAGATTCCGCCGGCCACCACGACCACGGGCGCGTCCGCCACGCCGAACCATTGGCCGCGGATCACGACGCGGCGCTCGCCTGCATGGCGCAGCGCCAGCCGCCGCTCCAGGCAAAACGCGCCGCCCCCCTGTAGGAGGGCCTTCAGGCCCGAAGCTTTTTCGCGAGGAGCGTTCGGGCCTGAAGGCCCTCCTACAGGGCATGCGGCGGTATCGGCGAAGTGGCCGTCAACTTGGTTCGGGGCGAGCTGGAAACTCATCGCAGGACTCCTGGGCTGGAAAGGACACCCAGCGAGGTTCATGCGGGAAAGCGGCGTCACGTGCCCGCCAGCGCGGGAAACCACATGACCCATCTCTCGGCGGACACAAGGTCCCCGCAGGAATTGGCACCTTCATGCGCGATTGCTCGTGCATGGGTTGCCCCGGCGTCTTCGGGCCTACCCCTCAGCCGGTCTCGATGGGTGTTGCGGGGTGGACTGTGCACCCGCCCGGCCAGACTGTCAATCCTTTCATGCGCATGAAGCGATGGATACCTTGCCCGGATTGGCAGCCACCCCGATCAGGACGGCATAATTCGCCCATGAACATCCTCTCGCGCCGGCTGCTCGCCACCTTTTCTCTCGCCCTGCTGGTCGTCGGCTGCGCCGGCACGAGCGGTCGGCACAACAGTTCCTCCGCCCTCGTGCCCGAGCGCGAACCGCCGCCGATGGCCTTGGTAGCCGAGAGCTTCCTCACCGCCCCGCTGCCCGAGCACGAGATCGATTCGGTGGCCGCCTGGAACACGCCCACGGGCGGCACCTGGCTGATCGCCACCGGCAAGGAAAGCCACCAGCTGGTCGTCTACGACGGCAACACCGGCGCCCTGCTGCGCACCGTGGGCAATAAGGGCGATGGCCCTGGCGAATTCCTGCGGCCCAACGGCATCGCCGTGTTCGGCGACGCGGTGTTCGTGGTCGAACGCGACAACCAGCGCGTGCAGATGTTCGAACTGCCGTCGTTCAAGCCGCTGCTGCAGTTCGGCCAGGACGAGCTAAAGAGCCCCTACGGCCTGTGGCTGCACGAACTGGCGCCGCGCGAGCTGGAGCTTTTCATCACCGACAGCTTCATGGCCGACTACCGGATCGAACTGGCGCCGCCGCTGGACCAGCTCGACCAACGCGTGAAGCGCTATCACCTGGACCTGCGCGGCGCGACGCCGCGCGCGACCCTGGTTCAGCAGTTCGGCGACACCAGCGAGCAAGGCGCACTGCGCATGGTGGAATCCATTGCCGGCGACCCGGTGCACGACCGCCTGCTGGTGGCCGAGGAAGACATCCGCATCGGCACCACCCTGCGCGAGTACCGCATGGACGGCAGCTACACCGGCCGCAGCCTGCCGCCCGAACGCTTCCAGGCCCAGGCCGAAGGCGTGGCGCTGTGGGCCTGCGCCGACGGCAGCGGCTACTGGATCACCGCCGACCAGAACACCCAGCGCACCGCCTTCCACGTCTTCGACCGTGAAACCATGGCATTCAAGGGCAGCTTCGCCGGCGACCAGGTGGCCGTGACCGACGGCATCTGGCTGCACGCGGTCGGCACCCACGCCTTCCCGAACGGCGTGCTGTACGTCTCGCACAACGACGAAGGCGCCGGCGCCTTCGACTGGCGCGACATCGCCAAGGCGCTGGGCCTGCGCGTCGACTGCACGACCTCCTGAACCCGCGCGCCGACCGCCCCACCTTCCATCCCCTGTAGGAGGGCCTTCAGGCCCGAAGCCTTTCGCCGTAAAGCTTCGGGCCTGAAGGCCCTCCTACAGGGGATGGAAGGTGGGCGGGGTATAATCGCCACCCCTTTCCGACCCCAACGCCTGCGCTCTGCGCGCGGCCAGCCCATGTCCGAACACCTGCGTGAAACCCGCCGCCGCCGCACCTTCGCCATCGTCAGCCACCCCGACGCCGGCAAGACCACCCTGACCGAGAAGCTGCTGCTGTTCGGCGGTGCGATCCAGATGGCCGGCTCGGTGAAGGGGCGCAAGGCTGCCCGCCACGCCACGTCCGACTGGATGGCGCTGGAGAAGGAGCGCGGCATCTCGGTCACGTCCTCGGTGATGCAGTTCCCTTACGAGGACCACATCGTCAACCTGCTCGACACCCCGGGCCACGCCGACTTCGGCGAAGACACCTACCGTGTGCTGACCGCGGTGGACAGCGCGCTGATGGTCATTGACGTGGCCAAAGGCGTCGAGGAGCGCACGATCAAGCTGATGGAGGTTTGTCGCCTGCGCGACACGCCGATCATGGGCTTCATCAACAAGCTCGACCGCGAGGGTAAAGAGCCGATCGAGCTGCTGGACGAAATCGAGAGCGTGCTGGGCATTCAGTGCGCGCCGATCACCTGGCCAATCGGCATGGGCCAGCGGCTCAAGGGCGTGGTGCATCTGGTCAGCGGCGAAGTGCATCTGTACGAACAGGGGCGCAACTTCACCCGCCAGGACTCGACCATCTTCCCGTCCATTGACGCGCCCGGCCTGGCAGAACGCATCGGCGTGCAGATGCTGGCCGACCTCAAGGACGAACTGGAGCTGGTGCAGGGCGCCTCGCATCCCTTCGACAAGGCCGACTACCTGGCCGGCAAGCAGGCGCCGGTGTTCTTCGGCTCGGCGGTGAACAACTTCGGCGTGCAGCCGCTGCTCGACTTCTTCGTCGAACACGCGCCGGGCCCGCAGCCGCGAGGCACCACCTCGCGCACGATTTCACCGGAAGAAGAAACCTTCTCCGGCTTCGTGTTCAAGATCCAGGCCAACATGGACCCGCAGCACCGCGACCGCGTGGCCTTCCTGCGCGTGTGTTCGGGCAGGTACGAGGCCGGCATGAAGGCCTTCCACGTGCGCCTGGGCAAGGAAGTGAAGCTGGCGAACGCGCTCACCTTCATGGCCAGCGACCGCGAGATCGTCGAGACCGCCTACCCGGGCGACGTCATCGGCCTGCACAACCACGGCACCATTTCCATCGGCGACACCTTCAGCGCCGGCGAGACGCTGTCGTTCACCGGCATCCCCAACTTCGCACCGGAACTGTTCCGGCGCGCGCGCCTGCGTGACCCGCTCAAGCTCAAGCAGCTGCAGAAGGGCCTGGCCCAGCTTTCGGAAGAAGGCGCCACCCAGTTCTTCCGCCCCCTGATGAGCAACGACCTGATCCTGGGCGCGGTGGGTACGCTGCAGTTCGACGTGGTGGCCTACCGCCTGAAGGACGAGTATTCAGTGGACGCGAGCTTCGAGCCGATCACCATCGCCACCACGCGCTGGGTGAAGGGCGGCACGCCGAAGAAGATGGAAGAGTTCCGCGAGAAGAACGCCATGAACCTCGGCCTCGATGCCGCCGGGCAGCTGGTCTACCTGGCCCCGTCGCGAGTGAACCTGCAGCTGACCATGGAACGCTGGCCCGACTTCGAATTTGCCGCCACCCGCGAACACGCCCAAACCCTGGCCCTCGAATAACCTCCCTCAACTTCCTGCCCCCACCCTGTAGGAGGGCCTTCAGGCCCGAAGCTTTTGGCGAAAGGCTTCGGGCCTGAAGGCCCTCCTACAGGGGCGATGGAATACCCCATGACCGAATACGAACACGACCACGAATCCCCGCGCGAAGAACGCGCCAACGCGATCACCCACGGGGTGGGCGCGCTGCTGTCGCTGGTGGGCGGCAGCGTCCTGGTCACCCTCTCGGCTGCCTTCGGCAACGGCTGGCAGCTGGCCGGCGCGATCGTGTTCGGCATCGCCCTGGTGCTGCTGTATTCGGCCTCGACGCTTTACCACCTCAGCCACGACCGCATCATCAAGGGCCGCATGAAGGTCTTCGACCACTGCGCGATCTACGTGCTGATCGCCGGCACCTACACGCCCTTCACCCTGGTCGGGCTGCGCGAGGACGGCGGTTGGTGGATGTTCGCGGCAATCTGGACCTTCGCGGTCGCGGGCGTGGTGTTCAAGCTCTTCTTCACCGGCCGCTTCAAGGGCCTGTCCACCCTGATTTACCTCGGCATGGGCTGGATGGTGGTCGTCGCGATCAAGCCCTTCCTGCGCCAGATACCGATGGACACCCTAGCCTGGCTGCTGGGCGGCGGCCTCGCCTACACCCTGGGCACCGTGTTCTACATGAGCCGCCGCATCCCCTTCGCCCACGCCATCTGGCACGCCTTCGTACTGATCGGCAGCGCCTGCCACTTCGTAGCCGTAACCCAACAAGTCCTGCGCCCCTAATCTCTCCCTGTGGGAGCGACTTCAGTCCCGACGCCCGGCGCACTTTGTGGGAGGGACTTCAGTCCCGATGCCCGGCGCACTTTGTGGGAGGGACTTCAGTCCCGATGCTTTTGGGTGAAGAACATCGGGACTGAAGTCCCTCCCACAGTGATTTCGTCGGAATTCGGATGGGCGCGGTTCACGCTGTGCATCACGCTACAACCATGCCGCGTCCAAACGACCATCCGGGATACCAGCGTCTCCGCCTCGGCCGCACCAGCGAGCCCGGGCGCGTGTATTTCCTGACTACCGTCACCCACGCACGGGCACCTTTATTCAAGGACTTCGTGCGCGCCGCAGTGATGAGTCGCGTGATCGCCTGCCCCACCACTTGGGCTGGCGGAAGGCTACTGGCCTGGGTGTTGATGCCCGATCACTGGCACGGCCTGCTTGAAATCGACGGGACCTCCCCGCTGACGCATATCGTCAGGTTGGCTAAGGGGCGGAGCGCTCGCCACTTCAATCTCGCGCTGGTTCGGCAGGGCAGCGTCTGGCGGGACGGCTTCCATGACCGCGCCATACGCCGCAGCGACGACCTTCGCGCAGCCGCGCGATATTTGATTGCCAACCCACTGCGCGCCGGACTCGTGAAGTCGGTGGGCGACTACCCGTTCTGGGACGCCCATTGGATCGATGCCAGCCCTGAACGCCCCTTTCCCGACTGATCCGCTCCCCCAATGAAGCAGCAACCTCACCGCGCCCCCCCTGTGGGAGGGACTTCAGTCCCGATGCCTTTCGCCGAAAAGCATCGGGACTGAAGTCCCTCCCACAAAGTGCGCAGGGCATCGGGACTGAAGTCCCTCCCACAAAGTGCGCCGGGCATCGGGACTGGAGTCCCTCCCACAGGGGGCCGGGTTAGCTGGCTATGTATTGGTGGAGTTGGGCGATTTCTTGCTGTTGGTCTTCGATGACGGCCTTGATCAGGTCGCCGATGGAGACCATGCCGACCAGGCGGCCTTCGTCCAGCACGGGCAGGTGGCGGATCTTGCGGTCGGTCATGATCTGCATGCAGGTCTGGGCGGTGTCGGTGGGAAGCACCGAGACGACCGGGCTGGACATGATCGACCCGACCGGGGTTTCGGCTGAAGAGCGGCCCTGCAGGATCACCTTGCGGGCGTAGTCGCGTTCGGTGGCGATGCCCACCACCTCCGTGCCCTGCATCACCAGCACGGAGCCGATGTGGTTTTCGGCCATCAGGCGGATGACTTCGAGAACGGGCGCTTCGCGCGGCACGGTAATGACGCCGCCGCCCTTGATCTCGAGTATCTGGTTCACGTTGTGCATCGCGCTGCCCTCCGTTGAACGTTGCTCGACTATAAACCCGCAGCGGCCCCATAGCACCCCTGTGGGAGGGACTTCAGTCCCGATGCTTTTCGGCCAAAGGCATCGGGACTGAAGTCCCTCCCACAGGGGGGCTGGGGAGATGGGCTTGGCGGATGAGGTAGAGGGGGCGTTGCTTGGCTTCCATGTACAGGCGGCCGAGGTATTCACCGATGATGCCCAGCGCCACCAGCTGAAGGCCGCCGAGGAAAAGCACCACGGTCATCAGCGAGGGCCAGCCCTGCACCGGGTCGTCCCAGGCCAGGGTGCGCACGATGATCCACACGCCCCAGCCGAACGCCGCCACCGCAGTGAACAGGCCCAGGTAGGTGGCCAGCCGCAGCGGCACGGTGGAAAAACTGGTGATGCCTTCCAGCGCCAGGTTCCAAAGCTTCCAGTAGTTGAAGCTGGTGCGGCCGGCGATGCGGGCGCCGCGTGCGTAGGGGAAGGACACCTGGCGGAAGCCGACCCAGGTAAACAGGCCTTTCATGAAGCGTTGGCGCTCGCGCAGGCCACGCAGGGCGTCGAGCACGGGGCGCGACATCAGGCGGAAGTCGCCGGTGTCGCGCGGGATGTCGGTGCGCGACAGCCAGGTCATCACCCGGTAAAAGGCGGCGGCACTGAAGCGCTTGAACCAGGACTCGCCGTCGCGGCGGGTGCGGGTGCCGTAGACGACGTCGTAGCCTTCGCGCCATTTCGCCACCAGCGCCGGGATCAGCTCGGGCGGGTCCTGGCCGTCGGCGTCGAGCACCAGCGCGGCGTCGGTATCCACGTGGTCAAGGCCGGCGGTGAGCGCCAGCTCCTTGCCGAAGTTGCGCGCCAGCCGGATCAGGCCCACGCGCGGGTCGGCCGAAGCGAAGCCTTCGAGCAGGGCCCAGGTGCCATCGCGGCTGCCGTCGTCGACGTAGAGCACGCGGGCGGAAAGGTCGAGTCCGTCCAGCACCGCCAGCAGGCGCGGATGGAAGGCCGGCAGCGCGGCCTCCTCGTTGAAGGCGGCAATGACGACGGTGAGGGTCTGGGCGGCAGGCATGCGCCAATCTTAGCGCCGGCACGCCGCGCGTGTAGCATCAGCGCATGCACAGGATCCTGTTTATCGGCGTGGACAACGCCCACCGCAGCCAGATGGCCGAAGGCTTCGCCCGCTTCCACGGCGGCCAGGCCGTAGAGGCGCTCAGCGCCGGCACCGCGCCGGCGGACGCGATTGATACGCGCGCCCTGGAGGTGATGGCCGAGCTGGGCATCGAGATGGATGACCAGCACTGCCGATCCCTGGACGAAGTGGACGGCGAGTTCGATGCGGTAGTGACGATCGGTGCCGGCGACGCCGGCGCCGCGATACCGGCCAAGCGGCACGAGGCCTGGCCGGTGAAAGACCCGGCCGGGCGCTCGGACGATGCCTACCGGGCAATCCGCGACGATTTGCGGCGCCGCGTGCAGGGGCTGCTGCAGGAGCTGCGGGTTCGCAAGTAGCCGCTCGCGACGCCAGGCCACCCCCTGTGGGAGGGACTTCAGTCCCGATGCTTTTCGGCGAAAGGCATCGGGACTGAAGTCCCTCCCACACGGGTTATTGGGTGGCGGGTGCGAGGTAGGCGGGGCCGCCCAGGTTTTGGGCGTTGCGCTGGATCCAGGCCGCGCGGCGCTGCACGTAGGGACCGGGATTGCGGGCGCTGTATTTCTTTGGATTCGGCAGTACCGCCGCCAGGCGCGCGCTTTCGGCGGCGGTCAGCGCGCTGGCCGGCTTGCCGAAGAAGGCCTGCGCGGCCGCTTCCGCGCCATACACGCCGTCGCCGAACTCGGCGATGTTCACGTATACCTCGAGGATGCGCTGCTTGGACCAGGTCAGCTCGATCAGCACGGTGTACCAGGCCTCGAGTGCCTTGCGGAAATAGCCGCCGCCGCTCCAGAGATACAAATTTTTCGCCACCTGCTGGCTGATGGTGCTGCCCCCGCGCACGCGTCCGCCCTCGGCGTTGGATTCAAGTGCCTTGTCGATTGCCTCCAGGTCGAAGCCGTGGTGTTGCGGGAATTTTTGATCCTCGGCCGCCACCAGCGCTATCGGAAGATGCGACGAAATCTGGTCGTAGTCCCGCCACTGTTGGCGTAGGCGGAATCCTTCCTCGCCCAGCCCGTCCACCTGCCGCCACAGCATGAAGGCGCTGGTGGGCGGATCGATAAAGCGCAGCGGCGCCACCTGCAGGAAGGTGACGACCAGGAAGAGCAGCGGCAGCCAGAGCAGGCGGCGCAGCCAGCGGCGGAATGGCGAGGGGGCGGGCATGGGGCGGGAAGCATGGCATACCCGCGCGCGGGGCCTGCGCACCCCGCGAAACCATGCCCCTGTAGGAGGCCCTTCAGGGCCGAAGCTTTTTGGCGAAGGGCTTCGGGCCTGAAGGCCCTCCTACAGGGGCGAAGGGCTTCGGGCCTGAAGGCCCTCCTACAGGGGCGAAGGGCTTCGGGCCTGAAGGCCCTCCTACAGGGGCGAAGGGCTTCGGGCCTGAAGGCCCTCCTACAGGGGCGACGGGCTTCGGGCCTGAAGGCCCTCCTACAGGGGCGAAGGGCTTCGGGCCTGAAGGCCCTCCTACAGGGGCGACGGGCTTCGGGCCTGAAGGCCCTCCTACAGGGGCGACGGGCTTCGGGCCTGAAGGCCCTCCTACAGGGGGGGGATGCGGGTAAAATTGGGGGATGGAAAAGCATCCTGACCGCGACACCCTTACCCGTTTCCTGCTCGAGCGCTCCGGCATCCGGGGCGTGATCGTGCATCTGGACAAGACCTGGACCGAGATCGCCGGGCGGGTCGAGTACCCGGCGCCGATTGCCGCGCGCCTGGGCGAAACCTGCGCCGCCGCGGCCCTGTTCACCGGCCACGCCAAGATTGACGGCCGCCTTAGCGTGCAGCTGCGCGGCACCGGCTGCCTGCGCACCGTGTTCGCCGAATGCACCGCGGCCGGCACCCTGCGCGGCATCGCCCACTACGAAGAGCCCGTGCCCAGCCCGCTGACCCCGCGCGATTTCGGCCCGGGGTCGCTGCTGGCGATCACCATCGAGTCCACCCCGCCCGGCGCCCGCGAGATGACCCGCTACCAGGGCCTGGTAAGCCTGGAGGCCGACAGCCTGGCCGAGGCCTTCGAGGGCTATTTCGAACAGTCCGAACAGCTGCCCACGCGCCTGCTGCTGGCCAGCCAGCCCGAACGCGCCGCCGGCCTGATCCTGCAGAAACTGCCGGGCGCCGACGGCGACACCGATGGCTGGGACCGGGTGAACGCCCTGTTCGCCACCCTGGGCACCGAAGAACTGGCCAGCCTGCCGGTCGAAACCCTGCTCTGGCGCCTCTTCCACGAAGAAGGCGTGAAGCTGCTCGACCGCCGCCCCCTGGCCTTCGCCTGCAGCTGCTCGCGCGAGCGGGTGGAAGACATGCTGCGCGGCCTGGGCGCCGAAGAAGCCCGGGCCAGCCTGGAAGACGGCGTGGCCCAGGTGCACTGCGACTTCTGCGGGCGCGCGTATCGGTTTGAGGCTGAACAGATTGATGGGTTGTTCAGTCTTTCGGTGCCGGCGCCGGGGTCCGAACGCCTCCAATAACCCCCACCCCACCGGCCCCCTGTAGGAGGGCCTTCAGGCCCGAAGCTCTTCGACAAGAGCTTCGGGCCTGAAGGCCCTCCTACAGGGAGCGGGTGCTTCACGAGCGGCGGCACAAAGTGTTAAATTCCTGTAAAATCCCCTCGCCACCCCCCACCGGGAACTTCCCGGTCCGGCACGGCTCCAAGAGAGCCACTGAGGAAACAACATGAATCCGCTGCTGCGTTCCTTCATCGTCGTGTTGTTCGCCCTGTCGGGCGCTGTGGCGTATGCGCAGGCGCCGGCGCCGCTGGTGTTGGCCAATAAAGACGACGGCACCACCGCGCTGCCGATCATCCGCAACAACCAGGTCGAAGGCTTCCTGCTGATCGAATCCGGCGCGGCCTCGGCCAATCCGGCGCGCACTTCGCTCGATCGCATCCTTGGCCGCAGCGCCACGCCCAGCCTGGGCGCAGGCATGAACTTCCCGCTGGCCAATGGCCGCCGCGCCGGCGTCAGCCTGGCGCTGGAAACCAATCCCACCATCGGCCTGCTGTGCAACGGCGGTTCGATGTCGCGCAGCTTTGGCGCGCTGGCCCAGCACTGCATGGTCGCCAACCTGGCGCCCAATCCCAGCACGCCGTTTGCGCTGGTGCGTCCGGGCGTGCGCGCGGAAGCGCGGCTGGAAGGCGACGACGCCGCGCTCAGCGCCAGCCTCGGCATGAAGCGCTTCGAGCTCGACAGCCCGATCGCGATGCCCGGCACCCTGGCGCCCGGCATCGCCGGCAACAGCGACCTGGTGCTGTCGCTGCGCGGCACCGAATACACGCAAGACGACATCAGCCTGCTGGGCGAACTGCGGGTCGGCGAAACCGGCTGGGTGAGCATCGGCGGCACCCTGGCGCGCGCCCGCATCGTGCCCGCCACCCAACTGCCCGGCGCCCTGCCGCCGGAGTGGAACACCGGCACCCTGACCCTGAGTGGGGGCGTCGGCAATTTCGGCGGCGAAATCATTGGCCGCGTTATCGAACTGCCCGGCACCAACCAGAGCTACAGCGACATGGGCCTGGGCGTTACCTGGCGCGCCCCGTGGCGCGCGCGCCTGAGCGTCGGCGCCGCCAACCTGGCCCCGCGCGGCCAGAACCCGTTCACTGCGAACGACGACGACGAAGAAGAGTCTCGCGTCCCCTACATCCGCTACGAACAAGACCTCTAGCCGGACCTGTAGGAGGGCCTTCAGGCCCGAAGCTTTCCCCCGAAAACCATTGGGAATGAAGCTCTCGCGGCAAGAGCTTCGGGCCTGAAGGCCCTCCTACAGGTCCGGGGGTTCTGGGTTTAGTCGAAGAGTTTGCCGGGGTTTAGGATGCCGGCTGGATCCATTACGGCGCGGATGCCCCGCATCAGCGCCACCTCTTCCGGTGACCGCGTGCTGCCCAGGTAATCCTTCTTCGCCAGGCCAATCCCGTGCTCGGCCGAAATGCTGCCGCCGTGCTGCTTCAACAGATCAGCCAGCAGCCCGGTCACCTGCCCGCACTGCGCCATGAAATCAGCATCCGCCACGCCCTCGGGCTGCAGCACATTGATGTGCAGGTTGCCGTCGCCGATGTGGCCGAACCACACCACTTCGAACTGCGGATAGGCCTCGGCCAGTAGCGCCTGCGCCTGCGCCAGGAAGCTCGGCAGCACCGCGATGCGCACCGAGATGTCGTTCTTGTAGGGCCGGTACGGCGCCAGCGATTCGGTGAGCCCCTCGCGCAGCCGCCACAGCTGTTTCGCCTGCGCGTCGCTGGCGGCCTGCACGCCGTCCAGCACCCAGCCCTGTTCAAGGCAATGTTCGAACGCAGCCAGGCCCGCGGCCTGCTGCGCCTCGTCGGCGGCGTCGTATTCGGTGAGCACGTAGTAGGGATGCACCGCGTCGAAGGGATAGCCGGCGCCGTGCGCGCGCACGTGCCGCAGCCCGACGTCGGTGAGGAATTCGAACGCCTGCAGGTCCACCCGCGCACGGAAATGCGCGAACACCTGCATCAGCGCCTCGAACGAGGGCAAGGCAAGCAGCAAGGTCTGCGCCGGCGGCAGCGGCCGGGTGAGCCGCAGCGTGGCTTCCACCACCACGCCCAGCGTGCCCTCGGCGCCAATGGCAAGGTGGCGCAGATCGTAGCCGCTGGAGTTCTTCACTAGGCCGCGACCCAGGTCGAGCAGCTCGCCAGTGCCGGTGACCAGCTTCAGCCCGGCCACCCATTCGCGGGTATTGCCGAAACGGATGACCCGGATGCCGCCGGCATTGGTGGCGATATTGCCGCCGATGCTGCAGCTGCCGCGCGAACCGAAATCCACCGGATACAGCAGCCCCTGCGCCTGCGCCGCTTCCTGCACCGCCTGCAGCGGCGTGCCGGCCTGCACCGTGAGGTGGCCGTCCACCGGGTCGTAGCCCAGCACCTTGTTCATGCGCTCGAGGCTGAGCACCAGCTCGCCGTGCGCCGCCACCGCGCCGCCCGACAGCCCCGTGCGCCCGCCCGAAGGCACCACCGCCACGCCCTGCGCGCAAGCCCAGCGCATCACCGCCTGCACCTGCGCCACGTCGGCCGGGAAGGCGATGGCCAGCGGCGCCGGCGTCCAGCGCCGGGTCCAGTCGCGGCCGTAGTGCTCCAGGTCGCCAGCCTCGGTGCTCAGACGCAGGCCGGGCACGGCGGTTTGCAGGGACGTCAGGCGCGGATCGGTCATGGCGTGGGGTCGGTGATGAAAGGAATGTTGCGGCGCAGCGCACCCGGACAGCATAGTGCACCAAGGAATCTTCCTCTGCCCCCACCCCGCCCATGGCCTCCCTGAAAACCTCGTTTCCCCGGCAAGACATCCGCGTGCTGCTGCTTGAAGGCGTCAGCCAGAGCGCCGTGGACCAGCTGCGCGCCGCCGGCTACACCAATATTGACTACCGCGCGAAGTCGCTGCCCGAGGCCGAGCTGCGCGCCGCGATTGCCGACGCGCACCTGGTGGGCATCCGCTCACGCACCCAGCTCAGCGCCGAAGTGCTGGCCGACGCCCGCCGCCTGATCGCCGTGGGCTGCTTCTGCATCGGCACCAACCAGGTAGACCTGGACGCGGCCCAGGCGGCCGGCATCCCGGTGTTCAACGCGCCCTATTCCAACACCCGCAGCGTGGCCGAGCTGGTGATTGCCGAGGCGATCATGCTGATGCGCGGCATTCCGCGAAAGAACGCCGAATGCCACCGCGGCGGCTGGAGCAAGACCGCCGAAGGCAGCCACGAAGTGCGCGGCAAGACCCTGGGCATCGTGGGCTACGGCCACATCGGCACCCAGGTGGGCCTGCTGGCGGAAAGCCTGGGCATGCAGGTGGTCTTCCACGACATCGAAACCAAACTGTCGCTAGGCAACGCCCGCCCCGCCGCCAGCCTGCACGAGCTGCTGGTGCAGAGCGACATCGTGAGCCTGCACGTGCCGGAAACCCCGGCCACCCAGAACCTGATCGCCGCCGACCAACTGGCGCGCATGAAACAAGGCGCGCACCTGATCAACGCCTCGCGCGGCACCGTGGTGGATATCGATGCCCTGGCCGCGGCCCTGCGCAGCGGCCAGATCGGCGGCGCCGCGGTGGACGTGTTCCCGGTGGAGCCCAAGGGCAGCGACGAGGCCTTCGAATCGCCCCTGCGCGGCATGGACAACGTGATACTGAGCCCGCACGTGGGCGGCAGCACCCTGGAAGCCCAGGACAATATCGGCACCGAAGTGGCGGCGAAACTCATCCGCTACAGCGACAACGGTAGCACCCTGTCGGCGGTGAATTTCCCCGAAGTGTCCCTGCCCGGCCACGCCGGCAGCCGCCGCATCCTGCACATCCACCGCAACGTGCCCGGCGTACTGTCCCTGGCCAACGACATCTTCCGCGACCAGGGCATCAACATCGACGGCCAGTACCTGCGCACCGACGCCAAGGTCGGCTACGTAGTAATGGACGTCACCGCCACCGAATCCCAAGCCACCGAACTGCGCCAAGCCCTAAGCACCATCCCCGGCACCCTCCGAGTCCGAGTCCTCTACTAACCCCCCACCCAACCCCTGTAGGAGGGCCTTCAGGCCCGAAGCCCCTTGTGGGAGGGACTTCAGTCCCGAACCCCCTAAACCCCGTAATAACCCCGATACCACTCCACAAACCGCGCCACCCCTTCCTCCACCGCCACCACCGGCCGATACCCCACACACCCAATCAACTCAGAAACATCCGCCTCAGTATCCGGCACATCCCCCGCCTGCAGCGGCAGCATCTCCATCACCGCCTTCTTCCCCAGGCACTGCTCCAGCACCTCGATATAGCGGAGCAACTCCACCGGCTCTTCATTGCCGATATTGAAGATGCGATACGGCGCCACGCCGCTGGTGGCCGGATCCGGCGCCATCCCATCCCAGTCCACATTCCGCCCCGGCACCGTATCCAGCGTGCGCACCACGCCCTGCACGATGTCGTCCACGTAGGTAAAGCTGCGCTTGTGCTTGCCGTGGTTGAACACCCGGATCGGCTCACCGGCCAGGATGGCCTTGGTGAACAGGAACAGCGCCATATCCGGCCGGCCCCAGGGCCCGTACACCGTGAAGAAGCGCAGGCCCGTGGTGGGAATGCCGTACAGATGCGAATAGCTGTGCGCCATCTGCTCGTTGGCTTTCTTGGTGGCCGCGTACAGCGTGAGCGGATGCTCGGTGGGCGAATGCTCCGAGAACGGCATATTGAGATTGGCGCCATACACCGAACTGGTGGAGGCATAGACCAGATGCTCCACCCCGTGGTGCCGGCAGCCCTCGAGCACGTGCAGGAAGCCGGTGACGTTGCTGGACACGTACACGTGCGGATTCTCGGCGGCGTAACGCACGCCAGCCTGGGCGGCCAGGTTCACCACGCGCTGGGGCTTGTGCGTCGCGAAGGCTGACTCGACCGCGGCGCGATCAGCGAGATCGGCAGTGATGTGGGTGTAACCCGGCTGCGAGAGCAAACGCGACAGGCGGGCCTGCTTCAGGGTCGGGTCGTAGTAGTCGTTGAGGTTGTCGAAGCCGATGACTTCGTCGCCGCGGGCCAAGAGAACCTGGGCGACGTGGGAGCCGATGAAGCCGGCGGTGCCGGTGACAAGGATGCGCATTCAAAAAGTCCTGAAACGAAAGAGGGGGAAGGCCATACGATGGTGCCGCGCCGCTACTCGGTATAGCCCTGCAGGGCGAAGGGGTTGAGGAACTGCCGGCCCCACATCGCATCGCGGTCAGCGGCACCCAATTGCGCTTCCTCGCACACCGCAGCCCAATGCGTCCGCAGGCAGGCCAACTGTCCCGAGATGATGGCCCGGGCATCGCCCGGGGACAACTGGAAGTACGATGCCGCCGCCAGGCACACCGACAGCCGGCTGAAGCGATCATTGCCGACGATCTTCATCGCCTGCGTTGCTTCCTGGCCAGTACGCAGCTGGGGGCACAGGTCGAACGCCGGCGTCAGTGACAGCTGGCCGCCGTCCCAGAACGCGGCGTGGTTGCGCGCGTGGTCGTCGGTATTGCCGCAAAGAATGTTGAACACCAGGCGGGCGAACAATTCACGCAGATCGCGCGCCGGCGCCGCGAACCGATGCCGCACGATTTCGGCCAAGTCCTGGTAGCTGGCATAGGCCGCCATCATTTCATCCAGCCCCAGCAGCGTCAGCGCCGACACCACGCCATGCCGTCGCCAACCCTCGGGCTGCCGGCTTCGGTCGAAGCGGCGGACCAGCAGCACGTCCCGCCCCGCGGCTTTCACGAGCTTCACGGCCGCTACGTCCAGGCCGGCCAGCGCCGCCAGTCGCATGGCCACGTACTCGGCTTTGACCACGGGAACCAGGTCGGTGGTACTGGAAAACTTGGCGATCCACTGCTGCCCGTCGTCCAGCAGCGTGGCCTTCGGGCGCGCGCCGCCGATGGATGTCCCGTGGTTGAGCACCTGGGCCAGGGCCGGCGTCAGCGGCAGGCCCTGTTCGATCCTCTCCGCGCTTTCCAGCAGCTGTTCAAGGCTGGCATCGGCACCCTCGCGCGCCACGTACTGTGTGGCCGACACCTGGAAGTCGATCGCACCCACCCGATTTGAACCGGACGCCAGCAGATAGGTCAGCTCGCCCAGCACCGCGGGATCCACCGCGCCCCGGAGGCCACGCTGGTGCAGGATGGCGCGCCGACCCCAGGCGTCCGGGGCCGCGTCACGCAGGCAGCCGGGCATGGAAAGCCCGGCCAGCAAGGGCCGCAAGCCCGGCACCAGCGGCAGCTCGGGCAAGTACAGGGCCATGGCATCGGAACGCGCCAGATAACTGCGGCCATAGTTGAACTGCAGGCCCAAGGCCGTGGGCGCCAGACGCCCCGCCACCACCGGATCCAACTGGCCTGGCAGCCAGACCCAAACAAAGGCCTCCGGCACCGGCGAGGCGGCGGCCTCAGAAATCATCGTTCACCGGCCCGGGGGGCGCGTGCACGGCCTTGGGCAGCAGCGCGAGGCGGGCCTGCGCGTCCAGGCGGCGCGCCTGCAGGGCCCCCAGTTCGGGCTCGAACAGGGCCACGCCGAGGATGGCGGCGAGTTCGAACACCACTCCGATTTCGCAGCGCGGGTCGCCTTTCTCGATGCGGTGGAGCATGTCGCGGGAAACGCCCGCCCGCTCCGCCAGCGCCTGGGTGCCCATCTTCTTTTCGATGCGCGCGGCGCGAAGCAGACTGCCCAGCAGGCACAGGGCCTCCAGGCTGTAGCGGGAATAGCTGCGGGCGGAAAGGCGCGGCATGGGTGGATGCTAGTCTTACTTGTCAGACATTTCAACAGTTAAGTCTTACTGGAAAGACGCCAATGGTCTTCAATCTTCCCGCTGCAGCCCCTCGGCGACCTGCTTGGCCGCGGCCTGGGGCGAGAAACCCCGTAGCGCCAGTTCGCGGCCCTTCACACCCTGGCGGCTGCGCAAGGCGGCGTCATCCGCCAGCGCGAGGACATGGCGCTGCAGCGTTGCGGGGTCGTCCCCCGCCACCACGAAGCCGACGTCTTCTTCCTGTATCAGCGCCTGCAGGTCATTGCCCGGATTGATGCGCGCCAGCACCGGCAGGCCGGCGTGCAGGTAGGTAATGAGCTTGCCGGGGATGTTGTGGGTGCGGTGGCGGGGATCAAGCGCGATCAGCCCGACGTGACACTGCGCCAGTAGGCCGGGGATTTCCTGCGAATCGATCTCGTCGACGAACAGCACATTGTCCAGCGCTTGGGCGGCCGCCTGCGCCTGCAGCCGCGGCAAGTCGGTGCCGCGCCCCACGAACAGGAAGCCGATGTCGGCGCGATGGCGCAGCGCCACCGCGAGTTCCAGCAAGGCATCCATGCCCTGCGCGGCTCCCATGTTGCCGGTGTAGGCGAATACCGTGCGGCCCGCGAGCGGGCTTTTGGAAAGATCGAAGAAAGTCGGCGCCAAGGGCGGCACGGCCATCCAGTTGCTCAGCACCTCGATGCGGGCGCCCGGGGGCGCGTCACGCGCCACCAAGGGCGCGTTGGCGGGCGTCTGCACGCCAATGACATCGGCGGCGGCGTACTGGCCGCGCTCCACGCGTTTAAAATAACGATAGACCGGCCCGTTACGCAGCAGGCCGGCGTCCAGCGCCCAATCGGGAAACAAGTCACGAAGGATCAGATAGCTTCGGCAGCCATGGCGCCGCTTGATGGTCGTGACCAAGGGCGCCAGGAAGATGGTGGGGGAATACCAGACCACGCCATCCCAAGCTTGGTTGGCATAGGGGCTGCGGGCCAGGCCACGCAGCAGGGCCCTGGGCAGCCACCACTCCGCCAGTGCGCGCCGAACCTTGCCCACGTCCTTGGTGCGCGGAGCGGCGACGCGAATCACGGGCGTGCCGTCCAGCGTCTCCACCAGCACGGGCTTGTCCAGCCCTTCGCTGGGCACCAGCACCACAGGGTTGTGGCCCTGCTCGCGCAGCTCACGCACGAAGTCGCGCATCAGCAGCGCGGCGGAAATGCGGGACGGGACGTACACGTCCATCACGACCAGGATTGTCATGCCCACGGCTGGCCGTCCCGGGCTCAGTACTTCTTCCAGACCACCCGGTTCACATAGTCCACGTAGCTGTGGATGATGCGGACCACCTTTTCGGACACGTTGGGCATGCTGTAGTCAGCCACTTGGCGCAGGCTGCGCACGTCACCGGTGGGCTGGCTTTCCAGAATGGTCAGCCCCTGCATCACGCGCTCCGGGTTCATGCCCACCATCATGACGGCGCCCTCTTCCATGCCTTCCGGGCGCTCATGGGCGTCGCGAAGGTTCAGGGCGCGGAAGTTGAGGATGGAGGCCTCTTCATTGATGGTGCCGCTGTCCGAAAGAGAAGCCTTGGCTTCCGTCTGCAGGCGCACGTAGTCGGCGAAACCCAGGGGCTTGAGCAGCTGCACTTGCGGGTCCAGGGTCACGCCCATGGTCTCGATGCGCTTGCGGGTTCGGGGGTGGGTGGAGACGATGACCGGGAAACCGTAGGTCGTGGCCAACAGGTTGAGAACTTCCACCAAGCCGAGGAAGTTCCTCTCCGAGTCGATGTTTTCCTCGCGGTGGGCGCTGACCACAAAGAATTGCCCGGGCTGCAGCCCAAGGCGCGCCAGCACGTCAGAGGCGGCAATGCCGTCGGCGTAGTAGGCCAGCACCTCGCACATGGGGCTGCCGGTCTTGATCACGCGGTCGGCCGGCAGGCCTTCGGCCAGCAGGTACTCGCGGGCGATGTCGCTGTAGGTCAGGTTGATGTCGGCCGTGTGGTCAACGATGCGGCGGTTGATCTCCTCGGGCACGCGCATGTCAAAGCAGCGGTTGCCCGCTTCCATATGGAAGGTGGGAATCTTGCGGCGCTTGGCGGGGATCACGGCCAGGCAGCTGTTGGTATCGCCCAGCACCAGCATGGCATCGGGGGCCACTTCGGCTAGCGCCTTATCCACGGCAATGATGACGTTGCCAATGGTCTCGGCGCCGGTGGCGCCAGCGGCCTCCAGGAAAATATCAGGCTTCCGAAGCCCCAGTTCGGCGAAGAAGATACCGTTCAATTCGTAGTCGTAGTTCTGGCCGGTGTGGATCAGCACGTGGTCGCAGTGCTGATCGAGCGCGGCGAGCACCCGCGACAGCCGGATGATCTCCGGGCGGGTGCCTACAACGGTGGCGACTTTGAGCTTCTTCACGGTCATGGCTGCCCTTCAAACCTTGCTGGCGATGGTATCGGGGCGCGCCCGATCAAAGATCTCGTTGGCCCACAGCATGACCACCATCTCATCTTCCCCGATATTGGTGATGTCGTGCGCCCAGCCGGGGATGGTCTCGACAATCATGGGCTCCGCGCCGTCAGTGTCCAGCTCATAGGTTTCATCGGTAAGGATATGGCGGAACTTGAAGCGCGCCCTGCCCTTGATGACCAGGAACTTTTCGGTCTTGGAGTGGTGGTAGTGGCCGCCGCGGGTAATGCCAGGATGCGCGGTGAAGAAGGAGAACTGGCCTGAGTCCTTTGTCTTGAGCATTTCCACGAACACGCCGCGCGGGTCGCCGTACTTGGGCACCCCGTAGCTAAACGCGGCAGTGGGCAGGTAGCTCACATAGGTGGCGTACAGGGCGCGGACCAGACCCTCGCCTACGCGCTCGGTAACCAGCGACTGCCGCACGTCGGCGAAGGCCTCAATCTGCAGGGCCAGATCACCCACCGTGCTTTCGTAAACCGGGGCGACTTCGGCGAACACCGCACCCTGCGGCGGCGCAGACAGGAAGCTCAGCAGCTCGGTCACCACGTCATCTACATAGACCAAGCGCACCGCTGCCGAAGAATCATTAATTCGAATCGGCAAGCCTCGAGCCAGGTTGTGGCAAAAAGTTGCTACGGCAGAGTTATAGTCAGGGCGGCACCATTTTCCGAAAACGTTTGGCAACCGAAAGATAGCGACCGGTGAACCGGTGCTGCTGGCATGCGCCACCAAGCATTCTTCGGCAGCACGCTTGCTGTTGCCGTAGGGGTTGTCCAACTCGGCCTGAATCGAAGATGCGAACGCCACCGGCACAACTCGCCCTGTGGCGCGCAAGGCGTCGCACAGCCGCAGGGTGCACTCAGTGTTGCCAGAAACAAACTCCGCCGGATCCTGCGGGCGATTGACGCCGGCCAGGTGGATGACGGCATCGGCTTGACGCACGGCGTCGAGAAATTCAGCAACGCTGGTGCTGCGGGTAACGGCCAGTACTTCGTAGGCAGGCTGTTCGGACAGCGCCACGCGAAGGTTCTTGCCAATGAAGCCTTCGGCTCCGGTCAGTAGGATCTTCATAGTCAGTCGACCAGTTGCGCGGGCCGACCCGCAACTAGGTCGCGGATGAACTGCAACTTCAAAAGCAACGCCTTCATTCCTTCGACATCCAGTTGCTGGGTGTTGTGCGAGTTGTAGTCCTGACTCCGGCTGATCCCGGTTTCCCCCTGATCCACGTACTTGCCATAGTTAAGGTCACGCAGGTCGGGCGGAATGCGGAAGTAGCCTTCCAAGTCTTGGGCGTGGGCGTTCTCTTCCCGGCTGAGCAGGGTTTCGTGCAGCTTCTCGCCGTGACGGGTGCCGATGATGTTGATGGGATGGCCCTGCTTCCCCAGCAGCTCGAGAAGGGCCTTTGCCAGCACTTCCAGGGTAGCGGCTGGCGCCTTCTGGACGAAAATATCGCCACTTTGGCCGTGCTCGAAAGCGTAGAGGACCAAGTCGACAGCATCGGCAAGGGTCATCATGAAACGGGTCATCTGCGGGTCGGTAATCGTCAACGGCTGCCCCGCCTGGATCTGTTCGACAAACAGCGGAATAACGGAACCGCGGGACGCCATTACGTTGCCGTAGCGAGTACCGCAGATAGTGGTTCGCTCCGGGTCGGCACTGCGGGACTTGGCGACGAACACCTTCTCCATCATCGCCTTTGAGATGCCCATCGCGTTGATGGGATACACGGCCTTGTCGGTACTCAGGCAGATAACTTTTTGCACGCCACACTGTATCGCGGCCTCAACAACATTCTCCGTACCAATGACGTTCGTCTTCACAGCCTCCATTGGATGGAACTCGCAAGACGGCACCTGCTTTAGAGCAGCAGCATGAAAAACGTAGTCGACACCTCGCATTGCGGCCAACACAGAGGCAGGATCTCGTACATCTCCTATATAGAACTTCAACTTATCGTCGCAAAACTGCTTTCGCATATCGTCCTGCTTCTTCTCATCCCGACTAAATATCCGAATCTGGGCGATATCAGACGACAGGAAAGATCTCAAGACAGCATGCCCAAAAGAGCCGGTCCCACCCGATATCAGCAACACTTTTCCAGAAAACATCTCGGCGCCCCCTATTCATATCGCTCGCCAGCTAAATACACATGCCGCCACAGAACCAACGGTGGCTGCGTCGTAAACTACATTCGAAGAACAGCGCTATGAAATAGCCTCAGCAATCTTCGCCACAGTCTGCGGCGTACGAATTCTACTACCCAATCAGCCGGCTTTAGCCGATAACTTCGCCCCTATCCACGAGTCAATATCGGCATGCCCCGAAAGCACTCTGCACCTGTTCGCCGGGCCGAAAGCGCGAACCAAGCTGTGTCGGGGCAACGACTTCGAAAGGACAACTAAAATGATCCCCTCGCTGCTAATAGGACTACTAGTCCTAACCGTAAATGAGTCCCCAATTGTCGCAACCGCGAACGAACGCACGCACCCCGCCACCCAAGTCGCACCCTCTCGCAAACTACGAATCCATCATTGGTGCCAAGAAAGGGAAAAACTTGAGGATCTCAAATGCGAGGAGAAGTGCAGCGAAGCTAAAAGCGAACACGTCGAAACGACTTCAATTTGCGGAGCGATAACCAATTGCAACTGCGAGTCGTCGTAAGGCCATCGCAAGCGGCAACAGCGAATGATCTGGCCACTTAGCCCACGGCAGAAATTCCCCCAACCTGAGCTAGCGAACGCCGTATGGTCCTTGCCACGCACTGCCAGTCGGCCGGGAATGTCCTAAGCCGACACGAACCGCCTTCGACAAGTTCAGCCTGCGTCTTTGGACTTAAAGAAAGCGCCAGCATTGCGTCTGCCCAAGCGACCGGACTAGCCGGATCTACGAAAATAGCCGCGTCCGGACAGAGCTCACGCGCGAAGGGAAGATCAGACGTCAGAATTGGCTTCCGAAATGCCATCGCCTCCAGATGAGCTGAACTGAGTGATTCGAGCTGACTTGGTATAACAACGGCATCCATCCGCCTGTAAACACTGCCAAGGTCACTTGGGGAAACCCAACCAAGCAGCTCCAATTGGCCTCTCGAAATCAACGCTTCGGCGCGCGGGCGGATTTTACTCGGCAGATCCGTCAGCGCCAAAGTAAAGATCAACTTAATCTTGGAATCACCACTCCACAACATATCGAGAGCTGAGAGCAGCACCTGGTGATTTTTGTGTGGAAAATACGTAGACACATACCCAAACGTGAATTCCAAATTTCGGCGAGATGGCACGTGCAGTGCAGCTAACTCAGACTCAGAAAGACGCTCGACATCCACTGCCTTCGATACAACCAAGACTTTCCCGGCAGAAGCACAAAACCTTCGAACCTGAGCGGCCATGTATTCGGTCTGCACAATTACAAGATCGGATGCCCATATAGTGAGTCTTGAGAACAACCTGATCGCTAAAGCGTTGACTGCACCCGAAGGGTGCATTCTAACTACGGGGACTGGGTACACTTGATACGCGTTGTTAATGCTCACCACTTGCGGCACTGCACCACGCAGGTAGGCGCCTAGATTCATTGACCACACGATGTCAACGCCGAGTGCGACGGCCAAGCGTCTCAGCCCAATCGTGCCGTACCACAACCTGCCGAGCTCGCCGCCGACGGGAGGAACAATCGTATGAAGGTGCACATTAGGCAGATCAGAAAGGTCGCAGAAATCGTCTGCGCGACGACTGGCAATAATCACTTCATCTTCTGGGAAAGATTCGGCAAGCGCCGTGAGGAGCTGTCGAATATTGCTCAGGCCGCCACCGCCGCCTACGTAATAGCTAAATAGAATTCTCACGTTAGTTTCCAGCAGTGTACTTAGAAGACAAGTTGCCTACCGAGAAAAGCCGGTGCCGTCCGCATGACTCTAGTGCCTCGGACCGATCGAGTACCTAAACGAAAATACCCACGCGACACCTGCAGCTAGCAATCCGCGCGTCACGAAGTTCATGACAGCAGTAGCAAACTCTGCGAATGGGAGATTGCCAGCGAAAATAACCCCGTACGCGTAGAGCAGCACGAGCGCCGGCGAATAGCGCTTTTGCTCCCGCAGAGCTGAGTACGCCCTAGCAAGACCCGCAAACGAAAAAAATAGAATTGCGAACGCCACAACGACACCGCCAGCCCGACCAAAATTCATGACCGACTCTGCGAAAATTCCAGGGCTGTCACGCGACGAACCGGCCCAAAGTGTTCCGAAATAGTATTTTGTGTATTCCTCACCCGCACCATCGGGCTTGCCTGGCCAAACAGTTCGTGGCACAAAATTGGTGATCGAGGCAACAAATGTTCGGCCGTATAGCAACGGCGAATATTCGGTTCGTTCGATCATCTCCAGTGGAATCACGCCGTAGCGAAGCGACTTTGAGTCCGCAACAGCTATCAAAGGACTATCGTCGAAACCGCGCGTCAGGTCCGACGCGCGATTTCTAACATCCTCGAGAATAATCAACAGCGAAAGGCCAATGACAACACCCACCGCGCCCGCCTTGATACTGACCCCACCCCGCTGTCTAAAGCTCGCGCAGATAGCCATAACAAGAAACATGACTAGCAGCGTATTTCTAGAGCCCGACACCACGGCGGCTAGACTAGCCAATATCGTGAATACGCCAAACACAGTCCATTGCACTTTACTAACGCGATGCGTCGTAAATAGCAGAGCGAAGTAGGCGGTCTGAATTGACGGCGCCGCCTTCACCATTATCATTAGAAATCCTTGCCCCTCGAACCTTATCAGGCGCTCGTCCAACGTATCGAAATAGCCAGAGATGCCACCCCCAACTGCTACGACATACGCGGTAGCAAGGAATGCAGGTGTTGCGACTAACCAGCATTTGATAGCAATGCCTCGCACAGGAACACTCTCTGAGAACACATTTCGCTCTTTACCACGCTCGATGTAGCCCGCGACCAGACAGAGTGTCGCGACTATGATTATTGCGTAATAGACGAGAGCAACCGTGGGCTTGAGAAGCGCCCCTGCGTAAGAAACGATCATGAAGAAGAACAAGACTTTGCTTGAGCTGAGCGCGTCCTTGTTGAATCGAATCAGGGCGACAACAACCACTAGCAGCAAGACGAGCGTTCCGGCCTGCAGAATCGTCATGGGAGCCTCGCCTTTACGACTGTCCTGGGCAGTACATTTTTGTCGATGTAGGACAGTGCACCTATTACCGCGCCCTCACCGACGTCGATACCGCCTACTACTACCGCACCAGTGAATATTGAAACGTCGGAACCAATTTTTGGATAGCCGCCGCGAAGGCTTCCCAACGTTACGCCCTGATAGATCGTCACGTTGGCGCCAATTTGCACGCCGTCCCCAATCACGATTCCAACTGGATGGGGCAGTCTCAACCCAGGACCCACCTTCGCGCCGGAGGAAATATCAACCGAGAAAAGAAGAATGCCGAGCCAGCGCGAAGCCGGGCGGAGTACGCGTGGCAAGCCGGTGGTCATTCTTACCGTCAACGCCGCCATCGCGCTCGGGTTCGTTGCCAAGGCGATCCATTTCGGAAAGCCGTATAGCGCTATCAGGTCAGCTCTAACAAGAGAGATAGTTTTTCTCATGTCGTAATCGCCTTGATACGTCGGGCACATAGCAGGCAGTGCGTAATTCCAAAAACACACCAACACAATGTCGCAGACATGCCAACGTTTATCTGCACAAGAAGTAGTAGACCCAGCACACCAGTCGCTACCACAGCTGAACCAAGTACTGACCTCATCAAGAAATCGGTGAGAGATAGCGAGACCAACGCACCATTGAAGATGCTCTGAGTCACGGCAATGGCGGCCCCGAGACTAGTCGCCGCAAACAAGCCATTCGCCTCCACATCGATGCCATAAATTGTACGGACGGTAGCGCCCCCAAGCAGGTAAGCGGAAGGAACCAGCAAGGCCGCCGCAACCAATCCGGCGCCTAGACCTCGATGAATCAGTTGCTGACTGTTATCAACTCGCTGAGCGCGCGATTTCTTTGATACTCCGGCCAGATTCACGCTTACGACGGAGCCGACCACCACGGTCACGCCGAAAACAAGTGGAAAGACCATAGAAATCGCAAGAAAGTCCTCTGACGCCCCTATTGAACCAGTTATCACACGCGGAGCTGACGTCATGACCGTGATGAGGAATACCGCCATAGCTACGCTTGCTGCTCGGCGCATCGCAACTAGGACGTTCTTCATTGACCTAGACAGTTTCAATTCATCGGGCGATGAGAGGTAGACGGCGTAAACACTTATCGTTGCCGCGACCACGAAGGCGAGACTGGCTGCAAATCCAAGACGGGATGACACGTACAGGCACGCGATAAAGATCAATGATCGCAACGCCTGCGTAGTGGCACCGGCATGTATCCGACCTTCCTTGAATAGCGCAATCTGCGTATTGTCAGAAACCGCCTCAGATGCCTTTAAAACCATTACCGACACGATTGCGCCGACTGTTAGTGCGTAGTCGCTTGAACTGAAAACCAACACTAGTGTCAGCGAAGTAATCAGCACTAGACATAGCCCAAACAGCCTCGCAGAAAGATAGTCGCAGTCTGAAATACCTTGAATGGCGCTCGATAGCTGTATAGATCTAACACCACCCCCTAAGAGCAAGATTGCAGGGGTTAGAAGGGCTAACCAGTATGCGAACCTGCCAAACTCTTCAGGCCCGAAATTTCTGGCGAGAATAATCCCCGACACGATGGGCACCGCAGCTGATAGCACCGTGGCCGTAAGCGAGGAAACGTATCTTACTGAGCGCAATGGTATTCATTCCTTGACTTGGCCGACAATGCGTCGCTTTGGGCAGTGTGCTGACCTCGAAAATCCCTAGGCTAGCGTGGGCAGGGGCAGGCCGTGCAATCTGGCAGGACGGAGGAAAACGGCGCAGAGAGAGATGAGCGCTGATACAAATCCCGTGATTTGATTCTTAAAGAAGCGGTAGCACTTCGCCTCCAGTCTTGGAGGCATCGCTACTAGAGGCGCCCATCGACTGCGTCTCTTGGCAGAACGTGCTTCACATCGTAAACAACGGAAGCCGGCTTCCCGAATGCTCGTACCCCGCCCGGACCAAGTGTTCGAAATAGGTCATGACCAACAGCGAGAATAATGGCGTCATAGGCGCCGAGCTTTGGATGGGGGACAGGCGCCAATCCAAATTCATGCATCGCCTCGTCAGCATCTGCCCAAGGATCGTGTACGTCGACCCTGACGTTGTAGCTGACGAGCGTCTCAACTATGTCGACTGCGCGGGTATTACGGAGATCCGGACAATTCTCCTTGAACGCCAGCCCAAGCATCAACACCTTGGCGCGCACCGGACTGATGCCTTTGCGCACCATCAGCTTGATCACCTGCTCAGCCACGTAGGCCCCCATGCTGTCGTTGGTGCGCCTCCCCGCCAGAATAACCTGCGGGTGGTGCCCCACCTGCTGCGCTTTGTGCGTGAGGTAGTACGGGTCCACGCCAATGCAGTGCCCGCCTACCAGGCCAGGCCTGAACGGCAGAAAGTTCCACTTGGTGCCGGCGGCTTCCAGCACGTCCAGCGTGTCGATGCCCAGCTTGTTGAACAAGATGGCTAGGTCGTTCACTAGGGCAATGTTCAAATCACGTTGGGTGTTCTCGATCACCTTGGCTGCTTCGGCCACCTTAATGCTGGGCGCCTTGTGGGTGCCGGCGGTGATGATGCAGCCGTACAGCGCGTCCACGTAGTCGGCCACTTCGGGCGTGCTGCCGCTCGTCACCTTTTTGATGTTGGGCAAGCGGTGCGCCTTGTCCCCGGGGTTGATGCGCTCGGGACTGTAGCCGCAATGGAAGTCATGGTTGAATTTCAGGCCGCTCACTCGCTCCAGGATCGGCACGCAGTCTTCTTCGGTGCAGCCGGGATAGACGGTGCTTTCGTACACCACCACGTCGCCTTTCTTGAGCACGCTGCCGATGGCTTCGCTGGCTTTGATCAGCGGCGTCAGGTCGGGTCGCTTGGCCGAATCAATGGGCGTGGGCACGGTGACGATGTAGACGTTGCAGCCGGCGATGTCGGCCAGGGCGTGGGTGTAGCTGAGCTGGGGGGCGCTGGCCAGTTCTTCGGCGCTGCACTCCAGGGTGCCGTCTTTGCCTTCACGCAGTTCGCTGATGCGGGTGCTGCGGATGTCATAGCCCACGGTGGGGAACTGCTTGCCGAACTCCACCGCCAACGGCAGGCCTACGTAGCCCAGACCGATGATGGCGATGCGGGTGTTTTCCAAAGTCGGCATGGTTTATCTCAAGTCCGTTCTAGTGCTGGCTGCATTTCAGGGTGACGCGGCTTGCTCAGCAAGGCGGCCAGCAGGCCGGCACAGGCAAGCAACGCGGTGGTTCGCAGCGGGTAGTCGCCCAGGGAATGCAGGGCCAAGCCCAGCCATCCGATCAGGGCGCCGCGCGCCAGCAGTTGGTCGCGCGGGCTGGCCTCGCGGCGGCGCCAGGCGCGCCAGCCGGCCAGCAAGAAAAACCCTGCCAGCGTCAGCGCAACGGCAAGCGCAAGCCACTGCCCGTCCAGCCACAGCTCGGCGTAGTCGTTATGCGCGTGGTTGATGTAGCTGCTGACCGGCGAGTCCACGTCATAGGCTTCAAACGCGCGCCGGAACCCACCCAGGCCGGTACCCAGCGGCGCATGATCCTGCGCGGCCTCCGCCGTAAGCACGGCGTACTGGAAGCGCGCGTCCTCCATCGGGTCTTTCTGGAAGCGCTGCAGGATGCCGAACAGCGCGAACTGCACGCTAAGCAGCAGGCCCACGGCCACGATGGCGGCGATCAGCCGGCGGGTGCCGCCGCGCGGCCGGCGCAGGGCCAGCACCGCCGGCACGCTCAGCGCGATCGCCACCATGCCCAGCAGCAGGCCGGCGCGCGAACGCGCCAGCGCTAGCCCCAGGATCAGCAGGGCCGCGAGGCCCACGGCGGCCACCAGCCACAGCAGGGCGCCGTGGCCTTCGTCTCGCTGGATGCGCCACCAGGCCGCCGCGCCGATCAGCACGAAAGGCAAAGCCATCGCCAGCTGGCTGGCGAAGTGGTTGCGGTTGGCGAAGAAGCCGACGGCTTCCGTTGGATTGGTGATGGTGTAGAAGCGCAGCGCGCTTTCGGGGCCAGCGGCTAGTTGGGCGATACCGAGTACGGTGCCGGCGATGGCCACGGCCACCAGGATGCCCACCAGTTTCAGTCGCTGCCTTGCATCGAGCTGCAGGGCGGCCAGGAACAGGGCCACGGCGGGCAGCAGCCAGATCAGTGCGGTCTCAGTCCCAAACGGCGTCAGCGTCCAGCGCTGCGCGGGCTCGAGGCCGGCCAACGCCAACTGTTCGGCAATCTGTTCGCGCGCGGGCGCCGCCAGCCACAGCGCTTCGGGAATCGGCAGCAGCTGCAGCAGCGGCACCGCCAGCGGCAGCATGGCGAGCCAGGCGATGCGCGGCAGGCGATGCTCGGGCTGCGTTTCGCTGCGCCATAGGGTGATCAAGATCAGCCCCGCGGCCAGCGCCTGGCACAGCGCATCGCCCAGCGTGCCCTGCCCGCCGCCCAGCACCAGGCACAGCAACAGCAGCAGCGCGGCGAGCGGCCACTGCAGGCGAGCCAGAGGTGAGTCAATCGGGACGGGCGTCATGCATGTCATCCGCGGGGGCCACGTGCCACCCGATGATAGCCGGGCAATGAAACTGCCGCTCGGGGGCGGCGCGCTCCGGCTCCACGTCGTCTTGGCGCGGTTTAAGGGCTGGCGGGCCTGTCGTTGCCGCCGCCCGACTGCATCAGCGCCGCCACCACCAGCACGGCACCGGCGCCGATCAGGTAGGGGTTGACGCCCGTGGCCTTCGGCTCCGCGTTTTCCGCGGATTCTTCGGCCTGCGCCAGGCTCGGGCCGATCTTCTGCAGCTGGGCCGTCGCGCCGGCGCAGGTGGAAACGGCCGGCAAGTCCAGCATCGAGCCTTCGGGCAGCGGCAGCACGCAGCCGTCGGTGAAGGTGATCTCGGCGCGGGCGCCTTCCATCACCAGCACGCGGTCGCCGGCTACCAGCGCCTGGTTCTCGGTGGCGGTGACGAACTCATCGCCCTGGTTCACCAGCACGGTGCCTTCCTGCGTGCTGAGGATGGCGGCGGGTTCGGCCGCCAGGGCCGGAGTGGCCGACAGGGCGGCAATAAGTAGCGCGTTGCGAAGCATGCGGGATATTCCTGGGAAGCGAGAGCGAAGGCAGCCAGCGGATCGACCGGTGCTTTTCGCGACGTTCAATTGTAGCCGCTGCCGTCGTCGAAGCCCGACACGACATCGCCGGCGCATGCGTTGTGGATCAGTGGCTTGCGCCGCCGCGAGAAATTTTCAGCCGCGCGCACCGGTCGCGCGGGCAAGAAAAAGGCCGCCCGGGGCGGCCTTTCTGTTGGTGCGCGGTGCGAACCCGTTACGGGCTGGCGGCCGGCTCCTGGTAGGTGAACTTGCTGTCCATCTGCAGCGTGCCGACGATGGCCACGCCGAAGAAGCCGAACACCAGCGGCTCGTAGTTGAAGCGGCTGACGCCGCGGCTACCCACGGCCTGTGCGTAGCTGGGGCCGATGTTCTGGACGCTGGCCACGGCGCCGGCGCAGGTGGAGATTTCCGGCACGTCCACCAGCGAACCCGAAACCAGCGGCAGCACGCAGCCGTCGGTGAAGGTGATTTCGGCGCTGCCGCCTTCCATGACCATCACGCGGTCGCCGGCCTGCAGAAGCTGGGCGTCGGCGGCGGTGACGAATTCGTCGCCCTGGTTCACCAGCACGGTGCCCTGCTGCGCGCTGAGCGTAGCGGCGCTATCGGCGGCGAAGGCCGGGGCGGCTATGAGGGCGGAGAGGATTAGGGCGGTGCGGATCATGGGGTGCTCCCTTGGGGGGCGGTGAGGCAGATTTGGGGTCTAGGTTAGGCGGGTTGGGGGGCTGTGGCAAGGGGGGGGAGGGGTTCGGGCCTGAAGGCCCTCCTACAGGAATTACTTACTTAGGGGGGTGGCGGGAGATTTTCAGGGTGTCGAACCAGGCGCGGCCGCCGATGCGTTGTTCGGCGGGGATGCGGGCGGGGAGGCGGAGGGTGAGCCATTGGGCGGCGCAGTTTTGGGGCGGGACTTCGAAATCGGCCTGCAGCTCGCGCCAGGGGCCGTTGCCGCTCAGGGGCGGGGTTTCGCCCAGGGCCGGGCCGCCGGTGGCGCAGGTCAGGGTCCAGACCAGGCCGCGTTCGGTGCGCAGGGTGTCGGGTTTGGCGCGGGCGCTGAAGGTGTAGCGGCCGGGGGCCAGGGCCAGCAGCTGGCGCACGTGGGCGAAGGGCACGCGCCGGTCTTCGAAGGCCACGCGCAGGGCCAGGCGGTCGCTGGCGCCTTCCGTGGGCAGGCGATCGATGCGGGCGCCGGCGATGCGGCCAAAGCGCCAGTCGAAGCCGCCCTGCCCCGGCTCCCATTCGAAGCCGCCGTTGAAGACATTGCCCAGCCCGCCCAGTTTGTCGGGCGGCAGCTGGCTGACCCACACCAGATAGGCCTGGCCCCAGCGGCCCTCGCGGCCCAGGCGGTCGACCCAGGCGCTGAGTTCGGCCGGGGCCAGGCCACCGGGGGCCCGGCGCAGGCGGTCGAACAGCGGGGCGACGGCGTCGGCGTCCGGGGCCTTGGCGGCCACCGCCGCCAGCAGCCGGCCGCGCCAGGGCGGCGCGCTGGCCAGGCGTTCGGCCAGGGCGGCGTGCGCGGGGGCGGCGCTGGCCAGGCCCAGCAGCTGGGCCTCCATGTTGGGGAACAGGCCGGGGTTGACCCGCAGCAGCAGGTCCAGGTTCTGCATCGCGGCCGGCAGCTCGCCTTCGGCCAGGTGGTAGTCGAGCAGCCAGGCCTGGCTGGCCAGGTCGCGCGGGGTGCGTTGGGCGGCCACCTTGAACAAACGTGCGGCCTGTTCGCGGTCGCCGGCGGCGTCGGCCAGGGTGCCCAGGATGCGGTAGCTGCGGCCGTCCAGCGGGTTGGCGCGCAGGGCACGCCGGGCGTGGTCAGCGGCGGCTTCGGCCTGGGCCGGCTGGTCGGCCAGGCGCAGGGCCTGGCGGTACAGGGCTTCGGGGTGGTCGCTGCGCCAGGCCAGGGCCCGGGCCGGGTTGGAGATGGCGTAGTGGTCGGCGACGCCGTTCTGCACGGCGCGCCCGCCCAGCAGCACCAGGGCGCCGGTGGCGAAGGCCAGCAGCAGCCGGCGCAGGCGGTAGCGCAGCACGGGCTTAGTCATGGATTACCTGGCTGATCTTCAGTTCGCCGTTTTCCTGGCGCAGGGTGAAGCGGATGGCCCCGCGGGTCGTGGTGCCCGCGCGCAGGCGGCCTTCTTTTACCCAGGCCTCGTAGCCGGCCAGCACCACCGCGCCGCTGCCGCTGGTGATCCAGCCGTTGGGCTGCAGGTCGAGGCGGCGTTCGCGCGAGTTGGTGAACAGCCACTGGTAGTCGTAGGCGATGGCGTCGCGGTCGCCGCGGTTGTTGCGGGCGTCGCGGGTGAACAGGCGCATCAGCGCGTTGATGTCGCCGGCGGCGTAGGCGGTGGTGAAGCGGCTGAGCAGAGCGTGGGCGGTGGCTTCGTCCAAGCCCTCCCCCGCCGCCACCGGAACCCCTGTAGGAGGGCCTTCAGGCCCGAAGCTTTCCAGGGCCAACGCCACGTCCGGCACAGACGCGGTGGCTGTGGGGGTTGGGGAGGGGTTCGGGCCTGAAGGCCCTCCTACAGGGTGCGGCGCGGGTGTAGGAGGGCCTTCAGGCCCGAAGCTTTGGGCGGGGATGGGGTGGAGAGCTATCGGGACTGAAGTCCCTCCCACAGGGGGTTGTTGGAGGGTGGGGAGGCGGGGGATTTGGGTGGAAGGGAGGTCTTGTCTGGCCAGTTGGGGGCGGGCGGGTTTTTGTTGGGTGTACCAGAGCAGGGCGACCAGGCTGACGGCGGCCAGGGCGAGGCCACCCAGTACGACTACCGGCAGGCGGCGGGCGGTGCTTGCGGAGAGGATGGGGGCGGCGTCGTTTTCGCGGGTGATGCGCGCCTGGCGAGCGGCGGCGAGTACGGCGGCCGGGGTGGCGCTGACGGAGGTTGCGGCGAACCAGTCGTCGTTGGCGTCGGCCTGGGGGGCGGTTTCGCTGCTGTTGTTGTCGCCCTCCCCCATCAACGCGCCGCTGCGGCGCAGTTGCTGCCAGGCGCGGGTGACGCGGTCGGTGTAGACGCTGTCCCAGTCGTCGGGGTTGCGGTCGGGGTGCAGCCAGCGGATCAGCCAGCGGTAGTGTTCGCGCACGCGGGCCGGCGGGGCGTCGGGGTTTACGCCCAGCACGCGGTGCGGGTCGGCGCCGGCGGCGAACATCACCTGCTGCACGAAGAACACGGCGGCTTCGGTCACGCGTTCGGGGGATTCGCCGCTGGCGTCGGCGCTGGCCGCGGCCTGTGCTGCGTCGCCTGCCGCAAGACGCAGCAGCTCGATTACGTCGTCGGGCAGCGGCCGCTGCGCCGCCATCGCCAGCAGCGTCGGCGCACGGTAGTAGGCCAGCGCCTGCTCCAGTGCGTAGCCGACGCCCGCCATCAGCGGCGTCCCAGTTTCTTGGCCTCTTCCTGCCCGCCGTACGAATAGTAGTTGTAGGCGCCGTAGCCGTAACCGTGGCCCGCATGCTTGCTGCTGAACTTGGTAAGCAGCCCGCCCACTACGTGCGCGCGCGCCGCCAGCAGGCGCTTGAGCGCATTGCGCGCGACGGTGATGCGGGTCTCGCCCGCCTCCACCACCAGCAGCGTACCGTCGGCCATGTTGGCCAATATCGGCGCATCGGCCAGGCCCATCACCGGCGGGCCGTCAATGATCACCTGGTCGAACTTCTCGCGCGCAATCGAGATCAGGCTCAGCATCTTCGGCCCCATCAGCAGCTCGGCCGGGTTCGGCGGCAGCGGGCCGCAGCTCATGTACATCAGGCCCGGCGTGTCGGTGGCGCCGATGACGTCGGTGGCCTTCGCCGCGCCGGCCAGGTAATTGCTCAGGCCATTGCTGTTGTCCACGCCCAGGGTGCGGTGCAGCGACGGATTGCGCAGGTCGGCATCAATGATCAGCACCTTTTTGCCCAGCTGGGCGAAGTTGCGGGCCAGCGTAAGCGCGGTGGTGGACTTACCTTCCGACGGCGTGGCGCTGGTGATCAACAGACTGCGCGGCACGCCGTGGTCGGTGGCGAACTGCAGCGCAGTGCGCACCGAGCGATACGACTCGGCGAAGGCCGAGCGCGGATCCTCCAGCGCCTTGGCCGGGGTCATCGGTGCCTTGAGCAGCGGGATTACGCCCAGCACGGAAAGGCCCAGCTGCTTCTCGACGTCTTCGGGCGACTTCAGCGTGTCGTCCAGGTATTCGAACACGAAGGCCAGCAGCACGCCGCCAAACAGACCCAGCATCAGACCCACGGCGAGATTCAACGTGAGTCTGGGCTTGTGCTTGTTGGTCGGCGTCTCGGCCTGGTCCACCACCGAGATGTTGTTGGTGCCGACACCGCCCGCGACGCCGATCTCCTTGTAGCGCTGCAGCAGGCCGTCATAGAGCTCGCGATTGGTGTCCACCTCGCGCTTGAGGATGTTGTACTGGATCGACCGACTCTGCAGGTCCAGCACCTCATCGCGCAGCATGCCCACCTGCGAAGACAGCAGCTCCTCCTGGGCCAGCGCCGTCTCGTAGTCGGCGCGAATGGCGGATTTGATATTGCCTACCTCCATCGCCAGCTGGCGGTCGGTCTCATCAATCTGCGCCTTGAGCTGGAGCATTTCCGGGAAAGCCGGCTTGAATACGCGCAGCTTGTCCTGATACTCGGCCGACAGCTTGGCGCGCTGCTCTTGCAGGGTCTGGACGATCGGGCTGCCCAGCACTGTGGCCAGGCCCATCCCGGTGGCGCTTTCCGCTTGGCGCCAGCGCGCCTCGGCGCGGATGCGCTCGTCCTGGGCCTTGGCTACCGCCGTGTTGAGTTCACCCAGGCTCTGCGTCGAAAGGGAGGAGCCGTCGTTCGCATCTACGATTTTTTCGCGTTGGGCAAAGGCCACCAGCTGCTTCTCGGAATCTTCCAGCTTTAGCTTCAACTGCTCCAGCCTGTCCTCGAGGAACCCCGTGGCATAGGTGGATGCATCGAAGCGGCGGTCAAGATTCGAGGCGATATAGGCTTCGGCAACGGCATTCACCACGCGCCGTGAGAATTCCGGATCCTCGCTGTCGAAATGTACGCGCACCAAACGCGAATTTCGCACGGGCTCGATGCTCAGGCTGCTCAAGAACCAAGTGGTTATCCCACTTTGGGTTCGCTGCTCGGCCGAAGCAACTTCCGCGGCCGTCATGGACTCCAGGTCCTGCTCAGCTCCACCACCCAGCAAGACCTTCCACGGCGAAGGCGTGGTCATGGCCTGATAAACAGGGTCGTTGGCGATGTTGAGCTGGGAGATGACACGCTGCGCCAGCGAGCGGCTTTGCAGCAACTCGTATTGGGTCTGGTAGAAGTCGCGGTCGGCCGGCGACTCGGTCGGCGAAAATCCCTCCACGTCGACGATCTTGATGGTGTCGCGTTCGATTTGAACGGTGGTGCTGGCGCGATAGATCGGCGTCATCAGCAGCGTGCCCACCAGCGTTGTCATCAGTACGATGCCGAGCACGCCGAGCACGGTCCAGCGGCGCTTGAGGATGATGCGCCAGTAGTCGAGCAGATTGATCTCGTCGCCGTTGTCGGAATTTTCCTGGGCGCGCAGCTCGAGGCTCAGCGCTTGGCTACGGGCAACGGCCATCGTTTTGGCGGCGGCATCCGATGGCATCGGCAGGCCGGCGCCCTGCCCTTCGGGCTCGTGCTGAGTCATGGAGTCTTGTAATCCTGAAAGCGGTCAGAAAGTACGGAAGCCAACGATGCCTCGCAGCGCATCGGTAATGGACTTGACGGCGGTTTTGCCGCCGGACTGATCAACTACCACGATGTCCTCGCCGTAGATCAGCGGGTCTTCGGCATCGCCGGCGCGTATCGCCCGCAGATCGAACAGCGCGGCCATTCGCTGGCCCTTGATAGTGCGGAACACCACCACCGAAGACGGGTCGGCCAACGGGTCCAGGCCTTCCGACATCGCTACCGCCTGCAGCAGCGTGGTCCGCCCGGTGATCGGGAAGATGCCTGGCTTGCGCACCGCGCCCTCGACGGTCACGCGCTGGCTGGTGAATTCCTTTACGAACACACTGACCTGTGGGTTCTGAAGATAGGTCTCGCTCAACCGCGCGGCGATCAGAGCCTCAAGCTCGGAAACTGTCTTGCCACCGGCCTGAACTGAGCCAATCAGGGGCAGGGAAACCATGCCGCTGGTGTTGACCCGAACCTCCCGGTCGAGATCGTCGAGCTGGAAGACCGTGATCTGAAGCATGTCCAGCGCACCGATTCGATAATCGGAAACGCCGGTGAAAGCCCCGCTTTCAGCGGTGGTGTCAGGCGCGGCCAGCGAATAGGTCGTAGTAACCGCCTTCGTAGTGCCAGCTCGCACGGAGCCGCTGCTCGACGTGCCGCAGGCCACCAGGGCCAGCGCGAGAATCAGGACAGCAAGGGTCCGGAGGATGGAAAGCGTCATGGAGTCTCCTGAAAGCCCGTGACCGAGCATTATGCGGTGCCGAACATACGCTGCCAAAAACCGGCCCGGGGCGCGGTGGCGCGCGGGCACTCAGGCAGCGGCGGCAGTTGGCCGGGCGGCAGGTCGTCGAGGATGCCTTGCGGGCGAGTCTGCACCATGTGCTCCGCTTCCACGACACCCACGCGGGCGGCGGCGGCGTCGCGGCCTTCGGCCAGCAGCGGCGGGCGTTTGTCGATGTGGTGCGAATCGGTGGCGATGATATGCACCAGGCCTTCGTCGAGCATGCGCTCGGCCCAGTATTTCGGGCGGCGGCCGAAGCGGCCGGTCAGGCTGCCCGCGGTCAGCTGCATCCAGGCGCCCTGCTTCACCAGGCCGGCGAACACCGGGTAGTGGCTCTCGATCCAGCTCAGGCGTTCGGGATGGGTGATCACGGGCACGATGCCGGCCGACATCAGGGTGAACACCGATTCGTCGAAGCGCGGCGGCGCCACGTGGTGCGGCGGCTCCAGCAGCAGGTAGCGGCTGCCGTTGAGGGTGGGCACGCGGCCGCTGCGGATGCCGCCGGCCAGGTCGGGCGCCAGGTGGGTGTCGGCGCCGGTGCCCAGCTGCAGCGGAATGCCGGCCTCGGCCAGGGCTTCGCGCAGGGACGCCACGGCGGCTTCGATGCCGGCACGGTTGTTTTCGTACAGGCCCGGATAGATGTGCGGGGTGCAGGCGGTGAAGGTGATGCCGTCGTCCACCGCGCAGCGCGCCATCGCCAGCGAGACCTCCAGCGTGGTGGGGCCGTCGTCAATGCCGGGCAGCAGGTGGCAGTGCAGGTCGATCATCAGTGGGCTTTGGATTCCCTGGCGTCATCGCTGGGGCCGGGCCGGCCGGCGCTTCGCCAGACTGCCAGCCTCGCGACCGCGCGGCTGTAATCGGCGCTGAACGCGTACCAGGCGCCCAGCAGCACCAGGAAGGCCAGCACCATCAGCGGGCGGTAGACGCCCAGCTTCACCGCCACCGCGGCCGCAACGCCCAGCACCAGGGTGCCGCCGGTGATGATGGCCACCACCCCGCCGGCCCGGAAGCCGGCGTCGAGCAGCATGTGGTGCATGTGGTGGCGGTCGGCCGCGAACGGCGAACGACCCTGGCGCCAGCGGCGGATCATCAGGGTGACGCAGTCAATCAGCGGCAGCGAAAGCACCCAGGGCCCCAGCACCGGCGATATCGGGTGCTCGGGCGCCTGCGACAGCCGCACCGAGGCATAGGCAATGGTGAAGCCCAGCAGCATGCTGCCGCCGTTGCCCAGGAACACCCGCGCCCGCGGCTGCCAGGGGAAGCGCGCATTCCAGACCAGGAAGCCCAGCACCGCCGCGGCCACCGCCAGGATGCGTTCGGCCACCAGCACGTTGCCCGCGTACAGGCCGAAACAGGTGAACAGCAGCAGCGCCACCACCGACAGGCTGCCGGCCAGGCCGTCCACGCCGTCGGCCATGTTCAGCGCGTTGATGACGCCGACCACGATGAAAATAGTGAAGGGCACCGCCAGCAGGCCAATATTGGCGCCGGTGAAGCCGAATACGTCCTGCAGGTTGGTGGCCATGACGCCGCCGGCCAGAGCCATCAGCAGCGCCGCCAGCGACTGGGCGCCGATGCGCCAGGTCCAGCGCAGGTCGCAGTAGTCGTCCAGCTGGCCCACCAGCACCAGCAGGCCGGCCCCGCCGACGAAGGCCCAGGTGCGCAGCGTGTTCGAGGGCTCGTACATCACGAAGCCCACCACCACCACGAAATAGATGACCAGGCCACCAACCACCGGCATCGCGACGCCGTGGTCCTTGCGACCGCCCGGATGGTCCACCAGGCCGAAGCGACGGGCCAGGGGCAGCATCAGCGGCATCAGCAGGGCGCAGGCGAGGAAGCTGAAAGCGATGCGCTGCCAGGCCGTGGGATCGATCTGGGCGATGAAGTTCAGGTAGTTCATGCGGCTGGTAACGTCTTGGTCCCGTAGTTCAGGTCATTTGCCCGGTTCAGGATCGCGTTGATCCAACAGCTTGCCAGCGGGCGCTAAGAGCCCGCTGCGGTGTCCGGGCCGCGTCCGTAGACGTCCTCGAACCGAACGATGTCGTCTTCCCCCAGGTAACTGCCCGACTGCACTTCAATCAGCTCCAGCGGCACTTTCCCGGGGTTTTCCAGGCGATGTTTGCTGCCCAGTGGAATGTAGGTACTTTGGTTTTCGGCCAGCAGGAACACCTTGTCATCGCATGTGACACGGGCAGAGCCGCTAACCACGATCCAGTGCTCGGCCCGGTGATGGTGCATCTGCAGGCTTAGCGCCGCGCCGGGCTTGACCACGATGCGTTTGACCTGGAAGCGCTCGCCGCTGTCGATACCGTCGTAACTACCCCACGGACGATACACCTTGCGATGCACGCTGGCCTGTGAACGACCCTGCATTTTAAGGGTAGAAACTATCTCCTTGACTTTTTGCACCTGGTCGCGCGCGGCCACCAGCAGGGCGTCGTCGGTGTCCACCACGATCACGTCTTCCAGCCCCAGCAGGCTGACCAGGCGGCGGCCACCCCAGGCCAGGGTGTTGCGGCAGTCAATCGCCAGCACGTCGCCGTGGTGGGCATTGCCGTCCGGGTCCTGGTCGGCGATTTCCCACAGCGCCGACCACGAGCCGACATCGCTCCAGCCGACGTCAATCGGCAGCACGGCGGCGTGGGCGGTCTTTTCCATCACGGCGTAATCGATGGAGTCCGAGGGGCAGGCCTCGAAGGCGGCGCGGTCCAGGCGCAGGAAGTCCACGTCGCGTTTGGCGCCGGCCAGCGCGGCCTGGGCCGCCGCCAGAATCTCGGGCGCGAATGCCGCCAGTTCCTCGAGATAGCGCGAGGCGCGGAACAGGAACATGCCCGAGTTCCAGAAATAGTCGCCGCTGGCGACGTAGGCCTGGGCCGTGGCCAGGTCGGGCTTTTCCACAAAGCGCTCCACCCCCCGCACCCCAGCCCCCCCTGTAGGAGGGCCTTCAGGCCCGAAGCTCTTGGCGAAAGGCTTCGGGCCTGAAGGCCCTCCTACAGGGGCGGCTTTGATGTAGCCGTAGCCGGTCTCCGGCGCCGCCGGCACCACGCCGAAGGTGACCAGTTGGCCGGCCTCGGCGGCCGGGGCGGCGGCCAGGACGGCGGCGCGGAAGCCGGCTTCGTCGCGGATCACGTGGTCCGAGGGCAGCACCAGCAGCAGCGGGTCGGCGCCGTCGGCCTGGGCCTGCAGGGCGGCGGCGGCGATGGCCGGGGCGGTGTTGCGGCCCACGGGTTCGAGCAGCAGCGCCGAGGGCGCGATGCCGACCTGACGCAGCTGTTCGGCCACCATGAAGCGGTGTTCCTCGTTCGCCACCACAATCGGCGCACCCGCCCCCGCCAGCCCTTCCAGGCGGCGCCAGGTGGCCTGTAGCAGCGACTGCTCGCCCACCAGGGGCTGGAATTGCTTGGGGTGGGTCTCGCGGGACAGCGGCCACAGGCGCGTGCCGGAGCCGCCGGAGAGCAGGACGGGGATGATCTGGGGCATGGGGAAGAACCCTGCGGAAAGCCTGCCGCCATGATGCCCGCTCGCCCCAGCCCCGCAAACCTCCCCGAGAAAACCTCACCCCTGTAGGAGGGCCTTCAGGCCCGAAGCTCTTCGGCGAGGAGCTTCGGGCCTGAAGGCCCTCCTACACAAAGCTTCGGGCCTGAAGGCCCTCCTACAGGGGGTGGCGGGTGATAATCGGGGGATGAACTTGCCTAGTCGTAACGAGCTTCGTTTGGAATGGACTCGTCAGGCGCTTGCCGATCCGGAAGCGGTGCTCGAGCGTGCGTCCAACGACGCCAGCTTCCGCAGCTACTGGCGCAGCGAGTCGGCCGGGCGCAGTTGGATCGTGATGGACGCGCCGCCGGACAAGGAGGACATCCGGCCCTGGCTGGACGTCGCCTCGCGTTTGGCGCGCGCGGGTGTGCACGTGCCCGAGATCCAGGCCGCCGACGCCGATCGTGGCTTCGTGGTGATGGAGGACCTGGGCGATCGGCTGTTCCTGCCCGAGCTCAATGAATCCAGCGCCGACCGCCACTACGGCACGGCCTTCGACGCGCTGCTGGCGATGCAGCTGCGGGCCGACGCCAGCGACCTGCCCGCCTACGACGAGACCCGGCTGGTCGCCGAAATGGAGCTGATGCCGGAGTGGCTGCTCAAGCGCCACCTGGGCTACACGCCGGAATGCGAAGAGTGGGACGTGATCGAGTCCGCCTTCCGTGCGCTGGTGACCAATGCGCGGCTGCAGCCGCAGGTGTTCGTGCACCGCGACTACCACTCGCGCAACCTGCTGGTGACCGAGCGCGACAGCCCGGGCGTGATCGACTTCCAGGACGCGGTGCGTGGGCCGGTCACCTACGACCTGGCGTCGCTGCTGCGCGACTGCTACATCGCCTGGCCCGAGGCGCGGGTGAACGCCTGGGTCGAGGACTACCGCCTGCGTCTGGTCGCCGAAGGCATCACCACCGTGGACGCGGCCACCTTCCTGCGCGCCTTCGACCTGATGGGCCTGCAGCGGCATCTGAAGGTGCTCGGCATCTTCTGCCGGCTCTGGTATCGCGACGGCAAGGCCGGCTACCTGCAGGACCTGCCGCTGGTGTGGCGTTACACCCGCGAGGTGGGCAGCCGCTATCCGGAAACCGCCCCGCTGGTCGCACTGCTGGAGCGCATCCTGGGCGACACCGACCTCACGCAGCCGCGCCCGTGACGCGCGCCTTTTGTAGGAGGGCCTTCAGGCCCGAAGCTCCTGGCCGAAAAGCTTCGGGCCTGAAGGCCCTCCTACAAGGGGGGTGGGTGTGAGGGCGCTGATTTTTGCGGCGGGCAAGGGTGAGCGGATGCGGCCGCTGACCGAGCACACGCCCAAGCCGCTGCTGAAGGTGCGCGGCAAGCCGCTGATCGAATGGCATCTCGAGCGCCTGGCCGCGGCCGGCGTCAGCGAGGTGGTGATCAACATCGCCTGGCTGGCCGAATGCTTCGAGCCGGCGCTGGGCGACGGCGCGCGCTGGGGCCTGCGCCTGCACTACTCGAACGAAGGCGCCGAGCCGCTGGAAACCGGCGGCGGCATGCTGCACGCCCTGCCCCGGCTGGGCGATGCGCCCTTCCTGGTGGTGAACGGCGACATCTGGTGCGATTTCGACTTCGCCAGGCTGCCGCGCGAGCCGCGCGGCCTGGCTCACCTGGTCATGGTGGACAACCCCGCGCACCACCCGCGCGGCGACTTCGCGCTCGATGCCGATGGCCGCCTGCACGCCGAGGGGGAGCCGCGGCTCACCTTCGCCGGCATTGGCGTTTATCGCCCGGCGCTGCTGGCCGGCTGGCGCGACGTGATCGGCCCGGCGCCGGGCACCGAACTGACGCCCCCGCGCTTCAAGCTGGCGCCGCTGCTGAGTGCCGCCATGGCCCGGGGCTCCGTTGACGGCAGCCACCACCGCGGCGATTGGACCGACGTGGGTACCCCGGAACGCTTGGCTGCGCTGGGCTAACGGATTGACCGGACTGGAAAAAGTCACGCATCCTGTGCTCAACGTCGCAGTTCGCGACATCCGCCCGCCCGGGTTAAGTGTGGACTCACGCGGAGGCTGGCTCTAATGGTCGCGATGGACGTTTCCCAATTCCAACGTGTGAGGACAAGCCTGCACCGCGCGCTCGAAGGCGAGCTGGCGAGCTTGCATCCGCACGAGCGCCGCGAACAGCACCGGCGCCAGATGCGCATGCTGCACGGGCCACTGTCGAACCTGCTGCTGGCCCTGGCCCTGCTCGAAGCCCTGCGCCTGGGCGTGCACGCCTACGCCGACTGGCTGCAGGCGTCGTCGCTGGTTTGGCAGTTGGGCGTGACGGTCGCGATGCTGGCGGTTGCGATTTCCTACCGACATTTAGCCTCGACCCGCCGAAGGGTGCTGCTCGGCTCGGTCTTCCTGGGAATGCTGCTGATCAGCCTCGCGGGTCTGGGCAGCGAATGGCGACAGATGCCGGCGCTGTCGCTGGGCGGCTTCCTGCTGCTGCCTGTGGCCGGCCTGCCGGTGCTGGTGCGGCCACGCGTGGCGCTGGTCGCCCTGGCCGCCTGCAGCGCGGCGGCAGGCGCGCTGCTGTTCGCGCTCGAGGCGGTGAGCACCGAGGAGCGTCAGCTGTTCGGGTTGTTCTACGCCATGAGCACCGTCGCCGGCCTGACCCTGCGGCGGGCGCGGGCCAACCTGGCTATCCGCCTCGACCAGAAGGTGGAAATACTTTGGCAGCGTGCGGTGAGCGATCCACTGACCGGGCTGCTCAACCGTCAGGGCTGGATGAGCCTGGCCGGCACCGCGATGGAGGAAGCGATCGCCGCCGGGCATCGGCCCGTGCTTCTGTTCATTGACGTGGACTACTTCAAGCGCGTCAACGACGCCCACGGTCACCTCGCCGGCGATGAAATCCTGCGCGAACTGGGTCACCTGATCGCGGCACGGGTCGGACCCGGCGAGCTGAGCGCACGTCTGGGCGGCGAGGAGTTCGCCTGCCTGCTGCCCGATGCCAGCGAAGAAAAGGCCGAGGCTTTCGCCATGCGCGTGGCCGATGACTACCGCCGCTCCGCCGCGCGCTTCGGCTCCACGCTCAGCATCGGCATTACCAGCCACCGCGACGGCGACCTGCTCAACGACATGCTGGCGCGGGCCGATGCCGCGCTTTACGAAGCCAAGCGTTTGGGTCGGGACCGGATCGTCTACGCGCCGGAAGACTAGCCGGCGCCGTCCTGCAGCAGCGTGCGCAGGAAGGGAATGGTGACCCGACGCTGTGCGGCCAGGCTGGCGCGATCAATGCGCTCGAGCAGCTTCGTCAGGCTGGCCAGGTCGCGGTCAACGCGACGCAGCAGGTAATCAAGCACCGCGTCGTCGAGCTCGAGGCCGCGGCGCGCGCCGCGCTGGCGCAGCACTTCGCGACGCCCGGCGTCGTCCAGGGGTTCCAGCGCCAGCCGCACGCACTGGCCCAGCCGCGTCACCAGGTCGGGCAGCTGCAGTCCCAGATTGGCGGGATTGCAGCGCGCGGCATACATCACCACCGCCCCGCTGGCGCGGGCGCGGTTATGGAAGTGGAACAGGGCTTCTTCGTCATCGCGCTGGCCGGCGATCGCTTCCACACCGTCCAGGCACAGCAGCGCGGCGCCTTCCTGCGCCGCCAGCGCATCGCCCAGCCTGCCGGCAAACGCGACCAGCGGCAGGTAGGCGGCGCGACGCCCCGCGGCAGTGGCTTCGGCGCAGGCGGCCAGGAGCAGATGGGTCTTGCCGCTGCCGGCGGGGCCGGCCAGGAACAGCCAGTCGGCCGACGCACCGCAGGCGCCCGCGCGTACGGCATCGCGCACGGCCGGCTGGCCGTGGAAGGCCTCGAAAAGCTGGTCGGGCGGCGTGCGCAGCGACAGCGGAAGCTGTGGGTTGGTCACGACTTGTCGCGCGGGTCCTGTAGGAGGGCCTTCAGGCCCGAAGCGTCTTCGCCTGCGGCGTTCGGGCCTGAAGGCCCTCCTACAGGTGCGGCGTTCGGGCCTGAAGGCCCTCCTACGGGTGCGGCGTTCGGGCCTGAAGGCCCTCCTACAGGGGATGCCTCGTCGTCTTCGGTGTCCGGCTGGTCATCGGCGCCGTACAGCCGGCTGGCGGTGTAGCGTGCGTGGGCGTAGCGCAGCACCACCACCAGTACCGCGGCCACGGGCAGGGCCAGCAGCACGCCCAGGAAGCCGAACAGCTGGCCGCCGGCCATGATCGCGAAGATCACCGCCACCGGATGCAGGCCGATCTTGTCGCCCACCAGCCAGGGCGTCAGCCAGAAGCTCTCGAGCAGCTGACCCAGCCCGAACACGCCCAGCACCAGCGCCAGGTGCATCAGGTCGCCGTGCTGGACCAAGGTCGCAATCACCGCCGCACCCACGCCGACAATGGCGCCCAGGTAAGGCACGAAGCTGACCAGGCCGGCCACGATGCCGATCAGGATGCCGAGGTCCACGCCGACGGCGCTCAGACCCACCGCGTAGATCGTACCCAGCGCGATCATCACGCTCAGCTGGCCGCGGATGAAGCCACCCAGCACCTGGTCCGACTCGCGGCTGAGCTGGCTTACCACCGGCTCGATCGGGCGCGGCAGCAGGTCGCGCACGCGCCCCACCATCGCACCGCCGTCGCGCATGAAATAGAAGGTCACCACCGGAATCAGGGCCAAGTTCGCCATCCAGCCCAGGATCGCCAGGCCCGACTTGGACACGCCGCCAAAGATGCTCGCGGCGACGCCGCCGGCTTCCTGCCAGTGCTTCTTGAGCAGTTCAATGATCTGGCTCGGATCCACATAGCCGGCCAGGTCGAGCTTGAAGCGCGCATCCACCCAGGGCACGGCGGTGCCGGTAACCCAGTTGCCGAAGCGCGGCAGCCAGTCCACCAGCTTCGACACCTGGTTTTCGATCAGCGGGATCAGCAGCAGCACCGCCAGCACGATCACCAGGGTCATCAGCGAGAACACCAGCAGCACGGCCACGTTGCGCGAACGGCCGCCGAGCTCGAGGCGGCGCACCAGCGGTTCGCCCAGCCAGGCCAGCAGGGCCGAGACCACGAAGGGCGTCAGTACCGGCGCCAGCTGCCACACCAGCACACCGACGCCAATCGCCAGCGCCAGCCACTGCCAGCGGCGGCGGTCGTGGAACAGGTCGTTGGGCGGGGCCTGGACCGAACTCATGGCTGCAGTACGTAGCGCGGGCGGTCCGGACTGGACCGCGGGTCGGCCTGCAGCTGGTTGCCGGCCAGCAGGAAGCGCTCGAAGCCCTCACGGCCCACGGCCAGCTGCAGGTCCAGCACCAGGGCGTCGGGCGTCGCGCTGACCACGGTCAGGCCCTGCACCACCGCCAGGGTTTGCAGATAGCCCATGGCGCGGGTGAAGTCGGTGCCGTCGCGCAGGCCGGCCACCTCCACGGTCAGCCGGGTGGGCTTGCCGGCACGCAGCGGCACCGCGTCGCGACGGGCGATGGCATCGGCGGCACCGTCAGCGCCGGAGGCGATGGCGCGCTGCGGGCTGGGATCACTGAAGGACCAGCGTGAGAGTTCCTTGTCGCCGTCGCTGAGCACCCAATCGGCCGTCCAGCCACCGCCGGCGCGGTAGACCTTGCCCAGCAGCTGGGCCTGGCCACCGTAGCGCGCGGTCAGCGGCAGCATCTGCACGGACGACTGGCTCCAAACCGTCTGCACGGCGGCCTGTTCCACCGCGCTGCCGGCCGGCATGCCGAAGCGCAGGCCGCGCTCGAGCCCGCGCTCGGCCAGCGGCTTCACCACGGCCAGCTGCTGGGCATTGACCAGGCGCGGACCGCGGCCGTCGTCAATCGCCAGCCACAGGATCGGGCGCGGGCGATTGCCGCCCCAATAGTTCAGGCCCGCCGCCGCCACCAGCGCGTCCATGCCGTTGGGTTCGAAGGCGAAGCTCATGGTGGTGCGGTAAACCGGCACGCCGCCGATGGCGGTGTTGCCCTGCTGGTCGCTCATTTCGCTGGCGTCGCTGGTGGCGACATAGCTCTCGGCATTGGCCAGGGCGCGGCGCACCACCGGGTGGCCGGCGGCCTGCGGGTCGCCGGTCAGCTTCACCACGACCTGGGCCAGAGCCCGGGCAGTGGCCGCACGGCGTTCCCCGGCACCCTGCGAGACCAGGGTCACCTGGCCCTGGTACAGGCTGAGATCACGCTCGGCCGGAATCAGGCCGTCACTGCCGTCAGCCAGCGGCCCGGACACCGGCTGCGGCGCCGCCGACTCCACCGGCACGAACTGGGCGAAGGCGGTCGACGCGGCGAAAGCCAGCATCAGCGTCAGCAGGAAACCGGGGGGGCGCAGTCGCGGGGGCATGGCTCTCAGGGGACAGGCGGGACTGCACGCATGTTGCCGCAGCCGGCCTATCCCCGTCCAACGGCGCCGCTATCACCAACCTTTGAAGAAGCTGCCGTCGGCGTAGTCCCAAAGCAGTACGGCGTGGACGCGATAGTCCCAGGGCTGGTCGCTGAGCCCGACCTCGACGCCCAGGCTCATGGCGACATGCCCGCCCTTGGTCAGGCCGAAGCGAACCTGGGGAATGGCGCTCCACTGCACGTCGCCGCCGAAGCCATCGTAGGGCGCCTCGGCGACCAGTTCGATGCCGGGGAACACATTTCGGGGCCAGGGCGTCCAGCGATAGTGCAGCGCACCCGCCAGTTCCAGGGTTCCGTCGCCCGGGTCGTCGAAGGGAGTAATGGCGCGGGCGCTGGACTGGAACACCCAGTCGTCGCCCAGCATCCGGGCATAGGCCAGGTAGGGAATGATCTCGTCGGACTCGCCGCCGTCGGTAGGGAAGGCAAGGATGATCGCGCCCGAAAGTATTGACTGGCGCTCGAGGTTCCAGCCCAGTACGTGCTTGTAGCCGGCCTCGAACTTGGTCACTTCACTGTCGAAACCGTCGTCTTCGTGAATCACCTCGGCCACCAGCATGCCGCGCTTGCCGACCCGCTTTTCGAACTCGATGACGTTGCGCATCACGTCCGGGCCGCCATCCACGGGCGTGTACCGCCCCTTCCAGACCACTTCGTCCTCCGGAAAAGCCTTCTTGGTGCGGATCGGCAGGAAGTAGTTGAACTCGCCCGGCGGGTACTCAGAGGTATCGGCCAGGGTTTTGACGTAGGCGACGACGTTTCGCACTTCGTCGGCGCTGAGCGTGCCCTGCTGCGCCGGCATCTGGGCAGACAGGCCCATGGCATGGCCGCCGTGCGCAACCACCAGTTCCCAGTCGTTGGCCGGCTCCCGGCTGTTGAACAGCGGGTCGGACAGGTCGGCCGGGGCGGTGTCGAGCGCCGCCAATACCGGGCTGGCGGGATCGGCGCGGCCGCTGGGCCCATGGCAGGCGGCGCAGGCCTGGGCGTAGATCCGGCGACCCTCGGCCAAGTCGGCAGGTGGGTTGGCCAGGGCCAGGGCCGGCAGCAGGCAGGCGATGGCGGCGATAAATCGGGAAATAACGTGGCTGGCAGGCATGACAAGTCTCCCTGTGGCGTTCTATCACTGTGCGCCCGCCAGATCCTGATCTTCTTGACCACAGTCAAGTCGGCCACCGCTGCTAGAATGCCGCCTTTCCCGCGCCCGGAACCCCGCCCGTGACCACGCCTACCCCCCTCACCTACCGCGATGCGGGCGTTGATATCGATGCCGGCAACGAAGTCGTCGAGCGCATCAAGCCCTTGGTCAAGCGCACCTTCCGGCCCGAAGTGATGGGTGGGCTGGGCGGCTTCGGCGCCTTGTTCAATCTTTCGGGCAAATACCGCGAGCCGGTGCTGGTCAGCGGCACCGACGGCGTCGGCACCAAGCTCAAGCTGGCCCAGCAGATGGGCCGCCACGACACCATCGGTATCGACCTGGTCGGCATGTGCGTCAACGACGTGCTGGTGCAGGGTGCGGAGCCGCTGTTCTTCCTGGACTACTTCGCCACCGGCAAGCTGCACGTGGACACCACGGTCGCGGTCGTCGGCGGTATCGCCGCCGGCTGCGAGCTCGCGGGCTGCGCCCTGATCGGCGGCGAAACCGCCGAGATGCCCGACATGTACCCGCCGGGCGAATACGATCTGGCCGGCTTCACCGTCGGCGCCGTGGAGAAGGCGAACCTGCTCGACGGCGCCAAGGTGCGCGCCGGCGACGTACTGATGGGCATCGCCGCGTCGGGCCCGCACTCGAACGGCTATTCGCTCATCCGCCGCATCTACGACCGCGCCGGCCGCCCGGCCGAGCTCGACCTTGGCGGCGTGAAGCTGGTGGACGCGCTGATGGCGCCGACCACCATCTACGTCAAACCCATCCTCGAGCTGCTCGGCAAGCACGACCTGCACGCCATGGCCCACATCACCGGCGGCGGCCTGACCGAGAACATCATCCGCGTCATTCCCGAGGGCCTGGGCCTGGAGATCGAGGCCTCGGCGATTGTTTTGCCGCCGGTTTTCGATTGGTTGCAGCGCGAAGGTGCGGTACCTTCGGCCGAGATGTGGCGCACCTTCAACTGCGGCATCGGCTTCGTGCTGGTGCTGGCGCCCGGCGACGTTGCGGCGGTCTCGGCCGACCTTCAGCGCCTGGGTCTCGCGCACCGGCCGATCGGACAGGTGGTCCGGGCCGACACCGCCGAGCGCGTGCACATCGGCTGATCCCTACCAGGAGAAGGCGCCATGATTCCCAACCAGAGATTGATGGCCGTCATCGCCACTCAGGCGGAGATCGCGCGACTTGGTCTGGACCTCGCCGGCGTCATGCATCTGGTGGTCGAACGGATCCTGCCCCTGGTCGACGCCGACGGCGCCGTGATCGAGCTGGTCGAGGGCGAGGACATGGTCTACCGCGCTGCCGCCGGCTCGGTCGCACGCAACCTCGGCATGCGCGTTCCCCGCGTCGGCAGCCTGGCCGGACTATGCGTTCAGCGCGGCGAACTACTGCACTGCGAAGACTCTGAAACCGACCCGCGGGTTGACCGCGAGGGCTGCCGCCGGGTCGGGCTGCGGGCGATGATGGTCCTGCCGCTGATCCACGACAAGAGCGTGGTCGGCGTACTCAAGGCGACGTCGAAGCAGGCCGGGAAGTTCACCGGCGAGGACGCTGCCGTGTTGGGGCTGGTCGGCGATGCCATTGCTGCCGCGATGTTCCATGCCACCCGCCATGCGGCAAACGACCTGTTCTACCTGGCAACCCACGACACGCTTACCGACCTACCCAATCGCGCGCTGTTCGCCGACCGGCTGAACTCGGCCGTGTCGGGGGCCCACCGGAAAGGCGTATCGGTGGGCGCATTGATGGTGGACCTGGACGACTTCAAGCCCATCAACGACGAATTCGGCCACGCCTGCGGCGACGCCGTGCTGGCCCAGGTCGCGAACCGGCTGAAGGCTTGCGCGCGCGCCTCCGATACCGTGGCCCGCATCGGCGGCGACGAGTTCGCACTGGTGCTGTCGCCGCTGTCCACCGACGAGGACCTGCACAGCGCGATCGACCGCCTGCATGCCAGCCTCGCGCCGAACTACTCGTATCGCGAGCTGACCTTCACACTCAAGGCCAGCATCGGCGGCGCCCTGGCGCTGGCCGAAGCCGGCAGCGCCGAAGAGTTGCTGGCGCTGGCCGACCAGCGCATGTACGCCGCCAAGCGCGCCCAGAAGACCCCGGAGTCGTGAGCGACGAGCCTTTGCGCCTTGCCGTGCTCGCCTCCGGCCGCGGCAGCAACCTCAAGGCCCTGGTCGAGGCCATCCGGGAACACCGTCTGCCGGCCCGGCTTGTCGGCGTGTTCTCGGACAAACCGGCCTGCGGCGCCATCGCGCTCGCTCGTGACGTCGGCATCCACGCGCTCGCGCTCAGGCCCCGCGACTACCCGGACCGGGACGCCCACGATGAAGCGCTGTTCAGCGCCGTCGCCGATGTTCAGCCCGACCTCATCGTATGTGCGGGATACCTACGCATCATCAGCACCGCCTCGGTGCGTCGATTCGAAGGCCGAATGATCAACATCCACCCGTCCTTGCTGCCCAAATACCCGGGTCTCGACACCCACGCCCGTGCCCTCGCTGCCGGCGACGCCGAGCATGGCGCCAGCGTGCACGTGGTGGTGCCGGCGCTCGATGCCGGACCGCTGCTTTCCCAGGTGCGTTTGGCGATCGAGCCCAGCGACGACGACGCCACGCTGGCCCAGCGCCTGCTGCCGCGCGAACACGCGCTGCTGCGCGCCACCGTGGCCTTGCTCGCCGAGCGCAGGCTGCAGATCAGCCGCAGCGCGGTGACGCTGGACGGACGCGCGCTCGCCGCGCCGCTGCAGCTGGGCGCCGACAACCTGCTCAAGGAAGCCTGAGTCATGCGCCTGCCGTACTTCGTCCCCGCGCTGCTGGCCGCCCTGATGCTGCCTGGCCTGGCCTGGGCGGCACCGCCGCCGGCCGCCTTCGCCGCCGACTATCAGGTCCAACAGGACGGCAAACCACTGGGCACGGGCCGCATCACCCTGCGCCGCCTGCCCAACGGGCGCTGGGAAATGAGCACCCGCAGCGAGGCCACCGAAGGCCTGTTCGCCGTTGCCGGCGTGCGCCGCAAGGAAGTGTCGGTGATGGACTGGACCGGCGATACGCCGCGCACCCTGGACTACGACATGCAGCAGGACGCGGCCTGGAGCAAGCGCCGGGAAACCCTGGCGGTCGATCCCCGCGCCGGCACCGCCCGCGTTACCTACAAGGGCGAGGCGCAGTCGCTTCCTTATCGCGACGGCCTGCTCGACCGCCACGCGGTAACCGCGGCCCTGATGTCGGAGCTGTCGGCCGGACGCCGCGGCGAAATGAGTTTCGCGGTCGCTGGTCGCCGAAATGTCGAGGTCCAGCGCTACCGCACCGCCGCCAACGTTCGCCTGCGCACCGCGCTGGGCGTGGAGCGCGCGATCCGCGTCGAGCGCGTGCGCGACGACGACAGCGGCCGGATCACCAAGATTTGGTTTGCACGCAACCGCGGCTGGCTGCCGCTGCGCATCAAACAGTACGAGTCGGACGGCAGCACGCTGGACATGCGCATCACCGCGGTGCGCTAGCCCGATCGCCCGGGCCGGCCCTTAGGGCAGGCGCCGGATCTTCGCGCCCAGCGCGCCCAGCTTTTCTTCGATGTTCTCGTAGCCGCGATCGATGTGGTAAATGCGGTCCACCACGGTTTCACCGTGGGCCACCAGACCGGCCAGCACCAGCGACGCCGAAGCGCGCAGGTCGGTGGCCATGATCGGCGCGCCGGTCATGCGCTCGACGCCGCGGATGATGGCGGTATTGCCCTCGACGCGGATATCGGCGCCCAGGCGCGAGAGTTCGTTGAGGTGCATGAAGCGGTTCTCGAAGATCGTCTCGGTGATCACGCCCACGCCCTCGGCCACCGTATTGAGCGCGGCGAACTGCGCCTGCATGTCGGTCGGGAACGCCGGGTATGGCGCCGTGGTGAGGTTGATCGCCTTGGGACGGCGGCCGCGCATGTCCACTTCGATGCTGTCGTCGCGGGTGTTGATGTGCGCGCCGGCTTCCTCGAGCTTGAGCAGGATCGCGTCCATGGTGTCGGCGCGCGCCTTTTTCACCGTCACCTTGCCGCCGGTCATCGCGCCTGCCACCAGGAAGGTGCCGGCTTCGATGCGATCGGGGAGCACGTCGTAATGGATGCCGCGCAGCGAGTCCACGCCGTGCACCACGATGCGGTTGGTGCCGGCGCCTTCGATCTGCGCGCCCATCGCAATCAGGCAGTTGGCCAGGTCCACGACCTCGGGTTCCTGCGCGCAGTTCTCCAGCACCGTGGTGCCCTTGGCCAGGGCCGCGGCCATCAGCACGTTCTCGGTGCCGGTGACGGTGATCATGTCGAACACGTAGCGGCCACCACGCAGGCGCTCGGCGCGGGCCTTGATGAATCCGTTCTCGACCGTGACCTCGGCGCCCAGCGCCTGCAGGCCGCGAATGTGCTGCTCGACCGGACGCGAGCCAATCGCGCAGCCGCCGGGCAGCGACACTTCGGCATGGCCGAAGCGGGCCAGCAGCGGGCCCAGCACCAGGATCGAGGCGCGCATGGTCTTGACCAGCTCGTAGGGCGCCACGGTGGAAGTGATGAAGCGCGGGTCGGCAGTGATCGTCAGCTTCTCGTCCACCATCAGCTGCACGCCCATCGCGCCCAGCAGCTCCATGGTGGTGGTGACGTCGTGCAGGTGCGGCACGTTACCGATCGAGATCGGACCGTCGGCGAGCAAGGTGGCGGCCAGGATCGGCAGCACCGCGTTCTTGGCGCCGGAAATCTGGACGTCGCCGTTGAGCGGCTCGCCGCCGGTAATCACAATCTTCGCCATATTCTTCTTGTCTTTTTGTAGGAGGGCCTTCAGGCCCGAATGCTCCGAGGATCGGGCCTGAAGGCCCTCCTACGCGGAGCGGTCGGCTTCGTCCGGAGTCAGCGTGCGCAGCGCCAGGGCGTGGATCTCGCCGCCCATGCGTTCACCGAGCGTGGCATAAACCATGCGGTGGCGGGCCAGCGGCATCTTGCCGCGGAAGGCCTCGCAGACCACGGTGGCCTCGAAATGCACGCCGTCGTCGCCCGTGACGCGGGCGCTGGCGCCGGGAAGGCCGGTTTCGATCAGGTTCTGGATGATGTCGGGAGTCATAGCGGACGGGGGCGCGGCTGGCGCGCAGGCCTTACAATGAGGCCCCGCATCATACCCCCAACCTCCCCCGCATGAACGATCTCGCCCAGGCACCGAAGGTCCCCGACGACGCGCTGGTCGCCAGCGGCCGCACCGTCATCGACGTCGAGGCCCAGGCCCTGACCGCGATGCGCGCCCGCATCGGCACCGAGTTCGCCGCCGCCTGCCGCCTGATGCTGGCCTGCCGCGGGCGGGTGGTCTGCACCGGGATGGGCAAGTCGGGCCATATCGCCAAGAAGATCGCCGCCACCCTGGCGTCCACCGGCACCCCGGCCTTCTTCATGCACCCGGGCGAGGCCAGCCACGGCGACCTGGGCATGGTGACCGACGCCGACCTGGTGCTGGCGCTGTCGAACTCCGGCGAATCCGACGAAATCCTGGCCATCGTCCCGGCGCTCAAGCGCCAGGGCAACCTGATGGTGGCCATGACCGGCCGCCCGGCATCGAGTATGGGCGGCCTGGCCGACGTGCACCTGGACGTCAGCGTGCCGCTTGAAGCCTGCCCCCTGGGCCTGGCGCCGACCTCCAGCACCACCGCCGCGCTGGTGATGGGCGACGCCCTCGCGGTGGCCCTGCTCGAGGCCCGCGGCTTCACCGCCGAAGACTTCGCCCGCTCGCACCCGGCCGGCAGCCTGGGCCGCAAGCTGCTGCTGCACATCCGCGACATCATGCACACCGGCGCCGCCGTGCCCAGCGTGCCCGCCGACGCCAGCACCACCGCCGCCCTGCTCGAGATGACCCGCAAGCGCCTGGGCATGACCGCCGTGGTGGATGCCGGCGGCGTGCTGCAGGGCGTGTTCACCGACGGCGACCTGCGCCGCGCGCTGGACGACGAACACACCGACCTGCACGCCACCCCGGTGTCGAAGCTGATGGGCCGCACGCCCAAGACCATCGGCGCCGACGCGCTGGCGGTCGAAGCCGCCCGCCTGATGGAAGAGTTCAAGATCAGCTCGCTGGTGGTGGTGGATGAGCAGCGGCGGGTCGTGGGCGCCCTGAACATTCATGACCTGTTGCGCGCCCGCGTGGTCTGATCCGGCGATGATCCTGACCCCCGCCGACCTCCACGCCCGCGCCGCCGGCATCCGCCTGGCCTGCTTCGACGTGGACGGCACGCTCACCGACGGCCGCCTGTTCTACGACGCCGCCGGCAGTGAATCCAAAGCCTTCCACGTGCTCGACGGCCAGGGCCTGCGCCTGCTCGAAGACCACGGCATCGCCGTGGCCCTGATCACCGCCCGCGAGAGCGCCGCCGTGCTGGCCCGCGCCCGCGACCTGCGCCTGTCGCACGTGCATACCGGCGTGAAGGACAAGGCCGCCACCCTGCGCATGCTCTGCGCGCAGCTGGGCGTGGGCGCCATCGAAACCGCGCACATGGGCGACGATCTTCCCGACCTGCCGGCGCTGGCGCTGGCCGGCCTGGCCGCCGCGCCCGCCAATGCCCACCCCTGGGTGGCCGAGCGCGTGCACTGGCAGTCGCGCGCCCGCGGCGGCGAAGGCGCGGTGCGCGAACTCTGCGACCTGATACTCGACGCACGCGGCCTGCGCGCCGCCGTGCTCGCGCGCTTCGGCAGCGAATGAGCCGGGCCTGGCTCAACGGCGTGCTGGCGGTACTGGCCGTGGTCCTCGTCAGCGTGGCGGTGTGGCAGTGGAACCAGCGGCAGGTGGCGCCGGTGGAAGCCGCGCAGCGCTCCGACTACATCCTCAAGGATTTCGAGCTGACCACGCTGGACCAGGAAGGCCGCGAATCCTTCACCGTGCGCGGGCCGTACATGCAGCGCGACGTGGGCGGCAAAAGCCTGAGCCTGGTCGAACCCCGATTCTCCTTCCCGGGCGCGGACGGCGGTCGCTGGAACGCCAGCGCCGAGGCGGCCTGGGTAAGCCCCGACGCCGACCAGGTGCACCTGCTGCGCCAGGTAAAGATGATCAGCCCGGTCACGCCGGCCGGCCTGCGCACCCGTTTCGCCACCGAACGGCTGCGGGTGCTGCCCGACATTGACCGCGCCGATACCGCCGAGAAAGTGACCATCACCCATGGCGACTCTATACTCGTGGGCACCGGCCTCGACGTAGACATGTCGGCCAAGCGTTTCCAGCTGCTGAACGACGTCAAAGGACACTATGCGCCCCGCCGCAACTAGCCTGTTGATCCTCTGCCTGGCCGCCACCGGCCCGGTCCTGGCCAAGTCCACCGACCGCAGCCAGCCGATGGACATCGATGCCGACAGCACCGATGCGCTGCTCGGCGACGACGCGGTGTCAACGCTGGCCGGCAACGTCAAGATCCGCCAGGGCAGCCTGGAAGTGGATGCCGACCGCGCCGAGGTCCACCGCCGCGCCGGCGACATCGACCGGATCGTGCTCACCGGCTCGCCCGCGCGCCTGCGTCAGGTTTCCGACCAGGGCGAACCCATGGACGCGCAGGCACGCCAGGTCGTCTACAGCCTGTCCAGCGACGTGATGGTGCTGACCGGCGGCGTGGTCATTGAGCAGCCGCGCGGCAACCTGCGCGGCGAGACCCTGAAGTACAACCTCGACACCGGCCGCATCGAAGGCGGCGGCGACGGGCAGCGCGTTTCCCTGCGGATCCTGCCCAAGACCGCGCCGGCCAACTGATGCTCACTGCCGCCGGGCTCGCCAAGAGCTACAAATCGCGGCAGGTGGTGCACGACTTCGGGCTGGCGCTGCGCCCGGGCGAGGTGGTCGGACTGCTCGGCCCCAACGGCGCCGGCAAGACCACCTGCTTTTATATGATCGTCGGCCTGGTCGCGACCGACAGCGGCCAGATTTTGCTCGACGGCAAGGACATCACCGCGCTGCCGATGCACGAGCGCGCGCGCCGAGGCCTGGGCTACCTGCCGCAGGAAGCCTCGGTGTTCCGCAAGCTCAGCGTGGCCGACAACATCAGCGCCGTGCTGGAGCTGCGGCCCGAGCTCGACGCCGCGGGCCGTGAACGCGAACTGGCGGCATTGCTCGAAGAGCTGCAGATCAACCACGTCGCCGGCCAGGCCGGCGCGAGCCTCTCGGGCGGCGAACGTCGGCGGGTCGAGATCGCGCGGGCGCTGGCGGCGGCGCCGCGCTTCATGCTGCTCGACGAACCCTTCGCCGGCGTGGACCCGATTTCGGTCGGCGAGATCCAGAAAATCGTCCGTCATCTCAAGCAGCGCGGCATCGGGGTGCTGATCACCGACCACAACGTTCGGGAAACCTTGGGCATTTGCGACCGGGCGTATATCCTCAATGCTGGCCGGGTGCTCGCGCAGGGTTCGCCCGACGAGGTTCTGGCCAACGCCGACGTGCGTCGCGTCTACCTGGGCGATTCCTTCCGCCTCTGAGGCCGGCCGCGCGGTCCTTCCGCGGAGCGCCATGAAGCCCACCCTCCAGACCCGGCTCGGCCAGCAGCTATCCCTGACGCCCCAATTGCGCCAGGCGATCCGTCTGCTGCAGCTTTCCGCGATGGAGCTCGAGAGCGAGCTCAACGAGGCCCTCGAATCCAACCCCCTGCTCGAGCGTGAAGAAGACGCCGAACCGGCACACGCCCCGGCCGACGGCGACAAGCCGGCCGACGCGCCTTCGGGCGAGGACGCGGGCGACAGCCCCGACAGCGGCGACTTCGATCCCGGTGAACAGGCGGACTGGTTCGACGCCAGCGCCGGCGGCAGCGGCGAACGTCGTGGCCACGGCGACGACGACAGCGACGAGTTCGCGGCCGCGGCGCCGGTGGACCTGCACGATCACCTGCTCTGGCAGCTCCAGCTCAGCCACCTGGGCCCGCGCGATATCGCGATCGGCCAGGCCCTGATCGAGGCGATCAACGACGACGGCTATCTGGAAAGCCTCCTGGCCGATATCCAGGCAACCCTGCTGCCGGAGGTCAAGGCCTCCGAGGTCGAGGTCGAGACCGTGCTGCACATCATCCAGCACTTCGACCCGGTCGGCGCCGGCGCACGCAACCTGTCCGAGTGCCTTTGCGTGCAGCTGCGCCTGCTCAGCGAAGACACTCCGGGCGTGGTTCTGGCGCGGGAAGTCTGCGGCAAGCACCTCGACGCGCTGGCGAAGCTGGGCGCGGCCCGGCTGGCGGCCCAGCTGCACCAGCCGACCGAGGCCATGGACCAGGCCGTGGCCCTGCTGCGTTCGCTCGACCCCAAGCCAGGCGCCCAGATCAGCGCCGGTGAAGCCGAATACATCGCGCCCGACGCCATCGCCTACCGGCAGGGCGGCGTCTGGAAGGTGAGCCTGGCCCCGGGCAGCCAGCCCCGGCTGGGCATCAATCGCCACTACGAGCGCCTGATCGGCAAGGCCAGCCGGGAAGACGACAGCTACCTGCGCAGCCAGCTGCAGGAGGCGCGCTGGCTGATCAAGAGCCTGGAAACCCGCGCCGACACCCTTACCCGGGTCGCCAAGGCCATCGTCCGCCAGCAAAGCGGCTTCCTGGACCACGGCAGCGTGGCCATGCGCCCGCTGACCCTGCGCGAAGTGGCCGAGGAGCTGGGCCTGCACGAATCAACGATTTCACGCGCCACCACCCGGAAATACCTGCGCACGCCGCGCGGCACCTTCGAGTTCAAGCATTTCTTCAGCTCCGGCATCGCCACCGAGCACGGCGGCAGCGCCTCGGCCACGGCCATCCAGGCCATGCTGCGCAAGCTGATAGAGGCCGAGAACCCGCGTGCGCCGCTGTCGGACCAGCGCCTGGCCGAGATCCTCAAGGGCGAAGGCATCCCCGTGGCCCGGCGAACCGTGGCAAAATACCGCGAAGCAATGAACATCTCTGCCTCCAACGAACGGCAGCGCCTGGCCTGAGGCCTTCATCCATGGCGAATGACCGTTACCGCCCTCGCGGCGGAAAGTTCCAACCTCTCTTTGACATTGGTCACGGCGCGTTGCCGATGGCCATGTTTTGATGTGCGTGACCAACCAGGAGGATCGTGATCATGCGGATCGAAATAAGCGGCCACCAGATCGACGTCACCCCGGCCCTGCACGACTATGTGCAGGACAAGCTCGCGCGGGTTGCGCGACATTTCGACCACCACCTCGAGGTCCGGGTGACCCTGGCCGTGGACAAGCTTGAACAACGGGCCGAAGCCACGCTTTCGACGCCGGGCAAGACCCTGCACGCCGAGGCCGTCGCGCCCGACATGTACGCCGCCATCGACCTGCTCGCCGACAAGCTCGACCGTCTGGTGATCAAGCAGAAAGAAAAGATGACCGACCACCACCGCGGCGAATCTGCCGCACGTTCGGACAGCTTCGGCTGACATCGCCATGCACCTGCTGGACCTGCTCTCCCCGGCCCGCGTCAAGGCCAACATCGCCACCAGTGGCAAGAAGCGCCTGCTCGAGCAGCTGTCGACCCTGCTGGCCGACGGCGCCGACGGGGAGAGCGAACGCGGCATCTACGACGGCCTCTGTGGCCGTGAACGACTCGGCAGCACCGGCCTGGGCCACGGCGTCGCGATCCCGCACGGACGCAGCGCTCGCCTGACCAACGCCACCGGCACCTTCCTCCGACTGGCCGAACCCGTGGACTTCAATGCTCCGGACGGCCAGCCGGTGGACCTGGTGTTCGCCCTGGTGGTGCCCGAGCATTTCGCCACGCAGCACCTGATGCTGCTGGCCAACCTGGCGGAGATGTTCGGCGACGGCGATTTCCGCCAGCGCCTGCGCCAGGCGCCCGATTCAGGCGCGCTCTACACGCTGCTCTCGGAGTGGCAGGCCGCAGACCCGGTCGTGGCCTGACGTGGCCGACCGGCTGCGCGCCCGCGAACTCTTCGACGAGCTGGGTGACCGGCTGGAACTGCGCTGGCAGGCCGGACAGCGCGGCGACTCCCGCGTCATCGAGCGCGGTGAACACCTCTCGCGCCGCCCGTCGCTGGCCGGCTATCTGAACGTGATCCATCCCAACAAGGTGCAGATCATCGGCTCGGCCGAACTGGCCTGGCTGGACGGTCTGGATGCGCGCAACCGCTGGGAAGTGCTGCAGAAGATCATGGACGCGCGCCCGCTGGCGATGGTCATCACCCAGAACCAGGACTGCCCGACCGACCTGCGCGACGCCGCGGAGGAATCCGACACGCCGCTGTGGTCCTCGCCGCGCCGCGGCTACGAGCTGCTCAACCTGCTGCAGTACCACCTGGCGCGCGCGCTGGCGCCGCGGGTGACGATGCACGGCGTGTTCATGGAGATCTATTCGATCGGCGTGCTGGTTACCGGCGACTCCGGGCTGGGCAAGAGCGAACTCGCGCTCGAGTTGATCAGCCGCGGCCACCGCCTGGTGGCCGACGACGCCGCCGAGTTCACCCAGATCGCCCCGGACGTCCTCGACGGCACCTGCCCCGAACTGCTGCAGGACCTGCTGGAAGTGCGCGGTCTGGGCGTAATGAACATCCGCCAGATGTTCGGCGACACCGCGGTCAAGAAGAACAAGTACCTGCGCCTGATCGTGCACCTGGTGCGCGCGCAGGACCCGTCCGCCGACGCCATGGCGCGCATCACCGGCGAGTCGAGCAGCCGCAAGGTGCTCGACCTCGACGTTCCGGTGGTGGAACTGCCGGTTGCCGCCGGCCGCAACCTCGCCGTGCTGGCTGAAGCGGCGGTGCGCCTGCACCTGCTGCGCAGCAAGGGCATGGACCCCGCGGCCGCCTTCCTGGCCCGGCACAGCGAATTCCTATTGCGCGGGGATGCCCCATGAGCGAATCCGCGCGTCCCCTGCTGATCGTCGTCAGCGGCATGTCCGGTTCGGGCAAGTCGGTGGCCTTGAACACGCTCGAGGACCTCGACTTCTTCTGCACCGACAACCTGCCGGCCGAACTGCTGCCCCGCTTCGTGCGCTCGGTCGCCAGCGACCACCGCGGCCGGCACCGGCTGGCGGTGGGCATTGACGTGCGCAACCGTACGCAGGACCTGACCCGCCTGTCGGAATGGCTGGCGGAAGTCGGCGCGCTGGGCTTCGACCACAAGCTGGTGTATTTCGACACCCGCGACGAGGTGCTGCTCAAGCGCTATTCGCACACGCGCCGCAAGCATCCGCTGAGCCACGAGGGCCTGCCGCTGGCGGACGCCATCGAGTTCGAGCGAAAGCACATGCAGCCGCTCAAGGCCATCGCCGACCTGGTGATGGATACCTCCGAGTTGAACGTGCACCAGATGCGCCGGCAGGTGATCACCGACCTGGGGGTTGGCGCGCACCAGGGCTTGTCGCTGCTGTTCGAGTCCTTCGCCTACAAGCGCGGCCTGCCGGCCGACGCCGACTTCGTGTTCGACGCCCGCGTCCTGCCCAACCCGCACTGGGACCCGCGCCTGCGCCCGTTCTCGGGCCGGGATGCGGCGGTGCGCGAGCACCTGGACCAGGACGCGATGGTCCAGGAGTTCCGGACCCAGATCACCGATTTCCTGGGCACCTGGGTGCCGCGCTTCGAGGCCGAAACCCGCAGCTACCTCACGGTGGCCTTCGGCTGCACCGGCGGCCGCCACCGCTCGGTCTACCTGGCCGAGTCGCTGGCCGCCCATTTCCGCCAGCAGGGCCGCGAAGGCGTCGTCGTCTTCCACCGCGAACTCGAATAACCCCCTACCCCCCCCCCGCACTACCGCCCCCTGTAGGAGGGCCTTCAGGCCCGAAGCCTTTCGCCGAAAAGCTTCGGGCCTGAAGGCCCTCCTACAGGGGGCGTTGGCTCTGCTAAGGTTTCTTTATGTCTGTTGGAATCGTCCTGATCAGCCACGAAGGCGTTGCCGGCCCCATGCTGGCAGCGGCACGCCGCATGGTGGGCGCGCTGCCGCTGGCCGTGGAGGCCTTCGACGTGCCCTGGGATGCCGAGGCCGATGGCGTGCTGCCCGCGGCCAGCGCGGCGCTGCGCAAGGTCGATGGCGGCGACGGCGTGCTGCTGATGGTGGACCTGTACGGCGCCACGCCCGCGCGCGTGGCTGAAAAACTTTCGCGGCTCGGAACGCCCTGCCAACGCATCAGCGGCCTGTCCTTGCCGATGCTGCTGCGCGCGCTCAATTACCCCGAGCAAGCCCTGGATGAACTCGTGCACACGGCCGCCACCGGTGCACGCAACGGCGTGGTGATCAACGATGCTTGAACGTCAACTCCAGGTCGGCAACCGCCTGGGCCTGCATGCGCGCGCCGCGGCCAAGCTGGTGCAGGTGCTGTCGGCCTTCGCCTGCCAGGCCTCGCTGACCGGTCGCGGCCGCGAAGTGAACGCCAAATCCATCATGGGCGTGCTGCTGCTGGCGGCCGCACCGGGCAGCAGCCTGGTGCTGCGCGTTGACGGCGACGACGAGGCGGCGGCGATGGAGGCCGCGGTCGCGCTGTTCGCGCGCCGGTTCGACGAGGACGACTGATGCGTCGCGCCCTGCGCGGCCAGCCTGCGGCCCGCGGCATCGCCTTGGGGCGAGTTCGCGTCCGACATCCGCAGGCCTTGGTGGTCACCGAGCAGCGCATTCGCGCCGATTCGGTGGCCGGCGAGATCGATCGCCTGCACCAGGCTCTGGACACCGCTCGCGCCGAGCTGCACGGCCTGCGCGAGCGACTGCACGGCGCGCTGGCCCAAGAGGTGGGCGAATTCCTGGACCTGCACGCGATGATCCTGGACGACCCGGAACTGCTGCACGGCCTGGACGACCTGATCCGCACGGGCCGCTATTCCGCCGACTACGCCCTGAAGCTGCAGCGCGACCGGCTGGCCGCGGTGTTCGAGGGCATGCACGACGATTATTTCCGCAGCCGGCGCGAGGATCTCGACCACGTTATCGGCCGCGTCCACGCCGCACTGCAGCGGCGCGGCGACGATGCCGCGGTCGGCCTGGCCGGCGAAATCCTGGTCTGCGATGCGGTCGCGCCGCAGGAACTGGCCGAGCTGCAGGCGCAGGGCGTGGTGGCCGTGGTCACCGCCAGCGGCAGCCCGCTGTCGCACAGCGCCATCCTGGCCCGCAGCCTGCACCTGCCGCTGGTGCTGGGCGGTAGCGAACTGCTTTCGCTGGCGAACGACGGCGACGCGCTGATGGTGGACGGCGGCACCGGCGAGATCGTGCTCGAGCCTGGCCCGGCCGACCTCAAGCGCTACCACCGACGCGTGGCCGCCATCGGCAAGGAACAAGCCCAGCTTTCGCGCCTGCGCCGGCAGCCCACGCGCACCCAGGACGGCGTGGATATCCGGCTCTATGCCAATGCCGAATCGCGCGAAGACGTCGCCGAGGCGCACGGCCTGGGCGCCGATGGCATCGGCCTGTATCGCACCGAGTTCCTGTTCCTGCAGCGCCGCGAACTGCCGACCGAAGACGAACAGTTCCTGGCCTATCGCGACCTGGTGCTGGGCATGGCGGGTCGCGTGGTCACCATCCGCACGCTCGACCTGGGCGCCGACAAAGCCGACCACAGTGGTTTGACGCTGCGCACCGAGCCCAACCCGGCCCTGGGCCTGCGCGGCGTGCGGCTGTCGCTGGCGCACGAGGGCCTGTTCCTGACCCAGCTGCGCGCCATCCTGCGCGCCTCGGCCTATGGCCCGGTGCGGGTGCTGGTGCCGATGATCTGCTGCCGCGAGGAGATGCAGGCCGTGGTCGCGCTGCTCAACACCGCGCGCGCTTCGCTGGTGGCGGAGAACGCACCCACCGGCGCCTTCATCGAACTCGGCGCGATGATCGAAGTGCCGGCGGCGGCGCTGGCGCTGCCGGCCTTCATTGACCTGGTGGATTTCGTTTCGGTGGGCACCAACGATTTGGTGCAGTACCTGCTGGCGGTGGATCGCAACCACGAATCGCTGGGGTCGCTGTACACCCCGCGCCATCCGGCGGTGCTGCGCCTGCTGGCGGAGCTGTTCACCTACGGCCGGCGGAACGGCATCCCGATTGCGGTCTGCGGTGAAATGGCCGGCGAAGCCGCCAACGTGCCGCTGCTGCTGGCGCTGGGGCTGCGCGACTTCAGCCTCCACCCCTCGACCCTGCTTGAAGTGCGCCGCGCCGTTCGCGACGCCGACCACGCCAGCCTGCGCCGCCGGGTGCAGTCGCTGCTGCGTGCGCATGACCGCGCCGCGATCGAGAAGTGGCTGTCCCGCTAAACCGCGCAACACGACTGTAGGAGGGCCTTCAGGCCCGAAGCTTCTTGCCGAAGAGCTTCGGGCCTGAAGGCCCTCCTACATGGACTCGGGGTTCGGGCCTGAAGGCCCTCCTACATGGACTCGGGGTTCGGGCCTGAAGGCCCTGCCACCGGGTTTTTTGGGTCAGCGGCTCAGTCGTTGAAGCGTTCGTCGAAGAAGGATTCCATGGCGGCGTAGGCGCGCTTGGCGGCGAGCGGCTCGTACTGGCAGCCGGGGCTGTTGGCGTCGGCTTCGGCGAAGCAGTGCACGGCGCCGGAGTAATTCACGAACTGCCAGTCGGCCTTGGCCTCGGTCATTTCCTGCTGGAAGCTTGCGATCTGTTCGGCCGGCACATAGGTGTCGTCGGCGCCGTTGAGCACCAGCAGGCTCGCCTTGACGTCACCGGGCTGCGCCGGGATCGAGGTGTTCAGATTGCCGTGGAAGCTGACCACGCCGGCCACGTCCGCGCCGCTGCGGGCCAGGTCCAGAACCACCGCGCCGCCGAAGCAGAAGCCGATGCCGCCCAGCTGGGTTGCATCCAGCGGGGTCTTGGCCGCGGAAGCCTTCAGCACGCCCAGGGCGGTGTTGATGCGGCCCCGCAGCGCTTCGCGATCGGCGTAGACCGCGCTCGCGGCCTTGCCGGCCTCGTCGGCATTGGCCGGGCGCACGCCGCGGCCGTACATATCCACCAGCAGGATCACGTAGTCGTCGTCAGCGAGCTGCTTGGCCTTTTCGATCGCGGCGTCGGTGACGCCCATCCAGTTCGGCACCATCACCAGGCCCGGGCGGCGGTCGCTTTCGTCGGCGTCATAGACCAGGTAGCCATCGAAGGTGGTGCCTTCGTGGGTCCAGCTCACCGGTTCGGCGACGGGCTTGGCAACGGCGGTGCAGCCCAGGCTGAGCAGGGCAATGGCGAGCAGGGAGCGCATGGCAAATCCTCGGTGGGAAGTGCCGGGATGATAATCCCGGGGCCGCCCTGCGGAGTAAGCGCCGCGTGAGCGTCAGGCCACGCCCAGGCCGGGAATGGCGCTGATCTGCTCGGGGTCGAAGCCGGCGGCCTTGGCGAAATGGCGACCGCGGGCCACGTAGTCCAGGTAGCGCGGGAAACTGGGGGCGCCGGGCGAGAGCAGCAGCACGCCGTCGGTGCCCAGCACCTGCAAGCCAAGCTTCACCGCCTCTTCCATCTCGCCCGCTTCGGCCAGGACCATCCGGTCGCCCAGCGCCAGCGTGCGCAGCTTCTCGTACACGCGTGGGCCGTTCTGGCCCATCGTGATGACCGCCGCCACCGGCTCGGCGGCAATGCGCTCCACGAACACGCCCCAGTCCAGGCCGCGATCGTAGCCGCCGACCAGGATCGCCACGCGCCGGCCGCGGAAGCAGTCGAGTGCGGCAATGGAAGCATGTGGGGTGGTGGCGATCGAATCGTTCACCGCCTCGACGCCGTGGCGCGTACCCAAGGTTTGCAGGCGATGCGGCAGCGGCCGAAACGCCAGCGCGGCCGGGGCCAGCTTCACCGCGTCCAATCCCAAGGCTTCAATCGCCGCCAGCGCGGCGCACAGGTTCAGGCGATTGTGGCGACCCGGCAGCGGCAGGCTGCGGGCGTCGAGCACGGCGCGCTCGCCGCGGTAGACGCTGCCCTCGCGCAGATGCCAGCCGTCGGCATGATTGAACCAGCTCACGCGCGTGGTCGGCGGGACTTCCAGTTCGACCAGGTGCGGGTCGGCCGCGTTGAACACCGCGACCCGCGGCGCCGTGCCGGTAACCAGCGCCAGTTTGTCGGCGTAGTAGCGCGCTTCGCTGCCGTGCCAGTCCAGGTGTTCGGGGAAAAGGTTGAGCACCACCGCGACATCAATCGCGCTGGCTTCTTGGGTCTGGTAGCTCGACAGCTCGATCGCCCACACGTCCGGCGGCGGCTGCACGTCCAGCAGCTCGAGCAGCGGCAGGCCGATATTGCCGGCCAGGGCGGTGCGCTGGCCGGCGGCGCGCAGCAGGTGGGCGATGATCGCGGTGGTGGTGGACTTGCCCTTGGTGCCGGTGACGGCCACGCGCTTGCCTGTCAGCGGTTCGGCGAACCACAGCCCGCTGGCGCCGATAAAACGCACGCCGCGCAGGGCCGCGTCGGCGGCGGGCGAGGCATAGGGACTAATGCCCGGCGACTTGATCACCACCTCGTACTCCGACAGGGCGTCGGCGTCCACGGCGATCTCGATGCGCAGGGCCGGGTCCTGCATTTCGTGCAGTGGCTCGGCCTCGTCGGGCGAGCAGAACACCGTCACCGGCTGCCGCGGCAGCCGCCAGCGCAGGGCCGCCAGCGCGGCCCGGCCTTCGCGGCCATAGCCCCAGATCGCGACCCGCTTGCCTTCAAGATCCGAAATACGCACGCAGCGGCTCCCACAGCTCGACCGGAATACCATGATCATCCGAGGCTTCGAGCAGCGGCGCCAGTCCGCGTTCCTCCGGCGCCAGCTGCGGCCGGATTTCCCTCGCATAGCGCTGCACCAGCGCGTCTTCGCGCCAGGCCGGACTATCGGCCAGCACGTCCATGGCCGCACGCGACTCGCGGCCTTCGCCCACGCACTCGAAGGGCTTGTGATCGCGGAACTCCAGCAGCGCGTCATAGCCCGGCGCCTGGTCCGCTTCGTCGAGCAGGTTGCGGCCGAAGATGGTCATCAGCCGCGGCTTGGGCATGAACGGCGCCAGTGCCAGGAACACGAACTGGCATTTCGGGCAGACGCCGCACCAGCGCTGCGCCGGACGTTCACCGAGGATATGGAAGTTGCGGTTGCAGCTCGAGAAGTGCTGGTCGTAGCGATCGAGCCGGGCAAACTGGCGCGCCACCGCCAGCTCCGAAAACGGCCGCAGCAGCGAGTAGTAGCGCAGGTCGGCGGCGACATGGCTGCGCACATAGGCAGCGAAGTCGCGTTCGAAGTCCCAACCCTTTGACCACTGGTGGTTCACTTCGCCCGTGCCCGGGATCAGGCTGCCGTAGCTGGCCGAGCGCTCGTTCGAGAACACCACCTGGTCGTGCCCGTGCAGCAGCGCGGCCAGCACCAGGATCGCCGAGTTCACCGCGGTGACCGGTATATGGCCGTTGAGCGCACCCTGGCGATTGATCTCAAACAGCCGCGGCGGCAGCGTGCGGCTGATGTTGACCAGCGGCAGCCCGGTGCGCTCGGCGCAGGTGCGGATCAGCGGCGAGCTGCCGACCCAGGCCACGCTCTGCTCGACGCCCAGCGCCCGCAGCGCCTCGATGGAGACCAGCGAGTCCTTGCCGCCGCCAATCGCCACCAGCGCCCGCCCGGATCCCTGTAGGAGGGCCTTCAGGCCCGAAGCTCCTTCGCCAGGAGCGTTCGGGCCTGAAGGCCCTCCTACAGGGAAGGTGATCTTGCCGCGCAGCTTCAGGCCGTTGCGATAGGCGAACTCACCCAGCCCGTTCTCGTAGACCGAAGTCAGCAGCGCCGCCGTGGCGGCATCGATGCCCTCGCCTTCAATCACGATCTGCGGCGGCACCGCGGCCTTGTAGTAGCTCACGCCGGCGATCAGGTGCAGCAGGCGCAGCGCGCGCTGCACGGCCGCGCTGCGCGCCGGGTCGAGGGCGAAGGGCGCGCCGGGGAAGCCGATCACCTCTTCCATCACCTCGCCGTCGTCAAAGGCATAGCCCAGCCGCGCCTCGCCCGTGGCGGGATCGAAACGGCAGTCGGTGAAGCGGAAGGCGCGGATCTCGCCAGGCTTGAAGTCAGTCATCAATTACGTCCTCCTGCGGCAGTTCGCGCAGGTTGTAGCGGTTGGCCATCACGGCACCATAAGCACCCGCGTGGCCGACCAGCAGCACGTCGCCCTCGGCGGTGGCGTCCGGCAGGCGGCGCTGCCGACCGATCACGTCGCCGGTTTCGCAGATCGGGCCGACCACTTCGCTGGCTTCGCCGGCCGGGTCGTCGCTGCGCGTCAGGTTCACGATCTCGTGCCATGCGTTGTACAGCGTTGGTCGCAGCAGCACATTCATGCCGCCGTCGGCGCCGATACGGCGCAGGCCTTGCTTGCGCGTGACCTGGGTGACGGCCAGCAGCAGCACGCCGCATTCGGCCACCAGGTAGCGTCCGGGCTCGACCCACAGCGCGTACTGCGGGTAGGCCGACTTCACCTCGGCCAGCGCGGCCGCATAGGCGGCAACGTCGAAGGTTTCGGCCTCGGGGTCGTAGGCCACGCCCAGACCGCCGCCGACGTCAATGAAACCGACCGTGCCGATGCCTTCCGCCAGCGCCGCAAGCTGGGCGTAGACGGTATGCCAGTGGCGGGCATCGTGGATGCCGCTGCCGATGTGCGCATGCAGCCCGGTGATGCGGGCGCCGACGGCGCGCGCCGCCGCCAGGAACTCCGGCAGCGCCTCGGCGGCCAGGCCAAACTTGGCTTCCCTGCCGCCGGTGCGGACTTTCTCGTGGTGACCATGGCCGAAGCCGGGGTCCAGGCGCAGCACGATGTCGCGACCCTTGAACAGGTCCGGCCACTGCTGCAGCGGGGTGGCCGAATCCACCGTCACGTGCACGCCCCGCGCCAGGGCGGCGGCGTACTCGCCGCGCGGCGCGAAGCTGGGCGTAAACAGCACCCGGTCCGGCGCCAGCGTGGGCAGCACCCGGAACAGATGCTCGAGCTCGCCCAGCGACACGCATTCAAAGCCGAAGCCTTCGGCGTCCAGGGTCTGCAGCACGCGGGGGTGCGGATTGGCCTTGAGCGCAAAGAACCGGCGATCAATCGCGGCCACGCCAGCGATGTCCCGTGCTCGCGCGCGCACCGTCGGCAGATGGTAGACGTAGCGCGGCGTGCCGGCCTGGGCCAGGTGCAGCAGACGGCCGCGTTCGTGCTGCCACCAGGGCGTTGGCCGCAGCGTCGCGGGCTGGTCGATGCGTCGCCAGCTGGGGCCGAATACCGCGGTCTCGTTCACCGGCATGGCGCCCGACTGCGCGAGCAGCGCGTGCAGGCGCGGCAGCATGCCGTCGGCCAGGCCTTCGTCGACGACGAAGGTGAGGTTGAGGTCGTTCGAGGACTGCGAAATCAGATGCACGCGCTCGCGGCCGAACTCGGCCCAGACGTCGGAGAGCTTGTGCAGCATAGAACGCATGCCGCTGCCGACCAGGGTGATCGCCGCGCAGGGCGCGATCACCTTCACCCGGCACACCTGCGCCAGGTCGGCGCAGAGTGCGTCGAGCACATTGGTGCTGACCAGATTGTCGCTGGGGTCGAGCGAAACGGTGACGTTGGTTTCAGACGAACCGATCAGGTCAATCGACAGGCCGTGCGCCTTGAAGCGTTCGAACACGTCAGACAGGAAGCCGACCTGCTGCCACATGCCCACCGTTTCCATGGACACCAGCACGATGCCGCGCCGCGAGCTGATGGCCTTGACGCCAGGAATCGTGGTCGCCGAGGCGTCAATCACGGTGCCGGCCATGTCGGGGCGCTCGGTGTCGCGTATCCATAGCGGCACCCCCGCCTCACGGCAGGGATGGATGCAGCGCGGATGCAGCACCTTGGCGCCGGTGGTGGCGATTTCCTGCGCCTCTTCGTAGTCCAGGCGCGACAGCAGGCGCGCATCGGGCACCGCGCGCGGATTGGCGCTGAACATGCCCGGCACGTCGGTCCACACTTCCACCCGCCGGGCGCCCAGCAATGCGCCGAAATAGGCCGCGGACGTGTCGGAGCCGCCGCGGCCCAGCGTGGCGGTGCCGCCGTCGGGCGCACGGGCGATGAAGCCCTGGGCAATCCGCAGCGCCGGACCCGCGGCGGCGAAGCGCGCGCGCAGGCCGACATCGCCGAGATAGTCGCAGCTGGCCGAAAGCCGCTTGGCCCAGTCGCTCTGGTTCGGCAGCGGCCGGGCGTGGATCCAGTCGCGTGAGTCGGTCCAGCCCACGTCCATTCCCTGCGAGCGCAGGTAGGCGACGCCGAGCGTGGATGAAAGCAGTTCGCCCTGCGCCAGCATCTCGGCCTGCCACGCCAGTCCACCGCCAGCGCGGCGCGGATCCTCACCCAGGGCGCGCAGCGCCGCCAGGCGCTCGCCTGCGGCGATCATCGGGTCCAGGCCGAGCTCGGCGCAAAACGCGATGTGCCGGTCCACCAAGGCCTCGATACGGTCCCGGGTGGCGGCAGCATCGGCATGGCCGTCGCAAATGGCCTGCAGCTCATTGGTGGCGCCCGACAGCGCCGACACCACCACCAGCACGTGCGCGCCTTCTTCCTCGGCCCGGCGTTTCATCAGCCGGCCGACGGTGTCCCAGCGATGGCGTCGGGACACGCTGGTGCCTCCGAACTTCAGGACAATCCAGTCCGGTGCGTCAGCACCGGCGGCGGGCGCGGATGGGCTCATGGCTCACGGTTTAAGATGATGGGACGCGGCGCGTTCGCGCGGCGTGCGCCAGTGTAAACGAAGGCGCCGCCGCCACGGTTCGTCGCCCACCGCCATTCGAGGGAGCCTCCGCCATGCGCCGCCGTGAATTCCTCCAGCTCGACGTCTTCGCCGACCGGCCCGGTGCCGGCAACCCGCTCGCCGTGGTGCTCGATGCCCGCGACCTCGATACGGTGGCCATGCAGGCCTTCGCGAACTGGACCAACCTCTCCGAGACCACCTTCGTGCTGCCGCCGGTCGAGGCCGGCGCCAGCTATCGCGTCCGCATCTTTACCCCGCGCCAGGAGCTGCCCTTCGCCGGCCACCCCAGCATCGGCACCGCGCACGCCGTGCTCGAAGCCGGGATAGCCAGCCCGGTGGACGGCCAGCTGGTGCAGGAATGCGCCGCCGGCCTGCTGCCGATCAGCGTAGTGGGCGAAGGTCCGGGCCGGCGGCTGGCGGTGCGCGCGCCGCGCGGCCGACGGCGAACGCTGCGGATAGACCACGATGCCGCCTTGCGCAGCGCGCTCGCCGGCCTGGGCCAGGGCGACCTGCCGCCGGCGTTGATAGACAACGGCCCGGCCTGGTGGGTGGTCGAACTGGCCGACGACGCCCAGGTACGCGGCATGAAGCCGGACCTGGCCGCGATCGCCGCCCTCACCGAACTGACCGGCGCGGTTGGCCTGGCCGTATTTGGCCGCACTGCGGCGGGCGCCGACCACGCGCTGGCGGTACGCGCGTTCTGCCCCGCCGACGGCATCCCCGAAGACCCCGTTACCGGCAGCGCCAATGCCGCGATCGCCGCCTGGATCCACGACTGCGGCGCACTGGCGGCAATCGGCCCTCGCTATCTCGTCAGCCAGGGCCGCGAAATGGGCCGCGACGGCCGGATTGAAGTCAGCGTGGATAAGGACGGCGAGGCCTGGATCGGCGGCTGCACCCAGACCGTGATCCGCGGCACGCTGGACTGGTAACCTGCACGCCCCCCTCCGGGCAGGACGCCCCATGCCGCGCCAATTCGTACAGCTAGACGTCTTCGCCGCCAAGCCCGGCGACGGCAATCCCCTTGCGGTGGTGCTTGATGCCGCCGGCCTGGACGACGACGCGATGCAGGCCATCGCGCGCTGGACCCGGCTGCCGGAAACCACCTTCGTGCTGCCTGCGCCGACGCCGGAAGCCAGCTATGGCCTGCGCATCTTCAGCCCACGGCGCGAAGTGCCCTTCGCCGGCCATCCCAGCATCGGCAGCGCCCATGCCGTGCTCGACGCCGGCCTGGCCTCGCCGCGCGACGGCCTGCTGATCCAGGCCTGCGCGGTCGGGCTGCTGCCGATCGAAGTGCGCGGCGAAGGCCGCGGCCGTCGGCTGGCGGTGCGTGCGCCCAAGGCTCGCGTGCTGGAAATTGGCAAAGCCGACGACCCGCGACTGGGCGCCGCGCTGGCCGGCATCACCGCCGGCGCACTGCCGCCGGTGCTGATGGACGGCGGCCGCCGCTGGTGGCTGGCCGAACTTTGCGACGAAGCCTCGGTGCGCGGCCTGGAGCCGCGCTGGGACGCGGTGTCGGCGCTGGCCCGCGACCATGAGGCGATGGGGCTGTGCGTGTTCGCCCGCTGCCAGGGCCGCGACTATGACTTGGTCGTGCGCGCCCTCGTCGGCCAGCCCGGCCAGGTGGAGGACGCCGCCTCCGGCGCCGCGAACGCCACCCTCGCCGCCTGGCTGCATGAGCGCGGCGCCCTGCCCCACGCCAACGGTCGCTACACCGTCAGCCAGGGCCGCGAAGTCGGCCACGACGCGCGGCTGGAGCTTCGCGTGGATGCCGAGGGCGACGTGTGGTCCGGTGGCCAGGTGCAGACGGTGGTGCGCGGCACGCTCGACTGGGTCTGAAGCCAAGCCGGGCGCGAACGCCCGGCGCAGGGCTTCAGGGCTTGGCGTAAACCGGCTTGCCGTCCACCCAGGTGGAGAACACCTCCAGCGTTGGCAACTCGGACGGCGCCACCGTCAGCGGATCGCCGCCGAGGATGACGAAGTCGGCGCGATAGCCCGCCACCAGCTTGCCCAGCTCTTTCTCGTCGAAGGACGCATAGGCCGCGTCGGCCGTGAAGCCGGCCAAGGCCTGTGCCGGCGTGAGCTTCTGGTCCGGCAGCCAGCCGCCGGCGGGCATGCCGTCGCGGTCGGCCCGGGTGACCGAGGAATACAGGCCCAGGCGCGGATCCACCGGCTCGACCGGGAAATCCGAGCCCAGCGCCAGCGGCACACCGGCGTCGCGGAAACGCTGCCAGGCATAGGCCCCTTCCAAACGCGCTTTGCCGACCCGCGCCTCGGCCCAGGGCATGTCCGAGGTGGCGTGGGTGGGCTGCATGGAGGCGATCAGCTTGAGCGTTGCGAAACGCGGGATATCAATCGGCGCCACCACCTGGGCGTGCTCGACGCGCCAGCGATGGTCGTCGGTGGCGGCTTCGGCGCCCAGCACGCTTTCATAGGTGTCGAGCACAATGCGGTTGCCGCGATCGCCGATGGCGTGGCTGGCCGGCTGCACGCCGCAGCCGCGTGCCTTCTTTACCGCGGCGGCGTAGGCGGCCGGTTCGGTGACCAGCAAGCCGCGATGCCCGGGCTCGTCGCTGTAGTCCTCGAGCAGGGCAGCGCCGCGGCTGCCCAGGGCACCGTCAACGTAGAACTTCACGCCGCGCATGGCCAGCCGGCCGCCCGGGTGTTCAAAGCTGCTGCCGGCCCGGCATAGCGCCGCCAGCGCATTGCTATCGCCATCCGCGTAGGCACGGATGCGCAGCGGCAGACGGTCGGCGCCGGCGAAGTCACGCATCAGCTTCAGGTCGGCCAGCGATACGCCCATGTCGTGCACGCCGGTCAGGCCCTGCGATACCGCCGCCTGCAGTGCGCGCTCCAGGGCCTCCTCGCGCAACGCGGCGTCGGGGGCCGGCACGACTTCTTCGATCACGGCCGAGGCGGTGTCAATGAAGACACCGGTGGCGCGGCCGTCTTCGCGCAGGATACGGCCGCCGTCGGGCTGCCAGTCGCCGCCGAGCTCGCGCGTGGCCGCACGCATCGCAGCGCTGTTGGCCCAGCCGGCATGGCCGTCCACGCGCTCAAGCCAGACCGGACGGTCCGGGAAGGCGGCATCGAGATCGGCGGCGGTCGGGAAGGCCTTACCCGGCCAGTCGTTCTGGTCCCAGCCGCGACCCAGCAGCCAGGCGCCCTCGGGCAGCGTGGCGGCGAAGGCCTGAAGGCGTTCGATCACTTCCTCCTTGCTCGCCGCGTCCACCAGGTCGGCGCGCAGCAGCGCGAAGCCGAGATTCATGAGATGGGCATGGGCATCGATCAGGCCGGGCACGACGTCGCGGCCACCGCCGTCAACGATCTTGATGCCCGGATATTCCTTGGCAAGCGCATCGGCATCGGCGGCGTCGCCGGCGAAGACGATGCGGCCCTCGGCGTCCCACACCAGTGCGGTGCGTACCGGCCAGCCGGGTTCGCCGGTATGGATGCGGGCATTGACCAGACCGGTGTGATCGCTGGCGACAACGGCGCCCGGCAACAGGCAGGCAAGAATGATGGCAAGTTGGCTACGGCGCATGGCAAGGCTCCCTCGGCGAGGGCTTAACCCTACAAGCAATCGCCACGCCCTTGCACCTGCCGTTCGAAACCGGGCCCGCTACCGGGCCCGGCGGGGCTTACTGCTCGGGGCTGACGTCGACGCGGACGCGGATCTGGCTGCCCGGGTGGTAGTCGGTAACGGTCTCGTAGTCGCGACCGGCGTATTCATAGCCCACGCGATAGCCGACCACGCGGCGGTCCCGGCCGCGGTCCGTGACCACGCGGCAGCGCTGCACGTCCTGCGCCGGGTAGTAGCCGACGTCCTGGCCGCGATAGCTGCGCTCGCGGCTGTTGCGTTCGATGTCGTTGCCGATCGCGCCGCCAAGCACGGCACCGACCACGGTCGCGGCCTGGCGGCCGTCGCCGTTGCCGACGCTGTTGCCCAGCACACCGCCGACGATGGCGCCCAGCACCGCACCGTTGCCGCTGGTGCGGCGCGAGTCACGGCGCGCGTAGCGCGGATCGGCATAGGGGCCGCGCTGGCTGCGTCCGGCGTAGGAAGGTGCGGGTTCGCTCCAGCACTCGCGGCGACTCACGGGCTGGCCGGCCTCGACGATCGGCTCCACCCGCGTCACCCGAGCGACGTCATAGGCCGGACCCTGCGCAGCGTACTGGCCGCCATAGCCGCGGTCGTCGTAGCCGCGATCCTGGTAGCGGTCGTCGCCGTATTCGCGATCCTGATAACGGTCGTCGCCGTAGCCGTAGTCCGGGTCGTAGTAATCCTGGGCACTGGCGCTGCCCGCGGCGAGCGCGATGGCAAGGACAAGGGTTCGGGACACGAGGCGGTTCATGGCAACTCCTGACGCCGGATGGCGTGCCCGCATCGTCAGTTCGCCCCACCCAACACCGGCTGAATCCACCCGACCCCGGTCTGGACGGGGCGCGGCGTGTTTAGCCAGGCGACAGCCAGTGCGGCGGTCCGGGCGGCGTCTCGGCCCAGCAGCGGGGCCACGTGGCTACCGGGCAGCGGCAGCAGGGTCGCGTGCAGCGAGGCCGCCAGCGAGGCGGACGCCGCGAACGGCACGTCCGCGTCATCGCGCGAAGCCAACACCAGCGTGGGTGCGGTGGATGCCGGCACCGCGACGCCAGCACGGGCGGCGTCCAGAACCCGGCCGGACTCGTCGCGCCAGCGTCGGAACGCGAACAGCGCCGCGGCGTCGTCGGCCTCGGGCACCGCGCGCCGTGTGCCGGCGAGGCTGGCCGCTTGACCCCAGCCGATCACGGCAGCCGAAGCCGCACCGGGCAGGCCTGCGGGCGGCATCGGGTTCACCAGCACGCGGGCGGCGACATTCGTCGCTTCCAGCAGCACCAGCAGGCCGCCCAGGCTGGCACCGACCGCGACCACCCGATCCGCCTCGCGCGCGGCCTCGCGCAGGGTGGCGGAAATTTGGGCACGGTAGTCGTCGAGCCCGGTCGCCGCGAGGCCAGCAGGTGCGGCCCGCAGGTCCGGCGCGAACACCCGCCAACCCTCAGCCCGAAACACCCGCGCCCACACCGCCCACTCCCAGCCACCCCCGCCCGCACCATGGACGAACACGACGGCGCGACGATGCAATTCCATAGTGGCGCTCGTTCGACGGGCCCTGCAACGGCCGGGATCGGCAGTCTACCCGGGGCGGGCTCGGGTCCCGGCGTCCTCGCACTGCCGCGCCTGGCCTCAGCGACGCCTGCCACCCACACCACCACGAGGACTGAACACGTCGTGCGGGTAGACTGCAGCTGCGGCCCCTTCGCCGCGCCTGACAGTGACAGGATGAAATCCCCCGCCTACGTCTTTGTTGCCCTTCTGCTCGCCGTCGTGTTCTCGCTGGTCGCGTATCGGGTCTCGGTGCACTACGCCAGTCTGGCCGGCGCCGACCCGACGCTGCCCGAGCCCGCCCTGGCGCCGCCGCCGGCACCAGTGCCGGCCGAAGCCAAACCGCTGCCGCCAGGCCAGCAGCAGGCCGCCGACGCCATCGCCCGTGCCGCCGACATCAAGGCGGCGGTGCAGGCTTATTTCGAAACGAACGCCAGCTGGCCGCGCAACCTCGCCGAGCTCTCCCTGGGCTATCCCGACCAGTACGCCGACCACGCCGTGGCCGCGATTTCGGTGCAGCCCAATGGCGTGGTGGCGATCGCGATGAAGCCGCACGTGAGCCGCGGCGGCGTGATCAGGCTGACGCCGGACGTACGGGCGGACGGCAGCGTGGTGTGGGGATGCCGCGCCACCAACTACCCCGACGCCACCCGCCTTCCCGACTGCCGCTGAGCACGGTAGGAGGGCCTTCAGGCCCGAAGCTTTTCGGCGCAGGGCTTCGGGCCTGAAGGCCCTCCTACAGGGGTGATTATTCGTAGCTCAGTTCGGCGCTGCGGCCCCAGAACACGCGGTACACGTAGATCGTGTAGAGCAGGATCATCGGCAGCGTGATCGCCGCACCGACCAGCATGATCTTCAGCGAACTGGTGGCCGCCGCCGCGTCCCATAGCGTGATGCGGTCGATCACCAGATAGGGAAAGAGGCTGTAGGCCAGGCCGGCGAAGGCCAGCACGAACAACAGTATCGCGCCTGCGAACGGCACCCAGTCGCGCCGGCTCTCGCCCTTGCGCAGTCGCCGGATGGCGCCCTCGGTGACGGCGAACACCAGCGTCGTCAGCACTGGCACCGGCAGCAGGTAGAACAGCTGCGGCAGCGCGAACCACTTCTCGAAAATGCGCGGGCTGACCCAGGGCGTGGCGATTGACACCGCCGCGATGCCCAGGCCCGTCAGCCACAGACTCACGTAGGCCCAGCGCAGCGCGCGACGGCGCAGTTCGCCCTCGGCCTTGAGCACCAGCCAACCGGCGCCGAGCAGCGCATAACCCGCGCACAGGGCGAGCCCGATCGCGACCGCGAACGCGACGCCGACGACGTCGTCCTGGAAGCCCAATACGTAGCTGCCGAGCATATAGCCCTGCGAAAACGCCGCGATCACCGAGCCCGACCAGAACGCGCCGTTCCAAAGCGGCTTGTGTGCTGCGCGGGCCTTCACCCGGAAATCGAAGGCGACGCCGCGCAGGATCAGCCCGATCAGCATCGCCGCCACCGGCAGGTAGAGCGCGCCCAGGATCACGCCATGCGCCATCGGGAACGCCACCAGCAGCAGGCCAACGCCAAGCACCAGCCAGGTTTCGTTGGCGTCCCAGAACGGACCGATGGAGGCGATCATTCGGTCTTTGTCGGCATCCGGCACGCCGCGCAGCAGGATGCCGACGCCGAGGTCGTAGCCGTCGAGCACGACGTAAAGCAGCATTGAAAGCGCCATCAGGGCCGTGAAGATCACCGGGAGTGCGGCTTCCATCTCAAACCTCCTTCAGGCCGGCAACCGCCGGACGATGGTCGGGCTTGCCGCGGTGGCGGGCCAGATAGAACAGCACCGACACGTAGGCCGACAGCAGCAAGGCGTACAGCAGCAGGTAAGCCGTGAGGCTGATACCGATGATCGGCGCCGGCGTGGCCGAGGCCGCATCCACCGTGCGCAGTACGCCGGTCACCAGCCAGGGCTGGCGGCCGATCTCGGTCACATACCAGCCCGACAGCGTCGCAACCCAGCCCGACAGCGTCATCGCCACCAAGGCCAGGGCCTGCGCGCGCGTGGGCTCGGCGTTCCGGCGCAGGCGCCAGGCGGTCCACCACGACACCAGCAGCATCAGCACGCCGGTGCCCACCATGATCCGGAAGCCCCAGAACACCGGCGCCACCGGCGGATGCGCGTTCGGGAAGGAATTGAGCCCCTTGATTTCGCCGTCCAGCGAGTGCGTCAGGATCAGGCTGGCAAGCCGGGGAATGCCGATGGCGTAGTCGTTCTCGCGCGTCTCTTTATTTGGCAGCGCGAACAGCAGGAGCGGCGCGCCCTTCTCGTCCTCCCAAATGCCCTCCATCGCCGCTACCTTGGCGGGCTGGTGCTCGAGCGTATTGAGACCATGCAGGTCGCCGACGAAAATCTGCACCGGGATCAGCAGCGCGGCCACGGCCACGCCGGTGCGCATCGCGGCCATCACGTCGGGACCGCGGTCGCGGCGCAGCCAGCGGTAGGCCGACAGACCCGCGACCAGGAAGGACCCGGTCAGGCCTGACGCCAGCAGCATGTGCGTGAGCCGATACGGGAAAGAGGGATTGAAGATGATCGCGAGCCAGTCGGTCGCATGCGCCTGGCCGTCGATCATTTCGAAGCCCGCCGGCGTCTGCATCCAGGAGTTCAGCGCCAGGATCCAGAACGAGGACAGCGTGGTGCCGCCCGCCACCAGCACCGTGGCCACGGTGTGCACGCGCTCGCCGACGCGCTTGCGGCCGAACAGCATGATCCCGAGGAAGCTGGCCTCCAGGAAGAAAGCGGTCAGCACCTCGTAGGCCAGCAGCGGCCCGGCGATATTGCCCACCGTTTCCATGAAGCCCGGCCAGTTGGTGCCGAACTGGAAGCTCATCGTGATGCCGGTCACCACGCCCATCGCGAAGGTCAGGGCGAACACCTTCACCCAGAAATAGTAGGCGTCCATCCAGTGCTGCTGGCCGGTGCGCAGGAAGCGCAGCTTGAAGAACAGCAGGAACCAGGCCAGCGCGATCGTGATGGTCGGGAACAGGATGTGGAAGCTGATGTTGGCCGCAAACTGGATGCGCGCCAGCAGGATCGGGTCGAGTTCGCTCACGACGCCTTCTCCTCGCTGCCCGGCGCCACCCCGCGCATCTTGTCGGTGAACTGCAGCAAGGTGGTGGCCTTGGCGCCCAGCGACATCAGCTTTTCCAGCGTGGACGGCGAGAGCTTGCGCACCTCGGCGAACCATTCGGTCAGCTGTTCGATCAGGTCATGCATCTCGCGCATGCGCGCCTGGGCGTGGCGCTCCTCGGGCGAGTCCGGCGCTTCGAGCAGGGCGTCGCGCAGCATTGACAGGGTCGGGTCGACCTCCCGCCGCTGCCGCTCCTCGGCCAGGGTCTTGAAGATGGCCCACACGTCCTCGGGCGCGGCGTAGAAGTCGCGGCGGTCGCCCGGCTGGTGGCTCAGGCGCACCAGCCGCCAGGACGAGAGCTCCTTCAGGCCCATGCTGACGTTGGACCGGCTGACGCCCAAACGTTCGGTGATGTCGTCCGCCGTCAGCGGCTGGGCCGAGATGAACAGCAGGGCGTAGATCTGCCCCACGGTGCGATTGATGCCCCAACGGCTGCCCATTTCACCGAAATGCAGCACGAAGGACTGGCTAAGCGGGGGAAGGTCCATGTCTGTGTCCGTAGTTTCAGAAATTTCTGAAACATTAGACTTGGATCATTGACAGGGGGCAAGACATCGCGTCCGCCCATTCAGCAATCCATCACCGTGAAGACTAAGGAAAGCTCAGTTGGCGAAGCGATAGCTGAGCTTGATCAGCAGCTGCTCGTCGTCAGCCAGGGAAGTGGCGTCCCCGAGCAGGTCCGCCAGCGAACGCCCTGCGGCCCGCTCGTCCAGGCCACCGCGGCCGTAGACGATGTACAGGTCGGACAGCGGCGCCAGCTCGTAGCGATAGCGCACCTGGAAGCCGAGGTTGGCCAGGCTGAAGTCCGAGACGTCGGCTGGCGTCGCCGTGGCCACCGGCCGGCCTCCGGGGCCTACGGCCCATGTCTGGCGAAGCCGGGCGTCCAGGGCGATGGTTTCGAATTTCACCCGCAGTTCCTGGCGCCGACCGATCTGCCACTGCAGGCTGGCGCTGATCGAGGCCAGGTCAGCGCGGTAGCTGCCCAGCCGGTTGCCGCCGCGCCACAGCAGCCAGTCCGGCAGGTGCTCGACGCCGAGCTCCAGCGCCAGCGACAGGCTGTCGGTGAAATGCAGGGTCGGCTCAAGCTCGAGCTCAAGGCCGGCGCCGGATGCGCCCTCGAGTCCTTCCCCGGCGACCCGGACGCTGCCCTCCCACGACCAGAAACCGCGGCGCGGACGCGAGCGCTCCCAGTAGGCGTAGAGCTTCTCGGGCACGCGCACCGCCCCGTTGCCGCGGGTGATGCGGTCGTCATTGCCGGCGGTCCACATGCTTAAGTCGAAGTACTCCGAGCCACCATCACGGCGCTCACTGGACCGCTGGACCGCCACCGCCTCGGCAATCGACAGGCCGCTGTCGTTGCGCCGCGTGGATGCCGCCCAGCGCCACTCATGCGAGGCAAAAGGCGAACTTTCCGGCTGGTTCGGGTAGCGCCGGGCCAGTTCATAGCGCAGATAGTTGAAGTCGTTGCGGTCCAGGAAACCGATGTCATTGAGCTGCAGTTCGTCGCCCAGGTGCAGCAGGTAAGCCTGCTGGCGCCAGCCACCGCCCAGCTCATGGTCAACGCGAAGCTGGAAGCCGCTGTCGTCGCTGCGCACGCCGGACTGGCGGATGCTCGAGGCCACGAACTGCGAGCGGACGTTCAGCGCCGCCATCGGCGACCACTGGTGGTCGAGCGAATACACGCTGGCCTCGCGGTCCGAGAACGGCGCGTCCACGCGGGTCAGCATGCCGCCCAGGTCCTGGTCGCCGAAGTCGCGGGTGGCGCGCAGCGCGAAGAAGTCGCGACCCAGGTCGCCGTCCTCGGTCGCCGCCAACACGCCATAGCGCACCTGCCCCAGGCTGCCGTTGAGCTTGATGGCGGCGTCCACGTCGGCCCGCTGGCCAATGCGTCGCGTGTACAGCAGGCGGCTGTTGCCGTTGCCGAACGGCACGTCGAACAGGCCCTGGTTCTCGGTGAAGAACGGCCGCTTGTCGCCGAAGAAACTCTCCACCGCGCCGAAATTCACCACCAGGTCGTCACTTTCGACCTGGCCGAAGTCGGGGTTGAGCGTGGCGGACAGCTGGAACTGCCCGTTGGGCTTCCAGAACAGGTCGGCGCCGGCGTCGAACTCGCTGCCGCCGTTGGCGATGTCGCTAACGCCCACCAGGTAGGGCGTGACCGCCAGCAGCGACTGCTCGTAGAACGGCACCTCGATTTTCGCGAACTCGGAAAGGAAGCGCGGCAGCTGGTAGCTGATGCCCGGCCAGCCGTAGCGCTCGCCCGTGCTGCCGACCACGCGGTCCACGTAGATACCCAGGGTGCGCCGGCCGTCCCGCGGCCGCGCCATCGGCGCCACGTGCCAGGGAATCAGCATCTCGACGCTCCAGCTTTCGGCGTCCTGGGTCACGGCATGGTGCCAATGGCCGTCCCAATCGGTGTTGAAGTTGCGCTCGCTGGTGATGACCTCGTCGCTGATGCCGCCGCCGACCGTGACCATGAAGTCGTAGCCGGTGCGGCCGTCACCGTCGAAATCGACCATGAAGTTGACCCGGTCCAGCGAACCGCCCTCGTCGCGGCGCGTGCGCTGGGTGGTGCGCGGCACCTCGGGTGGCTGCTGGTTGCGGAAGGCCACGGCCAGGCCCTTCGGCGTCGCCAACACCCAGGCTTCCGTGCGCAGCCCCGCCGGCTGACCATTGAGCGGCTGCACCATCTCGAAGTCGGTGATGTGGCGGGCGCCGGCCCATTCGCTGGCATCGATACGGCCGTCAACCTCGACGGCGAGGACGGGCGCAGCGACGAACGCGAGGGCGCCGAAGCAGGCAAGGGCTTTCATCAGGAATCCTGGGCGAATGGACGCACGAATGATCGGCGCCTCGCCGGTGATTGGAGCGGGTCGTAAGTCATGGCAACGCATTGCCACCGAAAGCCCCCATACCAAACTGTAGGAGGACCTTCAGGCCCGAAGCTCTTTGCAAAAAGCTTCGGGCCTGAAGGCCCTCCTACAAAAAGCTCAACGCTTTTTGGCGGCCTTGGGCTTGGGCTGGAGCATGGTGCCCGTGCAGTGCTTGGATCCACAGCGGCAGGCCCAGAGCTTTTTGAGCTTCGCGGTATGCGGTTCGTGCAGCACGATGCCGTAGTTGTAGGTCAACTCTTCGCCGGCTGCGATGTCGCGCATGGCTTCGATGAAGATCTTGTCCTTGCGCTTCTTGTCGCCGTCCTCGAACCAGGCGGCCTCGCAGTTCGGGTCGCAGCTGTGGTTGATCCAGCGCGCGTCGTTACCGTCCACGTTGGCATCAATGACGTACTTGTCGTTGAGCGTGAACAGGAAGGTATGCCCGGTGTCTTCGTCCTCGGCGTAAACGGCATCCACTTCATCGTGGGTGCGCAGCTTGCCCTTGTAGCGAATGACTCGCTCGCCCTTGGCGATCGCCTCGGTGGCGAAGACGCCATTGCCGTGGATGGCGGACTGGCGGGCTTCGATCTTCTTGGGCATGCGGGGCATCCGGGCGGCAACAGGGCCGCCATTGTCGCCAATCCGGGCGGGCGGTGCAGCCCCGGCTTATGCTGGGGGTAGTCACGGGAGCATGGCGATGGATCCGGCAAACAGTTGGAACGAGGAAAAGCAGTCCGCCTGGCTGTACCGCGCGCTGGCCGATGCCGAGCGCGACACCCGAATCGCCACCCTGTTCGGTCAGCTAGCCGAGGCGGCCGACCAGCAAGCCGCCACCTGGGAAAGGGCCGCTCGCGACGCCGGCCAGGTCTTGCCCGCCAGCTTCGAGCCCTCGCACAGGGCCCGGCTGGTGGCGGCTCTGGCGCGCCGGCTCGGCCCACGCCGGGTCAAGCCCGCGCTCGCGGCGCTGAAAGTGCGCGGCCTGTCGGCCTACACCGCCGCGCTGGGCGGCCATCTGCTGCCCACCGACTTGGACCAGGTCGGGCTGAGCCACCGCACCGTTGGCGGCGGTAACCTGCGCGCAGCCATTTTCGGCGTCAATGATGGCCTGGTCTCGAACGCCAGCCTGATACTGGGCGTCGTCGGCGCCCAGGCCAGTACCGGTACCGTCCTTGCCACCGGTATCGCCGGCCTGCTCGCGGGCGCACTTTCGATGGCCGCCGGCGAATATGTCTCGGTGCGCTCGCAGCGCGAACTGTTTGAATATCAGATCGGCCTGGAAGCGGATGAACTCAAGCAGTACCCGGAGGCGGAGGCCGAGGAGCTGGCGCTGATCTATATCGCCCGAGGCATGGACCCGGCCCAGGCCCGCGCCTTTGCCCAGCAACTGGTGCGCAACCCGAGCCAGGCACTGGACGTGCTGGCCCGTGAGGAGCTGGGCCTGAACCCGGACGACCTGGGCTCGCCGATCGGCGCCGCCGTGTTCTCGTTCAGCGCCTTCACGATCGGCGCGCTGGTGCCGCTGGCACCCTTCTTCCTGGGAAGCACGCTGCCCAACGCGGCCTATTGGGGCACCGGCCTGGCTGCGGCGGGCCTGTTCGCCACCGGCGCCGCGATGAGCCTGTTCTCGGGCCGCAACCCGCTGTTTGGCGGGCTGCGGATGCTGGGCATCGGCGCACTCGCCGGCGCAACGGTGTTCCTGATTGGCCGCCTGATCGGCGTCGAGGTCGGATGAGCACGGGGCCAGCTTCACACGCCGTGGATTGAGCCTGCCCCAATCAAAGCGTACAATTTCGGTCCTGATTCAATTTCCCGGGTCCGGACCATGCTTCGCGTCACTAAACTCACCGACTACGCCACCGTCATCCTGGTCGCCCTGGCCGAGGAACCCGACCGCGTGCACTCCTCGGGTGAGCTGGCCGAGCGGTCGCGGCTCGAGCCCCCCACCGTGGCCAAGGTGCTCAAGCCCCTGGCGCACGCCGGCCTGGTCGAGAGCTTTCGCGGCGCCAGCGGCGGCTATCGCCTGGCGCGGCTTCCGCAGGACATTCCGCTCAAGGCCATCGTCGAAGCCATCGAAGGCCCCCTGAACATGACCGAATGCTCGGGCGAGCACTCCAACTGCGAGCACGAGGCCCACTGTGGCGTGCAGACGCACTGGCGCCGCATCAATGACGTCATCGCCGATGCGCTCGGCGGCATCTCCCTGGCCGACATGCTTCCGGCGTCGGCCGCCCGCAAATCCATTCCGCTGCAGCTCGCGGCAACAGGAGGCTGACATGGCCATCCAGAACCAGGAAATCGTCGAGAAGCTGTCGCGCCGCTACGACGCCGGCTTCATCACCAATATCGAGTCCGATACCTTCCCGCCCGGCCTGAGCGAGGACATCATCCGCGCGCTGTCGGCCAAGAAGGAAGAGCCGGAGTGGATGACCGACTGGCGCCTCGCCGCCTATCGCCACTTCCTCACCATGCCGATGCCGGAATGGGCCAAGCTGCGTATCGCACCGATCGACCTGCAGGCGCTTAGCTACTACAGCGCCCCCAAGGGCCCGAAGTACCAGTCGCTGGCCGACGTGCCGCAGGAGCTGCTCGACACCTACGACAAGCTGGGCGTACCGCTGCACGAGCGCGCGCGACTGGCCGGCGTGGCGGTGGACGCGGTGTTCGACTCGGTATCGGTCGGCACCACCTTCCGCAAGGAGCTGGCCGAAAAAGGCGTGATCTTCTGCTCGATGTCCGAGGCCATCAAGGATCATCCGGATCTTGTGCGCCAGTACCTGGGCAGCGTAGTGCCGACCGGCGACAACTATTTCGCCGCGCTCAACTCGGCCGTGTTCTCGGACGGCAGCTTCGTGTTCATTCCCCGGGGCGTGCGCTGTCCGATGGAGCTGAGCACCTACTTCCGCATCAACGCCGGCCACACCGGCCAGTTCGAACGCACCCTGATCATCTGCGAGGAAAAGGGCCACGTGTCCTACCTTGAAGGCTGCACCGCCCCGCAGCGCGACGAGAACCAGCTGCACGCGGCGGTGGTCGAGCTGGTGGCGCTGGAAGACGCCGAGATCAAGTACTCGACCGTGCAGAACTGGTACCCGGGCGACGAGAACGGCGTCGGCGGCATCTACAACTTCGTGACCAAGCGCGGCGAATGCCGCGGCGACCGCTCGAAGATTTCCTGGGCCCAGGTCGAAACCGGTTCGGCCATCACCTGGAAATACCCCAGCTGTGTGCTCAAGGGCGACGATTCGGTGGGCGAGTTCTATTCGGTGGCGCTCACCCACCATCACCAGCAGGCCGACACCGGCACCAAGATGATCCACCTGGGCAAGAACACCAAGTCCAAGATCATCTCCAAGGGCATCAGCGCCGGCCGCGGCCAGAACACCTATCGCGGCCTGGTAAAAATCGCCAACACCGCCGCCGGGGCCCGCAACTACACCCAGTGCGACAGCCTGTTGATCGGCAAGCTCTGCGGCGCGCATACCTTCCCCTACATCGAGGTCAAACACCCGACCGCGACCGTGGAGCACGAGGCCACCACCTCCAAGATCAGCGACGACCAGCTGTTTTATTGCCGCAGCCGCGGCATCGGTGAAGAAGACGCGGTGTCGATGATCGTCGACGGCTTCTGCAAGCAGGTCTTCAAGGAGCTGCCGATGGAGTTCGCGGTGGAAGCGAAGAAACTGCTGGAAGTGTCGCTAGAAGGCGCCGTCGGCTGACCCCCTCTCCCTGTAGGAGGGCCTTCAGGCCCGAAGCCTTTCGCCGAAAAGCTTCGGGCCTGAAGGCCCTCCTACAGGAAACTGGAAACTACGAGGCAAGAACATGCTCAAGATCGAAAACCTCCACGTCCGCGTCGCCGGCAAGGACATCCTCAAGGGTCTCTCGCTGGACGTTAAGCCCGGCGAGGTGCACGCCATCATGGGTCCCAACGGCGCTGGCAAATCCACGCTCGGCAACGTCATCGCCGGCCGCGAAGGCTATGAGGTGGTCGAGGGCTCGGTGCAGCTCGAAGGCATCGACCTGCTGGCGCTGGAACCCGAAGAGCGCGCCGCCGCCGGCGTGTTCCTGGCCTTCCAGTATCCGGTCGAAATCCCGGGCGTGAACAACACCTACTTCCTGCGCACCGCGCTCAACGCCCAGCGCAAGGCGCGCGGTGAGGAAGAGCTCGATTCGATGCAGTTCCTCAAGCGCGTGCGCGAGAAGCTGGCCGTCCTGCACCTCAAGGACGAGCTGCTGCATCGCGCCGTCAACGAAGGCTTCAGCGGCGGCGAGAAAAAGCGCAACGAGATCTTCCAGCTGGCCCTGCTCGAGCCGAAGCTGGCCATCCTGGACGAGACCGACTCGGGCTTGGACATTGACGCGCTCAAGGCCGTGGCCGACGGCGTGAACCTGATGCGCTCGCCCGAGCGCGCCTTCCTGGTCATCACCCACTACCAGCGCCTGCTCGACTACATCAAGCCCGACGTGGTGCACGTGCTGGCTGACGGCCGCATCGTTGAAAGCGGCGGTCCGGAGTTGGCGCTCGAACTCGAGGCGCACGGCTATGCCTGGGTGAAGGACCGGATCGCGCCGGGGGCGTCGGCCTGAGCATGAGCGCCCTGCTGCAATCCTTCGACGCCGGCTTCGCCGCCTTGTCCACCGCGCAGGTGGACGCACTGGGGCTGGGCCCCGCCCGACGTGCGGCCCTGGCGGCTGCGCTCGCGGCCGGTCTGCCGGGCCCGCGCAGCGAATCCTGGAAATACACTTCGCTGCGCGCACTCGCGGCGCGCAGTTTCGTGGCTCCTGCACCCGCGGCGGTTGATGACGACCTGCTGGCGAGCATCCCGTCGCCGCGCCTGGTCTTCGTCAACGGGCTGTTCGACCCCGCACGGTCCGCGCTGGACGCGCTGCCGTCCGGCGTCGAGCTGCGGCCCATGTCGCAGGCATTGGCCGGCGATGATCCGCGGGCGGTGGCGGTGTTCGGCCGCGTGTTCGATCAGCCCGATGCGCTGTTCGCGCGCTTCAACGCCGCCCTGGCGATCGAAGGCGTACTGCTGCGCGTGGCCGCGGACGCAAAGGTGGCGACGCCGCTGCATATCGTGTTCGTGGGTGCGCCGATGGCCGGCGACGCCGCGATGCACCTGCGGCACCTGATCGAGCTGCGTGCAGGCGCTTCGCTCTCCTTGGTCGAGCACCACTTGGGTGCCGGGGCGCATCGCCATCTCGCCAACCACCTGACGCACGTGCACCTGGCGCGCGGCGCCCGCCTGAGCCATGCCCGGGTGCAGGACGACGCCACCGGTGCCAGCCTGTTCGCCCGCACCGATGCCGTACTGGCGGCGGAAGCCAGCTATCGCCGCGCCGACCTGGAGCTGGGCGCCGGCCTGTCGCGCCACGAACTCAACGTTGACCTGCAGGGCAACAACGCCGTGCTCGAGGCCGGCGGGGTGCTTCTTGCCGACGGTCGCCGCCACCTCGACACCCGGCTCGGCGTTCGCCACCAGGCCCGCGACACCCGCTGCGAACTGCCCTGGCGCGGCCTGGCCGATCAGCGCGGCCGCGTCGTCTTCCATGGCGGCATAGAAATCCAGGCCGGCGCGGACGGCAGCGACGCCAGCCTGTCGAACAAGAACCTGCTGCTCTCCGACGCCGCCGAGATCGACAGCCAGCCGGTATTGGTCATCCACGCCGATGAAGTGAAAGCCGCGCATGGCGCCACCGTCGGCCGGCTGGACGAAACCGCGCTGTTCTACCTGCGCAGCCGCGGCATCCCGCAGCCGCTGGCCCGCGCGCTGCTGGTGCAGGCCTTCCTGCGCGAGCCGCTGTCGGTGCTGGGCGATGCCGCGTTGGCCGAAACCCTCGGCGCGCAACTTACCGCCCGCCTGGACACCGAGGACGCGAACTGATGAACGCCGCATCGCCCCGACCGGACTGGCTGGCCATTCGCGCCGACTTCCCGGTACTTACCCGCCAAGTGCACGGCAAGCCGCTGGTTTACCTGGACTCGGCCAATACCTCGCAGAAGCCGCAGTCGGTCATCCGCGCGGTGGATTCTTTCTACCGCGAGCACAACGCCAACGTCTCGCGCGCGGTGCACGCACTGGGCAGCGAAGCCACCGAGGCCTATGAAGGCGCGCGCAGCAAACTGGCCGGCTTCCTCAATGTGCCCGCCGACGAACTGGTGCTGACCTCAGGCACCACCTTCGCCATCAACCTGGTGGCCTACAGTTTCGCGCTGCCGCGCCTGGGCGCCGGCGACACCATCTTGCTCACGCGCATGGAGCACCACGCCAACATCGTGCCCTGGCAGCTGGTGGCCGAGCGCACCGGTGCGAGTATCAAGGTGGTCGAGATCACGCCCGAGGGCGCGCTGGATCTCGACGACCTGCGCGCCAAGCTCACCGGCGACGTGAAGCTGCTGGCCTTCACCCACGTGTCCAACGTCCTGGGTACGGTCAATCCGGTGGCGGAGATTTGCCGGGAAGCGCGCAAGCGCGGCGTCATCACCGTGGTGGATGGCTCGCAGGCAACGCCGCATCGCGCCGTCGACATTCCGGCGCTGGGCTGCGACTTCTATGCCTTCACCGGCCACAAGATGCTGGGTCCGACCGGCACCGGAGGGCTTTGGGCGCGGCGCGAGCACCTCAAGGCGATGCCGCCCTTCCTGGGTGGCGGCGAAATGATTCGCGAAGTCCGCTTCGAGAAAACCGTCTACAACGATCCGCCGCACAAGTTTGAAGCCGGCACGCCCAATATCGCCGGCGTGGTCGGCCTGGGCGCGGCGGTGGACTACCTGCAGGCGATCGGCATGGCCGAGATCGAAGCGCGTGAACAGGCCCTGCTGCGCATCGCCGAAACCCGCCTGTCGGCCATCCCCGGCCTGCGCATGTTCGGCACCGCACCGGGCAAGGCCGCCGTGATCAGCTTCCTGGTCGAGGGCGCGCACGCGCACGACCTGGCCACCCTGCTCGACCTGGAAGGCATCGCCGTTCGCTCCGGCCACCACTGCGCGCACCCGCTGATGGCGCACTTCGGCGTGCCGGCCACATGCCGGGCGTCGCTGGCCTTCTACAACACCCACGTCGAGATCGAAGCGCTGGGCGACGCGATCGAGAAAGTCCGGAAGCTGCTGGCATGAACGCGCCGCAGGAGCTGGCCTATCGCGCGGCCACGCCGGCGGACGCCAACGCGATTGTTGCTTTGGTCGAGTCGGCCTACCGCGGTGAGGCGAGCCGGGTCGGCTGGACCACCGAGGCCGACCTGCTCGATGGCCGCCGCACCGGCGTGGACGACGTGCTGGCCTGCATCACCCGGCCGCGCAGCCAGATACTGCTGGCCGAGCGCGAGCGCCAACTGCTGGCATGCGCCCACGTTGCCGACGAAGACGGCGCCGGCTACTTCGGCATGTTCTCGGTGGTTCCCGGCCTGCAGGGCACCGGCATTGGCAAGGACGTGCTGGCCGAGGCCGAACGCATCGTCCGCAGCACCTGGCGGCTGCCGGTGATGCGCATGACGGTGATTGATGTGCGCGATGAGTTGATCGCCTTCTACGAACGGCGTGGCTACCGCCGCACCGGCATCAAGAAGCCCTTCCCCTACGGTGACGTGCGATTCGGCCTGCCGCGCCGCGACGACCTGCGCTTCGAGTTGCTGGAGAAAACGCTGTGAGCGCCTGGGTCCGCGTCTGCGCCGAGTCCGAACTGTTGCCCGGCGAATCGCAGGTTGCCTGGGACGGCGATACGCCGATCCTGGTGGTCAATCTTGACGGCGAACTGTATGCCGTAGAAGACAAGTGCACGCACGAGGACTTCGAGCTCAGCGCCGGCCCGATTGACGGCGACCAGATCGAATGCACCCTGCACGGCGCGCGCTTCGACCTGAAAACCGGCGAAGCGCTGTGCGCCCCCGCCTACAGCGCCGTCGCGAAATTCCCGGTCAAGCGCGAAGACGGCGCCGTCTGGACCCGCGACGACCGCTGACCCCTTTGGACGACCGCTGATTCCTTTGGACGACCGCTGATTCCTTTGGACGACCGCTGACTCCTTTGGACGACCGCTGATTCCTTTGTAGGAGGGCCTTCAGGCCCGAAGCTGTTCGCCCCAAAAGCTTCGGGCCTGAAGGCCCTCCTACAAGGGGCTGAGCTTGGCGAGCAGGAGTTCGCCGCCGCCGTCCAGGATACGGCGGGATGGGCCATTCGGGTCGTAGGTCATCAGCAGGCTGTCGCCCTGGGCCAGGTGCAGCGGGCGCGCGAGGTCCTTCACGTGCGCCTGGCCCTGGAGCAGATGCACCAGCCAGGTGACGCCCGGCTCGGCGAAGAAAACCATCGCGCCTACCAAAGGCCGATGCAGCAAAGTTGCTTCGACCGCGTCGCGGCGCCAGATCAGATTGAAGTCGTGGGTCGGGCCGCTCACCAGTTCGGCGTGCAGTTCGCGTTCGCCGGCGAAGCGCAGGCGCTCGTGCGGCGGCATCATCGCGACGCGCTCTTGCTCGCCGTCGTCGAACTGCAGATGCATGCCCTCGCCCGCCAGCAGCACCAGCTCGCGATCGCAGCCGGGGAAGGGCGAGAATGGCGCATCCTGGTCGATCTCCGCGATCGAAACGCGCCATTGCCAGTCAGCGGTCGCGTCCGGGTGGCGGTGGATCTCACGGGTCCAGCCCCGTTCATTGCGCCAGCGCTCGCGGCGGTATTCGTTCGCGGGCAGGTGCTGGAGCTGCATCAGGTCGCCTGCCGCGAAGCGTGCGCGCGGTTGACGCACGCCGGTGACGTAAGCCCCGGCAAGCCGGCGATGGCGGACGCTGCAGTGCGGTTGCGCGGAGCGATCATGGCCAAAGTCTAGCGCAGCCCCGGGCAACGGCTCGTCAATCGGCCGACGCGTCTCCGGGCAGCAGGTCGCCTGGCTGCAGCCAGGCCGCATTCCAGTAGGCGTAGTCGGCCAGGCTTCGCACCAGCCCGGCCCGCAGCGGATGGGAGACCAGATGCCGGCCCACCACCACCGGATCGTCCTGCGGCGCCAGGCTTCGGTCCCCGAAGCCACGGCCCCAGAGCCAGCCGTTGACCCGATGCCGGTCCTCGACCGCCCGCGAGGTGATGGCCTTGAAGCGCCCGACCAGTGTAGACAGCGTGTCGCGTTCGCCCAGCGTCACCAGACCCTGCCAATGATCGGGCATCAGCACCCAGGCCAGCAGGCAGGCGTCCCGCCACGGCCAGGTGGCCGTATGCACCCGACAGACCGCCCGGGCGGCCTCGTCGTCCTGGAAAACCGGACGCATATATAAGGTGTTGATGGTGAGCACGTAGGTCCGTCCCGGCACCGATCGATGCACCAGCCGCCGGGCGCGGTAGCCGCTGGACGGGCGGGCCGAAGCCGGCAGGATCGCGGACATCGAAAGCCTCCTGGGCAGTGCGGGGAAGGCCCGGCCGGAGCCGGGCCCAGGGATTGCGACGGATCAGCCCCCGGCCGGGGCCGGCGACTTCGGTGCCGCCGCCGCGGCCGGTGCCTTGGCGCGGGCCGCCCCGGACCCGACACTGATGCGTTCGCGGTTGAGCTCGACCGTGGACAGGCCGATGCCCTTCACCTCGGCCAACTCGTCGGCGCTGCGGAAGGCGCCGTGCTGACTGCGGTGGGCAACGATGGCCTCGGCCTTGCTGGGACCCACGCCGTCGAGCACCCGGTCCAGGGTGGCGGCGTCGGCCGTATTGATGTCCACCGTTTCGGCGGCAAAGGCGGCGCCGGCCAGCAAGGCCGACAGCAGCAGCGTGGAAAGCAGGGAAGCGGACTTGCGCATGGCGTTACCTCTCTCAGGACGGGGATGGGAAAGCCGGCCGCGGAACATTCCGCGCCGGCAGCCACAGTCTCGGCAGGCCGGGCGGCCCGTCCCATCGCCGTTCCCCACCTGCTCGCCTATGAAGCCTGCCGGCCACGGCGTCGGCGCTTTCCTACCCGGTCCGGCGGCGCAGTGGCCATCGGGGGTAAAATCCTTGCTTCACCGCCCCCAGGAACAACGCCCATGGACACCGCCAAGACCGACCGTTTCATCGCCGATGCCTGGGATGGCGAAATCGTGCCGCAGCTGGTCGAGTACATCCGCATCCCGAACAAGTCGCCCATGTTCGACGCGCAGTGGAAAGAGAACGGCTACATGGACGACGCCGTGAAGCAGCTGGCCGGCTGGGCCCGGGCCCAGCCGATCGCCGGCATGTGCGTCGAAGTGGTCGAGCTCGAAGGCCGTACGCCGCTGATCTTCATCGAGATCCCCGGCGCCGGCGACGACTGTGTGTTGCTCTACGGCCACCTCGACAAGCAGCCGGAGATGACCGGCTGGGCCGACGACCTCGGCCCCTGGAAGCCGGTGATCAAGGGCGACAAGCTCTACGGCCGCGGCGGCGCCGACGACGGCTATGCCCTGTTCGGTTCGCTCACCGCCATCCGTGCGCTGCAGGAACAGGGCAAGCCGCACAGCCGCTGCGTGATCCTGATCGAAGCCTGCGAAGAGTCCGGCAGCTATGACCTGCCCTTCTACGTCGACCATCTGGCGGAGCGCATCGGCAAGCCGTCGCTGGTGGTCTGCCTTGACTCGGGCTGCGCCAACTACGACCAGCTCTGGTGCACCACCTCGCTGCGCGGCCTGGCCGGTGGCAACCTCACGGTCAGCGTGCTCAGCGAAGGCGTGCACAGCGGTGACGCCAGCGGCATCGTGCCTTCGAGCTTCCGGGTGCTGCGCCAGCTGCTGTCCCGGCTTGAAGACGAGGCCACCGGCAAGATCCTGGTGCAGGACCTGCACGTGGACATTCCCGACCAGCGCGTCGCCCAGGCCCGGCGGGCCGCCGAAGTGCTGGGCACCGAAGTCTGGGACAAGTTCCCCTTCCTGCCCGGCATGAGCCCGATGAACGCGGACCTGACGGAACTGGTGCTCAACCGCACCTGGCGCCCGGCCCTGTCGGTGACCGGCCAGGACGGCCTGCCCACGCTGTCGAGCGCCGGCAACGTGCTGCGCCCGCACACGGCGGTGAAGCTGAGCCTGCGCCTGCCCCCGACCCTGGAGCCCAAGCGCGCCGGCGAAATCATCAAGCGCGTGCTCGAAGCCAACCCGCCCAACGGCTGCCGGGTCGAAGTCGAGCTGGAGAAAGCCTCCACCGGCTGGAACGCGCCGCTGCTGGCTCCCTGGCTGGAAAAAGCGATCGACACCGCCAGCCAGGAGTTCTTCGGCGCCCCGGCCATGTACATGGGCGAAGGCGGCACCATTCCCTTCATGGGCATGCTGGGCGATAAGTTCCCGGGCGCCCAGTTCATGATCACCGGCGTGCTGGGCCCGCATTCCAATGCCCACGGCCCCAACGAGTTCCTGCACATTCCCACCGGCAAGCGGGTCACCGCCGCCGTGGCCCGGGTGATCGCCGAGCACTATGTCGCCAGCGAACAGGGCCAGACCCAGGGCGTGGGCGTGAAGGCCGGCGCCGCCCAGTTCGGCGACCACGGCTGCTGCTGATACCCCCGGTGGGAGGGACTTCAGTCCCGATGCTCTTCGTCGAAAAGCATCGGGACTGAAGTCCCTCCCACAGGAAGCGGCGGAAATTTGGGGGTGGCGGGGTTTTCCGCGTTAATGGGACGCTGGTCAATAAATCAGCACCATCATCCCATTCGGGACGATAAGTCTCGAGCGCCCCCCTGGGGGCGCGTTCTTAACGACACTTTAATTATTCCCCCAGCCCGCTTATAGTCCGGACGGCTCTGCCGGTTTCCGGGGTGCGCGACTTCACGTCGGCGGCGGGCTCCCATGCCAAATCTAGAACCACTTGGAGAGTAGAGATGACTTTGAAGACCACCAAGCTCCGCGACGCGATTAAGTTCGCGCTCGTCGTGGGCGCCGCCTCCGCCATGAGCACGGGCGCCGCTGTCGCCCAGGATCAGGGCACTGAGGACGAAGCCGCCACCCTTGACGCGATCGTCGTCACCGGTACCCGCATCCAGAGCCAGACCGTTACCGCCTCGTCGCCCGTCGTCGAGATCAGCCGTGACGAGTTCCAGTTCTCCGGCGCCACCCGCGTTGACGACCTCGTCAACCAGTACCCGCAGCTGTCGACCTATTTCGACTCCTTCGCCAACAACGGTTCGACCGGTTACCCGACCATCGACCTGCGTGGCCTCGGCCCGCAGCGCACCCTGACCCTGGTCAACGGCAACCGCCTGGCCCCGGGTGCCGCTGAAGTCCGCGACATCTCGATGATCCCGGCCTCGCTCGTCAGCCGCGTTGACATCCTGACCGGCGGCGCCTCGGCCGTGTACGGTTCCGACGCCATCGCCGGCGTGGTGAACTTCGTGCTCGACACCGAGTTCGAAGGCGTCAGCATCACTGGTGGCTACAGCGCCTACCAGCACAAGAACGACAACACCTACATGCAGGGTCGTCTCGACGCCCGCAACTTTGACTATCCGGACGGCAACTCCGGCTTCGACGGCATCGCCAAGAACGTCGATATCGCCATGGGCAGCAGCTTCGCCGACGGCGCCGGCCATGCCACCGCCTGGCTGACCTACCGCAAGAACGATCCCCTGTTCCAGGGTGAGCGCGACTACTCGTCCTGCGCGCTGAACGCGTCAGGCACCTCCTGCGGCGGCTCCGGCACCAATGCGGCCGGCAACTTCTACGTGGGTCAGGACACCGACGGCGACGGCATCTACGACGGTGCTTACTCGACCTCGCTGAACCCGGACGGCAGCTGGGCTGGCTCGTACGGCGCCCCGTACAACTACGCCCCGATCAACTACTACCAGCGTCCTGACGAGCGCTACACCTTCGGCACCTCGATCAAGTACGAAATCAACGAGAACTTCCGTCCGTACCTCGAGACGATGTTCGTCAACAAGGGTGACTCCTCGCAGATCGCTCCGTCGGGCGCGTTCTTCACCCCGATCCCGGGCCTGACCTGCTCGAACCCGCTGGTCGGCAGCCTCTGCGCTGACCTCGGCCTCGACCCGACCCTGCCGTTCGACGTCTACATCGCGAAGCGTAACGTCGAAGGCGGCCCGCGTATCCGCGTCGACGAGACCAACTCGTTCCGCGTCGTGCTCGGCATGGAAGGTGCGATCAACGACAGCTGGTCCTACAACGCCTCGATCCTGCACGCGCAGACCCGCGACGACAGCCAGGGCCTGAACGACTTCCTGAACCAGCGCATCGTTCAGGGCGTGCTGGGTTGCCCGACCGGCTCGTTCTCGGGCTGCTTGCCGTACAACGTGTGGCAGCCGGGCGGCGTGACTCCGGCGGCCGCTGCTGCCCTCGCCGGCACCTCGATCTACGAGACCGCGACCAGCCTGACCTCGTTCAACGCCTACGCCACGGGTGACGTCGGCTTCGGCTTCCCGTCGGCCAACGGCGAGAACATCTCGCTGGTCCTGGGTACCGAGTGGCGCGAAGAGTCCTATGACTTCACCGCGGATTCCGACAGCCAGTCCGGCAACTTCGCTGGCGCCGGTGGCCCGCAGACCCCGGTCAGCGGTTCGACCAAGGTGACCGAGCTCTTCCTCGAGGCCGTGATCCCGGTCCTGACCGACGTCGGCTTCGTCAACAGCCTGGCCTTCGACCTCGGCTACCGCTACTCCGACTACGACCTGTCGGGCACCGCTGACACCTACAAGCTCGGCTTCTCGGCCGACTTCGGCATGGTCCGCGCCCGTGGTGGTTACAACCGCGCGATCCGTGCGCCGGGCATCAACGAGCTGTTCTCGACCCAGTCGATCGCTCTGTGGACGGGTTCCGATCCGTGCGCCGGCCCGTCGCCGACCTTCACCGTCGCCCAGTGCCAGAACACCGGCCTGGATCCGTCGCGTTACGGCCTGGTGCCGGACAACTCGGCTGGCCAGTACAACCAGTTCATCGGTGGCAACCCGAACCTGAAGCCCGAGCAGGCTGATACCTACACCTTCGGTGTGGTCATCACCCCGATCGAGAACCTGCAGATCACGGTCGACTACTACGACATCTTCCTGGAAGACGCGATCGGCACCATCGGTGCTTCCACCATCCTGACCTTCTGCGGCATCACGGGCGATCCGTTCCTGTGCAACCGCGTGAACCGTTCGGGCGGCGGCGACATCTGGCGCGGCAGCGACCCGGCTACCTCGGGCTTCGTGAGCAACCTGACCGACAACTTCGGTGAGCGTTCGTACCGCGGTCTCGATCTGGGCGTCACCTACCGCTTCGACGCCCTGGGCGGCCGTTTCTCCACCTCGCTGCAGGGCAGCTACCTGCTCGAGCAGGAAATCACCCCGCTCCCGGGCGTGAACGACGCGGCGACCTACGACTGCACCGGCAACGTCAACCCGAGCTGCCAGGCCCCCGAGTGGCGCCACATCGCGAACGTGCGTTATTCGCGTGACTGGTACACCGTGAACCTGCGCTGGCGCCACTTCGGCTCGATGGATTACATCCTGACGAGCGGCGCCGCGGGTGCGGTTGACGGCCTGACGGCCGCCAACGGCGGCATCGACGCGTACAACTACTTCGACCTGTCGGCTTCGGCCTACATCGGCGAGTACGCGGAGTTCACCGTCGGCGTGAACAACATCGCGGACAAGGAACCGCCGCTGGTCGGTGGTGGCCTGGCCCCGCTGAACGGCAACTCGCTGGGTGGTTACGACCAGGCTGGTCGTTACTTCTTCACCTCGGTGACGTTCAAGTTCTAAGCAACACTTAAGCAACACCTTGAGCGGCGGGCTTCGGCCCGCCGCTTTTTTTTGGTTCCTCCCCCTGTAGGAGGGCCTTCAGGCCCGAAGCTCCATCAAGCCACACGTGCGAGGGACGTCAGTCCCGATGCCCTTCGCCAAAAAGCATCGGGACTGAAGTCCCTCCCACACGGCGCGCACGAAAAAGGGGTCAGCTGGCTGACCCCTTTTTTGGAGCTTCGGGCCTGAAGGCCCTCCTACGGGTTTTGGGTCAGGGGCTCAGCAGGCCCTCGGCGCTCAGGCGGTCGCGCAGGACGGTCAGGCCCGCCTCGTAACGCCGCCACTTGCCCACCGAGCCGGAGTGCACCGGCTCACGCACCTGGGCCGCGCTGGCGCTGACGATGGCGCCGGGATGCGCCGAGGGATCCAGCACCTCCGGGCGCCAGTCCAGGCCGCAGTGCGCCAGCATCCGCCGGGCCTGGTCTTCGGTGTCGGTCACCAGCTGTTCGTAGTGCAGGTCGAGGATCGCTTCCGGCATCACCGCATGCCAGTGCTGCATCAGGCGCTGGTAGACGATGAAGTACTCGGCCAACTCGGCCTGGTCATAGCTGAAGGGATAGGCCTGGTGGAACAGGGTCTTGAACACCGCATAGCAGGTGTCCATCGGGTCGCGGACCACATGGATGATCCGGGCCTTGGGCAGCGCCTTGCGAATGATTCCGCAGTACATGGAATTGATCGGCATCTTGTCGATGAAGAAGCGCTTGCCCGGCGCCGCCTGGCGCGCCGCCGCCATGTACTCACGACCCAGGGCCGCGAAGTCGATGGCCAGCGAGGCCTCGGCCACCGAGAGTCCGGGCTGGGCCGCCTGGGCTTTCTGCGCGGCGATTGCCAGCAATTGGCCGAAGTCCATCAGTTCACCGGCCGAGCCGACATCGCCATGGCTGGCCAGCATGCGCTCCGCCAGCGTGGTGCCGGTGCGGGGCATGCCGACGATGAATATCGCGCCCTCCTCCTCATGCCCGGGCGTGGACGCGGCCATGACCTCGGCCGTGTAAAGCCCGCGGATGCCGTCGATCACGTTCCGCTCGGCAACGGCGTCGTAGGACAGCGACTGGCGCTTGAGCTTGGCGCCGTCGGCCAGCGCCTGGAAGGCGGGGCCGGCCTGGCCCAGGTCTTCGTATTCCTTGGCCAGCGCATACAGGGCCGCGGCGGCGGCGGCGGGCGTCGGCAGGCGTCCCTGCAGGCGGGTCTGCAGATCAGCGACGTGATTGCTGGCCTCGGTCTGGCGGCGCAGGATCGAGCGCAGGTACAGGGACTGTCCGTGGCCGGGAACGTGGGCCAGGACGCGGGCGATGTTTTCTTCCGCCGCCTCGAACTGGCCGGCGAAGAACTGGGCGCTGGCCAGGTCGAAGTTCAGGGACCAGTGCGCCATGCCGGCCGCCAGGGCCGCTTCGTAAAAAGGACAGGCGCCGGCGGCGTCGCCGCAGTTGGCGAATATCTTGCCGGCCGCCCACTGGTTCTGGCCGTTGCCCGGTTCCAGCGCCACGGCCTCGGAGGCCAGACGCTTAGCCTCGGTGCGTTCGCGCACCAGCACCTTTAAATGGGCCTTCTTGAGCATGACCGCGGCGTTGTCCGGCATGGCGGCCAACACGGCATCGGCGGCCTCGATCGCACCGGTGAGGTCGTCGTTCGCCAGCCGCACTTCGCAGGCCAGCATCAGCACCGGCGGTTCGGCCGGATGCGCCAGCACCAGCGATCGGCACAGTTGGGTGGCTTCGGCCACCTTGCCCTGCTCGAGCAGGTTGAACCCCTGCCTCACCCCGGCCTGCATCGCCTGTGCGGCGTCCTGCGTCCCTGTCTCGTCCATCGTCAACTCCTGGGTAATCTCAATGTCACGCCTGCAGCTGGAACTCGCCCGAGGCCATCGACAGCGCGCGCACCATGTCGCGCTCGGCCAAGGAAAGCAGCGGGTTCCAGACGTCGAAGATGAGCACCACGCGCAGCTCGTCGCTGTCGTTGCGGGCCTCGTGCTCGATGCTGTCGTCGAAGATCAGCAGCTCGCCCACCTTCCAGCGCCGGCGTTCGAAGCCGACGCGATAGAGGCAGTTGTCCGGCACCACCAGCGGCAGGTGCACCACCAGCCGGGCATTGGTTTCGCCGTGGTGCGGCGGAATATGGGTATGCGGCGCCAGCGCCGAGAACATCGCGTTCGGGCACAGGCCGCCGATGTCGGCCATGTCCACGGCCTCGAGCGCGCGTGCGGTCTCGGGACAACGCGCCAGGCGTTCGGGCACGGGCTTGCCGTGCTGCCACAGGAAGTAGCTGCTCCAGCGCCGCGAGTGGTTGAGTTCCTGCCACTGGTTCACGGGTACGCCGGCCTCGTAGGCCACGTAGGGCCGGAAACCGGATTCGTCCTCGGACATCGCCGCCCGCATTTCGCCGATGATCGCTTCGGTGCGGGACTCCACTTCCGGCACCCAATCGAAGTCGGCGCGGTCGAAGAAGGGCGTCGCCGGCAGGCGCGGCACCTGCAGCCGGCTGCACACGGAAGGATATGGCGCCGACTGCCCGCTCATGATGGCGCCGGCCTCGCGCCAGCGCTCGGCCTCCGCGGGACTCAGCGCCGCCGCGCGCGTGCCGATCCGATCGGCGAGGAAAGCGGCCATTTCACGCCCCACCTTCTCCACCAGCTCGCGGCCCTGCAGCAGCTGCGCGCGCAGCGACGGCGGCCACTGCGACTCCTGCGGCAGCACGCTCAGTGCGTTGCGGTAAACCATGGCCGCCGCCCGAAGCTTGCCGTGCTTTTGCAGGTGCGCCGCCTTGGCCAACAGACCGGGCAGGAAATAGGGGTCGGCAACCAGCGACGCCTCGATCGCGCGCAGCTCGCCGGCCGCGTCGCCCATGTCGCGCAGCACTACGGCCAGTGAAATGGCGATCGCCGGTTCCCGCGGCGCCGAAGCATGCGCGGCCTGCAGCAGCCCGTGGGCCTGGGCCAGCTCGCCGCGCTTGAAGGCGTGTACGCCAAGGCTGTAGAGCGCCGGCGGATGCCGCGGGTCGATGGCCAGCACCTTGCGCCAGAGCTGCTCGGCTTCGGTCCAGCGCCCCTGTTGGGCGGCGGCGCCGGCGGCCTGCGCCAGCGCATTGATCGGTTCGCTCATGAAAGGCTCCCGGGCCGCCGTGCGCCCGTTTTCGAGCCTCCAAGGATACCGCGAAGCCGGGACCTACTTGGCCGACGGCCGCGGCGCCATGTCGAACGCCACCGTGACGCGCGGCTGCTCGTCCTCGAACGGCACCGTGCCGTGCCAGAGGTAGGACGGGAACAGCGCCAGATGGCCCGGCTCCGGACGCAGGATGCGGCGCGGCGCGAGCGCCAGGCCCAGCTCGTCCGGCGGCTGGCCGAACTGCAGGTGGCCGGCGTGGCCATCGGCCGGCTGCTCGCGCACCGAGGGCGGCAGCGACACGTAGAAGGCCGAGCTCATCCAGCCCTCGGGATGGATGTGGTTCACGTGCCGGCCCGACGACCACAGTTTCACCGACCAGGAGCCGGTCATGCGCATGTGCGCGGCCTTGCGGGACAGGAAGGGATGGCTGGCGTCTTCAGGAAGCGTCGGCAGCCAGCGTTCGATGGCCTGCTCGATGGCAACCTGCAGCTGGCCGATGACCGGGTCGCGGCGACCAAACAATCGGCCCGGCGTCTGCGAACCGCCGCGCAGGCTTTGCTGCACCGGCTCGCGGCCGGCGACGTGCATCGCGTCGAGGCGGCTGCGCAGCGCCGCCAGGAAATCTTCCAGGCGCGCGTAGCCCGCCGGCGTCTCGATCCGCAGGTTGGCCACCAGCCGCTCGTAGTCGCAAAGCCAGTCTTCGCGGGCATCGCCGAGCAGCCGCCAGGCCGTGCCGAGATAGGCCCAGCCTTCCTGATGGGCCGGCGCGATCCGGGTGGCTTCGGTGGCACGGTCTGCAGCGGCCTGCCAGTCGCCCGAACGCAGCAGGTGGCGGGCGAAGGCGTTGTGGAACAGGGGCAGCGCAGCCAGCGGACCGCCGGCCAGCGCTTCGTAGGCATTGCGGGCACGGCCCGGATAGCCCAGGTCGTCCAGCGCCTGCGCCTCCATCAGCGCCAGCGCGGGCAAGTCATTCTTCAACCGCAGTCGGCGAACCAGATCCAAGGCTTCCTCCGACTGCTTGGCGGCCAGCAGGAAGCGAGCGAACTCATGCGTCAGCCCGGCGTCGTCGGGACGGGCCTGCACGCTGCTGCGGAAGGTTTCGGTGGCGTCGCGCTCAGGCGCGATCCGAGGACCGTGCTCCCAAAGCAGGTGGGCCAGGGTGACGTGGCCGGGCACGAAGTCGGGATGGGTCTCGGTCAGGCGGGTTGCCTGCGCCAGTGCCTTGTCCACCTGACCCTCGTCGAGCAGGGCGCCCGCCATCGCATCGGCGAGCTCGGGCCCGGTGTAGCCGGTCAGCGCCGCGCGCTCGAAACAGGCGATCGCCTCGTCGGCACGGCCGCGCAGACGCATTACCGCGCCCAGGTTCAACCAGCCGGCGCTGTAGCCGGGCGCCAGCTTGAGCGCCTTCAGGAAAGCCGCCTCGGCCTGGTCCCACTGGTCGAGCGCGCGCTGGGCACTGCCCAGCGCACTCCACGCCATTACCGAATCGGCCTGCACCTGCACGGCACGCTCCAGCGCAGGCACCGCCTTGTCGGGCAGGCCCAGGTCGTAAAGGGTATTGCCCAGCTCGAGCCAGGCCTTGCCGAACTGCGGCGCGACCTCGGTTGCGCGCTGGAACAGCACCAGCGCCTCCGGTACCCGCGCGACCTTGCGCAGCAGGGTCGCCAGATTGACCAGCAGCAGCGGCTGGTCCGGCGCCAGCGCGAGCGCCCGACGGAAGCTTTGCTCGGCCAGCCAGTAGTCGCCGGCCTCGGAATGGCACATCGCCATCAGCTGGTGGGCGTCGGGCGAGCGGGGCCGCAGCGCCACCACGCCTTCGACCAGGGCAAGCGCCTGTTCGAGCTTGCCTTCGCGCAACAGGCCGATGGCGGTTTCGCACTGTCCGGCCTCGGTGGTGGTCAGCGCCTGTGGCGCACCCGCGGTGCTCATGCGGTCAAAGCACGCGTCGCACGCGCAGGGTCACGCGACCCGGCGTGCGCATCAGGTAATTACCGATCATGCCGCGACGCACGACCACGGCGTCGCCGTCGGCCAGCCGACCCTTGTCGGTGACTTCGGTGATCAGCCAGATCTGTTCATTGTCGAGCGTGACCAGACGCTGGCCGTTGCCGCGGCGGCTGACGCTGACGACCACCGCCTCGATGCGATCGCCGGTCGGATCGCGGTCATCTTCGGCCACCATCTCGCGTTTTTGCACCGTGCTAAGGCCGAAATCGCGCCGGGCCTGCTCGCGTCGCGCCTCATCCATGTTCGCCGCTGACGCCACCGGCGGGAAGGCTTCGTCGTAGCAGGCCAGTCGCGCCTCGGGATCTTCGGTGGCGGCGCAGGCATGGCTGGGCGCCTGGGCGTGCGCGAGGCCTGCGGACGCAAGCAGCAGCAGCGCAACGACGGCGATGGAACGGGGCTGGGAAGAGTTCACGATGATTCCTTGCAAAAGGTCCACGAGGGACGGCGGCAGGGCGCGCCGAAGCAGCGGGGGCGCCGGATTTGCCGTGAATGGATCGTGATAATATTCCCCGGTTTCCAAGGAGTGCACAAGCTTGAGTCTGGACCAGTGGGAGACCTTCTATCGCGGCGGCGCCATCGTCACCGGCCCCGCCGGCCCTGACGGCGGTTACGACCTCGAATTGCGCGCGGCCTGGGTGGAGTTCTTCTCCACGTTGCCCGCTGCCGCCAGCATTCTCGACATCGGCACCGGCAACGGCGCGGTGCCGCTGATTGCCAAGCAGGCGGCACAGGCCCAGGGCTACGCCTGGGACATCCACGGCAGCGACCTGGCGCGCATTGATCCGGTGCGCGACGTGGCCGATGGCGCCAAGCGCTTCGACGGCATCCAGTTCCATGCCGGCGTGGCCACCGAGAAGATGCCGTTCGAGGATGCGCGCTTCGACGCGGTCACCGGTCACTACGCGCTCGAGTACACCGAGACGCCGGCGGCGCTGGCGGAAATCTTCCGCGTGCTCAAGCCCGGCGGCGATGCCCAGTTCATCATCCACCACGCCGAATCGGCCCTGATACTGAGCGCCCGCCAGTCGCTGGCCGAATGCGACCTGGTGCTCAAGGAAACCAAGCTCTATCGCCGCCTGCACAAGCTGGTGACGATGGAACAGGTGACACCAGGCACCACCGACCGCGCCACCGCCGAACTGCGCAGCGCCATCCAGGCCATCAAGCTGGCGCTGCCGCAGGCCCGCCAGGCCGGCGGTGGGCGCGTGCTGGACGTGGCGCTGGACGCCGCGCAAAAGCTGCTCAACGCCCGCAAGCAGTCCCCCGCCGCGACGGTGGGCCTGGAAGTCGATCGCGCCGAAGCCGACATGCGCGCCTCGGCCCGCCGCCTCAACGACCTGGTCGAGCACGCGTGTTCCGACGCGCGCATGGATGCACTCCAGGCCGAGGCCGCGACGGCCGGCTTCACCCTGATCGAACGCCTGCCGCAGTTCCACGCCGGCAACAACCTCGTGGGCTGGCAGCTGCTGCTGCATCGCCCCTGATCCGCTGGAACCCCCGATGACCGAGCCTACCCCCGACCTTCTGGCCCAGGCGGCCGCGCTGCACCGCCAAGGCCGGCGCGCCGAGGCCATCGACCTGTTCAAGCAGGTGCTGGCCGAAAAACCCGACGCCGCCGAAGGCTGGTACGAGCTGGGCTATCTGCTGCGCGCCGAGGGCCGCTACGCCGAAGCCTTCGAGGCCTACGGCGAAGCGCTTGCGCGCGGCGTGCGGCGTCCCGCGGAAGTTCACCTCAACCGCGCGGCGCTGCTGTCGGACTTCCTGCGCCGCGATGACGAGGCCGAAGCCGAACTGCGCGCCGCACTGGCGGCGGCCCCGGACTACCTGCCGGCCCAGCTCAACCTGGGCAACCTGCACGAGGAGCGCGGCGAGCGCGAGCAGGCCTTGGCCTGCTACCAGCAAATCCTGTCCGGCCCGCCCGGCGCCGACAAGGCCAGCCAGGAGCTTCGCTACGAAGCCCTGGCGCGCACGGTCAACCTTCATACCGCCAGCGGCACTGACGACCCGCTGCTGGCCCAGGCCAACGAAGCCGCGGGCAAGGTGGTGGGCAATCTCACCGTCCGCGCCAACCTGCTGTTCGCGCTGGGCCGCGCCTACGAGCGCCTGGCTGCCCACGACCTGGCTTTCGACGCCTATGCCCGCGGCAACCGCAGCCTGGTGCGCCAGAGTGGCCGCAGCTACGACCGCGCGCATCAGGTCGCCTTGACCGACGCCCTGATCGCTGCTTTCCCGGCCGCAGCTGCCAAGCCCGCGACCACCGCTCCAGGCCCCGCGCCGCTGTTCGTGCTGGGCATGTTCCGCTCGGGCTCGACCCTGGTCGAGCAAGTGCTGGCCGCGCATCCACAGGTCACCCCGGGCGGCGAGCTCGAGTTCCTGCCGCGGCTCGCCGCGCAGCGGCTGGCGCCCTTCCCCGCCTCGGTGGCCGGCGTGGACGACGCGCGCTGGCAGGCCTTCGCCGACGAGTACCGCGCCGAACTGGCGCAGCGCTTCCCGCAGGGCCAGGCCAGCCGCTATCTCACCGACAAACGGCCGGACAACTTCCAGCTGGCGGGCCTGATCAAGCGTCTGTTCCCGGACGCGAAGATCATCCACACCCTGCGCGACCCGATGGACACCGGGCTGTCGGTGTTCACCCAGCACTTGAACCTGCGCGTGGCCGGCTATTCGGCCGACCTCGGCGACATCGGCCACCACTACGGCCAGTACCGACGCCTGATGGCGCATTGGAAGTCGCTCTACGGCGACGACATCCTGGACTTCGACTACGACGCCTTCGTGCGCGAGCCGCGGCCGGCGCTGGAAAAGCTGCTGGCGTTCCTGGGCCTGGACTGGGACGACGGCTGCCTGCAGTTCCACACGCTGTCGAATACGGTCAAGACCGCGAGCTACTGGCAGGTTCGGCAGCCGCTCAACACCAAGGCATCAGGCCGCTGGCGCCCCTTCGGCGAACATCTGGCGCCTTTGCGCACCGCGCTGCGCGAGGCCGGCGTCGACGCCGGCTGAGCCCCGGCACCGGCCTTAGTCGCCGGTGCTGATGCGGATATCGCCCGAGAAGGTTTCCAGCCGCAGGTCGGCCGATCCATCGCCGAATCGCGCGCGCAGCGAACTGCCCGGGCCATATTCTTCGGTCTCGACCTCGCCCACCGGGCTGCGGATGCTGCCGCTGAAGGACTCGGCGTGCAGGCGGCCGGAGGCCTGGGTCGGCAGGCGCAGGATCAGGTCGCCGCTGAGGGTCTCGGCGACGATCCGTGCGCCGGGCGCCAGCGCCAGCTGCAGGTCGGCATCGCCGGATACGCTGCTCACGTCCAGGCGCTCCAGGGTCGCCGCCTTCAGGCCCAAGTCGCCGGAAACCGACTCGAGCTCGACCCGGCCCGCGAGTGCACCGCGCAGGCGGACGTCGCCGCTCACGGTCTCGGCGCTGGTGCTGCGGCTGTCGAGCTCGGCATCGATGTCGCCGCTGACCGACTCAAAGCTGGCCTCGCCGACGCGCGCGCCGCGGACCAGAATGTCGCCACTTACCGACTCCAGCGCCAGGCGTTCGCCGCCGCTGCCGTCAACGTCGATGTCGGCGCTGACCGCCGAGACCTTGAGGCTGGCGGCCGAGGGGATCATGACCTCGAGCGTACTGGGCTCGCCCTTCGAACTGCCCCAGCCGAACCAGCCGCTGCTTTCCGGGTAGCGCACCTGGATCGACAGGCGCTCGCCGCTGCCTTCGATCTCCAGCTTCTCGACGCCTTCGCCGAGACTGCCGGTGATGCGCACCTGCGGCTGGTTCCAGGTGCGGACGCTGACCCGGCCCTTGATGTTGTCGATGCTGACGCTGCCGGTGGCCGACAGCGGACGGGTTTCGTTGATCGGCGTGGCGGCCAGCGCGCTGGCACCGGCGACCAGGCTGGCGAGCGCGGCGGCGCGCAGCAGGGCGTGGGTGGACATGGGGTTCTCCGTTCTGGTGTTCATGCGTGGATGCTGCGGGCGGCGCGCTGGGTCAGCACCAGGCGCTGGGCGTAAGTGCGGCGCAGCTTGCCCAAGAGGTAGCTGGCGTCGGGATCGGCCTCGAGCGCGGCGCGGATCTCATCGGCGCTGCGGTCGAGCGTGGCCAGGGCGGGCGCCAGCGGTTCGGGCATGGCCAGGCCCTGGAACTGGTCCAACGCCGCCCGGTATTCCCGCGTCATCGCCTCGGCCTCGCGCTGCACGAGTTCGGCCTGGGGGTCGGCCGGCGCCGCATCCGGCTGGCGCACCTGCCAGGCCAGGCCCACGGCCAGGCAAAGCGATGCGGCCAATGCGAGGCCACCCAGCCAGACGCCGGTGCGGCGACGCGGCGCTCGCGCCGGCAGCCGGGCGGCGATGCCCGGCCACAGGTCGCGCGGCGGATCCAGTTCATGCGGCAGCTGGCGCAGCTGCCCGCGCAGTTCAATCTCGCTCATGAGCCTCTCCCAGACGCGCACGCAGCAGGCCGCGGGCGCGATGCAGTTGTGCTTTCGAACTTCCTACCGCCATGCCGAGTTCGGCCGCGATCTCTTCGTGTTTCCAGCCTTCGATGTCGTAGAGCACCAGCACCGCGCGCGCCCGGGGCGGCAGCGTGGCGACGGCGCGCTCAAGATCGAGCCCGAGCGCGGTGCGCTGGCCGGCGCTGTCTTCGCTGGCCTGGTATGGCAGCGCGGCGTCGTCATCTTCCAAGGCTTGGGCGCCGCGGCGGGAGCGCAACTCCATCAGCGCGGTATTCACCGCCAGCCGATGCAGCCAGGTGGAGAAGGCACTTTCGAAGCGGAAGGCCGGCAGCGCCTGCCAGGCGCGCACGAAAGCCTCCTGCAGCAGATCCTCGGCCCGCGCCTCATGGCCGCACAGGCGCCAGAGCACGGCATAGATGCGGCGCGAATGCTGGCGATAGAGCTGCTCGAATGCGCGAACATCGCCACCGCCCGCCGCGCGCACCAGCGCGTGGTCCTGGTCGCGAGCTGAGGCGAGCGGCATGTCGGGGGCGGCGTCGAGGGTCACGGCAAAGCTCAGCATACCCACTCGGATGCGCCGGGCGACCGGAAGGTTTAGTCGGCCGCCAGCGCCCGATGGTGATGCGCGGCCGCCTGCACCGTATTGGCGTGGATATCCACAATGTCCTCGACCTCATGGGCATAACCGCCGGCCATGCACACCGCCAGCGGCAGGCCGTGGCGGCGGCAGGCGGCCAGCACCTGGCGGTCGCGCTCGACCAGGCCCGGCTTGCTCAGGGCCAGGTGGCCCAGGCGATCGCCCACGTAGGGGTCGGCGCCGGCGAGATAGATCACGGCATCGGCACGCGCGCGTTCGATGGCCTGCGGCAGGTGCAGCGCCAGCGCGTCGAGATAGGCGGCGTCGGCGGTGCCGTCGGGCAGCGCCACGTCGAGGTCGGAGGCCGGCTTGATCGCGGGGTAGTTGCGCGCCGAGTGCATCGAGAAGGTAAACAGTGAATCGTCGCCTGCGGCGATCAGGGCGGTGCCATCGCCCTGGTGCACATCCAGGTCGACCACCAGCACCCGCCGCGCCAGCCCCAGCGACTGCACATGGCGCGCCGCCACGGCGGCATCGTTGAACACGCAGTAGCCGCCGCCGCGGGCCGGCCCGGCGTGATGGGTGCCGCCGGCAAGGTTCACCGCGACGCCCTCGCCCGCCAGCGCATCGCGCAGCGCCATCATCGTGCCGCCGGACGAGCGCCGGGAGCGTTCGACCATGGCGGCCGACCACGGGAAACCGATGCGCCGCATCAGCGCGGGATCGGCGCTGCCCTCCGACATGGCGCGGATGTACTGCGGGTCGTGGGCGCGCGCCAGGTCTTCGTCGCTGGCCGCGGGCGGCTCATGCAGCGCGATGCCCAGCGACGGCGCCAGCGCCGACACTCGTTCGTGCAGGCGCGCGTACTTGGACATCGGGAACGCATGCCCCTCGGGCAGCGGCAGGACGAAATGGTGGCAGTAGTAGGCCTTCATCGACGCCAAGGATAGCTGCGTGGGCGGCAAGGCGGCGTCAGCCCGCAACGAAAACGGGCCGGCAGAAGCCGGCCCGTTCGCAGTTCCCTCGCGGCGGCTCAGACGAGCTGGGCTGCGATCTTGGCGCGCTCGGCCTTGAGCTCATGCGGGGTGCGGTCGCCGAACTCGTTGAGATACTCGCCGATGCTGGCCATCTCGGCCTTCCAGCCTTCGCGATCGATCGCGAGCAGCTGCTCGAGCGTGGCGGCGTCCAGGTCCAGGCCATCGGTATTGATGTCCGAAGGCTTGGGCACGTTGCCCACCGGCGTCTCGATCGCCTCGGCCTGGCCGGTGGCGCGCTTGAGCGCCCACTCCAGCACCCGCAGGTTGTCGCCGAAGCCGGGCCACATGAACTTGCCGGCCTCGTCCTTGCGGAACCAGTTGACCTGGAAGATCTTCGGCAGCTTCGCACCCGGCTTGTCGAACGACAGCCAGTGCGCGAAGTAGTCGCCGAAGTTGTAGCCGGCGAAGGGCTTCATCGCCATCGAGTCGCGACGCACCACGCCCACTGCACCGGTGGCGGCGGCGGTGGTCTCGGACGCCATCGACGCGCCGACCAGCACCCCGTGGGTCCAGTCGCGGGCCTCGAGCACCAGCGGCACCAGCGAGGCGCGACGGCCGCCGAAGATGATCGCGCTCAAGGGCACGCCCTGCGGATCCTCGGCCTTGTCGGTGTAGCTGGGGCACTGTTTGGCGCTGACGGTGAAGCGCGCGTTCGGATGCGCGGCCGGGCTGACCGCCTTGTCGTAGGGACGGCCCTGCCAGTCCTGCGCCGGCGCGCCCGTGGTCATGCCTTCCCACCACGGCTGGCCCTCGGCGGTGACGCCGACGTTGGTGAAAATGGCATCGTGGTTGAGCATGGCCATCGCGTTGGCGTTGGTCTTCTCGCTGGTGCCCGGGGCGACGCCGAAATAGCCGGCCTCGGGATTGATCGCGTACAGGCGGCCGTCGGCGCCCGGGTGCATCCAGCAGATGTCGTCGCCAACCGTCCACACCTTCCAGCCGTCGCGGCGATAGCCCTCGGGCGGGATCAGCATGGCCAGGTTGGTCTTGCCGCAGGCGCTGGGGAAAGCAGCGGCGACGTAATGGGTTTCACCCTTCGGATTCTCGATGCCGACGATAAGCATGTGCTCGGCCAGCCAGCCTTCGGTGCGCGCCTGGAAGCTGGCGATGCGCAGCGCGTGGCACTTCTTGCCGAGCAGCGCGTTGCCGCCGTAGCCGGAGCCGAAGCTCTGGATGCTGAGCTCTTCCGGGAAATGCATGATGAAGCGACGGTTCGGATCAAGCTCGCCGATCGAATGCAGGCCTTTGACAAAGTTGCCCTCGCGCTCGATGCGCGCCTGCGCGTCGCGGCCCATGCGGGTCATGATGCGCATGTTGGCGACGACGTAAGGGCTGTCGGTGATCTCGACGCCGCAGCGCGACAGCGGCGAGTCGATCGGACCCATGCAGTAGGGCACGACGTACATCGTGCGGCCGCGCATGCAGCCGGCGTAAAGCGCGTCCATCTGGGCATGCGCCTCGGCCGGCTCCATCCAGTGGTTGTTCGGGCCGGCATCGGCCGGGTCGCGCGTGCAGACGAAGGTGAGATGCTCGACGCGCGCCACGTCCTGCGGGCTGGAGCGATGCAGATAGCAGTTCGGGTGGGTTTGTTCGTTGAGCTTGAGCAGGTCGCCGTTGGCGAGCATCAGCTCGACCAGCTTGGCGTTCTCGGCGTCGGAGCCATCGCACCAGTGGACCTGGTCGGGCTGGGTGAGGCGGGCGACTTCATCGACCCACTGTTTGAGACTGACGAGCTGGCTGGGCATGGCAGTAGGGCTCCTGGCGGGGCCGGTCAAGGGGAAAGCAGGGACGGCGCGAGGACCCAGCGCCGGTCGACGCCGACATTCTAACCACTCACTCCCCCGTCTGGCGCCGGTAGGGCGCGAACAGGGCCAGGGACCAGGGCCGTTGGGCCAGGACCAGGCTCACGCCGACCCGGCCCGCGGGCGGCAGCAGGGCATCCTGGGCGAGCAGGCCGTCGAATTCTTCCGCCAGTTCGACCAGCCGGCGCCGCATCCGTTCGGCCGACGCCGGCGACACCATGCCGCTCAGCAGCAGCAGGTCTTCGTCGGCGGCGGCGAAGGGGCGCTGGAAGTATTCCGGCAGCAGCCGCTCCTGGAAGAAGCGCTGCATGGGTCCGTCCCGACGCCAGCGGAAGTTCCGGGCCGTGCGGAGCCGCACCCGGTTTCCCGGCTGCAGTTCGAGCACGCCCATGCGGTCGAGCCGGGTCAGCAGCAGGGTCCACTCCGGCACCGTGAACCGATAGCGCGCCAGCGCGTCTTCCTGGCGCCAGCGGTTGAGCACCAGGTACAGCGTCAGCAGCAGGGCCGGGTCGTCCACCAGCGCCTGTTCGGCCTCGGCGGACAGTTCCGCCAGCGGCAGTTGGCCGCGCCGCGACTCGGTCGCCAGCTCGGCCAGGCCCACGCCGAGGACCGCGCACACCTGCTCGAGCCGCGCCAGGTTCAGGCTTTGGCGCGAGAACATCCGCTTGACCGCCGCTTCGCTCAGACCCAGCTCGCTGGCCAGGGCCGCATAGGTAAGTCCCTGCGCCTTGAGCAAGCGCTTGAGGGCTGAAGTGAGCTCGGTACGAAGCGCCATGGGTAGCGTAATCCAATACTTTAGGCCGATAGATGCTATCCCTAGTCTATTCTTGTTGCCGCTCCGCGTCCTGCGAGCGAGGCTGGACTCCCGTTCATCCGGAGTCCGCCATGTCCCTGTCCCACCTGATCCTGCCCGCGCTGCTGGTCATCGCCGCCAGCCCCACGGCCTCGGCCCAGTCCAGCGCCCTCAGCGAGGCATCCGCCTATTCGGTCGCGCCTTCGGTCGAAGGCACGGCCGCGCTGCTGTCCTTGATCCCGGCCGGGTCCAGCCTCGTGCTGCAGGCCATCCGGCCGCTGGCCGGCAGCGTCGAGCTCGTGCTGGTGTCGGCAGCCACGGGCGCCTCGATCGCGATCGAGGTTGGCGCCCACCTGCTGGCCGGCCTGGGCCTGGTGGTCGGCGCCACGGTGATCGTGACGGCGGTATCGGCCGGCTACCTGCTCAGCATCGGCGCCGAGATCCTCGCCTTCGTGCCCGATGCCCTGACGCACAGCCTGATCCACCACGCCGAGATGCACCGATGAGGCGCCTGCTTCGCGCCAGCCTGCTGGCCCTGGGGCTGGTTGTCGGTACCGCCCAGGCAGGCACCGCCTGCACGGCCACTTCGTCGGGTCCGACCCAGATCGCCGAGGCGGCGCAGTCCGCGCGGCGAGTGTTCGATCAACTCGAAGCGATGGACGTGCCGGTGGCGCTGGTGTCGCGCGCGGGCACCGACCTGTCGGGCTACGGGCTGCACTACAGCCACGTCGGCTTCGTGCTGCGCGACCACCCGAACGGGCGCTGGACCGTGGTGCATCTGCTCAACCGCTGCGGCAGCGATCGCTCCGGCGTATTCACCCAAGGCCTGGTGAACTATTTCCTGGATGACCTGGTGACTCAGGATGCCCGCATCACCTGGCTCGAACCCGCGCTTGCCGCGCGGCTGGTGCCGCAGTTGCTCGGCGACGCGCCGCTGCGCCTGCACGAACCGCGCTACAACATGATCGCGCCGCATGAGGGCCTGCGCAGCCAGAACTCCACGGCCTGGGTGATCGAGCAATTGTCGGCGGCGCGACTGCCGGTCGGCGCGCTGCCGGATCGGCGGCAAGTGCAGGCGGTACAGCAGGCCGATGGCTTCCAGCCCGACCGGCTGCAGATCGCCTACTCCAAGCGCGTGCTCGGCGGACTGTTCTCGGCCAATACCGACTTCGGCGAGCATTCGCTGGGCACGCGCCTGTCGGGCGATTATCCGGTGGTGACCGTGCGTTCGATCCTGCGCCACCTCGACCGCCTGGGCCTGGTGCAGCACGAATGGGAGTGGCGCGACGGCCGCGAATCCGCGGCGCCGGGGCCGGCCTGATTCAGGCCGGGATCAGCGTATTCATCACGTGCGCCACGTAGGCCTCGAACTCGTCGTGGTGCAGGCGCGGCTGGCCTAGCTGCAGCGATAGCTGGAGGAAACCCACGTAGGCCGCGTACGTAAGTCGGGCGCGGTTCTGCGCGTCCAGACGCGGCAGGCCGGCCTGGCGGAAACTGGCGGTGAGGTAGTCCAGGCGCCGCTGCGATACGCGGTTGAGCACCGGCTGCACGACCGGATGGTCGAGCGCCTTGAGCAGTTCGCTATAGATGATGTGCGGCCTGAGCTCATGCCCGACCAGTTGGAACAAGGCCTGCAGGCGCGCACGCGGGTCGGAGATGGCCTCGAGTTGGCCAAAGACGGTTTCCTGCTCCATCGCCTCCCAGCGCTCCAGCGCCGCCACCAGCAGCGCTTCACGCGACGGGAAATGCCAGTAGAAGCTGCCCTTCGTCACGCCGAGGCGACGCGCCAGCGGCTCGACCGCCACGGCCGCGAGGCCCTGCTCGGCGATCACGTCCAGCGCGGCCAGGGCCCAGTCCTCGGCGCTCAGGCGCGAGGGGCGTTCGGTTTTCGGGGCGGAAGCGACCATACGGCGGAGTCTACTGGCTGCGGGGGCACCCGGTAAGCCTTCACGGCCTGTCGGGACGCGGCAATGATGCACCATACGCGCTGGTATTGACATGCCTTGGCCGCTCAACCCATACTGGTCCGTATGGACATGCTCGCCCAAGCTGCTGCTGTTGCCTCCTCTACCGTGCTGCCACTGCACACGCACGACGGGCTGGCGTTGGCCGCAGACCACCACGCCGGCACCGGCCCCGGGCTGCTGTTGGCCCATGGCTTTGGCCAGACGCGGCAGGCCTGGCGCAGCACCCAGCAGCGCCTTTCCGAGGCCGGCCGCGCCAGCCTGGCCTGGGATGTTCGGGGCCATGGCCAGTCCGAGCGCAACCCGGCCCACTCCCGGTATTCCGGCGATCAGTTCGTGGACGACGTCATCGCGGCCGCCCGGGCGCTGGCGCCGGCGCCCATCCTGGTCGGCGCGTCTATGGGCGGCCTGACCGGACTGATGGCGCAGGCGCGCGATCGACCGTTTTCGGCGCTGGTGCTGGTGGACATCACGCCACGCTGGGAAGCCGCCGGCGTGGAGCGCATCCTTGGCTTCATGAACGCGCATCCGGATGGCTTCGAGTCCTTCGAGCACGCGGCGGAACAGATCGCCGCCTACCTGCCGCACCGGCGCGGGAAGAAGTCGCCCGCGCAACTGTCGCACCTGCTGGTAAAGCGCGAGGATGGTCGCCTGGGCTGGCACTGGGACCCCCGCCTGCTGAGTGAATTCATCCCCGACACGGACGGCCTGCAAGACCATTTGGAAGCCGCCTGTCGCGCCCTGGACGTCCCGGTGCTGCTGGTCAGCGGCGGCCGCAGCGACCTGGTTACCGACCAAACGGTGCAACATTTCCTGGACCTGGCGCCACGCGCGCGCCACGTCCAACTGCCGCAGGCCACCCATATGGTCGCCGGTGACGACAACAGCGCCTTTACAGATACCCTGCTTCAATTCCTGAACGACCTGCCGGCCCCCACGGCCGCCCACGGAGATCCACGATGAGCATCCTCGCCCCCTTCCTCGCGCTTGCCTTGGCGATCCTGCTGGTGGCCTACCACCGGCTCAGCCTGGCCATCTTCACTGCCTTGGCCGCCACCTTGCTCGTTGCCGTTGCCCTGGCTGGCGCCAACCTGACCGCGACGATCGTCGCCGCCGCGCTACTGGCAATCGTAACGCTGCCGCTGCTGATCACGCCGCTGCGCCAGGCCCTGATCACCAAGACCCTGCTGCGCATCTACACCAAGATGCTGCCAAAGCTTTCGGATACCGAGAAAACCGCACTCGATGCCGGCACGGTCGGCTTCGAGGGTGAGCTGTTCTCCGGCATGCCCAAGTGGGAGCAGCTGCTGGCCCAGCCCAAGCCCGAACTGACGGCTGAAGAGCAGGCCTTCCTGGACGGCCCGGTCGAACAGGCCTGCCGCATGACCAACGACTGGGACATCACCCACGTCCGCAACGACCTGCCGCCGGAGCTGTGGGACTTCATCAAGACCAACAAGTTCTTCGGCATGATCATTCCCAAGGAATACGGCGGCCTGGGCTTCTCGGCGCTGGCCCATCACAAGGTCATCCAGAAGCTGGCCTCGATTTCGGCCACGCTCAGCTCCACCGTCGGCGTGCCGAACTCGCTGGGCCCGGCCGAGCTGCTCCTGCACTACGGCACCGACGAGCAGAAGAAGCACTACCTGCCGCGCCTGGCCGACGGCCGTGACGTTCCCTGCTTCGCCCTGACCGGCCCGACCGCCGGCTCCGACGCTACCTCGCTGCCCGACTTCGGCATCGTCTGCGAAGGCGAGTGGAACGGCGCTCGCGTGCTTGGCGTCAAGCTCACCTTCGACAAGCGCTACATCACGCTGGCGCCGGTGGCGACCGTGATCGGACTGGCCTTCCGCCTGCATGACCCGGACAAGCTGTTGGGCGAAGTGTCCGACCGCGGCATCACCCTGGCGCTGATCCCGCGCGAAACCCCGGGGCTGAACATCGGTCGCCGCCATTTCCCGCTCAACTGCGCCTTCCAGAACGGTCCGCTCAACGGCAAGGAAGTGTTCCTGCCGCTGAGCCAGCTGATCGGCGGCGAAGACTTCATCGGCCAGGGCTGGCGCATGCTGGTCGAGTGTCTGTCCGTGGGCCGCGCGATCACCCTGCCCTCTACCTCCAGCGGCGCGTCCAAGCTCGCGGCCGTGGTCACCGGCGCCTACTCCCGAATCCGCAAGCAGTTCGGCCTTTCGATCGGCCGCTTTGAGGGCGTTGAAGAAGCGCTGGCGCGTATTGCCGGCAACGCCTACGCCTGCGCCGCCCTGTCCGAAGCCACGGCCGCCGCGGTGGATCGCGGCGAGAAGCCGGCGGTGCCCTCGGCCATCGCCAAGTACCACGCCACCGAAATGGCGCGCGCGGTCGCGGCCGACGCCATGGACATCCACGGCGGCAAGGGCGTCATCCTCGGCCCGATGAACTACCTGGGCCGCGGCTGGCAGGCGGCGCCGATCTCGATCACGGTCGAGGGCGCCAACATCATGACCCGCACCCTGATGATCTTCGGCCAGGGCGCGATCCGCTGCCATCCCTGGGTGCTCAAGGAAATGCAGGCGGCGCAGAATCCGGACAAGGCCGCCGGCCTGCGTGACTTCGACCACAACCTGTTCGGCCATATCGGCTTCGCCATTTCCAACGCCGTGCGCAGTTGGGTGATGGGCCTGGTGGGTGCGCGCATCGGCAAGGTGCCGGGCGATGCCTACACCAAGCGCTACTACCGCAAGCTCAACCGCTATTCGGCCAACCTGGCGCTGGTGGCCGACGTGTCGATGCTGACGCTCGGCGGCAAGCTCAAGTTCAAGGAAAAGATCTCCGGCCGTTTCGCCGACGTGCTCAGTCACCTCTATATCGCCAGCGCCATGCTCAAGCGCTACGAGGACCAGGGGCGTCCGGCGGCCGAGCAGCCGCTGCTGGCCTACGCCTTCCACGATTCGGCGCACAAGATCGAGTTCGCCCTCTCCGGCGCGCTGCGCAACTTCCCGATCCGCCCGGTGGGTTGGCTGATGTGGATGCTGGTTTTCCCCTGGGGCCGTCGCGCCCAGCTGCCGTCGGACCGTTTGGGCCGCCGCGCTGCGGCGCTGCTGATGTCGCCGTCGGATGCGCGTGACCGCATGGCGTCGGGGATCTTCCTGACGCCCTGCGAGAACAACCCGGCCGGCCGCATCAATAGCTTCCTGCCCAAGGTGATCCTGGCCGAGCCGGTGGAGCGCAAGTTCCTCAAGGCGCTCAAGAACAGCGACATCGAGGCGCTCGACTTCCCGTCGCAGCTGGCCGAAGGCGTCGCCGAGGGCTGGATCACGGCCGAGGAAAAGGTCCAGCTCGAGGAGCTGCGGACGCTGACCTGGGAAGCCATCACGGTCGACGACTTCGACCCGGCCGACCTGGTGTCCGCCTCGTTGCACCGCAAGGATGAGTCGCAGCAGCACCGCGCCGCCTGAGCTTAAACTCAGCCCTCCCTGTAGGAGGGCCTTCAGGCCCGAAGCTTTCCGCCGAGAAGCTTCGGGCCTGAAGGCCCTCCTACATCGCAATTGGAGACATCGCGATGGCTGACACGCCGCTGCTCAAGCTGTACCGGAAATTCACCCGTTTCCCGGGCGGGCAGTGGCTGTTCAGCCGCGCGGTCTGCTTCAAGGCGCCCTACTTCGGCAGCATCCGGCCCCGCGTCCGCGGGCTTGAACACGGCCGCTGTGAAGCCACCATTCCTCATCGCCGCGCAGTGCAGAACCACATCGGCACGGTGCATGCGATCGCCCTGTGCAATCTGGCCGAGCTCTGCGCGGGCGTCATGATCGATGCCTCCCTGCCCCGGGACATGCGCTGGATACCCAAAGGCATGACGGTGTCCTACCTGAAGAAGGCGCAGGGCACGATGCGCGCCGTGGCTACCCCGATGATCCCGATCGTGAGCGCGACCGAAAGCTACGGCCTGCCGATCAACGTGGACGTGCACGACCCCGCCGGCCAGAAAGTCTTCCACGCGGAAATCACGATGTGGCTGAGCCCCAAACCCTGAGCCCTGATCGCGGGCACCGGGCACCTGTAGGAGGGCCTTCAGGCCCGAAGCTTTGCGGCGGAAAGCTTCGGGCCTGAAGGCCCTCCTACAGGGGTTAGAGGTAGTGGGTGGCGATGGCGGCGAGAATGGCCGGGACCGCCTGCACGTACAAAATAGAACGCTTCACGGTGGCGGCACCGAACAGACCGGCGATGACCACACAGCCCAGGAAGAACAGGCAAATACCTTTGTCGCCCAGCCAAAGCCCCCAGGCCAGGCCGGCCGCCAGGAAGCCGTTGTACAAGCCCTGATTCATCGCCAGCTTGGCCGAGTCCCGCGCGACTTGCGGATCGAGCCCGAAGATTTTTTTACCGAGCGGCCGGGTCCAGAAGAACATCTCCAGCACCAGGAAGCCCAGGTGCAGCAGGGCAACGAACGCGGTAAGCAGCTGGGCGGTCAGGGACATGGCGAACTCCGGGATCAGACGGATAGCTGGGCGGCATGGTGCCGCAAATGGTCTTCGATGACGCTGGCGATGAAGTAGTAGCCGTGGTCATAGCCAGCATGGCGACGCAGGGTCAGTGCCTGCCCGGCCTCGGCGCAGGCCGCCTCGAAGCGTTCGGGCTGCAGCTGCGGCGCCAGGAATTTATCCTCCAGGCCTTGGTCAACCAGAATCAGCCCGCCGAAGGGCCGCCGCTTTACCAGCTCGCAGGCGTCATGTTCGGCCCAGGCACCAGGCTTGTCGCCGAGATAGCGCGAGAACGCCTTCTGGCCCCAGGGCACCTGGCTTGGCGCGACGATCGGTGCCATCGCCGACAGGCTGCGGTAGCGGTCCGGATGACGCAGCGCCAAGGTCAATGCGCCGTGGCCGCCCATGGAGTGGCCGAGAATACCGGCGCGCCCCGGATCGGCCGGAAAATGATCGGCCACCGCCGCCGAGAGTTCGTGCACCACGTGGGTTTCCATCCGGAAGCGCGAAGACCAAGGTGCCTGCGTCGCATCAAGATAGAAGCCCGCCGCCTCGCCGAACTCCCAGTCGCCGGTGGCGCCGTCAATGCCGGTATCGCGCGGGCTGGTGTCGGGCATCACCAGCATCAGCCCCAGCTCGGCCGCCACCCGCTGGGCGCCGGCCTTCATGGTCGCGGTTTCTTCGCTGCAGGTGAGTCCGGCCAGGAAGTACAGCACCGGCACCCGGCCATCGCGCGCCTGCGGCGGCTGGAACACGGCGAAACGCATTCTGCCGCCGCAAGCCGGCGACGCCATGCGGTAGAAGCCCTGCACGCCGCCGAAACAGCCGTGTTCGCTGGCGACCTCGACCGACATCAGTACACGACCACGCTGCGGATCGATTCGCCGCGATGCATCAGGTCGAAAGCGTCGTTGATCTTCTCCAGCGGCATGGTGTGGGTGATCAGGGAATCGATATCAATCTTGCCGTCCATGTACCAGTCCACGATCTTGGGCACGTCGGTGCGGCCGCGGGCGCCGCCAAAGGCGCTGCCCCGCCAGTTGCGCCCGGTCACCAGCTGGAACGGCCGCGTGCTGATCTCTGCGCCCGCCGGAGCCACGCCAATGATGACGCTGGTGCCCCAGCCCTTGTGGGCCGACTCCAGCGCCTGGCGCATTACCTGGGTGTTGCCGATGCATTCGAAGGTGTAGTCGGCGCCGCCCTTGGTCAGCGACACCAGATAGGGCACGAGGTCGCCCTCGACCTCCTTCGGGTTAACGAAATGGGTCATGCCGAACTTGCGCGCCATCGCCTCGCGGCCGGGATTGAGGTCGACGCCAATGATCATGTCGGCACCCGCCAGGCGCGCGCCCTGGATCACGTTCAGGCCGATGCCGCCGAGCCCGAACACGATCACCTTCGAGCCCACTTCCACCTTGGCGGTGAAGATGACCGCGCCGATGCCGGTGGTGACGCCGCAGCCGATGTAGCAGACCTTGTCGAAAGGCGCGTCCTCGCGGATCTTGGCCAGCGCGATCTCGGGCACCACGGTGAACTGGGCGAAGGTGGAGGTGCCCATGTAGTGCAGCACCGGCTTGCCGTCCAGGCTGAAGCGGCTGCTGCCGTCGGGCATCAGGCCCTGGCCCTGGGTCGAGCGGATGGACTGGCACAGGTTGGTCTTGGGATTGAGGCAGTACTCGCAGGTGCGGCACTCGGGCGTGTAGAGCGGGATGACGTGGTCACCCTTCTTGAGGCTGGTCACGCCCGGACCCACGTCCACCACGATGCCGGCGCCTTCGTGGCCCAGGATCGCCGGGAACAGCCCTTCCGGGTCGGCGCCCGAGAGCGTGAACTCATCGGTGTGACAGACGCCGGTCGCCTTGAGCTCGACCAGCACTTCGCCGAAGCGCGGCCCCTCGAGATCAACGGTTTCGATGCTCAGCGGTGCGCCTGCCTTGTGCGCGACGGCGGCCTTGACCTTCATATGCTGTCTCCCGGTTCGATGCCCAAAGAGTAGCGCAGCCGCGGCGGGCAGGTGTCTTCGAGGTGCGAAGACAGCCTCGCGCCGGGCCTGTCCTCAGCCTCTATCGGACGGCAGCTTCGCCTGCTCGCGAACCACACGCCAGGCGCTGAAGGTGAACGCGCCCGCGATCAGCACGCCACCGGCAAACACGGTGGACGAGCCGAACGCCGCCATGAGCTTGTGCAGCCAGGCGAAACTCAGGTCGCCGCCGCGATAAACCACGGTATCGATCGCCGCCTTGGCCTTGTAGCGCGCTTCGCGGTCGACGCGCGTATAGATGGTTTCGCGTGCCGGCTTGGACAGCGAGAACTCGGACGCGCGGGTCATCACCTGCACCACCGCCACCAGCATCGGCAGCGGCGAGGCGAACAGCACGCAGAAGCCCACCAGGATCGCCAGCGCCGGCACCAGCAGCAGCGGCGCCACGCCAAACCGGATCAGCAACATGCGGGTCAGGAACACCTGCACTACCAGCACCACCCAGTTGATCCACTTGTCGAGCGTCGAGAAGAAGGCGGTGGCCTGCTCGGCGGCGGCGGGGTTGCCGGCCGTCATCTCCCGCACGATGGTGTTTTGCTCGTTGTAGAGCAGCGTGCCGACCCCGACGCCGAAGAACATCAGGAAGGCCAGCGAACGCAGCAGCGGATCGGCGGCGATCCGACGCAGACCCTCAAGCACGCGCCCGCCCATCGCCTCTTCTTCGGCCAGGTTGCCGCGCTCGCGCTCGCGTTGGCGGGCCCAGGGACCCAGCCGCAGGATGCAGACCAGGCACAGCGTCAGGAAGGTGGCCGACACCAGCAGCATGTTGCCAACGCCGAACTGGGTCACCAGCCGCGAGGTCAGCTCCGGCCCCAGCAGCCCGCCCAGCGTACCGCCGGCGGCGATGAAGCCGTACAGGCGGCGTGCCTCGGGATCGGTGTAAATGTCGGCCATGAAGCTCCAGAACACCGACACCGCAAACAGGTTGAACACCGCCACCCAGATGAAATACGCCCCGCCCCGTCCAGGCATATCCATTTCGAACGCGACGTAGAAGCCCAGCAGGCAAGCGATGAAAACCAGGTACACCACCGGCAGGAATACGCGGCGCGGGAACCGGCTCACCAGGGCGCCATACACCGGCTGCAGCAGCAGCATCGACAGGAAGGTGCCGGTGAACAAGGCCTGGATCTGGAAATCGCCCAGGTCGACGCCGCGGACCGAGAACCACTGGACCATCGCCGGCGGAAACACCATCGCCGGATCGTTGGACGCCGCGACCGCATCCCGCACCGGCCGCATGACGTAGTAGCCGGTTAGCAGGAAGAAAAAATAGAGGAATGACCAGATCAACGGCGGGTAGTCCCGCAGCGCGCCGCGCAGGTGGTCAAAGCGGCCGGCGGTGTCGTTTCCTTGGTCCATGCGGGTCCCTGTGGGGAGCGCGCACCATAGCCAACCCGGACCGGGGCCGCCAGTCCAGCGTGCGGTGTGAGCGCTGTCACACCTGGTTACCAGGCTTGTCCAAGCCCGAGTGTTTGCTCTAGAACGGGAGCCTAGCCTCGGACTGTTGCCGCATAAAGAAGATCCTGTGTACGACTACATCATCGTAGGCGCCGGCTCGGCCGGCTGCGTCATGGCCAACCGGCTGAGCGAGGACCCCGACTGCCGCGTGCTGCTGCTCGAGGCGGGCCCGTCCGACTGGCACCCCTTCATCCACATGCCCGCCGGCATCGCCAAGCTGGTCGGCAAGAAAGGCGTGAACTGGGACTACACCACCCAGCCGGAGCCGGGACTGGACGGCCGCATGCTGTGGTGGCCGCGCGGCAAGGTGCTGGGTGGCTCGAGCTCGATCAACGCCATGTGCTACATCCGCGGCCACGCCCGCGACTACGACGAATGGGCGGCGCTGGGCGCCACCGGCTGGCACTGGGAAAACGTGCTGCCCTACTTCAAGCGCAGCGAAGGCAACCAGCGCGGCGACAGCGAATTCCACGGCGGCGACGGCCCGCTGGGCGTGTCGGACCCGCGCCACAAGAATCCACTTTCGGAAGCCTTCCTGCAGGCCGCGCAAGAAGCCGGCCATGCGGACACCGACGACTTCAACGGCGCACGCCAGGACGGCTTCGGCTGGTACCAGACCACGACCCGGGACGGCGCCCGCAGCTCCAGCGCCCGCGCCTACCTCAAGCCGGTGCGCAAGCGCCCCAACCTGACCGTGGTCACCCGCGCCACCGCCAGCCGCGTCACCTTCGAAGGCGAGCGCGCGACCGGCGTGGTCTATGCCGTGGACGGCAAGGGTGCGTTCTGCGAAGCCGCCCGGCGCGAAGTGATCCTCTGCGGCGGCGCCCTGAACTCGCCGCAGCTGCTGATGCTTTCGGGCATCGGCCCGGCCGAGCACCTGCGCCACCACGGCATCACGGTGGTGAAGGACCTGCCGGGCGTAGGCGCCAACCTGCAGGATCACCTGGACGTTTGCACCATGGTCCGCTGCACCCAGGGCCTGAGCTACGACCAGCTCAGCGATGTCTCGGTCGGCCTTCAGTACTACCTGTTCAAGTCCGGCCCCGGCACCAGCAATATCGCCGAAGCCGGCGGCTTCCTGCGCAGCGCGCTGGCCGAGGACGAGCGTCCCGACATCCAGTTCCACTTCGTGCCGGCCCAGCTCGACGACCATGGTCGCAACCGCCTGCCCGGCAACGGCTACACCCTGCACGCCTGCTGCCTGCACCCGCGCAGCCGGGGCCAGCTGCGGCTGGCGAGCGCCAGCGCCGCCGACAAGGTACGGATCGAAGCGGGCTACCTCAGCGACCCCGAGGGCCACGATTTGAAGGTGATGCTCGAAGCCCTGCGGCTCTCGCGCGAGATCCTCGCCCAGCCCGCCTTCGCACCGTTCCGCGGCGACGAGCTGCTGCCCGGCGACAAGCTGCAGGACGAAGCCGAGCTGGCCGCCTTCATCCGCCGCAAGGCCGAGTCCATCTACCACCCGGTGGGCACCTGCCGCATGGGCGCCGAGGATGATGCCGATGCCGTGGTGGATCCGCAGCTGCGCGTGCGCGGCGTGAGCGGCCTGCGCGTGGTCGATGCCTCGGTGATGCCCAAGCTGATCGGCGGCAACACCAACGCCCCGACCATGATGATCGCCGAGCGCGCCGCCGACCTGATCCGCGGCCAGGCGGCCTGATCAGACCTCGAGCATCGGCGGCAGCGGGCAGCGCAGGCTGGCGCAGATAGCGCGGAGCAGTTCGGCCTCGGCGACGCAGATGCGGCCGTCGTGGCTGACCGCCGCAACCAGGCCTTCGAGCAGCAGCTCCTTGCCGCGCGGCTCGACTTCGTCCAGCCGCGGCAGCGCCTCGTCCAAGACCCGCAGCGGTTCGGCCGAGGGCCGGTAGGGCGAATTCAGGCGCGGGAACACGCGCGCCATCCCGGCAAGGTAGGCCCGCATCGCCGACGCCGCATCCTCATGCCCGGCCTGGGCCAGGACGGCCATCACTTCGATCGCCGACGCACTGACATCGACCAGGCGGCGGTTGGCGGGCCGCGAGTTCGCGGCGGGATCCAGCAGTTGCCGCACGTGGCTGCCCAGCAGACGGCCCAGGCTGTATTCGAACAGGCTGACCTTGCCATCGGCATGGGTCAGCGCGTAGCAGCTGTCCATGAACTGCTCGAGCTCCTGACGCGGACGCCGGCGCAGGGTCGGCATCGCCATCGCCGCCAGCGGCAGGCAAAGGATGCGCGGCAGGTCGGCCAGGCGGTCGGCATAGTCGAGCGACTGGCGCACCAGGCGTTCGTCGAGACGGCTGCTGAGTTCGAACTGCTGGCGCTCGCGCACCTTTCCCGGCGGCGCCATCAGCAGGCCGAACAGCAGGACCGGCGCTTCGTCGCGCTCGTGCGCGGCGCGCCGAAGCACGTCGGGAATGGCCTTGACCAGCGCACCCGCCCGCTCGTAGTCGTTCGCCTGCGGCGCGCCTACCTGGGCCACCACGGCGGGCGGTGTCACCTGCAGCTCGACCCGGTCGCCGGGCAGCGCCGGCGGATTGCGCGCATCCAGGCCCAGCGCCAGGTCTTCGTCCAGGCCCGAGGGCGGATGCATCTGCCAGCGCGCCGACTGCTCCACCAGCGCCTCGGGCCGGAACGACGGCTCCAGGGCCTGGATGCGCGCTATCAGCGGTGGATGCGTGGCGAACAGGGAGGAATAGCCGATGCCGTCGCCGAACAGCATGTGCGCCACTTCCTCGGTGTCACGGCTTGCGAGTTTGGACCCGTCCGGAAGCCCGCCGATCTTCTTGAGCGCGCCGGCCAGGCCTTTGGTCTGGCGGGTGAACTGCACCGCCGACGCGTCGGCGAGGAATTCGCGCTGACGGCTGACGCCGGCTTTGATCAAGCGGCCGAAGAACTGACCGGCATAGCCCACCACCAGCACCGCCAGCGCGACCAGAATGACCGGCAGCGCGTTCTTCGAACTGCCGCGCGAGTGCAGCAGCACCTTCCGGCCGACGACGGCCAGCACCAGGATGCCGAACAGCAGACCCATCAGCCGGATGTTCAGGCGCATGTCGCCGTTGAGGACATGGCTGAATTCGTGCGCAATCACACCCTGCAGTTCGTCGCGGTTGAGCTTGTCGAGCGCACCGCGAGTCACCGCGACCGCGGCATCGCCAGGCGCGTAGCCAGCGGCGAAGGCATTGATGCCCGCTTCGTTCTCCAGCACGTACAGCTGCGGCACCGGGACACCCGAGGCGATGGCGACCTCTTCGACCACGTTGCGCAGGCGCCGGTAGTGGAAGTCCGTGGTGTCTTCGGGCACCGGCGTACCGCCCATCTGCAGCGCCACGGCGGCGCCGCCGCTGCTCAGGCTGGAAATCCGGTACATCGAGGCCACGCCGATGATGCCCAGGGTCGCCAAGGTAACCAGCAGCAGCGGCCCGATCACGGCCGCCGGCGAGCCGTCCTGCGAGAACGCGCCGACCGCCACCAGGAACACCAGATCCACCGCCACCACGATGGCCACTACGGCCAGGGTAAACATAATGACCAGGCGGCCCGACTGGCGCCGGGCCTGCTCCTGGCGCTCGAAGAAATTCATGCGCTACCAGCCTCCGGGGGTTTGCCGCCGTCCCGAGGGGACGACGGCAGCAGGGTCAGAACGAGACCTTGGGCGCCTCTCGCTTCTCCGGCTCGGTGATCTCGAGCAGGGCCGCGGCGACAAAGTTGAACATGCCGGCGATGATGTTCGAGGGGAACACTTCGCGCCTGTTGTTATAGGCCATGACGGAGTCGTTGTAGGCCTGGCGAGCGAAGGCGACGCGATTCTCGGTCGAGGTGAGTTCCTCGGTCAGCTGCATCATGTTCTGGTTGGCCTTGAGGTCCGGATAGGCCTCGGCGACCACCATCAGCCGCGAAAGCGCGCCGGCGAGTCCGGTCTCGGCACCGCCCAGCGAGGCCATCGCATTGGGATCGCCCGGGTTCGCCTTGGCGGCGGCGAGCCCGCTGACCGCGGCGGCGCGCGCCTGGATGACGGCTTCGAGCGTTTCCCGCTCGTGCTTGAGGTAGCCCTTGGCGACCTCCACCAGGTTCGGGATCAGGTCGTAGCGCCGGGTCAGCTGCACGTCGATCTGCGCGAATGCGTTCTTGAACGCGTTGCGGGCGGTGACCAGCCCGTTGTAGATGCCGACACCCCAAGCCGCGGCTACGCCGACGACCAAGGCCAGCACGAGCAAAGTGATCATCTGGACTCTCCCCTGTTCAGTCCCCCGGCACGGATCGCGCGCTAGAATGAGGCTGTTCCTCAAGCATACGTCGGACATGCCACGCAATAAAGCCAAGGTTCCGCCCCGCCTGCCCGCCACCGTGATGGTCCTGTGGCTGGCGCTCGCCTGGCCGGTGGCCGCTGCCGATGTCGCCGCCACGCCGGACTTCAGCGCCCAGGCGCGGGAGATCGAGCAGCTCGCGGAAACAGTCGTCACCCAGTCGCGCATTCCGGGCATGGCCATGGCCATCGTCCAGGACGGAAAAGTGGTGTCGCTGCGAGGCTATGGCGTCGTCGACAGTCGCGATCCGCAGCCGGTCGGGACCGACACCGCGTTCCGCGTCGCCTCGCTGTCCAAGGCCTTCGCCGGCACCCTCAGCGCGATGCTGGTCAGCGAGGGCGCCATGACCTGGGACGCACCCATCGCCAACCAGCTTCCCACCTTCACCCTGCGCGACCTGCAGGGTGCGCAGCGCCTGTCGGTGCGTGACATCCTCAGCCATCGCGTCGGCCTCGGCTACAACACCTTCGATCGCGACCTTGAGGCCGACCAGCCCTATCCGCTGCTGGCCAAAAAACTTTCCGATGCGCCGCTGTCCTGCACCCCGGGCGACTGCTACGCCTATCAGAACATCGCCTTCAGCCTGGTCGGCGACCTGGTGTTCGCCGTCACCGGCGACTTCTATCACCACCAGGTCGAAAAGCGCCTGTTCCATCCGCTCGGGATGTACGGCGCCACCTTCGGTCGCGACGGCCTGGAGGCCAGCCCGAGTTGGGCCCGCCCGCACGTGCGCAGCGGCGGCAAGTGGCTGCCAGTGCGGCCCAAGGAAACTTACTACCGGATCCCGCCGGCTGCCGGCGTCAACGCCAGCATCCGCGATATGTCGCAGTGGTTGATTGCGCAGATGGGCCACCGTCCCGACGTGCTGCCCCCGGAACTGCTCAACGAAATCCAGACGCCGCAGGTCGAAACACCGGGCGAGATCCGCGGCACAAGCTGGCGCCGCGAACGGCTGCGCAGCGCCTATTACGGCCTGGGCTGGCGCATCTATGACTATGAGGGCCACACCCTCGTCTATCACGCGGGCGCCGTCCAAGGTTATCGGGCCATGGCTGCGTTCCTGCCAGACAAAGACATTGGCGTGGTGATCCTGTGGAACTCGGAATCCTCGATGCCGGCGGCACTGCTGCCCACCACGCTGGACCGCGCGCTGGGCCTGCCGGCGCGCGACTGGCTGTCTCCGGAACCGCCGCGGCCCCGCCAACGGCGCTGAGCCTGCGCCAGGGCCGCCAGCCCTGAACAGCAAAACGCCGGCACAAGGCCGGCGTTTTCTTTGGAGCTTCTGGAAAGTCTCCCTCCCCGCCTGGGCAACGCGGGGAGAGAGTCCAGACTTATCGCTTGCGACCCGTCTTAGAGCGACGGAGCCACCGGAGCGGCAGGCATCGCCATCGCCGGCTTCTTGGCAGCGGGCTTGCGCGCCGCCTTCTTCTTGGCCGCAGGCTTTTTGGCAGTCTTCTTGGCAGCCGGCTTCTTCGCAGCCTTCTTGGCGGTCTTCTTGACCGACTTCTTGGCGGCCTTCTTGGCTGCCGGCTTGCGGGCGGCCTTCTTGGCTACCTTCTTTTTGGCGGTCTTCTTGACCGACTTTTTGGCAGCCTTCTTGGCAGTCTTCTTGGCAGCCTTCTTCGCGGCCTTCTTGGCCGGCTTGCGCGCGACCTTCTTGGCAGACTTCTTCGCAGTCTTCTTCGCGGTCTTCTTGGCAGCCTTCTTGGCGGTCTTCTTAGCGGTCTTCTTAGCGGTCTTCTTAGCGACCTTCTTAGCGACCTTCTTCTTTGCGACCTTCTTCTTGGCCGGCTTCTTGGCGACCTTCTTGGCGACCTTCTTGGCAGCCTTTTTCACGGTCTTCTTGACGGCCTTGGCCGCCTTCTTCACCGTCTTCTTCACGGATTTCTTCGCGGCCTTCTTGGCCGGTTTTTTCGCAGCTTTCTTAGTAGCCATGGTCAACTCCTCGTCAGTTGGCGTTTGGACTGCCCAGTCACAAATGCACCGCCGCGGGAGGATTCCCGCGACGCACCGCCACCGCGCCAGGGGCGCCGTGGACGGATGGGGTCCGGCGCGATGCGCCGGTAAAGAAAACGCCCGGGCCATGACCGGCCCGGGCGTTGGAATGGCGGCTTGCGCGGAAGCTCGTTTTCGATTTCGCGGAGGGATGGTTGCCCTGATCCACCGAGGACGGAGTCCGGGCGGAGTTCGATGTTGCTGCGCGCGTTGTCGTTTCGATCCTGATCACTCGTTTCCGCAGTTGACGTCTGCTGGGCGAAAGCTAATCACGGTAAATCTTGATGTCAACAACTTTGCAGAAAAAATATCAAGACTCCCTGGCCGTGCACCGGCGTTGAACTCGTCGCCTTGCGGACTCAGATACACGGCCAACGACGCGTACGAAAAAAGCGCGCGCGATAAAAGTGCTTTAAAAAAGCCATGCGCGTAAAAGCACATCGTTTTTCCCGACGCGCGTCCGCGTGTACAGGGCAGGCCGCGGCATGCGTACCGACCGCCTCGGAAGGCCTGAAAAAAACTTTAGGCCGCCGCCTTCCGCCAGCGCTTTTCGATGCCCCGAAAGGCAGAAGTGCGCGAACTTTTGCAGCGATGGACGACCGCATCGCGGCGTTCTCGAACGCCGGATACGACACCGGCCGCACATGGCGGCCGGTGTCGGGTGCGTCATGGACTCGACCGTCAGTGGCCTTCGTCCTCGAGCAGTTGGCTGTAGTCGTCGGGCGCCAGCAGCTCCTTGAGCTGGTCGGGTTCGCTGGCCTCGAGCACGAACAGCCAGCCCTCGCCGTAGGCATCTTCGTTGATGGTCTCGGGCTTGTCCGACAGCGCGGCGTTGACCTCGACCACGGTGCCGGCGATCGGCGCGTAGACGTCGCTGGCGGCCTTGACCGACTCGACCACGGCGGCGGCGCCGCCCTGCTCCAGGCGGTCGCCGACATTGGGCAGCTCGACGTAGACCAGGTCGCCAAGCAGGCCCTGGGCGTGGTCGGAGATACCGACGGTGATGCGGCCGCTGTCTTCGACGCGGGCCCATTCGTGGGACTTGAGGAACTTCAGGTCGCCGGGGATTTCACTCATGACAGGCCTCGTTGGTCGGGTGACGGCAGGGGGGTGTGGCTAGTCTAGCGGGGTGCGCGCGCGATGGCATCCGGCGCGCGCGGACTCAGGCAAGCACGCCGGGCTGGGCGGCACCGTCGCGGACGAAGGGATACTTCACAACGCGCACCGGCAGGCGCTTGCCGCGGATGTCCACCTCGACCGACCCCACTTCGCCCGCCGGCACGCGCGCCAGCGCGATCGCTTTGCCCAGGGTCGGCGAGAAGGTTCCGGAAAGAATCTCGCCCTCGCCGGCCGCGGTGAACACCGGCTGCCCGTGGCGAAGCACGCCTTTCTCGTCCAGCACCAGGCCGATCATCTGACGGGCGCCGCCGGCGGCCTTCTGCGCTTCGAGCGCGGCGCGACCGTTAAAGGCGCGCCCTTCGTCCAGGGCGATCGTCCAGGCCAGGCCGGCTTCGTATGGCGTCGCCGACTCGTCCATGTCCTGACCATAGAGCGCCATGCCCGCCTCCAGTCGCAGGGTGTCGCGCGCGCCGAGGCCGGCCGGGGCGACGCCGGCGGCCAGCAGCCGGTTCCAGAAGTCGACGGCCTGCGCTTCCGGCACCATGATTTCGAAGCCGTCTTCGCCGGTGTAGCCGGTGCGCGCGACGAACAAGCCGTCGACTTCGCAGGCCGCAAACTTGAGCAGCTTGCCGGCGCGCTGCGCCGCATCTGGCGAAAGCAGGCCCAGCACCTTGGCGCGCGCGTTCGGACCCTGCACCGCGACGATGGCCAGGTCGCGGCGCTCCTGCACGCGCAGGTCGAAGGGCGCGGCCTGGGCGGTGATCCAGGCCAGGTCCTTGTCGCGGGTGCCGGCATTGACCACCAGACGGAAGAAGTCCTCAGCCAGGAAATAGATGATCAGGTCGTCGATGACCCCGCCCTGCTCGTCGAGCATGCAGGCATACAGCGCCTTGCCCGGCTTCTGCAGCTTGTCCACCGAGTTCGCCACCAGCTGGCGCAGGAAGGGGCGCGCCTGGGCGCCATGCAAGTCCAGGATGGTCATGTGCGACACATCGAACATGCCCGCGTCGCGACGCACCTGATGGTGCTCCTCGATCTGCGAGCCATAGTTGATCGGCATATCCCAGCCGCCGAAATCGACCATCTTGGCGCCTTGCGCGCGATGGGTGTCGTTGAGGACGGTCTTCTTGCTCATGGCCTGCCGGGGTGTGCGTGGGAAGGCGGCCATTATCGCATCGCCGTCCCGTTCCCACACGCGCCGGCCGCCCGCGATCGTCGGCGCCGGAACGGCGTGCGCCCGCGTACGTTCAGCGCTGCTGACGCACCAGCCACCAAACCGGCAGCAAGCCGACCGCGCACAGCCACAGCGCCGGCCAGGCCGCCTCGGCCCACAGACCCTCGGTGGTGTAGCCATAGATGCGAACCGCCAGCGTGTCCCAACCGAAGGGGCGCAGCATCAGGGTGACCGGCAGCTCTTTAACCGTTTCCACCAACACCAGCAGCACCGCCGCCACCAGGCCCGGCCGCAGCAGCGGCAGGACGATGCGGCGCAGGCGCACGCCGGCGGGGACACCGAGTACGCGGGCGGACTCGAGCAGAGACGGCCGCAGCGTCTGGAACGCGGACTCGGTCGCCTCATGGCCCACGCGCAGGAAGCGCACGGACAGCGCCAGCAGCACCGCCACCAGGCTTGAACTCAGGGCCAGGCCGGACAGCCAGGGCCAACTGCGCTCGACGGCCACCAGCAGCCACATCGCGCCGACCGCCAGCACCGTTCCCGGCACCGCGTAGCCCAGTCCGGCCGTGAAGCCGGCCGCCTGGGCCACCCGATCACCGCCGCCCCGCCGACCCAGTAGCGTGAATGCCAGCGAGATCACCAGGACCAGCCCCGCCGCCATCGCCGCCAGCAGCGCCGTGTTGAGCGCCGGCATGCCGACTTCGGGCAACACTGTTCGCGACTGCCAGGACCAGACCAGCAACTGCGCCACCGGCACCAGGAAGCCAAGCGCGACCACCAGCGCCGCCAGCGCCGACACCGTGCGCCCACGCCAGCCCGGCAAGGGTCGACGCGGCGGCGGCATCAGCTGCTTGCCGGCGTGACGGCCGCGGCCGCGACCCAGCCGCTCCAGCACCAGCACCAGTGCGACCAGGCCCACCATCGCGCAGGCCAACTGCGCGGCCGCGGTGAGTGAGTACAGCCCGAACCAGGTCTTGTAGATCGCCGTGGTCAGGGTGTCGACGCCGAGAATGCTGACCGCTCCGAAATCCGCCAGCGCCTCGAGCATCACCAGGCTGAGGCCCGCCACCCAGGCCGGTCGCGCCATCGGCAGTGCCGCATGCACGAAGGCCGAAAGCGGCCCGTGGCCGAGCGAACGCGCGGCGTCCATGGCCGCACTGCCCTGGCGCAGGAACGCGGCGCGCACGAGCAGGAAGATATAGGGATAGAGCACCAGCGACAGCACCGCGGCGGCGCCGGGCACGCTGCGCAACTCCGGAAACGCGCTCGCCGTCAGCCCGAGCGCGCGCCAAGCCTGCTGCAGCGGCCCGGCATAGTCCGTCAGCCCCACGTAGACGAAGGCAACGACGTAGCCGGGCAGCGCCATCGGCAGCACCAGCGCCCAGTCGAACAGGCGCCGTCCCGGGTAGTCATAGCGCGCGCTGGCCCAGGCAAAACCGACGCCCGGCAGCAGCGCGAACACGGCGATCAAGCCCAGCAGCGCCAGCGTGTTTCGAACCGCCTCGGGCAGCACCTGCGCGAATAGATGCGGCCACACGTCCGGCGCCGGCGTCGCGAAAGCGCTCACCAGCCACAGCGCCGGCAACAGCAAGGGCAGCGCCAGCAACCAGGCCAGCACCCGCGGCCAGGCGGTGCGCAAAGCGCCTCGGCTCATGCGGTCAACGCCAGCCGGCGCGATCCATCAGTTTGACGGCTTCGGCCTGACGCTGGCCCGCGACCGACACGTTCACCGGATCCGCCTTGAACGGCCCCCAGGCGGCGACTACCGGATCGAGCGCCACGCCCGGACGCGCCGGGATTTCGAAGTTGATGCTGGCGAAATCAGCCTGCACCGATTCCGAGGCCAGCCACTCCAGGAACTTGCGGGCCTCATCTTTCTGCTTCGACGCCGCAACGATGCCGGCGCCCGATACGTTGACGTGGGCGCCGACGCCGTTCTGGTTGGCCCAGAACACCTGCACCGGGAACGCGGGGTCATCGTGCTGCAGTCGGCCCAGGTAATAGGTGTTGATGATGCCGACGTCGCACTGGCCGGCGGCGATCGCCTTGGCCAGCAGGGTGTCGTCGGCGAAGGGCGCGGTAGCCAGGTTGGCGACCCAGCCGCGCACGACGGTCTCGGTGTAGTCCACGCCAATGCGCTCGAGCAGGGTCGCGACCAGCGACTGGTTGTAGACCTTCTTCGACGAGCGCAGGCACAGGCGGCCGCGCCACTTGTTTCGCGCCAGGTCGCCAATGCCCGACAGCTCGGACGGATCCACGCGCTCGGTGGAATAAACGATGGTGCGGGCGCGCTGCGACAGCGCGAACCAACGACCCTGGGGATCGCGCAGGTGGGCGGGAATCGCCGCTTCCAGCGCCGGCGACTGCACCGGGGCCAGCAGGCCGCGTTCGGCCGCCTGCCACAGGCTGCCCGCGTCCACCGCCATGAACAGGTCGGCGCGGGTGTTGTTGCCTTCCGCCGCGAGCCGCTCGATCAGCACGGGCGCGCCGTCGGACAGCAGTTCGATACGGGTGCCGGTTTCGCGCTCGTAGCGTTCGAACAGCGGCTTGACCAGCGGCTCCTTGCGCTCGGTGTAGACGACCAGTTCCGCCGCGTACACGGCCGGGGCCAGCAGGCTGGCCAGCAGAAGGGAAAGCGTCAGGCGGGTCATGGTCGTGCTCCGGGCGGGCAGGTCAGGGAATGATAATGATTCTCATCCTACCCGCAAGCCGCCGCGCTGGCGAGCGCCAGTCGCCGTTCAGTCGGCAGCGACTACCTGCAGCGACATGTTGTCGGCGCCGATCACGCGCACGCGGCGCCCCTGCGGCAGGTCCGGGCCTTCAGCGGACCAGAAGGCATCGCCGATCTTGAGGCGGCCACGGCCGTCCACGATGGCCTGGTCGAGCACGAACACCTGCCCGACCAACTGCGCGCCGCGCCGATTCAGCAGCGGCTGGTCGCTGGGCTTCTCGCGACCGCGGAAATAGGTCACGTACACCCCGATCGACACGAACGAAAGCACGATGAAAGCCGTGGCCTGCCAGACCGGCGCCAGGTCAGGCACCCCCAGCATCACCAGGAACATCACCGCCGCGGCGAAACCCAGCCACAGCAGGAACACGCCCGGCGCCAGCGTCTCGGCCGCCATCAGCGCCAGCGCCAGGCTGGCCCAGACAATCAGTGCCGTGCGCATATCAGCCTCCGATCCGCGGCGGCGGCGTCGGCTTCGGGGCGGGCTTGGCGGGCGCGCCGCCGTTGCCCAGGCCGAAGCTTTCCTTGGCCAGCTCGGCAATGCCGCCTAGCGAGCTGATGATGCCGGTGGACTCCATCGGCATCATCACGAACTTCTGGTTCGGCGCTTCGGCCAGCGCCTTGAACGCCTCGATGTACTTCTGTGCGACGAAGTAATTGATCGCCTGCACGTTGCCGTTGGCAATGGCCTCGGACACCATCCGCGTCGCGTTCGCCTCGGCCTCGGCCAGGCGCTCACGCGCCTCGGCGTCGCGGAACGCGGCTTCGCGCTTGCCTTCGGCCTCCAGGATCGCGCCCTGCTTCTCGCCTTCGGCCCGCAGGATTTCCGAGGCGCGGTGGCCCTCGGCTTCCAGGATGTTGGCGCGCTTTTCGCGCTCGGCTTTCATCTGGCGCGCCATCGCGTCCACCAGGTCGCGCGGCGGCTGGATGTCCTTGAGCTCGATGCGGTTGACCTTGATGCCCCAGGGATGCGTGGCCACGTCCACCACGGTGAGCAGCTTGGCGTTGATCTCGTCGCGCTTGGACAGCGACTCGTCCAGGTCCAGCGAGCCGATCGAGGTGCGGATGTTGGTCATCACCAGCGCAATGGTGGCCTGCTCGAGATTCGACACCTCGTAGGCGGCCTTGGCCGCGTCAAGCACCTGGAAGAACACCACGCCGTCCACCTTCACCACCGCGTTGTCGCGGGTGATGACGTCCTGCGAAGGCACCTCGAGCACCTGCTCCATGACGTTGACCTTGCGGCCGACCGTCTGGATCACCGGCATCAGGAAGTGCAGGCCGGGCGACATGGTGTGGGTGTACTTGCCGAAGCGCTCGACGGTCCATTCGTAGCCCTGGGGAACCATGCGCACCGTCTTGATAAGAACGATGACGCCAGCAATCAGGATGATGATGGTCAGGATTTCCAAGATGCCGCACTCCCCCGGGGACAGGGCCTCAGTGTAGGCACGGGCGGGGCACTTATCCGTATTGCGAATCATTCTCGCTTGCAGTACCATTTTCCCTGTTACGGCGTCTTGCCCTCCTTATTTACCCAGCTCCCGGAATTTCCGCCCAATGTCGCCCACCCTGCGTCTCGCCATCTCGCTCGCCCTGCTGCCCACTGCCGCCTTTGCTTCCGGCGCCCCCGCCACGGAGCTCGCGCGCCTGGACAGCGTCAACGTCTTCGGCACCGCCGACGACGCCCAGAAGGCCGCCGGCTCGGCGCACTACATCGACCAGAAAACGCTGGATCGGTTCAACTACCGCGACATCAACCGGGTGCTGCGCCAGGTCCCCGGCGTGTACCTGGTTGAGGAAGAAGGCCATGGCCTGCGCCCGAACATCGGCATCCGGGGCTCGGGCACCGATCGCAGCAGCCGGATCACGCTGATGGAAGACGGCGTCCTGATCGCGCCGGCGCCCTACGCGGCACCCTCGGCCTACTATTTCCCGACCATGACGCGCATTGATGCGGTCGAGATCCGCAAGGGCTCTTCGGCGATCCAGGCCGGCCCGCGCACCACCGGTGGCGCGATCAACCTGATTTCCACCCCGATCCCAGCTGACACCAGCGGTGAGCTCGACCTGTCCTACGGCTCGGACGCGACCGTGCTCGGACATGCCTGGGCCGGCGCGATGGGCGAACGCTTCGGCGGCATGATCGAAGCGGTGCGCCAGTCCAGCGACAGCTACAAGCAGATTGACGGCGGCGGCGGTGCCGGCTACGACCTCGACGACGTCGTCGCCAAGCTGCGATGGGTCAGCGCGCCGGACGCCGGCGTCTACCAGCAGCTCGACCTCAAGCTCAGCCGCACCACCCAGGACAGCAACGAGACCTACCTGGGCCTGACCGACGCCGACTTCCGCGCCGACCCCAACCGCCGCTACGCCGCCTCGCGCCTGGACAACATCCAGACCGAGCACGAGCTCTACGAGCTGCGGCACCTGATCGAGCTGGGCGAGAACGCCACGCTGAGCACGATCGCCTACCGCACCGAGTTCGCGCGCAACTGGTTCAAGCTCAACGACGTACTCAACCCGGGCACCGGCGGCTACGTCGGCATCGGCACCATTGTCGACGATCCGACCACCTGGGCTGACCAGTACAACTGGCTGACCGGCGGCGACAGCCCGGACGACGCCCTGCGCCTGCGCAACAACAACCGCAGCTACTACGCCCAGGGCCTGCAGACGGTGCTCGGCACGCGCTTCGCCGCCGGCCAGGCCGAACACGCGCTGGAAGTGGGCTTGCGCGTTCACCGCGACCAGGAAGACCGCTACCAGAACGACGACCGCTTCCGCATGCAGGGTGGCCAACTGATGCTGACCCGCGACGGCGCGCCCGGCTCCCAGGACAACCGCGTCGGTGATGCCGAGGCCTTGTCCCTGTTCGTGCACGACAGCATCAGCTTCGGCAAGTGGATACTCACCCCGGGCGTGCGCTACGAGCGCATTGACCTGGCCAGCACCCGCTACTCCACCGCCACCGGCCTGCGCGACGTGGTGCTGTCGAAAGTGGAAACCGAAGTGGACGAAGTCATCCCCGGCTTCGGCGCCACCTATCTGTACAGCGATGCGCTGACCCTGTTCGCCAGCATGCACCGCGGCTTCAATCCGCCGGGCCCGGCCTCGGGCTCACTGTCCGAGAAGAGCGTGAACGGCGAGTTCGGCCTGCGCTGGAACCAGAACGGCCTGGGCGCGGAGCTGGTCGGCTTCATCAACGATTATTCGAACCTGGTCGGCACCTGCACCGCGTCCAGCGGCGGCAACTGCAGCCTGGGCGACCAGTTCGACGGCGGCGAAGCGCGCGTCAGCGGCCTCGAGGCCAGCCTGAACTACGACTTCAATCCAGGCGGCGGCGTGTCGGTGCCGTTCGCGCTGGCCTACACCTACACCCACGCCGATTTCCGCAACAGCTTCGTGTCCGACTTCGACGAATGGGGCGACGTCACCAGCGGCGACCGCCTGCCCTACCTGCCCGAGCACCTGGTGCACGCCGAAATCGGCCTGGTCGGCAACCGCTGGCGCCTGGGCCTGGCCGCGAATTACCTCGACGACATGCGCACCGAGGCCGGCACCGGCGCCGGCGAGCGCACCGACTCGGCCCTGGTCTGGGACCTGACCGGCGGCTACCAGCTCAACGACCGACTGGAGCTGTACGGCCGGATCGAAAACCTGTCGGACGAAACCTACATCGTCGCCCGCCGCCCCGCCGGCGCCCGCCCCGGCCAGCCTCGCAGCGCCTTCATCGGCCTCCGCGCCACCTTCTAACCAACCCCCACGCCCTCCCTGCTCCCACGACCCCCTGGGAGGACATGGGATACAATCGGCGCGCTTTCCCTGGCTTCGGGGAGTAGCCCAGGCCCTTCGGGCCGCCTCGCATCAACATACTTGGCGATCGCCATGGTGCGCGGGCAAAGCTCCGGCTTTGCGGGCAAGACCGAAGGCCAGCGCGTCGCGAACCCGGGCCGGGACGCGAGGCGCCGGCCTTCGTCCAAACCGCGTCCCGGCCCCGGAGTCTTTGCTTGGACGCTTTCTATATTTCCACCCTCGCCGTCGCCATCGCCGAAATCGGCGACAAGACCCAGCTGCTCGCGCTGATGCTGGCGGCGCGCTATCGCAAGCCCTGGCCGATCATCGCCGGCATCCTGGTCGCCACCCTGGCCAACCATGGCCTGGCCGGCGCACTCGGGGCCTGGGTCACCGCTTTCGTCAGTCCGGGGGTCATGCGCTGGGCCGTCGTGCTGTCCTTCGTCGCCGTCGCACTGTGGGCGCTGGTGCCGGACAAGCTCGAGGACGACGAAGTCAAAACGCCGCGCTTCGGCGCGTTCCTGGCCACCACGATCGCCTTCTTCATCGTCGAGATCGGCGACAAGACCCAGGTCGCGACCGTGGTGCTAGCGGCGCAGTACTCGCCGCTCTGGCAGGTGGTCGCCGGCACCACCCTGGGCATGGCGGTGGCCAACGTGCCGGTGGTGCTGCTGGGCACGAAGTTCGCCGCCAAGCTGCCGCTCAAGGCCGCGCGCTGGGCGGCGGCCGCACTGTTCGCCGCCCTGGCGCTGTGGGTGGCATGGCGCGGCCTGCCGGGCTGAACTGCTGACCGGCCTGACAGCACGCGGGCTGCCCGGCTATGCTCCGGGCTCTTCCTGACAGGCCACGACCCCCGGCGTGAGTACCCTGCGCGAAACCATCAATGACCTGTCGGCCTCGCTGCGCGAGCCGCCAGACGAAATCCTGCTCGAAGTCGGCGCGGGCGGCGAACTGCTGGTCGCCCACCTGCGCGTCGGCGTGGCGTCGCTGCTGTTGCTGCTGCCGCTGGTGAACCTGATGACCGGCGGCACGCTCCACGAGTCCATCGCCGGCCTGGCCGGTGCCGGCCTGGCGCTGGCCCTTAGCCTGCTATGGCGACGCCTGGCCCAGCGCCCGCGCCGGGTCGAGGGCCTGGCCATCCTCACCGCCGCCTCCGACGTCACCATGGTCACCCTGGTGCTGGTTCTGCTTTCGATGGAATCGCCGGTGGCCTTGGTCAACAGCGCCGTGGTCTGGTGCTGCTACGCGCTGGCTATCGTCGCCACCGCCCTGCGCCACGATGTGCGGGTGACCCTACTGGCCGGCCTGCTGGCCGTGGTGCAAACCGCCCTGCTGTGGGCGGCGGTGGTGACCGTCGTGGACGAGCCGCTGGTCTCCGCCGTCTATGGCACGGTCAGCACCGCCACCCAAATCCAGCGACTGGTCCTGCTGGTGGCCATCACGATGGTGACGGCCATGGTGGTCTTCCGGGCCCAGCGCCTGACCCAGTTTTCGGCCACCGATGGCCTCACCGGCCTGCCCAACCGCAGCTACCTCAACACGCGCGTGCCGCAGCAGATCCGCGATGCCCGCGCCCAGGGCCACACCGTCAGCCTGGCCCTGATCGACCTGGACAACTTCCGCCATATCAACGCCGAACTGGGCCACCTGGCCGGCGATCGCGCCCTGCGCCACGCGGTTAAGGTGCTGCGCAACGAACTGGGCCGCGAGGAGCCGATGATCCGCGCCGGCGGCGAGGAGTTCGTGCTGCTGCTGCGGCTGCCGATCGGGGCGGCCTGGGAACGAATGGAGGTGCTGCGGCGCAAGCTCGAGGCCGAGCCCTTCCTGCCCGGGCCCGGCGTAGAGCCGCGCCGGCTCACGCTCAGCGCCGGCCTGGCCAGCTGCCCGCAGGACGCCAACGACCTCTCGGGCCTGATGAAGCGGGCCGACCAGCGCCTGCAGGTGGCCAAGCAAGCGGGCCGGAACCGGGTGGTGGTGCGCGACGAGGGCTGATTCCGCCTTGCCCGCGCGGGGGGGCCTGCTCTACCCTGCCCCATCGCCACGGGGGTTCCGCCGCTCAATGATCACCAGCATTCTTTTCGGCCTCTTCGGCCTGTCCGTCCTGATCTTCATCGCCTGGCTGTTCTCCAACAATCGCGGCGCGGTGGACTGGCGGCTGGTGCTCACCGGCATCTCTTTGCAGATCGGCTTCGCCGCGCTGGTGCTGCTGGTGCCCGGCGGACGCGACGTGTTCGACGCCCTGGGCAACGGCTTCGTCAGGATCCTGAGCTTCGTCAACGAAGGCTCGAAGTTCATCTTCGGCAGCCTGATGGACGTGGAAACCTACGGCTTCATCTTCGCCTTCCAGGTGCTGCCGACCATCATCTTCTTCGCGGCGCTGATGGGCGTGCTCTACCACCTGGGCGTGATGCAGTTCATCGTGCGCATCATGGCGCTGGCCATCACCAAGGTGATGAAAGTTTCCGGCGCCGAGACGACCAGCGTCTGCGCCAGCGTCTTCATCGGCCAGACCGAGGCGCCGCTGACCGTGCGCCCCTACATCGGCCGCATGACCGAGTCGGAGCTGATCACGATGATGATCGGCGGCATGGCCCATATCGCCGGCGGCGTGCTGGCGGCCTACGTCGGCATGCTCGGCGGCGGTGACCCGGTCGAGTCGGCCTATTACGCCAAGCACCTGCTGGCCGCCTCGATCATGGCGGCGCCCGCCACCCTGGTGATCGCCAAGCTGCTGATTCCGGAAACCGGCAATCCGCTCACCCGCGGCACGGTGAAGATGGAAGTCGAGAAGAACACCAGCAACATCATTGACGCGGCCGCAGCCGGCGCCGGCGATGGCCTGCGGTTGGCCCTGAACATCGGCGCGATGCTGCTGGCCTTCATCGCCCTGATCGCGATGCTGAACTGGCCGCTGACCTGGATCGGTGAAGTGACCGGCCTGGCCGAAGCGCTCGGCCGCCCGACCGACATGGCGACCCTGCTCGGCTACGTGCTGGCCCCGATCGCCTGGGTGATCGGCGTGCCGTGGCAGGACGCGACCACGGTGGGCGGCCTGATCGGCCAGAAGATCGTGCTCAACGAGTTCGTCGCCTACCTGCAGCTCGCGGAAATCGTGAACGGCAACGTCGAGGGCGTGACGCTGACCGACCAGGGCAAGCTGATCGCCACCTATGCGCTGTGCGGCTTCGCCAACTTCAGCTCGATCGCGATCCAGATCGGCGGCATCGGCGGCCTGGCCCCGGAGCGTCGCCAGGACCTGGCCAAGTTCGGCCTGCGCGCCGTGCTGGGCGGCACCTTGGCCACCTTCATGACCGCCACCATCGCCGGCGTCCTGACCAGCCTCGGCGCCTGAAGGATTTTGTAGGAGGGCCTTCAGGCCCGAAGCCCTTCGCCAAAAGCTTCGGGCCTGAAGGCCCTCCTACAGGTGACGCGGGAGAAATGGAATGTCGAGGGTTGTCGTGGTGGGTTCCTACAACCAGGACTTCGTCTGGTCCACCGACGAACTCCCGGTGCCTGGCGCCACACGCCTGGGCAGCTTCGCCAGCGGACCCGGCGGCAAGGGCTTCAACCAGGCCGTCGCCGCCGCGCGCGCTGGCGCCGGCACCCGCTTCATTACCGCGCTTGGCGCCGACAACACCGCAGCCGGTGCGCGAACGTTGGCCACGGCCGAAGGCATCGCGCTGCACGACCAGGTCCACCCCGATCTGGCCAGCGGCACCGCCGGCATCTTCGTGGACGCAGCCGGACGCAATGTGATCGTGGTGGCGCCCGGCGCCAACGCCGCGCTCGGCGCCGACTTCGTGCGGTCGCAGGTGGACGCCTTCCGCGGCGCGCGCGTGGTGCTGGCCCAGTTGGAGGTCAATGCCGAGGCGGTGCAGGCCGCGCTCGACGCCGCGGGCGACGTCGGCGCACTCGCCATTCTCAACCCCGCCCCAGCCAATGCCTTGACCACCGACGGCCTGCTCGACGCCGCCGACGTGCTGACACCGAACGAAACCGAGTTCACCGCGATGCTGGCCCGTCATGCGGACCAAACGGTGGATCCCGATGCCCTGGTGTCGATGCCGGATGCGGCGCTGCACACCCTGTGCCGGCGCCTCGCCCCGCGCGCCACGGTCGTGCTGACCTTGGGTGCCGCCGGCGCCTTCGTCTCCCACGGCGACCAGCAGCGCGGCGACCCGGTCGCCGCCTATCGCCTGCCGGCCGAGCAAGCGAATACCGTGGACACCACCGGCGCTGGCGACGCCTTCAGCGGCGCCCTGGCGGCGGCCCTGGCCCAGGCCGGCCGCGACCAGCCCTTCGCCGATGCCCTGCGCTTCGCCGCCCGCTTCGCCGCCCTGTCCACCGAACGCCCCGGCGCCGCCCTGGCCATGCCCCGCCACGCCGACGTGCTGGCCCGTTTCGGGACCTGATGTCGCCGTTCCAGCGGGGCGGCTAGAATGCCGCCCCATGCAGATTGGCCCCCATCGCATCGAGCCCCGCGTGGTGCTGGCCCCCATGGCCGGCGTCACCGACAAGCCGTTCCGGATGCTGTGCAAGCGACTGGGCGCCGGCCTGTGCGTGTCCGAGATGACCATCTCGAACCCCAAGCTATGGCACACCAACAAGTCCCAGCACCGCATGGACCACAGCGGCGAGCCCGACCCGATCAGCGTGCAGATCGCCGGCACCGACCCGGCCATGCTGGCCGAGGCCGCGCGCTACAACGTTGACCATGGCGCCCAGCTGATCGACATCAACATGGGCTGCCCGGCCAAGAAGGTCTGCAACACCTGGGCCGGCTCGGCGCTGATGCGCGACGAGGCGCTGGTGGCGCGCATCCTCTCGGCCGTGGTGGCTGCCGTCGACGTGCCGGTGACGCTTAAGATCCGCACCGGCTGGGCCGCCGACCAGAAGAACGCGCTCAGCATCGCCCGCATCGCCCAGGACAGCGGCATCGCCTCGTTGGCCGTCCACGGCCGCACCCGCGACCAGCACTACACCGGCCAGGCCGAGTACGACACCATCGCCGCGGTCAAGACCGCGCTGCAGATCCCGGTGCTGGCCAACGGCGACATCGACTCGCCGGAGAAAGCCGCCTTCGTGCTCAGGTACACCGGCGCCGATGCAGTGATGATCGGTCGCGCCGCGCAGGGCCGGCCCTGGATCTTTCGCGAGATCGCGCACTACCTGGCCACGGGCGAAAAGTTGGCCGCGCCCACGCTGCAGGAAGTACGCGACGTGCTGCTGGGCCACCTCGCCCACCTGCACCTGTTCTATGGCGAAGTCGCCGGCGTGCGCATCGCGCGCAAGCACCTGGGCTGGTACGCGAAGGACCGGCCGGAAAACGCCGCCTTCCGCGCCGTGGTGAATCGTGCCGACAGTGCCGACGGCCAGCTGGCGCTGACCCGGGACTACTTCGACGCGCTGGTTGCCGGGGTTCCGTCCGGACTGTCCGACGCCGCCTGATCGGCCGGCATCGTCCAGATCCGGTCCCACATCTGCGACAGCCGCCGGCCCGCTTCCCAGGGCCAGGCGATCTGCTGTGGTTCGATCGGGCGCCAGCCCAGGCCTTCGCGCTCGGCCACCACGAAGCGGAAGCTGTAGTCGGGTTCCGCGCCCATGCGCAGGTCACTGAGCACCAGCCGGCGCTCGCGTACTTCGGCCTTCATGAATCCGTGGTTGAACCACAGCAATCGCTGCACGGACGGGTAGTCGCCGACCCGCGCCAGGGTCTCGGCGTCGGAGGGGTGGAACTGGAACCGCATGGGCCCGGCATCGGCGACCAGCGAGCGCTCGCCCTCCAGGAAACCATCGGGCGTCATCACCACCACCCGCCACAGCAGCGTATTGAACGGCATCGGTACCGAGAACCGCGGCGCCTCCTGCAGCCCCATCCCGGCCAGCGTGCGCGTGGCTTCGCGGTCCACCAGCGCCTTGGCCGCCAAGGACCAGCCGGCGTAGGCGGTGCTCAGCGTCAGGCCGATCACCAGCGCGCGCCGGGCGCCCTCGCGCTCGCGCCAGCGCCAGGCCAGCATGACGCCCAACAGCAGCGGCAGCGTGTAAAGCGGATCGATGATGAACAGGCTCGACCACATCGCCGGCGAGACCGGAATCGGCCACCACAGCTGGGTGCCGTAGACGGTGAACGCGTCGAGCAGGGGGTGCGTCACCAGCGCCAGCGCGATGGCGGCGAACCAGCGCCCCGGCGACTGCGCCACCCGTCCGCCGGACGCCCGGAACCCGGCCCAGATCAGCGCCGCCAGCGGCAGCAGCACAAACAGCGAGTGCGAGGGCCCGCGGTGCCAGGTCATCATCTCGACCGGATCCAGGCCCAGCGGCAGCATCACGAACGAGTCCAGGTCGGGCAGCGTGCCTAGCGCCGCGCCGGCCAGCAGCGCCGCACGCCGATGTGCGGCCGGGGCCACGGCCGCGGCGAGCGCACCGCCGAGTACTATCTGGGAAAGTGAATCCATGTTTGGATCCTAGCCGAGCACCGTGTGGGCGCCGCGTCAGGACCCTGACAGCCGGCTTAACCCGCTGGCAACATGGGCGGGCGCAGGATGCACCCCGGGTCAGGGGCGTGTATCATTCCCGCCCCCACCCATCCTTTCATCTCAATCAAGGGATATAAGCGACGATGTCCAGCTACCTCTTCACTTCCGAGTCGGTTTCCGAAGGCCACCCGGACAAGCTCGCCGACCAGATCTCCGACGCCGTCCTCGACGCGATCCTCGCGCAGGACAAGCGTGCGCGCGTCGCTTGCGAAACGATGGTCAAGACCGGCGCGGCGATCGTTGCCGGCGAAGTCACCACCACCGCCTGGGTGGACATCGAAGAACTCGCCCGCAAGGTCATCAACGACATCGGCTACGACAATTCGCGCGTCGGCTTCGACGGCCACACCTGCGCCATCATCAACATGCTGGGCAAGCAGTCGCCCGACATCGCCGCCGGCGTGGACGGCAGCAAGAAGAAGGCCAAGAAGCCGGAAGAACAGGGCGCGGGCGACCAGGGCCTGATGTTCGGTTACGCCTGCAACGAAGCCCCGGAATTCATGCCGGCGCCGATCTACTACTCGCACCGTCTGGTCGAGCAGCAGGCCAAGGTGCGCAAGAACGGCAAGCTCAAGTGGCTGCGCCCGGACGCCAAGTCGCAGGTGACGCTGCGCTACGACGGCAACAAGATCGTTGGCCTGGACGCCGTGGTGCTTTCCACCCAGCACGATCCTGAAATCAAGCAAAAGGACCTGGTCGAGGCCGTCTACGAGCACGTGCTCAAGCCGGTGCTGCCCAAGGAATGGCTCAAGGCGCTGCCGAAGTCGAAGATCCACATCAACCCGACCGGCATCTTCGTGATCGGCGGCCCGGTGGGCGACTGCGGCCTGACCGGCCGCAAGATCATCGTTGACACCTACGGCGGCATGGCCCGCCACGGTGGCGGCGCGTTCTCGGGCAAGGATCCGTCCAAGGTCGATCGTTCGGCCGCCTACGCCGCGCGCTACGTCGCCAAGAACATCGTCGCCGCCGGCCTGGCCGACAAGTGCGAAGTGCAGGTTTCCTACGCCATCGGCGTGGCCGAGCCGACTTCCATTTCGGTCACCACCTTCGGCACCGGCAAGATCAGCGACGAGAAGATCGAGAAGCTGATCCGCGCCCACTTCGACCTGCGCCCGTACGGCATCACCAAGATGCTCGACCTGCTGCACCCGATCTACCAGCGCACGGCAGCCTACGGCCACTTCGGCCGCAAGCCCAAGGAAGTCACCTACACCGACGGCAGCGGCAAGCAGCACTCCGCCACCGCCTTCTCCTGGGAAAAGACCGACCGCGCCGAAGCCCTGCGCAAAGCCGCCGGCCTCAAGAAGTAACCCCCCCATGTAGGAGGGCCTTCAGGCCCGAAGCTCCACCCAAACGGGCCGCGAAAGCGGCCCGTTTCTATTAGGCCCCTGCCCGCCACCCTCCACGGCTTCCGTGAGCCGTTTCCCGACCCCGACAGCAGCAAATCCCGCATCGCTCGATATGTATCCTTTCGGATACATTTAATGCATGCTCGAGGTCGAGCAATCCGAACGTTACGAAACATGGATTTCCACCCTGCGCGATCGCAACGCAGTCGCCATGGTGAGTACGCGAATAGAACGCATCAGAATGGGGCTGCTGGGTGATGTGAGATCCGTCGGTTCCGGAGTCAGCGAATTGCGCATCGACTACGGCCCGGGATACCGGGTGTACTTCACGTGGCGAGGGAAGACGCTGATTTTGCTGCTGTGCGGCGGCGACAAGGCAACGCAATCGAGCGATATAAAGACGGCGAAACAAATGGCCGCCGAACGCTAGCCGTCAGGCACTCAAACGATGATCGGAGTCTAGAAGAAATGCCTCTCAAGACCATGCCCTACGACCCGGCGAAGTACCTGGATACAGACGAAGCTATCGCTGTGTTCCTGATGGATGCCTTCGAGTCGGGGCACGATGGCGTCTTCCAGAATGCGCTGCAGATTGCCGCCAAGGCACGCGGGATGACAGAAGTCGCGCGAACGGCGGGAGTCGGCCGTGAAAGCCTGTACAAAGCGCTCCAGGATGAGGCGCAGCCTCGTTTCTCGACCGTAACGAAAGTGCTGGGTGCACTTGGAGTAGAACTCGCCATCGTCGCAAGGCAGAAGTCACCGGCGAATATGCGGACAGCCCGTCGAGGGACGAAGCTCATCCCGGCAGCCGAGGTCATGGCAGGTCTTGAGGCTCAACTGGCCGCAGCAAAGGCGAAGGCGAAAACCAAGCAGGCCTGATCGCCGTAGTCCTACCCGACTATCGCGCCGCCGCCCCAATCTGGCATCTTGCACGCATGCCCAGCCCCGCCGAATCCCGCCGCCCCCTCGCCACCCGCAGCGCCGGCTGGGCCAAGGCCTTGGCCGCCGCACTGGCCAAGGCCCGCGTCAGCCCGGATCTGATTTCCGCCATCAGCATCCCCATCGCCTTCGCGGGCATGGCGGCCTTGCTGCACCTGCCCGGCCCCGCCGGCCCGCTGCTGTGCGCCCTGGCCGTACAGCTGCGGCTGCTGTGCAACCTGCTCGACGGCATGGTGGCGGTGGAAGGCGGCTTGGGCGGCCCGACCGGCCCGCTTTGGAACGAACTGCCCGACCGCATCGCCGACTCGGTGTTCATCGTCGCGCTGGGCATGGCGGCCGGTGAGCCGATCCTGGGCTGGGCCGGTGCGCTGCTCGCCGCAGTCACGGCCTATATCCGCACCACCGGCGGCGCGCTGGGCTTCGCGCAGGATTTCAGCGGCCTGCAGTCCAAGCCCAGGCGCATGTTCGTGATGACGGTGGGCTGCCTCGTGGCGGCCGCCGCGCCCTGGTGGCCGGATGCCTGGTATGCGTTGCTCGTGGCGGCGTGGATCATCCTGGTGGGCTCGGCGCTCACCTGCGTCACCCGCACGTTGAGGATCGCGCGCCAGCTGCGCGAGCGCGCGGCAGCGGCGGGCAAGCACTGATGCTCGGCACCCCGCTCATCCTGCTGCTGCGCGGCCTGGTCGGCGCCAGCCCGCGCTGGCTCGGCTGCCAGCCGCTGCCCAACACGCGCATCTATTTCGCCAACCACACCAGCCACCTCGATACCCCGGTGCTGTGGTCCGCCCTGCCCGGCTACCTGCGGCGCATCACGCGCCCGGTGGCGGCGAAGGATTACTGGGGCAAGCCGGGCCTGCGCAAATGGTTCGCCGACAGCACCTTCCGCGCCCTGCTGATTGACCGCGAGCGCGGCGACCCGGACGCCGATCCGCTGGCGCCACTTTCGGAAGCGCTGAACAACGGCGACTCACTGATCCTGTTCCCCGAAGGCACCCGCCGCGGCGAACACCTGCCGGCCGAGTTCAAGAGTGGCCTCTACCACCTGGCCATGCGCCACCCCGACGTGGAGTTGATTCCGGTGTACCTGGAAAACCTCTACCGCTCCATGCCCAAGGGCGCCCACATCCCGGTGCCGCTGACCTGCGCGGTGCGCTTCGGCGCCCCGCTTTCCCACGTGGCCGGCGAAAACAAGGCGGCGTTTCTTGAACGCGCCCGCGCCGCCGTCGTCGCCCTGGCCTGAGGCCTGCTGATGCCCTCGCTCGAACTGAACTTCGACAACCCCATCCTGCAGCTGCTTAGCGGCGTGGTGATCCTGCTGGTCATCGCCTCCCTGATCGGCGGCGTGCTGCAGTGGCGGCTGCGCGGCCGCAGCAGCCCTACCATCACCAACCTCAACCAGCGCATCGCGGCCTGGTGGTGGATGGTGGCCGTGCTGGCCACGTGCTTCTGGCTGGGCGCCGGCGCCACGGTGGTGCTTTTCGCCTTCGCCTCGCTGGTGGCCCTGCGCGAGTTCGTCACCCTCACCCCCACCCGCGCCGGCGACCACTGGGCGCTGGTGGCCTCGTTCTACCTCCTGCTGCCCGTGCAGTACTGGCTGATCTACAGCGACTGGTACGGCCTCTTCGCCATCTTCCTGCCGGTGTACGGCATGCTGTCGCTGCCGGTGCTGGCCGCGCTGCAGGGCGACACCGACAACTTCCTCGAGCGCACCACCAAGCTGCAGTGGGGCGTGCTGATTACCGTGTACTTCATCAGCTACGCCCCGGCCTTGCTGCTGCTCGATCTTGAAGGCGGCATGGCCCAGAACCTGATGCTGCTGTTCTACCTGCTGCTGGTGGTGCAGATCAGCGACGTATTGCAGTACGTGGTGGGCAAGCTGTTCGGCAAGACCAAGCTGGCGCCGAAGGTCAGCCCGTCCAAGACCGTGGAAGGACTGGTGGGCGGCGGTGCGTTGGCGGTGGGCGTGGGTACGACGCTTTACTGGGCCACGCCGTTCACCCCGCTACAGGCCGCGGCCATGTCCACGGTGATCGTGCTGGCCGGGTTCCTGGGCGGGCTGGCGCTGTCGGCCGTGAAGCGAAGCCTGGGCGCGAAGGACTGGGGGCAGATGATTGAGGGCCATGGCGGGATGCTGGATCGGCTGGATTCGGTGTGCTTCGCGGCACCGGTGTTTTTCCATCTTTGCCGGTATTTCTTCCAAGTACCGACAACGTAATTGTTGTGCGCGATGGATTGCCCGCCACAGTGCTCCGGCCTGGGGCACTAGCTACGGCGTTCCGGACTTTGCTGTACTCAAGAAGGGCCTGGCTAGGGCGCGGAAATATTCGCGGGTTTGCGCGTCCGTGCAGTACACGAAGCAACCCTTCATGCCTCGCGTCATCAGGGTGCGATAGGTGTTCCGGATGATTCGATCCAAATGCTCCGCGGTGGCCTTGGGGTCCACGACAGCACGCTTCTTCCAGCCTCGGACCGAACGGTCATGCTTCGAACGGCCCGAGACATCCGTCGTCAGGCATCCGTTCCGGAATAGAAGATCGGGGCCGACTATCACACCCACGTAGTCGACCTCTAGCCCCTGGCACGTGTGAATGCAGCCTACTTGCGCCACCGAATGCGGTGCAATGATCCACAGGCTCTCGTCGGAAGTCAGGTTCCACTGCCGTGCGTACTGGTGTTCGGGGATAAGTATGTCTTGCTGATCGGGGTTGTTCTTACTGACCCAGTTCCAGCAATAGCCGGCGACGACTCGCGCCCGATTGTTTGTGTTGCGCTCCTCAATCATCCGATGCATCTCAACCGGTGAGTCAACGACCTGAAAATCGAACGCCCCAGGCGTCATGTCGACAGGCCCTTCCGTGATCCCCAAGGCAGAGTCGAGCCAGCCGATATACCCGTCTGACCCTGCGCAGCGAAACTGAGACGCAAGCGAGTGACGGCTGACTGTAGCCTTCGCCGCCCGCGCCCACTTTTCAATCTCTGCGCCTGTCCCGATGTCGGACAGCGTTACCATCTGGCGGTCATCGACGAAAAAGATGCTGCAGTGGCTCGCGGCGATCAACTCTTTGATCTGGTTCTCGCCAAGATTTCCATAGAAGCCTGACTTCTCGTTGAGTCGATGCGACTCATCGACTACCAATGTGTCGAATGTATCGGCCGGAACGTCATAGAAGCTCGGCCCGCCGAAGAAACCGCGGATTTCAGAGACCCGGAAACTGCCGCTTAGCTTCGTCTCGTAGACCCGTCGTGGCGCGGCGTTCTTTGAAATGTACTTTACCAATTGACCTTGACTTGTCAGGCGAGCAAGCAGGTTTATCGCGACTACCGACTTTCCGGTGCCTGGGCCGCCGTCGATGATAACGACTCGCTTTTGACCGGCACATGCAGCGCGCGCAGCGGCCAACGCATGCTCATGAACGACCTTTTGGTCATCTACGAGCACGAACTCCTCGTTGCCGCGCAACATTCCGTCCAGGCTGTCCGAAAGAATCTTTGATGGCCGAATCCTGCCGTTTTCGATCTCGATGAGGAGCCGACCACTGTCTCCTCGAGACAGCTTTCCACGCACGAATTCCCGAAGGCGAAGCAGTTCCGCCTCGCCCTTCAAAAACACCGGCGCGCGATCAAGATAAGTCTGGTAATTGGCGTGGGTAATTACGCCGTCGTTGCCGTAGTTGTGCAGGTAGGCACAAGGCACCAGTCCAATCGCCGGGTCGTGCGCTGCCTCATTGAATCCGCGCATCAAGGCGGCATAGGACCATGCTTGATAGCTCGGGTGGGTGCCCTCGGTTTCAGAGCGCCCGCCACGTCGCGCAATGACCAAGCCATCCTTGTCGCTGAGCTTCGCGGCTGACCACTGCTTGAGTTCGACTATGATCAGATTCGCCGCATCCGTCGAGTCTCGCCCGGATATCAGGAAATCAATCCGTTTGCTCGACTGTGGAATGCCGTATTCGATCGCAACGCCCACATCGTCGGGAATAGCCTTGTCCCCGAGCACCTTGGCCATGTACGGAAGTGAGTTCTGCCATGCGCGGATCTCAGCTTCGGCGGCTCTCCGTCCAGTGCGGGCTGTGAACCCTTGCGACACGACGTCTTCGATCATGCGATCGCGCATGTCGTTCAGAAAACCGTCTTTGGTCGACTGATAGATCAGCATCCGCCATCCCCCCCCCGAAAGCCCAAAAGCTAACCCCGTACACTGGCATAGCACCACGACTGGGCCTATCCGGGCCACTCACCCTCATTCATCCCCCCATCGCGAACAAGCGATATAATGTCGGCCGGCCCTGAGACGGGCCCGCACCCCCGGCAGCCGCCCCGCGGCCCGCCGGACCCTCCGCCGAGGGGCGCTGCAAGCCCGGCCCGCCCCGCGCGGACAAGGGATCAGGCTCGGCGAAGGCTCCGTACCAACCGCGCCCGTTACTTTGAGACAGCCTTCGGGGCTGAAGCCCCTCCTACAGGGGTCCCGGGCGTTTCGATAACAACGGAGCTATTCAATGAATGCTGTCGTAAACCTCAAGAACGACTACAAGGTCGCCGATATCTCCCTGGCCGATTTCGGCCGCAAGGAGCTCGACATCGCCGAGCACGAGATGCCGGGCCTGATGTCCATCCGCAAGAAGTACGCCGCCGCCAAGCCGCTCAAGGGCGTGCGCGTCACCGGCTCGCTGCATATGACCATCCAGACCGGCGTGCTGATCGAAACCATGAAGGACATCGGCGCCGACGTGCGCTGGGCCTCGTGCAACATCTTCTCCACCCAGGACCATGCCGCGGCGGCGATTGCCAAGACCGGCACCCCGGTGTTCGCCTGGAAGGGCGAGACGCTGGAGGAGTACTGGGACTGCACTCTGGACGCGCTCACCTTCCCGGGCGGCAAGGGCCCGCAGCTGGTCATTGACGACGGCGGCGACGTGACCCTGCTGATCCACAAGGGCTATGAGCTGGAAAAGGGCGACGACACCTGGGTCAACTCGGCCTCGGGCAGCCACGAAGAGCAGGTCATCAAGAACCTGCTCAAGCGCGTTGCGCGCGAGCGCCCGGGCTTCTGGACCAACGTGGTGAAGGACTGGAAGGGCGTCTCGGAAGAGACCACCACCGGCGTCCACCGCCTCTACCAGATGCTCGAGCAGGGCAAGCTGCTGGTGCCGGCCATCAACGTCAATGACTCGGTCACCAAGTCCAAGTTCGACAACCTCTACGGCTGCCGCGAGTCGCTGGCCGACGGCCTCAAGCGCGCGCTGGACGTGATGCTGGCCGGCAAGGTGGCCGTGGTTTGCGGCTACGGCGACGTGGGCAAGGGTTCCGCGGCCTCGCTGCGCAACTACGGCGCCCGCGTCGTGGTCACCGAGATTGATCCGATCAACGCCCTGCAGGCGTCCATGGAAGGCTTCGAGGTCAACACCGTCGAGTCCACCCTGGGCCGTGGCGACATCTACGTCACCACCACCGGCAACAAGGACGTGCTGACGCTCGAGCACATGTCGAAGATGAAAGACCAGGCCATCGTCTGCAACATCGGCCACTTCGACAACGAGATCCAGGTCGAGAAGCTCAACACCTCGGGCGCCGAGCGCCTGAACATCAAGCCGCAGGTGGACAAGTACACCTTCAAGAACGGCAACGCGATCTACCTGCTGGCCGAAGGCCGCCTGGTGAACCTGGGCTGCGGCACCGGCCACCCGAGCTTCGTGATGTCGAACTCGTTCGCCAACCAGACCCTGGCCCAGATCGAGCTGTGGAGCAATAAAGACAAGTACGAGAACAAGGTCTACATCCTGCCCAAGAAGCTGGACGAGGAAGTGGCCCGCCTGCACCTCGAGAAGATCGGCGTGGTGCTGACCGAGCTGACCACCGACCAGGCCGAGTACCTGGGCGTGTCGAAGGAAGGCCCGTACAAGCCGGAGCACTACCGCTACTGATGGCTCGGGCCTGAGGGCCCGGCTACCGGCGGCATAGGACGGGCACCTTCGGGTGCCCGTTTTTTTGGGCGCTTATGCGGTAGGTGGGACGGCCTAGCGCCAGTTCGCGTGTTGCGACCAGAAGGCGACGCTGCGGCGGTAGGCGTCACGATCCAGGGGCACGCCGGAGCCGCCCTCTTCCACCCCCAGCGCATTGCGCAGCATGGTGATCGGCACCATCGGGATTTCTTCGGGCTGCATCGTGTACAGGCAGCCGACGATGCCCCAGTCGGCCTCGATCACGGTGCCCTCCTTGGCCAGCTGCTCGCGGCTGTAGAGGATGGGCACCAGGTAGGCGGCGACCGGCGGCTGCAGGCCTTCGAACCAGCGCACGAGCACCGGCAGCTCTTCGCGGGTGCGAGCCTCGTAGGCGCTGCGCAGCTGATGGCGGTTGGCGTCCGTGATCGGAATCACCGAGCACTTGGTGGATGTCCAGTTGCGGTGCACATGCAGGCGACAAAAGGGCGCGTAGCCGGGCAGGTCGCGCTCGGGCGCTTCGGCGTTCAGGCGTTCGACGAACTGGGCTGCGCTGATGTCCTGGATGGCGGTGCTGCGGCCGTCGGCGGGGAACAGGCGCCGGCTGGCGAACGTGGTCATGGCGATGCGCATGGCGCCATTGTGCCGACATCCGGCCCGAAAAATCCCTGTAGGAGGGCCTTCAGGCCCGATGCTCTTCGGCGAAAGGCATCGGGCCTGAAGGCCCTCCTACAGGGGTGCCGGCGGTTCCTTTCATCCGGATAGAGCGATATAGTCCGGACATTCGCCCAAGGTATCGCCATGCCCCAGCTCAGCTTCGAGTTCTATCCGCCCAAGACCGACGAGCAGCGCCTGCAGCTCGACCGCACCGTGACCAAGCTCAAGCGGCATTCCCCGCGGTTCGGGTCGGTGACCTTCGGCGCCGGCGGCTCCACCCTGTCCTATACCGGTGAAACCGTGCGGCGGCTGCGCGAACACCACGGCCTCAACGGCGTGCCGCACCTGAGCTGCGTCGGCGGTACGCGCGAGGAAATCCGGCAGCTGCTGGGCGAGTACAAGGCCCAGGGCTGCGACCGCGTGGTGGCCCTGCGTGGCGACCTGCCCTCGGGCATGGCCCGGCCGGGCGACCTGCACTACGCCGCCGACCTGGTGCGCTTCATCCGCTCGGAGTTCGGCGACCATTTCCATATCGAAGTCGGCTGCTACCCCGAGACGCATCCACAGGCCGAAGACGCGCTGACCGACCTGCGGCGCTTCAAGGAAAAGATCGATGCCGGCGCCAACTCCGCCATCACCCAGTACTTCTTCAACGCCGATGCCTACTTCCGCTTCGTCGAGGACGTGCGCCGGATCGGCCTGGACGTGCCGGTGATCCCGGGCATCATGCCGATCTCGAACTTCACCCAGCTGCGGCGCTTTTCCGAAGCCTGCGGCGCCGAGATCCCGCGCTGGATCGGCAAGCGCATGCAGGCCTACGGCGACGACGTCGAGGCAGTCCGTGAATTCGCGGCCGACGTGGTGGCGGCGATGTGTCGGCGCCTGGTCGACGGCGGCGCACCCGAGCTGCACTTCTACACGCTGAACCTGGCCCGCCCGACCGAAGCAGTCATTTCCCGCCTCGGCTGAGCTTCGCGCTAGTCTGCCGGCATGCGTCTGCTGCTGCCCACCGCCCTGTTGCTCCTGCTTGCCTTGCCCGCACCCGCGCCGGCGCAGGGCGTGAAGCGCTGCACCGACGCCCAGGGCAACACCGTCTATACCGACCGCAGCTGCGCCAGCCTCAACGCCGTGCCCAAAGGCGTGCCGGCGCCGGCGGGTGGCGCCCGAGCGTCGGGCTTCGCACCGCGGGGCTGCGCCCGCAGCGCCGACGATCTGGCCATGGGCGTGCGCACCGCGCTCGAGGCGCGCGACGTGAACCGGCTGGCCAGCTACTACCACTGGACCGGCACCGGCAGCGGCAGCGGCCGGCGGGTGATGGACGCCCTCGAAGCCATCGCCAAGCGCCCGCTGGTGACGGTTGAACTGGCCTATGCGGCTGAGCCGGAGGCGCTGGACCCCTTGCTGGCGATCGGCCCGGCGCCCGCCAGCATCGACGTCCCTGGCGAAGCCCGCGGGGCAGCGCGGCCCCGCCCCATCGCGCTTGATGTCGAGCAGATGGCCGGCGACCGCGACGCCGGCAGCCGCAGCACCCGCTTCCGCCTGCATCGCAACGTGGGCTGCTGGTGGCTCGAGCTCTGACGCGGCATTCCGGCTGACCGGCTAAACTGCGCGCCTTCCCGCAGGAGAACGCCATGGCCATGCAGTACCCCGAATACATTTGGCAGAACGGCCAGATCAAGCCCTGGGCCGAGGCCACCGTGCACGTGATGGCGCATGGCCTGCACTACGGCTCGTCGGTGTTCGAAGGCATCCGCAGCTATGCCACCCCGAACGGCCAGGCCATCTTCCGGCTCACCGACCACCTCAAGCGTCTCTACGCCTCGGCCAAGATCTACGACATGGCCATGCCCTACGACGTACCGACCCTGGCCCAGGCCTGCCGGGAAGTGATCGGCGCGAACAAGCTCGAAAAGGCCTATCTGCGCCCGATCGCCTACCGCGGTCTCGGCGGCTTCGGCCTTTCGGCCGACACGCCCACCGACCTGGCCATCGCCGCCTGGCACATGGGTCCTTATCTGGGACCGGACGTGCTCGAAGCCGGCATTGATGCCTGCGTATCTAGCTGGCAGCGGTTCGCGCCCAACACCATTCCGGCGGGCGCCAAGGCCGGCGGCAACTATCTGTCCGGACAGTTGGTTGCGCGTGAAGCGCGCCGCCTGGGCTTCGGCGAAGGCATCGCGCTGGCGTCCACCGGCCTGCTCAGCGAAGGCGCGGGTGAAAACCTGTTCCTGGTGATTGACGGTGCGCTGCACACCACGCCGATCAGTGCCGCCCTGCTCAACGGCATCACCCGCAATTCGATCATCACCCTGGCCAAGGCCAACGGCATCGAGTGCGTGGAGCGCGATATCCCGCGCGAATACCTTTACCTGTGCGATGAGCTCTTCATGTGCGGCACCGCCGCCGAGATCACGCCGATTCGCTCGGTGGACGGCCGCCAGGTGGGCGCCGGTAAGCCGGGGCCGGTGACGCGCCGGGTGCAGGATTTGTTCTTTGGGCTGTTTGACGGGCGTACGCCGGATACCCACGGCTGGTTGGAGCGGGTCTAGGGTTGGAAGCGGAGGGTGGCGACGGCGCCGCGCTCGGGGCGCGGGGCGATGCTTACCTGCCAGCCGTAGAGTTCGCAAAGGCGCCGGACAATGGATAGCCCGATGCCGCCGCCCACGGTGCCGCCGGCGCCCGAGCCGCGGTAGCCGCGTTCGAACAGGCGCGCGGCGTCTTCCTCGCTCAGGCCGGGACCGGTGTCCTCGATACGAACCTGTTCGGCCTCGACGATGATCCGCACTTCGCCTTCGTTGGTGTACTTGCAGGCGTTGCCGATCAGGTTGCCCAAGGCGACCGCCAGCACCGCTTCCGGCGCCTCGGCCACCGCCGCGTCATCGCCTTCGACCACGACCTCGACCGGCTTGCCGCCCAGCTGGGTGCGGCTGGCGTCGGCCAACTGCTCGCACAGCTTCAGCAGCGGGGTGTGGCCGATGCCGCGTTCGTTGCGCGACAGCAGCAGCAGGGCGGTGGTCAGGTCGGTGCTCTGCACTGACGCGCGCTCGATGCGCAGCAGGCGCTGACGGGTTTTGTCGGGCAGGTCGGGGTTGGCCAGCAGCAGTTCGGTGGCGCCGCGGATCACGGCCAGCGGCGTGCGCAGCTCGTGGCTGACGTCGGAGTTGAACTCGCGGTCGCGCCGCACCAGCGAGGTCATCTGCTCGGCGTAGTCGTCCAGCGCCGCCGCCAGCTGGCCCACCTCGTCATCGGCGAAGTGCGCGGCCAGCTTCTCCGGCTTCTCGCTGCCAGACAGCGCGCGCATGCGCCGAGCCAGCTCGGTCAGCGGGCTGATCACGCGTTTGGACGACCAGAAACCGATCACCAGCGACAGCAGCGAGAACAGGAACACCACGCCGATCAGCGCGTAGGAAAGCTGCTGTTGGCTGGCGCGTTCCTGGGCAATGTCGTAGCGCAGGAAGAACCAATAATCCGGCGTCTTCCACACCGCCAGCTTGTAGACGCTGCTGCGGCCATTGGCGTCGGGTTCGCTGATCTCGTGCACGCCGTTGGGCTTGTCGGCCCAATTGAACGGGACGTTGCCGAACCGGCGCTCGCTGAAGACGATGCCGCGGATCTTCTCGAACGGGATGCCGCCCAGACCTTCGGGGTCGTACTGCTCGGCGTAGTCCTGCACGTTCTGGAACAGCGCCTCGCCGATCAGCTGGTCCTCCAGCCGCTCCCGCAGCAGCACGGTGGCCGCCGCGAACAGCCCCGTCAGGCCGACGCCAAACAGGAAGAAGGACAGAATGATCCGGCTGCGAAGCCGACGCCGGTAGCGCATGCGGTCAGCTCGCCTCGGGGTCCGCTATCCGGTAGCCGATACCGTGGCGGGTTTGCACCAGCGCCTTGTCGAAGGGTTTGTCCACCGCGGCGCGCAGGCCGTGGATATGGACGCGCAGGGAATCGCTGTCGGGAAGCTCTTCGCCCCAGACGCGGGTCTCGAGTTCCTGGCGCGTCACCACCGAGGGCGAGGCCTCCATCAGCGACTGCAGGATCTTGAGTGCGGTGGGGTTGAGCTGCAGCAGCTTGCCGCCGCGGCGCACTTCCAGCGTGTCGAGGTTGTATTCCAGGTCGGCCACCAGCAGCACGCGCGGCTGCGCGGCCTTGCCGCGGCGGGCCAGCACGGCCAGGCGCGCCTCGACTTCCTGCAGGGCGAAGGGCTTGATCAGGTAGTCGTCGGCGCCGGAGTCGAAGCCTTCCAGCTTGTTGTCTAGCGAGTCGCGGGCGGTAAGCATCAGCACGGGCGTCTGCTTGCGGCCTTCCTGGCGCAGCTTGCGGCAGACCTCCAGGCCGTCCATGCCGGGCAGGTTGAGATCCAGCACGATCGCATCGAAATCGTTCACCACCGCCAGGTGCAGGCCAGTGACGCCGTCCGCGGCGTAGTCCACGGTGTGGCCGCGGTCCTCGAGGTAATCCCCGAGGTTGGCGGCGATGTCACGGTTGTCCTCGACCACCAGGATTCGCATTCGTCTACTTCTTCAAGGGCAGGCGGCCCTTTTGCGCTCAGCGGGATGGCGCCGGTCTCGATTCTGCCAGACGTGAGGAGCTTTCCAAATCCGGGCTGAAAAAACGCGGCTAAGAAAAAGGCCCGGGGACGCGTTTGACGGCGTCGGCCCGGGCCGAAGGTTGCTATTGCCCCGATTGCCGTAATCCAGTTGAGAGGCTCTGACGAGGAGTTCCAAGCGGGCTTACCGGCCGACCAAGGCTAGGCTGGAAGGCATTAAATAGTCGTTAAATCTGGCTCAGGCTTTGGTTAATTTTTGCTGCCGGGCGGACGGCTTCCTGGGGGCCTTGGGACGGGGCTGGACGCCGGAGGCCACGAAATCGATCACCGCCCCCGCCACATCCACCCCAGAGGCGCCCTCAATGCCCTCCAAACCGGGGCTGGAGTTCACTTCCAGCACCAATGGACCCCTTTTCGAGCGCAGAAGGTCCACGCCTGCAACACCCAGCCCCATGACCCGGGCCGCGCGCAGGGCGGTGGCTGTCTCATCCTCGCTGAGGCTGACCGGGCTGGCCTTGCCGCCCCGGTGCAGGTTGGAACGGAACTCGCCTTCGCCGGCCTGGCGGCGCATCGCCGCCACCACCTGGTCGCCGACCACGAAACAGCGAAGATCCGAGCCCTTGGCCTCGGCAATGAATTCCTGCACCAGGAAGTTGGCGTACAGGCCGCGGAACGCTTCGACCACGCTGCGCGAGGCGGCGGCGTTCTCGGCCAGGATCACGCCGGTGCCCTGGGTGCCTTCGTTGAGCTTGATCACATGCGGTGGCTTGCCAAGCATGCCCAGCAGGTCGGTGGTGTCGTCGGGGTTGTCGCCGAACACGGTCAGCGGCAGGCCCAGGCCTTCGCCGGCCAGCATCTGGTGGCAGCGCAGCTTGTCGCGGGCGCGCAGGATCGCGTCCGAACCGTTCGGGCTGAAGGTACCCATCAGCTCGAACTGGCGCAGCACCGCGCTGCCGTAGCGGGTAACCGACGCACCGATGCGCGGGATCACCGCGTCAATGCCGGTCAGCGGCTTGCCCTTGTAGCGCATCAGGAACTGGCCGGGCGCGATCTGCATATAGCAGCGCAGCGGGTCCAGCACCCGCACCACGTGGCCGCGCTGACGGCCCGCTTCGACCAGACGCTGGGTCGAATAGAGCTTGGCGTTGCGGGAAAGGATGGCGAGTTTCACGTTGAAATAAGGCCTTCGGGCGGATTGCCCAACAAGAACGAGCTGGCCGGATCGACCAGGAAGTGACCCGCCAGGGCGGTGCGGCCGAGCAGCATCGGGAAGAGCATGTTGCGGCGATCGGTCAGGTTGACCTCGGCCTCCCATTCCAGCCCCGCCATGCGCAGCCGGGTGAGGATGAAGGGGCGCTCGCTGACGTGGCCGCCCGAGTCGGTGACGCTGCGGCGATCAATCACCCGCGCCTCGGCCCGCTGCGGCGCCATGCCGTGCACGCCGGTGTCGAGCTGGAAGCGCACGAACTCGACGCCGTCGCGATGGAAGCTTTCCTGATCGTGCACGTGCAGGGCGGAGGAGCGCGCGCCGGTATCGACCTTGGCGCGAACCGCCACGATGCCCAAACCCGGCAACGACAGCCATTCACGCCAGCCCAAGGGGACGGGGTGCGGCATGGATCCTCCAGGGTGGCTCGGGCGCCGGGATGGAGCGGGTGAAGGGAATCGAACCCTCGTCAGTTGCTTGGGAAGCAACAGCTCTACCATTGAGCTACACCCGCGTCTGCCGGGGATTATGGCGACCACCGCGGGCGCCCGCAACGCGATAAAATGCCGGCCATGCAAATCCAGCTCAACGGCCAGGCCCGGGACATCGCCGCCGGCACCACCCTCGCCGCCCTGCTCGACGCCGCCGGCTACGCCGGCCGCAAGGTCGCCGCGGAGGTCAACCTGTCGGTGGTACCGCGCAGCCAGCACGCCAGCCACCTGTTGGCGGAAGGCGATCGCGTCGAGATCATCCACGCGATAGGCGGCGGCTAAACCCAAGCACCACCTCCATTGTAGGAGGGCCTTCAGGCCCGAAGCTCTTGGCCAAGAGCTTCGGGCCTGAAGGCCCTCCTACAGAGATCATGGGCTTGAGAAAGGGTTAACTCAGGCCCGCAATCGGGCCATAATCCGGGCATGAATCACACGCCTTCCTCCGCGCCTTCCGATCCTCTGGTGATCGCCGGCAAGACCTACCGTTCGCGCCTGCTCACCGGCACCGGCAAGTTCACCGACCTCGAGCAGACCCGCCTGGCCACCGAGGCCGCCGGCGCGCAGATCGTCACGGTCGCCATCCGCCGCAGCAACATCGGCCAGAACCCCGGCGAACCCAACCTGCTCGACGTCTTGCCGCCCGACCGCTACACCCTGTTGCCCAACACTGCCGGCTGCTACACCGCCGACGACGCCGTGCGCACCTGCCGGCTGGCGCGCGAGCTGCTGGACGGCCACACGCTGGTGAAGCTCGAGGTGCTGGGCGACCCGCGCACGCTGTATCCGGACGTGGTGCAGACGATCAAGGCCGCCGAGATCCTGGTCGCCGAAGGCTTCCAGGTGATGGTTTACACCTCGGACGACCCGATCATCGCCAAGCGCCTGGAAGAAATCGGCTGCGTGGCGGTAATGCCGCTGGCCGCGCCGATCGGCTCGGGCCTGGGCGTGCAGAATCGCTGGTCCATCCTGGAAATCGTCGAGAACGCCAAAGTGCCGGTGCTGGTGGATGCCGGTGTCGGCACCGCCTCGGACGCGGCGATCGCGATGGAACTGGGCTGCGACGGCGTGCTGATGAACACCGCCATCGCCGGCGCCCGCGATCCGGTGCTGATGGCCAGCGCCATGCGCAAGGCCGTCGAGGCCGGGCGCGAAGCCTTCCTGGCCGGCCGCATCCCGAAAAAACGCAGCGCCAACGCTTCGTCGCCGCTCGACGGCCACTTCCTCTGAGGTCGCGGCGGGCATGAGCGACAGCCCCGACCAAGCCGACAGCACGGCCAGGCATCGCCCCATCCGCAGCTTCGTGCTGCGCCAGGGCCGCCAGACCGAGGCACAGAAGCGGGCTTTCGATCTGCACTGGCCGGCCCTGGGGCTGCACTACCGCGGCGAGCCACGCGACTACGACGCTGTGTTCGGGCGTCACGCGCCGCGCGTGGTCGAGATCGGTTTCGGCAACGGCGAGCAGCTGCTGTTCGCCGCGCCCCGTGAACCCCTGCGCGACTTCATCGGCATCGAAGTGCACGGGCCCGGCGTCGGACGGCTGCTCAACGCCGCCGCGGCCGAAAACCTGAGCAACCTGCGTGTCTATCAGCACGACGCGGTTGAAGTGCTGCGGAACGAGGTCGCGCCGGCCTCACTGGACGAGGTGCGCATCTACTTCCCGGACCCCTGGCACAAGAAGCGGCACCAGAAGCGACGTTTGCTGCAGCCCGCGTTCGTAGCGCTGCTGTGTGAGCGCTTGCGTCCCGGCGGCCTGCTGCATGTGGCCACCGACTGGCACAACTACGCCGAGCATCTGTGGGACGTGCTCGACGCCGAACCCAGGCTTCGCAGCCGGGCCGGTCCGCGCGCCTCGGTGCCGCGGCCGGATTGGCGGCGCCAGACCCATTTCGAGGCTCGCGGCCTGAAGCTCGGACATGGTGTCTGGGACCTGCTGTACGACCGGACCTAGGAGCGAGCGCATCAGCATGGAGACCGGCCTCACCCTCACTCGCGACATGATGCTCGTGCTGGGACTGGTCGGCTTCACGATCACCATGTTCATGTTCGAGCGCATCCGCGCCGATGCCACCGCGCTGGTGGTGCTGGTGATCCTGGGCCTGACCGGCCTGGTGCCGGCCACCCAGCTGTTCGACGGTTTCTCCGGCAACGCCGTCATCAGCGTCATCGCCACCATGATCCTGGGCGCGGGCCTGGACCGCACCGGCGCGCTGAATCGGCTGGCGGTCTGGCTGCTGCGCATTTCCAAGGGCATGGAAGAGCGGCTGATCTTCCTGACCGCGGCAATGGCCGGCCTGATCTCGGGCTTCATGCAAAATCCCTCTGTGATGGCGCTGTTCCTGCCGGTGGCCTCGCGCGTTTCGAGTCGCTCAGGCATCAGCCTTTCACGCCTGCTGATGCCGGTAGCCGCCGCGATCGTGATGGGCGGCGGCCTGACCATGATCGGCAACTCGCCGCTGATGCTGCTCAACGACCTGCTGGTCGCGGCCAACCGCAACCTGCCCTCCGGCGCGGCCACGCTCGAGCCGCTGCCGATGTTCGGACCGCTGCCGATCGGCGTCGCGCTGCTGCTGGTGGGGCTGGCCTACTTCCGCTGGCGCGGCCCGCGCACCCTCAACAAAGGCCAGGACAAGGGCGTGGCGCCCAGCCGCACGCAAACTTATTTCGCCAGCGCCTACGGCATCGAGGGCGATGTCTACGAACTCAGCGTCACCGCCGAAAGCCCGCTGGTGGGCATGTCGGTCGGCGAAGCCGAGGCGCAGCGCGACGCACCGCTGTTGCTGGCCTTGCTCAGCGGCAATGAATCGCGGCTGGCGCCGCCGGCCGACCAGATGATCTGGGTGGGCAGCGTGCTTGGCGTCATGGGCGCACGCGAGGCGATCCAGGACTATTCCCAGAAGAACCTCGTGCGCATGTCCTCGCGCCTGCGCAACTTCTCGGACCTGTTCAACCCCAGCCGCTCCGGAATTTCCGAGGCCGTGATTCCCCCGACCTCGTCCTTCATCGGCAAGACCCAGGCCGAGCTGCAGCTGCGCAAACGCTTCGGCATCAGCCTGCTGGCGATCAACCGCGACAACCAGGTCTGGCGCGAGGACATCCGCCGCATCCCGCTCAAGGCCGGCGACATGCTGGTCTTCCACAGCATCTGGACCGACCTGGCCCAGGCCAGCGGCGGCCGCGACTTCGTGGTGGTCACCGACTACCCCAAGGGCGAGCAGCGGCCGCAGAAGTTCTGGTGGGCGCTGGGCGTGTTCGCCGGCGCGATGGCGCTGGCGCTGAGCACGCTGGTGCCGGTGCCCATCGCGCTGATGACCGGCGCCGCGGCGATGATGCTGGCCGGCGTGCTGAACATGGACGAAGCCTATTCGGCGGTGAGCTGGAAGACCGTGTTCCTGATGGCCTGCCTGATCCCGCTGGGCTGGGCGATGGACTCCACCGGCGCCGCCAACTGGCTGGCCCAGGTCATCCTCGAGCGCATCGGCCCCGACGTGCCCTTGTGGGTACTGGAAGCGGCCATCGGGCTGCTGGCCACGGCCTTCGCGCTGGTGATCGGCAACGTCGGCGCCACCGTGGTGATGGTGCCGATGGCGATCAACGTGGCGCTGGCCGTGGGCGGAAATCCGGTGGCCTTCGCCCTGGTGGTCGCGCTGTCGGCGTCCAACAACTTCCTGAGCGTGTCCAACCCGGTGCTGGCGATGGTGACCGGCCCGGCCGGCTACCGGTCGCGCGACCTGTGGCGCATTGGTGCACCGCTGACCCTGGTCTACCTGGCGGTGGTGCTGCTGGTGATCAACCTGATGTTCTAGCCAGCGTCGACGGTCACGGCGACCGCGACCAGTGATGCGCCGCGGCAGGGTCCGGCCACGCACTCCCCGTGCTCCATTTCGAAGCTGGCGCCGTGCGCGGCGCAGACCAGTCGCCCCTGGTCCACCAGGAAGCGGCCGGGGGCCCAGTCGAGCCGGCGGCCGGCGTGCGGACAGATATTGAGCCAGGCCTGGACCTGGCCGCCGTGGCGGCGAAGGATCAGTGACTGGGCCTCGCCGTCAATCTCTACTTCCGCCTCGGACAGCCCCTCGGGCGGCAGCTCCGACAGCTGGATTAACGATCCGCTTACACTTTTCACAGCCGCCCTCGCCATACTTCGCGTCCAGTCATTCTGACACGCCACTTATGTTCTTCCGCGCCCAACGAATCTTCAGCTACTGCCCCAGCAAGCCCCGGAACCCGCTTCTGCGGCTGCTGGTGGGCGTGCTCGGGCTGGCCCTGCTGCTGGTGCTGGTCGCGGTTGGCCTGGTCGTCGGCCTGGGCATGCTGCTGTTCGCGGCCGTGCGCCGTTTGATGCGCGCCCACGCCGCGGCGCCGTCGCGCGCCCAGTCCGGCGTGATCGAGGGTGAGTTCGTCGAGGTCCGCAAGCCCGGCACGCCGCTCAGCCTTCGCTGACACCCGTTTCCGAGCTCGGATGCACCGGTCGCGGATAGACTTGGCGGGTCCTTTCGGAGCCGTCGCATGACCCACACCGTGATCCCCGTTCCGCCCACGCCCTGCCTGCCCGTTCGCGGCAGCGATGCCCTGTTCCCGGTGCGCCGCATTTACTGCGTCGGCCGCAACTTCGCCGACCACGCCAAGGAAATGGGCGCCACGGTGGACCGCGGCAACCCCGTGTTCTTCATGAAGCCCGGCGACGCCATCGTCCCCGGCGGTGGCCGCGTGCCCTACCCGCCCGGCACCCGCGACCTGCACCACGAAGTGGAGCTGGTGGTGGCCCTGGGCCGCGACGCCGACGGCGAAGTGGCGGTTACGGACGCGCCGGCGCTGGTGTTTGGCTACGGCGTCGGTCTGGACCTCACCCGACGCGACCTGCAGGCGAACGCCAAGGCCAAGGGCCTGCCCTGGGACACGGCCAAGGGCTTCGACCATTCGGCGCCGACCAGCGAACTGATGCCGGTGGCCGCGGCGGGCGACATCTTCTCGCGCACGCTGTCGCTGGAGGTCAACGGCGAACTGCGGCAGCGGGCTCCGCTCGACAGCATGGTTTTCACCGTCGCCGAGGTCCTGCATGAGCTGTCCAAGCTCTATGCCCTCAAAGCCGGCGACCTGGTATTCATGGGCACGCCCGCGGGCGTGGCCGCGTTAGTGCCGGGCGACCGCTTCCGCGCCAGCGTGGACGACCTGCTGGTGCTCGAGGGCGATATCGCAACGGCCGCGCGCCCGGTGTAGATTCAAGGCACAGAAACACAACACCATCCATCCAAGGGGAATAGAAAATGGGCATGGCTTCCGAGTTCAAGGAATTCGCGATGCGCGGCAATGTCGTCGACCTCGCCGTAGGCGTCGTGATCGGCACCGCCTTCGGCAAGATCGTCGCGTCGCTGGTGAACGACATCATCATGCCGGCCGTCGGCTACGCGATCGGCGGCGTCAACTTCAAGGACCTGGCCTACGAACTCACGCCCGCCAGCGTGGACGCCGCCGGCGCCGAGGTGGCCGCGGTGCTGATCAAGTACGGCGCTTTCATCCAGACGGTCGTGGATTTCATGATCATCGCGTTCGCCATCTTCGTGGCGGTGAAGGTGATCAACTCACTCAAGCGAAAGGAAGAAGCCGCGCCTGCCGCCCCGGCGGAGCCGAGCGAAGAGGTCAAGCTGTTGACCGAGATTCGCGACGCGCTCAAGCGCTGATTATTTTTTCCTACCGACGCCGGCCTCCGTGGCCGGCGTCTTGTTTACGGAGTATCGCAATGCACCTTGCCAAGACCTTGATCGCCTGCGCCCTGTTCGCCGGCCCCGTCCTCGCCGCTGACGGCCTGCAGGCCGACGACATCCGCGTGGCCGAGGGCCTGCGCGACCGCGCACTGCAGGGCTCGTCGGCCTGGTCGGTGGTGGAATCGCTGACCACGGAAGTGGGTCCGCGCCTGGCCGGCACCGAAGCCGACGCCCGCGCCGTAAGCTGGGCCGAGGCGAAGTTCCGGGCCATGGGCTTCGACAAGGTCTATCTCGAGCCGGTGACCTTCCCGGTGTGGCTGCGCCATCGCGAGCACGCCGCGGTGCTGGCGCCCTACCCGCAGCCTTTGGTGATCGCCGCACTGGGCGGCAGCGTCGGCACCGGCGATGTGCCGGTCGAAGCCGAGGTGGTGGTCTTCGACACGCTCGACGCGCTCAAGGCCGCGCCGGACGGGAGCCTGGCGGGAAGGATCGCCTTCATCTCCAACCGCATGGTGCGTTTCAAGGACGGTCGCGGCTACGGCCCGGCCGTTGGCGCGCGCAGTAACGGCGCGGTCGAAGCCGCGCGCAAAGGGGCGGTGGCCATCGTGATCCGCTCCATCGGCACCAGCTCGAATCGGTTCGCGCACACCGGCACCATGCGCTACGTCGACGACGTGCCGCGCATTCCCGCCGCCGCGCTGTCGAACCCGGACGCCGACCTGCTGGTGAACATGCTCGCGCGCGGCAAGCCGGTAACGCTGCGCCTGGACATCTCGGCCGAGACCCGCGACGCGTACACCTCGCACAACGTGATCGGTGAGATCACCGGTCGCGACCTGCCGGATGAAGTAGTGACGATCGGCGGCCACCTCGACTCCTGGGACCAGGGCACGGGCGCCATTGACGATGGCGCCGGCGTCGGCATCACGATGGCGGCAGGCGCGATGATCGGCGAGCTGCCGCAGGCCCCGCGGCGCACCGTGCGCGTGATTGCCTACGCCAACGAAGAACAGGGCCTGTACGGCGGCAAGGCGTACGCCGATGCGCGCGAAGCCGCCGGCGAGATCGACGCCCAGCAGCTGGGCGCGGAAAGTGATTTCGGCGCCGGTCGGGTTTATGCCCTGCGCGCCGGCGTGGATGCCGCCGCATGGCCGGTGATCGAGCGCATCGGCCAGGTGCTGGCGCCGCTGGGCGTGGTCACGGAAACCGAAGGCGGCGGCCCGGGTCCGGACGTCGGCCCGATCGTGGCCAAGGGCGCGCCCTGGGCGCAGCTGGCGCAGGACGGCACGGACTATTTCGACTACCACCACACCCCGAACGACACGCTCGACAAGATCGATCGCGAAGCGCTCGACCAGCAGGTCGCGGCCTATGCCGCGCTGGCTTATCTGGCGGCCGAGACCGACGTGGATTTCGGACGGGCGCCGGTAAAGGCCGGCGAGTAAGCGCAGCGAAAGCGGCGGGTACCGCTAGTCCAGCAGCGGGCTCGCCAAGGTTCGCGACGGATGGCCGATGAGTTCCTCGGCCTGTTCCCGAAGATCCTCGCGGGAGACTTCCCGCAGCGTGATCAGGACCTGCACCAGGTCATCGAGGCTGCGTCTGCCGTCGGTGGCCTGGCGGATTTCGCGATCAAGCTCCCGCAGAAGCTGCACGGCGCGGGCGGTGCGTGGCCCATGCGAGCGGTTCGACGACAGGGTCTTGATGTTGCGGCCATGGTTGGCCATCCAGTCGTGAGCCTTGTCGGCCCGGCCTTCGCTCAGCAAGCCAGCGCGACGCAGCAGCTCGATTGAGTAGAACTCGGCCAGACCTTCCGCGATCCAGTCATCGTCCTGCGCACCGCGGATGCGGGTGATGACGTGGGTGAGCTCATGGGTGAGCGTGCTGCTGCCGTTCTCGCTGATCATCGGCCGGTCGGCGTGCAGGAACAGCGAGCGCGGACCGGACAGCCCACCGCGCCACATCGGGTCGCCGGCACTGACGATCAGCAGCTTGGGCGGCAGCTTGCCGAACGCGCGTCCGAATTCGGGCACCAACGAATTGAAGAAGGCCAGCATGTCATTGCGGCGGATCTCGTCGCCCTTGGGGCCGGCCACGCTGATCTGGACGCCATCGATGAGCTCGCGGCGCGTGCCCACCACGCCAGCGACTATCCAGCCTGTGGGACGGTCGAAATTTCGTTCGGCGTTGACGATGACGAAGGACTTCTTGTCGCGCGAGCGTAGGAAGGGCGTGTCCACCGTGTTCCAGCCCTTGGGCAGGATGAAACGCAGGCGTGCCCGCGAATCGGCGCCCCGGGTCGCACGGACCAAGGCGCGCGGCACCAGGTCGTCGCCGCGCACGATCACCCAGTCAGGGGTGATGCGGGCATCGAAGCCGCCGCCGCGCCGCTCGTTGTCTATGCGATAGCGAAAACGCAGCGACGACGCCTGGTCGGGGCGAGGCAACCAGGTGACGGTGTCATCCTGGCGGCTGATGTCGCCGTCGCCGCGCACCTGCGAGTAACGCGCCTCCGGCATATGCAGGCGCAGCCGGCTGGCCGAGCCCTGGCCCGGCGTAATGCGGATGGTCACCGCCGCCTCGCCCGCTTCGGGCAGGAACTGCACGGTGTAGTCCACGTCGTAGTCCAGCGGCCCGGCCAGCGCCGGCGCAAGCGGCAGCAACAGCAGGACCAGCAGCAGCATCAGTCGCGTTTTCATGGCGGAATTATGCCAAGGCATTGATGAACCAAGGATTCATCCGACCCGATGCTGGCGCCACCACTCGCCCAGGAACACCGCGGTGGCGGCGGCGACGTTGAGGCTCTCAACCGCGCCGCTGCCGGGAATACCCAGGCGCAGCGCGGCGGCCTCGGCCAGGACCGGGTCGAGACCGGATTGCTCGGCGCCCATCACCAGCAGCAGCCGCCCCGGCAGCGCGCTGCCGTACAGCGACTGGCCGCCGCGCACCACCGTCGCCACGGCCTGGAAGCCGGCGGATGCCAGCTGGGCGAGGCTGTTGTCGCTTCGGCCCAGACGCACCAGCGGCACCTGTTCGGCGCCGCCTTCGGCCACCCGGGCCGCGGCGCCGGACAGCGCCAGCGTCGCGTCCTTGGACAGCAGCAGGCCAGCGGCACCGAAATGCGCGGCCGAACGCAGGATGGCGCCCAGATTGTGCGGATTGCCGACCCCGTCGAGCCAGATCGCCAGCTGCGGGCCGGGCGGCAGGGTGCGCAGCCAGTCCGACAGGTTCTGCTCGGGCGCGGGCACCGAACCAAACACCACGCCTTCGTGGTGTTCGCTGCCGGAAAGTTTCCGCAGGTCTTCGTCCTCGACCACGGTGTAGCCCAGGCGCTGCTGCACGCAGTGGGCAAGCACGGCTTTGAGCGCCGGGATGCGCGACTCGAGCAGCCAAACCTTGCGCAGGTCGCCGGGGCGACGGGCAAACAGCGCCAGGCAGGCGTTGAGGCCATGGATGCGCTGCTCGCGCGGCGGGCGCGGACCGGAGACGGCGCCACGCAACAGCTCGGCATCGGCTTCATCACGGGCCAGATCGCGCGGCGACGGCCGCCGCGGCGGCGCGGCCGAGGCCTCGGGACCGCGCGAGAGGCGGTCGCGTTCGCGCTCGCGCTTGTCGCGCGGCTTGCCCGAGGGCGGGCCGCGATAGGGAGAATCGCCTTGCGGTGGCTTGCGGTCGGTCATGTCATCGGCCCTGCCGCGCGTGGGCGCGGCCTTGGCGCGCAGTTTAACGGACGGCCCGCCGAAGGGGCCGCCCGGTGTCGGTCAGGCGTGGCCGCCGACGGCCGGCGTGTCCGCCTCGAGCTGCTCGAGCTTGCGCGCCACGGCGTCCGGCGAGCGCGTATAGGGCGCCAGCAGCGCGTAGAAGGCCGGCACGATGAACAGCGACAGCGCCGTCGAGAACGCCACGCCCGAAATGATGACGATGCCAATAGTGGCGCGGCTGGCCGAGCCCGGACCCCCGGCAACGACCAGCGGCACCGCGCCCATGATGGTGGCGATCGAGGTCATCAGGATCGGGCGCATGCGCACCGCCGCCGACTCGACGATGGCCTCGCGGACGGCCATGCCCTCGTCGCGCAGCTGGTTGGCGAACTCGACAATCAGGATGCCGTTCTTGGCCGCCAGTCCCACCAGCATGACAATGCCGATCTGGCTGAAGAGATTGAGCGAACTGCCGAACAGCCAGAGGCCGATCAAGGCGCCCAGCACCGCCAGCGGCACGGTGAGCATGATCACCAGCGGATGCAAGAAGCTTTCGAACTGCGCGGCCAGCACCAGGTACACGACCAGCAGCGCCATCGCCAGCGTGAACAGTGCCGCGCTGCCGGCGCGCTGGTACTCGCGCGACTCGCCCTTGTAGTCGATCTGGGCACGGTCCGGCAGCTCTTCGTCAATCACCTGCTGCATCCAGTCCAGCGCCTCGCCCAGCGGGTAGTCCGGCGCCAAGCCGGCCGACACCGTGATCGCGCGCAGGCGGTTGAAGCGGTTGAACTGCCCGGGCTCGGCCAGCTCGGTCAGCGTGACCAGGCTGGCCAGCGGAATCAGCTCGCCGCTGGTGGCCGAGCGCACGTAAAGGTTGTTCAAGTCCGAGGGCGAGGCGCGGTCTTCCTGCTGCGCCTGCAGGATCACGTCGTATTCCTCGCCGTCCTCGACGTAGGTGGTGACCCGACGCGAACCCATCATGGTTTCAAGCGTGCGGCCGACTTCCTGCACCGACACGCCAAGATCGGCGGCACGGGAGCGATTTATCTCCACGCGCAGCTGCGGGCGGGTTTCCTTGTAGTCGGAGTCGGCGCTGAACAGGCGCGGATTCTCTTCCATGCGCGTCAGCACGCGGTCGCGCCAGTCGGCGAGTTCCTGGTAGTCCGGGCCGCCGAGCACAATCTGCAGCGGCTGGCCGCCGCTGCGCACCAGACCGGTGCGCACCTGCGGGTTGGCGCGGACGCCGGGCAGCGAGGCCATCTCGGCGCGGATCTTCTCGACCAGTTCGGACGTGCCGGTATCGCGCTCGTTCCAGGGCTTGAGCAGGGCGATCACCTGGCCCGTGTGCATTTCGCCGCCGGCACCGAAGCCGCCGGGCACGCGGGTGTTGGCCCGATCGATAGGCTGGCCTTCGCCAACGTACTTGAACAAGCGCCGCTCGACTTCCTGCATCTGCGCGACGGTGTAGTCATAGCCGGCGCCTTCCGGGCCCACCACGCTGATGAAGAAGGCGCCGCGATCTTCCGGCGGCGTCAGCTCGGCCGGGATCTGCTGGACCATGAAGTAGGACATGCCCAGCGAGCCCAGCAGTACCGCACCGAACAGCAGCGGCCGGCCCACGGTGCGTTCGATCGCGCGGCGATAGCCGCGACCCAGCGACTCAAGATGACCCTGTACCCAGGCGTTGAGGCCGCGGGGCTTCTCGTGTGCGCGGATCAGCTTCGAGCACATCATCGGCGTCAGGGTGAGGGCCACGAAGGCCGAGATCAGCACCGCGGCCGCCATCGCCACCGAGAGTTCGCGGAACAGACGGCCGGCATTGCCTTCCATGAAGCCCACCGGCAGGAACACCGCCGCCAGCACCGCCGTGGTCGCGATCACCGCGAACGCGACCTGCTGGGTACCGCGGCGCGCCGCCACCAGGGGCGGTTCGCCCAGGTCGGCGCGGCGCTGCACGTTCTCGAGCACCACGATGGCGTCGTCCACCACCAGCCCGATACACAGCACCAGGGCCAGCAGGGTCAGCAGATTGATGGTGAAACCGAAGGCCCAGAGCGCGATGAACACGGTCATCAGGCAAACCGGCACCGTCACCGCCGGAATCAGCGCGGCGCGGAAGCTGCCCAGGAACAGATAGATCACCACCAGCACCAGCAGCACCGCCTCGATCAAGGTCCAGTAGACCCGGTTCACCGCAGCATCAATGAAGATGGTGCTGTCGAAGGCAACGAAGATATCGGTGCCCTGCGGCAGCGTGTCCTGGATCGCCGGCAGCGCGTCCTTCACCGCGCGCGCGACGTCGAGGCTGTTGGCGGTGGAGGTCTTGACCACGCCCAGGCCGATATTGGGCTGGCCGTTGCCGCGGAAGTAGGCGCGGCGCTCGGACGAGGCGCGTTCGACCTTGGCCACGTCGCCCAGCCGCACCAGATAGCCGTCGCTGCCCTTGGCCAGGGTCAGCTCGGCGAAGTCGGAGGCTTCCTCGTAGCCGCGCATCACGCGCAGGGTGAAGTCGCGATCCTGCGATTCGATGCTGCCGGCCGGCAGCTCGACGTTCTCGCGCCGCAAGGCGTTCTCGACGTCGTTGACGGTCAGCCCGCGGGCGGCCAGCGCCTCGCGGTCCAGCCAGACCCGCATCGAATAGCGCTGCTGGCCGCCGACGCGGACCTGGGCGACGCCGTCGATGCTCGACAGGCGGTCTACGACGTAGCGCTCGGCGTAATCGCTCAGCCCCAGCGTGTCCATGCCGGTCGAGTTCATGTTCAGCCAGAGGATGACCTCGGCGTCGGACTCGACCTTCTCGATTTCCGGGGCGTCGGCCTCGTCGGGCAGCCGGTCGCCGATGCGGCTGATGGCGTCGCGCACGTCGTTGGCCGCGGCCTCGATGTCACGGGAGAGCGAAAACTCGAGCGTGACCTGGCCCTGGCCATTCCGGCTCCGGGACTCGACGGTCTCGATGCCCTCGATGCCGGCGACCGCGTCTTCGAGAATCTGGGTGATGCGGGTTTCGACCACGGCCGCAGACGCGCCCGGGTAGGCGACCTCGACCGACACGATCGGCGGATCGATGTTGGGCAATTCGCGCAGGGTCAGGCGAGTAAAGGCGATCACGCCCAGCACCACCAGCAGCAGGCTCATGACGGTCGCGAAGACCGGGCGCTTGATCGAGACGTCGGACAGGAACATGGCTTACTCCGGGGCGCCCTCAGGCGGCCTTGTCGTCGGTCGCATCCGCCGCGGGTGCGACTGCCTCGGTGATGCGGGCGCCGTCGCGTAGTTTGACGATGCCGTCCACCACGATCCGATCCCCGGCCGACAAGCCCTCAAGCACTTCGACTTCACCGCGACGGCGCTGGCCGAGGGTCACGAACACCTGCTCGACGCTGTCGTCGTCCTTGATGCGGAAGACGTGCGCCCGCTGGGCGACCTGGATCACCGAGATCTCGGGGATGACCAGGGCCTGGCGCTCGGGGCGGAACAGGCGCACCGACAACAGCATGCCCGGCCGCAACTCACGCTCGGGATTGGGAATCTCGGCGCGCACGGTGACGGCACGGGTGACCGGATCTACGCGCGAATCAACGGTGGTGACCACGCCCGTGAACTCGCGATCGGGCCAGGCCGCGCTGGCGGCAGTGATGGCCTGGCCGGACGCGACCGCCGAAAGAAAGGCCTCGGGCACGGCGAAGTCGAGCTTGATCACCGAGACGTCGTCCAGGCTGGCGATGGTGGTGCCGGGCGACACCAGGGTGCCGGGGCTGACCTGGCGGAAGCCGAGCACGCCGGCAAAGGGCGCGGTGATCACGCGATCGGACAGGCGGGCGCGGGTGCCGTCCAGGCGGGCGCGCGCGGATTCCATGGCGGCGCGCTGGGTGTCGAGCTGGCCAGCGGGGATGAGCTTCTGCGCCGCCAGCTGCTGCTGGCGCTGGTACTGCTGCTGCGCCTCGCGGTAGGACGCGCTGGCTTCGGCCAGGCCCGCCAGTTCGACCCGACCCGAAAGGTCCACCAGTACGTCGCCGGCCTCGACCAGGTCGCCGTCCTCGAAGTTCACCTTGACCACGGTCTCGGTGACCTTGGCGGTGACCATCAGCGATTCGTTGGCGCGCGCGGTGCCCAGCGCCTCCAGCGTGTCGGACCAGGGCAGGCTGGCGACCATGGTGGAGGTGACGGTGGCGGCCGGCTGACCGGACGGCGCGGCCTGTTCGGACTCGCAGCCGGCCAGTGCCAGGGCGGCGACGAGCAGGGCGAGCGGCGTGCGCAGGAGTGACTTCATCGGGAAACGCTTCCTTGGACGGGCGGGCACCGCGCATCTCGCGGAACGCCGGTATCGCGGTGAATTCTGGACTCTGGAACCGCGCAAAGCTTCAACGTGCGGCCCGGAAGGCGCAATGGGCCTCAAGTGTCGTGGCCGGGGCGTCACGGGGGCGCGAACGGGTCTACGCCCCAACAAACGCAGCGGGCCGTCGTTCGTTGACAGCCTTTAGAAACAAAGTGGGAGGAAGGCCCGCCCCGTAGCTCTGGATTAGAGAGCGTCGGAACTGATCTTCCTCCCACCGGTCGCTGGGCGGGCCGAGGCCCGCCAGCGGGGCTCAGGCGCCCTTCTTCCACTGCCCCAGCGCCGCCAGGCCGTTGGCCTTGGCGCGGGCGAAAACGGTCTGCTGGGCGGCGGCAACATTGCCCACCAGGTCCTTGGACCAAAGCTGGAGCGCAGCCGACTGCATGGCGCGGCCGTAGCTGAAGCTCAGCGGCCAGGGCTTGGCGCCCAGGCGGTTCATGGCGTCGAGGTGGGCCGTGGCGTCGTCATCGCTCTGGCCGCCAGACAGGAACACGATACCCGGCAGGGTCGCCGGCACGGAGGCCTTGAGGCAGCGCAGGGTCATCTCGGCGACTTCTTCGACGCTGGCCTGCTCGGGGCAGTCCTTGCCGGAGACAACCATCGAAGCCTTCAGGATGGTGCCCTCGAGCATGATGTTGTGCTCGTACAGCGCGCCGAACAGCGAGCGCAGGGTCACTTCGGTGATCTCGTAGCAGGTGTCGATGTCGTGCTCACCGTCCATCAGCACTTCCGGCTCGACCATGGGCACGATGCCGGCTTCCTGGCACAGGGCGGCGTAGCGGGCCAGGGCGTGGCAGTTGGCTTCGATGCAGGTGCCGGACGGCGAGTCTTCGCCGATGGTGATCACGGCGCGCCACTTGGCGAACTTCGCGCCCAGCTTGGCGTATTCCTTCAGGCGGTCGCGCAGGCCGTCGAGGCCTTCGGTGACCAGCTCGCCCGGGAAGCCGGCCAGGGCCTTGGCGCCCATGTCGACCTTGATGCCCGGCAGGATGCCGTTGTCCATCATGACCTTGGTGAAGGGCACGCCGGCCTTGGTCTTCTGGCGCAGGGTCTCGTCGTACAGGATGGCGCCGGAGATGTACTCACCCAGCTTCGGGGTGGTCAGCAGCATCTCGCGGTAGGCGCGGCGGTTGTCTTCGGTGCACTCGATGCCAACGCCTTCGAAACGCTTCTTGATGGTGGCGGTGGACTCATCAATGGCGATGATGCCCTTGCCCGGGGCCACCATGGCCTGGGCGATGTCGGCTAGCTGGTCGATGCTCATGGAAGGGTTCCCGGGGTTGGCTGAAGAGGGCCGGCATTATAGCCCAGCCACCCCAGCCCAGCCCCAGAGACCTTTTCCCGCCCTTTGTGTAGGAGGGCCTTCAGGCCCGAAGCTCTTGGCCAGGAACTTCGGGCCTGAAGGCCCTCCTACAGGGCGGGGTCAGAGCTCGCCGAGGCCTTCGGCGGTGCCGTTGGCGCCGACCTTGAGCAGGCGCATGGTGTTGGTGGCGCCGTGCAATTCCATGTGGTCGCCGCTGGTGATGATGACGCGGTCGTCCTCGGCCAGCAGGCCGGCGTCGAACAGTTGCCGGATGGCGCCCCGCGCGGCTTCGCGCGTGGCCAGGCCGCTGCTGTCGAAATTCACCGGGAACACATCGCGGATCATCGCCATCCGGCGCCGGGCGCCGTCGTGTCGGGACAGGCCATAGATCGGCACCGACGAACGGAAGCGCGACAGGTAGCGGGCGGTGCCGCCGGACTCGGTCAGCGCGATGATGGCCCGGACCTGGATGTGCTCGGCCAGGAACATGCTGGCCATGGCGATGGCCTGGTCGGCGGCCTGCAGATTGCGCGGCGCCTTCTCGAAGTCAGTGTCGTGGTCGAACTGGCGCTCGGCGCCCAGGCAGATGCGCACCATCGCCTCGACCGCTTTCACCGGGTAGCTGCCGGACGCGGTTTCGGCCGACAGCATCACCGCATCGGTGCCGTCGATCACGGAGTTGGCGACGTCCAGCACCTCGGCCCGGGTCGGGATCGGGTTGTCCACCATCGACTGCAGCATCTGGGTGGCGGTGATCACCACCCGGTTGTGCTCGAGCGCGGTGCGGATGATCTTCTTCTGCAGGCCGGGCAGCTCGGCGTCGCCGATCTCCACGCCCAGGTCGCCGCGGGCCACCATCACCACGTCGGAGGCGATGGTGATCTCGACCAGGTTCTCGATGGCTTCGGCACGTTCGATCTTGGCGACCAGGAAGGCGTCGCTGCCGGCGGCGCGGGCCAGTGCGCGCGCTTCGTCCATGTCGGCCGCCGAACGGCAGAAGGAGACGGCGAGGAAATCGACGCCCAGCTTGGCCGCGATCTCGATGTGCTGCTTGTCCTGTTCGGTCAGCGCGCCCAGCGACAGACCCCCGCCCAGACGATTGAGCCCCTTGCGATTCGACAGCACGCCGTCGGTAAGCACGCGGGTGTGGATGTTCGCGCCCTCGACGGACGTGACCTCGACCGCCATCAGTCCGTCGTCGAGCAGCAGGGTGTCGCCGGCGTGCACGTCATTGACCAGACCCAGGTAGCTGACGCCGACCTGGCGGGAATCGCCCAGCGGCGCGTCGGCCCGACACACCAGGGTGAAGTCCTGGCCGGCCTTGAGCAGGACCTTGTCTTCCTCGAACTTCTCGATGCGGATCTTGGGACCCTGCAGGTCGGCGAGGATGCCGACCTCGCGACCCTGGCGGGCGGCCGTCTCCCGCACCGCGGCCACGCGCGCGGCATGATGCTCGGGCGTGCCGTGGGAGAAGTTCAGGCGGACGACGTTGACGCCGGCGCGGACCAGCTCGTCGAGCACGCCCGGCGCGTCGGTGGCGGGGCCGAGGGTGGCAAGGATCTTGGTGCGGCGCAGGACTTGGCTCATGGGTTTCGCAGGCGTTCGGTCGGTATTCGATGCCACGCTAGCACAACGCCGTGACTGCGCTGCGGGCCCTAGCCGGCGTAAAAGCCTGTCAGCTCCGCCGGCGTCGCCGCCAGTCGCGTAGCGCCGGCCGCACGCAGCTCCTGTTCGCCGCCGAAGCCCCAGAGCACGCCCACCGAATCCATGCCGTGGTACCGGGCGCCCTCGATATCCATATGACGGTCGCCGATCATCCAGGCCCCCTCGCTGGACAGGCCCAGCCGCTGCAGCGCCTCGGCGATCAGTTCGGGCTTGTGGCTGAGCCGGCCACAGGCGGTGGCGCCGATGATGTCCTCGAACACGTGCCCGAACGGCAGGTGGGCAATGATCTTGCGCGCATGCGGCTCGTTCTTGGCGGTGACCACGGCCAAGCGGTGGCCCGCGGCCGAAAGCGCCAGCACCGCCTCGCCGATGCCCTCGTAAACTTCGTGCTCGGCCCAGCCGTGGGTCTCGAATCGATCGCGATAATGCTGCACCGCCGCCTCGGTGCGCGCGGCATCGCCCAGGATCGGGCCGAAGCTGTCGCGCAGGGGCGGGCCGATCCAGCGCCGTAGCGCCGTCTGCTCCGGCACCGGTTCGCCCAGCTTCTCGAGTGCATGCGCGACGCAGCGGGTGATGCCGACGGCGGAGTCGATCAGGGTGCCGTCGAGGTCGAAAAACAGCGTCGCCATATCAGGCAGCCCGCGCCTTGAGCGCCGTGACCGCCGGCAATTCCTTGCCCTCGCAGAACTCGAGGAAGGCGCCGCCGCCGGTGGAGATGTAGCTGATGCCCGAGGCGATGCCGTACTTGTCCACCGCCGCCAGCGTGTCGCCGCCGCCGGCGATCGAGAAAGCCCCGGACGCGGCGATGGCGCGCGCCAGGGTTTCGGTACCCTTGCCGAACGCGTCGAATTCAAACACGCCCACCGGGCCGTTCCAGATCACCGTGCCGGCCTTGGCGATCATTTGCGCGTAGCGCGCGGCCGTCTCGGGGCCGATGTCGAGGATCATGTCGTCCGGGCCGACGTCGGCAACCGCCTTGACCGTCGCCGGGGCGTCGGCCGCGAACGCGGGCGCGACGACCACGTCGGTCGGCACCGGGATGTCGGCGCCGCGCGCCTTCGCATCGGCCATGATCTGGCGCGCGGTGTCGAGCAGGTCGGCCTCGCAAAGCGACTTGCCCACCGGATGGCCCATCGCGGCGATGAAGGTATTGGCGATGCCACCGCCGACGATCAGCTGGTCCACCTTCGACACCAGGGCCGACAGCAGTTCGAGCTTGGTGCTGACCTTGGAGCCGGCCACGATCGCGATCAGCGGCCGGGCGGGTGCCAGCAGCGCCTTCGCCAAGGCGTCGAGCTCGGCCACCAGCAGCGGCCCGCCACAGGCTACCTTCGCGAAGCGAATGACGCCGTGGGTCGAGGCCTGGGCGCGGTGCGCGGTGCCGAACGCGTCCATGACGAAGACGTCGCAGAGCGCGGCGTACTTCTTCGACAGCGTCTCGTCGTCGGCCTTCTCGCCGACGTTCATGCGGCAATTCTCGAGCAGCACCAGCTGGCCCGGTTCGACCGCGACGCCGTCCACCCAGTCCTTGATCAGCGGCACGTCACGACCGAGCAGCTCACCCAGGCGTGCGGCGACCGGCGCCAGCGAATCCTCCTGGCTCCACACGCCTTCCTTGGGCCGGCCCAAGTGCGACGTAACCATGACCGCCGCGCCTTTCTCCAGCGCCAGGCGGATCGTCGGCAGGGCGGCGGTGATGCGCTGCTCGGACGTGATCTGGCCATCCTTGACCGGCACATTGAGGTCTTCGCGAATCAGCACGCGCTTGCCGGCCAGGTCGAGGTCGGCCATGCGGAGAAGGGTCATGGGTGGCTCCGGAACGGGAATGTCCGCCATTTTCCCCCGCCCGGCCCGCCCGCGGCAAACCCGCCGGCGACCGTGGGACAATGCGGCATGCCCGACCTGTCCCCGCCCCTGCCCACCCTGGAGAGCGAACGCCTGCGGCTGCGTCCGCTGCGCGAGGGCGACGTGGACGATCTGTTCGCGCTCTACGGTGCGCCCGAGGTCACGCGGTTCTGGAGCTTCGCCGCCTGGACCCAACGCGCCCAGGCCGAGGCGTGGCTGGCCGAACGCATCCCCTGGCGGCCGCCGTCGGTTTTCGCATGGGCCGTAGCGGACCGCAGCGACGACCGCCTGATCGGCACCACCACCCTGTTCGCACTGTCCGGGCCGATGCACCGAGCCGAGCTGGGCTATTCGCTCCTACCCGAGCGCCAGGGCCAAGGCCTGGCCACCGAAGCCGTGCGGCTGGCGCTGGCCCACGCCTTCGACGTGCTGCGGCTGGAGCGCATCGAAGCCGACGTGGATCCGCGCAACACGCCGTCATGCCGCCTGCTCGACAAACTCGGTTTCCGCCGCGAAGGCGTATTGCGCAATCGCTGGCGCGTCGGCGGCGAGTTCGCCGACTCGATCATCTTCGGTCTGCTTCGGCACGAATACGCGGGGACCGCATGAGCACGCTTGAACAGGCGCTGGCCGCACTGCGCGCGGGCGAAGCGATTGGCCTGCCCACCGAAACCGTCTACGGACTCGCCGCCGACGCCTCGCGTCCGGACGCGGTGCGGCGCATCTTCGCGCTCAAGGGCCGGCCGGCCGACCATCCGCTGATCGTGCACGTAGCGGGCGCAGACCAGCTCGACGCCTGGGCGCGCGAAGTCCCGGCAGCCGCCCGACTATTGGCAGAGCGCTTCTGGCCGGGACCGCTGACCCTGATCCTGCGCAAGCAGCCACAGGTTCCCGATGAAGTAACCGGCGGCCAGCCCACGGTCGGCCTGCGCTGCCCCGCGCACCCGGTGGCGTTGGCGCTGCTGCGCCGCTTCGGCGGCGGGCTGGCGGCGCCGTCGGCGAATCGCTTCGGCCGGATCAGCCCAACCACGGCCGCCCACGTTCGCGAGGAGTTCGGCGACGCCGTGCCGGTGGTGCTCGACGGCGGCGAGTGCGCGATCGGCATCGAAAGCACGATCCTGGACCTGTCCGGCGGCACGCCGCGCATCTTGCGTCCCGGCCAGGTGGCGCGCGCCGAGCTTGAGGCCTTGATCGGCCCGGTCGAGGCCGGCGCCGACGAAAGCAGTCCGCGCGCATCAGGAACGCTGGAAGCGCACTACGCGCCGCGCACGCCGCTGCTCATGCTCGAACGTGCTGCGCTGGCCCCCGAAGCCAGCGAGCAGCAGGCGCTGGGCAAGCGCGTGGCGGTGCTGGCGCGAGGCACGCTGCCGGACGGGGTGGAAGGCCTGGCCTTGCCCGCCGATGCGGCAGGCTTCGCGCACTATCTCTATACCGGCCTGCGCGAACTCGACGCCCGCGGCGTCAATCTGCTGCTGGTCGAACGCCCGCCCGAAGCCGCCGACTGGCTGGCGGTCCACGACCGCCTCCGCCGCTCCGCCGCCGGCGCCGGCGCCGCCGACACCAAAGCGGTCTCTCCTTAGTGACAGGGCATCTTGGCGCACCGTCAGGCTTCGTCGCAGCGCCGGCTTCGCACGATGTAGCTGTGTCGCAGCGCAGCCCAAAGGCTTGTGGCCCTCCGGCACGTTGGGGCCTCGAACGTCGGACTGGCCCGCACACTCGCGCTTGCGCCGGCCTGACCTAAAAGTGTCCGAAGGGACGCGCCGCGCTAGGCCGCACACGGCACCAGCGCAGGCAACGAGTCAACCAAGCCGGATCCGCAGAAAAATGCCGCGGGAGAGAACGCGCCGCCACAGGCGCAAGCAAAGCGCGACCAAGGCACCGTCTCGCCGATCAGCAAACCACGGCTCCACGATCCGGCGGCGCCGTGGAAGCGAGGGTCACTTCCCGCGAAATAAAAGGCTTCACTGAGTGGGAAGTGACCCTCGCTTCCGCGGTGACGACGGCGCCAGATGCCACGCTAGAGACAGTGTTGCAACGCGCACCGCTGACAACCGACCACCGCTAAGCCCCTCGATGGGTAGAAGACCCGCATTGAAGAGAAGCACGAAAAGAAAAGGCCAGAGCGATTGCCCGCACGAAGCAGACAACCACTCTGGCCGATTGCTCGTTTTATGGACTTACTTGGCAGCCATCAGCGCCAGGGTCGTATCGAGCATGCGGTTCGAGAAGCCCCACTCGTTGTCGTACCACGAGCACACCTTCACCAGCGTGCCGCCCATGACCTGGGTCAGCGTGCTGTCGTAAATCGAGCTGCGCGGGTCGTGGTTGAAGTCGATCGAGACCAGCGGCTTGGTGTTGAAGCCCAGGATGCCCTTGAGCGCGCCCTCGCTGGCTTCCTTGACGATCGCGTCGATCTCGTCCTTGGTCGTGCTGCGGGCAGCCACGAAGGACAGGTCCACCACCGAGACGTTGATGGTCGGCACGCGCATCGAGAAACCGGTGAGCTTGCCGTTGAGCTCGGGCAGCACCAGGCCCACCGCCGCGGCGGCGCCGGTCTTGGTCGGGATCTGCGACTGGGTGGCGCTACGGGCGCGGCGCAGGTCCTTGTGGAACACGTCGGTGAGGACCTGGTCGTTGGTGTAGGCGTGGATGGTGGTCATCAGGCCGTGGACCATGCCGATCTTCTCGTGCAGCACCATCGCCAGCGGCGCGAGGCAGTTGGTGGTGCAGGACGCGTTCGAAATGACCGTATCCGAAGCCTTCAGGATGCCGTGGTTGACGCCGTAGACGACGGTATTGTCCACGTCCTTGTCGCCGGGGGCCGAGATGATGACCTTCTTGGCGCCAGCGGTGAGGTGCGCGGAGGCCTTGGCCTTCGAAGTGAACAAGCCGGTGCACTCGAGCACCACGTCCACGCCCAAGGCCGCCCAGGGCAGCTTGGACGGATCGCGCTCGGCGCACACCTTGATGCGGTCACCGTTGACGATGATGTCGCCGCCATCCACTTCCACCGTGCCCGGGAACTTGCCGTGGGCGGTGTCGTACTGGGTCAGGTGGGCGTTGGTCTCGGCATCGCCCAGGTCGTTGATGGCCACGATGGTGATCTCGTGGTTGCGCTTGGCTTCGTACAGCGCACGCAGGATGTTGCGGCCGATGCGGCCGTAGCCATTGATGGCGACCTTGATGGACATGGAGGCTCCTGAAGCCGGCGTTGCGCCGGGGGTGGGGTAAGCCCCGCATTTTAGCAACCCGGCGGCCCGGACACGACCCGGCTGGCGATTTGATCCGCCTCAAAGGGCCGGACGCGTCCCGGGAGGACACTAGGCGCAGTCCCCCACTGGAGTGTTCCCATGCGTCTTTCCACCCGTTTTGCCCCGCTGGCCGCCCTGGCCGCGCTGGCGCTGGCCCCCGCCGCCATGGCCCAGGAGGCCGGTGACTGGACCTTCTCGCTCGGCGCCCACGTGGTCGCCCCCAACTCGGACAACGGCCGCCTGGCCGCCGGCACCCTGGCCACCGACGTCGGCGATGACTGGCGCCCGACCATCACGGCCGAATACTTCTTCAGCCCGCGCCTTGGGCTCGAGATCCTCGCCTCGCTGCCTTTCGAGCACGATATCCGGCTCAACGGCGTCGCCGCCGGCTCCACCAAGCATCTGCCGCCGACCGTGACCCTGCAGTACCACTTCGTCGGCAGCGAGCGGGTCAAGCCGTTCATCGGCGCCGGCGTGAACTACACGATCTTCTTCGAGGAAGAGACCCGTGGCCCCTTGGCCGGCACCGAGCTCGAGCTCGACAACTCGCTGGGGTTGGCTGCCCATGCCGGCCTGGACTTCGTTGTCGGCGAAGGCAAGTGGCTGCGCCTGGACGCCCGCTGGATCGACATCGACACCGACGTGAAGGTCAACGGCGCCAGCGTCGGCACCGTCAATATTGACCCGATGGTCTACGGCGCCGCCTTCGTCTGGGCGTTCTGAGCCGAGCGCAGTAGCGATGTTCATGGCCGCTGGCGTAGAGTCGGCGGCCATGAAAAGAACCCTTTCCACCCTCTTCCTCCTCGCCCTCGCCGGCCAGGCCTTGGCCTGGAGCAAGCAGGGCCATCAACTGGTGGGTGAGCTGGCCGAACGTCAGCTCAGCCCCGCCGCCCTCGCCGAAACCCGTCGCCTGCTGGCGGACGAACCCGAGCCCACGCTGGCCGGGGTTTCAACCTGGGCCGACCAGATTCGTGCCGAAAGCCGCGGCGCGGGCAATCCCTTGGGCGAGCGGAGCAGCCGCTGGCACTACGTGAACTTCCCGAGCGAAGGCTGCGGCTATGTCGCCGCGCGCGACTGCCCCGACGGCAACTGCGTGATCGGCGCCATCAACGCCCAGGCCGCGATCCTGGCTGACCGCGGTCGCAGCGACGAAGATCGCCGCAACGCGCTCAAGTTCGTGGTTCACTTCGTCGGTGACGCGCACCAGCCCATGCATGCGGGTTTCGCCCACGACCGGGGCGGCAACAGCTTCCAGGTCAACTACCGCGGCAAGGGCGAACCCGACGGCCAGGGCACCAACCTGCACGGCGTCTGGGACTACTGGCTGCTGCGGAGCGCGAACCTGGACAATGCCGCCTACGTTGAGCAGCTGAGCCAGTCGCCGCTTTCAGCCGACCCCGCCGCGGCGGCGCTCAACCCCGCGCTGGAATGGACACTGGAGTCGTGCCGTCTTATCGCCAGCGAGCGGCTGTACCCGTCCTCGCGCAGCCGCAACGTCGGCGATGCCTACCTCGACAAGCACCGCCCCACCGCCGAGCACCGCGTCCGCCAAGCCGGCGATCGACTGGCCCGTCTGCTCAACGACGCCCTCGCGCCCACCCCCTGACATGCCGGTGATGGGCGAGGTGGAATGGATCCTGGCCGGCCTGTTCCTGGTCGTCGCCATCCTCTATTCCTCGGTAGGCCACGCAGGCGCCAGCGGCTATCTCGCGGCCATGGCCCTGCTGGGCTTCGCCCCAGAACAGATGCGCCCCACGGCGCTGGCGCTGAACCTGCTGGTGGGCGGCATCGGGCTGTACCGCTTCCATCGTGCCGGGCTGGTAAACCTGCGCAAGCTGCTGCCGTTCGTGCTCGCGTCGGCGCCGGCGGCCTTCCTGGCGGCGCGCTACCCGGTGCCGCGCGAAACCTACGCGCTCTTGCTTGGCGGCCTGCTGCTGTTCTCGGCGGTCGCGGTGTTTCGGAGCGCGCGCAGCTTGGGCAGCCGCGACGAGGATCTTCCGCTGCGTCCGCTGCGCTGGCCGCCCGCCCTGGCCGCCGGCGCCGCCATCGGCGTGATGTCGGGCCTGACCGGCACCGGCGGCGCCATTTTCCTGACGCCGCTGCTGTTGTTCACGCGCTGGGCGCATTCGCGCGAAGCCGGCGGGATTTCGGTGGCCTTCGTCTGGATCAACTCGGCGCTGGCCCTGGCCGGGCTCTGGCAGGCCACCGGCACCCTGCCGGCGGCGCTGCCGGTGTGGCTGGCGGTCGTGGCCGTCGGCGCCCTGGTCGGGACCCAGCTCGGGATTCATCGCCTGCCGCTCAAAGGCCTGCGCTACGCCCTGTCGCTGGTGTTGCTGATCGCGGCTGCAAAGCTGCTGCTGGGCTGAGTGCCGGCACGCGGTGCGATACTGCTGAGCAAGCACCGGGAAGGACGTGATGCACCGACCAATTGCAATGGATTCGCTCGAGGCCGCGGTGGATGCGCTGGTCGCGGCCACGGCCGGCTCCCTGGTGCTGGCGGCGCCGCTGGGCCTGGGAAAGCCGCATCGCTTGCTCAATGCGATCACGCGCCGGGTGACCGCCGAGCCCAGGTTGACGCTCCAGCTGCTCACCGCGCTATCGTTGACGCCGCCATCTGCGGGCCAGGGACTGCAGCGACGCTTCCTGGCGCCCTTTATCAGCCGCCAGTTCGGCGATGACTTCCCGACGCTCGACTACGCCCTTGCCATGCGCCGCGATGCGCTGGCGCCGAACGTGGTGGTCGAGGAGTTTTACATGCAGTCCGGCGCGCTGCTGGGCTCGCGCCAAGCCCAACGCCACTACAACAGCCTCAACTACACGCATGTGGCGCGCGCGGTTGCCGAGCGCGGCGCGAATGCGCTGGTGCAGAAGGTGGCGCGCGAACCCGGCGGCACCCGACTGAGCCTGAGCTGCAATCCCGACCTGAGCTTCGACCTGCTCGATGAAGTGGCTCGCCTTGGCAAGCCACGTCCGTTCCTGATCGCCGAGGTAGATCCGAATCTGCCCTGGCTCGACGGACCCTGCGCCGTGGACGCGGATTTCTTCGACGTCGTACTCGACCTGCCCGGCCCGACGCCCAAGCTGTTCGCCCTGCCGCGCGAGCCGGTCGGCGATGCCGACTATGCCATTGGCCTGTATGCCAGCACCCTCGTGCGCGACGGCGGCACGCTGCAGATCGGCATCGGCTCGCTGTCGGACGCGCTATGTCATGCGCTGGTGCTGCGCCATACCCGCAACGCCGACTACCTGGCCGCGCTGGAGGCACTATCGCCCGGCCTGGCTTCCTCCGACCTCGTGGTCGCGGCAGGTGGCACCGCGCCGTTCACGCTGGGCCTGTACGGCGCCAGCGAAATGGTGAACGACGGCTTCCGCCGCCTGGCCGAGGCCGGCGTGCTGTCGCGCAAGGTGCTCGACGACACCGCCGCCATGGCCCGCATCAACCGCGGCGAAGCCACCGCTGACGACGGCGCGCGACTCGAACGCGAGGGCCGCTACCTCGACGGCGCCTTCTACCTCGGCTCGCACGCACTCTACGACTGGCTGCGCGGGCTCAGCCCGGCGCAGGCGCGCGGCATCGGCATGACGCGGGTGTCGCACATCAACGAGCTGTACGGCAACAACGAAGCGCTGGAGCGCGAGCAGCGCCGCGATTCCCGCTTCTTCAACACCTGCATGATGATGACCGTACTCGGCGCGGCCGTGTCCGACGGACTGGACGATGGCCGCGTGGTCTCCGGCGTCGGCGGCCAGTACAACTTCGTCGCCATGGCGCATGCCCTGCACGATGCGCGCTCGGTGCTGATGCTGCGCGCCACGCGCGGCCAGTCCGGCAATGTGATCTGGAACTACGGGCACACGACGATCCCGCGCCATCTGCGCGACATCGCCATCACCGAATACGGCATCGCCGACCTGCGCGGACGCAACGACGAGGACTGCATCCGCGCCATGCTGGCGCTCACCGATGCGGCGCATCAACCCGCGCTGGCAGGCGCCGCGCTGGGCGCTGGAAAGCTGGGGGCGGGTCGTGCGCTGGTGTTCCCGGCCAACAACGCTTCCTCGCTGTCGCAGCGCCTGGGATCGCTGCGCCAAAGCGGCGTGTTGCCCGACTACCCGATGGGCAGCGACTTCACCGCCGTCGAAGAGCGGCTGGTACGTGCCCTGGCCTGGCTCAAACCACGCGCGGCAGGCCTGGCGAAGCTGGGATTGCTGGTACAGGCGCTGGCCAACGGGCACAGCGCCGACACCGAAGCGCTGGCGCGGATGGGGCTGGCCGCACCCCGCGGCGTCGCCGACCGGGTGGAGGCCCGGGTGCTGGCGCTGGCCCTGCGCCGCACCGCCGCGACCTGAAACCCCGGCAGTCGTAGACTGGGGGTCTATCCGCAGATGGAGGCCGCCATGTCCACGCCCCAGGTCATTCCCTTCTTCCACGACGACAGCAACACCTGGACCTATCTGGTCATCGACCCCGCGAGCCAGGAGGCCGCAGTGGTCGACCCGGTGCTCGACTTCGACCCCAAGGCCGGCCGCACGTCCACCGCTTCGGCCCAGGCGCTGCTGGCGGTCATCCGCGAGCGCGGCCTGATCGTGCGCTGGATCCTGGAAACCCACGCCCATGCCGACCATCTCAGCGCCGGCCACTGGCTGAAGGCGAAGCTTCCAGACGCGCGCCTGGGCATCGGCCAAGGTATCCGCACGGTGCAAAAGACGTTCCGGCCGATCTTCAACCTGGGCGAGCATTTCCCGGTCGACGGCTCCCAGTTCGACCACCTGTTCGCGGACGACGAGCGATTCGCCATCGGCGTGCTGGAAGCGCGCGTCATCCCGGTGCCGGGCCATACCAGCGACTCGGTCGCCTACCTGGTCGGCGATGCGCTGTTTACCGGTGACTCACTGTTCATGCCCGACGGCGGCACCGCCCGCTGCGACTTCCCGGGCGGGGATGCGGCCACGCTGTACCGGTCGATCCAGCGTCTGTTCGAACTGCCGGGCGACACCCGCGTATTCGTCTGCCACGACTACGGCCCGGGGGACCGCAAGGTGGCCTGCGAGACGACGATCGCCGAACAGCAGCGTTCCAATATCCATGTCCGCGAAGGCACCAGCGAGGCCCAGTACGTGAAGATGCGCACCGAGCGCGACGCCACCCTGGCCATGCCCACCCTGATCCTGCCGGCCGTACAGGTGAACATCCGCGCTGGCGCCCTGCCCGAGCCCGAGGCCAACGGCGTGCGCTACCTGAAGCTGCCGATTGATGCGCTGTAGCTAAAGCGGCGGCTCACCGCCCGCCGGCGACGGGCGCTTGAGCAGCTTGCGCTGCAGGGTGCGCCGATGCATGCCCAGCGCGCGCGCGGTGGCGGCGATATTGCCGCCGTGTTCGGCCAGCACGCGCTGCAGGTGTTCCCATTCAATGCGATTCCAGGGCGTCGGCCGCGGCGCGACGACGCTGGCCTCGGCGTCCGCCGCCAGCAGCCCCAAGGCGCGGAGCACCGCGGCGGCGTCGGCGGGCTTGGCCAGGTAGTCGTCCGCCCCCTGCTTGATTGCCTCCACGGCGGTGGCGATGCTGGCATAGCCGGTCAGCAGCAGCACGCGCAGCCCGGGCACCCGTTCGCGCAGCCGGCGCATCAGGCGCAGTCCGTCGTCGCCGCTGCCCAGCATCAGGTCGAGCACGGCGTGGGTCGGTGGCGCGACATCGCAGGCGGCCAAAGCCTCATCAACGCTCACCACCGCGCGCGCGGCAAAGCCGCGGCGCTGCAGCGAACGCGCCAGCACACGGCCGAAACTGGCGTCGTCATCCACCACCAGGATGTCGGGCGCCGCGTTCAATCCGTGCGCTCCAAACGATCGAACGCCAGCGTGGCGCGCACGCCGCCCGGCACCGGCGCCAATGAGCCGCCGAACTGTTCGCAAACCCGCGTCGCAAGCGCAAATCCCAGGCCCAGGCCACCGGGCTTGTCGGACTGGAACTGTGCCGGCGCCTGCGCCAGCCCCGGCCCTTGATCCAGGAAGTCCAGCGCAAGCGAATCACCTTCCCGACGCGCGCGGAGGTTGACGTGGTCGCTGCCCGCCGAGCGCGAAGCGTCGGCCGCATTGTCGAGCAGGTTGAGCACCAGATAGTCCAGGCGCCGATCGGCAGCCACCGGCTGCGCGGCCACGTCCGGCGCGATGTCGAACTTCGCATCGATACCGGGCCGCATCAGGCGCCAGCGCGTCAAAGACTCCTCCAGGCGGACATCCAGTCGCACGGTCGTTGCCGCGCCGTGCTCGGCCTGCGCATCGGAAACCAGCTGGTTGACGGCGGCGCGGCAAGCGTCCACCTGGGCCGACATCAATGCGAGGTCTTCCTGCAGCGCGCCGCGCTCGATGTCGGCGACGCCGTCGCGCAGATCGGCCAACACCACCGACAGCGTCGCCAGCGGCGTATTAAGCGTGTGTGCGGCACCGGCGGCGAGTGTCGCCACCGCCATAAGGCCTTCGTCGCGGGCGCCGCGCTCGCGTTCGGCGGCCAGCGCAGCCCGTTGCCGGGCCAGTTCGGTCGCCAGCCGCGTGCCGAAAAAGGCCAGGACCACCGCGGTCAGAAGGAAGTTCAGCCACATACCCAGCAGATGCAGGTCGAACTCGCCGTGCACGTGCGGCAACGGCTGGTGATCGAACCACAGCAGGCTATAGGCCAGCACCGCCAGTGCGGCCGTGGCCAGTACCGCACGCGCGGGCAGTAGCGCGGTGGCCAACGCAATCGGCACAACGAAAAGCGATACGAAGGGGTTGGCCGGACCACCACTCCAGTAGAGCTGCCAGGCCAGTACCGCGATATCGACCGCCAGATGGGCCAGCACCACGGTGGCCGACGCCGTGCCGCGAAGGCGACGCGCCCACAAATTGAAGAGCAGCAGCAGCACGACGCCGCCCGCCATAGGCAGCCAAGGCAGATGCAGCGGCAACAGCAAGGGCACGGCAGCGATTACCAGCGCCTGGCCGGTGATCGACAGCCAGCGCAGCCGTACCAAGGTCGCCATGGCGCCAGGGTGCGACATCTTGTCGCTCCCGGCGGGAGGCCCTTCTTCCCTAAGCTTTGCGCCCAACATCACGCCCGCGTTCTCCAAGCCTGCACTGGCGCCATTGTCACCCAGGTAGCGGCGTGCGCCATCCCTCGTTTCCCCTTTCGGAGTTGCCCATGCTTTCGTTCGCCATCGCCGCCGCCCTCGCTGCCCCAGGCGCGGACCTGCCGCCGGAACTGCCGCAGGTGGAAGTGATCGGCGAGCGTCGTCCGCTTCCCGGCCACGAAGCGGTCGCGGCAGATGGGCTGCGTGATCCGGCGGCGGGCGACCTGGCCGAACTGCTGCGCGACATCAACGGCGTATCGGCCGGGCGCATGGGCGGACATGGACTTGAGCCCGTGATTCGCGGCCAGTCCCAGGGCCAGCTCAATATCCGCAGCGACGGCGGCGTGGTGCTCGGTGCCTGCCCCAATCGCATGGACCCGCCGACGTCTTTCAGCGTGGCGTCGGCGGTGGACCGCGTGGTCGTGGTCAAGGGCGTGCAGAGCCTGGCCTACGGCAGCGGCGGCACCGGCGGCACGATCCTGATGGAACGTGAGCTGCCCTGGTCGGCGGAGGCCGGCACGTCCGGTCGGGCCGGCGCCGCCACCGGTGACAACGGACTGGAGTGGCGCGCGGATGGCCAACTGCTGTGGCGCGGCATACAGACCGCCCTGCGCATGGACGCCGGCGCAGCCGAATACAGCGACTACGTGGACGGCGACGGCGAGGCTGTGCGCAGTGGTTTCCGCCGCCGGTCCGTGAACGCAATGGCCGGGCGCGATTTTGGCGAGGCCGGCACCCTCGAACTGGGTATCGAACGCGCCGAAACCCTGGACGCCCGCTTTGCCGGCGCCGGCATGGACGCGCCATTGGATCGCATGACGGGCCTGCGTCTGGACTATCGTCGCGACCTCGCCGGCGGCGAACTGGCGCTGCGCGCCTGGCGCAATGAAGTGGACCACGTGATGGACAACTTCAGCCTGCGGCCGCAGGCGGCGATGGCCATGCGGGTGCCTGCCAGCTCGGACACCCAGGGAGGTGACCTCCGCCTCGCCAGGACGCTGGGCGCGTGGTCCATGGACCTTGGCCTGGACGTGGCCGCCAACCGCCGCCAGGCCACGCGCTGGGCCGGCCCCAATCCGGGCGCACTCAATCAGATCAACGCTTTCCTGTGGCCTGACGCGCGCCTGGACCAGGCCGGCGTGTTCGGTGAAGGGCGCCGCGCCTGGGGCAAAGGCGAGCTGACGCTTGGCCTGCGCGTGGACCGCTTCGACGCCGAAGCACGCCGCGCCAGCCAGCGCCCTTCGCCGATGGCGATGACGCCGGCCGGGTTCTACGCGATGTACTACGGCAGCACCGACACTAACTGGAGCGAAACCGGTGTTTCTGGCCTGCTCCGCCTCGAACAGCCGCTGACGACCGGCCTCACGGCCTTCGCCGGCCTCAGCCGCACGGTGCGCGCGGCCGACGCCACCGAACGCTACCTCGCCGCCACATCGGCGATGCCGGCGGGCCGCTGGATCGGAAACCCGAACCTGGCGCTGGAGAAGCATCATCAGCTCGATCTCGGCCTGGCCTGGTCCGGCAACAACATCACGGCCAGCGCAGCTGCCTTCGTTGATCGCGCCGAGGACTACATCCTGCGCGACCGCGCGCGCGGCCAGGACGGCGTGCGTGTCGCCGACGGCGCCACCGTTTATCGCAACGTGGACGCGCGCTTGCACGGCCTGGAGCTGGAGGCCCGCTGGCAGTGGACGGCGACGCTGTCGCTCGAGGCCGAAGCGGCCTGGGTCCGCGGCCAGAACCTTGACGACGATCGTCCGCTGGCGCAAATGCCGGCGACCAACGGCGCCGTCGCCCTGGTCTGGGACAGCGGCGCCAGCGCGTGGACCGCACGTCTGCGCGGCGCGGCGCGCCAGGATCGGGTGGACGACGACATCGCGACCGGCAGCGGTCTGGACGCGCGCCAGACACCGGGCTTCGGCGTGCTGGATCTCGGCTGGAGCCGCGCCTTCGGGGCGCATCGCCTGCGTCTGGACATGAAGAACGTATTCGACCGCCGCTACGCGGAACATCTCAACCGCGCCAATCTCGATCCCTTCAATCCGAATCCGGTGCAGGTGAACGAGCCCGGTCGCGGCCTGTTCCTGGCCTGGGAGTGGACCCCCGGCACCTAAGCCTGCGAAGGTGAAGGCGCCAACTCGTCGAACGCGCGCAGGGTCTCGGCGGCGTAGATCATCGACGGGCCGGCGCCCATGTAGATGGCCATCGAGACGGTTTCAAGCACCTCCTCGCGACTGGCGCCGGCGTGCATGGCGGCCTTGACGTGGAAACCGATGCAGCCGTCGCAGCGGGTGGCGATGGCGATGCCGATGGCCAGCAGTTCCTTGGTCTTGACGTCCAGCGCGCCGGGCGCCAACGCCTCGCGGGCGAGGCTGCCGAACGCCTTCATCGTGCCGGGAGCACCGGTGCGCAAGGTCGCGATGGCGGCGTTGAGGTCATGGATCAGATCGGGATAAGACTGGCTCACGAAAACTCCTTGGGTCGAGAAGAACGACTACGCGCCCAGCTGTTGCTGGGTCCAGCGCACGATGTTGTTGGCGTCCATGGCGCCGGACTGGCGCGCGATTTCGCGGCCCTGCCGGAACAGCACCAGGCTGGGGATACTGCGGATGTTGTAGCGCTGGCCCAGCGTCGGTTCGGCCTGGGTATCAACCTTGGCCAGCCGCACCTGCGGCTCAAGCATCGCCGCGGCGCGCTCGAAGTGCGGCGCCATCATCTGGCATGGGCCGCACCAGGGCGCCCAGAAATCGACCAGCAGCGGCAGCGCACTGCGATCGGCATGGGCGGCGAAGTGGTCCACGCCCAACACCAGCGGCGCGCCATTGAACAGGGCGCGGTGGCAGTGCCCGCAGTTGGGCGCGGCCGCCAGACGGTCGCCCGGCACGCGGTTCATGCCGTGGCAGTGCGGACAAGCCAGTACCAGCGGCTCGGTCACGGCGCAGCCGCCGCGGCGACCGGCACTTCTACCCAAACCAGACCCCGCAGGTCACCCTCGCGGAAGCCGGTGGCGTGGTCGCCGGGGTAGTTTTGTTCGATACGCGCTGCGATCTCCGGCGCGATGCTGGCGCCGTGGCACATCAGGCAGCCCGCTTCGACCCGGATACCGCGCGCCATGCGCAGCGCGACGCCTGCCGGCAATGCGTCCTGCATCACGGCCACCTGCGCCTCGGGTGCCGCGCCGCGATCGACGGCCGACTGGAACGAGGCCAGCGCCTCCGCCTGCCAGCCGTCGGCCGCATGGTCGGGATTTCGGTGGCGGCCTGGCACCGCGATGCGCCCCAGGCGCAGGCCGTGCTCAGCCATGACCTGGTCGGCGATCAGCGGCGCCTGGTCGTGGCAGAAATCCACCGCGGCAGGCGCGCCATCGCGGGTCATGGATTCGCGCAGCTGGCCGCGCAGACGCTCACTGAAATCTTTCATGGCCAACCGCGCCCGGTCCTGCGCCGCCTCGGCCTGCCGCTGCTCGACCGGCGCCGGGTCGACGACGACCGGCGCGGCCGGCGCCTGGATTGCAGCCTCAGGAACTGGCGTCGGAGGAGATTCACTGCCGCACCCGACCAGCAGGCCCAGCGTCAGCAGCGGAACGAAGCGGAAGGTCAGGTTCATGCGGTGGCTCCCTGTTTGCGCGCGCGAGCGCTGAGCAAGACAAAGTACAGCAGCGGAATTACGACCAAGGTCAGCAGGGTCGACACCAGGATGCCGAAGATCAGCGCAATCGCCAGGCCGTTGAAGATCGGGTCATCGAGGATGAAGAATGCACCCGCCATGGCCGCCAGACCCGTCAGCGCGATCGGTTGCGCGCGGACCGCACAGGCTTCGATCACGGCATCTGCCACCGGCAGCCCTTCGGCGATCGACTGGTTGATGAAGTCCACCAGCAGGATCGAGTTGCGCACGATGATGCCGGCCAGCGCGATCATGCCGATCATGCTGGTGGCGGTGAACTGGGCGCCCAGCAGCGCATGGCCCGGCATCACGCCGATCACGGTGAGTGGGATCGGCGCCATGATCACCAGCGGCACCAGATAGTCGCGGAACTGCGCCACGACCAGCAAATAGATCAGCAACAGGCCGACCGAATAGGCCAGGCCCATGTCGCGGAAGGTTTCATAGGTGATCTGCCATTCGCCGTCCCACTTGATGGCGAAGCCCAGGCCCGAGTCCGGCGCCGAAAGGAAGCGCTGCTCCACCGGCGTACCGGCCAGCGGCGTATCGCTCACCTGACCAACCAGGTCAAACATGCCGTACAGCGGGCTGTCGAGATCACCCGCTTCGTCACCGGTTACATAAACGACCGGCAGCAGGTCCTTGTGATGGATCATGGTTTCCCAAGGCTGGCGCACGACCTTCACCAGCTCCGACAGCGGCACCAGCCGGCCATCGCCCGCGCGCACGCGAACCGTGAGCAGCTGCTCAAGGCTGGCCTGGTCGCCGGCCGGCAAACGCAGGCGCACCGGTACCGCGTACTTGGACGCCCCGTCGCGCAGGTAGGTGGCGTCGAGGCCCGACACGCCCAGCTGAAGCGCCTGCGCGATGGCGGCCTGGCTCACGCCCAGGCGCGCGGCCAGGCCGCGATCGATGATCGCCAGCTCGCGCGGCGCTTCGGCTTCCAGCGAGCTGTCGACATCAACGATGCCTTCGGTTGCCATGAAACGCGCCTGCAGGTCCTTGGCGATGGCGCGGGCGCGGGTCGCATCCGGACCGTAGACTTCGGCCACCAGTGGCGACATCACGGGCGGGCCCGGCGGCACTTCCACCACTTTCACCGAAGCGCCGTAGAGCACGCCGATGGCAGCCAGCGCCGGACGCACCGCACGCGCGATCTCGTGGCTTTGGCGATCCCGGTCGTGCTTGTCCACCAGGTTCACCTGCAGGTCGCCGACATGGGCGCCGGCGCGCAGGTAGTACTGGCGCACCAAACCGTTGAAATTCACCGGGCCGGAGGTGCCGGCGTAGCCCTGCACGTCAAGCACTTCAGGGACGGTGGACAGCTCCTGCGCCAGCTCCAGCAGCAGCGCATTGGTGCGCTCCAGCGGCGTTCCCTCGGGCAGGTCCACCACCACCTGGAACTCGGACTTGTTGTCGAAAGGCAGCATCTTGAGCACCACCAGTTGCACCACGGCCAGGCCGGCTGCGGCAACCACGGCCGCACCGATGCCCAGGAACAGCAGCTTCCGGCGCCGGGCGCCCTGCTCCACGTGCAGGAAAGGCCGCAGCACGCGCTCGAACAGACGACGCAGGCGCACCGAAAGGCCTTCCTGCTTCTTGTCGTCGGCTTCCGCATGGCCGCCGGTGTGGCGGGCAAGCAGCTTCAGCGACAGCCACGGCGTCACCGTCAGCGCGATCGCCAAGGACAGCAGCATGCCGACCGAGGCATTGATCGGGATCGGCCGCATGTACGGACCCATCAGGCCCGATACGAAGGCCATCGGCAGCAGCGCTGCAATCACGGTGAAGGTGGCCAGGATGGTCGGGCTACCGACTTCGTCCACTGCCGGCGGAATCGCCTCGCGCAGCGATTTTCCGCCCAGGCGCATGTGCCGGTGGATGTTCTCGACGATCACGATGGCGTCGTCCACCAGGATGCCAATGGAGAAGATCAGCGCGAACAGCGAGACGCGGTTGATGGTGAAGCCCATCGCCCAGGATGCGAACAAGGTCAGCGCCAGGGTCAGCACGACCGCGCTACCGACCACGATGGCCTCGCGCCAGCCCAGCGCGAACAGCACCAGCAACACCACCGAAAGGGTCGCGAAGAAGAGCTTCTGGATCAGCTTCATCGCCTTGTCATTGGCGGTGTAGCCGTAATCCCGGGTCAGGCTGACGTTCACGCCTTCTGGAATATGCGTGGTCTTGAGGCCTTCGAGCCGCTCACTGATGGCGCGGGTGATGTCCACCGCGTTCGCGCCCGGCTTCTTGGCCACGGCGATGGTAACGGCGGGCGCGACACCGCCGTCCGGCCGGGCCTTGCCGATCGGCGCGGTGTACCAGGCGTACTGGGTCGGCAGGTCGGCGCCGCGCCGGATATCGGCGACATCGGCGAGATACAGCGGGCGGCCACCGGCAAGGCCGATCACAAGCTCAGACACCTCCTGCGCATCCGCCAGGTACTGGCCAGCCGTCAGGGGCAGCACCTGGCCGGCGACCACGCGGTCGCCGGCCTGGGTGACGGTGTTGGCGGCGGCGAGTGCACCGGCGAGGTCGTCCACGGTCATGCCGTGCGAGGCCAATCGCGTGGCATCAAGCTCGACCACCACCGCGCGCTCCGGCGCGCCAATCGTGTAGACGTCGCGAGTGCCGGGCACGCGCTTGATCTCGGCCTCCAGCGAATGCGCGACTTCGGCCAGTTCCGTCGCGCCACGCGCGGGATCGTCGGTCCACAGCGTCAGCGCCATCACCGGCACGTCGTCAATGCCCATCGGTCGCACCAGAGGCTGGCCGATGCCGAGCCCCGGTGGCGCCCAGTCAGCGTTGGAGTACACCTGGTTGTACAGACGCACCAGCGCGTCCTGGCGCGGCACGCCCACCGAGAATTCAACCGTGACCAGCGACGAGCCGGCGCGGCTGATGGAATAGACGTGCTTGACGCCCTCGATCTCGGACAGGGCCTGCTCGAGCGGATAGCTGACCAGGTTCTCCACGTCCTCGGCCGGCGCGCCCGGGAAGGGCACGATCACGTTGGCCATGGTCACGTCGATCTGCGGCTCCTCCTCGCGCGGCGTGATCATCGTGGCGAACAGGCCCAGCAGCAGGCCTGCAATCGCCAGCACCGGCGTCAGAGGATTGGCCTGGAAGGCGCGGGCGAGCCGGCCCGACAGTCCGAAACGTGGCTCAGCCATCGTCACGCACTCCGGCCTGGGCAAGGTGGGCGAGCGCCGCCACCGGATCAGCGGCGATGCGATCGCCGTCGGACAAGCCGGCCAGCACTTCCACCGCATCGCCTTCGCGATGGCCCAGGCGCACCTGACGAAGCACGACGCGGTTTCGGGCATCCACCACGTAGACCGCAGTGACCTCGCTACGCGTCACCAGTGCGGAACGAGGCACCCAAAGGTGGCGGGCCTCGCCTGTCTTGAACGCGGTCTTGATGGTCATGCCCGGCTGCAGGCCGGTGTCTGCCTCGGGCAGTTCCACGCGCACCTTGAAGCTGTGCGTGGCCGGGTCCGCATACGGGAAGATGATGACGCGCTCGGCTTCGATGCGCCGGCCGTCGTCCAACAGCACCGCCGCCGCACCGTGTTCACGGATGGCGGCGATGTCGCTTTGCGGCACTTCGACATTGATCCGCAGACGATCCAGCGACAACCCGGACACCAGCGGCTGGCCCGGCTGCACGGCCTCCCCCACTTCGACGTGGCGCTCGGTAAGTATCCCGGAGTACGGTGCGCGAATGACGGTGTAGTCAACCTGCTCGCCCGCCTCGCTGACACCGGCGCGCGCTGCATCCAGCGTCGCGCGGGCCGCGTCACGCCGTGCCCGGGCCTGGTCGAGCGAGGCCCGTGCCAGCAGCTGGCGGGACACCAATTCCTCGGTGCGCTTGAATGCCAGCTCCGCCTCGGCCGCTGCCGCCTGCGCCGAGCTCACCGCCGCTGATGCGCGGCGCTTTGCCGACACTTGCTCGACATCGGTGAAGCGAACCACCACCTGCCCGGCCTCGACGTAGTCGTTCACGTCAAACGGCAGTTCCAGAACCCGGCCGGCGGTCTGTGCCGACAGGGTGGCCTGGTTCACGGCCTCGACCACGCCGTCCCAGCGCCGCTCGCGCGCACTGTCGCGCGCTTCGACCACCAGGGTTTCGAAGGCCACCGGTGACGCGTCAGCGGGCGCCACGGGATCCTCGCCGCAACCCGACAGGGCGGCGGCGGCGAGCAGGGCGAAGGGCAGCAGGCGCAGGCGCGTCATCGGCACAGCTCAGTTAAAGGCGCAGCCGGACTTGAAGCCCAGCTTTGCGAACAGCATGGCCGCCGGACAGAAGCCGGTGAAGGACGCCTGCAGCAGGTTCAGGCCGACGAAGCCCGTCAGCAGAAGCCATAGCGGGCTGAAGAAATAAGCCAGGGTGACGCTGGCGAGGATCATCACGCCGGCAAAGGCCATCACGGCACGGTCAACGTTCATGGAATTCTCCTTGGAAAGTGGGGTTTACTTGAGGCGCTCGATGCCGAGCAGCTTGAGGATGTATTTCTCGTAGATCGGCTCGGTATTGCCCGAACGCATCTTGGCCAGGAAGTACTTCTCGTAGGCAACCTTGGCCAGATGCACCCACTTGCCGACCTTGGCCCAGGTGACATTGCGCGGCGGGATCTGCGGCAGCGCCACGAAAGCAGCGCCGGTGTCGCCCATGTCGGCCAGGCAAACCGCATTCCAGGTCGCGATGGCGTCAGCCGGCTTGCCGGCCAGTTCCGCCGCGATGTTGTGGGCGATCGCCGTGATCATCGACTCGATCATGAAGCCGGTCTTGGGCGCGCCGGTAGGGACCGGGGTGACTTCCACGGGTGGAATAGCGACACAGACGCCGGCCGAGAACACGTTGGCGTAGGTCGGGTTGCGCTGGTGCGCGTCTATCTGCACGAAGCCGCGCGGGTTGCACATCTTTTCTGCGGCGCGCACCGCGTCCACGCCAGCGAAGGCCGGCAGAACCATGGCGTATGAGAACGGAAGCTCGTGCGTCGCCAGCGACGCTCCGCGCGCGTCCACCTCATCAACCTGCATCTTGCCGGCTTCGACCGAGGTGATGCGTGCATTGGTGATCCACTTGATGTGGCGTTGGCGGAACTCCGCCTCCAGCAGTCCCTTGGAGTCACCGACACCGCCCAGGCCCATGTGGCCCACGTAGGGCTCGCTGCTGACATAGGTCATCGGCACGCGATCGCGGAGCTTGCGCTTGCGCAGGTCGGCGTCGAGGATCATTGCGAACTCATAGGCGGGCCCGAAACAGCTCGCGCCGGGAGCGGCGCCGACCACGACCGGGCCGGGGTTGGCCAGAAATGCCTCGTAGGCCTGCCACGCCGCCTGGGCATGGGCCGTGGTGCAGACCGAATGAGTGTGACCCTCGGGCCCGAGTCCAGGCACGTCCTCGAAGGCGAGGCGCGGGCCGGTGGTGATGACCAGGTAGTCGTAGTCAAGCCGGCTGCCATCGCGCAGCAACAGGTGGTTCTCCTCGGGTACCACGCGCTCAGCGCCGACGCCATTGAAGGCGATGTCGTGCTTTGCGAGATGCGGTTCCACCCCGATCTGTATGTCGGCGGGTTTGCGCCACCCCACCGCCACCCAGGGATTGGACGGCGTGAAAGAAAACATCGGGCTCTCACCAACCACGGTGATGGCGTGGTCTTTGCCCACCGCCGCCCGCAATTCGTAGGCCGCACTCATGCCGCCTATACCTGCACCCAGGATCACGATATTCGCCACGGGAACCTCCTGCTGGCCGGAAGATGAACCGGCCTCTATATATTAGCGACATCTTAATTAGTTTTCAAGCATAATACGGCCCTTCTCCCTTGAGGTGTCCTGACATGCGTCAAACCATCCAACAGCTGCTCGCCGAGGCGAAGTCCCGAATCACTGAGATTGACGCCGCGGAACTGGGCGCGCTTCAGGCGCGCGGCGTGCCGGTGGTGGACGTACGCGAGCCGGGTGAATTCGCCGCCGGCCATATCCCCGGCGCCAGCAGCATCCCGCGCGGCGTGCTTGAGTTCGAGGTGGACGGTCATCCGGCCGTCAACTGTGAGCGCGACCCGGCCCTGGCGCATCGCGACCAGCCGATCGTGCTGTATTGCCGCAGCGGCGGCCGTTCGGCCCTCGCGGCCGAGGCTCTGCTGCGCCTGGGTTTCTCCCAACCGATGTCGCTGGCCGGCGGCTACCTGGCCTGGACTGAGGCGGGTGGCGAGGTGGCCGGCGCGTGACTCCGTCACCCGTCCCGTTGGCCGTCAGCCCGGGCCAGCAGATGCAGGCCCAGGCCGAAGCGGCGGCCGACCTGCTCAAGGCAATGGCAAACCCGCAGCGGCTGCGGGTCCTGTGTCTGCTGATAGAACGCGAGATGTCGGTGGGCGAGATCAACGCGCTGGTGGATCTGAGCCAGTCGGCCCTGTCGCAGCACCTGGCGGTGCTGCGGGAGAAGAGCCTGGTCAGCACCCGGCGCGAAGCCCAGGCGGTGTATTACTCGGTCTCGGATGGCCTGGTGCACGACATCATAGAAACCCTGCACACGGCATTCTGCTCACCGGGCCGCGCCGCCTAGGACGCCGCCCGGCCGCCCGCAGAGGTCAGAGCGCCTTTGCGGCCGCGACCACCGCTTCAACCGTAATGCCGAAGTGCGCATAGAGCTGGTCGGCCGGGGCAGAGGCACCGAAGCTGTCGATGCCGACCACTGCGCCGTCCAGGCCCACGTACTTGCCCCAGAAGCCGGTAACGCCGGCCTCGACCGCGACCCGCTTGCGACACCACGACGGCAGCACGGCCTCGCGCCACTCGAGCGGCTGGCGCTCGAACACTTCGGCGCTGGGCATGGAAACCACACGCGCCTTGAGTCCGTCGGCCGCGAGCCGGCGCATCGCTTCCATCGCCAGCTCGACCTCTGAACCGGTGGCAATGAGCACGACGTCGAAGCGCGCTTCGCCGGGATCCGACAGCACGTAGCCACCGCGGCCGATGTCGGCCACCTGCTGCGCGGTGCGCGGCTGGTGGACCAGGTTCTGGCGGCTGAAGATCAGGCAGCTGGGGCCTTCGGTGCGTGCGATGGCGGCGTGCCAGCACACCGCCGACTCGACCGCGTCGCACGGCCGCCAGACGTCGTTGTTGGGGATGTAGCGCAGCGCCGCCAAGTGCTCGACCGGCTGGTGGGTCGGGCCGTCTTCGCCCAGCCCGATGGAGTCGTGGGTGAATACATGGATTGCCCGCGTCGGGATCAGCGCCGACATGCGCAGGGCGTTGCGCGAGTAATCCGAGAACACCAGGAAGGTGGCGTCGTAGGGAATAAATCCCCCATGCAGGGCCAGGCCATTGCTGATCGCGCTCATGCCGAACTCGCGCACGCCGTAGTGGACGTAGTTCGCGTTCGCATCGTCGGTGGTGACGGACTTGCTGCCTTTCCACAGCGTCAGGTTGGAATGGGCCAGGTCGGCGGAGCCGCCGATCAACTCCGGCAGCATCGGCGCGAAAGCCTCAATGGCCATCTGCGAGGCCTTGCGCGAGGCCACCACCGGCCCCTCAAGCTGCATCCGCTGGATGTAGGCCTCGGCGGCGGCTTCAAAGCCCTCGGGCAGCTCACCGTGCGAACGCCGCACCAGTTCGGCAGCCTGCTCCGGATAGGCCTTGGCGTAGGCGTCGAACAGCCGGTTCCACTGCTCTTCGCGGACCAGGCCGGTATTGGCGGCGCGCCAACCGTCGGAAATCGCCTGCGGGATTTCGAAAGGCGCGTGCGGCCAGTCCAAGGCGGCGCGGGTCGCGGCCACTTCGTCCTTGCCCAACGGTGCACCGTGGCTGGATTCCTTGCCCGCCTTGGCCGGCGAGCCGAAGCCAATGGTGGTGCGGCAGCAGATCAGCGTCGGCTTCTGGGTCTCGGCCTGGGCGGTCTTGATGGCCTGGGTGATTTCAACCGGATCGTGCCCGTCCACCTTGCGGATCACCTGCCAGCCGTAGGCCTCGAAGCGCGCCGCGGTGTCGTCGGTGAACCAGCCCGAGGTGTCGCCGTCAATCGAGATGCGGTTGTCGTCCCAGAACGCGATCAGCTTGCCCAGGCCCCAGGTGCCCGCCAGCGAAGCGACCTCGTGGGAGATGCCCTCCATCAGGCAGCCGTCGCCCAGGAAGACCCAGGTGTGGTGATCAACGATGTCGAACTCGGGGCGGTTGTAGCGCTGGGCCAGCAGCTTTTCCGCCAGCGCCATGCCCACCGCATTCGCCAGCCCCTGGCCCAGCGGGCCCGTGGTGGTCTCGACGCCCGGGGTGTGGCCGAATTCCGGATGGCCGGCGGTCTTGCTGTGCAGCTGGCGGAAACGCTTGAGCTGCTCGATCGGCAGGTCATAGCCGCTCAGGTGCAGCAGCGCGTAGATCAGCATCGAGCCGTGGCCGTTGGACAGCACGAAACGGTCGCGGTTGAACCACTTCGGGTTCTCGGGACTGTGGCTCAGGAAGTCGTTCCAGAGCACCTCGGCGATGTCGGCCATGCCCATCGGCATGCCGGGATGACCGGACTTGGCGGCCTCCACGGCATCAATGGCGAGGAAGCGGATGGCGTTGGCGAGTTCGCGACGGGAGGGCGTGGTCATGGGGGCGTCCAGATCGGGGCCCGGGGCCGGGCCGACGGGGCGCTATTGTCTCCGACCCGGCGGCCGCTGTCGCGGTTGCACGCTGCCTGCGCGAGTGCTACGCGGGCAGGTCCTCGTCCACCATCTGTAGCGGTGCCTTGCCGACTTCGCTACGGCCGATGACCACCGAGCCCACCATGTCACCGCCGACGTTGACCACCGTCCGGCACATGTCCAGCAGGCGATCGACGCCAAGGATCAGGCCAATTCCCTCGGGCGGAATCCCGAACATCGCCAGGATCATCGCGATAACCGGCAGCGAGCCACCGGGTACACCCGCGGCACCAATGGAGCCGAGCATGCACAGCATCAGGATCATGGCCTGCTGCAGAAGGCTGAGTTCGACCCCGAAGAACTGCGCCAGGAACAGCACGGTGACGCCCTCGAACAGGGCCGTGCCGTTCATGTTGGCGGTCGCACCCAGGGTGCATACGAAGCGCGCCACGCGACGCGGCACGCCCAGGACCTCCTCCGTCACCTTCAGCGTAGTCGGCAGGGTGGCGCTGGACGAAGAGGTGGAAAAAGCCGTCAACAGGGCCGGCTGCGCACCGCGGAAGAAGACCAGCGGCGACATGCCGCCAAAGACCCGCAGCAAGATCGGGAAGACCACGAAGAAATGCACCGCGAGTGCCGCCAGCACCGTGGCGACGAAGCGAGCGAGCTGGATAAGCACGTCGATGCCGAGCTTCGCGGTGATCGAGAACAGCAGCGCCGCCACCGCGTAAGGTGCCAGCTGGATGACCCAGTCGATCAGCTTGAGGCAGATATCGTAGACGCCCTGCACCGTGGCCACGAAGGCGCGGGTACCGTCGCTGCGAATCACGGTGGCCGCGATACCGAACATCAGCGCGAAGAACATGACCGAGATCAGGTCGCCGTTGGCGGCGGCCTGCACGGGATTGCGCGGGACGATGTTGAGCAGGATATCGATGCCCGACACGGCCTCGCGGCCGGCGGCGATCTGGGCGGCGCGTTCGCCGGTCTGGGCCATGATTTCCCGACCCAGTTCGGGCGGAATGCCCCGTCCCGGTTCGATCAGGTTGACCATCACCAGGCCGATACTCACCGCAAGCGTCGTCACGACCAGGATCCAGACCAGGGTCTTGCCGCCGATACGGCCGAGCGAGCGCGGATCGCCGATCTCCACCACGCCCAGTACCAGGGCCGAGAACACCAGCGGGATCACCAGCATGAACAGCAGCCGCAGGAACACCTGGCCAACGGGGTCGGCGACGTACTTCACCAAGGCCGCGAGCCAGGTCGCGTCGGCGAACATGAGGTTGGCAACGAGTCCCAGGCAAACGCCCACGACGAAACCAATGAGCATGCGGGTGTGCAGCGACAGCGACGGCATCGGCAGTCCTTGGACGGGAACCCCGAAATCTTACACCAGCCGCGATGCATCCCAAGGCGTGGCCAGCAGCTGCGCCAGAGTTTGCGGTCGCCCGATCAGATAGCCCTGCGCGTAGCGACAGCCGAGGCGCCTCAGGGCCTCGAGCTGGGCAGGCGTCTCGATGCCCTCCACCACGATTTCAGCGCCCAGGGCGCGCCCGAGATAGACGGCACTTTCAATAATGGCCATGGCACGGGACGAATCGAACATGTCCCGCGAGAACGATTGGTCGACCTTGATGGTGTCGAAGGGAAGCTGGTGCAGGTGGCACAGGTTTGAATAGCCGGTGCCGAAGTCATCCAGAGCGACCATGATGCCGTGCCGATGGCAGCGCTCGATGATGCCGCCGGCAAGGCCGTAGTCGAGCACCTGGCTTTCGGTGATCTCCAGCTTGAGGCTGCCGCGCGGCAATCCCGCGGCGTCCACGCGCTCAACAATTCGCTCGATCAGGCCGGGGTGCGCCAGCTGCCGCGCGGACACGTTGACCGCGACGAAAGGAGCCGGATCGGCGCCCGCCGCGAGCAGCCGGGCAATGGCCAGGCAGGCGGTGTCGATTACGTACTCGCCAACCGGCACGATCAACGAGGTTTCCTCGGCCAGCGCCACGAACTCTGCCGCCGAAATCGCCCCGCGTTCGGGGTGCTCCCAGCGCACCAGCGCTTCGTAACCGGCGATGCGGCCCAGGGGAACGTCCAACAACGGCTGGAAGCTCAGCTCCAACTGCCCTTCCGCCAACGCCTCGCGCAGCTGTGCGTCCAGCCGGATACGGTCAATGCCCAGTCGCTCGGACGGCGTCTGCTGGTCCGGGATAGATTGCTTGCCCTGCAGGGCCGCCAAAGCGCCGCGATAGCGCTTTAGCTGACCCTCCAGCAGGGACCGGATGATGGGATCGGTGGCAGCGAGTCGTTCCGCGATCTGGTGGCGATCGATCGGGAAGAGCACGCAGTCCTCCAGCGCACGGGCGGTGGCCGTGCGCGGCGAGTCGTCGATCGCCGCCATCTCGCCGACCAACTCGCCCGGACCCAACACGCTAAGGATCACGTCCCGGCCACGCTGGCGCGTGCGCACTTCGATCTCGCCCGACTCGATCAGGAAAGCGGTGCCCGGTTCTTCGCCTTCACGAAACAGGACCTCGCCACGCGCGAGCTTGATTCTCAGCTTGGCCATGCGGTCATTCCGTGGGCACTCTCTAGACACAACGAAACAGGGCCGCTTTCGCGGCCCCGTTCCGGTTCAGGCTATCGGACAAGGCTCAGTTGCGACGCGACACCGGCAGGATGCGCGGGGTCACAAAGATGAGCAGCTCGGCCTTCTCGCTGGACTTGGACTTGTTCTTGAACAGGTTGCCAAGGACCGGCAGGTCGCCCAGGAAGGGCACCTTGCGCAGGTCTTCGCGCGAGCTGAACTCGTAGACGCCGCCGACCACGACCGTCTGGCCGTTGTCGATCAGCACCGCGGTGCTGACTTCGCGCTTGGAGATCTGCGGCACGAAGCCACCGGCCGGGTTGGCGATCAACTCAGCAACCTCGTCCTTCTTCACCATCAGGTTCAGATAGACGCGACCGTCCTGGGTGATGGTCGGGGTGACCTTGAGCTCAAGCAGGACTTCCTTGAACTCGACGGTCGCAGTGGCCACCTGACCCGGCGTCGTCGCCGGCTGGATGGTCAGGTAACCGACCTCGTCGCCCTGGCGGATGATCGCTTCGCGCTGGTTGGCGGTAATCACGCACGGGTTGGAGACCACTTCGCCGCGACCCTCTTCCTCAAGCGCAGAGAGCTCGAGGTCAAGCGAAATGTCGCTGCGCAGGATGCTCAGGTTCAGCACACCCGCCGGGGTCGCCGTCGGGAGGCCGATCAGGAAGCCCGAATCGGTCGTGGTCTCGCCAGCGGCGGCACCGGCAGGCAGCGTGCCGACACGATCCTGGACGCCGAAGATCACGCCCAGCTCGCGGGCAAACTGTTCGGAGGCCACGACGATGCGGGCTTCGATCAGCACCTGATCGACCGGGCGGTCGAGGGTGGCCAGCAAGGTGCGGATTTCGTCGATCTTCTTCGCGGTGTCGATCAGCAGCAGGGTATTGGTGCGGTTGTCGAAGCTAACGCTGCCGCGGGCCGACAGGAAGCCCTTGGTCTGCTGGCCGCTGCCACCGCTTCCGCCGCCGCTGCTGGACTTGCTGTCCTCGGTGAGCAGACGGGCGATCTCTTCGGCATTGCCGTAGTTGATCGCGATGTACTCGGTCACCAGCTCTTCGCGCTCTTCGTTGGCGATGCGGGCATCCGCCTTGGCCTTCTCGAACTCGGCGATTTCCTTCTGCGGGGCAACCCAGACCACGTTGCCGTCACGGCGCTGGTCGAGCTGCTTGGCGCGCAGGACGATTTCCATCGCCTGGTCCCAGGGCACGTTGATCAGGCGCAGGGTGACATTGCCGGCCACCGTATCGGAGGCGACGATGTTCAGGCCCGATTCCTCGGCGATCAGCTGCAGCACGGTCCGAACCGGCACGTCCTGGAAGTTGAAGGTCACCGGACGGCCCGCGTATCGCTGCGGAGCCGACGGACCGGCCACCGCACCCGCGGCGCGAGCCGGCGTGGCGGCGGCGATCACGGAACCGCGCTTGGGCGCGATCTCGATCACGTACTCGTTGCCGGTCTGGTAGGCCATGGACTCGAAAGCACCGTTGGTGTTGATCACCAGACGGGTGCTGCCGGCGTTGGCATTCGGCTCGAGGCTCTGGACCGGCGTGGCGAAATCGGTCACGTCCAGGCGCCGGCGCAGGTTCTCCGGGATGCTGGCGTTGGCGACGTCGACCACGACGCGGGAACCTTCATTACGCATGTCGGCGGTGGCGCCGTCACCGTTGAAGCGAAGGACGACGCGACCGGAGCCGTTCTCGCCGCGACGGAAGTCGATGTTGGCGACCTCGATGTCGGTAGCGACGCGCTTGGACGGGTCAGCGGCGCTGGCCATCGTGTTGCTAGGCTGGGCGCCGGCATCCACCGTCAGCACCAGCAGGTTGCCGGCGCTCCGGGTGGTGTACGCGGCGGGGCGGAACAGGTCCACCACCACCCGCGTCCGGCCGTCGGCTTCCACCGCGGAGACCGCAGAGGTGGCGCCGCTGCCGATCACCACGCGGCGCTGGGTCATGCCGTTGGTGGTGTCCGGGATATCCAGGGCGATTCGCGGCGGAGTGTCCGTCGTGAAAGCCTGGACGTCACCCACCGGTTCTGCGAACTGCAGGGTGATGTCTACTTTTCCACCGGGCGCCGAGGCGTAGCGCACGTCCTGAAGGACGTTCGCCGCCATGGCCGACAGCGACGTCGTCAGTCCGACAGCGAGCGCTCCCATGGCCAGCAACCAAGTGCGCTTGGTGCCCATCCCCTCGCCCATCGTTTTATTCGCGGTCATCGTGCATTCCCCCAATCAATTGTCTTCAAGGGCGATTTTGGCTTGACGCTCAAGCCAACCGCCGGCCCCATCAGGTACGAGTTCGACCATCTCAATTCGGTCCTCGAAGACCGCCGTGATGCGACCATCGCTGAGTCCCATGTAGTTGCCCGGGCGAACCCGGTAGGTAACGCGGTCCGGGCCCATGATCAGGCCAATCACCGTATCGCCCGCGCCAATGGTGCCCACCATGTCCAGACTGTCGAGCGGGAAGGCCTCAAGGACCTCCTTGCGGCGGTCCGGGTCCGGCCGAAGGCCGTTGTCCCCGTCCCGATCGGCGCTGGGTTCGCTGAACGGATCGCGCAGGTTCTGCGCGGCGTATTCGAAGGTCTCGAACTGCTTCATTACCGGAAGCGGATCCAGCGGCGGCGCCGGGCGGGCCTTGACCTCGGCCACCCAGGCCTCGAGATCACGGCTGCCGCGGGTGCAGGCGCTGAGAGAGACCACGACCGAAGCCAGCAGCAGGCCGGTGGCGATCTTGCGGTAGTTCGGAGCAGCCATTACTTCACCTCCCCGGTGGAGCCAGCACCCGCCATTTCCTCGTCCTCGTCCAGGTAACGGTAGGTTTTAACCGTTCCTTCGAGTACCAGGGTGGCATCGCCGGGGCCGCGCGGCTTCAGCTGGATGTCGTGCATGGTCATGATGACAACGCGCGGCAGCGAAGCGACGCCGCTGACGAACGCGCCAAACTGGTGGTAGGTGCCCACCATGCGCAGCGCGATCGGCTTCTCGGCGTAGAACTCAAGCTGGGTTTCGGCGCCGGGCTGGAACAGCTCATTGTTGATGCCGCTGGCCAGGGCCGTCTGGGAGACGTCGACGATGAGGTCGGGCATCTCGTTTTTGCTGGGCAGCTGGCGAAGCATCTGCTGCAGCATGACTTCCATCTGGGCCAGCTGCTGCTTGAGCGGCTCAAGGTTGGAGGCGCGGCCCTGTTTGCCCTGGAATTCCTCGCGCAGGGTGACTTCGGTGCCTTCTTCGGACTCGAGCTGCAGGCGCTGGTCGCTCACCTTCAGGTACCAGACCAGACCCACCACGATCGCAATCAGCAGGATGCAGGCGCCGATCTTGACCTGGAAGGGCCAGGCGCCGGAGTTGTTGAAGTCCAGGTTTCGGAGGTCGACTTTCTTGCTGCTCACAGGGCACCTCCGGCAGCAGCGGGCGCCACGGCGGCGGCAGCGGCCTCGTCGTCAACGGCGCTCGGGTTCTTGAGGGTGACCTTGAGCGAGAACATATTGGGCAGGCCCTTGTCCTCGCCCTTGGTCTCGATGATGCTCAGGTCCGGGCTGGTCATCCAGCCGGATGCCTCCAGATTGCGCATGTACGAGCTGACGCGGGCGTTCGACTGCGCGCGACCCTCGAGGGTCAGTGTCTGGCCCTTCTGCTGGATCGAACTAAGACGAACGCCTTCCGGGATCGTGCGCACCAGCTCATCGAACAGGTGCACCATCTGCGAACGGCTGGCCTGCAGCTGCTCGATCACCTGTTTACGCGCAAGCAGGTTGGCCTTCTTGCGGTCGAGTTCCTCGATTTCCTTGATCTGCTGGTCCACGAGCACGATCTGCTGGCGCAGGTACTGGTTGCGCGCCTGCTGACCCTCGATCTGGCCGCTGTAGTACATGACGATCAGGAAACTGATGAGCAGCGCGATCACAGCCGCGAGGCCGAGCATGCCGACGAATTCCTTCTGACGCAGTTTGCGCCGCTCTGCACGCCAGGGAAGTAGGTTGATTCTGGCCATCAGTCGAAGCTCCTCAGGGCCAGACCGCAGGCAATCATGAGCGCCGGGGCATCCTGCGCCAGGGCATGGGCCTGGACACGGGGGCCGAGCGCCATATTGGCGAGCGGGTTAGCGATGACGGTGGGCACGCCCAGCTGCTCCTCGACGAGGTTGGCAATGCCGGCGATCGACGCACAGCCGCCGGCCAGAACCACCTGGTCGACGCGATTGAAGTCACTGCCGGCGTAGAAGAACTGCAGCAGTCGGCTGACCTGCTGGACCAGCGCTTCCTTGAACGGCTCCAGCACCTCGACTTCGTAGCTCTCCGGAAGGCCGCCCTGGCGCTTGGCCAGTCCCGCCTCGTCGTAGCTCAGGCCGTAGCGGCGCATGACCTCGTCGGTCAGCTGCTTGCCGCCGAAGACCTGCTCGCGGGTGTAGATGCTGCGCTGGCCGCGCAGCACGTTGAGCGTGGTCATGGTCGCGCCGATGTCCACCAGGGCGACGATCGCGTCCTTGGGCACCGAAAGCTGGTCAGCGACGAGTTTGAAGGCGTTCTCCATCGCGAAGGCCTCGACGTCGATGACCTTGGCGGTGAGGTTGCCCAGCTCGAGGGCCGACTGGCGTAGCTCGACGTTCTCGGTCCGGGAGGCGGCCAGCATGACCTGCACCATCTCCGGATTGCTCGGCATCGGACCCAACACCTCGAAGTCGATGCTGACCTCGTCGATGGGGTACGGGATGTAGTTCGAGGCCTCGAGCTGGACCTGATCCTCGAGGTCATCCTCGTCCAGGTCGCCCTGGATGGGGATGATCTTGGTGATCACGGACGAGCCCGAGACGGCGGCGGCCGCGTGCCTGGCCTTGGTGCCCGAGCGGGCCACGGCCCGCTTGATCGCCTCGCCGACGGCCTCGACCTCGACGATGTTCTTCTCGACCACGGCATTGGGCGGCAGCGGCTCCACCGCGTAGTGTTCCACGCGATAGCGCCCGCCTGACTCGGTGAGCTGCAAAAGCTTGACGGCCGTGGAACTGATGTCCAGACCGACGAGCGGTGTCTTGGTATTTCCGAAAAGACCCACGGTTTATCCCCTTCCGACGGGCGCTTACAAGCAATAGGTGCGCCGTTACATTAAATAACGAAAAATTGCCAAATGGCAATGCCCCCCCGCTTTTGGCCGACGGGACCCCTGTTCAGCTTGCCTTGCGCTCCCCTTCCTAGACGCAATCCGATCCGGAAACCGGCCTCCCCCAAGGCGGCTCCCGACCATGCCCTCGTTCTATACTCCCTGCCCCACGTCGATGTAAACCTCGGGAGAGGCCCTGGATGGCCCGTTTTGTCCGCCTGCTGCGCCGGGCACTATACCTGTTCGCCGGACTCGCCCTACTGGGCGTGCTCACCTTGGCGGTCCTTTACTGGCTGATATCGCCCCGCCTGCCGGACGTCCAGGAGCTGCGAAACGTGCAGCTCCAGGTGCCGCTGAGCATTTACACCCGCGATGGCCGGCTGATCGCCCTGATCGGCGAGACCCGCAGATTCCCGGTGGATATCGAGGATGTCCCGCTGCCGGTCAAGCAGGCCTTCGTCGCGATTGAAGACGCCCGCTTCTATGAGCATCCCGGCATTGATTGGCGCGGCATCACCCGCGCCGTCTGGCTGCTGGCGACCACCGACGACCGCCGGGTCCCCGGCGGCAGCACCATCACCCAGCAGGTTGCCCGGCAGTTCTTCCTGAGCGCGGAGTACTCATATACCCGCAAACTCACCGAGATTTTCCTGGCGCTGAAGATGGAGCGAGAGCTGGAAAAGGACGAAATTCTCGAGCTTTATCTCAATAAAAGCTTTTTCGGAAACCGCGCCTATGGCGTCGCGGCGGCGGCCGATTATTACTACGGAAAATCGCTAGACCAGCTGACGCTGGCACAGGCCGCGACCCTGGCTTCGATCCCGAAATTTCCGTCGAGCGGCAACCCGATCATCAATCCCGAACGCGCGCTGGTGCGACGCAATTACGTGCTTCTGCGGATGCGCGAGGAAGGCATGATTACGGTGGATCAGGAGCTGGCCGCGCAGGCTGCGCCGATGGACGCCAGCCCGCACGAGCCCAAGGTTGAAGTGGACGCGGCCTACGTCGCCGAAATGGTCCGCGCCGAGATGGAGCAGCGCTACGGCGCCGAGGCCACGACCAGCGGCCTGAGCGTCTACACCACGCTCGATGGCACGCATCAGGCCGCGGCGGCCCAGTCCGTGCAGGCGGGACTGCTCGAGTACGACCGCCGCCACGGCTACCGCGGCCCCGAGGCCCAGCTCGACCTGGCCGAGGCCGAAGATGAGGCGGCACTGCGCGCCCGCCTGCGCCAATACCCGCCGCTGGGTGGACTCGCAGCCGGCATCGTGACCGGCTTCGAAGGCGACGCCGCGCGCCTGCTGGTGGCGGGCGCAGAACCCGTTCTGCTCGACGCCAAGGCGACGCGCTGGGCTGGAAAACCGCCCCGCCAGCTGCTCAAGCGCGGCGATGTGGTCCGCTTTTCCGTCCTGCCGGTAGTGGCCAAGGCCGGCGCCGATTCCGATGCGCCGCCCCCGGCGCCGGAGTGGGTGCTGGCGCAAATCCCGGTCGCGCAGGCGGCCCTGGTGTCGCTGCAGCCCGAGGACGGCGCCATCCGCGCCCTGGTCGGCGGCTTCAGCTTCGGCCTGAACAAGTTCAACCGCGCCACGCAGGCCCAGCGCCTGCCTGGCTCGAGCTTCAAGCCCTTCGTTTACGCGGCGGCATTCGAGCGCGGATTCTCGCCCGCGAGCATCGTGCTCGACGCGCCGGTGGTGTTCCGCGATCGTGCCGGCAACGTTTGGCGGCCGCAGAACGATGCCGGCAATTTCGCAGGCCCCATGCGTTTGCGCGAAGCGCTGGTGCAGTCGCGCAACCTGGTGTCGGTGCGCCTGCTCGACGCCATCGGCGTGGACTTCGCGAGCCGATACATCACCCAGTTCGGCTTCAGCCAGGAAAGCCTGCCGCCGAATCTCTCCATGTCGCTGGGCACCTCGTCGCTGACGCCGCTGTCGATTGCGCGCGGCTACGCCGTCTTCTCCAACGGCGGTTACCGCATCGATCCCTGGTTCATCGAAAAAGTGCTCGATCGCAACGGCCAGGTCCTGAGCCAGACCAATCCAGCCCGCGCCTGCGCCGGCTGCCCAGGCCGGGCCGCGGGCGAACAGCGGGCCACTACGGTGGTGGACGGCTTCGATTTCGGAAGCGCGCCAAGCGCCACGCCGCCGCCCGAGGCCGCGACCGCCGCCGGCCCGGCCGCTGCAGCGGCCGAGGGCGAGCGCGTGCTGGCCCCACGAGCCATCGATGAACGCACCGCGTTCCTGGTCCGTTCGCTGATGAAGGACGTGGTCAAGCGCGGCACCGCCACGGCCGCGCGCGTGCTCGAGCGCGAGGATATCGGCGGCAAGACCGGTTCAACCAACGACTACCGCGACGCCTGGTTCTCGGGCTTCGGTGGCGACCTGGTCACCACGGTCTGGGTCGGGAACGACGACTTCAACAGCCTCGGCCGCGGCGAGTACGGCGGACGGGCGGCGCTGCCGATCTGGATCGGCTACATGCGCACCGCACTGCAGGATGTGCCCGTGCAGGAGCCGGCGGTGCCGGCCGGCATCATCGTCGCTTCGGTGGACGCCAGCAGCGGCCGCATCGTGCCCGAAGGCACACCAGGCTCGGTCGTCGATTATTTCAAGGCCGAGGAATACGATCGAATCAGCAACAGCGGCTTCGACCTCGACCCCGAACTGAGCAACGAAGAGGCCTTCGACATTTTCTGACGCCGGAAGATCGCCTATGCCCGTTCGCCGCCAGGATGACCCCCGCACGCGCCAGCGGCGCCAGCAGCTGGCGCAGGAGGCGGCCAGGCTTCTTGCTACCGGCGCGCACCACGACCCGGCCCAGGCGCTGCGCAAGGCCGCATCAAAGCTGGGCATTCGCGATGAGGCCAGCTTCCCCGGCGGCGACGAGATCCGGGAGGCCCTGCAGGCGCACCAGCGGCTGTTCGGAGGCGAGGCCCCATCCTCACGCCTTCAGGCACTGCGTGAGGCCGCTCAAGAGGCAATGGGCTTCTTCGCCGCCTTTGACCCGCGGCTGAGCGGCGCGGCCCTGGAGGGACCGGTAGGCGCGCATACGCCGGTCTGCCTCCATCTGCATGCCGACAACCCGGACGATATCGCCCGCTTCCTGCACGACCAGCGTATTCCGGCCGACCAGTCCACCCGGCGCCTGCGGCTTGCGCGGGAACAGGCGCGTCCCCTGCCCTGCTGGGAGTTCGCAGCCGGGGGCATCGCCTTCGAACTCTGGGTACTGCCCTTGTCCGCGCTGCGCCAGCCGCCCCTGGACGCGCTGGAGGATCGACCGCTCCGGCGTGCCAGCGCCAGCGCGCTGCGCCAGCTCATCGCCGGCGGCGACTGACGGAAGCCCGAAACGACGAACGCCCCGCCGAAGCGGGGCGTTCGAAAGACAACGCGCCGTGGATCAGCGCTTTGCCAGCGGCACGTAGTCCCGGTTCGCGGCGCCGGTGTAGATCTGACGCGGGCGGCCGATCTTGGCCTCGGGGTCGGTCTGCTGCTCGAGCCAATGCGAGACCCAGCCCGCGGTACGGGCGATGGCAAACATGACCGTGAACATCTCAGCCGGGATGCCCAGCGCCTTGTAGATGATGCCGGAGTAGAAATCCACGTTCGGGTAGAGCTTGCGCTGCACGAAGTAGTCGTCCTTGAGCGCGGCCTCTTCCAGCCGCATCGCCACTTCCAGCATCGGGTCGTTGACGCCCAGCTCGGCCAGGACCTCGTGACACATCTCGCGGATGATGGTCGCGCGCGGATCGAAGTTCTTGTAAACGCGATGTCCAAAGCCCATCAGGCGGAAGCCCGAGGTCTTGTCCTTGGCGCGATCAACGGCCTTGGCGACGTCCTCCGGGCGGCCGATCTCGGCCAGCATCTTGAGCACGGCTTCGTTGGCGCCACCGTGGGCCGGACCCCAGAGCGCCGCCACGCCGGCAGCGACGCAGGCGTAGGGGTTGGCGCCGGTCGAACCGACCAGGCGGACCGTGGACGTGGAGGCGTTCTGCTCGTGGTCGGCGTGCAGGATGAACAGCAGGTCGAGCGCCTTGGCGGCCACCGGCTTGAGGGTCAGCGGCTCGCTGGGGACCTCGAACATCATGTGCAGGAAGCGCTCGACGTACTCGAGGTTGTTGCGCGGGTAGCGGATCGGCCAGCCGATCGAGTGGCGGTAGCAGGCGGCGGCAATGGTCGGCACCTTGGCCAGCAGCCGGATCGCCGCCAGACGGCGCTGTTCCGGGTCCTCGAGGTCGAGTTCGTCGTGATAGAACGCCGCCAGCGAACCGATCATGCCGCACATCATCGCCATCGGGTGCGCGTCGTGGCGGAAGCCGTGCAGGAAGCTCTTGAAGGCCTCGTGCATCATCGTGTGGTGGGTGACTTCGTGCTCGAACTTGGCGAACTGGCCCGGGTTGGGCAGCTCGCCATTCATCAGCAGGTAGCTGGTTTCGAGGAAGTTGGAGTGCTTGGCCAGCTGCTCGATCGGGTAGCCGCGATAGAGCAGCACGCCTTCGTCGCCGTCGATATAGGTCACCGCGCTGCGGCAGCTGGCGGTCGCCACGAAGCCGGGATCGTAGGTGAACATGCCCGTTTCCTTGGGCAGGCGGGTGATATCGACGCAAGGCGCGCCAAGGGTGCCGGAATAGACGGGAAGCTCGACGTTCTTGCCGGCGGCGTTGAGCACGACGCTCTTGTTGTCGGACACGGGCTGACTCCTTTCAGGGGGCGCGATCCGCATCCTCGAAGGGCTCTGGCGCGGCGTTCGCTGGTATCGATCGAAGGCGCCGCCGGGGCGGTCACCATGCGCCGAAGTATCTCACAGCGGCCGCGCGCAAGTCAGTGAAAGCGGCATGAACCTTGGTCGGGGGGTGGCCAACGAAAAGGCCGCCCCGGGGGGCGGCCTCTCGTCTCGCCGGCCCGGGTTGCCCCGGGTCGCGCGCTTACTTGGCGTAGCGCTGGCGGAAGCGGTCGATGCGGCCGCCGGTGTCCATGACCTTCTGCTTGCCCGTGTAGAACGGGTGCGAAGCGGAGGTGATGTCGACCTTGACCAGGGCATATTCCTTGCCGTCGGTCCACTTCACCGTCTCCTTGCTGGAGAGGGTGGAACGGGTCAGGAACGCGAAGTCGGAGGACAGGTCCTGGAAGACGACTTCTTTGTAGTTCGGATGGATGTCGGCCTTCATGGCAATTACTCCGCCGGGTTTGCGTGGGGAAAGACCGGAATTATAAGCCGGCCCAGCGCCTTGTCGCAAGTCCGGCGCTCAGGCGCCCAGGGCGGCCCGGATCAGGCCCTCAAACCGGGCCTGGTCATAGTCCATCACGATCCGGGCATTGGCCGGTCGCGCCATGCGCTGCTGCCAGTCCACCAGGGTCGCACCGCGGCTGAGCCTGCCCTCCAGCTCCACGGCCAGGAAGCGCTCCTCGGCCCGGGTAACGCCGTCCGGATGCAGGGCCGCGGCCATCGCCAGGGCATCGGCGCTGTGCCACAGATCGCCGCGCTTGCCCTCCGACCACTGCCGGGTGAATCGCGAGATGCCGTCGTAGAAGCGCGCGCGGCCATCGCCGGCCGCCAGCCAGGCCTCGAAATCCCGGTGCGGGAAGCCGTGCCGCACCACCGCCTCCCAGTCCGCCAGTTCGAAGTGGGGGAAGCCCCGGAACACCACGTCGGCCGCCTCCGGGTCGAAGGCGATGTTGAATTCCGCCGGTATCGAGGTGTTGCCCTGCCCCGTTACGGCCCCGCCCATCACCACCAGGCGCCCGATCCGTGATGGCAGCGACGGATCCAGGCGCAAGGCCAGCGCCAGGTTGGTCAGCGGGCCCAGCGTGACCAGCAGCAGGCGACCGGCATGCTCGTGGGACAAGCGCAGGATCGCCAGCGCCGCATGCTCGGCCTCGGCCCGACGATCGGACGGCACATAGCCGGTGTCGCCGAAGCCGTCTTTGCCGTGCACATAGGCGGCATCCGCTGCATCGTGAACCAAGGGCACCGGGCAGCCGGCGTAGACCGGCACGTCCACGCCCGCGACCTCGCAGAGCTTGAGCGCGTTGGCGACGGTGTGGTCCAGGCCGACGTTTCCGGCGGCGATGGTCAGGCCCACCAGACGGTGGCGGGGGTCGTTGAAGGCCATCAGGAGAGCCAGGGCGTCGTCCACGCCCGGGTCGGTGTCGATCAGCAGCGGAATGCGTTCGTCGGTCATGGCCCGATTATGCCGATTCAGGCACCGGCGAAGCGCGCGGCCCCGCCCACCCAGCGCTCGACCAAGCGGCCAGCGATGTCCGGCGCCGTCGCCAGCAGCTCGTCCGCGGCGCGATGCACCTCGGGCAGCAGGTCGGCGTCGCGCACCAGGTCGGCCATGCGGAAGTTGGCCAGCCCGGTCTGGCGCGTGCCGAGCAGCTCGCCCGGGCCACGCAGCTCAAGGTCCTTCTCGGCGATCAGGAAGCCGTCGGTGCTGGCGCGCATCACCTCCAGCCGCTCGCGCGCCATCGCCGACAGCGGCGGCTTGAACATCAGCACGCAGCTGGAGGCCGCGGCGCCGCGCCCCACCCGCCCGCGAAGCTGGTGCAGTTGGGCCAGGCCCAGGCGCTCGGCGTTTTCGATCACCATCAGGCTGGCGTTGGCCACGTCCACGCCGACTTCGATCACCGTGGTCGCCACCAACAGGTTCAGCTGGCCCGCCTTGAAGGCCGACATCACCGCCTGCTTCTCCGCCGACTTCATGCGCCCGTGCAGCAGGCCCAGGCGCAGTTCGGGCAATAGCGTGCCCAACTGCTCGTAGGTGCTCTGGGCGGCCTGCGCCTCGACCTCTTCGCTGTCCTCGATCAGGGTGCAGACCCAGTAGGCCTGGCGCCCCTCCGCGCAGGCCGCGCGGATTCGCTCGACCACCTCGCCGCGACGCTCACCGCTGATCGCCACGGTCTGCACCGGCGTGCGGCCCGGTGGCATTTCGTCTATCACGGATACATCCAGGTCGGCGTAAGCCGACATCGCCAGGGTGCGTGGAATCGGGGTCGCGGTCATCACCAGCTGATGCGGCACCTGGACGCCATTCAAGCCCTTGTCGCGCAGGGCCAGGCGCTGGTGCACGCCGAACCGGTGCTGTTCGTCGACGATGGCCAGGCCCAGGCCGGCGAACACGACCTTGTCCTGCATCAAAGCGTGGGTGCCCACCACCACCTGGGCCCGACCCGAGCTGATCTCTTCGAGCACGGCGGCGCGCGCCTTGCCGGTGACCTTGCCGGCCAACCACGCCACCTTGAGCCCGAGCGGCTCGAGCCAGGCGCGGAAATTGACCAGGTGTTGCTCGGCCAGCAGTTCGGTCGGCGCCATCAGGGCGACCTGACGCCCGGCCTCCACGGCGTTGGCCGCGGCCAGGGCGGCGACCACGGTCTTGCCGCTGCCGACGTCACCCTGCACCAGCCGCAGCATCGGCTCCGGGCGCGCCATGTCCTGCGCCACCTCGTCCAGCACGCGCCGCTGCGCCCCCGTTAGCGTGAACTTCAGCCCGGCGCGCAGCGCCTTGGCCAGCTCGCCCTTGGGCCGTACCGGGCTTGCCCCGTGGGCGCGCAGGGCGATGCGCTGGCGCCGCAGGCTCAGGTGATGGGCCAGCAGTTCCTCCAGCGCCAATCGGCGCTGGGCCGGGTGGACGCCGAGCGCGAACTCGCGCAAGTCGGCATCGGGCGGCGGCCGGTGTGCGGTCAGCAGCGCTTCGCGCAGGGTCGGCAGCTGCAGCCGTTGGCGCAGGTCACCGGGCAGCAACTCGAGCTCGTCGGCCGGCGGCAGTCGCCGCAGCGCCTCGCCGACCAGGCGCACCAGCGACTGCGGGCCCAGGCCTTCCACCGCCGGATAGACCGGGTCAAGACGATCGCGGACCGTGGCATCGGCGTCCTCCCCCAGCAGCTGATAGCTGGGGTGGACCATTTCCAGCCCGTGCTGGCCCGGCCGCGCCTCGCCGTAACAAAGGATGCGGCGACCGGGAACGAACTGCGCCAGCTGGGCCCGGTTGAAGTGGAAGAAGCGCAGCACCAGGCCACCGAACGAACCATCGCTTATCGCGACCCGCAGCGTCGGCCGGAACCGGAAACTGCGCTCAACCGCCTCCACGCGCCCGGCCACCTGGGCCGAGACGCCGGGCTGCAGGCCGCTGATCGGCGTCAGCCGGGTGCGGTCTTCGTAGCGCAGCGGTAGATGCAGCCAGAGGTCCTGCAGGCTCAACAGACCGCGTACGGCCAGCTTTTCAGCCACTTTCGGGCCGACGCCCGGCAGCGTGGACAGGCCGTCGGCCCCGGATGGCGCCAGCGCCGGCTCCGGGCCGCGGCTGCCGCGGCGACGCGGCGGCCCGGTCACGACTTCAGCCGATGACCAGAACGGCGTCGATCTCGACCCGGGCACCCTTGGGCAGGCCGGCGACCTGAATGGTCGAGCGCGCCGGATAGGGCGTCTGGAAGTACTCCGCCATGACGGCATTGACCTGGGCGAAGTCCGACAGGTCCATCACGTAAATGCCGACCCGCACGACGCCGTCGAGGGATCCGCCGGCCGCCTCGCAAACCGCCTTGAGGTTGTCGAACACGCGCCGCGTCTGGGCGCTGATGTCGCCGCCGACGAGTTCGCCGGTGGCCGGGTCGAGCGGGATCTGGCCCGACAGGTAAACGGTCTGGCCCGAACGCACGGCCTGTGAATAGGGGCCGATGGCGGCAGGCGCGCGCTCGGTGCTGATCGGATCTCGTGACATGGCGGTGGCTCGACAGGGAGGGGAACCGCGATTGTAGGAGCCGCGCGCCGCAGCTGCCAGACCAGTCAGAGCCGCTGGACCCCGTGCACCACGCCCAGGCGCCGGATACGGCGGATCACGTCGGCGAGGTGCTTGCGATTACGTACCTCGATCGCGAACTCCATCACCGACACCGAAACGTCGCGCTCCCGGTATTCGACCGAATCAATATTGGAGTTGCTTTCCGCGACCGCGGCGGCCACCTGGGCCAGTACGCCGGGCTTGTTTTCAACCTCGATGCGCAGCGACACCCCGTAGTCGCCCTGTACGCTGCGGTCCCAGGCCATGGGCACGCAGCGCTCGGGGAGCTTGCGGTATTCGGCCACGTTCGGGCAGTCGCTGCGGTGCACCACCACGCCCTTGCCGGCACTAAGGAAACCCATGATTTCGTCGCCGGGTATCGGATGACAGCATCCTGCGAAACTAAGTACACCGCGCTCGCTGCCGGTGATCATGACGCGCTCGGATGTGGCCTGCGACGGCAGCCCGCCGCCTGCACCTGCCGGCAGGGCGTCCTGACCGTGCACCATGATGCGCGCCACCTGGGCCGGCATGCGGTTGCCCAGGGCGATATCGGCCAGCAGCTCTTCCAGTCTCCGATAGCGCATCTCGGCGAGCAGCTGTTCGATGCGCTCGGCCGGTACCCGGTCGAGCGAGCTTTCCAGCGCTTCCAGCGCGCGATCGAGCATGCGGTGGCCCAGGTCCACGGCGTCCTCGTGCTCAAGGCGCTTGAGGAAATGCCGGATCGCGGTGCGCGCCTTGCTCGAAACCACGAACTCCAGCCACTGCGGGCCGGGCGTCGCCGAGGGCGCGGTGATGATCTCGACGCTCTGGCCGCTGCTGAGCTTGCTGCGCAGCGGCACCAGCTTTTTGTCCACCCGCGCCGCCACGGCGTGGTTGCCGACATCGGTATGCACCGCGTAGGCGAAGTCGAGCGCAGTGGCGTTGCGCGGCAGCGCCAGGATGTCGCCCTTGGGCGTGAACAGATAGACCTCGTCGGGGAACAGGTCGACCTTGACGTTCTCCAGGAACTCCAGCGACGAGCCCGCGCTTTGCTGCGTGTCCATCAGGTTGCGCACCCAGTCCTGGGCGCGCGCCTGCGCGGCACTGCTGCCGGTCCCGGCGCTCTTGTAGATCCAGTGCGCGGCGATACCGCGTTCTGCCACCAGGTCCATGTCCTCGGTGCGGATCTGCACCTCCACCGGCGCACCGTAGGGGCCGAATAGCACCGTGTGCAGACTCTGGTAGCCGTTGGCCTTGGGAATGGCGATGAAGTCCCGGAAGCGTGCATCCAGCGGCTTGTAGATCGAATGCACGGCGCCCAGCGCGTGGTAGCACTGCATCACCGTGGGCACCACGATGCGGAAGCCGAAGACGTCGAGCACCTGCTCCAGGCTTTTGTTTTCCTGGCGCATCTTGGTGTAGATGCTCCAGGGCGACTTCACCCGGCTAACCAAGTGGTTGCGCAGTCCTTCCTGCGCCAGCCGCTGCGCCAGCTGCGCCTCGATGGTGGCCAGGGCCTCGCGCCGCATCACCGGCTGGGACAGGATGCGCTTGGAAATGACCCGATGCCGCATCGGGTGCAGCGCGCGGAAGCCGAGATCCTGCAGCTCGGCCTTGATCTTGTTCATACCCAGACGCTGGGCGATCGGCGCGTAGATCTCAAGCGTTTCACGGGCGATCCGGCGGCGCGATTCGGCGGCCATCGCGTCCAGCGTGCGCATGTTGTGCAGGCGGTCGGCGAGCTTGATCAGGATCACGCGCAGGTCGCGCGCCATCGCCAGCATCATCTTGCGGAAGCTCTCGGCGGCGGCTTCCTGGCGATCGCGGAAATGCAGCTTGTCGAGCTTGGTGACGCCGTCGACCAGCTCCGCCACGGTGCCGCTGAACTCACGCTCGATCTCGCTGCGCGGCAGCGGCGTGTCCTCGAGCGCGTCGTGCAGGATCGCCGCACACAGGGTCTCGGCGTCGAGCCGAAGCTCAGCCAAGATGCCGGCTACGGCCACCGGGTGGGTGATATAGGCCTCACCGCTCTTTCGGGTTTGGCCTTCGTGGGCGCGGGCGCCGATCTCGTAGGCGCGCCGGACCAGCCGAATCTGGTCAGGCGCCAGGTAGTCAGCCAGCCGCTTCTCGAGCGCCAGCACCGCGTCCGGACAAGGGTCCGGACCGACGTCGGCGACTTTCTGCGGCTTGGTGAACGAGGACATACGGCCAGACTACGCGGCCACGGGAAACCCATCAATGGCGCAGCTTTCGGGCGAAGCTGGGCCCACTTGAGCCGGAATGTAGGAGGGCCTTCAGGCCCGAAGCCCTTCACGGAGAGCTTCGGGCCTGAAGGCCCTCCTACAGGACGCCACCAGCCCGAGGGACTTAGATCTCGTCGCTGCCCTTGGACAGGTCGTCGTCGACCACTTCGGCGGCGGCCCACTCCAGGGCCTCGCGCTCGGCGCGCTCGCGCTCGGACTTCTCGACGTCGTCGATCATCTTCTGGTCAATCTTGCGGGCCGCGATTTCACGCAGGGCCAGCACGGTCGGCTTGTCCTGCTGTTCGCTGTTGTCGAGGGTCGGTTCCACGCCCTTCGCCAGCTGGCGGGCGCGCTTGGACGCCATCAGGACCAGCTCGAAGCGGTTGTCGACGACGGACAGGCAGTCTTCCACGGTAATGCGGGCCATTGGATCTCCTCAACCGCGCGATGCCCGGCCTGGGCACCCACGGAAAATCAAGGGGTTACGCGAACCGCGCATTGTACGCCCGGGCCGGAGGCGGCGCAAATGCGCGCCCGCCGGGCGATTCAGGCCAGCAGGTCGCCGATCAGCCCGGCGTGGCGGGCAGCCTGGGCCGCCCGCTCCAGCCGCCGGGCCACGAAGATGGCCCGCAGCTCGGCCGCGGCGGCGTCAAAGTGTTCGTTGACGATGACGTAGTCGAACTCGTCGTAGTGCGACATCTCTTCCCGGGCCGCCGCCAGGCGCTTGGCGATGGTGGCCTCGCTGTCCTGGCCCCGGTTGCGCATCCGGGTTTCGAGCGCGTCCTTGGACGGCGGCAGGATGAAGACGCTGATGCAGTCCGGCATCTGCTCACGGACCTGGCGCGCGCCCTGCCAGTCGATCTCCAGCAGCACGTCCTTGCCCGCGGCCAGCTGCGGCTCGACGGACTGCCGGGCGGTGCCCTTGTAGTCACCGTGCACCAGCGCGTGTTCATAGAAGTCGCCGGCGGCGATCATGCGCTGGAATTCGGCCTTGTCGACGAAGTGGTAGTGCTGGGCGTGGCGTTCACCCGGCCGCGGCGGGCGCGAGGTGAAGGAAATCGACAGGGCGATCCCCGGCTCCTTGGCCAGCACCGCATTGACCAGGCTGGACTTGCCGGCACCCGAGGGCGCGGCGACCACGTAGAGCGTGCCGCGGATGGCGTTCATTCGAGGTTTTGCACCTGTTCGCGCAGCTGTTCGATCAGGACCTTGAGCTCCACCGCCGCCTGCGTGGTGCGGCTGTCCACCGACTTCGAGCCCAGGGTGTTGGCTTCGCGATTGAACTCCTGCATCAGGAAGTCGAGCCGGCGGCCAACCGCCTCGGGCAGGCCGAATACCCGGCGAGCCTCGGCAACGTGGCTGGCCAGTCGGTCCAGCTCTTCGTCCACGTCAATCTTCTGAAGATTGAGCACCACTTCCTGCTCCAGCCGTCCGGGATCAAGCGGCAGTTTGAGGTCGGCCAGCTTCGCGTCGAGCTTGGCGCGCAGCGCCGCGCGGATCTCGGGCAGCCATTCGCGAACCTGCCGCGTGATGCGCTCGATGCCGTCTACGCGCTCGGCCATCACGGCGGCCAGCTTGGCACCCTCGCGCTCACGCGCGGCCACGAACTCGGTCAAGGTCTCGTCAAGCAAGGCCAGCGCCTCAGCCTGCAGGCCGGCCTGGTCCAGTGCGTCTTCTTCCACCACGCCCGGAAAGCGCAAAAGCTCGGTGAACTCGGTCCGCAGGCCGGGGAATCGCGCGTTCACTGCCTGGGCCGCTGCGGCGAGCTGGTCCAGAAGGCCGTGATTGATGCACAGATCGGCCCGGCCACCGCCCGCAGGCCGGAACCTCAGCACCAGGTCAACCTTGCCGCGAGACACCTTCTGGGCCACCCGCTCACGCAGCGCCGGCTCGATCGCGCGCAGTTCCTCGGGCGCGCGCACGCTCAGCTCGTGGAAGCGGTGGTTCACCGCGCGCAGCTCGCATCCGAGCGTGCCACCGGTGGCGGCGCGCTCGCAGGCGGCGAAGGCAGTCATGCTGCGGATCATGGGCGGTCCCGGGAATGGAGGGGTCGAATGGTAATCTAGCCGGCCAAAGATTGCCGGATGTGCCCCATGACCAGCTCCACCCGCCCCGACGGCCGCGCCCCCGACCAGCTGCGCGCCGTAAGCATCGAGCGGCACTTCACCAAGCACGCCGAGGGCTCGGTACTGGTGAGCTTCGGCGACACCCGCGTGCTGTGCACCGCCAGCATCGACAACAAGGCGCCGGGCTTCCTGCGCGGCAAGGGCGAAGGCTGGGTCACGGCCGAATACGGCATGCTGCCGCGCGCCACCAACACCCGCAACGACCGCGAGGCCGCGCGCGGCAAGCAGGGCGGCCGCACGCTGGAGATCCAGCGCCTGATCGGCCGCGCGCTGCGCGCCTGCATCGACCGCAAGGCGCTGGGCGAGCGCACCATCACCCTGGACTGCGACGTGCTGCAGGCCGACGGCGGCACCCGCACCGCGGCGATCACCGGCGCCTACGTGGCGCTATGCGACGCCGTGGCGGTGCTCAAGGCCCGCGGCGACATCAGCCGCGACCCGATCCTGGGCGCGGTGGCGGCCGTGTCGGTCGGTATCTACCAGGGCGTGCCGGTGCTCGACCTCGACTACCGCGAGGACAGCACCTGCGACACCGACATGAACGTCGTGATGAACGACGGCGGCGGCTTCATCGAGGTCCAAGGCACCGCCGAAGGCCACGCCTTCCGTCGCAATGAACTCGATGCCCTGCTCGTGCTGGCCGAAAAAGGCGTGGCCGAACTGGTCGCCCTGCAGCGCGCGGCGCTGGCGGACTGAGCCACGCCATGCCCAGGAAGCTGGTCCTCGCCACCTCGAACCAGGGCAAGCTCGCCGAACTCCAGCCGCTGCTGGCCGAAGCCGGCTACGCGCTGGTGACGCAGGGCGAGCTGGGCGTGGAAGACGCCGTCGAGGACGGCCTGAGCTTCGTCGAGAACGCGATCATCAAGGCGCGGCACGCCTGCGCCGCGACCGGTTTGCCGGCGCTGGCCGACGATTCGGGTCTGGTGGTGGACGCACTCGACGGCGAACCTGGCCTGTACAGCGCGCGCTATGCCGGCAGCCACGGCGATTCGGCCGCCAACATCGCCAAGCTGCTTGAACGCATGCAGGGGCTGGAGGGCGAACAGCGGCGGGCGCATTTCCACTGCGTGCTCGTGCTGATGCAGCATGCCCGCGACCCCCAGCCGCTGGTGGTCGAAGGCCGTTGGCCGGGCTACGTGCTGGCCGCGCGCCGTGGAGAAGGCGGCTTCGGCTACGACCCGGTCTTCCTGGATCCCGACCAGCAACACACGGCCGCCGAGCTCGACCCGGCGCTGAAGAACCGCATCAGCCACCGCGGCCGGGCCCTGGCCCAGCTGCGCGAGCGACTGCGCGAGCCGTGAGCACGCTCATCCCGCCGCCGCTTTCGCTTTATGTCCATATTCCGTGGTGCGTCAAGAAGTGCCCTTACTGCGACTTCAACTCGCACGGCCAGTCCGGGGCGCTGCCGGTAGGCGACTACGTCGCGGCCCTGGTGCGCGACCTCGAGCAGGACCTGCCCCAGGTCTGGGGCCGTACCGTCCACAGCGTGTTCTTCGGCGGCGGAACGCCCAGCCTGTTTGCACCCGACGCGATCGGCGCCATTCTCGATGCCTGCGCAGCCCGTCTGCGCTTCGCGCCCGGCGCCGAGATCACCATGGAGTGCAACCCGGGCACCGCCGAGCACGGTCGCTTCGAGCAGTACCGCGCCGCCGGCGTGAATCGCATCAGCTTCGGCATCCAGAGCTTCGACGATGGCTGCCTGCAGCGGCTGGGGCGCATCCACGACAGCGGTGAAGCCGAGCGTGCGGTCAAACTGGCGCAGGACGCCGGCTACGACAACATCAACCTCGACCTGATGTACGCCCTGCCCGGCCAGGACCTGGCCATGGCCCTGCACGACGTCGAGCGCGCCATCGCGCTGGCGCCGGCGCATCTGTCGCACTACCAGCTGACCATGGAGCCCAACACCGCCTTCGCGGTGAAGCCGCCCGCGGGCCTGCCCGACGAGGACAGCGCCTGGGACATCCAGGAGCGCTGCATCGAGGCCATGGCCGCCGCCGGCTACGCCCAGTACGAGGTGTCGGCCTATGCCCGCGCCGGGCACCAGTGCGCGCACAATCTCAACTACTGGCGTTTCGGCGACTATCTGGGCATCGGCGCCGGCGCCCACGGCAAGATCAGCGCGGGCGCCAGTGGCGAGGTGCGCCGGCGCTGGAAGCCGAAGAATCCGCGCGACTTCATGGCCCATGCCGGCACCCCGCAGGGCATCGGCGGCGATGATGCGATCGCGCCCCAGGCCCTCCCCTTCGACTACATGCTCAACGCACTGCGCCTGGTCGAAGGGTTCAGCCTGGCCGACTTCGAGTCGCGCACCGGCCTGGACCGCGGGGTCATCGCGACCGAACTACAGCAAGCCCGGGACCGCGGCTGGCTCGAGCAGGACGGCGAGCGCTGGCAGCCGACCGAGCTGGGGCGCCGGTTCACCAACGACGTGATCGGCCTGTTCCTCTGACCCTCAGGCCGTCACGTTCGGCAAACCTGGCCACGGGCAGGCTGGCGCCATGCTCGACACCATCGTCCTGACCTGCCCGCACTGCGGGGAATCCTTCGAGACCGTCGCCGACCCGTCCGGCGGCGATGCGGAGTACGTCGAAGACTGCTTCGTCTGCTGCCGGCCGATCACGGTGCGGCTGCGGGTAGGCGGCGATGGCGAACTCGACGGCTACGACGCCGGGCGCGACGACTGACCCCGTCTTGACATAGACTTCACCGGTCCCAGGTGTTCGGGAAGCCGGTCAAACTCCGGCACTGCCCCCGCAACGGTAGGCCAGAAAACCCTCCAGCAAGCCACTGTGCCCCCGGGCATGGGAAGGCGGAAGGGAGACGGAATGCTCCGCGCATCCCGTCACTGGCGAGTCCGGAGACCGGCCTGGTGCTTGGCCACCCCCAGGGGTGGCCACCACGGCACGTTGCGGAGGGCGACGGGGCGGCGTCATGGCCTGCGTCCGTTCGCGTCCGGCCACGTCGTTTCCCGGTTCCCCCCGCGCGTGCTTCCCGCGGGTGAGCGTTCCAGGAGACACCAACCAATGAACCACGTTGCACGCCAAGCCGCACTTTGCGCGGCGATTTCCCTCAGCTTTTCCCCCGTCGTGCTTGCCCAGGACGCGGCCACGCTGGACACCGTCCAGGTCACCGCTACGCGCCTGGCCCGTCCGCTGGACGAGGCGCTGGCCTCGGTCACCGTGATCACTCGCGCCGACATCGAAGCCAGCCAGGCGCCGGACCTGATCGACCTGCTGGGTCGGCAGGCGGGCATCGACATCGCCCGCACCGGCGGGCCGGGCGCTGGCAGCGCCCTGTTTCTGCGCGGCGGCAATTCCACCCAAAGCCTGATCCTGATTGACGGCATCCGCGTCACCTCGACCGGGCAGGGCGTCTTCGATTTCGCCCATTTGCCGCTGGAACAGATCGAGCGAATCGAGATCGTTCGCGGCCCACGCGCTTCGATGTGGGGCTCGGACGCCATCGGCGGCGTCGTGCACGTCTTCACACGCGACCCCTCGGCGCCGTCGGCGCGCCTCACCGCGGGCAGCTATGGCCGCGTTGGCGCCAGCGCCGCGGTCGGCAGCGGCAGCGACCGCAAAGGCTTCGGAATCACCGCCGGCTACCAGCGTTTGCGCGGATTCTCGGCCACCAACCCGAACTCGGTGTTTTCTTTCGATCCGGACGACGATGGCTATCGCAACCGAAACCTGAGCCTGCGAGGCCGCACGAGCCTGGGCAACCAACTGCTGTCGTTCACTGCGATCGCCACGGACGCCGAGGTGGAGTTTGACCGCGGCAGCACCGACGCCCGCAACACCTCCGGCGGCCTCACCCTCGCCGGCGAACTGTCTTCGGCCTGGAGCCATCAGTTCACGGTCGGTCACGCGCGCGAGGACCTGGATACCGCCGGGAGCTTCCCGAACGGCTTCCGCAGCCGCCGCAGCAGCGTGGACTGGCTTCACTCGCTCGCGCTCGACGACGACACCAGCCTGCGCTTCGGGCTGAACTGGCAGCGGGAAAACGGCGCCTCGGACAATGCGTTCAACGGCCTGCTGTTCGACGACACGCGCCGCAGCCAGGCAGCCTTCGTCGGCTATGGCGGCCGTTTCGGCCGGCACGTGCTGGATCTGTCCCTGCGCCGCGACGACAGCAGCCAATACGGCGGCGTCACTACCGGCAATGCCGGCTGGGGCGTGGATCTGGGCGCGCGCGTGCAATGGCGCCTGTCTTGGGGCGAAGGCTTCCGCGCTCCCAACTTCAACGAGCTCTACTACCCCGATACCGGCTTCGGCTTTGCCGGCAATCCAGCGCTGCGCCCCGAGCAATCCGAAACCTGGGAAACCGGCCTGGTGTTCACGCCGGACGCGGCCCAGCGGCTCGAGCTGTCGGTCTACCGCACCCGGGTCCGTGACCTGGTCGCCTTCGCCGCCCCCGGCACCAACAACGCCATTAACATCAACCGCGCCGCGCTCGAAGGCGTGGAGCTGGGCTACCGCTTCGACCGCGGCGGCTGGAGCGGCGGCGGCAACCTGACCTGGCAGGAAGCGATCGATGCGGGCACCGGCCAGCCCCTGCTGCGTCGGGCCAAGCGCAAGGCCCACGTCGAACTGGGCCACGTTTGGAACAACGGCCTGTCGCTGGCCCTGGAGGGAGACTATTTCTCAGGCCGCCCCGATTTCGGCGCCACCCTGCCCTCTCATGCGCTGGCCCATCTGCGCTTCGCGTGGCAGTTCAGCCCGGCCTGGCGCTTGGAAGGCAGGCTGGAAAACCTTGCGGATCGCGACTATGAAATGGTTCGCGGCTACAACACCCCGGGCCGCGGCGGCCTGCTCAGCCTGGTGTGGAACGGCAAATAAACACGGTCCGGGCCAGGTGCGCGCCATGATGCTCGCCTGGCCCGGCCCTATGCGCGAGGGCGCACGTGTGCCTAGAATCCGGCTGGGGAATTCATACGGAGTGCCGCATGTCCGCATCGGCCACATCTCCGCACGCGTCGGCACCGACGCTGGCGACGCGGCCATTGCCTGAACGGGTGCGCGGCCTTTTGGGCGGCATCCTCGAGTATTCGTCCGACGAAATCGAACGCACGCTGGTCTCGACCCTCAATGAGTTCGAGCAGCAGCTGTTCAAGTACGCCGAGCAGGCACGCAACAATATGGTCCAGACCCGCTGGCTCGAAGCCCAGCGGCTGGTCAAACGCACGCGTCCGGACCTGGTGCCGCGCTTCCTGATTGCACTGGAGGCCGAGCTGGCCTGCGTCAAGGATCCACCGGGCGCCAAGTCGGTCACCGGCGGCTTCCGCCTGACCCGCGACGAGCTGACCCTGGTCGAAAACGTCGATATGGACGAAACCACGGTGCTGGCCGAAATCGCCAGCCGTGCCGAAGTCCGCAACAGCCTGCCGCTCTACCTGCTTGGCCAGCGCTTCGGCGTAGTGGCCGGGAAGCCGGCCTTCGATGCCGAGAACCTGCCGATCGGTCCACAGGGCCTGTGCCGCATGTTGCGCCAGGCCTCGGACTGCCTCGAGCTGTCAGGCGAGCACCGCAGCCTGCTCTTCCGAACCTTCGAGCGGCATCTGATGCCGCTCTACGGCGGCTTCATCGAGTCCATCAACACCTATCTGTCGCGCAACGGCGTGCTGCCCAACCTGCACTACGTGCCGGTACGCAGCCGTCCGTCCAGCGCGCCTGCCGCCAAGACGCGCGGCGCCAACCCGGCGGGCGCTCCGGCCGAAACAGCCAACGGCCCGGACGGCGGTTCGCCCGGAGCCCGCGGCGGCGGCCGCGCCGGTGGCGGCAGCGGCAGTGCTAGCGGTAGCGGCGCTGGCGGCGGTGCCAGTGGCGGAAGGGGTGGCGATAGCAGCAGCACAGCCGATGGCGGCGATCGCGGCGGCAACGCAGGCGGCGGCTACGGCGCAGGTGGCGCCGACCGCAGCAGCGCCAACGCAGGCACCTCTGCTGGCGGCGGTGACCCCGGCCAGGCCGGCGGACGCTCCGGCGTGGCTAGCGGCGGCCAAGCCGTCAGCGGCGAAGATACCTTCCAGCAGATGCGGCACCTGCTCGCCGGTCGCCGACAGCTGCTCGGCAAACTGGTAGGCGGCCAGCCCAGCACCAGCGGTGCGGGGGTCCAGGTCAGCTCCGAGCAGGTCCAGGACGTCCTGGGCCAGCTGCAGCAGAAGGCCTCGACCACCGTCATGGTCAACGGCAAGCCGACCCAGCGCACGGTCACCCACCTCAAGCAGGACCTGCTGGCCCAACTGCGCCAGCACACGCCCGGAAACCAGCCGCCGGCGCTGGCCGAGGAGGATGGCGACGCCATCGATCTGGTCAGCATGCTGTTCGACCACATCATGAAGGACGTGCGGCCCAACAGCCCGGCGTCCGCCCTGCTGGCCAAGCTGCAGGTGCCCTTGCTGCGCGTGGCGCTGCAGGACAAGGCCTTCTTCACCCGCCAACAGCACCCCGCCCGGCAGATGCTCAACACCATCGCCGAGACCGGCGCCTACTGGCTGGGCGAAGACGATGCCGACCAGCAGTTGGTCGGAAAAATGCAGTCAGTGGTCGACCGCACCGTCCGCGAGTTCGACGGCGACCTGGGCTTGTTCAACAACCTGCTCGAAGACCTCAGCGGCCACCTGCAGACGGTGACGCGCAAGGCCGAAGTCGCCGAGAAGCGCCACGTCGAGGCCGCCCGCGGCAAGGAAAAACTGGCGCTGGCGCGCGAACGTGCCGCCTCGGTGGTGGAGGGCCTGCTCAAGAAGCAGAATCTGCCGCGCTTCACCCACACCCTGCTCAGCCAGGCTTGGACCGACGTGATGGCGCTCACTTCGCTGCGCCACGGCGAGGATTCCGAACAGTGGAAGCAGCACCTGGACATCGCCGAACGCCTGATCGGCGTCGCGAAGGCCAGCCCCGGCGCCACGCCGATCAGCAGCACCGAAGCCCAAGCCCTGCGCGGCGACATCCAGTCTTCGCTCACCCAGGTCGGCTACCACGCGGAAGAAGCCTCGGCGATCGCCCAGCGACTGGTCGAACCGCAGGCCAATGCCGACGACGACTCTGCCGCCAGCCGCACCGAACTGACCATGCGCCTGAAGGCGCGCGCGCGCCTGGGCGAAGACCTCCAGCAGGCGAAAAAGGGCAAGAAGTCCACGCTCACGCCCGAGGAGCAAAAGCGCCTCGAACAGATCCGCCAGCTGCCCTTCGGCACCTGGTTCGAGTTCTCCCTCAACCAGCAGGGCGAGAAAGTCCGTCGTCGCCTGTCCTGGTTCTCCACTGTCACCGGCCATGTCCTGTTCGTGAACCATCGCGGCCAGAAGGTCGGCGAGAACACGCTCGAAGGTCTGGCCAAGGCCATGGTCCAGGGCCAGGTGAAAGTGGTGGAGGAAGAGAAAGGCACCCTGATCGACCGCGCCTGGAACACGGTGATGAGCGCACTGCGCTCCTTCGCCGGCCAGGCGCCTGCCGAGGCGCCCACCCGATGAACGAATACCGCCGCGCAAAACGCCGCAAGGTCGGCAATATTGACGTGCTCGACACCATGACCGGGGTGCTGATTGGCAAGCTGAGCAATCTTTCCGAGACCGGCATGCTGATGATCCTGGGCGAACCGATCACCAGCGACGCCCTGTTCCAGCTGCGTTTCAGCCTCGAGGACGACGCCGGCAAATCCCGTCAGCTCGAGGTCGGCGCACACGAGCTGTGGTCGGACGAGGCCGCCGCCCCGGGCCAGATCTGGACCGGCTTCCGCTTCATCGATGTCGCCCCGGAAGACGTGGCCTTCATCCGAGAGTGGGTGGATGCGCCGGGTAGCCAGTACGTCTGATGGCCTGCGGCGCACGGTCGGGGCGGCCCTGGCCGTCACCCTGTGCCTGGCCATCGGCTGCAGCCGCGAAGCACCGGCACGCATCGAACGCCTGTACGTATTCGGCACCCTGGCCGAAATCGAGATACGCGGTGCCGACGCTGCCGCCTCCAGCGCCGCCCTGGCCGAGATTTCCGCGCTATTGAACCAGCGCCAGACGGAATGGCACGCTTGGGAGCCGTCTGACCTGACCCGCATCAATGGCGCGCTCGCGGCCGGTGAATCGGCCACGGCACCGCCTTCGGTGATTGCCCTGATCGACCGTTCGCGCCCCTTGGTCGCGGCCAGCGAGGGGCTTTTCGATCCTGCCTTGGGCGGCCTGGTGGCGGCCTGGGGCTTTCATACCTCGACCTTCCCGGTCCTGACGGCGGCGCCTAGCGAAGCCTGGCTGGCGCGCTGGCGCGAGCAGCGGCCGCGCCTGGAGCAAGTCCTCGTTGAGGGCGATAGGGTGTCGAGCAGCAACCCGGCCGTGCAGCTCGACTTCGACGCCATCGCCGAAGGCCTGGCCTCGGAAGCCATCCTGCAGGTGCTCGAACGCCACGGCATTGGTCATGCCCTGGTCGGCCTGGGCGGTGACATCGTCGCGCTTGGCGACGGCGACGGACGGCCCTGGCGCGTCGGCCTGCAGGATCCGTTCGGAGGCGGCCTGGGCAGCGTGCAGCTGGGCGACCACGAAGCACTCTTCAGCTCGGGCAACTACAGCAAGTTCCGTGAATCGCCGACCGGCGCACGCTGGCCGCATCTGCTTGATCCGCGCTCGGGACACCCGGCCCGCGGTGCCGCTTCGGTGGTGGTGCTGCATCCGGATCCGGTGCGGGCGGACGCGGCCGCCACGGCCCTGTTCGTCGCCGGACCCGCGGGCTTCGAGCGCGCCGCCCGGCGCCTGGGCCTGGGCTGCGCCCTGATGGTGACCGAGGAAAACGAAATGCTGGTGACCGCGGCGATGGCCGCACGCGTGCAGTTGCTGCGCAAACCGGTGCCGCTTGGGCCGCCCCTGGACCTGGGCGTCGACTGCGACGCCGCCGCCGTAGCGTCCGGCGCCTAGCCGCCGGGCGACCGCTTCAGCTGCGGAAGCACAGCGCGGCCTCGGGCCGATGGATCGCGAAGCCCTGCGCATAGTCCACGCTCAGGCCACGCAGCAGGTCACGGGCACGCTCGTCGGCAACCCATTCCGCGACCACCTGCAGGCCCAGCTGGTGGCCAATATCGGTCACCGCGCGAACGATGGAATAGCTCACCGGGTCGGTCTCGATGTTGCGGATGAAACTGCCGTCAATCTTGATGAAGTCCACCGGCAGGTTCTTGAGGTAACCGAACGAGGCCATGCCGGAGCCGAAATCGTCGAGCGAGAACTTGCAGCCGGCGGCGCGCAGCTTCTGCATGAACTCGACCGCACGCGACATGCTGCTGACGGCCGCCGTCTCGGTGATCTCGAAGCAGATCCGCTGCGGCGGCACGCCGTAGTCCTCGAGCCGCTGCAGCACGAAGTCGGCAAAGCTGTCGTCCTCAAAGGTCGGGCCCGAAAGATTGATGGCACATAGCTTCACCGGCTTGCCCGAGGGATGCAGGCGGTTGAAGTTGGCCAGGGTCGTGTCCACCACCCAGCGGTCGAGCTGGGGCATCAGGCCGAAGCGTTCCGCGGCCGGTATGAAGGCTCCCGGCGGCACCAGTTCGCCGTTCTCACCCCGCAGCCGCACCAGCATTTCCATGTGTACGCCCTCCGCCTGCTCGCCGTACCACAGCGGCGCCAGCTCCTGGAAATGCAGCAGGAAGCGACCGTCGGCCAGCGCCTGCCGGATCCGACCCGCCCATTCCATTTCGCTGCGGCGCTGGGTGGTTTCCAGATCGTTCTCGGAGAACAGATGGACGCGATTGCGGCCACGTTCCTTGGCCATGTAGCAGGCGGTGTCGGCGTGCGCCAGCAGCACGCGCTGGCTCAGGCCCGCGCCCTGCATCATCACCACGCCGATGCTGGCGCTAACGGTGTAGTTGCGCTGTTCCCAGCCAAACACGTAGCCGTCGATCTGGAGCCGGATTTTCTCAGCCAGCTCGGTGGCGAGCAGCTCGCTGGTGCGCTCGAGCAAGACCGCGAACTCGTCGCCGCCCAGCCTTGCCACGACCGCGTTGCGCGGCAACAGGCCGGCGAACAGGCCCGCCAGCTGCGCCAGGAGCTGGTCGCCGGCGTAGTGCCCCGAGGTGTCGTTGATCAGCTTGAACTGGTCCAAGTCCATGTAAAGCAGCGCTGCAGGCTCCGCGCCGGCGTCGAGCGCCTCGATGCTGGCGTCCAGCTTGCGTTCGAACTCGCGCCGGTTCAGCAGGCCGGTCAGCGAATCATGGATGGCCTGGTAGCTCAGCTCCTCGCTCAGCACCCGCAGCTCGGTGATGTCGCTGGCTACCGCCAGCAGATGCGGCTGCTCGCCCAACATGATCCGGGACACCGACAGCGTCGCCCAGAACGGCTCCTGCCCCGGCATCTGCAGGCGGACGGACTCGTTGAAGATGGCGCCAGGTTCGATACCCAGGGCGTCGACGCGCGCCCGCATCGCCGGGTCTTCAATCAGTTGCGCCAGGCTTGGACCCGGCAGCTCGGCGACCATCCCAAAGCGATCCCGGCAGGCCTGGTTCGTATACACCACCTGTCCGGTATCAACGCGCGCCAGCAGCACCAGCGCCGGCAAAAGATCATTGAGCGCTCGAAAGCGTTCCTCGCTCTCGCGATATTGAGCCGACATGTCCCGCGCCAGCGCCAACGCCCGTGACCGGGTGGAGGCGATCGACCAGGCCAAGGTGGCCAGCAGCACGCTGGCCAGGCAGCCGATGCCAAAGGTAAGCAACGGCAGCCAGCCGGCCTCGGCACTCATCGGGCGGGCCATGGCCTTCATTCGCCACGTGCGGCCGCCGTAGGCCAGCTCCTGCGAGTAGCTGGCGATGCGGGCATCTTCGTCCGGATCCAGTTCCGAGTCGTTGCTGTAGAGCAGACGCGCATTCGCCTCACCGTCGCTGACGTCCAGCACGTCGATGTCGAAGCGATCCAGCGCTTCCTGCGGCAGGGCATCCTCGATCAGGCGAGTGACGCGGAAGGAAACGGCCAACGAGCCCAACTCACGTTGGCGGCGCTCGGCCAGGTCACGGGGCGGCAGGCCGGGGCTAAACACCGGGAGCCGGATGGTGAGCCCATCGTCACCACCCGGCATCCCCCTGCGCTGCACCAGCCGGAACGCTGCAGACATCACCGGCTGGTCGGCGTCGCGGGAGAATCGGGCGGCCGCCAGGTTCTCGGGCTGGGTGGCAACGTCCAGCCCTAACAGCCCCCGGTTGCCCTGGCTTGGCGCCACCAGCGTGGTCCGGTAGACGCTCGCGCCGGCATCCTCGGCCCGGGCCGTGGATGCGGCGATGCGCTCGGAATAGGCGATGGCCTGCAGGCTGGGGAACTGTTCGCGCGGCCGCAGGTTCGAGTACATGGCTTCGAATTCGGCGTCCGTCACCTCGTCCGAGGCCAGGAACATGGCCTGCACCGAGCGAACGAGCAGGCCACATGTGTCGAGCTGGCCGTTTACGGCGTCGAAACTGCGTTCGGCCAAGCGCTCCAGGCGCACATGCTCGGACTGAACCAGCGCGTCACTGTGCAGCTTGGCCGCCAGCAGGCTCAGGCCCAGGCCAACCACCAGCGCAACCAAGCTCCACAGCCAGGCTGGTTGGCCAAGGAACCCTCCGTCTTCACGCCGAACTTTCAAACCCTACTCCTGCGCCAGACGCATGGATGCGGCAAAATCGCCCTTTGCCTCCCCGAAGGAACGGCCATGACCCCTCAGGACACAGCTCCTCTATATCCCGCGCACCTGTCCGCAATCAAGGCGCGCATGGACGCCCTGCTCGAAAAGTACGGCTTCGATCACCTTTTGGTCGCTTCCGGCATCGAGAAGCTCGAATTCCTGGACGACCGGCCCTACCCCTTCAAGCCCAACGCCCAGTTCAAGGCCTGGCTGCCGCTGACCCGGCACCCGCACTGCTGGATCGCCTACACCCCGGGCCAGCGCCCGGTGCTGGCCTACTACCAGCCCGACGATTTCTGGCACGTGCCGCCCAGTCCGCCGGAAGGCGCCTGGGTCGAGCACTTCGACATCCGGATCATCACCGACCCGGCCGCGGCCGCACGGCACCTGCCCAGCACCGGCAAAGCCGCCATTCTGGGGGAGGCCGACGCCGCCCTGCCCGGCTTCGCGCCCAACAACCCCGAAGCGCTGCTGGCCGGCCTGCACTATCACCGCGCCTACAAGACGCCCTACGAACTGGCCGTCATGCGCCTCGCCCAGCGCCGCGCCGTGCCTGGCCACCTCGCCGCGCGCGACGCCTTCCGCGCCGGTCTGTCTGAAGCCGGCGTCCACGCCGCCTATCTGGCCGCCACCGGCCACACCGACCTGGACCTGCCCTACAGCAACATCGTCTGCCTCAACGAGAACAGCGCCGTGCTGCACTACCAGTACAAGGCGCAGCAGGCACCGTCGCGGCATCGTTCGCTGCTGATCGACGCCGGCGCCGAGGTCGATGGCTACGTCTCGGACATCACCCGCACCTGGGGCAACGGCGACGCCGACTTCGAAGCCCTGATCGCCGCCGTCGACGACGAACAGCAGGCGCTATGCGCCGGCGTGAAGCCCGGCGTCGACTACCGCGACCTGCACCTGGAGTGCCACCTGCGCCTGGGCGGCGTGCTGCGCACCTTGGGCATCGTCGACATGGATGCGGGCCAGATGCTGGAGACCGGCCTGACTTCGACCTTCTTCCCGCATGGCCTTGGCCACCCGATCGGCCTGCAGGTCCACGACGTCGGCGGCTTCACCGACGAGGACGGCCAGCGGATCCCCCGCCCCAACGGTCACCCCTTCCTGCGCATGACCCGCACCCTGGAGCCGGGCATGGTGGTCACCATCGAACCGGGCATCTACTTCATCCCGACCCTGCTGGCGAAGCTGAAGGCGACGCCGCAAGGCAAGGCGGTGGATTGGCGCAAGGTGGAGCACCTGGCGAAATTCGGCGGCGTGCGGATCGAGGACGAGGTGCACTGCACCGAAGCCGCGCCGGAGAACCTGAGCCGCGACGCTTTCGCCGCAGCCTGACCCTGTAGGAGGGCCTTCAGGCCCGAAGCTCTTGGCGAAGAGCTTCGGGCCTGAAGGCCCTCCTACAGGGGTTTGCCTCGCCGGCAAACGGCTGATTTGCTAGGCTTTGCGGTCTTCCCCACCCATCAAAGCCCGGCCCTGCGCCGGGCGCAGAGCCGTCATCCCCCATGGAAAAGAGCTTCGAGCCCCAGACCTTCGAGACCAAGTGGTACGCCCACTGGGAAGCCAGCGGCTGCTTCAAGCCCTCGGGCAAGGGGCCGGCCTACACCATCATGCTGCCGCCGCCGAACGTCACCGGCACCCTGCACATGGGTCACGCCTTCCAGCACACGCTGATGGACGCGCTGGTGCGCTACCACCGCATGAAGGGCTTCGACACCCTCTGGCAGGTGGGTACCGACCACGCCGGTATCGCCACCGAGATGGTGGTGTCGCGCAACCTGGCGCTTGAGGGCAAGGGCGAGACCCGCGATTCCCTGGGCCGCGACAAGTTCATCGAACGGGTATGGGACTGGAAGCAGGAATCGGGCGACACCATCACCCGCCAGATGCGCCGCATGGGCGCCTCGGGGGATTGGAGCCGCGAGACCTTCACCATGGACGCCGGCCCGAGCCAGGCCGTGGTCGAAACCTTCGTACGCCTGTTCGAGGAAGGCCTGATCTACCGCGGCCAGCGTTTGGTCAACTGGGATCCGGTGCTCAAGACCGCCATCTCCGACCTTGAAGTCGTCAGCGAAGAAGAAGACGGCAAGCTCTGGTCGATCCGCTACCCGCTGGCCGATGGCAGCGACCTGGTGGTCGCCACCACGCGCCCGGAAACCATGCTCGGCGACACCGCATTGATGGTGCACCCCGAAGACGAGCGCTACGCGCACCTGGTCGGCAAGAAAGTGAAGCTGCCGCTGAGCGACCGCGAGATCCCGGTCATCGCCGACGACTACGTCGACCGCGAGTTCGGCACCGGCGTGGTCAAGGTGACGCCCGCGCACGACTTCAACGACTACGCGGTGGGCCAGCGTCACGGTCTGCCGATGATCAACATCCTTACGCCCGAAGCTGCGATCAACGACAACGCGCCGGCCAAGTACCGCGGCCTGGACCGCTACGCCGCGCGCAAGGCCGTGCTGGCGGACCTTGAGGCACTCGGCCTGCTGGTCGAGGAAAAAAAGCACAAGCTGCAGGTGCCGCGCGGCGACCGCACCGGCCAGGTGATCGAGCCCTACCTCACCGACCAGTGGTTCGTGAAAATGGACACGCTGGCCGCGCGCGGTCTCGAGTTGGTCGAGAACGGTTCGGTGCGCTTCGTGCCCGAGAACTGGATCAACACCTACCGGCACTGGATGGGCAACATCCAGGATTGGTGCATCAGCCGCCAGCTTTGGTGGGGCCACCGGATTCCTGCCTGGTATGACGCGAGTGGCAAGGCCTACGTGGGCCGCGATGAAGCGGAGGTGCGCGCGAAGCACGGCTTCGGCGCCGACGTCGCCCTCACCCGCGACAGCGACGTGCTCGAGACCTGGTTCTCGTCGTCGCTTTGGTCGCACAGCACGCTGGGCTGGCCGGATCCGACGGCAATGGCGGAGCGCGGCTACGACAAGCGCCTGCCGACCTCGGTGCTGGTCACCGGCTTCGACATCATTTTCTTCTGGGTGGCCCGGATGATCATGATGACCGAGCACTTCACCGGCGAGGTGCCGTTCAAGGACGTCTACATCACCGGCCTGGTGCGCGACCGCGACGGCCAGAAGATGTCCAAGTCCAAGGGCAACGTGCTGGACCCAATCGACATCATCGACGGCATCAGCGCCGACGCGCTGGTGGCCAAGCGCACCGCCGGCCTGATGAAGCCGACCGACGCGCCCAAGATCGAGAAGGCGACCCGCAAGGAATTCCCCGAGGGCATCGCCGCGTTCGGCGCCGACGCGCTGCGCTTCACCTTCGCTTCGCTGGCCACCCACGGCCGCGACATCAAGTTCGACCTGCAGCGCTGCGAGGGCTACAAGAACTTCTGCAACAAGCTCTGGAACGCCGCCCGCTTCGGCCTCATGAACTGCGAAGGCTTTTCTGTGGGAGGCACTTCAGTCCCGAACCCGTCCACCGACGCAGAACGCTGGATCCTAGACCGCCTCCAACACACCCTGCGCGAAGTCGAGAAGGGCTACGCCGACTACCGCTTCGACCTCGCGTCGCAGGCGCTCTACGAGTTCGCCTGGAACGAGTTCTGCGACTGGTACCTCGAGCTGTCCAAGCCGGCGCTGATGGGCGAGGACCAAGCCGCGGCCGACAGCACCCGACACACCCTGCTCTATGTGCTGGAACAGCTGCTGCGCGCACTGCACCCGATCATCCCCTTCGTCACCGAGGAAATCTGGCATGCGGTCGCGCCCAAGCTGGGCATCGTCGGCGACAGCATCAGCACCCAGCCCTACCCGGTGGCCGACCAAGCCCTGGAGAACGCCGTCGCGGCCGCCGACATCGAGTGGCTCAAGGACGCCGTGACCCAGCTGCGCTCGATTCGCAGCCAGATGGGCATCACGCCTGCCAAGGCCGTGCCGCTGCTGCTGCAGGCCGGTGACGCCCGTGACCGCGAGCGTCTGGTCCGCCACGACGCGACGCTGAAATTCCTGGCCAAGCTCGAGTCCATCACCTGGCTCGACGGCGAGGCTCCGGCGGCGGCCGCCGCCCTGGTCGGCTCGCTGAAGCTGCTGATCCCGCTCGAGGGTCTGATCGACCTGGGCGCGGAAACTGCGCGCCTGGACAAGGAGCTCAAGCGCATCGCCGGCGAGATCGCCAAGTGCCAGGGCAAACTGGCCAGCGAAACTTTCGTGCAGAACGCACCGGCCGCCGTGGTGGACCAGGAACGCGCCCGCCTGACGGAATGGAACGCGCAGCAGACCGCCCTGCAGGAACAGCGCGCCAAGCTCTGCTGATCAATAAGGCTCACCTGTGGGAGGGACTTCAGTCCCCATGCTTTCGGCCGAAAAGCATCGGGACTGAAGTCCCTCCCACAGGGAGCGCCTACTCCGGCGGCAGCAGCTCCATCGCCATGACGATGGCGTCTTCCCGGCCTTTCTCGGCGGGGTAATAGTTCGGGCGCTTGCCGATCTCGTTGAAACCTTCCTGGAGATACATCTCGATCGCGCGCGGATTCGAGGGCCGCACCTCCAGGAACAGCTGGCCCGCATGGTGCCAGCGCGCCAGGTCCACCAGCCGGCGCAGCAGCCGGCGGCCGTGGCCGCGGCCCTGGTATTCGGGAGCGATGCAGATATTGAGGATGTGCGCTTCGCCGGCCGCGGCGCTCAGCACGCCGTAGCCCAGCAGCGTGGTGCCGGCCTCGAGCACCCAGCATTGATGCCCTGCGCGCAGGCAGTCGCGAAAGATGCCGAGCGTCCAAGGGAATACGTAGGCGCGATTCTCGATCTCGAACACTGCCTCCAGATCGCTCGGAAGCATGGGTCGGACCTGGCTGCCGGGGGCGGGCCGGGCGTTCACGACTCAGTGCGGGCGACGCAGGGCGCGCAGCGCAGGCCAAAGCGCGCGCTTGGCCGCGCCGCCGGCGCGCAGTTGTTCCAGCGGCGGCAACAGGGCCGACGGGTCTTCACCACCCGCGGCCAGCACCAGCGCATTCCAGAGCCGCACCGGGAACCCCGGAGGCGGCGTCAGCACCCGCAGCGGCCTCGGCGGCTGGCGATAGAGCGCGTAGCCCATCGCCGACAGCATCGCCTGCTGGTCGCGACTCCAACTCATGCCGCGTGCTTGCGCCGAAGCTTCGTCCATAGCCACCAGGCCGGACCGGACAGGCCGTAGACCAGCGCGATGGCGAACAGACCCTTGGCCTGGGCAATGAACAGCACCGCGATCGTCACCACCACCAGCGCCATCACGAAGAACGGCACCCGGCCACCCTTCGGAAAGCCCTTGAAGCTGAAGTACTTGATACGGCTCACCATCAGCAGGCCGGCAGCCACCGTCACCGCGAAGGCCAGCCAGCGCAGGCCCTGGCCGCTGTAGCCAAAGGTGTTCATGGCCCAGACGAAGGACACCATCAGTCCCGCCGCGGCCGGACTGGCCAGGCCGATGAACCAGCGTTTGTCGGTCGAACCGACCTGGGTATTGAAGCGCGCCAGGCGCAGCGCCGCGCAGGCGGCGTAGAGGAAGGCCGCGGCCCAGCCCACCTTCGCCAGCACCGGGCCGTCGGCGCGGAAGCCGACCAGGGCCCAGTGGTACATCACCAGCGACGGCGCCATGCCGAAGCTGACCAGATCGGCCAGGGAGTCGTACTGGACGCCGAATTCGCTGGTGGTGCCGGTCATCCGGGCGACCCGGCCGTCGAGCCCGTCGAACAGGCCCGCCACGAATACCGCGATGCAGGCGCTCTCGAAGTTCCCGCTGGCCGCGGCCAGGATCGCGTAGAAACCCGCGAACAGGCCGCCGGTGGTGAGCAGATTGGGCAGCAGATAGATGCCGCGGCCGCGGGCCGGGGTCGGATCGTCGTGAGGTTCCATGGCGGAAGTGTAGCGGCTCCCGGATTCGCCCCATAGCCCGCGCCTTGCGGCCCGGCGGAGGGGGTGGTATCACGGGGCCTTGCCACTGTCCGGAGTTCCGCCATGTCCCGCCCGATCCTGATCTTCGTCCTGGCGTTTGCGCTCACGCCCTTGGCCAATGCCGCCGAGAAGGTCACCGTCTACCGGTCCGTCGGAACCAGCGGCGAGACGGTTTATTCGCAGGTCCAGGTCGCCAGCTCGCAGCCCATGCAGGTGGACGCCGACTCGGCCGAGGCCAAGGCCGCCGAAGCCGCCGCCCCGGAGCCGACCCAGGCCCAGAAGGCCTGCGACATGGCCCAGGCCAACCTGGCGGTGCTGACCTCAGGACGCCCGGTGCAGTTCGACCGCGACGGCGACGGCGAGCCCGAGCAGATGACCGAAGACGAGCTGAGCACCAATCGCGAAAACGCACAGCGCCAGGTCCGCGCCTACTGCGAGCCGGTCGAAGGCGAGTAGCCGCGCCCCGCGGGGTCGGGCGGCCGCTACAATGGCCGACCCACCCTGATCCCTGGTCCCCGCATGCGTCTTTCCCGCTTCCACCTCCACACCAGCAAGGAAACCCCTGCGGACGCCGAGGTCGTCAGCCACCAGCTGATGCTCCGCACCGGCATGATCCGCAAGCTGGCGGCCGGCCTGTACACCTGGAGTCCGCTGGGCCTGCGGGTACTGCGCCGGGTCGAAGCCGTGGTGCGCGAGGAAATGGACCGCGCCGGCGCCATCGAGATGCTGATGCCCTCGATCCAACCGCGCGAGCTCTGGGAAGAGACCGGCCGCTGGCAAAAATTTGGCGGCCAGTTGCTCAAGATCAAGGACCGCAAGGACGGCGAGTTCTGCTACGGCCCGACGCATGAGGAAGTCATCACCGACTTCGCCCGCAACGAGCTGCGCAGCTACAAGCAGCTGCCGCTGAACTTCTACCAGATCCAGACCAAGTTCCGCGACGAGATCCGTCCGCGCTTCGGCGTGATGCGCGCGCGCGAGTTCCTGATGAAGGACGCGTACTCGTTCCACCTCGGCGCCGAGAGCCTGCGCGAGACCTACCAGACGATGTACGACGCCTACACCCGCGTCTTCAGCCGCCTGGGCCTGGTGTTCCGCGCGGTGAATGCCGACACCGGCGCCATCGGCGGCAGCGCCTCGCATGAGTTCCACGTGCTGGCTGATTCGGGCGAAGATGCCATCGCCTTCTCCGATGGCAGCGAGTACGCCGCCAACGTGGAGATGGCCGAAGCCGTTTCGCCGGGCGAACGGCCCGCCGCCGCCGAGACGCTGCGCGAGGTCGAGACGCCCTGGCAGCGCACCTGCGATGAAGTCGCCAAGCTGATGGGCATCGCCCTGTCGGGCACCGTAAAGTCGGTCGCCGTGATGGGCGAGCAGGGCTTCGTGCTGGCGCTGGTGCGCGGCGACCACATGGTGAACGAGATCAAGCTGTCCAAGGTGCCCGGCCTGGCTGAGTTCCGACTGGCCACGGAAGCCGAGATCAACGCCCACCTGGGCTGCGAGCCCGGCTTCATCGGCCCGGTGAAACCGGCCCAGGCCATCACCATCATCGCCGACCGCAGCGTGGCGGCCATGGCCGACTTCGTGGTCGGCGCCAACCGGAAGGGCCTGCACCTGGCCGGCGTGAACTGGGGCCGCGACCTGCCCGAGCCGGCGCTGGTCGCTGACTTGCGCAACGTGGTCGAGGGCGATACGTCGCCGGACGGCAAGGGCGTGCTCAAGATCGCCCGCGGCATCGAGGTCGGCCACGTGTTCCAGCTGGGCCAGAAGTATGCCGAGGCGCTCAAGGCCACCGTGCTCGACGCCGAAGGCAAGGCGCAGGTGATGCACATGGGCTGCTACGGCATCGGTGTGTCGCGCATCGTCGCGGCCGCCGTGGAACAGAACTACGACGCCAATGGCATCTGCTGGCCGGCGCCGATGGCGCCCTGGCAGGTCGCCGTTTGCATCATCAACCCGAAGAACGACCCGGCCGTGGTTGAAGCGGCCGATGCGCTCTACGCCGAACTACAGCAGGCCGGTCTGGACGTGGTGATCGACGACCGCGGCCTGCGCCCGGGCGTGATGTTTGGCGACATCGAGTTGATCGGCATCCCGCATCGCGTAGTGGTTTCCGGCCGCGGCCTGGAATCGGGCCAGTTCGAATACCGCGCCCGCCGCGCCGCCGACAGCGAAAACCTGGACAAGGCCAGCCTGAGGGCGCGCCTGGGCCTGACCTGAGAAAAGCACCCGCAAGGCTGTGCTCAAACCCCGCGGGAAAACCCGCGCGGGTTCCACCGGGTGCTTTCCGGGGGGTACCATCGGGGTTTGCAGGGTTTATATCCGTAAACCCCCCACAAGCTTTCAGGCAAGTCCAAGGAAATCCATGAGCATTAATCTCGAAGGTCTCTCCGCAAAGGAACTCCAGCTCCTGATCACCAAGGCCAGCCAGCGCAAGAAGTCGCTGGCCAAGCGCAAGCCGGTTGCCGCGGTGCGCAAGAAGCTGGTGTCGCTGGCCAAGGCCGAGGGCTATAGCGTTGACGAACTTTTCGGCACCGGTCGCATGGTCCGCGAAAAGTCCGGGGTCGCCGCCAAGAAGCCCAGCAGCCGCAAGTCCGCGCAGAAAGGCGTCAAGGTCGAGCCCAAGTACCGCAACACGGCCGACGCCAGCCAAACCTGGGCCGGTCGCGGCATGCCGCCGAAGTGGCTTTCGGCCGAACTGGCCAAGGGTCGCAAGCTCGAGGAATTCCTGATCCAGCGCTGAGCCGGATCCGGGCGCTAGATATTCCGGCGCGAGGGCACGATCAAGTTGCCGAACAGCAGCCCGGCCACGATTGCGATCAGGGCTGAAAGCAGCACGAACGCGGTGTCCAGGCCCAGCCAGACATCGCGTTCCATCACGAAGTTGAGGCTGCGGAAGCCGACGCTGCCCGGCACCAGCAGGATGATGCCGGGCACCCGGATCAGCGCACCGGGGCGATTACGCCAGCGCCCGTAGATGTTGCTGATGGTGGCTACCCCCATGCCGGCGAAGAAGGCGCCGCCGGCGAAATTGTCGGTAGCCAGGCCGATCAACTCGCCGCCCAGGCGGGTCAGGCCATAGCCCAGCAGCACCGCCGCCATCACCAGCGGGTAGTCACGGGCGGAAGCCTGGAACAGCACCGCGAAGGCAAAGGCCGAAACGCCCAGGGCCGCCAGCGCTTCCAGCGGCGCCAGCGGCTGCGCCGCCGCTTCCTGCGGCACCCAGCCCAGCAGACCCACGATCTGCATCGCCGCCACCGTGCCAAACGTGAGCTTCATCAGGATCATCATCGCGCCCGCAAAGCGCGTGGTGCCCGATATCAGGTGCTGGCTGGACAGTTCGCTGACCGCATTGGTCAGCATCAGGCCGGGCATCAGCACGATCAGCGAAGAGATGATCACCGTGTTCAGGGAAAGCGGTGCGATCCAGGTCGCCACCGCTGCTGCCAACAGCGTCGCCACCAGGGCGGCGATCGCTTCCAGCGCCTCCGCCAGCCGCGGGCGGCCCGCGCCCAGCACGAACATCACGCCGATCACGATGCCGATCACGCCCGCCGTGGCGATGCCGGGCCAGCCAGCGCCCAGCAGCGCGGCCACCGCCGCCGCCGACAGGCCGAAGCTGAATGCGTTAAGGCATTTCGAGATGGGGCTAGGCGGCCGATCAAGCGACTTCAGCGCCTGCAGACCGGCACTTGGGTCCAGTCGCCCAGCCAGGACATCCTCAGCGATGGCGTCGGTGGCGGCCAGGCGGCCCAGGTTCTGGTCGCCCGGCGCCAGGCGCAGGACACGGGTGATGCCGTTCTGCTGGCCGCGCACCGGGTCGGCGAAGCTGAGAATGATGCCGGTGGGGTTGGACCAGACCTCGCACTCGAGTCCCAGCCGATGCGCCACGCCCATCACGGCAGCCTCCAGCCGCTGCGAGGTAGTGCCGTAGGCGTGCAGGCGGGTGGCGAGTTCGGCGACGAAACTGGCCTGCGCCTCGTAGGTGGACTGGCTGTTGAGGACGGGCGCGGTCATGGTCGGCAAGCATGGCACGCGCCCCCGCTGGCGGCTATCCTCGGTTAACCGCTAAGCAACCGCCGCAGGTATGAGCGAACTTCCCAGCATCGAACCGAGTGAGCGCCAACCCGGCATCCTCGTCGCCCGTGGCGACTGGACCCTGGCAAACGCTGACACCTTGCTCAAACTGCTCGAGGCTGCGCCCGAGGCGGCGCAGGACATCGACGGCCGCGATATCGGCCGCCTGGACTCCGCCGGCGCGATGCTGCTGTCCCGCTACGCGGTGCGCGTCGGCCTGGGCTTGGCCACCGTCGAGGTTCAGCCCGCTTTCCAACCGCTCACCGGCACCGTGCAGACGATCTGCGAGAACCCGCGCCGGGTGCCGCGCACCGACTACGGCTTCCGCGAGATGTTGGCGCGCATGGGCTACGCAGTCGAGGACTACACGCGCGAGACCCTGGCCCTGGTCGGCTTCCTCGGCCTGAGCCTCAAGACCGCACTGGGCGTCGCGCTGCGCCCCGCGCGCTTCCGCGTCACGTCCACCGTGCACCACATGGAGCAGGTCGGGCTGGACGCCGTGCCGCTGGTGCTGCTGCTGAGCTTCATGGTCGGCGCGGTCATTGCCTTCCTCGGCGCCACCGTATTGCGTGACTTCGGTGCCGAGATCTTCGTGGTCGAACTGGTGGGCATCGCCTTCCTGCGCGAATTCGGCGTGCTGCTGACCGCCATCTTGCTTGCCGGACGCACCGCCAGCGCGTTCACCGCGCAGATCGGCGCGATGCAGTCCGGCGAGGAAATCGACGCCATCCGCACGCTTGGCCTGGACCCGATCGAACTGCTGGTGCTGCCGCGCCTGGCCGCGCTGCTGGTGATGCTGCCGCTGCTGACCTTCCTGGCCATGATCGCCGGCATCGCCGGCGGCCTCGCCGTCAGCGTCGCCAGCCTGGGCATGACCCCGGAGATGTTCATCACCCGGCTGCATGAAACGATTGACGTGCGGCACTTCTGGGTCGGCGTGTCGAAGGCGCCGCTGTTCGCCATGATCATCGGCCTGATCGGTTGCCTGGAGGGCTTCCAAGTGCAGGGCACGGCGCAGTCGGTCGGCGAGCGCACCACCTCGAGCGTGGTGCAGACGATCTCGCTGGTGATCTTGTTCGATGCTTTCGCTGCGCTGTTCTTCATGCAGATGGACTGGTGAGCGCGATGGCCGACGACACCGACGACCTGGCCATCCGCGTGCGCGGCCTGCGCAACGCTTTCGGCAGCCAGGTCGTGCACGAGGACCTCGACCTGGACGTGCGCCGCGGCGAGATCATCGGCGTCGTTGGCGGCTCCGGCACCGGTAAATCGGTGCTGATGCGTGCCGTGCTGGGGCTGCGCGAACCGCAGGGCGGCAGCATTGACGTGCTGGGCGTGGATGCACTGTCCGATCGCGCGCGCGCCAGCGGCCTGATCGAGCGAAATACCGGCGTGCTGTTCCAGAACGGCGCGCTGTTTTCATCGCTGAGCGTGGCCGAGAACGTCTCGGTACCGCTCAAGGAGCACTACGCGTCGCTGCCGGCCGACATGATCTACGACCTGGCCATGCTAAAGATCCGCATGGCCGGGCTGGGCGAGGACGCCGGCGCCAAACTGCCCTCGCAGCTCTCGGGCGGCATGCGCAAACGCGCGGCGCTGGCGCGGGCGCTGGCGCTGGACCCGGCGCTGCTGTTCCTGGACGAACCCACCGCGGGGCTGGATCCGATCGGTGCCGCCGCATTCGACGCCCTGATCAAGACCCTGCAGAACGCGCTGGGTCTCACCGTCTTCCTGATCACCCACGACCTCGACACGCTGTACACCATCTGCGACCGTGTCGCCGTGATCGGCGATCGGCGCGTGCTGGTAAACGCCCCGCTGGCCGAGGTCGAGAACTTCGACCATCCCTGGGTGCAGGAATACTTCCACGGCCCGCGCGGACGCTCTGCGCAGGCTGCCCAAGCCAAGGAGGCTTGACCATGGAAACACGTGCCAACCATGTGCTCATCGGCGCGTTCACCCTTGCCGTATGCCTGCTCGCGGTGCTGTTCGCGCTGTGGGCCGCCAAGTACACCACCGAAAAATCCTTCAACGAGTACGACGTCATCTTCCAAGAGGCCGTTACCGGGCTCAGCGTCGGTAGCCAGGTGCTCTACAACGGCATTAGCGTAGGCGCCGTGCGGCGGCTGTCGCTCGACCGCGACGACCCGCGCAAGGTCATCGCCCGGGTCCGGCTCTCGGCCGATACGCCGGTGAAAACCGACACCCGCGCCAAGCTCGCGCTGACCGGACTGACCGGCGTCGCCATCATCCAGCTCAGCGGCGGCAGCCCGGGCAGCCCGGTGCTCATGCCCAGCGGCGATCAGCGCGTGGCGCGCATCCAGACCGAACCCTCGGCGCTGCAGAACATCGCCGCCAATGCCAGCGAAATCGTCGGCCGCGTCAATGACCTGCTCAGCGACGAAAACGTCGCCCGGGTCACCCGCACGCTCGAGCAGCTCGACCAGATCACCGGCTCGGTGGCGGGCGAGCGAGAAGACATCGCCGCGCTGATCAGCAATGCCCGCGCCGCCAGCGAGCAGCTGGAAAAAACCTTGGCCAGCGCCGACCGCACCATCAACAACCTCGACCAGGGCCTGGTGCAGGAGCTGCCCGATCTGGTCGCGCGCCTGGACCGCACCTTGGCCAAGCTTGAATCCGCCAGCACCAGCGCCGACGCCATCCTGACCGACAACCGCGATGCCTTTGCCGACTTCAGCCAGGACGGCCTGGCCCAGGTGGGCCCGACCATGCGCCAGCTGCGCGGCCTGATCCGCGAGCTCGACGGCCTCGCCGAGAAGCTCGAGGGCAATCCCGCCGGCTTCCTGCTCGGCCGCGAACAACCCGAGGAGTTCGAACCATGATCCGTCCCATCCTGCTGCTCGGCGCGACCACCTTTTTGGCCGGCTGCGCCGCCATCGGCGGCCCCAAGACGGAGGTGAAGGTCTACGCACCGGCTAGTGCGGTCACGGTGGATGCCGCCTGGCCCAGCGTGGACTGGCACCTGTCCATCTCCACCACCGCTGCCAACCAGATGCTCGACACGTCGCGCATCGCGGTGCGGCCGACGCCCGACCGCTTCCAGGTCTACAAGGGCGCCGTCTGGGCCGACGATGCACCGGAGCTGCTGCAGACCGCGCTGGTCGAAGGCTTCGAGGATGCCGGCAAGCTCAAGGCCGTCGGGCGCTTCGGCGGCGGCGCGCGCGGCGACGCCGGCCTGCTGGTGGAAGTGCGCGCTTTCGAAACGGTTTACAGCGGCGGCAGGCCCGAGGCGGTCATCGAAGTGCAGGCGCGCCTGGTCATGTTCCGCGGCGGCGGCACGGTGGCGTCCAAGCGCTTCCGCCGGGTGGTTCCCGGCAGCTCGGCCGAGGTGGATGCGATGGTCGCCGCCTTCGGACAAGGCCTGTCCGGCATCACCACCGACATCGTCGGCTGGACTTTGGTGGAAGCCGACAAGGCCAACCGGGCGCGTGAGGAAGGCTAGGTCGGCGGGACCTCAATACGCCGGAAAGTGAGGTTCAAGCGCGGCGCGACCGCACGCGCGGTGCGCGGCAGGGCATGGCGCCAGTTCGCTTGGGTGTCGCCGGACATCAGCAGCAGGCTGCCGTGCGGCAGATCAAGCGCGAAGCGCTTGCTGGCGTCGTGCCGATGCTTGAACGAAAACCGCCGGGTGCCACCCAGGCTCAGCGAAGCAATCATCGGGCGCGGCCCCAGTTCGGGCTCATCGTCGCTGTGCCAGCCCATCGCGTCCTTGCCGTCGCGGTAGAGATTGGCCAGCACGCTGTTCATCACCACACCGGCCGCCGCATCCACGCGCGCCCGCAGCGCCTGCAGGGCCGGCGGCCAGGGCCGGGGTTCGAAGCGGGTGCGCGAATACACGTAGCTGGCGCCGGCATCACCGATCCAGCAGCTCAGGCGCGGCGAATCCACCTCACGCCCGAACATCCGGATCCGGTGTGTCTCCCAGCGCACGGTGTCCATCACCTCCGCCAACAGCTCATCGGCCTCGGCGCGCGGAAGCCAGTGCGGCTCGAAGCTCAGCTGTCCGTCGGGGATGGGGAAGCGCATGTCGGTTAGGCAGCACGCGAAGACCTTCGCGAACGCGCGCCGCCAAAGACCTATTCGCCGGTATCGGCGACGGCGGCGATGACGCCCGCCAGCTCCAGCAGGCGCAGGTCGGAACCCGGCGCGCCCACCAGCTGAAGGCCGAGACCGCCGGCCAGCGGCAGGCTCAGCGCGGGACAGCCCGCCAGCGATGCCAGCGCGGTGAGGTCGGCCAGGTTTGCCGGCTCGTCGGCGCCGTAGGCCGGCGGCGGCGAGGCCGTGGTCGGCAGCAGCAGGACGTCGAACTGTTCGAAAAGTCGGCGTACCCGGACCACGTGCTGGTCCAGGCGCAGGTCGGCGCGTGCGAAATCGGCGGCGGTCTTGCGGCTGGCGAAATCCAGCAGTCCGCGCAGGCGCGGCGAGGCGTCACCCAGGCGCGGTTCGTGCGCGGCCAGGATCTCCGCTTCCATCAGCAGCAGCGCAGCGCGGCGGGTGGCGGCGACTTCCAGCGGCGCCACTTCCAGCGCCACCGGCAGCGCACTGCCGAAGACCGGCGCCACGCGCGCCATCACGGCGCTGAACCCTTCGGCCACGCCGGCGTCCACGCCCAGCACGGACAGGTCGGTGACGACGCCGGCCTTGAGTTCGCCCGGCACCCAGTCCGGCGGCGCCAGCGGCACCCGGCGCTTGCGTGAGCGCGGATCACCCGCGTCGTAGCCCGCCAGCACCGGCAGCAGCAGGCCGGCGTCCTGCACGGTGCGCGTGATCAGGCCCACGCAGTCCAGACGACGCAGGGCCGGGGCCATGCCGCGGCAGCTGATTTCACCGAAGGTGGGCTTGAGCGCCACCAGCCCGCAGAAAGCGGCCGGGATACGCACCGCGCCCAAGGTGTCGGAACCGAGCGCGGCCACGGCATGGCCGGCGGCGACGGCGGCCGCGGCACCAGCGGAGGCGCCGCCCGCGGCGGATCCGGGATGCGCCGGATTGCGGACGTCGCCGTGGTGTGGATTGCGGCCCACGGTGCCGAAGGCGGCTTCGTCAATCGTGGTCTTGCCCAGGAACACGGCGCCGGCACCGCGCAGGCGGCGCACCGCGTGCGCATCTTCCGCCGCCAGGCCCGGATGCCCGGGCAAGCCAAGACCGGTGGGCATGCCGGCGATGTCGAAGTTGTCGTTCACCGCCACCGGCACGCCGTCCAGGCGTCCCAGCGGCTTGCCTTCCGCGCGACGTGCGTCGCTGGCCCGGGCCGCGGCGAGCGCGCCCGCGTCGTCCACCCAGCACCAGGCGTTCATGCCGCCGTCGCGAGCGATGGCGGCAAGGCAGGCACCGGTCAGGGCTTCACTGCTGGTCTCGCCCTTGGCCAGGGCGTGCAGCACGCGGTACAGCGGGGCCTGGCGTAGGGCGTCGGGGCTGGCAGTCATGCGGGCGGGGGTCCGGACAGGTCAATGTGAAGTGTCCTTGATTGCCCGGCCACGGGCAAACCGCGACAATCCGAACCTTGCCGTATGGAGTTCTGGGAAATGAGTGAACGTGACGTGATGGAATATGACGTGGTCGCCGTGGGCGCTGGCCCGGCCGGCCTGTCGTTCGCGATCCGGCTCAAGCAGCTCAAGCCCGAACTGTCGGTTTGCGTGATCGAGAAGTCCTCGACCATCGGTGCGCACATCCTGTCCGGTGCCGTCATCGAGCCCGGCCCGCTGGATGCGCTGCTGCCCGGCTGGCGCGACAACCCGCCGCCGGTCTGCGTGCCGGCCACCGAGGACGAGTTCTGGTTCCTCACCAAGACCGGCGGCACCAAGTTCCCGTTCGTGCCGCCGCAAATGTCCAACCACGGCAATTTCATCGTCAGCCTCGGCGCGATGTGCGCGTGGCTGGCGCCGCAGGCCGAGGCCCTGGGCGTTGAGATCTATCCAGGCTTCGCCGCCGCCGAGATGCTTTACGACGAATCTGGCGCGGTCGCCGGCGTACGCATCGGCGACATGGGCGTGGCCAAGGACGGGACGCACAAAGCGGGCTACACCCAGGGCATCGACATCAAGGCCAGGCTCACCGTGCTCGCCGAGGGCGCCCGCGGCCACCTGACCAAGCAGCTGGTGAAAAAGTACGCCCTCGACGCCGAGTCGGACCCGCAGAACTATTCGATCGGCATCAAGGAACTTTGGCAGGTGCCGGCCGGCCGCGTGTCGCCGGGCAAGATCGTCCACACCCTGGGCTGGCCCGCCGACAGCCATACCTATGGCGGCAGCTTCCTTTACCACCTCGATGGCGACCGGATCGCGCTGGGCTACGTGTCGGGCCTCGACTACCGTGACCCGAACTACCAGCCCTACGAAGCCTTCCAGCAGTGGAAGCACCATCCGCAGATAAAGACGCTTCTCGAGGGCGGCACCATCCTCAGCGCCGGTGCGCGCGCCATCGTCACCGGCGGCTGGCAGTCGCTGCCCAAGGTCGAGATGCCCGGCGCACTGCTAATCGGCGATACCGCCGGCCTGCTCAACGTGCCCAAGATCAAGGGCACGCACCAGGCTTTCCGCAGCGGCATGCTGGCGGCCGAACACGTCGCGGCGCAGGACGCCCCCAACGCCGCCGGCTTCGACGCCAAGCTGCGCGCCTCGCCGGCGATGGCCGAGCTCCGGAAAGTGCGCAACATCAAGCCGGGCTTCAAGAAGGGCCTGTGGTTCGGCCTGGTGAATTCGGCCTGGGAAACCGCGGTCGGTGGCCTGTCACCCTGGACCTGGCGCTGCAAGCCCGACTGGAGCTCGCTGCAGAAGCTCGACGTGGCCGAAAAGCCCAAGCGCGATTATGTCGCGCGCACGCTGGCACCGCGCGACCGACTGGCCGGCGTCTATTTCGCCGCCACCGAGCACGACGAAGACCAGCCGGTGCACCTGAAGATCGCCAACACCGACGTCTGCATCACCCAGTGCGCGGAAGAGTACGGCAATCCCTGCCAGCGCTTCTGCCCGGCCGGCGTCTATGAAATCGTCGACGACGCCGACGGCAAGCGCATGCAGATCAACGCCGCCAACTGCGTGCACTGCAAGACCTGCGACATCAAGGACCCGTACGAAATCATCACCTGGGTAACGCCTGAAGGCGGCGCCGGCCCCAACTACCAAAATCTCTGAATCATGTAGGAGGGCCTTCAGGCCCGAAGCTCCTGGCCAAGGACTTCGGGCCTGAAGGCCCTCCTACAGGGAGTGCTGATGAAACTTGCGCTGGCTACTGCGATTGCCGCCTACGGGCTGGACGAAGACCTCGAACCGCTGCGCGCCGACTGCGCGGCTGCGGGCATCAACGTGTCCGTGGTTGCCTGGGACGACCCCACCGTCAGCTGGGCGCGCTTCGACGCGGTGCTCTTGCGCTCCACCTGGGACTACATCGACCGCCTGCCGGAATTCCTCCGCTGGTGCGACCGAACCGCAGCGCTGACCCGGCTCTGGAATGCTCCCGATGTCGTGCGCTGGAACACCGACAAGCGCTATCTGGGCGAACTGGCGGCCAAGGGCGTGCCGGTGATTGAAAGCCATTTCATTGCACCGGGGGAGAACCCCACGAACTTCCCCGACCTGGCCGAGTTCGTGGTCAAGCCCACGGTTGGCGCCGGCTCACGCGACGCCCAGCGCTACCAGCGCGAAGACCGCGACGCGGCCGAAGCCCACGTTGGGCGCCTGCTCGACGCCGGTCGGCACGTGATGGTGCAGCCCTATCTTCGGGCGGTGGACGAGCTGGGCGAGACCGCTCTGCTGTTCTTCGGCGGTCAATTCAGTCACGCCATCCGCAAGGCGCCGCTGCTAAAACGCGGCGAAGGACCCACCCGCGCCCTGTTCAAGGAAGAGCACATCCAATCGCGCACGCCGTCGGAAGCAGAGCACGCGCTGGCGCGCCAGGTGCTCGCCGCCCTGCCCTTCGCGCCGCTGGTGTATGCCCGCGTTGACCTGCTGCCCTCTGAGACGGGTCCGCAGCTGCTGGAGCTGGAGTTGACCGAGCCCTCGGTGTTCCTGCCCTACGGCGAGGGTGCGGGGGCTCGTTTTGCTGCCGTGCTGAGGGAGAAGCTTCGGGCCTGAAGGCCCTCCTACACGTGTCGATGTAGGAGGGCCTTCAGGCCCGAAGCCCTCGCCTCAATCAGCCAACACCCGCGCAACCACTAGCCCCGCCAGCTGCTCCGGCGTTTGCGCCAGCGTATCAAGCACCAGCTCGGCGGCTTCGGGCGCCTCGTAGGGCGAATCAATGCCGGTGAAATTCCGTATCTCGCCTGCCCGCGCCTTGGCGTAAAGCCCCTTGGCGTCGCGTCGCTCGGCCTCGGCCAGCGGTGTGTCCACGTGAACTTCCAGGAACTCGCCAGGCGCGAACAGTTCGCGCGCCATCCGTCGCTCGGCGCGGAAGGGCGAGATGAAGCTCACCAGCACGATCAGGCCGGCATCGGCCATCAACCTCGCCACTTCGGCCACGCGCCGGACGTTCTCGACGCGATCCTCGTCGGTGAAGCCGAGGTCGCGGTTGAGGCCGTGGCGCACGTTGTCGCCGTCGAGGATGAAGGTGTGGAAACCCTGCGCATGCAGCTGCTTGTCGACCAGGTTGGCGATGGTCGACTTGCCCGCGCCCGACAGGCCGGTGAACCACAGCACCCGCGGCCGCTGGCCCTTGATCCGGGCGCGCGCCAGCTTGTCGATGTCCTGGTGCTGCCAGTGGATGTTGGCGGCGCGGCGCAGCGCAAAGTCGAGCGTGCCGGCGGCGACGGTGGCGTTGGTCTGCCGGTCGATCAGGATGAAGCTGCCCAGGCGCCGATTGACGGCGTAGGGCTCGAACGTGATCGCCTGGTCGAGACTGAGGTTGCAGATACCGACCTCGTTGAGCTCGAGGTGCTTGGCCGCCAGCATCGCCTGCGTGTTTACGTCGACCTTGTGCTTGATCTCGGTGATCTGGGCGGTGACCGTGCTCGCGCCGATCTTGAGCAGGTAGGGCCGGCCCGGCAGCAGCGACTGGCTGCCCATCCACAGCAGGTGGGCGGCAAACTGGTCAGCGACCTGGGGCGGATCTCCCGCGCTGGCGATGACATCACCGCGGCTCACGTCGACCTCGTCGGCCAGCACCAGGGTGATGGCCTGGCCGCGGGTTGCGCGCGCAAGGTCACCGTCGGCGCTGACCACGCGGGCCACGGTGGTTCGGCGCCCGGACGGCAGCACCGCCACCTCGTCACCCGGAGCCACCGTGCCCGAGGCCAGGGTGCCGGCGAAACCACGGAAATCCTGGTTCGGGCGGTTCACCCACTGCACCGGCAGCCGCATCGATGCCGCGTCCGCGGCGATTGCCGGCTCGGCCGATTCCAAGGCCTCCAGCAGGCTGGGGCCGGTGTACCAGGGCGTGGCCGGCGACGGCGCCAGCAGGTTGTCGCCGCGCAGCGCGGACAGCGGGATCGCCTGCACCCGCGCGATGCCCAACTCGGCGGCGAGCGCCGTGTAGTCGGCGACGATCTGATCGAACCGGGTCTGGTCATACCCGACCAGGTCGAGCTTGTTCACCGCCAGCACCACGTGCCGGATGCCCAGCAGCGAAACGATGTAGCTGTGGCGCCGGGTCTGGGTGAGCAGCCCTTTGCGCGCATCCACCAGCACCACCGCCAGATCCGCGGTCGAGGCACCGGTGGCCATGTTGCGGGTGTACTGCTCGTGGCCCGGGCAGTCGGCGACGATGAACTTGCGCTTCTCGGTGCTGAAGAAGCGATACGCCACGTCGATGGTGATGCCCTGCTCGCGCTCCGCCTCCAGGCCATCGACCAGCAGCGCGAAGTCGATGTCCTCACCTTGTGTGCCGTGGCGGCGGCTGTCCTTGGTGAGTGCGGCCAGCTGGTCGTCCAGCAGCATGCGGGTGTCGTGCAGCAGGCGGCCTATCAGGGTCGACTTGCCGTCATCGACGCTGCCGCAGGTGATGAAGCGCAGCAAGGGCTTGGCCTCGTGCTGCTTCAAATAGGCCGCCACGTCTCCTGTAGGAGGGCCTTCAGGCCCGAAGCCCTTCGCGCAAAGCTTCGGGCCTGAAGGCCCTCCTACAGGGAGCGTCGGCTTTTGGGTGGCCATCAGAAGTAGCCCTCCTGCTTTTTCTTTTCCATGGACGCACTGGGGTCGTGATCGATCACCCGGCCCTGGCGCTCGGAGGTGGTGGCGACCAGCATCTCGGCGATCACCTTCTCCAAGGTATCGGCATCGGACTCGATCGCGCCGGTGAGCGGGTAGCAGCCCAGCGTGCGGAACCGGACCTTGCGCAAGGTCGGCGTCTCGCCCGGAAACAGCGGCAGGCGCGCGTCGTCGACCATGATCAGAGCGCCGTCGCGCTCGACCACCGGTCGCTCGGCCGCGAAGTAAAGCGACGGAACCTCGATCTTCTCGCGATAGATGTAAAGCCAGACGTCGAGCTCGGTCCAGTTCGAGATCGGAAACACGCGCACGCTCTCGCCCTTCTCGATGCGGGTGTTGTACAGATCCCAGAGCTCGGGCCGCTGGTTCTTGGGGTCCCAGCGATGTTGGGCGGTGCGGAACGAGAAGATCCGCTCCTTGGCCCGCGACTTCTCCTCGTCGCGACGAGCGCCACCGATGGCGGCGTCGAACTGGTGCTGGTCCAGCGCCTGCCTAAGCGCCTGGGTCTTCATCACGTCGGTGTGCACGGTGGCGCCGTGGGTCACCGGGCTGACGCCCTGGGCCCGACCGTCGGGGTTGGTGTGCGTGTGCAGCTCGACGCCGGTCTCGGCGGCGCGGCGGTCGCGGAATTCGATCATCTCGCGGAACTTCCAGCCGGTGTCCACGTGCAGCAGCGGAATCGGCGGCTTGGCCGGGTGGAAGGCCTTGACCAGCAGGTGCAGCAGCACCGAGCTGTCCTTGCCCACCGAATAGAGCATGACCGGGTTCTGGAACGACGCCGCCACTTCGCGCAAGACGTGGATGGCCTCGGCTTCCAGACGATCGAGATGGGACAGGGAGGGCTGGCTCATGCCGGCAAGGATATCAACGCCGGCATGGTGAATGGTCGGCGGGGCTAGAATGGCCGAAACAATGCATAGGGCCCGCCGCAGTGGGTATCGAAGACTGGGTGCGAATCGCCGAGCACGAGGATGGACAGGCCCTGGCCGAGCCCATCTTCCAGCGCCGCTACCGCGCCTCGGCACCGGACTTCCCGATCCACGTCCTGGCCCATTGCCGCACGGCCGACGGCGTTTGGGAGCCCGCCTGCTACATCCACATCACGGTGATGGACCAGGCGCTGCTGGGCGGCGGGGTCTGCGTCGACGATCGCGTGCTGCGGCGCCTGCCCTTCGCGGCGCGACGAAGCCTGCACGCCGTCGGCGGCCTGTACCAGCACACCCTGCGCTGGTCGCTGCAGCACTTCGGGCCCCGTTGCCGGGCCATGTTCGGCTACTGCGGCGACGTGCTGGCGGAACGCGCCGACCTGGCCGTCGGCTTCGAAAAAACCCAGCACCCGCATCTGTTGATCTATTGCCCGACACCGCTGCCAGAGCCCGAGCGCCAGGCGCTCGTCGCCATCGCCCACGCGGCCTCGCCCTTCTAGCCGCCTTTAGTCCAGCCCGGACAGCAGGCGGGCAAGGTCCTCGGGAGACTTCCAGTGCCAGCCGCAGATGTAGCGCGGCAGGTTCCAGCGGTCGCTGGCGGCCGTCACCGGCTCCCCCTGGGTACCGAACGCCGCCCGCAGGCCCAGGCGCTGGCCATGGCGCGGGAAGTAGTCGCGCACCAGGTACTCCGGCGCCTGGCCGAAGGGGTAGCCAAAGTAGCGAACGGCACCGGGACCGAGGCGGGCATTGATGTAGTCCACCGCCTGTTCCACCTGAAACTCGGCACGGGCCTCGCGATCCACGGCGAAGAAATCACCGCGAACCATGCCTTCGGGACCTTCGTCGCGCAGCTTGGGATGATTGTGGTCCCAGCTGTGGCACTGCACGCTCATCAAGCCGCTGCGTGCCGCGTCGCGCCACCAGTGCTCGTTCATCCAGCCCAGGCCGTGCAGGCACTCGCGATCCATCAGCTCGCGTGCCGCAGGGTCGGCAATGACGAACGAGGTCATTTCCAGTTCGGGATGGGGGTTATCGGGCGCCGCCCCCAGCGCGCGCAGGACGGGCAGGAAGCCGGGCTGGCGCCCGACGCCCGGGACCTCGATGGCGCGGACGTCGAGATCGGTGCCGTCGTCGCAGGTCAGCGCCACGCAGCGGCGCAGGTCGCGATCAGCCATGCCCAGACGCTGCTCGACCACCCAGTCCAGCGGCACCACCCGCCAGCCCAGATGCGCGAGCTGGCGCAGGTCGGACTGCAGTGCGACCTGATCGTTGTTCGCGTAGTCACTCCCGGTCACGTTGGCGGCGTGGTAGGTGAGGACCGGAAAGTTCAAATCACCGGTTGCCAAGCTGGGGTCCCGATTCGAAAGTACGGCAGTTTACTACAGCCTCTGAAGCGCTCCGGATGCCGCTTACGTGGGATCATGGCGCCCTCGCCGCCGCCGCACCGACCCATGCTTCGACTCACCGACATCACCCTGCCGCTGGAACACGGCGACCCGGCGCTCGCCGAGGCCGTGCTCGCGCGACTGCAGCTGCCGGCCAGCGCCCTGCAGAGCCTGAGCATCGCCAAGCGCAGTTACGACGCCCGCAAGCGCGGCCACATCCTGCTCACCTATTCGGTAGACGTGGCAGTGGCTGACGAAGCCGCCGTGCTCGATCGTATCCGCGCCGAAGCGCGACCCCACCGGGTGAAGGTCACGCCTACGCCCGACACTACCTATCAGTTCATCGCCCAGCCGGCACCGACGCCGGCGCTGCGGCCGATCGTGGTGGGCATGGGTCCCTGTGGGCTGTTCGCGGGCCTGGTGCTGGCGCAGATGGGCCTGCGTCCGATCATTCTCGAGCGTGGCAAGCAGGTGCGCGAACGCACCGTGGACACCTTCGGCCTGTGGCGCCGCAAGGTGCTCAATCCGGAATCGAACGTGCAGTTCGGCGAGGGCGGTGCCGGCACCTTTTCCGACGGCAAGCTCTACAGCCAGATCAGCGACAAGCGCCATCTGGGCCGCAAGGTGCTGGACGAGTTCGTGAAGGCCGGTGCGCCCGACGAAATCCTCTACGTCGCCAAGCCGCACATCGGCACCTTCCGCCTGGTGTCGATGGTGGAGCACATGCGCGCCACCATCGAAGGCCTGGGCGGCGAGATCCGCTTCTCGCAGCGCGTGGACGACGTGGAGGTCGAAGTGGACGCCGCCGGCAACCGCCGCGTGCGCGGCGTGGTGCTGGCCAGCGGCGAACGCCTGCGCGCCGACCATGTGGTGATGGCGCTGGGCCACAGCGCCCGCGACAGCTTCAGCATGCTGCACGCGCGCGGCGTCTACATGGAGGCCAAGTCCTTCTCGATCGGCTTCCGCATCGAACATCCCCAGTCGATCATTGACGCCGCACGCTTCGGGCCGCAGGCCGGCCATCCGATCCTGGGCGCGGCCGACTACAAGCTGGTGCATCACTGCCGCAACGGCCGGTCGGTCTACAGTTTCTGCATGTGCCCGGGCGGCACCGTGGTGGCGGCCGCCAGCGAGCCCGGCCGCGTGGTCACCAACGGCATGAGCCAGTACTCGCGCAACGAGCGCAACGCCAATGCCGCGATCGTGGTGGGCATCACGCCGGCGGATTTCGCCGAGCACGACGCCAGCGGCAGTCCGCTGGCCGGCATTGCGCTGCAGCGCTACTGGGAAGAAGTGGCGTTCCGGCTTGGCGGCGGCAGCTACGAGGCGCCGGGGCAGCGGGTCGGCGACTTCCTCGCCGGCCAGCCGTCCACGACGTTGGGGGCGGTGGCGCCGTCCTACACGCCGGGCGTGACGCCCACCGATCTGTCCCAGGCCCTGCCCCGCTATGCGGTCGAAGCCATCCGGGAGGCCTTGCCGGCCTTCGGCAGGCAGATCAAGGGCTTCGACATGGCCGACGCCGTGCTGACCGGCGTCGAAACCCGCACGTCCTCGCCGCTGCGCATCACCCGCGATGAGGCCGGGCAGAGCCTGAACACCCGCGGCCTCTACCCCGCCGGCGAGGGCGCTGGCTATGCCGGCGGCATCCTGTCGGCCGGCGTGGACGGCATTCGCGCGGCGGAATGGGTGGCCGAGGCGATGATTCGCGACGGCTCGGCCCTGCCGGCCTGAACCTGTAGGAGGGCCTTCAGGCCCGAAGCTTTCCGGCGAAAGGCTTCGGGCCTGAAGGCCCTCCTACAGGGGGCTTGACTGGGCCGTGACGGGCTGAGGAGGTAGAATCGCGATTCCCTCACAAGCCCGCCGCGCGGCCCCACGCCGTGCGCCGGCCTGCCCCACAGGAACGTCGCGACGATGAAGATTCTGGTCGGTTACAAGCGGGTGGTGGACTACAACGTCCGCATCCAGGTCAAGCCCGATGGCTCGGGCGTGGTCACCGAGGGCGTGAAACTCTCGCCCAATCCCTTCGACGACATCGCGCTGGAAGAAGCCCTGCGCCTGCGCGACAAGGGCATCGCCACCGAGGTCATCGTCTGCACGATGGGTCCGGCCGACTGCCAGGCGCACCTGCGCAACGGCCTGGCCATGGGCGCCAACCGCGCCATCCACGTGGTCACCGACCAGCCCGTGCAGCCGCTCACCGCCGCCCGCGCTTTGCTCAAGCTGATCGAGAAAGAACAGCCCGAGCTGGTGCTGCTGGGCAAGCAGGCCATCGACGACGACGCCAACCAGACCGGCCAGATGCTGGCCACGCTCTGGGGCCGTCCGCAGGCCACCTTCGCCGGCAAGCTCGACGTGGCCGACGGCAAGGCCACCGTGGTCCGCGAGGTCGACGCCGGCCTTGAGACCCTGGAAGTGGACCTGCCCGCGGTGATCACCACCGACCTGCGCCTGAACGAGCCGCGCTTCATCAAGCTGCCCGACATCATGAAGGCCAAGTCCAAGCCGATGGAAACGATCGCCTTCGCCGACCTTGGCGTGGACAGCGGCGACCATCACAAGACCACCCACTTCGCCCCGCCTGCCAAGCGCAGCAAGGGCGTGATGGTGAAGGACGTTGCCGAGCTGGTCTCGGCGCTCAAGGCCAAGGGCCTGGTGTAAGGAGACCATGAGCATGAGCAAGATACTGATTGTTGCCGAGCACCTGGGCGGCCAACTGAACTCCTCCACGGCGCGCTGCGTGAGCTGTGCCGCGGCCATTGGCGGCGAGATCCACGTGGTCGTGCTGGCCGATGCGCCGGATGCCATCGCCGCCGAAGCCGCCAAGCTCGACGGCGTCGCCAAGGTGATCACGATCGCCAATGCGGCCAACGCCAACCCGATCGCGCAGGTGCTGGCGCCGCAGGTCGCGAAGCTGGCGGACGGCTACAGCCACGTGCTCGGTGCCTCCACCACCTTTGGCAAGGACCTGATGCCCTGCGTCGCGGCCCTGCTGGGCGTGGCCCAGGTCAGCGACATCATGTCGGTGGAATCGAGCCACGTCTTCAAGCGCCCGATCTACGCTGGCAACGCCATCATCACCGTCGAGGCGCCGTCTTCGATGGCCGTGGTCGGCACCGTCCGCACGGCCTCCTGGCCGGCCGCGGGCGCCGGTGGCAGCGGTGCGGTGGAAGCCGCCTCGGTCGAAGCCACGCTGCCCACGCACACCCGCTTCGTGTCGCTGCAGCAGGGCAAGTCCGACCGCCCCGACCTTCAGAGCGCCGGCAAGGTGATCTCCGGCGGCCGTGCGCTCGGCTCGGCTGATGCCTTCAAGATCATCTACTCGCTGGCCGACAAGATCGGCGCGGCCGTGGGCGCCTCGCGCGCTGCGGTGGACGCCGGCTACGTGCCCAACGAACTGCAGGTGGGCCAGACCGGCAAGATCATCGCGCCGGAGCTGTACGTGGCCATCGGTATCTCGGGCGCGATCCAGCACCTGACCGGCATCAAGGACGCCGGCACCATCGTTGCGATCAACAAGGACGCCGAGGCGCCGATCTTCGAGATCGCTGACTTTGGCCTGGTCGGGGACCTGTTCCAGATCGTGCCCGAGCTGGAATCGGCGCTCTGAGCTGAGCCTCGCCCGCCGGCCCACGCCGGCGTAGCGACATCACGCCGACGCGGATCATTCCGCGTCGGCGTTTTCTTTGGCGTCCGCGTTGGCGCCGCCTGCCTTGGCCGCTTCGGCGGCGCGGCGCGCTGCGGTGATGCGTTCCTCGCTGGGCGGGTGCGACGCCAGGTAGCCGACCGGCCCCATGTCGCGATCGCCGCCGTGCGAGTCGGACAGGCGCTTCATGATGTCGGCGAAGTCGCCCGGCGAGCGGCCCTGGCGGGCGAGCAGCGCGAACGCGAATTCATCGGCCTCGCGCTCGTGGTCGCGCGAGAATCCGCTCTCCAGCAGCAGCACCGGAATCGACACCGACAGCGAACCGGTGCCCGACAGGTCGCCGAACAGGAAGCCCGCCACCACCACCACCGCGGAACTCTGCAGCGCCCGGCGCATGCCGTGGCGCTGTTCGTGGTGGCCGGCCTCGTGTGCCAGCACGGCCAGCAGCTGGTCGTCGGATTCGGCCAGCGCCACCAGCTCATCGGTCACCACCACCAGGCCATCGGGCAGCGCGAAGGCGTTGGCGCCGATCTTGGGCGCACTGCGGAACTCAAGGCGGAAGTCATCGCCGCGCGGCAGTTCCGCGACCATCGCCCCGAAAGCGGCCTTCAGCTCATCACGACGCTCCACAGGCAGTTGGGTCGGATCCAGATGCACGCGGTCCATCAGGCCCATGGCCTGATTGCTGATCGAGCGTTCGATCGCCGCCGGGACCACGGGCGCCAAGCGTTCGGCCATCCAGGGCAGCCCGACCTGGAAGAACAAGACCACGCCCAGCACCGTCGCCACGGCGGCACCGATCGCCGCGCTGCGGCGCCGTTCAAGCCAGTCGGCCCAGCCTTCGATCCGGTCGCGGCCGCCCAGCCAGGCCTCGAGGGCGGGCGTATCGGCGATCTCAAGATGCCCCTGCCCCGGCAAGGTCAGGGTGCGCGGCATGCGGCCCAGCCGCGGGCTGAGCTTGAGCGTGGACAGCTCGAAGGTCAGCACCATGCCTTCGGAGTCAAGCCGCAGCGTGCCCGGCACCGGCTCGCTGATCCGCGCTGCCCGCGGGCGGCTGGCGCGACCGTCGTACCAGATGACCTCTAACGCGCTCAAATCCCGATGTCCAGGTCCATGTCGAGCGCATCCATCAGCTCGGCGCCGGTGGCGTCCTCGGCGCGCTCCGCTTCGGCCACGAAGTGGTCCAGATTGCCGTCCGCCAGCAGCGCGAAGTGTTGGGCACGGTAGCGCGCGATCCGGACCATCGCCCAAGGCACCAGCAGCCCCAGGCTGGCCACGATCGCCACGCCGTTGCTGAAGTAGATCCAGATCACGTCGCGCGCCCGCAGCGTGCACTCGAACCGGTGCCCGCCCAGGCTGGCGTAGCGCCACATCAGGTTGATGTATTTGGTGCGCAGGTAGATCGGCAGCGCCAGCAAGGCAAGATAGACCACCATCACCGGCGCGAGGATTCCGATCATCATGGACGTGCTGGGCTGCCCGCCAACGCCACTTTCACCCGACAGCGCGCCGGCCAGCGCGGCGCCGGCGAAGATCACCACCATCATGAGCACATAGGCCCCGAAGCCCAGGCCCACGGCGATCAGGAAGGGAATGTAGTAGCTGCCCACGTCGCCCGCGTAGCGGAAGCGCTTGCCGCCGAAGCGGTGCCCGGTGACCGTGTAGTCGTGCTGATGCATGCGCACCCAGGGCAGGACCATGTAGGCGGTGATGATCTGCAGCGCCGGGCGGAACATGAAGTTCACGTAGGCCTCGTACACGCCTTCCACGAAGCGGAAGCGCAGTCCACGCCAGGCCGAGTAGCGCGCGCGGAAGCGCAGCGTGCGCTGGATCAGCCAGGGAAACAGCACCAGCACCAGCAGGATCAGCGGGATGTAGACCACCCACACCTGGAAGTGCGCCGACAGGCCCAGGCCGATGACGACCACGTAGGCGATCAGGCGGCCTTTGAGAATGGGAATGGGCTTGGCAAGGTACTCGAAGGGCGCGCCGGCCAGATGGGTATTGCCGTAGAAGTAGCGCTCGGTGCGCACCTTCGCCCAGGCTGAGTAGATGCCCAGGGTCAGCACCGACAGCACGAGATTCACGAACCAGATGCCAAAGAACTCGCCGGCGCGGCCGGTGAACTGCAGCGGGTGACGCACTGGCCCCGGAACCGGCGGTGGCTCAGGTGAATGCGGCATGGGCGGAAGGGCCGGGGGCGTCAGATCGCTGGCGGCGACCGGCTGGTCCGCCCCGAGGTCTTGGTCTTGCATGGTGTTCCCGTTGAGCACCGGCTCCCCGCCGACTTCGGAAATTTACCGGCGCCGGCCTCGCGAGACCAGCGCCTTTTTTTCTCAGTCGCGGCTCAGGCGGCGCGGCGGAAAGGCACGCCGGTCTTGGCGGCGAGTTCGTCCTCGGTGGTGCCTGGCGCCATTTCCACCAGTACCAGGCCCTCGGCGGTGACATCCATCACCGCCAGCTCGGTGATGATCCGGTTGACCACGCCCACGCCGGTCAGCGGCAGGGTGCACTGGGGCAGGATCTTGGCTTCGCCGGTCTTGGTGGTGTGCTCCATCAGTACGACGACGCGCTTCACGCCGGCCACCAGGTCCATCGCACCGCCCATGCCCTTGACCATCTTGCCGGGCACCATCCAGTTGGCCAGGTCGCCGCGGTCGGTGACTTCCATCGCGCCCAGGATCGCCAGGTCGATATGGCCGCCGCGGATCATGGCAAAGCTGTCGTGGCTGCCGAAGTAGCTGGCGCCGGCGCGGGCGGTGACGGTCTGCTTGCCGGCATTGATCAGGTCGGCGTCGACCTCGTCCTCGGTCGGGAACGGGCCGATGCCCAGCAGGCCGTTCTCGGACTGCAGCCACACGTCCATGCCTTCGGGAATGTGGTTGGCGACCAGGGTCGGCAGGCCGATGCCCAGGTTCACGTAGGCGCCATCGCTGAGCTCGAGCGCGGCGCGCTGCGCCATTTCATCGCGGGTCCAGGCCATTATTTCGCTCCTCGCACGGTGCGCTGCTCGATGCGCTTCTCGGGGGTGGGGTTGTGCACGATGCGGTCGACGTAGATGCCCGGCAGGTGCACGTGGTCGGGATCGAAGCTGCCGATCTCGACGATCTCCTCGACTTCAGCCACGCAGATCTTGCCGGCCATGGCGCAGGCGGGGTTGAAGTTGCGCGCGGTCTTGCGGAACACCAGGTTGCCGGCGGTGTCGGCCTTCCAGGCCTTCACCAGCGCCACGTCGGCCTTGAGCGCGGTCTCGAGCACATACCACTGGCCGTCGTCGAACTGACGCGTCTCCTTGCCCTCGGCAACGATGGTGCCGTAGCCGGTGCGGGTGAAGAAGGCCGGGATGCCGGCGCCGCCCGCGCGCAGGCGCTCGGCAAGGGTGCCCTGCGGGTTGAACTCGAGCTGCAGTTCGCCGGCCAGGTACTGCCGCTCGAACTCCTTGTTCTCGCCCACGTAGGAGGAAATCATCTTGCTGATCTGGCGTGTGGCCAACAGCTGGCCCAGACCGAAGCCATCCACGCCGGCGTTGTTGGAGATGGCGGTGAGGTTCTTCACGCCGGAGTCGCGCAGCGCGGCGATCAGCGCCTCGGGAATGCCGCAGAGGCCAAAGCCGCCGACCGCGAGGGTCTGGCCGTCGGCCACGATGCCGCGCAGGGCCTCGGCCGCTGAGGGGTAGACCTTGCCGACGCGCTTCGTCGACGAGGAGGAGGAATCAGGGGAAGGCATCGGCCGGTCTCCATGGCGAATCAAGGCCCCAAGTCTAGCCGCCGCGCGGGGGGCAAGACACTGTCCCTTCGGTCAGGGCTTTGCGGCAACAAGGCCACAAGGAGCGATTCCGCTATTATCCAAGACCGCGCCCGACGTCCTCCCAGGCCCTGCAGCGATGGCAGTTCTCCCAGACACGCCCATCCGTCCGATTTGCGTAGACCTCGACGGCACCCTGCTGCGCTCCGACCTGCTGTTGGAATCCGCCCTGGTCCTGCTCGCGAAGTCGCCGTGGCTGGTGCTGATGTTTCCATTCTGGCTACTGGGCGGAAAGGCCCGGCTAAAGCGCGAGATCGCCTCACGGGTCAGCCTGGACCCGGCCGGCCTGCCCTACGACGCGCGCGTGCTCGCCCTGCTCCAGCCCCATCCGCAGCGGCGACGGGTCCTGTGCACGGCCTCCGATGAAACCCTCGCCCGGTCCGTTGCCGCGCACCTGGGCTGCTTCGACGAGGTATTGGCGAGTGACGGCCGCCGGAACCTGTCCGGCCGCGGCAAGGCCGAGGTGCTGGTCGCGCGGTTCGGCGAACGAGGCTTCGACTATGCCGGCAACGCTCGCGTAGACCTCGCGGTATGGGCCCACGCTCACGGCGCAGTGGTGGTGAACGCCGGCGCCGGCTTGGCCCGCGCCGCCGGCCAGCGTTGTGAACTGTTGGCGCACCTCCCCGACACCGACGGCGGCCTCAAGACGTGGCTGCGGGCGCTGCGGCTACACCAATGGTTGAAGAACCTGCTGATCTTCATCCCGCTACTCGCTTCACACCAGTTCATGGACAAGGATGCCGTGCTCGCCTCGCTCGCCGGCTTCCTGGCCTTCGGGCTGTGTGCCTCGGGCGTCTACCTGCTCAACGACTTGCTGGACCTGCGCAGCGACCGCCAGCATCCACGCAAGCGCCTGCGCCCGTTTGCCTCCGGCGCGCTGCCGCTGCTGCCGGGCATCGTGCTGGCGCCGCTGCTGGCCTTGGCCGGGCTGGGGCTGGCCTGGTGGACCGAGCCCCGCTTCGCCGCGGTTCTGGCGGCTTACTACCTGATTACCTTGGGCTACTCGGTGCGCTTCAAGCGCGTGGCCATGCTCGACGTTATGGTGCTGGCGGCGCTGTACACCCTGCGCATCATCGGTGGCACCGCGGTGATCGGCGCCGCGCTCTCGTTCTGGCTGCTGGCCTTCTCGATGTTCATCTTCCTCAGCCTGGCTTTGCTCAAGCGCTACGTTGAACTCTCGTCGATGCTGGCTGAAGGCAAGATCGCCGCCGCCGGACGCGGCTACGGAGTGGACGACCTCCCGCTGCTGCAGTCCTTGGGCGGTTCCGCCGGCTACCTGGCGGTGCTGGTGCTGGCCCTGTACATCAACAGCCCCGACAGCATCGCGCTATACACGCGACCGCAGGTGCTGTGGCTGCTTTGCCCGCTGGTGCTCTATTGGGTAAGCCGCGCGTGGGTGGTCGCACACCGTGGCGGCATGGACGATGACCCCGTGGTGTTCGCCGTCACCGACCGGACCAGCCAGACGGTCGGCCTGCTGTGCGCGGTGATCGCGCTTTCGGCGATCTGACCCGGTCATGGCGCTCACGGGCGATAGCTGGGGCCGCTGGCCGAAACCCGTGGATCAGCAGTTGCATCCTCTACGGCGGCGCAACGAGGCCTTGCCGGTCGGCGCGCGATCGCTGCTTGCTTACGGACAAGGCCGCAGCTACGGCGACAGCTGTCTCAACGACGGTGGCCGCCTGCTGCTGACCCGCGGCCTCGACCATTTCCTGCATTTCGACGCCGAGGCGGGCGTGATCACCTGCGAGGCCGGCGTCACCTTGGGCGAAGTGCTGGCGGTAGCGATACCGCGCGGCTGGTTCCTGCCGGTCACGCCCGGCACCCGGTTCGCCACCCTGGGCGGGGCGCTGGCAAACGACGTCCACGGCAAGAACCATCACCGCGCCGGTAGCTTCGGCGACCACGTGCTGGCCTTCGAGCTGCTGCGCAGCGACGGCAGCCGGCAGTTGCTCCACCCGGGCGATCCGCTGTTCGCGGCCACCGTCGGCGGCCTGGGCCTTACCGGCGTGGTGTCGTGGCTGCAGCTGCGTCTGCAGCGGGTGGAAGGACCATGGATGACGGTGGAGTCGGTCCGCTTCGGCGGCCTGGATGATTTCTTCGCCTTGTCGGCCGAGTCCGCCAACAGTCATGAGTACACGGTGGCCTGGGTGGACTGCCTGGCACGCGGCAAGTCCTTGGGGCGCGGGCACTTCCTGCGTGCCAATCATGCCCCGGCCGGCAGCAGTGGGCGCCTGCCCGGCCGCGGGCTGTCGATGCCGGTGACGCCACCGGTCGCGCTGGTGAACCGGCTGACCCTGCGCCCTTTCAATACGCTGTACTACCAGCGCCAGCAGACGCGTTCCCGCTTTGGCGTGCAGCACTACGCGCCCTACTTCTATCCGCTGGATGGCATCCGCGACTGGAACCGCATATACGGGCCGCGCGGCTTCCTGCAGCACCAGTGCGTGCTACCGCCGGCCGTGGCCCGAGACGCGGTAGCGAGGCTGCTGGGCGAAATCGCGCGCAGCGGCCAGGGCTCGTTCCTGGCCGTGCTCAAGGAGTTCGGCAACCGGCCGGCGCCGGGCCTGCTCTCGTTCGCGCGACCTGGCACCACATTGGCGTTGGACTTCCCACGCGCCGGGCCCTCCACCTTCGACCTGCTGGACCGGCTCGATGCGATCGTCGCCGAGGCCGGCGGCGCGCTCTACCCCGCCAAGGACGCACGCATGTCACCGGCAATGTTCCGCGCCGGGCAACCTGGTCTGGACGCTTTCCTTCCCCACATCGACCCCGCCTTCTCGTCGTCGTTCTGGCGCCGGGTCATGGAGTAAGCATGCAACGCATCCTCATCATCGGCGCCACCTCCGCCATCGCCCAGGCCACCGCCCGGGAACTCGCCCGTAGCGGCGCCCGACTGTTCCTCGTCGCCCGGGACGCGAGTCGTCTCGAGACCATCGGCGCCGACCTGCGCGTGCGCGGCGCCACCGTCGATGGCTACGTACTCGACGCCAACGACATCGCCGGCCACGCCGCCATGCTCGACGCCGCCTGGTCGGCCCTGGGCAGCGTGGACCTGGCCCTGGTCGCGCACGGCACCCTGCCCGACCAGGCCGCTTGCAGCGCCTCGGTGGAAACGGCCCTGCAGGAATTCGCCACCAATGGCAGCTCCGTCATCGCCCTGTGCATCGCACTGGCCCAGCGACTTCAGGCACCGGCCACGCTGGCAGTAATCAGTTCGGTGGCCGGCGACCGCGGCCGCGCCAGCAATTATCTCTACGGCAGCGCCAAGTCGGCGGTCACCGCCTTCACCAGCGGACTGCGCCAGGCGCTCAATGGCAGCGGCGTCAACGTGCTCACGATCAAGCCCGGCTTTGTCGACACGCCGATGACCGCTGCGTTCAAGAAGGGTGCGCTGTGGGCAACGCCCGAGCAGGTCGCCGCAGGCATCGTCCGCGCCGTTGCCAAGCGCCGCGCGGTGGCCTACCTGCCAGGATTCTGGTGGGCGATCATGCGCGTGATCACGCATATCCCTGAGTTCGTGTTCCGGAGGGTGAAGCTGTGAACAAGGACGCCCGCATCGTCCTGACCGGCGCCGCCGGCCTGGTCGGGCAAAACCTGCTGGTCGAGTTGCGCGCGCAGGGCTACACAAACCTTGTCGCGATCGACAAACATGCTCACAACCTGGGAATCTTGCGCCAGCTCAACCCGGGTGTCGCCGTGGTCGAAGCCGACCTGGCCGAGCCGGGCGACTGGGCCCAGGCTTTCGCCGGCGCCCAGGTAGTGGTGCAACTACACGCCCAGATCACCGGCAAGCACCGGGCACTGTTCGAGCGCAACAACCTGTTGGCCACCCATCACGTGCTCGAAGCATGCAAGGCGCATGCCCTGCCCTACCTGGTGCACATCAGTTCGTCGGTGGTGAACTCCGCCGCCACCGACGACTACACCGAAACCAAGAAACAGCAGGAGGCCATGGTGGTGGCGTCGGGGCTACGCCACTGCGTGCTGCGACCGACGCTGATGTTCGGCTGGTTCGACCCCAAGCACCTGGGCTGGCTGTCGCGTTTCATGGCGCGCACGCCAGTATTCCCGATTCCCGGCGACGGCCGCTTCATGCGCCAGCCGCTCTACGAGCGGGACTTCTGCCGCTGCATCGCCAACTGCATCGAACGCCAGCCCGACGGCGAGGCCTACGATATCGTCGGCGACACCCGCATTGATTACGTCGACATCATCCGCACTATCAAACGCACCAAGGGCCTGCGCACCCTTATCGTCCACATTCCGATCAGCCTCTTCGCCTTCCTGCTCCGGACCTACGCCTTGTTCAGCAACAAGCCGCCGTTCACCGCCGACCAGCTCAAAGCCCTCTCGGCCGGCGACGACTTCTCCGGCGTGGACACCGAGGCGGTGTTCGGTGTGAAGCAACATGACTTTGAATCCGCGGTGCGTGAAAGCTACTGCGATCCCCGCTACAGCCACATCGTCCTGAAGCGTTGACCCTGCAAATGAACTCGACCCCGCGAAACTTCGCCGTCATCGGCTCCGGCCCGATGGGCTTGATGGCTGCCCTGGAGCTGCTGCGCGCCGGCCATCACGTCGACATCTACGAGCGCGATGACCGCATCGGCGGCATGTCCGCCAGCTTCGATTTCGATGGCCTTCAGATCGAGCGTTACTACCACTTCGTCTGCAAGACCGATGATCCACTGTTCGCGCTTCTCGCCGAACTGGGACTGTCGCATGCACTCAAATGGACAGACACCAAGATGGGCTACTTCGTCGACGGCAAGCTCTACAAGTGGGGCACGCCGTTCGCACTGCTGGCTTTCCCAAAGCTGGGCTGGATCGACAAGATTCGCTATGCCCTGCACGTGATGCACACCAAGGGCATCCGGGACTGGACTGCACTGGACCAGCGCAACGCCCGGGAATGGATCCAGTCCTGGATAGGCAAGCGCGCTTGGGACGTGATGTGGGCGCGCGCCTTCCACCTAAAGTTCTTCGAGTACACCGACCAGCTCTCCGCGTCCTGGATCGGCACGCGCATCAAGCGAATCGCGCTGTCGCGTCGCAACTTGTTCCACGAAAGCCTGGGCTACCTCGAGGGCGGCTCAGCAACCGTGCTGGCCGGAATGGTGGCGGAGATCGAACGTCTCGGCGGTCGAATACACGTTGCGGCGCCCGTACAGGAAGTGGCGTCCGACGCCGGCCGCGTCACGGGAGTACGGGTTCGTGACGAACTGCGCCCGGCCGACGCCGTGCTTTCTACCGCGCCGATCCAGTATGTGCCGGGCTTCGTACCCGGACTACCGGCCGATTTCGCCGACCGCATCCGTCGCATCGAGAACATCCCGGTGGCTTGCGTGATCCTCAAGCTCAGGCACGCGATCAGCGAGAACTTCTGGATGAACATCAGCGACGCCAGCATCTCAATCCCTGGCGTCATCGAATATTCCAATCTGAACCCGGGCACGCGCGAGGGTGAACATATTCTCTACGCCCCCTTCTACATGCCCAAGACCCACGCCAAGTGGTCGCTTCCGAACGAGGCATTGATCGACGAGGTGATCGGCTACCTGGGCCAGATCAATCCCGACTTCCGCCCGGACTGGGTGCTGGCTCGCCACTGCCACCGCTACGAATTCGCGCAAACCATCTGTCCTCCCGGCTTCCAGGCGATGCTGCCGCCGATGCGAACGCCGCTCGAGGGCTTCTTCATGGCCGACACCGCCTACTACTATCCGGAAGACCGTTCGATCTGCGAGAGCGTCAAGGTCGGCAGTGCACTGGCGCGCGAGGCGCTGGCCGAATGAAGGCCCAGTTCACCCGCTTCATCATCGTCGGCGCCGCCGCCGCCGCGGCCAACATCGGGTCGCGTGTTGTTTTCTCACTATGGCTAAGTTACGTTCCGGCCATTGTGCTTGCCTTCTTCGTGGGCCTTGCTACGGCCTTCCTGCTCAATCGGGCCTGGGTGTTCCTGCCCAGTGGAAAGCACTGGTTCAACGAAGCGTCCTGGTTCACGCTAATCAACCTGCTCGGACTGGGCCAGACACTCGCTATCGCCTGGGTACTGACCAGGCACGCATTTCCTGCTGTCGGAATGCGCTTTCATCCCGAGACGATCGGCCACGTCATCGGCGTCATGACACCGATCATCACCAGCTTCATCGGCCACAAGTATCTAACGTTCAGGAAATAGAAGCATGTCGGATGAACTGCTCAAAGACCTCTACCGTCACCGCTTCAGTCCGGCCGAACTGCCGGCGAAGAACCGTATTTGGAGTGTCTTGTGTCGCAGCTTCTTCCAGCCGCTGGTCGGACGCGATGACGCGGTGGTGCTGGATCTGGCCTGCGGCTACGGCGAGTTCATCAACAACATCAATGCGAAGCGCAAGATCGCCATCGATCTCAATCCCGACTCGCCATCCTGCCTCGCTGAGGACGTGGAGTTCCATGCGGTGGCGTCGAATCGGATGGCACCCATCGCGGACGCGAGTGTGGATGTTGTATTCACTTCGAACTTTTTCGAGCACCTTCCGAGCAAGACGGCGCTTGGCGAAACCCTGGCCGAGGTCCGCCGCGTCTTGAAGCCGGGCGGGCGAATTATCGCTATGGGTCCCAATATACGGCTGGTGCCCGGTGCTTATTGGGACTTCATCGACCACCACCTGCCGCTCTCGGAGCGATCGCTCTGCGAGGCGATGCAGCTCGAAGGGCTTGAGCCAACGCAAGTGATCGACCGGTTCCTGCCCTACACGACGCAGTCAAAACTGCCAAAGGGGCCGCTATTTGTTCGCGCCTATCTAGCGTTTCCCTTGGCGTGGAAGATCCTGGGCAAGCAGTTCCTGGTAGTGGCCCGGTCAGGTACTGCATAGCGCCGGACGCAAAAAAAGCGGCCCGCGAGGCCAGCATCATTCCCGGCTCGGCAAGCCGACGCGAAAGCGCACTCCCGCGTAGGCGGGCACGGTGATCGCTGAGCCGGCCGCCGCGCTATTCGAGCACGAAGTTCTTTTCATGCGGCAGGCACTGGCCGGGCGACGATGCCTGCAGGTCCACCAGTAGCAGCTGGTAGTTCCCGGGCGGCAGGTCTTCAAGGCTCAGGGTGACCCGGAAACCACCGTCCTTCGCCTGAGCGCCATAGGCAGCGGCCAGATCGGGCCTAGCCTGCAAGTCGTCCAGCGGCGCGTACCACGACCGGCCTAGTGCCTTGGAACGGAGCCGCAGCGTCGGGTGAGAGGGACGCCCACCCGTCGCTTGGTCGAGGAACCAGCCCGTCACCGACAGCGGCTGCCCGCGCGTGAAGCGGGTTGCGGGCGTCACGCCAACGCCGACGAATTCGATATTGCAGCGATCCATCGCCTCGTAACTTATCCACTCCCGCGAGAACGGACCCAACACCAGGGCCTCCGCCGGGCGCGGCGCGAGCTGTGCTTGCACATCGCGCAGGCGACGCGCCTCGCATTCCGCTTCGCCGGGCGAGGATGCTCCGGCGTCGCGGCGCACAATGATGGAGCAGCCCGCCGCTTCGATCTCCCGCAAGGGGCCGCAGAACTGCGGCAAAAGCGAGGATATGTCGCTTCGCTCCTCGCCGCAGCGCACGATGGCGCCGAGGCGATGAAGTGCGTCTTCGCCGCCCGCGCTCGAGGCACGCAGTGCCGCCGGCACGAAAGGCTGGAAGTTATCCTGCAGCAACATTACGGCGCGACGTTGCGCGTAGTAGGGCACTTCCGACGACCAGGCAAGCCCCATGGTCACGATGGCATCGTCGGGCGCCGTATGCTCACGCAGCACAGCCGCCAGTACACTAGCTCGATGCAGAGGATCAACGCTTCGGATGGAGCGCCAATAGTCGCCGTGGAATTGCACGAGCATGCCAGCCCCGGCGAGCACGGTCAGCGCAACCACGCCGGTAGCTGACCAGTTCGCCGACACCGCGTGTAGAACCACGGACAGCGCCACCACCAAGAAGACCGCATTGGCCATCTGGTAGTAGTCATGGACGAAGTGCAGGTTGGTGAACACCACCATCGGCGCAAGAAACAAGGCCAACGCACCGGCCAGCCAGCCAAGCCAACGCCGCCGTCCCGGCAACAGCAGGAGCGGCGCGAGGCACAGCAGCCAGGCGGCGTTGCCGAGGATATCGGGCAACATGCGCCGCAGGACCACATCGCGCCAGAACGCATGGATCTCGATAAGCAGCTGTGGCCTGAAGTTCCATCCCGACAGGTTGTCCGTGGTGCTGAACTCGGCCAGCACGGAGACCAGCTTCTGGCGGTCGCTGGCCTCAAGCCAGACCAGCAGCGCCACCAATGCCATCACAATCGGCAGGGCGCTGGCACCGGCCAGGGTGGCAGCACTTGCCCAATCGCGACTCCGCAGTCGCGGGAACAGCGCCGCCGCCACGATTGCACCGGCCAGCAACGCGAAACCAAAGAACGTGGTCACTTTCACCAACGCCGCCAGCGCAGCGAGCACGATCGCAAACAAGCAGCGGGAAAGCGTTACGCCGGCCACCAGGCGCTGCACCGCCACCACGAACAGCATCGACAAGAGCAGCACGGTCGATTCGATCATCGCCGCGCGTCCCCAGAAAACATGCAGGGGCGAAAGCAGGAACAGCGCGGTGCTGATGTCGATAAGCCGTTCAGGCGCTCCCAGCCCGCGCAGGCCCTGCCGCAGGGGCCACAAGCAACCCACCATTGCCAGCAGCGACAGCAGACGGCCGGCGGCATCGATGTCCAGACCGACTGGCAGCATCGCCAACATGGCTACGCCCCACTGGTACAGCGGGAACTCGAACGGGACGGACCAGGGATAGCCCAGAACCGGCGTGGAATACAGCCACCAGTCCCCGCCCCGGGTCATCCAGTAGGACGACACCAAAGTCTGTGTCTGGCGGAATCCGTGCTCGTCCAGCACCGGCACACCCCAGCTCGCCAGCCACGCCACCAGGACGACCACCAGCGGCAAGTACGCAAGGAAGCGGGGATAAGGGCGTCGGATCATTGCAGCGCGACCTCGCGTACTTGGCGGCAGGTCCAACGGCCGGCTTGCGAGGCGAAAACAACCTGTGCGTGATACCGCCCGGGCGGCAGTCCCGCGACGGTGACATGGGTGAAGCCGGAGAAGGTTGCCTGGCTCGACGCCTGCGCCTGCGCCACATCAGGGCGTGGATAGTGCGCCACCAGCGGAAACTGGGCCGGGGTCAGCGAAGGGTCCAGGGGCAGCAGCCGTATCCATGCATCCGGGATGCCGGGCGCTGCCTCCGGAGCCACGGCCCATCCGCTCATGGTCACCGGCTGGTCCGCGACCACAATGCCCTCGGCATCTGCCTGCGTCACCGTCGCACCTTGGACGCGCTCAATGCCGCAGTCGTCAAAATCGATCTCGTCAGCTCCGACGGGCAGCGAATCATGCCGGATGCGGGGAAAGTCATCTTGCCGCGCACCGGCCGCTTGCTGCTGTGAAACAGGTGAAAGCGGTAGCTGGCTCGGCTGGCAAGCCGTGGCCGAGAACAGCACCAGAACAAGGCACCCCAGCGTGGATAGCCTCATGCCAGCCATCGCTGGTAGGCCTGCTCGCGCTCTGCATCGGAGTAGAAGTGACGCATCAGCGGGCTGTCGTATAGCCGTGCCAGCAGGTTGCCCGGGAATCGGGCGTCTCGCAGGAAAGAATGGTAGAGCTCCGAATACTCTTTCGCCCCGCCCGTGTTGGCCCGGCCGATCTGGAACTCCGGAATACTCATGAACTCCCCGAGCGTGTCGGAAAGACGCGGCAGGTCTTCCTGGCGATAGACCACCAGATCAATCGGCGCGTGGCGTATGCGCACCGCGCCCTTTTCATGGGGGAATGCGTGCGCATACACATCCAACCCGCAATAGTATTGATGGTCGAACCAGCTAAGCCCTGCCTCGCAGGTCTCGACAAAACGCTCCTCCACCATCGCCCGAGCCTGGCTGAGCGAATTGAACTCGCTTCCGAAATATTGAAACAGCGAAGCCAAGGCCCAAGACACGATCTCCCGGGTTCCCGACAGCACCTGCACCGGCCGCTCGCGTGGATGAAGAAGCAGCTGGCGATAAGGCAAGCGCAAGCCGGGCGTCTGCAGGTGAAAATCAGCCATCCAGTGCAACTGGATCACTTGCCTCGCCGAGCCGGATGATTCAAGAGCCTGGGCGATGGCGTGTGAGCCGACCTTTCCCATCTGGAAAACGTGCAGATCGGCATCTAGATACCACGCGGTATCGCGGCTCGGCACGCGCCCTTCGTAATAGCCGATGTAGTGATAGTGGATCTGCGCCTCGGCATCATCTATCAGCCCGAGCTCGGGATAGCGCTCTCGGTAAAAGCCAGGATCAAAACCGATCAGACGGGCAGCATCGAAGATACGGCGCTCGTAGTAGCCGCGGTAATAGAAATGACGCAGGGCGGCCGCGTCGTCGTGGGCGGCGGCGGCCACGTCCGGATTGGCGCGCAAATAGGCATCCCCGCGAAACTCGGTCAGCATCCGGTCTGCGTATGGGTGCTGGAACAGCGTCGGCAGCCAGCGCATTGCTACTTCCGGACCACTTGTCCGGGGTGACAGCGCCGTCGCCTTGCCAGCGTCCGCCGTATCAGTCGAGGTCATGGCTGGGCAACTGGCGCAGCGCGTCCTGCCACGAGTATTCGAACACGTAGCCACCGTCGGCAGCCACGATCGCGCCTTTCTCGGGTGCGCCTGGCTTGAGGTGCGCCTTCGGATAGGCGTGCAGCGAGGTGTAGTGGGTCACATACGACTTCCGGGTCCGCGACGCATCCACGATCTGGGTACCCGCATGCGACAGGTTGCCGTGCCAGATCAACGCGTCACCCTTGCGCGGGCAGAACACCTTGGGCGCGATCCCGGCCGCCGACATGCGCTCGGCCAAATGGTCGCTCAACTCCTGCGGCTGCCGCACACTATCGGGTTCGAGCACGATCGAACCATCGCCCCAGTCAAACACGCCGCTTACCTCGGTGCGGTGCGAGCCGGGATAGTAGGCCAACGGGCCCGAGTCGGGATGGATGTCCTCAAGCGGAATCCAGCTGGCCGCCAGGAAGGCCAGCGGCGACTGGCAGCGCACGTAGGGATAGTCAATATGGATGGGCTGCTGGCTGCCGCGATAGAAGGTCAGCGACTGCAGCGCGCAGGGCGGGCCTTGGAAAACGTGGCGCAAGAAGTGCGCCACCACCGGCGTCAGGCTGAGCCGGGCAGCCGCGCGCGAAATGGTGTGGATGTTGTTGAACTTGATGCCGGAGTACTCAAGCTCCTCGGCGCTGAGGCGCTTGATATCGCCCTGCTGGCCACGCAGCTCCACTTCCAGCGAGAAGTCCCCGGCATGCCTGCGCAGGTACTCGACGTCCGAGCCAAGCGCATCGATCAGGCGGGTATCGACCACGTTCTCGAAGATGACCAGGCCGTCCTCATGCCAGCGCGTCAGCTTCTCGGCGAGGTCAAAGCCCGATTGCTCCGACAAGGCGTCCACATAGGCGCGGACAGCGGGGTTGGCCTCGTCCAGCCAGGGTCGCTCCTGGAACCAGTCATCACGGGAAAGCATCGCAGTCTCCTAAAGCCTGGCCTGGCCCGGCGGTGGGTATCAAACGCTTGCGCGCAGGACGACGGGGGGCATCCACGCTTCGTCGCCGAAACGATAGTTGTTGGCGGTATAGCCTCGATAGACGTCGAAGTCGATCCCGGTTTCGACGCGGCTAAAGCCCGCCGCGGCCACGACGGCCAGCAGGTCCCGGCCGAAATGGTAATAGGTATAGATACCTTCCGTACGCAGGCCGTCGCCGTGGTATTCCGGCGACTCGAGGTGCTCGAGACTGCCGTCGGCGCGATGCCGGCCGCGCACCAGCGTCGTGGCGCGGAGCGGGAAGAACGGCATGGTGAAGACGCAGCTGCCGCCCGGGCGCAAGACGCGCCGGCATTCGGCAAGTGCCTGCGCGGTGTCCTGCACGTGCTCGAGCACGTCGTTATGGACCAGCAGGTCCAGCGACGCATCGCCATAGCCCAGCGCGGTGATGGACTGATGCTGCACGGGGCGACCACGCACCGGCGTCAGCGCCCCCGCGGCATGCTCCGGACCGAAGTATTCGCTGCCTTCCAGCCACGGATACGCCGCCAGCAGTCGCTCATAAAGCGGCGTGGTGGCCTCGAGCACCAGCCCCCGTGGCGACGCCGGCAGCGACAGCTCCTGCACGGCGCTGAACAGCAAACGGTTGCGGTTGCCGAGTCCGCAGCCCGGACAGTGCAGCCCTTCGCGCAGATTCACGTTGGGACCGAACCGCACCCCCGTGTCCACCTGGAACTCGGTTGCCGCGGCACAGACCGAGCAATAGCCCGGCAGGCGTGCCAGGCCCTCGACGTAGGCGTCGGCGCAATCCATCGCGGCGCGGTGTCGCGCCAGTGCTTGCAGCAGGCTTGCGTCATCAGTGAACCAGCGAAACATGCGTTCTCCTCTCCCGTTTCGGCCGGGTATGGGCCGTGTTCGCCTGCCCGATGCCGGCGATGTCACCGCCCCGGTGCCGGGTCGGCTCGTTGCGCACCGCCATGCCCTGAACCTGGGTCATCGCGGCTTCTGGAGCACGAAGCAGGCCTGCCCGTAACGGCTGCCGTCGAAGTAGCCTGAGACGAACTCCAAGGGCGTGCCAAAACCCTGGCGCGCGTGCGACTCAGGAATGAAGGTCTCGCCGTAGAAGCTGGCGTCGCGCGGGCCGCCGCCGTCCACGCCGGCAGAGCTGGCGTGGACGAACTCTCCGCGGCGGTAGGCCGCTCGCACGGCCTCCAGGTCCGGGAACAGTTCGCCGAGCGCCTTGAGGTATCCGGTGGCCTCGGGGTGCCTACCGGCCGATTCGCAAAAGTCGAAGAAGGACTCGTGACGCGTGGTAAACGCGACCACGCCACCTGGCTTGAGGATGCGGTGGAACTCCGCCATCCAGGCCCGGGTCGCAGGTTCGGACAGATGCGAGAACACCGAGTAGGCGAATACGAGATCAAAACTGTCGTCGCTGATCGCCGCCGGCGGGAAAGGATCGCAGACGCTGAAGTTGTCCGACTGGAACAGGCCACGGGTGATGTCCACGAACCATGGGTCCACATCGAGGCCATGCAGGTTTTTCTTGCGGAAATCATGCATGAAAACCCGGGAAATTCGACCCCATCCGAAGCCGAAGTCCAGCGCCTTCGCGTCAGGGCCCAGCTCGACGCCGGCTTTCCTCAGGCCGTCGCAGACGTCCTCGTAGAAAGCATGGGCCTGACGCAGCGCCACCTCGGATGAAAGTCCGGTCGTGTTTCGCTGCAGTTCCTCGTCGGGAAATGCCGGCAGCGTGTCGCCCAAGGGACTCGCGGTGGAGGCATCGAGGCTGCCGATCAGGGTCCTGAGCCAGGGCGAGTCGTTATCGAAGCTCATCCGGCACTCCGCGGGAGCGCCCGATGGGGATCCGTGGCGACCAGTGCGCGCCAGGTCGCAGCCAGACCGTCGGTCAGTGACGTGCGCGGGGACCAGCCGAAAGCCCGCTGCGCACTGCTGACGTCGAGCACCACGCGGCGTACGTCGAAGGCACGTCCGGGCAGGTAGTCGACGACGAGTCGACGTCCGGTCGCCTCCGACACCCGCGTGCACAGCGCATTGAGCGAAACGCCCTCGCCGCTTCCCACGTTGAACACGCCGACCTCGCGCGAAAGACCGGCCGTGGCCGCCAGGTCGCATAGATCGTCAATGTAGAGGTAGTCGCGCACCACCTCGCCATCGCCCCAGATGCGGATCGGCTCGTTGCGCAAGGCCAGTCCGAGGAAAGCGGCCACCGCACCCTGCACGCCTGCGGTGGACTGGCGCGGACCATAGGGATTCGATGGCCGCAAGATGACCGGATCGATGTCGCCAAGCTGCTGGTACATGCTCAGGTAGTTCTCAATCGCTACCTTGACCACGCCGTAGGATGAGATCGGGTGCAGCGGATGCGATTCCGGCACCGGCGACACCGTCGGGTTGCCGTAGACGGTGCCGCCCGAGGAAAAATAGACGATGCGCCGCACGCCGGTGGCACGCATCGCGCCAATCAGGCCGAGGGTGGCGACCAGGTTGCCCTGGACGTCGGCCACGGGGTCGAGATTGGAGGTGCTGGGCACGGTGGTCCCGGCCAGGTGGAAAACCACATCCACGCCCGAGAGCGCCTGCGTGGTGATCGCTGCATCAGCCAGCGAGCCGGCGATGAACTCGACCCCGGTCCAGTCCACGTCGGTACGCGGCTGACCCGGATCAAGCACCGCAACATCGACGCCGCGCGCACGCAGCACCGGAACCAGGCTGGCACCGATGAACCCATTGCCGCCTACCAGCAAGGCGCGCATGTTCAGCCCGCCTCCCTGGCCGCGTGATCGAGCCCGAACTGGGCCCGCAGCACCGCGAGATAGTCGCCGGCGGCACGCCTGACGCCCTCGTCGATCGGGAAAAGACGCTGGGCTTCGGCCTGGGCGCGGCTCACTTCATCCAGATGCTTGTCCGCGGCCGAGGCGATCGTAACGCTGCTGGAATGGCGACGATGGCGATTGAATGCCGTCGGCTCAAAGCAGGCGCGGCCGCGGGCGAGCAGGCGCAGGTAGACCACCCAGTCGCCTGCAATCGAATAGTCCGCGATCTCGTCGATGCCTTCGCGCAGCACCTCCAGCAGCGGCTCGCGTCGGAACACCACGGCACTGACGTTGGGCACGACGTTCTTGACGCCCAGGCACGCGGCCTCGTCCTCGCCCTCGGCGACGTAGGCACGCGACCAGCGGTCGGGTGAAACATCGCGCGTGTACTCGAGATAGTCCGGGGCGAGCATCTGGCCGTCCGGATCCATCTGCTCGGACTGGCAGTAACTCATCACGATCGACGGATCCTTCGCCATCGCACCAACCAACGCCTCGAGCAGGCCGGGGTGCGCGAGGTCGTCGGCCTCGGCGATCCAGACATAGTCGCCGGTGGCCAGCTCCAGGCCTCGCAGCCACTGCCGGAACACCGAGCCGCTGTTCTGGGTGTTCACGACCACCCGCGGCTCCGGCGAGAGGCCAGCGCGCAGCGACTGCAGCAGGTCGAGACTGCCGTCGCTGGAGGCATCGTCGAGCACGATGATTTCGTACACCGGCAGGGTCTGGCTCGCGATGCTGCGCAGCCGCGCCTCGAGATAGCGCGCGTAGTTGTAGTTCGGAACGACCACCGAGACCTTCGGCACGTTAATGCCGCCCAGGGACAGCAGGTCGAGCGCATAGCGGCGGAACGAGAAGCGGGTATCCACCAGTTCGCGGCCGGCCTCGCCCAGCGCAAGGCGCCGGGCGTCATCCCCAAGCAGTCCACGCAGTGCGTCGGCGTAGGCCGCCGCGGTCATGGGTGCCACGACGGCCCCGCCCTGCGCTGCCACCAGGTCGGCGCCGCCGCCGGTGCCCGCGAACGCCAGCACCGGCGTACCGACCGACAGGCTTTCGAGCACCACCGACGGGAACGGATCTTCGCGCGAGGCCAGGGCATAGACATCGGCGCCGGCGTAGTAGTCGTCCGTATCGAAATCCAGGCCAACGAAATGGAAGCGATCGGCCATGCCGCCCTCGCGCAGCACGCGATCCACCGCGTCCTGCACGTCGACGTCCCGATGCCCGACCCAGACGAAATGCAGGTCTGGCAGGTCGGCGAGGCCGACCGCTGCTTCGGCCAGCAGGTCGATACCCTTGCGCGGATCGGCATAGCCAACCGCCAGCACGATTTTCGCATGCGGCTGCAGCCCCAGGCGGGCCCGCAGCGCGGCACGTGCCGGCCCGGCATCACGCTGTCCGCGGTAGCGGCTGCGCGTGAACAGGCCCTGCGGCTGCACCACCAGCTTTTCGCGCAGCGCATCGGCGTCGGCAAAACCGGCGAGGCCCTTGGCGACCGCGTCGCTGGCCACCACCACCCGACGCGAACCCTGGACCAGACCCGCGACCGCGGCGTCCAAACCATACTCGCGGATCACGCCAGGCAGCTCATGCACCAGCGTCAGCACCTCGATACCCTCGCGCCGGAATGCCGGCACCACGCGCCCGGACACGGCGGTGTTGGCAATCACCAGCTGCGTGCCGTTCTCTCGGCAAGCCTGCGCCAGCGCCGCCACGGCGTCGTCGTCGAAGGCTTCATGGACCGGGCAAATCCGCTTGAAATCGTCGGTGAGGCGCCCCGTTCCCAGCAATGCCACCGATACCTGGACACCGCTCGCGCGCAGCTCACGCGCAAGATTCAGCGCAAGGTATTGGCCGCCGTGCGGATGCGCGTCATGCGAAACGAGCAGCACGCGGCGCGGGTGCTGCGGAGCTTCGAGTGCCGTTCGCGTCGCCTGCAGGAAGGCGTGCCCGAAGCGACGATCAGGCTCGAGCTTGGCGCCCTCGGCCCACTCGTTCCAGGCGTTGACCATCACGATGCGTTCGCCGGCCACAGGATTGCGCTCGGCGTAGCCCACCGCGTACTCCAGCCAGTCCTGGTAGCGATCCGGCGTCGCGTAGGCAAAGGTATAGCCCTTGCCCGGGCGGCGCGCTTCGTTGTCCCAGCCCGGGAATACCGTGCGAATCAGCGGGAAGCCCTGGTCGGGCCAGGCCTTGGCGCTGTCCACGATGGACTGGTAATGCACCACGTGGCCTTGGTAGTCGGGATTGACGATGTCCAGGGTGTGGTTGATCGCCTCGCAGGTCTTGGCCAGCTTGTGCGGCGGGAACTCCATCGCCGCGTCGAAGCCGTGCTGCCGCGGATCCTCGGCGTCGAACTGCGTCATGGCGATGAACAGCTCACCGATACCGACCGCGCGGCAGTGCTCGCGCCAACGCTGAAGGGTCGCCGCAGGATCAGGCAGTATCGACGGCCGATAGACGATCAGCAGCGGCCTTCCGTCCACGCGGATATAGCGTCGGTCGCGCAGATAGGGCTCAAGGTCGCGGATGAAGGCCAGATCGTTGTCCGGCCCGTGCACCTGCGAGATGAGGATCTCGTTGTCATGCCCGTCCCAGCGCCGGGTCCAGTTCTCATTGGCCCAGCACAGGCAGAACGGGAAATCGATGTCGTCCTGGGACAGGTACAGGTCAAGCGGCTTTTCCATCAAGCGCTTGCCAGCGAACCAGTAGTAGTGGAAGGCGAAGCCATGCAGCCCGTACTGGCGCGCCATCTCGACCTGGCGCTTGAGCGCGTCGGCCACGCGCAGGTCGTAGAAGCCCAGGTCCGCGGGAAGCTGCGGCTGGTGGTGGCCCAGGAACTGCGGCACCGCCTTGCTGACGTTGCTCCACTCGGTGAAGCCCTTGCCCCACCAGGCTTCGTTCTCGTCGAACGGGTGGAACTGCGGCAGGAAGAACGCGATGGCTTTGGCGCGCAGCGCGTCGGGGCGCGGCGCCGGTTCCGTGCTCGCCGGCAGGTATTCCGGGGCGCGTCGGGAAACATCGCTGGCGAACAGTTCTTCCAGGTACTGACTGGCGGTCGCCGGAATCGCGACGGCCGCGGCGGCCGCGGCGGAAACTGTGGGAACGGCGGGAACGGCGGGCGCGCCCTCAACCGTGACCGGCAGGTGCGGGATCGGCGGGCGACCGCAGGTGGGCGGTGCGAGCATGGCGGCATAAGCCGGCAGCCCGCGACGATGTCTGATCGCCGCAAGACACGCGCGTAGCCAGCGCATCGGCGCGGTGATGCGCCAGCTGCGGCTGGCAACGATCCGATCAACCTCGCCCTGGCGCAACTCGGTGCGCGAGTGTGCGTCACGCAGCAGGGCGTCCCTGCGCCGCAGATCGGCGCGGGCAGCGGACAGCTCGGCCTCACGCGTGGCCAGGGCGGCCGCCTGCGCCTGCTGAGCCGCATCGCTGGCCAGGCTATGCACAACCAGCACGCGATGACTTTCCCGAAGTGTCACCAGCTCCTGATGATCGGCCTCCAACTGCGCGATCCGGACTTGCGCCGCGCCACGCTCGACCCGCGCGGCCTCGATACTGCGCTGCAGGCGCGCATTGATGACTTTCAGCGCCTCCACGTCTTCGCGGCGGGCCAAGAGCTCCGCCTGGGTCTCGATCAGCGCAGCGCCTCGCTCAGCGCGTTCGTCCTTGGCCTCAGCCAGTTCAGCATCTCGCGAAGCGAGCGCCGCCTGAGCCGCGGCCAACGCGGACTCCGCTCTTTCAAACACCGCCTTGTAGTGAACCCGGAACTTCTCGGCGTCGGCGTACTTGATCTCGAGGAACTCGGCGCGCGCGCGGTGGCAGACTCGCTGCCCCAGGGCATCGAACGCGCGTTCAACACGGCCCTCGCCGGCGGCGCCCTGCAGCCGGCAAAGCGCCTTGAGCGCCTCCGGCTGCTGGTCTCCCACCAGCAGCACACCCAGTCCATGGGTATGGCGGAAGTTGAACGAGGGATAGCGCGCGGACACCTCTTCCCAGAACTTCCAGACGCCAAAGCCGCGATCACGCACCGCGGTGTCGTGGAACAGAACGACGCCCCGCTCGGAGAGTTTGGACAGCCAACCATCGAAGTCGTGCTTGACCGCCTCGTAGGTGTGCAAGCCGTCGATGTGCAGCAGGTCCACGCTGCCGTCGGCAAACTGTGGCTTTGCGTCGTCGAAACGCGTGCGCAAAAGCGTGGCGAATCCGGCGTACTTCGACTGCACTATCTCATTGAGGTTTTCGTACACGTCGTCGCCATAAAAGCCGGCGTGCTCATCACCTTCCCAGGTGTCCACCGCGAAGGCACGGGTATCGTGGCGGCCAGTGGCGATCGCCTGGCAAAACGCCAGGAACGACGTGCCGTGATGCGTGCCCAGCTCGACCAGCGACTTCGGCGCCATGGCCTCGATGATCCAGAACGCGAACGGCACGTGGCCGGTCCAGGCGCTGGGCGGGACGTCCTCGGGCAGCAGGTAAGCGATGGCGTCCAGCTCGAATTCCGTCATTTCGCGTGACCCTGCATGGACAGGCCAAGACGCGCCATGGCGAGGCCCATGCGCTTCCTCAGGCCCATGCCGCGGGAGCGGAACACACCCACGGTATCGCCCCAGGCGGCGCTGCCCGGATCCGGATGAGGCTCCCAGTCGGTGTGCACTTCGACCAGCTCGGACGCGCCGATCTTGGCGAGCGCACGATAGCCGTCCGGGTAGAAGCGCCAGCAGTCCTGCGGATAGCGATGCTCGGGACCCCGCGACGGTGCGATCAGGAAGATCAGTCCGCCGGGCTTGAGCACGCGCTGCATCTCCAGCCAGGTCATCCAGAAGTGTTCGATGTGCTCGAAGGCCTGGCCCGAGACGATCACGTCCACCGACGCGGCAGCGAAGGGCAGCCGGTAGGGCGAGTCCAGCACCACGTCGACCCCGGGGCCGGCCTCGAGGTCCACGCCGGTGTACTGCCAGCCCGGGTCGGTGAACAGCGTCCGGTAGGAGCCGTTCACGTCGAAGGAGCCGATATCCACCACCTTCAAGACGCTACCGGGGGAGAGGTAGGTCGAAACCAGGCGCTGCATGTGCTGGTAGGAACTGTTGTGCATCAAACACTCCGTGCGTCGGAACCGTTGGCGTCCCCCGATACCAACGTAACCGAATGATAAGGCAGGCCGACCAGACCCGCTGGTACCGTACTGGTGACCGATTCGATCACCAGCCCGTCGAACACCCAGTCGGCCTGGACGTGCTCGGCGTGGGTGCCGTCAGCCAGCGCGACATCGAAACTGTATTTCCCGACCGGCAGCCAAGGCATCCGGAAGGCGAATTCGGCGCGCAGGCGCTGTCCCGCGCGCGCTGGCGGCCGGGGGCCGACGCCCCGCAGGTAGGTGTTGGTGCCGAACAGGTGCTGGCCCAGCGCATCCTTCAGGAAGAAACCCACGACCGGACTCTCCAGGTCGGCTTCCACCATGGCGTCGACCCGCAGCCGGACGTTCTCGCCACCTTCGATCCGCGACAGCGGCTCATTGTCCGGGCCGGCTAGCATCACCGAAGCGATCCGCGCGCGGCCGTCACCGAAGGCGGCGCTGCCGGGGTTGAAGCGGAACACACGGATGGCGCTGCTGTCGGTGATCTCGCCCTCGTCGCCCGCATCCTCGTGGCCAGCATCGTCGTCGGCGGCACGCGCCCCGACCTGCATGCCATAGGACTTGGCGTGGTAAGCCTCCGAAACCTCTTTCGCCGGCCCGTCCATCACCACCCGGCCCTGTTCGAGCCAGATCGCGCGTCGGCACAGGTTGACCACCGCGGCGGAGCTATGGCTCACGAAGATCAGGGTGCCGCCGCCTTCCTGGAACTGGCGCAGGAAACGCATGCACTTCTGGGCGAAGAAGACGTCACCGACCGCCAGCGCCTCGTCCACCACCAGTACGTCCGCGTCCACGTTCGCGATCACCGCGAAGGCCAGGCGCACGTACATGCCGCTGGAGTAGGTCTTGACCGGCTGGTCGATGAAGTCACCGATATCGGCGAAATCAACGATGGCCTGGAAGCGATCGTCCACCTGCCGGCGCGAAAGACCGAGCACCGAGCCGTTGAGGTAGACGTTCTCGCGACCGGTGAACTCGGGATTGAAGCCGCTGCCCAGCTCGAGCAGCGCCGCCACACGCCCATTCACGCGCACGTCGCCGGCGGTGGGCGTCAGCGTGCCGCAGATCACCTGCAGCAGGGTGGACTTGCCTGAGCCGTTCTTGCCGATGATCGCGACCGTCTCACCGCTGTCGATCCGGAAGTCCACCTCGCGCAGCGCCCAGAACTCCTTGAAGTAATGCGACGGCGCCAGCCCCAGCAGACGCCGCAGGCGCGGCATCAGCGCCTGCCGCAGGCGATCCTGCGGGCGGGCGTAGATCTGGTAGCACTTGGCCACGCCCTCGACCAGGATGGCCGGCGTCGGCAGGGCCTGGTTGTCGGCATCAGAGGACATCGGCGAACCCGCTTCGTGATTTCTGGAAGAACCAAAAGCCCAACTGCGCCGCCAGTGCTGCGCCGAGCCAGAACAAGCCCAACAGCGCCAGGTCCGGCGCTTCCCCGGCGAAAATCACGCCGCGCGACTGCTCGATCACGAACGTCAGCGGATTGAGATAGAGCCAGGCCCGCAGGGACTCGGGCAGTGCCGATACCGGATAAAACACCGGCGCCAGGAACATCAGCACCGTGGCCAACACGCCCGTGACCTGGCTGGTATCACGCAGGAACACGCCCAAAGCCGCCAGCCCCCAAGCCAGCCCGAGCGAAAGCAGCAACAGGGGCAGCAACAGCAGCGGCATCCACAGCACCGTCCACGGCAGCCCGCCGCCCAGCGCAACCACGCTCACCAGCAAGATTCCCAGCGCGATCAGGGCATGGAATCCAGCGGCTCCGACCACGGTGGCCGGCAGCAGCTCCAGCGGGAAGATGACCTTCTTGACGTAGTTGGCGTTGCCAATGATCAGGCTCGGCGCGCGGGTGATGGCCTCGGCCAGCACGGCGTGCAGCATCACCCCGACGAACACGAACAGGGCGAAGTCGAACTTGCCGCCCGGCAACACAGAGGCCGACCAGCGCGCACCGAACACCACCGAGAACACGAAGGTGTAGACGGCCAGCATCATCAATGGCGTCAGGATCGACCAGATGAGGCCGAGCACGGAGCCACGGTAGCGCCCGCTGATCTCGCGCCAGGTCAGGTCCCTGAGCAGCCGGGCGTTCGACCACAGGGACGTGGCCGCCGAGACCAGGCCCGTCGCTCGCTGCGAATGTGGATTCATGGCCGCTCAGCCGCGCAGGGCGGCGTCCAGCTCGGCGCGCAGATCTTCCACGTCTTCCACGCCCACGCTCAGCCGCACCAGGTTGTCCGTGATTCCCAGCGCTGCGCGGCGTTCCGGCGGCACCGAGGCATGGGTCATGATCGCCGGGTGGTTGACCAGGCTTTCCACGCCGCCCAGCGATTCGGCCAGGGCGAACAGCTTGCAGCGCTCCATGAACTTGCGGGCCGCGTCGCCGCCGCCCTTCACGTAGATCGACACCATGCCGCCAAAGCCGTCCATCTGGCGCTTGGCCAGCTCATGCTGCGGGTGCGAGGCGAGTCCGGGGTAGATCACCTTGTCCACGGCGGGATGGTTTTCCAGCCAGGTCGCCAGCGCCATCGCGTTGGCGCAGTGCGCTTTCATGCGCAGGTGCAGGGTCTTGAGGCCGCGCAGCGCCAGGAAGCTGTCGAACGGCCCCTGGATGCCGCCCACGGCGTTCTGCAGGAAGGTCATCTGCTCGGCCAAGTCGGCGTCGTCGCCCACCACCACCATGCCGCCGACCATGTCGGAGTGGCCGTTGAGGTACTTGGTGGCCGAGTGCATCACCAGGTGCGCACCCAATTCGATCGGGCGCTGCAGGATCGGCGAGCTGAAGGTGTTGTCCACCGCCAGCCAGATGCCGCGCTTGCGCGCGAACTCGGCCAGGCGGGCGATGTCCACCAGCTTCAACATCGGGTTGGTCGGGGTTTCGCACCAGATCAGCTTGGTCTTGGGCGTGATCGCGGCTTCCACCGCGGCCATGTCGTTGAGGTCGGCGAAGCTGAAGTCGAGTCCGGCACTGCGGCGGCGCACGCGCTCGAACAGGCGGTAGGTGCCGCCGTAGACGTCGTCCATGCACAGCACGTGGTCGCCGCTGTCGAGCAGTTCAAGCACGGTGGACGTGGCGGCCAGGCCGGAAGCGAAAGCGTAGCCGCGGCTGCCGCCTTCCAGCGAAGCCACGCAGGCCTCGTAGGCGAAGCGCGTGGGATTGTGGCTGCGCGAATACTCGAAGCCCTGGTGCACGCCCGGGCTGGACTGCACGTAGGTCGAGGTCGCGTAGATCGGCGTCATCACGGCGCCGGTGGTCGGATCAGGGGACTGGCCCGCATGGATGGCGCGGGTGCCGAGACCGGGGTGCTTGGGATCGCTCATGGGGGGTAAGCCGTCCTGTTTTTAGGGGTTATTGCGCGCGTCGGCGCAGGTAGTTGAGCAGGTCGATGCGGGTGATCAGGCCCAGGAATTTCTGGTCGTCCATCACGATGGCGACATGGCCACGGTCGAACACCGGCAGCAACGCCGCCATCGGCGAGGTCACGTCCAGCTTGTCGAGCTTGCGCACCATGGCGCCTGCCACCGGTTCCTTGAATTTCTCGTCGCGGCCGAACACGTGCATCAGCACGTCCGATTCATCGACGATGCCGACGATGGCGTCGCCGTCCATCACCGGCAGCTGGGAAACGTCGTACATCTTCATGCGCTGGTAGGCCACCTGCAGCGTATCGGTGGGCGAAACCACCACCGTGTCGCGCTGGGCGTAGGGCCGCAGGATCAGGTCGCGCAGGTCGCCATGCAGCGGCCGCTCAAGGAAGCCGTTGTCGAGCATCCAGTAGTCGTTGTACATCTTCGACAGATACTTGTTGCCGGTGTCGCAGACGAACACCACCACTTTCTTGGGCGTGGTCTGTTCCTTGCAGTAGCGCAGCGCGGCGGCCAGCAAGGTACCGCTGGAGCTGCCGCCGAGCACGCCTTCCTTCATCAGCAGTTCGCGGCCGGCCAGGAAGCTTTCCTTGTCGGAAATGGCGTAAGCCTTCTTCACCCGCGAAAAATCGGAAATCGACGGCAGGAAATCCTCGCCGATGCCCTCGACCAGCCAGCTGCCCGACTTCGTGCTCAGCACGCCCTCGTTGATGTACTGGGTCAGGATCGAGCCGACCGGATCGGCCAGCACCAGCTCGACCTTCGGCGCGGCCTTGGCGAAGAAGCGCGACAGGCCGGTCATGGTGCCCGAGCTGCCGCAGCCAAAGACGATGGCGTCCATGTCGCCGTCCATCTGGCGCCAAATCTCGGGGCCGGTGCCCTCTTCGTGCGCCGCCGGGTTGTCCGGGTTGCCGAACTGGTTGATGAAGTAGCCACCCGGGGTTTCACGGGCGATGCGCTCGGCCATGTCCTGGTAGTACTCGGGATGGCCCTTGGCCACGTCCGAACGGGTCAGGATGACCTCGGCGCCCATGGCGCGGAGGTTGAAGATCTTCTCCCGGCTCATCTTGTCCGGGACCACCAGCAGCAGCTTGTAACCCTTCTGCTGGGCGACCAGGGCCAGGCCAATGCCGGTGTTGCCGGCGGTGCCTTCGACCAGGGTGGCGCCCGGCGACAGATCGCCACGCGCTTCCGCAGCTTCGATCATCTTCAAACCGATACGGTCTTTGATCGAACCCCCGGGGTTCATGCACTCGAGCTTGAGGTACAGCTCGCACAGGCCGGCGTCGAGATGGCGGGCCTTGACGATCGGCGTGTCACCGATCAGTTGGAGGACGCTTTGCTGGACCGTCATGGGAATCAAGGGGGCATCGGGCGGGAGCGCCAATCGGCGATTCTAACAGCCCGGGCCCGCACCCCGCCCCGTACCCGGGCGGATGCAGGTGGCAAATGCGGGCGGCGGCGACCCGACGAGGTGGGCCGCCGCCGCCGCGGGAACTTCAGTGGCGTCGCGAATCAAACATCCGGATCAGCCGGTCCTTGGCGTTGAGCTTTTCCTTCTTCATGCGCACCAGCGTGGTGTCGTCCAGCGGCAGGACGCCCAGTTCGGCGTCCAATACCTGCTTGTCCAGCTCACGGTGCCGGTGATAAAGCTGCCGGAATTCCCGGTCGGTCTTCATCAGCGCATCGAGTTCGCTCTGCGGTTGCCCTTCAAACATGGGGTTGACCTCCTCCAGAAACGCGAACGCCCCGGCCGGCAAAGGACGAGGCGTTGCGGTTGAGACAAAGGTCAGGTCGCTTTCGCGGGCGGCGCCCCTGAGCGACCGGCACCCCCCCTCCGGGGTGGGCGCGCGCTCGGCGGGGGCGAGGTCTGCTTTCATCGGCCTGGCTCGGTGGTCCCGGCGACAGGGCGCCGTCGGGACTTTGAACCTACTCCCCCGTTTTGGGGCCCGCAACCCTCTGGACAAGTGATTGAATTAACTACTATTCCACGATGATCTCGACGCGACGATTGCGCGCGCGGCCATCGGCGCTGGCGTTGTCGGCGACCGGGCGGGTCTCGCCCAGGCCGGTCGCGCTCAGGCGGCCGGGGCTCAACCCGCCGTCTTCCAGCGCACGGCGCACGGCGTCAGCGCGGCGCTTGGACAAGGCCTGATTCGCGGCGTCGGCCCCCTGGCTGTCGGTATGGCCTTCGATGCGGACCGTACCGCCGCCCGAGAGCTGTGTGGCCAGCGTGCGCAGACTGGCCTGGGCCGAAGAGGTGAGGCTGGCGCTGCCGCTGCCGAAGGCGTTGCCGTCCAAGGTGTGGATCGTGCTGCCGCCGGCCTGCCGGGACGGCGGCGCGGGCGCGTCGCGGATATCGTCGGCGGCTACCGCGGCGGCGAGCTCAGCCTCCTTGCGTGCCAGCTCGGCCTCCCGGGCGCGGGCCTGGGCCAGCTTGCGGGCCTGGGCGGTTTCGGCCTCCGCCGCCTCAAGGGCGATGGTCTGGGCCGCTTCGGCCGCCTGCAGCTGGCGCTGGGATGCCTCGATGCGGGCCAGACTTTGCAGTCGCAGGCGCTCGTTCTCGCGCCGGGCCTGCTCGGCTTCGCGGCGGCTGGACTCAAGCATGATCTGGTCCCGCTCGCGATCAAGCTGCAGCGACTGCGCGGCCAGCAGATCAGCCTCGGCGGCGGCGCGGGCCGCGGCGATGCGCAGCTCGGCGATGACGACGCTGTGCTGGCGCTCGCGGCGCTTGGCGTCGCTGGCGGCGGCCACGGCCTGGCGTGCCTTCAGCCGCTCCAGGCCGGCCAGGTCGGCCAGCGAGGGGTCGGTTTCCAGCGCGCGCAGCTCACCCACGAGCCGCGCAACGGCCTGTTCGTGTTCGGCGGTGGACTGGGCCGGAGCCAGGCCGGGCAGGGCCAACAGCGCGACCATCAGCGGCAGGATCAGGGACGGGCGCATCAGCGGCCGCCTCCGTTGAGCAGGAGCCGGCGGCGCAGGTCGGCGTTGCGGGCCGACTTGCTCTCGACCTCGGCCTGGGCGACATCGTGTTCGGCGCGGGCGCGCGCCAGATCGGCCGTGGCCTCGGCGACCTGGGCCATCTCAGCGGCGTCCCGGCGCTTGCGACGGGACTGCGCATCGCGGGCGGCCTGCAGCCCTGCACGGGCCTCTTCGAGCAGCCGCGCCGCCTCGCCGCGCGGCTCGGCGCGCAAGGCCGCAGCGACTGCGGTTTCCGCTGCCAGCAGCTCCACGCTGTCCTCGGCGATGGCCCAGGAGCTTGACGAAAGCAGCACAAATGCAAGCGCGTGATGGATTTTTAGCGAGGAAAATGTCATAAGGCGATCTCGCAGGTGGGCAGATGGACGCGGGCTATTGTAGCCGTCCGAGGCCCAGCCAACAGATTCAGAACGGGACCCAAGGATACGCACATGGACATCGGCTACTTCCTGAAGCTGATGACGGAAAAGAACGCGTCGGACATGTTCCTGACCACCGGCGCGCCCGTCTATATCAAGGTCGAGGGCAAGCTCTACCCCCTCGGCAACACCGGCCTGCCGGCCGGCATGGTCAAGAAGATCGCTTATTCGCTGATGGACGAGGGCCAGGTGCCCGCGTTCGAGCGCGACCTGGAATACAACATGGCCATCGCCGTGAAGGACACCGGGCGCTTCCGCGTGAACGTGTTCAAGCAGCGCGGCGAAGTCGGCATGGTCATCCGCGCCATCAAATCCGAGATCCCCAGCATCGACCAGCTCAAGCTGCCGGCCGTGCTCAAGGACATCGTGATGGAGCAGCGCGGACTGGTCCTGGTCGTCGGCTCCACCGGTTCAGGCAAGTCCACCACCCTGGCGGCGATGATCGACCACCGCAACGCCAACAACACCGGCCACATCCTCACCATCGAGGATCCGATCGAGTTCCTGCACAAGCACAAGAAGTCGATCGTGAACCAGCGTGAGGTCGGCCTGGACACCCACGCCTTCCACAACGCGCTCAAGAACGCCATGCGCGAGGCGCCGGACGTCATCCTGATCGGCGAGATCCTCGACGCCGTGACCATGGAATCGGCCATCGCCTTCGCTGAAACCGGCCACCTGTGCATGGCCACGCTGCACTCGAACAACGCCGACCAGACCCTGGACCGCATCCTGAACTTCTTCCCGGAATCGGCCCACAAGAACGTGCTGATGAACCTGGCCCTGAACCTCAAGGCGATCATCAGCCAGCGCCTGGTGGTCGGCAAGGACGGCAAGCGTCTGCCGGCGGCCGAGATCCTGATCAACACGCCAATGATCCGCGACCTCATCCGTCGCGGTGAGGTGCACGAGATCAAGGACGCGATGGACAAATCGCTCGAGGCCGGCATGCAGACCTTCGACCAGGCTCTGTTCAGGATGTACAAGGAAGGCAAGGTCGAGCTGGAGGAGGCGCTGCGCAAGGCCGATTCACGCGACGGCCTGGCCCTTAAGATCCGCCTCGCGGAAGGTGCCACCGGCGAGCACGACCCCTATGCCGAAATGTATGGCGGCGGCGGTCCCGGCAGCGAGAACGCTTCCTCGGGCTACTGAGGACGATGCACCCCCGCCGCGGGCGGGGGGCCTTGGGCGCGTCTAGTTGCCGCCCGGCGCCGGGGCATCCGGCTGGTTCTCCGGCCGGGCCTGATTGAACTCATCCATGGCCAGGCAGGTTTGGACGATCCGGCGAATGGTGCGGTAAGGCGCCATGTCCACGCCGAAACGTTCGGCATTGAACACCTGCGGCACCAGGCAGCAGTCGGCCATGGTCGGCTGTTCGCCATCGCAAAAATCACCGGTGGACGGGTTGTCGCAGAGCGTGTCTTCGACCGCGTCCAGACCGACCTTTATCCAGTGCCGGGTCCAGGTGTCGCGCTCGGCCTGCGGCACGTTCCAGGTCTTGTCCATGAACTGCAGCACGCGAAGGTTGTTGAGCGGGTGGATCTCGCAGGCGACCATTTGGGCAATGGCGCGCACGCGCTGGCGATCGCGGGCGGTGGCGGGCATCAGCGGCGGGGTCGGCCAGGTTTCATCCAGGTATTCGATGATGGACATGGACTGACGCAGGATGCGGTTGCCGTGCATCAGCACCGGCACCAGTTCCTGCGGATTGAGATCGCTGAACGGGGTCGCGTGCTGCTGGCCGCCGTCCTTGAGCAGGTGCACGGGCATGGTCTCGTAGGGCAACCCCTTGAGATTGAGCGCGATGCGCACGCGGTACGCGGCGCTGGAGCGCCAGTACGAATAAAGCCGGATGATTCCCGAGCTCATGCGACCTACTCCCTTTCCATGGACCTTGCGGCCCGGCTGAACGCCGGACCCTTGTTGCCAGCATACCCCCGCCCCGGCGGCTTGTGGGAGGGACTCAGGCCTTGGCGATGCGCTGTTCGATGGCCCCGAAGATCGACGCACCCTGCCCGTCCAGCACCTCGATCCGCACCGTATCGCCGAAGGACATGAAGGGCGTACTGGGCTTGCCGTCGCGCAGGGCCTCGACCGTGCGCAGCTCGGCGAAGCAGGACGCACCCCGCGAGGTGTCCTCGTTGGCCACGGTGCCGGAACCCACGACGGTGCCGGCCGACAGCGGCCGGGTCTTGGCCGCGTGGGCCACCAACTGCGAGAAGTCGAACTGCATGTCCACGCCGGCCTCCGGCGCACCGAACCACTTGCCGTTGACATGGGTGAGCAGCGGCAGGTGCAGCTTGTTGTCGCGCCAGGCGTCGCCCAGTTCATCAGGCGTCACGAACACCGGGCTCAAGGCCGAGCGCGGCTTGGACTGCAGGAAGCCGAAGCCTTTGGCCAGTTCGCCGGGAATCAGGTTTCGCAGCGAAACATCGTTCACCAGGCCGATCAGCTGGATGTGCGCAGCCGCCTGCGTTGGCGAGGCGCCCTGGGGCACGTCGTCGGTCACCACCACGATCTCCGCCTCAAGATCGATGCCGTGGGCCTCGTCGGCCACCAGCACCGGGTCGCGAGGACCGTAGAAGCCGGCGCTCACGGCCTGGTACATCAGCGGATCGGTATAGAAACTCTCCGGCACCTCGGCGCCGCGGGCCTTGCGCACGCGGGCGACGTGGGGCAGATAGGCGCTGCCGTCCACGAACTCATAGGCGCGCGGCAGCGGCGACGCGAACGCGGCGAAGTCCGTCGAGAACACCGGCTCGCCGTTGATGGTTTCGGCCTGGCTGCCCTGCAGCGCCTCGTAGACGCCGTTGAGGCGCGGCGCAGCGTTGGACCAATCCTCAAGCGCGCGCTGCAGTGTCGGTGCAATGCCCGGCACGCGCACAGCGCGGCCAAGGTCCTTCGAAACCACGACCAGCGTGCCGTCGCGGCCGCCTTCCTTCAATGATCCAAGCTTCATGTCATTCCAGTTCGTTCAAGGGGGAGGGAGGCGCGGGTGTCAGCTGCAGCCTTCGGTATAGAGCACCTGCGGCAGCAGGCCGATGCGCCATTCGCTGACCAGTCCCTGCGCGTCGACTTCGAACACCAGGCGCGCATCGCCGCCCTGCGCCGGCGTGACCACCAGGTAACGGCCGCCTTCGACGTACTCGTGCGGCATGGCCTCGACCCGGCCGGCGAACTTGGCCAGCACGTCGTCGGCGCGGGCTCCGATGGTGAAATCACCCGGCGCCACGTGCGCCGCGACGTCAACGTCGTAGCGCTTGAAGCCGCCCTCCTCGAACATGAAGGCGATGCCGGAGCCGGTCTCCGGGGGCGGATCCATCGTCAGGTAGTAGCAGGCCTTGGGGCCATCGGCAGGATTCGGTTCGCCCTCCAGAGGATGGCCCCAGGACATGCGCACTTGCTCTTCGTCGGTACCGAACTTCGCCGGCCCAAAGCCTTCGAAGTTGATTACCTCAGGATCGTTGCGGGCCAAAGCCTGCTCCGCCTCCCGCGTGGCCGGTGTGGGTTCGGCCGGAACGACAGGTTCGGCCGCGACCGGTGCGACCGGCGCGGCCGCCTCGGCGGTGGCGGGCTCGGGCTTGCTGCAGGCCGTGGCCGTCAGCAGAGCGAGCAGCGGCAGGTACCAACGAATCATCAGCGTTGCTCCGGCGTGAAGTGGCTGGCCAGACCCTGCCAGCATTGCTGATAGTCAGCCTGGCGGTGGCCGGCGTCCAGCGCCTGGCGGGTCGGACGCAGCACGCTGCGGGTCTCGAACATGAAAGCCATGGTGTCGGTGATGACGTCGGCCTTGGAAAGATCCGCCTTCGAGGCTTTCTCGAACGTCGCCGCGTCCGGCCCGTGGCCGCTCATCGCGTTGTGCAGCGATGCGCCGCCGGGCAAGAAGCCTTCGGCCTTGGCGTCGTAGGCGCCGTGCACCAGCCCCATGAACTCGCTGGCGATGTTGCGGTGGAACCACGGCGGGCGGAACGTGTCCTGGGCCACCAGCCAGCGCGGCGGGAAGATCGCGAAGTCTAGGTTGCTGACGCCTTCGCTGTCGCTGGGCGAATGCAGCACCAGGAAGATCGAAGGATCCGGGTGGTCGTAGCTGATCGAACCGATGGTGTTGAAGCGGCGCAGGTCGTACTTGCTCGGCGTGTAGTTGCCATGCCAGGCCACCACGTCCATCGGGCTGTGGCCGATGGCGGCGCGCCACAGGCCGCCCTGGAACTTGGCAACCAGCTCGAAGTCGCCGGTTCTGTCCTCGTAAGCCGCCACCGGCGCCAGGAAGTCGCGCGGGTTGGCCAAGCCGTTGCTGCCGATCGGACCGAGATCGGGCAGCTTGAGCATCGCGCCGAAGTTTTCGCAGACATAGCCGCGGGCACTGCCGTCGGGCAGCGAGACGCTGAAGCGCACGCCGCGTGGAATCACCGCAATTTCCTGCGGCTCGAGCTCGAGCACACCCATCTCGGTGGCGATCCGCAGGCGGCCCTGCTGCGGCACGATCAGCAGCTCACCGTCAGCGTCGTAAAAGAAGCGCCCGTCCATGTCCTTGTTGGCGGCGTACAGGTGGATGCCCACCCCGGTACCGGCCTCGGGCCCGCCATTGCCGGCCATCGTATACAGGCCGTCCAACCAATCGGTGGGCACCGACGGCATCGGCAGCGGGCTCCAGCGCAGCTGGTCTGGCGTTACCGGCCCGTGCCCGAAGTCGTTGTGGAAGCGCGGCCGCACCAACGCTTCGAACTTGCCGTGCAGCGCCGCCGGGCGAATCCGGTACAGCCAGCTGCGCCGGTTGGTTGCCCGCGGCGCGGTGAAGGCGGTGCCGGACATCTGCTCGGCATACAGGCCGTACGGCGCCCGCTGCGGCGAATTACGCCCTACCGGCAACGCGCCCGGCAGGGCCTCGGTCGCGAATTCGTTCCCAAACCCACTCTGGTATTGCAGGGACATGGCGTGGCTTCCGTAAGTCGGTTGGTCCGGACTGGCGTGGGCGCCGAGAGCCGCGCCCCAGGGGTCCCTTAGAGCACGCCGCGACGGATCTGGTCGCGCTCGATGGATTCGAACAAGGCCTGGAAATTGCCTTCGCCGAAGCCCTCGTTGCCCTTGCGCTGGATGATCTCGAAGAAGATCGGACCAACGGCATTGGTGGTGAAGATCTGCAGCAGCTTGCGCTGCTTGGTTTCCGGGTCGGCGTCGATCAGGATCTTGTTGGCGCGCAGGCGCGGCACGTCTTCGCCATGCTCGGGCACGCGCGCGTCAATCACGTCGAAGTAAGTGTCCGGCGTGTCCAGGAAGTGCACGCCCTGCGCGCGCATCGCCTCGACCGTGGAATAGATGTCGTCGGTGAAGCAGGCGATGTGCTGGATGCCCTCGCCCTTGTAGGCGTCGAGGTATTCGTTGATCTGCGACTTCGGGTCGTTCGACTCGTTGAGCGGGATGCGCACCACGCCGTCCGGCGCGGTCATGGCCTTGGACACCAGGCCGGTCTTGGCGCCCTTGATGTCGAAGTAGCGAATCTCGCGGAAGTTAAACAGGCGCTCGTAGTAGTCGCTCCACTTCTGCATATTGCCGAAGTAGAGGTTGTGCGTGAGGTGGTCAATGAAGGTCAGGCCGAAGCCGACCGGATGGAGGTCGGCGCCCGGGATCGGCTCAAAGTCGGCCGCATAGACGTCCTCGCCCGAGGGCACCAGGTAGAGCATGCAGTCGCCGATGCCTTTCACCGCTGGCACCGCGATCGCGCCGCTGCCGGGCTTGTTGTCGATGGCCTGGCCGCCATTGCCTTTCACGGTATCGAAGACCTTGGCCACCGGCTCGGTGAAGCGGATCGCGAAGCCACAGGCGCAGGGACCGTGCTGGGCCGCGAAGTCGGCGGCGAAGCTGTCCGGGTCCTCGTTGACCAGGAAGTTGACGCCGCCCTGGCGGTAGACGGTGATCTTGCGGGTCTTGTGCCGCAGCGCCGGGCTGAAGCCCATCGAACGGAACATCGCGTGCAGGTCAATGCTGCCGGCCGGGGCGGCGAACTCGACGAACTCGAAACCGTCGATGCCCATCGGGTTCTCGAAGGTGGTCGGCTTCATGCCGAGGTTCGGGGCGTGGGTCTGGGGCTGGGCGCTCATGGCGGTCCTCCGGTCGGGGGCGACTTGCAAGGGGAAGGCTATCGTTATAGTTTCAATTGCAACCATTTTCAAGGCACAGCGCCGCAATGTCTGACCGCGACAGCCTCGACCTCGACCAGTTCCTGCCCTATCGGCTGTCGGTGCTCTCGAACCGCATCAGCCAGGACATCGCCCGCCTCTACGCCGAACGCTTCGCTCTGGGCGTGACCGAATGGCGCCTGCTGGCCGTGCTGGGCCGCTACCCCGGCCTTTCTGCCAGCGAGCTGGCCGAGCGCACGGCCATGGACAAGGTCGCCGTGAGCCGCGCCGTAGCCAGCCTGCTGGCCGCCGGCCGACTGACCCGCGACACCCACGGCGCCGATCGCCGACGCTCGGTGCTGGAACTGTCCGAGGAAGGCCAGCGCGTCTACGCCCAAGTCGCACCTGCGGCACTGGCCTACGAGCGGCGCCTGCTGTCGAATCTCGGCGCGGACGACCGCGCCGCACTATCCCGGCTGATCGACCTGTTGGGCGACGCCGAACAAAAAACCCACTGACCCCCGCTAGAGGATCGCTCCGCATGGGCTACCTGCGCTGCCTGCAAGGCATTGGTTCGGGCATTGAATACCCGCCCGAGCCACCGATGAACCTGGACCCGGCCGACGGCCGGCCCGTGCAAATGGTGCTCGACCTCGAGCGACTGGCGCGCGAGAAGCCCGCCGCCGCCTGGTACCACCCGAACCGCCCTGACATGTGGCGATTCGGTGCGCTGATGCCGCTCGACGTCAACGACCCCGCCGATGCGGCCCACATCGTCGCCCTGGGCGAAGGCCACACGCCGCTGCTCGACTACGCCGACCACGCCGTGGCGCGCGCGGCCGGCCTGCGCCTGCAGCTCAAGGACGAAGGCCGCGCCCATCCGGGCTACGGCGCCAATCCGACGCAGAGTTTCAAGGACCGCGGCATGGCGATGGTGGTCGCGATGGCGCGCCGCGCCGGCCTCACGCGGCTGGCCGTTCCGACCCAAGGCAATGCCGGCGACTCCCTGGTGCGCTACGGCCTGGCCGGTGGACTCGAGGTCGTCGTTGCCATGCCCGACGACACCCCGATGCCGATCCTGGGCCAGGTGGCGGCCATGACCCGTCTGCACCCGGGCCGCATCCACCTGGAGCTGGTGAAAGGCACCATCCGCGAGGCTGCGGCCAAGCTCAAGGCGGACTACTGGCCGAACGGCTGGTTCAACTGCGCCACCTTCCAGGAACCGGGCTGGCGTATCGAGGGCAAGAAAACCCTGGGCCTGGAAATGGCCGAGCCACCGCCGGGCGAAACGCGCTGGTCGCTTCCAGACGCCATCGTCTACCCCACCGGCGGCGGCACCGGCGTGCTGGGCATGTGGAAGGCGTTTGACGAACTCGAGGCGCTGGGGCTGATTGATTCGCGCCGGCCGAAGATGTTCTGCGTGCAGTCCGAAGTCACCACACCGCTGGTGCGCGCCTTCGACGAGGGCGCCGACGATACCCACGCGCTGCCGCAGACCGGACCGACGATTTCCACCGGGCTGAACGTGCCGGCCGGCGTTGGCCAGTTCCGCGTGCTGCAGATCATCCGCGCCAGCGGCGGCGCCGCGGTCGCGGTATCGGAAGCCGACACCGCGCGCGAACTTTCCGCTGTGTGGCGCGAACGACAGCACTGGATTTCGCCCGAGGGCGCCGCCTGCCTCGCCGCCCTGCCCCAACTGCTCGACCGCGGCCTGCTCAAGCGCGGCGAGCGCGTGGTCGCGGTGAATACCGGCTCGCTCGAAAAATACCTCCCCGACCTCCGCCACCTCCTCTAAAAATGTAGGAGGGCCTTCAGGCCCGAAGCTCTTCGCCAAAAAGCTTCGGGCCTGAAGGCCCTCCTACAGGGTGCGGCGGGCAGGCATCGATGCTTCAAGAAAAAGGCGGCCCGGAGGCCGCCTTTTCCTGTTGCAGGCTGCGAAGCGCGAGGCTTACTTCAGCTCCCGATCCACGCCCATGCCGGCAGCGCCGGGCTCGCCGATTTCCGACTGGCCGGCCAGGACCGGCTCGGCATCGCGCAGCGTGTCGAGGTGCATCAGCTTCTTGATCAGCGGCGAGATAAGCACGAAGCCCACGCCAACGGCGATCGCGATCCAGCCAATATCGGAGTAGACGTCGAGCACGACCTGCTGGGCGGCATCTTCACCCGACGCCGCTTCCGACCCGGTCGCCGCGGCGATCAGGCCCGCGACGTAGTTGCCGGTCGCCGAGGCGAAGAACCACGAACCCATGATCAGGCTGGCCATTTGCGCCGGGGCGAGCCGGTTCATGGCCGACAGGCCGACCGGCGACAGGCACAGTTCGCCGGTCGTGTGCAGCAGGTAGATCAGGAAGATGAACATCACCGGCGTCAGGCTGCCGGTCGCGACCGCGGTGGCACCCGCGACCAGGACCAGGAAGCCGGCGCCCAGCTGCACCATCGCCAGGCCGAACTTGGCCGGGGCCGAAGGCTCCAGTCCGCGGCGGCCCAGCGTGGTCCACAGCGCCGCAAAGAACGGCGCCAGCGCCACGATGTAAAACGCATTGATCGACTGGAACATCGAGGCGGGCACTTCCCAGCCCATCAGGCTCCGGTCCACGTAGCGGTCGGTGTAGAGATTCAAGGACGAACCGGCCTGCTCGAACAGCGCCCAGAACAGCACCGAACCGATCATCAGGATCATGGCGGCGAAAATACGATCGCGGGCGTGCGCATCGAGCTTGGTGACGGCAACTACGATCACATAGATCAGGAGGATCAAGCCGGAGATACCCAGCGCCCAGCCGACCACGTCCTGGTTCTGCACCATCCACCAGCAAGCGGCCACGATGCCGATGCCGAGCGCGTACAGCAGCCATTCGAACGGCAGGCCTGCGATGCGCGTGCGCAGCTTGGCGGGATCCGGGGATTCACCGTTGCCCATCAGCGTGGGGCGGCCGAGCACGAACACGATCAAGCCCAGCAGCATGCCGACGCCGGCGGCGCCGAAGCCGTACTTCCAGCCGTAGACCTCACCCAGGAAGCCGCAGGCCAGCGACCCGAAGAAGGCGCCAAGGTTGATGCCCATGTAGAAGATCGTGTACGCACCGTCACGCCGCACGTCCGTGCGCGGATAGAGCTGGCCGACCATCACCGAGATGTTGGCCTTCAGGAAGCCAGAGCCGACGATGATGAAGGCCAGGGCCAGCCAGAACGCATTGAGCGCAGGGCTGTTGTCACCGCCCTCGCCTTCGAAGCCCATCAGGAAATGACCGATGGTGAGCAGCACTGCGCCATAAACGACGGCTTTGCGCTGACCCAGGTATTTGTCGGCCAGGTAGCCGCCGATCACCGGCGTGATGTAGACCAGCGCCGTGTAGGCGCCATAGACCATCGACGCTTCGCCGTCGGAGAACAGCCAATGCTTGGTTAGATAAAGCACCAGCAGGGCGCGCATGCCGTAGTAGGAGAAGCGCTCCCACATTTCGGCGAAGAACAGCATGTACAGGCCGCGCGGATGACCCAGGAAGGTCTTGCCCGCTTCGGCAGCATAAGGATTATTGGCCACTGGTCTTGGAACTCCCCGGTCTCTTGTTCTTGGATGGACTTACTGTCCCCGCGCCGGTTTCGGGCCAGGCGGGATGTGAAGGTGTACTCGCTGCGGGCGGGGCCCGTCAAACCACCCTTACCCTCCCGGCCCGCGGAATGAACAGGCCGGGAGGCCAGTTCAGCCGACCGGCACGTACTCGTAGCTCGAGCCCACGCCCAGCGGAATGCCCAGCGCCCAGAAGCCGAGCAGGAAGGCTGTCCAGACCACCAGCAGCGTGATCGCGTAGGGCAGCATCAGGGCCAGCAGGGTGCCGACGCCGGCGCCCTTCACGTACTTCTGGCAGAACACCACGATCAGCGGGAAGTAGGGCAGCAGCGGCGTGATGATGTTGGTGGACGAGTCACCGACGCGGTAGGCGGCCTGGGTCAGGTCGGGCGAGACGCCCAGCTGCATCAGCATCGGCACCATCACCGCGCCGATCAGCGCCCACTTGGCCGAGGCCGAACCGACCATCAGGTTCACGAAGCCCGACAACAGCACGATACCGACCACGGTCATCGCCATCGGCAGGCCCATCGCCTGCAGCAGGTTGGCGCCCTTGATCGCCATCAGCACGCCCAGGTTGGACTGGCCGAAGGCGTAGATGAACTGCGCGGCGAAGAAGGCCATGACGATGTAATAGCCCATCCCCGACATCGCCTTGGACATGCCGGCGATGATGTCGCGATGGGTCTTTACCGTGCCCGCGACGTAACCGTACACCGCGCCGGGAATCAGGAAGAAGATGAAGATCAGCGCCACGATCGAGCGCATCAGCGGCGCCGTGAAGGCCAGCAGCGGGTTCGTGCCCGGCGCCAGCGTGGCCGGATCGGCGGCCCAGGGCGTGCCCGGGACCAGCAGGGTCGCGACCAGCAGCAGCACCGCCACCACCATCGCCACGGACGCAGCGATCAGGCCCTTCTTTTCCTGGGGCTGGAGCGGGCTCATGGTCGGCATGTCGGCGGTGTCGCCGTCCACTTGCGTGGCCTGCAGGCGCGGTTCGATCACCTTGTCGGTGAGGAACCAGCCCACCAGCATGATCAGCACGGTCGAGCTGGTGGTGAAGAAGTAGTTGTTAAGCGGATTGATCTCGATATTCGCATCAAGCAGGCGGGCCGCCGCCTGGGTCAGCCCCGCCAGCAGCGGGTCGAGGCTCGAGGGCACGATGAAGGTGGCCGAGAAGCCGCCCGACACGCCCGCGAATGCCGCCGCGATACCCGCCAGCGGGTGCCGACCAGCGGCGTAGAAGATCACCGCGCCCAGCGGGATCACCAGGACATAGCCAGCGTCCACCGCCACGTGGCTGAGGATGCCGACGCCGATCAGGGCCGGGGTCAGCAGCATCTTCGGGGTGACGCTCAGCATCGCGCGCAGGCTGGCGTTGATGAAGCCGGTGTGCTCGGCCACGCCCAGGCCCAGCATCGCCACCAGCACCACGCCCAGCGGCGCGAAGTTCACGAACGTGGTGACCATCGAGGCCATGAAGGCGGTCAGGCTGCCGCCGGTGAGCAGGTTCACGATCTGCACCGGCTCGCCGGTGCGCGGGTCGAGCTCGGCAAAGCTGATGGACGACATCAGCGCCGACACGGCCCAGGTGACCAGCATCAGGATCAGGAACAACACGGCCGGGTCGGGCAGCTTGTTGCCCACTCGCTCGACCAGGTCCAGGGAGCGGGCGATCCAACCGCGCGGGGCGGCGATCTCAGGGGTGGCGGGCGTCATGCGGGCTCCTGGGCGTACGGTGAGGTGCCCGAATCCTAGCAGCCCCGCCGGCGTCCGTTCAGCCCGGCTGGCCCAGCACCGTCCGCACTTCCAGCAGCTCGGGGAAGAAGGTCAGCTCCAGGGCCTGCTTCAGGAAGCCGACGCCGGAGCTGCCGCCGGTGCCGCGCCGGAAGCCGATGATCCGCTCCACCGTCTTCATGTGCCGGAAGCGCCAGAGCTGGAAGCTGCCCTCCACGTCCACCAGCTGCTCGCAGGTGGCGTAGGCCTCCCAGTGGGTGTCGGTGTCCTCGTAAATGGCCTTCAACACCGGGATCAGCGCCGGTTCGCGCGCATGCGGCTGCGACCAGTCGCGCTCCACGCAGTGGGCCGGGATGGCATGGCCGCGGCGATGCAGGTGGCGCAGGAATTCGTCGTACAGGCTCGGCGCCTCCAGCACGGCGGTGAGTTCGGCGCTGGCGGCGGGATCGTGCTCGAACACCTTCAGCATCGCGGCGTTTTTATTTCCCAGCAGGAACTCGATGACACGGTACTGCAGCGACTGGAAGCCCGAGGCCGGGCCCAGGATGTCGCGGAACTGCAGGTAGTCGGCCGGAGTGAGCGTCTCGAGCACCGACCATTGTTCGCTGAGCTGGCGCTGCACCGTTTTCACCCGGGCCAGGATCTTCTGCATCGGGTCGAGCTGGTCGGCCTTGAGGCAGTCGATGGCGGCGCGCAGCTCATGGATCAGCAGCTTCATCCACAGCTCGGCCACGTGGTGCTGGACGATGAACAGCATCTCGTCGTGGTGGGGCGGGCTGGAGAGCGGCTTCTGGGCGGACAGCAGGGTGTCGAGCTGCAGGTAGCCGCCGTAGCTCAGGCGCTCGCGCAGGTCGGTGGTGATGCTGTCCTCCAGCGGACGGAGGTTGTCGGACGAGGTCATGGGGCCAGGTACCGGTGGGACGGGGCGTCCATGGTATGTGAAGACCCCAGGGCTGTCCCCGCCACGGAAATTTCTTGCGGGCTGTCACGTTTTTGACCCCGAATTCGGATAAATTCCGACCCCACGGCGGGTTGTCCGCTGATAGCGCTGCTTATCTCTGGGGAGAGAACCCGCATGAATCCGACCCACCGTGGCCCGCTGGTCGCGACGATCCTTGCCATGTGTGTCGCCAGCCCGGCCTGGGCGGCATCCGACCTCGCCATCAGCCAGGTTTATGGCGGTGGCGGCAACTCAGGCGCGCCCTACACGAACGATTTCGTCGAGCTGTTCAATCGCGGCCAGGACCCGGTGTCCCTGGCCGGACTGTCCATCCAGTACGGCTCCGGAACCGGGAGCTTCGGTCAGGCGCTCGCGCTGCCGTCGGTCAGCGTGCAGCCCGGCCGGTACTACCTGGTGCAGCTGGCGGGTGGCGCCAATGGCGTGGCCCTGCCGGTGAGCCCCGACTTCTCTGGCAGTGCGCCCAACCTTTCGGGCACGGGCGGCAAGGTGGCCCTGCTGCAAGGCACCGCCAACCTGGGCTGCGGCGCCACTGCGGCGCCCTGCAGCGAGTCCCAGCTGGCACTGTTCATCGACCGGGTCGGTTTCGGCTCCAACAACCTGCCCGAAACGAGCTCTACCCCCACCTTGAGCAACACCACCGCCGCCTTCCGCGCCGGCGCGGGCTGTACCGACACCGACGACAACAGCGCCGACTTCACGGTGGCCGCGCCGGCCCCGCGCAACAGCGCGACCGCGGCGAACGTGTGCGCAGCCAGCACCGACCCCACCGACCCGACCGGCAGCGGCAGCGCCAGCCCGGCCAGCCTGGCCGACGGCGACACCACCCTGCTCACGGTCAGCGTCACCCCGGGCCGCAACCCCGCCTCCACCGGCATCGTCGTCACCGGCGACCTCACGGCCATCGGCGGCAGCGCCAGCCAGGGCTTCCGCGACGACGGCCTGCAGGGCGACGCCGAGGCCGGCGACAACGTGTTCTCGTTCGAAACCGCCGTCAATGCCGCCGCCGGCTCGGCCTCGCTGCCGGTCAACGTCATCGATGACCAGGCCCGCAGCACGGCCACCAGCATCGAACTGTCGGTGGTCTCCGAAGTCCTGATTTCCGATATCCAGGGCACCGGCACCGGCTCGCCGCTGGCGGTGGGCACCGAAGTGCTGACCGAGGGCGTCGTCACCGCCCGCCGCGGCAACGGCTACTTCATCCAGAGCGCTCCGGGCGACGAGGACGGTGATCCGGCGACGGCCGAGGGCCTGTTCGTGTTCACCGGCGGCAGCCCGCCGGTTGACGCCGCGATCGGCAACCGCCTGCGCGTCGGCGGCCGCATCACCAGCTTCTCGCGGACGCCGCACGGTTACCCGCTCACCCAGCTCGGCAGCAGCAGCTTCGTGGTGCTGGCGACCAACCAACTCCTGCCGCCGGCGGTGCTTCTGGACGCTTCGGTGCTGTCCGCGGGCGTAGCGCTCGACGCCATGGGCCGCTACCAGGGCATGCGCGTTGAACTGCCGGCCGCCACCGTGGTGGGCCCCACCAACGGCTTCGGCGATTTCTACGTCACCCTGCCGACCACTCCGCGCCCCGCGCGCGAGCCCGGCATCGCCGCGTTGGACACGGTGCCGCTGCCGCCGGCGAACAACATCCCGCTGTTCGACCGCAATCCCGAGCGCCTGCGCGTCGAGAGCCTGGGCCTGGAAGCGGGCACCGCACTCAACGTCGATGCCGGCACCCAGCTGCAGGGCATGGCGGGCGTGATGTATTACGACCGCGGTGATTTCAGCCTGCTGCTGGGCGACAGCAGCGGCATCGTCGCCAGCGGCGGTGCCTTCGTATCCGCAGTGCCGGTCGCCACCGCCGGTGCGGTGCGCATCGGCAGCTATAACATCGAGAACTTCGCCCTGACCGGTGACTTCACCACGCGCCTGGACAAGCTGTCCCAGGTGTTCTGCCAGTACCTGCGCAATCCGGACGTCGTCGGCCTGGTCGAAATCGCCAATCTGGCGGCGGCGGAGCGCCTGGCGTCGGCCATCAACACCAACGAGTTCGGCACCTGCCCGGACAGCCCGCAGTACGAGGCCTACGTGCTGGCAAGCAATGGCTCGCAGCGGCTGGGCTACCTGATCAAGACCGCTCCGGTCCAGGCCGGCGGCCCGCGCGTGGTGGTCGATTCGGTCATCGAGATGTTCAGCACCGAGCCACTCGTCGCGCCGGACCTGAGCACCAACTCGGGCGTCCTGTTCGACCGCGCACCGCTGCTGCTCAACGCGCGCGTCAAGGGCGAGAACGGCGAGGAGTTCCCGCTCACGGTGCTGCTCAACCACACGCTGTCGCTGCTCGACGTCAACTCCCTGTCGACCCGCGGCGACGCCTGGCTCACTTCGGGCAACCGCTCGCGCGGCAAGCGCCTGCAGCAGGCCGTGATGCTGTCCGAGCTGGTCGAGGCGATCCAGACCGACGCAACGCCCGCCAACCTGGTGCTGATCGGCGACTACAACGCCTTCGACTTCAGCGACGGCTACGTCGACGTGATGGGCATCATCTCGGGCAGCCCGGCGCCGGCTGACCAGGTGCTCGACTACGGCGCCAGCGCCGTCACCCGCCCGCTGGTCAACCTGATCGGCACCAAGCCCGAGGCCGAGCAGTACTCGTACGTGTTCGAGGGCAACATCCAGACCCTCGACCACGCGCTGGTGAACGACACGGTGCTGGCCAATACCGAGGCCCGCCTCTATCACGCCCGCGTCAACAGCGATTTCGCCACCGACAACGCCGCCGACCCGAATGTGCCGGTGCGCACCTCCGACCACGATCCGCTGGTGGCCGAGCTGCGCGTGGGCAACTTCCTCGACGCCGACCTGGCGACCACGCTGGTATCGCCGCGCAAGCCCGTCCCCAGCGGCCGGCAGGCTATTTTCCGAGCCCGGGTGGGCAACTTCGGCGAGGCGCCCGCCCTGCGTCCGGAGCTGCTGATCGAAGTCGGCACGCCGCCGGCTCGTCTGCATCCGGTCCAGGCCGAAGGCTGGACCTGCAGCGCGCCGGTCGCGACCGACGGCGGCAGCCGCAGCCGCATCGCCTGTGGCCGCGAAACCGAACTGGCCGCCGGCGCCTCGGATGCGATCGTGATCGTGTTCGACGCGCTGCGCCTGGGCGCCATCGAGGACATCGAGCTGGTGATCACCGCCAGCACCTTCAGTCGCGATGCCGTGCCGGCCAACGACACCGCCACCGGCAGCGCCCGGATCGTCGGCCAGCCGCAGAATCCGTTCAACCGCTGACGACTGGCCCCGGCGGATGTCATTCCGCCGGGGCTTGGCCAGGACCTGCAGCAAGGGACCCCCCGCCTTGGCAAAACCAACGCCTGCGTACGGTCACAGGCGCTCAGCCGCGCCCGCCCCGTCGCCGCGCCCGTGACAGGCAGATTGCACCGGTGATTTCATGTTTTCGGCAGGGCCGGCGCTTGCCACGCCGGGTCCGGGGCTGGTATCACACGGGTCTGCCTGGGAGGACCCGTGATGGCGACCGTTGCAAGTTTCGAAATTGAATATCTCCAGTACCTGGGGGCCGACGGCCGCCTGGTGCGTGATGACCTGCCTGAATTCGCAAAAGACCGCCGTAACCTGGTCGAACTGTTCAAGACCATGCTGTACGTGCGCACCTTCGACACCAAGTCGGTGGCGCTGCAGCGCACCGGCAAGCTGGGCACCTACGCCAGCTGCCTGGGGCACGAGGCCGCACACATCGGCATCGGCAGCGCCATGCAGTACGACGACGTGTTCGCGCCGTCATACCGCGAGTACGGCGCCCAGATCGTCCGCGGCGTGAAGCCGCGCGACATCCTGATGTACTGGGGCGGCGACGAGCGCGGCAACGATTTTTCCGGCCCGCCGCACGACTATCCCTGGTGCGTGCCGATCGGCACCCAGTGCCTGCACGCCGCCGGCGCGGCGCTGGCCTTCAAGCTGCGCGGCGAACCGCGCGTGGCCGTGACCTGCGTCGGCGACGGCGGCAGCTCCAAGACCGACACCTACGCCGCCATCAACTCGGCCGGCGCCTACACGCTGCCCTTCGTGCTGTGCATCATCAATAACCAGTGGGCGATCTCGGTGCCGCGCAAGGCCCAGACCGGCGCCAAGACGCTAGCCCAGAAGGGCCTGGCCGGCGGCCTGGACTGCGTGCAGGTGGACGGCAACGACATCATCGCCGTGCGCGCCGCCATGGACCACGCCATCAAGCGGGCCCGCAACGGCCATGGCGGCAGCGTGCTCGAGCTGGTCACCTATCGCCTGTCCGACCACACCACCGCCGACGACGCCCGCCGCTACCGCGACGACGCCGAAGTAAAGGAAGGCTGGGAGCGCGAGCCGATGTCACGCCTGCGCACCTTCCTGATCAGCGAAGGCGTCTGGAGCGAGACCGAAGAGGCGGCCTGGAAGGAGGAATGCGGCAAGCGCGTGGACGAGGAGGTCAACGCCTACCTCGAGACCAAGGTGCAGCCGGTGGAAGTCATGTTCGACTACCTCTACGCCGAACTGCCGACCGAGCTCGAAGCGCAGCGCGCCGACGCGATCAAGTGGGAGGGCCGCTGAGATGGCTGCCATTACCCTGATTGAAGCGATCACCCAGGCCCTGGCCTGGGAAATGAAGCACGACGACACCGTGATCGTGCTGGGCGAGGACGTGGGCGTGAACGGCGGCGTGTTCCGCGCCACCGCCGGCCTGCAGCAGACCTTTGGCGACCAGCGCGTGCTGGACACGCCGCTGGACGAGACCACCATCGCCGGCCTCACCGTCGGCCTGGCTTCGCAGGGCTTCAAGCCGGTGGCCGAGGCGCAGTTCGACGGCTTCATGTATCCGATGGTGGATCACATCGTTTGCCATGCCGCCCGCTTCCGCTACCGCACCCGCGGCCGCCTGACCTGCCCGATGGTGCTGCGCGTGCCCTGGGGCGGCGGCATCCGTGCGCCGGAGCATCATTCCGAAGCCAACGAGTCGATCTTCACCAACGTGCCGGGCCTGCGGGTGGTGATGCCCTCCTCGCCGCAGCGTGCCTACGGGCTGCTGCTGGCCGCGATCCGCGACCCGGACCCGGTGATCTTCTTCGAGCCCAAGCGCATCTACCGCCAGTACAAGGAAGAGGTGCCCGACGACGGCGAAGCGCTGCCGCTGGACGTGTGCTTCGTGCTGCGCGACGGCACCGACGTCACCTTGGTCACTTGGGGCGCGCAGGTGAAAGAGACCCTGGAGGCCGCCGACAAGCTGGCCGAGGACGGCATCAGCGCCGAGGTCATCGATGTCGCCACGCTGACGCCGCTGGACTTCGACACCATCAAGGAGTCGGTGGCCAAGACCGGCCGCTGCGTGATCGTGCACGAAGCCGCCAAGACCGCGGGCTTCGGCGCCGAGATCGCCGCGCGCCTGGCCGAGGAGTCGATGTTCGACCTGCTCGCACCGGTCGAGCGCGTCACCGGCTACGACACCCACATTCCCCTGTTCCGCCTGGAAATGAAGTACCTGCCCAGCGTGGAAAAAATCGTCGCCGCCGCCAAGCGCGTCGCCGCGGCCGGCTGAGGACATCCCATGAGCGAGAAGAAACTATTCCACCTGCCCGACCTGGGTGAAGGCCTGCCCGACGCCGAGATCGTCGAGTGGCTGGTCAAGGTCGGCGACGTCGTCAAGCTCGACGAGCCGCTGGTGTCGATGGAAACCGCCAAGGCGGTGGTCGAAGTGCCTTCGCCCTACTCGGGCAAGGTGCTCCGGCTCGCCGGCGATGCCGGTGACGTCATTGAGACCGGCCACTGGCTGGTCGAGGTCGAAATGGACCCCTCGCTGCCGCAGCGCGCCGATGCCCAGGACACCGGGCACTCACACGGCCACAAGGGCGCCGGCAAGCCGGTGCCGAACGAGCCCGCGCGCAATGACGGTGAAGACCTCACGGTCGTGGCCTCCGATACCGGCGGCGAGATTCGCGAGGAGCCCGCCGATGCCGATGCCGGCACCGTCGTTGGCGCCATGGAAAGTTCCAACGCGGTGCGCAGCGAACAAGCGGTCGCGATCGGCGGTGTCAAGGCCATGCCGGCCGTGCGCGCGCTGGCCAAAAAGCTCAAGGTCGACCTCGCCCGCGTCAGTGCCAGCGGTGCCAACGGCGACGTGACCCTGGCCGACGTGAAGCGCGCGGCGGCCAATCCCGCTGCCTCCTCAGCCCGCCCCACCCCTGTAGGAGGGCCTTCGGGCCCGAAACCCTTCGCGCCGAGCCCTCCCACCGCAGCGAAGAGCTTCGGGGCTAAAGCCCCTCCTACAGACAGCGTCGCCAAGCTCGACGTCGACGACCCCATCCGCGGCGTCAAGCGCAACATGATCCGCACCATGTCGCAGGCCCACGCCGAAGTGGTGCCGACGTCACTGATGGACGACGCCGACATCCATGCCTGGTCGCCGGGCGAAGACATCATGGCGCGCCTGATCCGTGCGCTGGCCGTAGCGGGACAGACGGTGCCGGCACTCAATTCCTGGTTCAACGCCAAGGAAGGCACGCTGCGCCGGCATTCGCGGGTGGACGTAGGCATCGCCATCGATTCGCCGGACGGCCTGTTCGTGGCCAACCTGCGCGGCGCCGAAAAGCTCGATGCCTGGCAGATCCGCGGCGAGCTCAACCGCATCCGCGACGGCGTGCGCAACCGCAGCCTGCCGCCCGAAGACCTGCGCGACTACACCCTGATGCTGTCGAACTTCGGCGTCTTCGCCGGCAAGTACGCTACGCCGGTGGTGGTGCCGCCCTGCGTCTGCATCGTCGGCGCCGGTCGCCTGTTCCACGCGGTGGTGCCGGTGCTGGGCGGGCTGGAGACGCATCGCACGATGCCGATCTCGATCACCTTCGACCACCGCGCCTGCACCGGCGGCGAGGCCGCACGCTTCCTGCGCGCCCTGCTCGACGACCTGCAGCGTCCGAACTGATCCGAGCCACCCCCCGCGCAGGCGTTCTGAGCCAGGGCGCGGGGGACTCTGCGCCCGGTTCATGGCGCCGCGTCGGAGCCTAGCGGAAGCGCATGCCGCGCCAGGCCCAGGCCCCGGCGATCACCGCCAGGAAGGCCTTGTAGGCCAGCAGGCTGGCCAGCACCTGGCGCCAGATCGGGCCGGCTTCGATGCTGGTGCTGGCGATGGAATAGCCCCAGCGCCCCGCGACGAAACTGGCGACGAAGGCCAGGGCCAGCATGGCGATGTCGAAATTCCGCCGCGCGGACGTGCGCGCCAGCGAGCGCGGATAGAACCAGTACAGCGCGCCCAGGATCGCGAACCAGGGCAGGAACAGCAGGATCGCTAGGTCGGCGATATCGGCCATCAGGCACCCTCCTCCGCGAACGTCGCGAGCGCCGCGGCAACGTCTTCCAATACGGCGTCCGCAGCCAGTTCGCCAAGCAACTCATCGCCCAACTGCACGCCCCGCCCAGCGACCTCACGCAGTCCGGAACCGGCGTCCGCCTTCAGCCGGGCGATCGCCTGGCCGGCTTCACGCGGCGAGGTGTGGCCCAGGCCCAAGAGCAGCTCGCGGCCGTCCGCCGCCACCAGCTTGAAATGGAAGCGCCCATCCGTCTCCCGGTATTGCTTGAGCATCGGCATTGCCGGCTTGGCCTTGGCCGGCTTGGCGGCACCCGCCTGCTCGCGCAGGTCACGCAAGCCTACGGCCTGCCGCAGGGCGCCCAGCAGCGGCGTGGCGATCCGACGCGCCTTGATCGCGCCTTCGCGCAGGGTCGCCTCGATCTCGATCGGCTTGGCCATCAGCGCCTCGTACTTCTCACGCATCGGCGCGACTTCAGCGTCAATGCGCTCGAACAACGCCTGCTTGGCATCGCCCCAGCCAATGCCGTCGGCAAAGGCACGTGCGAAGGCGGCCGACTGTTCCGGCGTGGAGAAGGCCTGGTAGAGCTGGAACAGCGCCGATCCCTCGGTAGCCTTGGCTTCGCCCGGCGCCCGCGAGTCGGTGACGATCGAAAAGATCAGCTTCTTCAGCTCGGCCGGCGGCGCGAACAGCGGAATGGTGTTGTCGTAGCTCTTGCTCATCTTGCGACCGTCGAGGCCCGGCAGCGTCGCCACGCTGTCCTCGATCGCCGCCTCGGGCAACACGAAGTGCTCGCCATAGAGATGGTTGAAGCGCGCGCCGATGTCGCGCGCCATTTCAATATGCTGGATCTGGTCGCGGCCCACCGGCACGGAGTGCGCCTTGAACATCAGGATGTCGGCCGCCATCAGCACCGGATACATGAACAGGCCGGCGGTAACGCCCGCGTCCGGATCTTCGTTCGCCTCGACATTGCGATCCACCGCCGCCTTGTAGGCGTGCGCGCGGTTGAGCAGGCCCTTGCCCGCCACGCAGGTCAGCAGCCAGGTCAGCTCGGGGATCTCGGGAATGTCGGACTGGCGGTAGAACCACACCTTGTCCGGCTGCAGGCCGCAGGCCAGCCAGCTGGCGGCGATTTCCAAGGTCGAGCGCTGTACCCGCGCCGGATCCTGCACCTTGATCAAGGCGTGGTAGTCGGCCAGGAAATAGAAGCTTTCCACCCCCGGGCGATGGCTGGCGGCGATCGCCGGCCGGATCGCGCCGGCGTAGTTGCCCAGGTGCGGGGTGCCAGAGGTGGTGATGCCGGTAAGGACGCGAGTGGCGGGCATGTCGGAGTCTGCTGTGAGAACCCGGCCATTTTAGCCCGCCTGCGCCGTAAACCCCGTTTGCGGCGATGGAACGTTGAAATCCGTGCCCAACCACGGAGCCCGACCATGAACCGCCTTATCCCCACCCTGTTCGTCCTGGCCAGCCTGGCCAGCCTGCCGGCCGCCGCACGCAGCCCGTCCCTTGTAGAGATGCAGGTCCTGGACCTGGACCAGTCCCAAACCTTGCCGCGCCACCCGCACCAGGGCCGCGACTACATCGAGGGCCTGCCCGGCCACCGCTACGCGGTCGTACTGCAGAACCTGACCGGCGAACGCGTGCTTGCCGTGGTGTCGGTAGACGGCGTGAACGCCATCAGCGGCGAGACCGCCGGCAGCCAACAGGCTGGCTATGTGCTGCAGCCCTGGCAGCGTGTGGAAGTGCGAGGCTGGCGCAAGAACCTCTCGGAAATTGCCGAATTCCAGTTCACGTCGCTGGGCGACAGTTACGCCGCGCGGACCGGACGGCCCGGCAACGTCGGCGTAATCGGTGTAGCCGCCTTCCGCGAACGCCAGCCGCTGCCGCCGCCGCGCTGGGAAGCCGAGATCGCCGAGGCCGCGCCCATCGCCAAGTCGCGCGCGGGCGCTGCCGAAGCGCGTGCCCCGCAGTCCGCCGCCGAAAGTGCCTCGAGCGATCGCTATGACGCCTCCCGCAGTCGCCAGCAGCTCGGCACCGGGCACGGAAGCCGCCGCTTGGATGCCGCCACCGCGACTGAGTTCGAGCGCGCCAGCCTGCGCCCGACCCAGGTCCTCACGGTCTGGTACGACAGCCACCAGGCCCTGGTCGCGCGCGGCGTGATCCCGAACCGCTGGCCGCACACGACCCACTCGCCCGAAGCCTTCCCGATCGGCTTCGCCCCGGACCCCCGCTGAAACCAAATGTGGGAGGGACTTCAGTCCCGATGCTCTACAAGAGAAGCATCGGGACTGAAGTCCCTCCCACAGGAGGTTTTGCGGAGGATTTTTTCTGCTTAGTTCTTGGCTTCTTCCGCGGCTTCTTCAAGCTCGCCGCCGGCCTTCTTCACATCCTTGCCGAAACCTTCGACGGTATTGCAGCCCGACAGGGCGAAAGCAGCGATCAGGGCGAGCAGCGCGAGTTGGAACGAACGGGCACGGGTCATGGCGAGTTCCTTTGTTGTTGTTGTTGGTGGACTGAGTCTAGTCAGGTCAGGTGCACTGTCAATGAATGCCTGCGCCCTTCACGCCGGACTCACGCCTGCAGCACGCCAAGGCTCATCCCCGCATCAGGGTGGACTTGCCGAAAAGGCTCTCGACCAGGTCCACGGCCAGCAGGCCGGTGCGGTTGTGGTCGTCGAAGGCAGGATTGAGCTCGACGATGTCCAGCGAACCCAGGCGGCCAGTGTCGGCAATCATCTCCATCACCAGCTGCGCCTCGCGATAGTTCGGGCCGCCAGGCACGGTGGTGCCCACACCGGGGGCAATGGCCGGGTCCAGGAAGTCCACGTCGAAGCTGACGTGTACGTGGGTATTCTCGTCAATGCCCTCGAGCGCCTTCTCCATCGCCCGCTTCATGCCGAATTCGTCGATGAAGCGCATGTCGTAGATATCGAGGCCGTATTCCTTCACCAGCCGCTTTTCGCCCTGATCCACGGAGCGAATGCCGATCTGGCGGATCTCGGACGGCTGGATCGCCGGCGCGTTGCCACCCAGGCGCACCAGCGGCTCCGGTCCCAAGCCGCACAAGCAGGCCACCGGCATGCCGTGCACGTTGCCCGACGGGGTGACCTGGCTGGTGTTGAAGTCGGCGTGGGCGTCTAACCAGAGAACCAGCAGCTTCTTGCCGGTCTCCCGGCAGTAGCGGGCAACCGCGGTGATACTGCCCACGCCCAGACAGTGGTCGCCGCCGAGCAGGATCGGCAGGCGGCCGGCGGTGAGCTGGGCGTGCATGGCGTCCATCACCAGCCGGTTCCAGGTCACCACTTCATCCAGATGTCGGTAGCCGTCGGTGGGCGGCAGCCAGGGGTTGTAGGGGCCGATCAGGTTGCCGGTGTCCATCACGTCCAGGCCGCGCCCGCGCAGGGCCTCGGTCAGGCCGGCGACCCGCAGGGCTTCCGGACCCATGCTGGCGCCGCGATGGCCGGCGCCGATGTCGGTGGGGGCGCCGATCAGCGCAATCGAGCGAGACGCGCTCATCGGCTCGACGCCGCGGTGATGGGCATCGCCACGGGGCGATCCTCGGCCTGCCAGCGCAGCCAGCTGCCCTCGATCTGGCGGACTTCCACGCCAGCCGTGGCAAGGACCGTCTCGGCGCTAGTGGCGCGCTTGCCGCTGCGGCAATACACCAGTACCCAGGGGCGGTCCGCGGCGTTAACCTCGGACAGACGTGAGGCCAGCTGGTCGTGCGGAATGTTGACCGCACCGGCGATGTGTCCTGCGGCGAACTCCTCAGGACTACGAACGTCGAGCAACAGGGGCGCATCGGCACGATCACGGATCTCGCCGACCGCCGCCGGAGCAACTTCGGGACGGCTCGCCAGCGCCAGGATCGGCAGCAGGCAGGCCAGCAGCAGGCCCTGGCGGGCCCGGGAAAGCAGCATCGGATGACGTCGCATGGGCGCGTCCTCGCGTGGATTGGGGGGCTCAGGATAAGCCCCCGGCGGCGTTGGCCGCCACCCGAGACCGGGCTGCCGTTCAGTCCCGCGGGAACTGGCGGTCGATCTCTTCGGCCGGTACCGGACGCGCGAAGTGGTAGCCCTGCAGCTCGTCGCAGCCGATTTCGCGGAGGAATTTCGCCTGCGCTTCGTTCTCCACACCCTCGGCGGCAACACGCATGCGCAGCTGGTGTGCCATGGCGACGATGGTGCGGGCGATCACCACGTCGTCGGCGCTGTCAGGCAGGTCGGTGACGAAGCTGCGGTCGATCTTGAGCTTGTCCAACGAGAATTCACGGAGGTAGGACAGGCTCGAATAGCCGGTGCCGAAGTCGTCCAACGAAAGCGATACGCCCAGGGCCTTGAGTTCGGCCAGGCGCCCCTGCACGCGTTCGACGTTTTCCATCAACGAGCTTTCCGTCAGCTCGATCTCGAGCATCGTCGCCGGCACGCCGTGCCGCGACAGCGCCTCCCTGACCTGGTCAACGACGTCGGGCCGCTGCAGCTGCTGGGCCGAGAAGTTGACCGCCACGGTGAAGCCTTCACGACCCTGGTCGCGCCAGACACGCAGCTGCCGGCAGGCCTCGTTGAGCACCCACTGACCGACCTCCGGCATCAGGCCCAAGGCTTCCGCGATAGGAATGAAGCGTCCCGGCGGCACGAATCCGAGATCCGGGCTGTTCCAACGCACCAGGGCCTCGAAGCCGGTGATGCCAAGATCCTTGGCTGAAATCTGCGGCTGGTAGTGCAGGCTGAGCTCGTCACGGCCAATCGCCTCGCGCAGGCGCGCCCCCAGCACCAGGCGATCCTCGAGTTCCCGCATCTGTGTGGCGGAGAACTCGCAGACGCTGTCGCGACCCTGGCGTTTGGCGCGCGTCATCGCGGCCTCGGCACGCCGCAGCAGCTCCATGGCGCTGTCGCCGTGCTCGGGGGACCGGCTGATGCCAATGCTCGCGGTGAGGTAGAGCCGGTAGCCATCGCCTTCGATCGGTTGAGCGACCGCAGCGCGCAGGCGTTGGGCCAGGGCCTGGACTTCATCGCTGCCGAGCCCAGCGACCACGGCGACGAATTCGTCGCCAGCGAAGCGGGACAGGCCGGCCCGGCCGCCAAGGGCTGGCCCCAGACGCTCGGCCAGTATCTGCAGGGCGTCGTCACCGATCAGGTGGCCCATGGACTCATTCACCGCATGGAAGTGGTCGATGTCGATGAACAGCACCGATACCACGGCATCGTCCTGGGCCAGCATTTCCGCCAGGCTGGCTTCGAGCACCGGGAAGCGCTGCAGACCGGTGACCGGGTCATGGTTGGCGGCATGGGCCAACTCGGCCTCGACCCGGTGGCGCTCGGTCAGGTCATTCTGGACACCTACGTAGTTGACCAGGACGCCTTCGTCGTCGAGCACCGGTGAAATGAACAGGTGGTTCCAGAAATGGCTGCCGTCCTTGCGCTGGTTGCTGAGGATGACGTTGCAGTCGCGCTCTTCGGCCAGCGCCGTCCGAACCACGGCCACCTCCGAGGCGACGGTGGATTCGTCCTGCAGGAACCGGCAGTTCCGGCCAACCACCTCCGCCATGCTGTAGCCGGTAATTTCCTCGAAGGCGGGATTGACATAAATGATGGGGTTGTCGGGCTGGCGCGGGTCGGTAATGACGATGCCATTGATGCTCGACTCCACCGCCCGCTGCAGCAGCTGCAGCCGCTCCTCGGCGGACCGGCGTGCGCTGATGTCGTTGGCAATCACCTGCCGGCAGACACGACCGTCGAGCATCAGGCCATGGGTGGTGATTTCCGCCCAAAGCGTACTGCCGTCCTTGCGGCGATGCTGCCAGATACCGGCAAAGCCGTCCTTGACGGCCCATTTTGACTGCAAATCAGATAGCCGATCCGCCGGCACCGGGACGCAAATCTCGGTAACCACCATGGACGCCAGTTCGGCGCGGCTATAGCCGTAGCCGTCCACCATCGCGTCATTGGCGGTCAGAAAGCCCAGCGTTTCGACATCGAATACCCAAGCCGGGAAGGGGTTGCGATCGAACAGCAGCTGGTAGCGGTGCCGGGTGTCCTCCAGCTCGCCCACGTGACGGGCGCGCTCGGCGGCATAGCGTAGCGAACGCGCCAGCTTTTCACCGTCAATATTGCCCTTGATCAGATAGTCCGCGGCGCCGGCATCGAGCGCCTCGCGATCGACATCGGCGTTGCCGTGGCCCGTCAGCATGATCACCGGCCGGTGCGCGCTCTTTTCGGTCACGGCCAGCCGCACCAGATCCAGCCCGTTGTCGGGCCCAAGCATATAGTCCACGAGATACACGTCGTGGCTGTCGGCACGCAGCGCCTCGACACCCTCAGACAAGGTAGGCACCCAGTCGAGCGTGAATTGCCCGGCCGGGAAGCCCGACAACAGATCCCGCAGGATCAGGAAGTCTTCCTCATCGTCGTCGACGACTAAAACGCGAAGATGTTGCGCTCGCATCATTTTGCGGATTGTCCCAAGGGCGGCAGGTCAACGATCTGCAGCCAGTACTTGCCCAAGGTTTGCACAACCTCGATCAGGGCGGAGAAGCTGACCGGCTTGGTAATAAAGGAATTGGCGCCGTCGCCGTAGCTGTTGGCCACGTCCTCGCTCGCCTTCGAGGTGGTCAGCACCACCACCGGAATTTCGCGCAAGGCGGGGTCGGCCTTGATCTCACGCAGTGCCTCGCGGCCATCCATACGCGGCATGTTCAGGTCTAGCAGGACCAGCCCGGGCATCGGGTAGCGCAGCTCGTCGGCGTACTTTCCGCGACGACGCAGGTAGTCCATCAGCTCCTGGCCATCCTCGACGAACTGCAGGGGATTCCCCAGGCGGCATTCCCGGAACGCTTCAAGCGTCATCAGCCGGTCGTCGGCATCGTCCTCGGCCATCAGAATGGTAATCAACGGGAAGCTCCCCTGAGGAAGACGAATTGCTGGTTCAATTTAACCCAATTCAAGACGAATACCCCAGACCCGGGCCGCTAAGGGCTGGCTCGTCCGCATCTGCCGGCTGGCCAGCGGGAAGCAACAGCATGAATGTCGCGCCCCCGCCGGGCCGGCCTTCGGCCCTGACGGTGCCGCGATGCCGCTCGATGATACGACGCACAATGGCCAGGCCGATGCCCGTGCCCTCGTAGTCCTGCCGCCCATGAAGGCGCTGGAACGGCCCAAAGATCTTCTCGGCATACTTGGGCTCAAAGCCGATGCCGTTGTCTTCGATCCGCAGCTCCCAGGCGCCGGCGCCGTCAACCCTGCACTCGGTCGCCGAAATCTTCACCAGCGGGTCGCGGTCCGGCGCGCGGAATTTCAGCGCATTGGAGATCAGGTTCTGGAACATCTGGCGCATTTGGGTCGGGTCGGCCTCCACCGTGGGCAGCGGTCCGTGTTCGACGCGCCCGCCGCTGGACTCTAGCCGGGCCTCGAGATCCTCGAGCACCTCGGACAGCACCTTGTCCAGGCTCACCCTGACGAAAGGCTTGCCGCGGGCTACCCGCGAATAGGCCAACAGGTCGTCAATCAGGGTCTGCATGCGCGCAGCCGCCTGGCCGGCGCGGTCAAGGTATTCGCGCGCCTCGGGCGCCAGCTCATCCGCGTAACGGTCCTGCAGACGGTCGGAGAAAGCACGGATCTTGCGCAAGGGCTCCTGCAGGTCATGCGAGGCGATGAAGGCGAAATCCTGAAGCTCGCGATTGCGGTTGGCCAGATCCTTCAGGCTCTGGCGCAGCGCCTTCTCGGCGCGACGGCGTTCGGTGATGTCACGGCCGACCCCGTACACAAGACCGTCCGCGCCGGGAACCGAAATCCAGTCGATCCAGTGGACATTGCCCTGCTTGCTGACATAGCGATTCTCGAAACTCAGCGGCACCGCAACGCCAGCTTGTTGCCGCCGGGCACGATCGCGCGTCGGGCCGTGATCATCGGGATGGATGAAATCGGTAATTTCGCGACTACAGAGTTCTTCCGCGCTGTAGCCGGTGATCTCGCTCAGGATGGGATTGACCTGCAGCCATCGCCCCTGGGTTGGGCTGAAGATAACGAATATCTCGGCCGACATATCGAAGAATCGGTCGCGAACGCGCAGTCGTTCGATCAGATGCGCGCGTTCGATCGCGATCGAGGCCATCTGGGCGAACTGCATGGCCACCAGCTCGTCATTCTCGGTGAACTCGCCGCGGCGCTTGTCGCCCAGCTGCAGCAGGCCCATGTTGTTCCCGCGACTATCCACCAGCGGCACCGCCAGCCAGCCGCGGATCGGGGGGTGGTCCTTGGCGTGGGCGCCAAAGCCGCGCCAGCGCGGATGTTGCTCCAGCTCGGCCTGGGTCAGGCGCATCGGCTGGTTGGTTTCGGTGACCATGGCGTAGATACCGCTGTTGTCGGCAGGCGTGTCGTAGTCGCGCCACTTCGCATACTTTTGCGACAGCGAAACCGCATGGATCTGATGACTCTGCCCGCCCATGCCAACGCTGGCCACCGCCTGGTGCGCATCCATAATTTCCCGCGCCAGGTCGGCCAGCAGCGGATAGAAGTCATCCTCGCCGATGTCCCGGTTCAGCCTGATGGCCGAGTCGCTCAGGCGCCGCAGCTGCTGGCCGTTGATCTCGGCGCTGTCGAGCGCGTCGGCCAGCTCGCGCTGGTGCTTGCGAAGCAGGCTGATGTCCTGGGCGATGCCGAACACGCCGGTAACGCGACCGTCCACGACAATCGGAAGATTGGTGATACGCAGGTCAAGACGCTGGCCGTCCTCGAGCACGGTCGTCGCTTCATACGTCCGCGCCTCGCCGCGCACGGCGGCACTGAAGTGGGCCCGCACGACCTCGCGCTGCTCCGGGGCAACACCGGCGTCGAACATCTGGCGGTGCATTCTATCGACGGGCATGCCGGCGCCGCGCAACCGGCCATTGAAATCCGTGTACCGCCCGTCAAGATCCATGGCGTAAACGGCATCCGGATGCTCGTCGAACAGCGACCGGAACCGTTGCTCGCTCAGTTGGAGGGTCCGGTAGTCGGCCACCTGTTCGACCGCCGTTGCCACCATCGCCGCCAGGCTGTCCATCACGATCAGCTCGGCCTCAGTCGGCGTTCTTTGCTGGCGATAATAAGTGGCGAAGGTCGCCATCACGCGACCCTTGCCGGACTTCACCGGTGTTGACCAGCAAGCGCGCAGACCATGCTCAAGCGCCAGGGCGCGATAGTCTTCCCACAGGGGGTCCGTGCTGATGTCTTCCACCACGACGCGCTCGCCGCGCCAGGCCGCGGTGCCGCAAGACCCGGCCCGCGGCCCGATCGGCTGCCCGTGAACCGCCAGGCAATAGCTTTCCGGCAGGTCTGGAGCGGCGCCGCTGAGAACGCGTTCGCCGGCGTCGTCGAGCAGCAGCACGGAACACATCGCCTCAGGATATTGCAGCTGGTACAGGCGCACGACCGCCTCCAGGGTGTCATGCAGAGGCTGGCGGGCGGCAATGCCGGCAAGGATCGCGCGTTGGCCCGCGTCCAGTCTCCGGGCGAGATTGGCCGCCGTGATGTCGCGGATAAAGGCGGTGAAGGCGGGCCCGGTTTCCGACTCAACTTGCGTGAGCGACAGCTCGACGTCAATCTCGCTGCCATCCGCACGCAAGGCGCGAAGCTCACGGCGCACGCCTAGGACGCGTGATTTCCCCGCTGCCAGGTAACGCGCCAGGCCGGCCTCATGCGCATCACGCAGCGCGGGCGGAATAATGACTTCGGAAAGCACGCGGCCAATCGCATCTTCACGGGTAAATCCGAAGGTGCGTTCTGAAGCCGCATTGAATTCGACAATGCGGCCGTCGCCGGTCATGGTGATAATGCAATCGAAGGCGCTCTCGACCGTGGTGCGCATGCGCTGCTCGCTCTCGCGCAGACGCTTTTGCTGTGCGTTGCGAAGGGTGACGTCGTGCATCGCGACCACGGCACCCAGCAGCTCGCCCTGCGACGTATGTATCTGCTTGCCGCTGCACAGCACGGTGCGCGGCGGATAGCCCGGCGGCGCGATAACCATTTCCTCGTCGCGCACCCTCTCGCCGCGCAGCGCGCGCGCCAGCGGCACCTCGTCCGGCGCCATCGGCGTGATGCCGTCGGGCCGAAACAGATGGTAGTGGCTCGCCCACTGCGCGACAGGAAGCGCTACCACGGGCAATCCGTGGAGTTCGCGGCTGGCATGGTTGAACAGGGTCAGCGTCCCTTCGGCATCGCAGGCGACGATGCCTTCGGCCAGGCTTTCCAGCATGACTTTGAGGAACTCGCGCTCTCGCTGCAGCGCAGCCTCAGCCTGCTTTCGCTCGGAGATGTCCTGCAGCGCGCCCTGAATCCGCACCACCTTGCCGTGGACATCGAAGACTGGCTGGCCCAGCGTACGCGCCCAGACCCGGCGGCCGGTGGTCGTGATGATCTCGAGCTGCTGGTCGTAGGGCACACCCTCTTCGACGCAGGCGCGGAAAACCTCCCGGATGCGTTCCTGGTGCTCGGGTGCGAAGTATGAAATACCTTCGTCCACCGTAGGGGAGAACCCAGGCGGTCGCTCGTGTATCGCCGACACTTCGTCGGACCAATGCACTCTCCGCTCCAGTACATCGATGTACCAGCCCCCCAGTCGCGCCGCCTGGCCGGCGATGCGCAGCATCTGGTCGTTTCGCTCGAGTTGCTCCTGGATGCGCTTTCGGTCGGTGATGTCCTGGACGCTGCCGGAAAGCAGGCGCGGCGCACCGAGCTCATCCCTGACCAGTCGCGCACGTTCGTGCACATGACCGATGCTGCCGTCAGGACGCACGATCCGGTGCTCCACGTCCATATCGGGACCACCGGCCAGGGTGGCCTGCTGGGCTTGGTTGAGCATGGGCAGGTCGTCCGGATGGACACGCGCTGCGAACGCCTCGAAGTCGCCGCCGAATTCATCTGGAGCCGCACCGAAGATGGCGTAGACCTGGTCCGACCACTGCAGGCGCTGGCTGTCGATTTCAAATTCCCAGCTACCCATGCGCGCCACCTGCTGAGCGCGCTGCAGGCTTTCCTTGGTATCGCGAAGCGCCTGGGCCTGGCGTTCCGATTCGGTGACATCGCGCGCCACCGCGAACAACAGCCGTTCGCGTGGCGACCACACCAGCGACCACTGCATGATCACCACCCGGCCGTCGCGGGCGATGTGCCGATTTCTGAAATCCAGGGTGGAACGGCCCGCCAGCACGTCCGCCATCGCCCGATGGGTGGCACCGCGATCATCCGGGTGCACCAGGTCGGCCACCGGCCGGCCCAATAGCTCGTTGGCAGGATAACCCCAGACCACGGCGCTGGCCGCACTGACCTGGCTGAAACGGCCGTTGGCATCGATGGCGCAGATAACGTCCAGCGAGTTGTCCATCACCAGCCGGTTCAGGACCAGGGAATGCTCCAGCCGCCGGGTCAGTTCGCGCAATGCGTCCTCGGCACTCCGGCGCTCGGTGATGTCCTGGATGGCACCGGCCGCGAACGACGGATTGCCCTGCGGATCGCGCACCAGCGTGCCAATTTCGCGCACCGTGCGGGTCTCACCGTCGGGACGCAGTACGCGGTACTCCAGATCCATGTCGCGCTCGCCGCAATGCAAGCTGCGATGGGCCTCCTGAACCGACAGCCGGTCGTCATAGACAACCCGTTCAAGCAGCGCCGGCAGGCCCCTTGTCATCCGCTGGCCGTCCAGGCCGAAGATCCGCAGCACGTCGTCCGACCACTGCATCTCACACGTACTCAGGTCGTACTCCCAAGCCCCGAGCTGGGCCAGGCGTTGGGCGCGCGACGAACTAGCCTGGGCGCGGGCCAGCGCCAGCTCGGCGCGCTTGCGGTCGCTGATGTCCTGGAAGTAGACCGCCAGTCCGTTCGGGTGCGGGAACACGCGGGCCGCGAACCAGCCGCCCAGCGGCGCGAAAAATACTTCGAACACTTCCGTACAGCGCTCGCTTGCGGCTCGCCGGAAATGGGTCTCGATCTCCGAGCCGACAGCCTCCGGAAAGGCGTCCCAAACACGCAGGCCAGCCAACTCGCCCGGCGCACGTCGCATCATCTGTTCGGCACGGGGGTTTACCAAAACGAATCGCCAGTCCCGATCAAGCAAATAGAACGCATCACTGATGCTTTCAAACACCAAACCCAGCTCGCGTTCCACGTGCGCCAGGGCCGAGCGCGCCCGCTCATGGCCGGCCATCTGCTCGGCCAAGTCCCGGCCGGTGCTTTCAGCCTGGTCGGCGCGCTGACGGGCCAGCGCCGCCAGCCGAAGCGCCAAAGCCAGCAGGCCGCCGGTGGCAAGGCCGGTGAACAGCAGCAGGTTGGCGAAACTGCCGGTACCCGCGGGCACCGGAATCGGCCAAAGTTCGATGCGCAATGGCGCGCCCAGCAGCTCAATGTCGCGCACCAGCACCGGCGCGCCGACGCCGCCGCGGCGGAACACTTCGCGACCGTCGCGACGAAGCACCAGCGCACTCTGCGGCGTCGCCTCGCTGAGTAATTGGGGGAACAGGCGGTGGTATTCGATGGCGGAAACCACGAAACCAATGGTCTGGCCGTCGCGCGCCGCCCGGCGCACGATCAACTCGCCGCGATCAATCACCGCCGACGCGTCAGCCGGGGTCGCCGAGCCGGCGCGATCCGCCTCGGCGCGCCGGAACAGCTCGGCCAGACCGGCCGTCAGGTCAACATGATGCCCCACCAGCTCCGGTGCATTTTCCAGTCGGGTATAGACCTTCAACGCCACACCGTCCGGGTCGGTCCAGACGATAGCAGCCATACTTGGAAAATCACGGACGAATAGATCGGCATCGAGCTGGAAATAGGTTTCACGGGCCGCGGCATCGGACGCGCGTGTCATGCGTTCTGCCATCCGATCCAAGGCGCCCACGCGCGTGCGCACGCCTTCGACCAGCACCTGCTCGACCAGATCCATTTGTCGCGCCAAACTGGCCGCTTCGCGGCGCTCCTGGTCGCGACTGGTGCCCAACCAGACCGCGAACGAAATCAAGATTACCGCCGTAGCCACGCCCAGCGGCAGCCATACGCCCCGCTGGCGCTGGCCGACGACCGCGCCGGCACTCGTGCCGATGCCGGCGAAGGCCAGACCCACGCCCAGCACCATCGTGCCCAGACCGCCCAGCAGCGACATCGGCGTGTGCGATCCCCAGCCGCGCAGTATCGGCACATCCATCACGTAACCCACCAGCACCACCATGCTGACTATCGTCACCATGAAGCCGCAGGCCCAGGTTCCGGCCCAGCGGCTGGGCGTCTGCGTGTCGCGCCACGGCGCCAGCCCGATGGCCAGGGCCGCCAGCAGGAATGCCGTGGCGGTGTTGGGCGCCATGCGTCCGGGCGCCACGCCTTCGGCGACGATGGTATGCGTGAGCAGCCATTCTCCGGCCCCCAGCGCCAGCCCGGCGTACTCCTCGAGCAGGCTCGCCGATGCCAGCACCACGATCGGAAGCATCGGCACCAGGGCGCGGCGCGGCCAGCCGGCGCCCAGCAAGCCCAAGGCCAGCGCCGACAAGAGGCAGCCAAGGGCGGTGTTGAACTGCATGGGCACATAGTCGGTGCCGGCCTGAACGATAGTGGCACTGCCCACCAACCAGCCCAACATCACCAGCAAACCCAGCGTGCCAAGCACGATCGCAGACAGCCACAACACTGGCTGCGGATGCCTGGTTCGCCAAGGCCGCAGCCACGGCGTACTCGGGTGGTCGCCACCCGGCCGTCCCGGTGACGGCGTGCCCGGCACGTCGCCCCTGGGGCTCTCGATCTCGATGCCGTCTTCGATCCCCATGCGCGAAGCGGACTCCACCGGCCATCACGAGCCGACCGTTGTCCCTATAGAAACGCAATTCCTGCCCGAATGCCATGCCTGCATCGGGGCGGCGAAAGAAGATGGTGCCGGCACCCGGATTCGAACTGGGGACCTACCGCTTACAAGGCGGTTGCTCTACCAACTGAGCTATGCCGGCATGGGTGCGGATTCTAACCTGCGCTGCCGGCAGCGTCGCCCTGCCTATTCGCAGGCGACCGACCGCGCTTCGATGCCGGTCGCTCGCGGCAACAGCGCCCGCCAGTCGAAGCCGGGTTCGGCCGCCAGGTCGATCCACCACTGCGCCGCATCCTCGGTGCGCGGCTCCAGGATCGCCTGGAACCCGAGCGCCGCCAGCTCTTCACGACGCTTGCCGGCATTGCCCAGGTCGCGGAACAGGCCCAGCGACACGGTGTTTTCTTGCGCGCCCGCGGTGACAACGTAGTAGTCGCGCACGCCCTGCGCGGCAAGCTGCCGCGCGGTGACCAGCGCCGCCTCGCGGCTGCCGGCGGCCGGCAGATAGACCCGATAGCCGCGCAACGCGGTGGCCGGCACTTCACGGAACTGGATGCGGGCGACGCTGGGCGTCAGCGCCGCCATCGCCGCCCGCAGCTCGGCCGGGGTGCCGAACGGTCCCAAGCTCAGGCAGGTCGGCTGCTCCGGCAACGGCACCGGCACGGCACCGAGTTCGGCGGCGTCCGGCGACGGCGGCGCCTCGGCTTCGCCCAACAGCACCAGGCTGCCGACGCCATCGTCCTGGGCCGGTGGGACCAGCAACTGCGGCGGAGCGTGCAGCAGCCACCACGCGGCGACGCCGAGATTGAGGCAGATCAGCAGCACCGCCAGTCCACGCAGGATCATGCGTCCTTGTCCTCTTTGTTGGCGGCGTAGACCGCCAGACCCTCGAGCACCAGTCCCGGTGCCGATTCAGGTTCCATTTCCAGCCATTCCAGCAGGCGCGGCGCACCGCCGCCGCTAACCAGAACGCGTGGTGCCACGCCCAACAGCCGGATCGCCTGGCGATGGCTGCGCTCAACCAGCCCCACGGCGGCGCCGACGCTGCCCCCGGCGATGGCGTCGGCGGTGTCGGTGGCGAAATCGCAGGCTTCGCCGCCGGCATAGGCCAGCGCCGGGAAACGCGCCGCAAGCGCGGCGCGCATATGTTCCGGGCTCGGGGCGATCACCCCGCCGCGATGTTGGCCGCTACCGTCGAGAAGATCCACCGTGAGTGCACTGCCGGCAGACACCAGCAGCCAGGGCCCGGCGCCGCGCGCATGCGCCGCCAGCAGCGCCAGGAAACGATCAACGCCCAAGCGCGAAGGTTCAGCGTAGGCGATGCGCACGCCCGCACAGGCTGGCTGGGTACGCGCCCGCGTCGCGGGATTGCCGTGGCTGGCCAGGGCCTCGGCCACCGCAGCGGTGAGTTCGGAGTTGGCGACCGACGCCAGCCAGCAGCGGTCGCCGGCCTGCACGCCGGTCAGCCAGCGCTGCATGGACGGGGCGAAGTCGGCGGCGCCGTGGGTCCAGGCCTGCACCGGACCAAGACCGGTGACCGGGTCCCAGGCCGCTACCTTGAGCCGCGAATTACCCAGATCGAGCAGCCAGTTCATGCGGCGCGCAAGCTGGCTTCGCCGGCGTGGCAGCGGCGTTCGCCATCTGCCGCACGCAGCCTGAGGGAGCCATCGTCGGCGATGCCCAGGGCAATACCCTCGTGAATCCGGTCGCCTTCGGTCACCCGCACCGGCTGCCCGGCCAGCAGATCGTGACGGGCCCAGCCTTCGCGATAGGGCGCCAAGCCTTCGCGCTCAAAGCGCGCCAGCATCGGCAGCAGCGCATCGAGCAGGGCGACGCAGATCGTCTGACGGTCCGGCGCCACCCCGGACAAGCCGGCCAGGTCACACCAGGGCTGGTCGATCTCGCTTGCGGCTGCGGCCGGCATCGCGACGTTCAGGCCCAGGCCGACCACCACCCGCACAGGACCGGCCGCATCGCCGCCGACCTCGACCAGGATGCCGCCGAGCTTGCGGCCCTCGGCCAGCAAGTCGTTCGGCCATTTCAGCCCCACGCCGCGATAGCCCAGCGCTGCAAGCGCCTCGGCCACGGCCACGCCCACCGCCAGGCTCAGGCCCTGCAGCGCGGCCACGCCGCCCTCGAAGCGACGCGAGATGCTCAGGTATACGTGGGCGGCCAGCGGCGAGGCCCAGGCCCGCCCGCGCCGACCGCGGCCGGCGGACTGACGCTCCGCGAACCAGACCTGGCAGCCCCGCGCCGGCACGGGCGCACGCAGGGCCTGTGCATTGGTTGAGTCGGTGTCGAACAGGACTTCGAGGCCCGCCAGCTCCGACCGTGCGGCTGGCGCCAGCGCATCCGCCAAGCGAGACCCGTCCAGCAGCTGCAGCCGATGCGCCAAGGCATAGCCCTGTCCCGGTCGCGCGTTGATCTCGACGCCGGCGGCGCGCAGTGCCTGCACCCGCTTCCACACCGCGCTGCGGCTGACGCCCAACTCCCGCGCCAGCACCGCGCCCGAGGCCGGGCTGTCGCACAGTCGGGCCAACAGCGCGCGGTCACTCATGCACGTTCCGCCGCCGCGCCAGGAACCGCGCCCGCTCGAAGCGCGGTTCGGTGCCCGCCCGCAGGCGCTGCACATTGGCGCGGTGGGTGAACACGATGAACACCGCCACCAGGATCGAAAAGCCCAGTCGCCAGCCATCTGCGCCGGTAAGCATCGCCAGCGGCACCAGGGTGGCGGCCGCCACTATCGTCGCCAGACCGACGTAGCCGCCGATGCCCAGCACCACGATCCAGGTGCCGATCAGCACCGCGACGGACAGCGGCCACAGCACCAGCAGCACGCCAACGAGGGTGCCGGCGCCCTTGCCGCCTCGAAACCCGTGGAAAACCGGCCAAACGTGACCCAAAACGACTGCCAGGCCGACCGCCCAAGGCAGCCAGGCCTCGCCGGTACCGAAGCGCAGCGCCAGCCAAGCCGCCAGCGCGCCTTTGCCGACGTCCACCAGCACCGTGCCGAGCGCGAACTTCCAGCCCTGGGTGCGCAGCGCATTGGTGCCGCCGGCATTGCCGCTGCCCTGGGTACGGATGTCGACCCCGCGCAGGCGTCCAAGCAGCAGGCTGCCCGAGAGCGAGCCGAGCAGGTAGGCGACGAGGATCAGGAGGGCCGGGATCATGCCGGCATTATGGGCCAGCCTGCGAGAACCGTCAGGCCAGCGGCTGCACCGAGACGACCAGCGCTCCGGGACCCGCATGCGCGCCGATCGCCGAACCGGTCTCGACCAGCCAGCCCTCGGCCACATTGAGTTCCGCGCGCAGCGTCGCCAACAGGCGCGCACCGTCCTGGGCGGCATCACAGTGGCCAACGATCACGCGCAGCGCCTGGCCGCGCCCGACCCGGCGGGCGACGTACTTGCCAAAACGTTCCGGCTGCCGCGCCTTGCCGAACAGGCCACCCACCACGCCGAGCCGCCCGCCGGCCTTCATCCGGGCCATCGGCGTCAGGCGCAGCCAGTCGACCAAGGGCTTGGCCCAGGACGGTATCCGACCGCCGCGCACGGCGTGGCGGATATCGCGGGCCAGGGCCCAAGTGTGGGTGAGTGGCTTGAGCCGGGCGAGTTCGGCCAGGATGGACGGAGCGTCCGCCCCGCCCTGGGCCATTTCTGCCGCGCGCATCACCAACAAGCCCTCGCCACCCGACACGTTTCCGGTATCGAAGACGTGGGTGCGCTCGGGATGGCCACGCTGGGCGGCGGTTTCAGCCGACTGCAGCGTGCCCGAAATCGCGCGCGACACGCCGACGTAGACCATCTCGCGATGATGCGAGAGCAGGAACTCGAACTGCCGCCGGAAATCGCCCGGCGGCGGCTGGCTGGTGCGGGGCAGCACGTCCTCGCTGCGCAGCTTCCGATAGAACTCGACCGTTGAAAGCCCGACCTTGTCCAGGAAATCCTGGTCACCGAAGCTCACCCGTGCCGGCACCATATGAATGTTCAGGCGCTGCATGTCGGCCTCGGGCAGATCGGCCGCGCTGTCGGTAATCACCGCTACCGCGGCAGCGCCGGCGGCGGTCCGGGCCTGGGCATGCATGTCGTCGGCCTTCGCGCCCTCGACCCGGCCGAAGCGCGCGGCCAATTCAAACATTTGGCTGGGGTTGGCGACGTGGGCATGCAGCCGCAGCCGGGTCAGGCTGCCCGCGATGACCACACAGGACGAGCCCAGTTCGGCCATCGCGGCGCGCAGGCCGGCGCGATCCAGCGCGTCGCCCACCAGCAGGCATTCGCTGCACCAGCGGTGTTCGGGATCGGCGTCGGCCAGCTCGCCGTGACCTTCGGCAGCTTCCAGGTCCGCGGGCTGTTCGTCGGCAATCCCCACCTGATCCACCGCACCGGAGGCGATGAACTCGTCGATGCCCTCCAGCAGGTCGACGAACCCCTGGGCACCCGCGTCGACAACACCGGCCTTGGCCAGCACCGGCAGTTGGTTGGGCGTGTTCGCCAGCGCGCGCCGGCTGTGATCGAGCGCCCGCCGGAACCAGTGGCCCAGGTCACCGCCATCGGGCCGTTCCAAGGCCTCGGCGAAGGCGGTGATGACGCTCAGGATGGTGCCCTCGCGCGGCTCGGACAGGGCCTGGCGCGCTGAGTCGGCGCCGGCACGGATGGCCCGGGCCAGGGCGTCGGGCTCGAGCGCGCGGACACTGCCCACGGACTCGGCGACGCCGGTGAAAAACTGCGCCAGGATGGCGCCGGAATTGCCGCGTGCACCGTCCACGGCGTCTTCGCCGACCCGCCGCAGCAGGTCGCCGGCGCCTTGGGTACGGCGACTCAGCGCGCCGGTCAAAACACCGCCCAGGGTGAAGGCTAGATTGCTGCCGGTATCACCATCGGGAACAGGGAAGACGTTGATTTTATTGAGTTGCTCTCGCTGAGCAATGACTCGGCGAGCGCCGGCGATCAGGGCGCGGCGCAGCGCGGGACCGCGGATCAGCGGGCGAGTGATTTCAATGAGTGCGGCGTTCATAGGTCGCCGAATTCTGCCGCAAAACTGGCGCCGCAGGCCATGCTGCAGCGCCGCATCCGGGGATCCCGGCAGGGCCCGGAAAACAGGGTTAGAATCATCGACCACAACCCTTTTGGCTGCTCCGGCATCCCAAAGGTTTTCCGCCACCGCAGGTGTCCGCCATGTACCGCATGCTGCTCGCCCTTTGTCTCGCCCTGGCCGTTCCGGCCGCGTTCGCTGCCGAACCGGAGTCGGTCGAATCCGAGACGCCGGGCTGCGCCAAGGCCGAGCCCGCCACCGGCAAGGCACCGGCTGCCGCGGAAGGCACAGCCGCCGCCGTGCGCCCGGGCGCACCCGCGCCCGTACGCCCGCGCAGCAGCGTTCGCAGCGGTCCGCGCTGGCCCAGCCTGCTTCCCGGGATGTTCCGCTAAGGCCTTCGCCTTGCCCGAAGCCCGCGATGCCCGAATGATGCGGGCATGAAGTCCCTGTTTCGACGATTCCTGCCTGCCCCGCCCGCGCTGTCGCCCGACCACGCGGCCGGACTGCTGGCCGACTTGCCTTGGCTGACGCGGCTGGACGACGCACGACGCGATCGGCTGTTTGCGCTCACGGCCCGCTTCCTTGCCCACAAGGCCATCACGCCGGTCCAGGGACTGGTGCTCGCGCCCGCCCAGGCACGCCAGCTGGCCGCACTGGCCTGCCTGCCACTGCTGGAGTTTGGCGAGGAAGGCCTGCGCGGGTGGTCGGAAGTGATCGTCTATCCGGGCGCGTTCCGCGTGCGTCGCCGCCACCACGACGAGGACACCGGCGTGGTCGCGGAATGGGACGACGAACTCGCCGGCGAAGCCTGGGACCAGGGTCCGCTGGTGCTCTCGTGGGAAGACCTTGAGGCTGATCTGGCCGAACCCGAGGCCGGCTTCCAGCTGGTGGTGCATGAAATGGCGCACAAGCTCGATGCGCTTGACGGCGCGATGGACGGCACGCCGCCCTTGCCGGCCGCCTGGCAGCGCGAGTGGGCACGCGACTTCCAGACGGCCTATGGGGCCTTCTGCGCGCGCGTGGATGCCGGCGAACACACGCCGATGGATCCCTACGCCGCCGAGGCGCCGGAGGAGTTCTTCGCCGTCGCCAGTGAATACCACTTCTCTGCCCCCGCGCTGCTGGCCGCTGAAATGCCGGCCGTAGCGGCGCACCTTCAGCGCTTCTACGGCAGCTCGCCGATTCCCGCGGCCTGAATCAGAACGCGGGCGGGAAGCGCACGTGGAAGCGCGCGCCGCCGAGCTCGGGAGCCCGCTGGACCTGCAGGTTTCCGCGATAGGCGGCCACGATGTCCTGCACGATCGACAGCCCGATGCCGTGGCCATGCACCCGCTCGTCACCGCGCACGCCGCGCTGGAGCATGCGCTCCACCGCGTCCTCCGGGATGCCCGGGCCATCATCGTCAATGATGAAGCTGACGCCGGGACGCTGGTTCGGCGCGGCCGGCTCGACCTGCACGATCAGCAGCACCCGCTTGCTCGCCCACTTGAAGGCGTTCTCCAGCAGGTTGCCCATCAGCTCCTGCAGGTCGCCCAGTTCGCCGTGGAACCGGGCGCTGGCGTCGATTTCGAACTCGCACAAAATGCCCTTGGAAACGTAGACCTTTTCCAGGCCTGCGACGATTTCCTCGGCGCGCGGCTCGATCTCGATCGGCGCGGCGAACAGCGTGTGGCCGCTGCGTGCAGCGCGCGAAAGCTGGTAGGAAACGATCTCGTTCATGCGCTGCAGCTGGGCCGCAACGTCCACGCGCAGCTCCTCGAGGCTGGCATCGGCCTCGAGCCGCGAGCGGAGCACCGCCAGCGGGGTCTTGAGGCTGTGGGCCAGGTCGGAGAGCGTGTTGCGGCTGCGCTCGAGGTGGCTGCGCTCGGATTCGATCAGGTTGTTGATCGATTCCGTGATCGACTCGAGTTCACGCGGATGCCGGCCGGACAGGCGTTGGCTCTTCGCCGTCCGCACCCGCGCCAGCTCGCGCTCGACATTACGCAGCGGCAGCAGGCTCCAGCGCAGCACCAGCACCTGCACCAGCACCAGCAGCCCCGCGGCCAAGCCCAGGTAACCCCACAGCGCGCGCCGGAACACGTTGACCTGGTCCTCGATCTGCGCCGCGTCCTCGTAGACGCTGAAGGTCAGCTGGAAATCACCGGCTGATTCCCAGATAACCCCGATGGAGTAGGCGTAGACGCTGTTCTCCATGCCGCGCGCATCAATGATGCGCAGCGGGCCCTCGAAGCGACGTTCGCCGGGCTCCAGGAATGCCACCGGCGGCAGCGAACGACCCAGCGACGAGGCCGATTCCCAGCGCAGCCCTTCGCCGCGCACGCTGGCATAAAGCCCGCTGCCCGGGATCATGAAGCGGATGTCGGGGGGCGTTTCAGGCGAGATGAAGGCGCGGCCGCGATCGAGTTCGCTGCCGGACAAGTAGCCATTGGCCAAGTCGGCCAGCCGTTCACGCAGCGCGTTCTGCGCCGTGTCGACGAATGCGCGATCCAGTGCGTAGCCCGTGAAACCGAGGAAGGCGACCAGCGCGAGACTGGCCGCCAGCAGCTGTCGAGCCTGCAGCGAAAGTGTGCGCCAGCCGCGCAAGGCGGCTTACTCGTCGCGCGGAATGGCGAAACGGTAGCCGCGGCCGCGGACGGTCTCGATCGGCTTGATCTCGCCTTCCGGGTCGAGCTTCTTGCGCAGGCGCCCGATGAAAACTTCCAGCACGTTCGAGTCGCGGTCGAAATCCTGCTGGTAGATATGCTCGGTGAGGTCGGCCTTGGACACCAGCTCGCCGGCGTGCAGCATCAGGTATTCGAGCACCTTGTATTCGTAGCTGGTCAGGTCGACGCCGATGCCGTTGACCGTGACGGTCTGGGCCGAAAGGTCGAGCTTGACCGGGCCGCAGTCAAGCGAGGGCTTGGACCAGCCCGCCGCGCGACGCAGCAAGGCGTTCATGCGCGCCAGCAGCTCTTCGACGTGGAAGGGCTTGACCAGGTAGTCGTCGGCGCCGGACTTCAGGCCTTCGACCTTGTCCTGCCAGCTCGAACGCGCGGTCAGGATCAGGATGGGGAATTTCTGGCCCTCGGCACGCAGCGCCTTCACCAGGTCCATGCCCGACATCTTGGGCAGGCCCAGGTCGATCACTGCGATGTCGAACGGGACTTCGCGGCCGTGGTACAGGCCTTCCTCGCCGTCACCGGCGGTGTCCACTGCGAAACCTTCGCGCTTGAGTCGCGCCGCCAGGGTTTCGCGCAGCGGGGCTTCATCCTCTACCAGCAGTACGCGCATGTCGTCTCCTTTCGACAGGGGGCCGTCCCTTGCGGGCAGGCAGATCAGTAGCGGTCACGCTCGCTGGGAATCTCGTCGCGGCGCGGGGGGCGGGGTGCTTCGTCGGCAGTCGGTTCGGCGCTGCGGACACGGGGGCGTTCACGGATCAGGGTGCCGGGGCGTCCGGCATCAGCGCGCTGGAGCCGGCTGTCGCGCCGTTCGGGTTCACGGGCGCGGGAATCATCCAGGACCCGGACGCGGCCCTCCGGCGTCAGCACCTTCAGGCGATAGACCTGGCGACCGCCGCGCTGCATCGGCGCAGCCTGCAGCACGCGCCCCCCGTCCCGCTCGACCTGGCGCACGCGCGCGCCGGCGTCTTCACGCTGGCTCGAACGCGGGGCCTCGTCCTCACGGGCCTGCACGGGTGCGACCGCCACGAGGGCGATCAGCATCAGCAAGGGGCGAAGGGTGGTTGGCATCGTCGGGATACTAGCTCCAAGGGGGTCCACTAGCTAGCTGGACCATGCGGCGAAGTCTGGGAGGAAGGCAGTGAATCCGATCTGAACCCTATTCTGTTCAATTACTTGGCTGTGCCCACAGTTCAGCGCTCAGTAGATTTCAGCCACGCAGCAGCGCAGGGAGCCACCGGCCTTCTCGATCTCGTCCAAAGGTACTGCAGCCACCGCGAAGCCGGCGGCGGCCAGCACTTCGCGCTGGTCGGCACGCAGCGCGGCGGCGCCGGCCGCGCTGAACCAGGCACGGCCCGGCGCCAGCGCGATGCAGTTGCCCGCGAACGCCGCTTTCTGGGCGACATCGAGCCTGACCACGGCCGGCGCATAGAGCGCCGCCAGCGCTTCAACCACGGCCGGGTCGCGAAAGCCCGCCGGGCAGATCACCAGGGCGCGGCCGGCCAGTACGCTCATCACCACGTTGGCGTGGTACTCGCCCGGGGCCAGATCGAACATCAGGGTCGCGCGCAGTCCCAGCGCCTCGTGCAGCGCGGTGGCACCGGCCTCATCGCAGCGCTCGCCGAGCCCGGCGAAGGCGATGCCGCGGGCGCGGTCAATGACCACCGAGCCGGTCAGTTCACAGATGCCGGGCTGTTCGCGCAGATCAATCAGCTCACGGCCCATGGCCAGGAAGAAGCCGCGGACATCGGCCCGCTCGGCCTCGCGCTGGCGCACCGGGTGGCGCATCCGGCCCACCAGCAGTCGCCCGGGCGCCGTGGCGAAAACGTTGTTGGGAAACAGACCGTCGGGCGCCGCCGGATCGCCGGGGAATGCGATCACCGGCAAGTCTTCCGACAGCGCACGCTGCAGGCCCCGGTGCTGCACCATCGCACGCGCCGGATCCACCGCGACCGAAAGGTCCATGTAGGCGTTGTCGGCGGCGGATTGCTCAGCCAGGGCGAAGCCTTCGGGAATAATAAGGAAAGCCGCGGCCGCGCAGGCCGGACCGAAGTCGGGCTCGAGCGCGCGGGCATGGGCGAGGAAGGCGCTGGCGTCACGCGTGATCATGCGGCCTGCTCCGCACGCACCGTGACCGCCATCGCGCGCTCGATCAGCTCCCAGCCGGCGCCAGGCCGCGGCGCCCCTTCGCTGATCACCTGTCGGAACGCACGACCGCCCGGCTGGCCATGGAACAAACCCAGCAGGTGGCGACTGATGTGCTTGAGCGCGACGCCGCGATCGCGCTGCGACTCGATATACGGCCGCAGCGATCGCAGCAGCTCACTGCGGCTGCGCACCGGTGCACCCGGCGCGAACATGGCCTGGTCCATCAGGTGCAGGCGATAGGGCTCGTGATAGGCGGTGCGGCCGATCATGACGCCGTCCACGTGTTCCAGCGCGGCGAGACTGTCTTCGACCGTGGCCAGGCCGCCGTTGAGCACGATGCGCAGCCCGGGCCGTTCACGCTTGAGCCGATGCACCCAGTCGTGGCGCAGGGGTGGAATCTCACGATTTTCCTTCGGACTCAGGCCCTGCAGCCAGGCCTTGCGCGCGTGCACCAGGAACATTTCGCAGCCTGCGGCCGCCACCGTATCCACAAAGGCCAAGAACACGTCGTAATCCTCCATTTCGTCCACACCCAGCCGGCACTTCACCGTTACCGGCACCGGCGAGGCCGCGACCATCGCGGCGATGCATTCGGCGACCAGCGCCGGTTCGCGCATCAGGCAGGCGCCGAAACGGCCGGCCTGTACCCGGTCCGAAGGACAGCCCACGTTGAGATTGATCTCGTCATAGCCCCAGTCGGCGCCGATGCGGCTGGCCTGGGCCAGATGCCCGGGATCGCTGCCGCCCAGCTGCAGCGCCAGCGGGTGTTCGATCGGGTCGAAACCGAGCAAGCGGTCGCGATCGCCCTGGATCACGGCCTGGGCGTGCACCATTTCGGTGTACAGCCTGGCGTTGGGCGCCAGCAGGCGATGGAAGACCCGGCAATGCCGGTCGGTCCAGTCCATCATCGGCGCCACGGTCAGGCGGGTGGCTTCAGGGGCGGGCAGTGGAATCATCGCCACAGTTTACCGGCGAGAACATCGCCGCGTGTGGCGTCTCAGGCCTGGATCGGTTCGCCGGCTGCGTTGGTCACCAGCCGGAAGCGCCGCTGGCCGAAATAGAACGTGAAACGATAGCAGCCGGCATCCTCGCCCGTGCCCTGCTCGCACAGCGTGGCGATGCGGCGATCGGCCACCATCGCCGGCACCTGGTCGGGATCAAGGTCCAGGCCACGAGCCACGAGGACGGCATCGACTTCCACCGCTGCGCGCGCAGCCGCCTCCTCCGGGCGTGCATCCGACACCTCCGAGGCCGACGTGCCGATACCTGCAGCATCCAGGGCTTCGGCCACGCCGCTGAGCTGGTGTGATCCAAAATCGTTCCAGGCGATATCCACGGGACGTCCTCCTTGCTCGAATGGCCCCCGGCAGGGCGACCTGGTGCCCATGCTGGACCAGCTCATGCGGTGCGTCCCTGACCTGGATCAGCCCAGACGGCGGTGGCGGCGCGCGGCCCGGCCCGCGACGGCACGCTGGAACGGGTGCAAACTCGGACGCGTGCCCACCTGGAGAAAGTCCATGGATCGCGTGAAGGGAAAGCGCTGCATCGTCACCGGGGCCTCGCTGGGTATCGGCAAGGCCTGCGCCGAGCGCTTGGCGGAAGAAGGCGCTGCGGTCGCGCTGTTCGACCTACACGACGCCGAAGGCGAGGCCCTAGCGGCCTCCCTGCGCGCCAAGGGGGCGCAGGCGCGCTACTGGCATGTAGACGTCAGCGACGAGGCTGCGGTCAAGAAAGCCGTTGATGAAGTCGCGGCCGAGTTCGGCGGGCTGCAGGTGCTGGTCAACAACGCCGGCCTGGCCGGCTCGACCAAGCTGACCCATGAAATCACCGAAGCCGAGTGGGACGCGGTGCAGGCGGTCAACGTCAAGGGCGTGCTGTTTTGCTGCAAGCACGCGATCCCTCACCTCAAGGCGGCCGGCGGCGGCAGCATCATCAACCTCTCATCAATCTACGGCCTGGTCGGCGCGCCTGACATTCCGGCCTACCACGCGTCCAAGGGCGCGGTTCGGCTGATGAGCAAGACCGACGCGCTGTGCTATGCGCCCGATCGCATCCGCGTGAACTCGGTGCATCCGGGCTTCATCTGGACGCCGATGGTCGAGGCCCATCTCAAAGCCAGCGGTGCCGCCGACGTTGATGCGGCACGGCGCGAGGTCGGCTTGCTGCATCCGCTGGGTCACATGGGCGAGGTCGACGACATCGCCTGGGGCATCGTCTATCTGGCCTCGGACGAGTCGAAGTTCATCACCGGCGCCGAGCTGGCGATCGACGGCGGCTACACCGCACGCTGATCGCCGCAAAAGGTCAGAGCCGCTGCAGACGGTAGGCCAGGCCGTCGGCGCTGGGCTGCGCCTCGCTATCGAGCATCTCCAGTCCACCGTCGTCCTGCAGCCAGAACCAGCGCCCCGCACCCTCGGGATCGATTCGATAGACCACGGCGTCGGCGCCGTCGATCACCGTGCTTTCTTCACGCCAATCGCCTTCCTGCACGAAACGGTTCTGGCCGGGACCGCCCAGGTAGGTTTCCTCCAGCAGATAGCGGCCGCCGTCCGGATCGGTGCGCAGCTGCAGCCGGGTCTCGATGCCATCGCAATCGGCGCAGGGCAGTACGCCCAGCCAGGTGCGGTCTACCTTCTGGGCATCCGATGCCGACTCGGTGGGCACCGCCTGCCGGGCCTCGTCTCCACCGTCTTCGCGCGCGCAGCCCACCCCGGCCATCAGGGCGACCAGGAACAGCGCCGCGCAGGCGGGGCGGGCAAACAGGTTGGCGGTCATGGCGTCCTCCGGCAGGGCCTCCATCCTAGCCTGTCGCTGCGTGAGGGTGACTTCAACCCCGTTCCCCCGCCCGGCGCGTTGAAGGCAGTGCAAACCCCGCACGGAGGTGTTCCATGATCCAGCGCAGCCTGTCCCAGCCCTCGCCCTTCGATGCCATCGATGCCAAGCGCATCGCCGGCAATACCCTGGCCATCGCCATCCACGCCGCGGTGTTCGCGGTATTGCTGGTGCCCAGCACCTGGACGCCGCCGGCCAAGCCGCCACAGGCGGAGCTTGTGGTGATTCCAGAATACGTGCCGCCGGTAGAAATCCCGGTGATGCCGGCGCCCGACAAGCCGCCAGTCCGGCCCGAGCCGCGCCCGCGCCCCAGCGCGCAGCCGGTCGTGCCGCAGGTCCCGGCGCTCGACACCGCACCGGTCCTGGACCAGGGGACGGAGCCGGCGGTCGAGCTCGATCCCGGCCCGCCCATCGAAGACCGCTTCGAAGTCGGTCCGCCCCAGGTCGCGACGCTGGCCTACGACGTCTATCCCCCGCCGCGCTATCCGCGCCAAGCGCTCCGCAGCGGTGCCACCGGCACCGTGCTGCTGCGCGTACTGGTGGACGCACAGGGCTGGCCCCAGCAGGTTCAGGTGGAAACCAGCAGCGGCCACCGCGAACTCGACCGCGCCGCGGCCGAACAGGTTCAGAGCAAGTGGCGCTTCCACCCGGCCACCGACCGGGGCCGCCCGATCAGCGCCTACGCCCTGGTGCCGATCGGCTTCAACCTGCCCTGAACACGATGCTCACACCGGTTCGACGGTTCGCCTTCACAATGGGCAACCCCGAACCGGTGATCGCCATGACCAAGTCCCTGCTCGCCTGCGCCCTGCTCCTTGCCGCCGCGCCCGTCCTGGCCCAGCAAGAGGCGCCGCCGCGCTGGACCTTCGGCGTATTGGCCGCCGACCGTGACGCGCCCTATGTCGGCCTCGACGAAGGCCTGCTGGTCGTGCCCCTGGTCCGCTTCGAGGGCGAGCGCGCCTACCTGCGCGGACTGCGCGGCGGCTGGCGCCTGCGCGACACCGGCACGCACGAGATATCGATCTTCGGCCAGGCCCGCACGGACGGCTATGACGCGAAGGATTCGCCGTTCCTGGCCGGCATGTCCGACCGTGAATTCTCGCTCGACCTCGGCGTCGCCTCGACATGGACCGTCGCCAACGTGGGTCAGATCGAGGCGGCGGTGTCGGCCGACGCGCTCGACCGCAGCGGTGGCTACGAAGCTGCGCTGTCCTGGAATGGCCTGTTCCGCGCCGGCGGTTTCACCTTCATTCCCGGCGTGTCGGCGCGCTGGCAGTCGGACGACATCGTCGACTACTACTACGGCGTTCGCGCCGGCGAGGCCCTGCCGGGCCGGGCCGCCTATCGCGGCAGCGCCGCGGTAACGCCGGACCTGTCGCTGCTGGTGCAGCGCCCATTGGGTCCGCGCTGGAGCGTATTCGCACGCGCCAGCCACGCCTGGCTGCCCTCGGAAATAAGCAACAGCCCGATCGTCGATCGCGACAGCACGACGTCGATTTTCCTGGGTCTGGGCTACTCGCCCGAATAAGGCACTCAGGCGTCAAGCACGACGCAGTTGCGGCCGCCGCGCTTGGCCCGGTAGAGCGCGGCGTCGGCGCGGGCCAGCAGTTGCACGGCGGTCTCATCGCCGTGGGCCTGGGCGGCCCCGATGCTGACCGTGACCGGGTCATGCGGCCAGTCCGCGGCGGCCAGATGCAGGCGAATACGGTCGGCGACCAGGACCGCGCGCTCGCCGTCGATACTGGGCAGCAGCACGGCGAATTCTTCACCGCCGAAGCGTGCCGCCAGGTCGCCGGGCCGGAGCTCGGCTAACAGCGCCTCGCCCATTCGTCGCAGTACTTCGTCGCCGGCGGGATGGCCGTGGTTGTCGTTGTAGGCCTTGAAATGATCGATATCAATCATCAACAGCGAGAACTTCTCGCCGGTCGCCTGACACTTCTGCAGCGAGACGCCCAAGCTGCCGTCGAACGCCCGACGGTTGCCTACCCCCGTCAGCGGATCGGTGTTGGCGTCCTGCCGCAGGTCGCGCGCGATGCGCATCTGCTGCTCGATCCTATCGAGCAAGGAGCCGGCAGACCAAATCAGCCAGGCGACCAGGCCACCCGAGGTCAGCGCCAGCAGCGCCAGCGTCGTCTGCGGTGCAATGAGCGCGTTCGACTGCAGCCATTGCGCGGCAAAACTCAGCAGGCTCGGGATCAGCAGCGAGGGCAGCAGCACGCGTCGCGTCAAGGCGCCGCCGAAACTGTCCGAGGACAGCACCCGCATCAGGCCGGCCTCCGGGCGCGTCGCCAGCAAGCCCAGCGCCAGCACGATGAACAGCAGTGCAGCGTGCAGGGCAACCGGTGCGAAGGGCGTCACGGCCGAAGGCGTCGCCGCCTGGTAGCCGAGGATCGAAAGCCCGTATAGCGAAATGACGATGGCGCCAACGCTCGCGCCCTGCGCGAGACCGTGCAGCCGCGGCCTTCCGGCGACGAGTCCGGCCAGGCCCAACAACAGCAGCGACATGGCGCTCAATTCCGACATCCGACCCGGCGCGCGACCCACGGCGATGGTTCCCCGGTCGGGGTGGAACAGGGTGTCAATGCCCAGATCGAGGCGACCCACCATCTGCACCAGGGTCGCGACGGCCACCAGCAGCGTTGCGAAGGCGAGCACGCGCGGAACGACCGTGTCGCGGGTACGCGGCCAGCAGGACGCCAGCAGCGACAGGCCCATCATGGCTACGCTGATCGCGGTGTTGATCTTCATGGTGATCCGGCCGGGCAGCAGTCCGCCGGTGTCGCCGGTGCCAAAGACCCAGTCCAGCAGCACCACCACGGCAACCAGCACCGACAAGCCGCCCGTCGCGCAGGCGAACAGACCGAAGTAGCGCACTACCCGGGGATTGGAACGACTGCGTTCGCGAACCGCCATGTCGCCTCAGGGAAACTTAAACGCCGAGGGGCAGGCTAGCGTAGGCGGCGCAGATTGGAAACCCGGATTACAGGACCTCGGGTGGGGTATCCAGCGCACAGCGATCCAGCGCCGCAAGCAATGTGGCATCGTGTTCAATGGCCGGCAGCTCATGCACAAAGAACCAGCGACAGGCGGCCAGCTTGCCGGCGTAGAAGTGGCGATCCGCCTCCGTGGTGGGTGTCGCTGCACTGGCGATCTGGGCCTGCCTGAGCCAGGTCCAGGCAATGGCCACGTGGCCAACCAAGCGCAGGTAGCGCGGCGCATTGGCGAGCGTAGCGCGCACCTCACCGCGCGCCAGCGCCTCGCCCAACGTCCCGGTGGTGCGGGCCAGCAGCCCGGCGGCCCGGGTCAGGGCCAGCGCGTGTTCGGCCAGCGCCGGCTCGGTGCCTGCAGCGGCCGCGGTGCCGGCGATCTCGCACAGCAGCAGCTTCAGGGCGGCGCCTCCGTCCAGCATGGCCTTGCGCCCCAACAGGTCCAGCGCCTGGATGCCGTTGGCCCCTTCATGGATTGGGTTGAGGCGATTGTCGCGCCAGCACTGCTCGACCGGATACTCGCGGGTGTAGCCGTAGCCGCCCAAGACCTGGATCGCCAGGTCGTTGGCTTCCAGGCAGGCGTCCGCCGACCAGGCCTTGACCACCGGCGTCAGCAGCTCGAGCAGGCGATGCGCATCGCCACGGCGCGAGGCGTCCGGATCCTGGTCCCGCGCATCCACCAGGGTGGCGGCGCGTATCGCCAGACCGAGTGCGCCCTCGACCCGCACCTTCTGCTGCAGCAGCATGCGCCGCACGTCGGCGTGCTCGATGATCGCCACCGGCGGCGAGGAAGGATCCTTCTGGTCCGGATGCCGGCCCTGCCTGCGCTCGCGCGCGTACTGCAGCGAATAGCGGTAGCCGGCGCTGCCGAGCATGATCGCGCCGACGCCGACGCCGATGCGCGCCTCATTCATCATGTGGAACATCTGCGCCAGGCCCTGGTGCGGGGCACCCACGAGTTCGGCGAAGCAGTCGCCGCGCTCGCCGAATTTCAGGAAGGTGTTGACGATGCCGCGCTGGCCCAGCTTGTGGTTCACACCGGCGAGCTGCACGTCGTTGCGCGCCCCCAGGCTGCCGTCGTCATTGACGCGGAACTTCGGCACGATGAACAGGCTGATGCCTTTCACTCCCGCCGGTGCCTCCGGCAGCCGCGCAAGCACCAGATGCACGATGTTTTCGGACAGCTCGTGTTCGCCGCCGCTGATCCACATCTTGGCGCCGCTGAGGCGATAGCTGCCGTCGCCAGCCGGTTCGGCGCGCGTGCGGATATCGCCCAGCGACGAGCCGGCCTGGGGCTCGCTCAGGCACATCGTGCCCAGGAAGCGGCCCTGCAGGATCGGCCTGCGGTAGCGCGCGCACTGTTCGGGCGTGGCGTGCGCCTGCAGCAGGTTGGCGACGCCGCGCGCCAGCAGCGCGTAGCCGGCGGTGGAGACATTAGCCGCAGCGAACATCGCGTCGCAGGCCAGCGCCACGGTGTAGGGCAACTGCATTCCGCCCTCCTCCGCATCCGCCAACTGCGCGCCGAAGCCCGCCTCGGCATAAGCGTCCAAAGCGAGCTTCACCGCTGGAAGGATCTCCACCCGGCCATCCACGAAGCGTGGCTCGTTCGTGTCCGAGGCACGGTTGTGGTCGGCGAACTTCGCCATCGCCAGTTCGGCGGCGGCATCCATGGCGGCATCGAAGGTATCGCGCGAATGTTCGGCGAAACGCGGATGGCGGCATAGCGATCCGACGTCCTCGACTTCATGCAGGAGGAAATCAAGGTCACGGCGGTCGAAAGGGACGTGCGAGGTCATGGATGCATCCAGCGGGGCCAGTCCCAGAGCCTAGCAATCCGCGCGCGCAGGCGCTGCGAAAAATCAGTCACGACCCTCGATCACGGCCATCGCCCGCGACTGCAGCGCGGCCACCGCCTTTGGAATGCCGCCGGCGGTATCCACGGTGACGACGCGCCCCCGGTGCTCGGGCTCAAGCCCGTTTTCCAGCTCGTGCGCCCAGGTCACGTGATACGGCACGTGCACGCCCCAGCCGCCCAGCCGGACCACGGGCTCGATGTCGGACCGCAGCGAATTACCCACCATCGCAAACGAACCGGCCTCGACCCCGAACTCCGACAGCACGCGCGAATACGCACGAGCATCCTTCTCGGACACGATCTCGATACGGCGGAACAGGTCCGCCAGCCCCGAGGCGGCGACCTTGGACTCCTGGTGAAACAGGTCGCCCTTGGTCACCAGCACCACGGGATAGTGGTGCGCGACCGCTTCCACGGCGGCACGAATGTCCGGCAGCAGCGCTACCGGGTGGGCCATGACGTCCTTGCCAATGCCGACGATGCGGTGAAGATCGGCCGCTTCAATGCGGCCGCCCGTGATCTCGAATGCGGCTTCGAGCATGGACAGGGTCATGCCCTTGGCGCCGTATCCAAACAGTTTCAGGTTGGCGCGCTCGGTGGCCAGCAGGCGCTCGTGCAGACCGGCGTCCGCCAGGTTGACGTAGCGACCGACGATTTCCTCGAAGGCGCCCGCTGCCGCGCGGTAGTAGTCCTCGCTGTGCCAGAGGGTGTCGTCGCCATCGAATCCGATCAGCTGGATCATTCAGGGAGGCGTCTGCGGCCGGGGTGGCCCAGTCTAACCGTGGGGCACCCCCGGTTGCGATGCGGCATGATGGGGTCCAGCCGCCCCGAGGAATCCGCCATGAAATTTGCAGCGATTGCATTGGCCCTGCTGGTGTTCACCACTGGCGCCGCCCACACCGTCCAGGCCGAGGATTGGAAGGACCGTCTCAAGCGCAGCTTCGAGCGCAGCGACAGCGGCGTCACCGAACAAGAGGCTGCGGGCGGCATCCGCGAGGCCCTGGCGCAAGGCGTGCAGCGTGCCGTGCGGCAGCTTGGGCAGCAGGACGGTTTCTACGGCAACGAGGGCCTGCGTATTCGCGCGCCCGGCCAGCTTCGCAAGATCACCGACACCGCCCGCCAGTTGGGTGCCGGCCGCAAAGTGGACGAGTTCGAGCTCGCCATGAACCGGGCCGCCGAGAAAGCCGTGCCGATGGCGGCAGACATCTTCGCCGACGCCGTGCGTGAGATGAGCGTAAGCGACGCCCTCGACATCGTCCGCGGCGACGAGGACGCCGGCACACGCTTCTTCCGCCGGGTCACCGAAGACCGCCTGCGCGCGCAGTTTCGGCCGATCGTCAGCGACGCCACGCAGCAAGCCGGCGTCACCCAAAGCTACAAGGCCGTGGTGGGCCGCAACAGCGCGCTGATCAGCGCGTTGGGCGGCAGCGAGTCGGTGGATCTGGACGACTACGTCACCAACGAGGCGCTGGACGGCCTGTTCGAGGTGGTGGCCCAACAGGAGCGCGAGATCCGCCGCGATCCGGCGCAGCGCTCCAGTGAGCTGCTTCGAAAGGTATTCGGCAGCCGCTGAGCGACGCCGTCAGCCCTCGGGCTCGGGGCGGAATTCACTGCCGCCAATAATCAATTGGCCCGCCAGCAGGGTGTAGATCGCATCATGTCGGCGCCCGAAGATCGCTTGGGTCGCCTCGTCCAGCGATACCGGCGCCTCGGCACCGAACCAGTAGCGACCGCAGGCGTCGCCCATCGCCACGGAACGCTCCAGCCGCGTCGGGCCCAGGCCCTGGCCGGTGATGCGCTGGGGCTGCTCGCCGCTGGCGAAGATCGCGGTGACCTTGGTTTCGGGCGACACCCTGACGGCCCAGGCGCTGGCGTCGGGTGCGGTCAAGAGCAGGGCGACTTCCCCGGGCACCAGCACTTCGACCCGGCGGATGGTTTCGCGGCCGGGCTCGGCCAGGTCGCCCGGCAGACCGCCGTCCACGACGAATAGTTTGCCGCGCACCGGCAGGGTGCCCGGGAAGCGGCAACGGCTCCAGTCCATGGCCGCCGGCTGGGGCGCCGCCTCCGCGGCGGGCGGCGCGACTTCCGGCGCCGGGACGTTGTCCTGGCAGGCCGCGAGGGCCAGCAGCAGGGCGAGTCCGGAGGCAGTGCGGAAGACAGGCGTCATGGGGTTCAATCCTTGAAGGTGATGGCCGAAGCATAGCCGCCCCGCGCCGGGCTGCCACCCCTCAGGGGTGTTCGGCCTCGGCGTGCACGCGCTCGCGGCGCAGCAGATAGATGCCGCTGGCGACGATGATGCCGGCGCCGGCGAAGGTCCAGCGGTCGGGCAGCGCCTGCCAGATCAGCCAGTCCAGCCCCAGCCCCCAGGCCAGCGCGCTGTATTCAAACGGCGCCACCACCGAGGCTTCGCCCGCCCGGAAAGCCTCGGTAATCGCCACCTGGCCCAGGAAGCCGGTCAGTCCAACGCCAAGGATGACCCATAGGTCCACGCCCAACAGCGGCTGCCAGTTCGGCCAGGCCAGGGCGCCCGCGCCTGCGCCGGTCATCAGCAGCATCCAGAACACCATGCTTTGCCCGCTGTCGGTGCGATGCAGCACGCGCACCAGGATCGACGACAGCGCATAGGCCGTGGCCGACACCAGCACCGCCAGGCCCGCCAGGGTCACCACGCCTTCGCCGGTCGGGCGCAGCACCACCAGCACCCCCAGCAGGCCGATCGAGATCGCGGTCCAGCGTCGGGGCCCTACCCTCTCGCCCAGCAGCGGCACCGACAGCGCGGTGATCATCAGCGGCGCCACGAAAAACAAGGTGTAGGCACCGGTGAGCGGCATGCGCTTGAGCGCATAGGCAAACGACGCCAGCATCAGGATCGACAGCACGCCGCGCAGCAGGTGCAGCGGCCAGCGAATGCGCAGCAGCGCCATGGCACCGCCGGTGGCCAAGACCCAGACCATCACCAGCGGCAGCGAGGACAGACCGCGGATCGCCGCCACCTGCATCGGCGGGTAGTGGGTGGAGAGATGCTTGAGGCCACCGTCCATCAGCGAGAACAGGCCGACAGCCAGCAGCATCGCGACGATGCCGCGCAGGTTGGTCTTGGATTCCATGCCGCTATTGTGCGGCAGGTCGGTCGCCGGACCGAAGTGAAATCAGCCGGCGACAGGCACCGGCAGTTCTTCTGCCACGGGCGCGTCCGGGTCCCGACACTGCCCGATTACCCAGCTGCGGATGCGTTCGCGCTGGGACTGGGTCAGGTCCAGCCACGCCAGCGCCAGGGCGGTGTCCTGGAAGTCGTGCGCGATCGTGCAATCGCTTCTTCGCACCGGGCGCTGGCTGCTGGCTTCGGCCGCCCGAAGTCGCGCCTGCTCGGCCGCCTGGGCCTGTTCGGCCAAGCGCGCCGCCTCGGCGGCACGTGCCGCTTCGGCCGCGCGCAGGGCTTCGGCCTCCGCCAGCGCGGCGCGCGCGGCCAGTGCCTCGGGACTGGGGGCCGGGTCCGGCGTGGCGTCGCGCTTCCAGACCTGGGTCATGCCCTTCGGGCAGGGATCGGACTGGATGCTCACCTCGCCCTTTTCACCGGTGCACTTGTACAGCGCTTCGGCCCGGGCTGCGGGCGCAAGCAACAGCCATGCCAGCAGCACGGACGACAGCGGGATCAGGCGGATCGAGGCCATCGAGAGCTCCGTAACAGGGTTTGAAAACCAACTGTACGCCCGCCGCCCTTCGCTACCCAGTCCCCGCGACACCTAGTCGGTGTTCCGCGGCGATCGCCTGACAGCCTGTCGCTGCGCTGCACGCGCCAGGATCGCCTCGCGCTCGTGCTGCTCTGCGGTATGCCAGTGCGTTATCTCGTCGATCCGGCGCCCACAGCCCAGGCAAACATCCTGCGCATCCAGGCAGCAGTTGCGGACGCAGGGCGAGGCGGGCTCAGTGGCGGGTGTGGCCATGGGCGCGAGTTTGTAGGTTCGCGCCGGCCACCGCCAGCCGTCCGGACGAAGGCGCGCGACCAGCGGCCGCGTGCTCAGAGCGGCAGGCTCTTCTTGCTGCCCATGGGCTCGGCGTCACCGGTGATCGCCGCCACGGCGAACGCGAGCATCCGGCCCACGGTGCCTGATGGGCCCGTCCAGGTCTCAGCGTGCTCGGGTATCACCCGCAGCAGGGTCAGCGCGGGATCATCGCGTCCGCCCGGGAAGTAATTTTCGTGCTCGGGCGACCACAACTCGGAAATCTTGGCCTGGTCGTGAATCTCCTGCGCCTTGCCGGTGATGCAGACGTAGGTGTTCTTCTCGCGCGAGGCGTAGGTCAGGCAAACTGCAGGATGGTCGTGCACTTCGCCCACCACGTCCGAGTCGCGTGAACTCAGGAACCAGAGCATGCCGTCGGCATCGATCTGCTGGGTGTCCATCGGGCGACTGTGAAGCTTGCGGCCGCCGTCCTGGGTGGTGAACATCGCGATGTCGATACCCTGGATGAGTTGGCGGAGCTCGTCGATCTGATCGGCGCGAGTGGCATGCATGGTCGTTCCTCGTGATGGGGGGATGCAGGAAGCGTTGCAAGATCGATGCCAGTGCCTGCGCCTGGCTGAACGGCGAGCGTGCCAGCGCGGCTTGCTTGATCAAGGCAGTGATAAGTTGTGGCCATCCATCCGCTCGAGAGCCGCCCCATGCCTGATTCCTCACGGCTTGCCGCCATCACGTCCTTCTTGGTCAAACATCGCAACTCACCGGTATTCCACGGCCATAGTGGCGAAGAGACCTCGGTCACGCCGACCGATACCGAGGCCGCCGAAAATTTCACTCGCGATCTAGAGAACCTCGGCCCCACCTTCATCAAGATCGGCCAGATGCTCTCGACCCGTCCGGACCTAGTGCCGCCCGTGTACATCGCGGCGCTGTGCCGGCTACAGGACAAGGTCGCACCGGCCGACCTGCAGGCGATCGAAGCGCAGATCGTCGAGGAGCTCGGCGCCCCGCTCAACAAGCTCTTCGCCAGCTTCGACCCGGAACCGCTGGGCACCGCCTCCTTCGCCCAAGTGCATGCCGCGGTGCTGCCCAGCGGCCGCAAAGTGGCGGTGAAGGTGCAGCGCCCAGATCTTTTGCCGGCGATCGAAGCCGACCTGGACACCCTGCGCAGCCTGATCGGCTCGCTGGGCCTGGTCAGCAAGGTCGGCCAGCGCCTGGGTTTCCGCGAGTGGCTGGAGGAATTCCGCACGACCATGCTGGCCGAGCTCGACTACCTGCAGGAAGCCAACAATCTCGAAACCTTCCGCACCCGCCTCGAACCCTATGCGCACATCAGCGTGCCGGCACCGGTGTGGGACTACAGCACGCGCCGGGTGCTGACCATGGATCGGGCCGAAGGTATCCGGGTCACCGATATTCCCAACGTGCTGCGCACCGAGACCGACCTGCTGCCGCTCGCCAGCGAGCTGGGCAAGGCCTACCTGGACCAGATCTTCGTGCACGGGCTGATCCACGCCGATCCGCATCCAGGCAATGTGGTGCTTACCCACGACCAGCAGCTGGTGCTGCTCGATTTGGGCATGGTTGGCCACGTGCCGCCGCGCATGCGCGACCAACTGCTCAAGCTCATCCTTGCGACCACGGAGGGCCGCGGCGAACAGGTGGCTGAAACCCTGATGCACATGGGCACGCGACTGGAGGACTTCGACGAGCCGCGCTTCAGCCGTGAAACCGGCCGCATGGTGGCGCGCTTCTCCAACAGCTCAGTGCGCACGGATTCAGAGGGCGGCTTCCTGCTGCAGCTCGTGCGAATCGGCGGCGAGTGCGGCCTGCGTCCGCCGGCCGAGCTGACCCTGCTGGGCAAGACCCTGCTCAACCTCGAAGACGTGCTGCTGGCGCTGGACGCGAAGATGTCCATGCGCGATGTGCTGCAGGGTCATCTGGCGGAACTCTTCCGCGCACGTACCCGCGCCAGCCTCGACGTTGGCCGCCTGGCTACCGATGCGCTGGAAATGCAGGAGCTGATCCGCGAATCGCCGCAGCGCCTGTCGGTGCTGCTGCGCACGCTGGCCGACAACCGCTTCAAGGTGAATATTGCCGGGCTCGAGGAATCGCACCTGATTGAGAGCATGCAGAAGATCGCCAACCGCATCACCCTGGGCATCATCGCCGCGGCGATGATCGTCGGGGCCGCGCTGATCATGGACGTGCCCACCGAGCAAAAGCTGTTCGGCTATCCGGGGCTGGCGCTGGTGCTGTTCCTGATGGCGGCGGGGCTCGGCGGCTGGCTGGTGGCCAGCATCCTGCTCGCCGACCGCAAGACCCGACCCAAGGCGGAGAAGGATCCGCTCTGAGGGCCGGTTCGCCTCAGCGGTAGTCGTGGGACGCGACCTGCAGGGCGCCGAGCAGGTGGCTGAAGTCGTGCAGGCGGCCGGCGATCAGGTGGCTGACGCCGTCCACCTGTTCCCAGCGGCCGTCCACGGCCATCAGCCTGGCGTTGGCCAGCTCCCGGCGCTGGCGCTCGCCCAAGTCCTGCCAGATCACCACGCTGACGCTGCCGTCTTCGTCCTCGAGCGTGACGAAAGTGACGCCCTTGGCGGTACCCGGCCGCTGGCGCAGCGTCACCAGGCCGGCATGACGGATATGAGCGCCGTGCGGCAGCGTCGCCAGCTCGCGCGAAGGCCGGCAGCGCTGCGCCCGCAACTGTTTCCTCAGCAACCGAAGCGGATGCGGCCCCAGCGTGGTGCCGGTGCTGGCGTAATCGGCCAGCACGGATTCACTGACGCCAGGTGGCGGCAGGCTGACGCGCGCCTCCGGCGAAGCTTCAAGCCCGGCGAACAGCGGCAGGCTGGCCTCGACGCCGCTGGCGGCCCAGCGCGCACGGTTGCGATGACCCACCAGCCCGCGCAGGGCGTCTGCTTCGGCCAGCCGATCAAGCTGGCGACGATCAAGACCGGCGCGATGCGCAAGATCTTCAAGATGCCGGAACGGTGCGCGGGCGCGGGCGATGACCAGGCGTTCGGCGGCAGCTTGCGGGAAGCCCAGTATTTGGTTGAAGCCCAGGCGGATGGCGGGCTGGGGGAGCTTCGGGCCTGAAGGCCCTCCTACGCGCGCCCCTGTAGGAGGGCCTTCAGGCCCGATGCTCTCCAACGAACACGCCCAATCACTAAACCGCACATCCACCGCCCGCACCGCGATCCCGTGCCGGCGCACATCCTGCAGCAGCTGGTTTGGCGTGTAGAAGCCCATGTGCGTGGGCGTGTTGATGAGTGCACAGGTGAACGCCGCCGGCTCGTGGCATTTCAGCCAGCAGCTGACGTAGGCCACCAGCGCATAGCTGGCCGCATGCGACTCGGGGAATCCGTAGCTGCCAAACCCCTTCACCTGCTCGAAAATGCGCTCGGCGAAATCGTCGTCATAGCCGCGCTCGCGCATGCCGGCCAGCAGCCGCTGGCGATGCGGCTCCAGGCCGCCGTGGCGCTTCCATGCGGCCATCGAGCGCCGCAGCTGATCGGCTTCGCCGGGCGTGTAGCCGGCCGCAACCATGGCGATCTGCATCACCTGTTCCTGGAACAACGGGATGCCCAGCGTGCGGCTAAGCACCTTCTCCAGCGCCGGGGAGGGATACACGACCGGCTCGCGCCCCTGCCGCCGCTGCAGGTAGGGATGCACCATCTTTCCCTCGATCGGACCCGGCCGCACGATTGCCACCTGCACCACCAGGTCGTAGTAGCAGGCGGGCTTGAGGCGCGGCAGCATCGCCATCTGCGCGCGGCTTTCAATCTGGAAGGCGCCGACGGTGTCGGCGCGCTGGATCATCGCGTACACCGCCGGGTCCTCGGCCGGGATGTCCTGCACGCGCAGCTCGCGCCGGCCGCTGTCGCGCAGCAGCGACAGGCAGCGGGCGATGGCGCCGAGCATGCCGATGCCCAGCACATCCACCTTCATCAAGCCCAGGGTGTCGAGGTCGTCCTTGTCCCACTGGATGACGGTGCGGTCGGGCATGGCTGCGTTTTCCACCGGCACCAGCGTGTGCAGCGGTGCGTCGGAGATGACGAAGCCGCCGGGATGCTGGGACAGGTGGCGCGGGAAATTGAGCAGCTGGCCGGTCAGCGCCAACACCCGCTTGAGCGCGGGGTTGTCGGGGTCGAAGCCGGCCTCGCGCAGGCGGTCCTCGGCCGGCAGCGCGCTGTCCCAACGGCCCAGCGTGCGCGCCAGCCGGTCCACCTGGTCCGGTGCCAGGCCCAGCGCCTTCGCCACGTCGCGGATCGTGCTGCGGCCCGAGTAGGTGGTGGCGACGGCCGTGAGCGCGGCGCGCTCGCGCCCGTATCGCTCGTAGATGTACTGGATCACTTCCTCGCGCCGGGTGGAATCGAAATCCACGTCAATGTCCGGCGGCTCCTTGCGCTCGCGCGAGATGAAGCGCTCCATCAGCATGCCGATCCGTGCCGGATCCACTTCGGTGATGCCCAGCACGTAGCAGACCACCGAGTTCGCCGCCGAGCCGCGACCCTGGCAGACGATGCCGCGCTCGCGGGCGAGGCGGACGATGTCGTGCACGGTGAGGAAATAGGACTCGTACTGCAGCTCGGCGATCAGCGCCAGTTCGTCGGCGATCTTGTGCCGCACCTCGTCCGGCACGCCGCCGGGCCAGCGCCAGCGTGCGCCCTCTTCGCTCAGCCGACGCAGCCAGCTGCTGGCGTCATGGCCCTCGGGCACCACTTCGCGCGGGTAGTCGTAGCGCAGCTGGTCGAGGGTGAAGCGGCAGCGCTCGGCGATGCGCAGGGTTTCTTCCAGCAGTTCGGGCGGATACGCCTGGGCCAGCAGATCGCGCCGGCGAAGGTGGCGTTCGCCGTTGGCGAACAGGCGCGCGCCGGCCTCGCGCACCGTGCTGCGGTGGCGGATGGCGGTCACGGTGTCCTGCAGCGCGCGACGGCCGCGGGCGTGCATGTGCACGTCGCCAGCGGCAACCAGCGGCAGCCCGAGCATGGCGCCCAGCTCGCGCAGCTGCTGCAGGCGGACGGCGTCGTCGGGGCCGCGGTGCAGTTCGACCGCCAGCCAGGCCCGGCCCGGGAAGCTCGCCTCCACCCAGGCGCCATGCGCGGCTTCGGGCGTCTCGCCCGGCACCCACAGCGCCAGCACGCCGTCGGTGTCGCCGGCCAGGTCGGCCATCGCCAGCCGGTACTCGCCCTTGCGCATGCGCCGGCGGCCGAGCGTGATCCAGCGGCACAGGCGCTGATAGCCGGCCAGGTCGGCGGCCAGCAGCACCAGCTTCGGGCCGCGTTCGAGCTGCAGTTCAGTGCCGGTGATCATGGCGATGCCGGCCTCGCGCGCGGCTTCGAACGCGCGCACCACGCCGGCCATCGAGGCCTCGTCGGTGATCGCCAGCGCGCGGTAGCCCAGCGCCTTGGCACGCGCGAACAGCTCCTTGGCCGAACTCGCCCCGCGCAGGAAGCTGAAGTTCGACAGGCAGTGCAGTTCGGCGTAGGCAGGCGCGCTCATGCGAACCAGCCGTGGAGCATGAAGGGGCCGGTTTCACCGGGCGCGCAGAAGGCCCAGGCGCGCTGGCCGCGCGCGGTTTCCACCACGTAGTAATCGCGCTGCACGTCGCCGCCGTCCCACCAGCCGGTCTCGATCCGCTCGGGGCCGGCCAGCAGCAGCAGGTGCGGATCGCGCAGCGGGATCGGGCGCGGCAGCAGCCAGGTCGGGCGCGGCAGCGCGGGGCCGGACGGCGGCGGTTCGGCCACGCCTTCGCGGCGCTTGAAGCTGCGTTCGGGACGATGGTCGGCGACCGGCTCCAGGCCATACACCGACTCATTGCCCAGCCGCGCGCGCAGGCGTTCGCGCAGCGCCGGCCAATCCTGCGCCTGCTGCGGCCGGGCTTCGAACAGTTCGCGCGCCGCCGGCACGAAGGGCGGCAGTTCGCGCGCCAGCAGCCGCAGCGTGCGCACCGGCGCCGGCACCGCCACCCGTTCGAGTCGTCCGCGCGCCAGTTCGAACAGCATCGCCGGCTGCCGCTCCGGCGCCAGCAGGCCGACCACGACTTCGGTGTCGGCACGATCCTCGTGGCCCAGCTGCAGTACGAAACGCGATACGCCGCCATCGCGCCCGGCCAGGTAGGCGGCCAGGTCGGCGGTGAGCCGGCGCAGCGGGAACAGCAGCGCCTGCGAGCTCTCGACGTCGTAGTTGAGCTCGATCCGGGCATCGAAGACGTCCGGCGGCTGGTACAGCGCCAGCGTTTCCGGCGCCTGACCCAGCAGCCGATCAAGATGGTCGAGCAAGGCCACGCCGTGACGCTTGCCCAGGGAGGAACGCGGCAGCGCCAGCACTTGCCCCAGCGTGCGCACCGCCATGCGCTGCAGCGCTACGGCCGCCCCGCCCGGCAGCCGCGCGCCGGCCACCGGCACCGCCGCCAGCGCCCGCCGCAGCGCGTCGGGCGTGGTCACCGCCAGGCCGTCCTGGCAGCCGGCCAGCACCGCGGCGCCGGCGGCGCTGGGCGCCAGCGCGATGCGGTGGCGGAAGCCCAGCGCCTGCAGGTCCTCGCGCAGCCGCGCCGCAAACGTCGGCCATGGCCCGAACAGGCCCAGGCTGCCCTGCACTTCCAGCAACAGCGCGCCCGGCAGCGCGAGGCTGACCTGGGAGCTGTAGCGATAGGCCCAGGCCGCGAGGAAGTCCCGCGCCCGCGCCAGCCGGGCCGGGTCGTCGTCCACCAGCTGCACGTCTTCGCACAGCGCCTCGGCCGCGGCCACCGACTGGCCGCGATGCAGGCCGCACGCCGCCGCCGCCGCGTTCACTGCCGACAGCACGCGCCGCGGCCGTGGCCCGGTAACCAGCGCCAGCGGCGCTTCAGGCGAAGGGTGGCGCCGAAGGACGGTGTCCAGCGCCAGGTGCGGCAGCAGTAAGCAGGCCCAGAGCATCGCGCGCCCGCATCAGTGCAGCGGGAAGGGAATGGGCTGCGCCGGCGCCAGGCCGCCGCGGCACTTGAGCACACGCAGCTGGCCGGCCTCGAACTGCAGTCGCAGCGCCGCCGGCGACGGCTGCGCGGCAACGCGTGCGTCGCGGAAGGCGAACACCAGCGCCTGCCCGCTTTCAGCCGCGACCTGCAGCCGGCGCAGCGCGCGGTCGTCCACTTTCTGCGGCCAGCACAGCACCGCCGACAGGCAGCCGGCGCGCAGGCATTGTTCGGTGGCCCAGAGCGCGCTGCGCGGATCGGCCGAGACGAGGTGCATGCGGGCGGTGTCCACGCCGGCCGCGCGCCAGGCCAGCGGGTTGGGCACGTAGGGCGGCGCCACCAGGGCGATGTCGCGACCGGCGCCGGTGTGGCGGGCCAGCGTGGGCAGCAGCAGGCGCAGTTCACCCAGGCCATCGGCGGGCAGCAGCACCTCTACCAGGGCGGCCTCGGGCCAGCCGCCGGCGGGCAGCACGGCGTCGAGCGCCGCGTGGCCGCTGGGCTCGGTCGCGGCCGGACGCGGGGTCGGCTGGCCGCGCCAGAGCCGGCGTTCGGCCAGCAGCGTGTCGAGGGAAACCAGGGCGCCCACCGCTAGGCCCGTCGCACCAGGCCGCAGTACAGGCCTTCGATGGCGAATTCGGCGTCGGCCGGCACTTCGATCGGCGCGTAGTCGGGGTTGCGCGGCATCAGCAGGATGCGATCGCGTTTGCGCTGCAGGCGCTTGACGGTGATCTCGCCGTCGATGCGCGCGACCACGATCTGGCCGTTCTCGGCCACTTCGCTGCGGTGCACCGCGATCAGGTCGCCGTCGAGGATGCCGTCGTCGCGCATCGAGTCGCCCTTCACCCGCAACAGGTAGTCGGGCTGGGGGAAGAAGGCCGCGCGGTCGAACAGCATCTGGCCTTCGTGCCCGGCGGCGGCGCCGATGGGCGCACCGGCCGCGACCCGGCCCAGGATCGGCAGCGACAGCAGCTCGTCGCGCCGCGCCGGCTTGCGCGCCGCCGCCGGCAGCCGGATGCCGCGCGCCCGCCCGGGCAGCAGCACCAGCGCGCCCTTGGCCTCGAGCGTGCGCAGATGCTTGTGGGCCGCACTGTCGTGGATGCCGAAGGCGCGGGCGATCTCGGCCACCGACGGTGCGCCTTCGGTACGCAGCCGCTCGGCGATGAAGTCGTACAGGGCCTGCTGGCGGGGGGTGAGGTCGGGGCTCATGGGTGAATATTTATACACCTTGGCGGGCGAATGTCACCTCCTTCCGGAAGCGCCAAGGGATTCAACCACTTGCCTGTCTCACGGGATGAGCCGGCGCCCGACCGATGGCCAGGCGCCGGGACCCGACGGCGATTACTCCGCCGTGTTCGCCTTCAGGAAAGCACCGATGCGGTCGAGCATCGCGGCGCGTGCGGTCGAGTCGACCAGACTGTGCTCGAGGCCTTCATACACGGCCAGCTCGCTGGACTTGCCGGCGGCGCGCAGCTTCTTGTCCATCTCGCGCGAGTGGCCGACGTTGACGTTGAGGTCCATGTCGCCATGGAAGAGCAGCACCGGCGCCTCGATGCGCGCCACGTTCTGCAGGGGCGAGCCCTCGACGGTGTGCCGGCCGTTGCCCACCATGTCCACCACCAGGTTGCGGCCGACGTAGTTGCGGGCGTCCGATTTGAGCATCTCGAGGTCGGTCACCGGCGCGATCGCCACCAGCGCCTTGAACAGCCCGGGCTCGGTCACGCCGGCCTGCAGGGCCGCGTAGCCGCCGTAGGACCAGCCAACGATGGCGAGGCGATCGGCATCGGCGATGCCCTGCGACACCAGCCAGCGCGCGCCGTCGGTGACATCGCCGATCGAGGTACGCCAGCCCTGGAAGCCATTGCGCTGCAGCCAGGCGTCGCCATAGCCGGCCGAGCCGCGGTAGTTGGGCTGCAGCACGGCATAGCCCTGGTTCGCCAGATACTGCGCCAGCCAGTCGAAGCCCCACTCGTCGCGGGCGCTGGGGCCACCGTGCGGCAGCAGCACCGCGGGCAAGCCGCGGGCATCCGCCTTGCCGGGCGGCAAGGTCAGGTAGCCCGGAATCGAGGTGCCGTCGCGCGCCGGGTAGCTCACCGGCTTCGAGCTCGCCAGCGCCACGCCTTCCAGCGACGGTCGGGCCAGCAGGATCTCGTTGAGCGAGCGCGCAGTCTTGTCGTAGACGAAATAGCGGCCCGGGTCGGCGTCGCTGCCGGCATGGATCAGCAGCTTGCTGTTGTCGGCCGAGGAGCCCAGGAAGTCCACCATCGGCAGGTTCGGCAGCGCCTTGCCCAACGCACGCGCCAGGTTCCCGTATTCGGCGTCGAAGTAAACGGCGTGGCGTTTTTCCTCGGCATACGTGAGGCCGATGATCCTGGCGCCGCGGCCGATGCGCAGCACGCCATCGACGTCGACGCGATCGTTGGCGTAAACCAGCTCGGTGGTCATCGACCCGTCGAGCTTGACCCGGTACAGGGCCTGGCGGCCGTTGAGCGGCTGCAGGGCATAGGCGCAGCCGCAGCTGGCGTCAACGTCGATCGGCGACAGGCCGGCGCCGCCGTCCTCGACGGTGGAGAACGGCTGCCATTCGTCCGAACCGTCGGGGCGGTAGCGATAGACCACCTTTCTGGCGAGCTGGCTGGTGGCGCCGACGCCCGGGCGATAGCCCTTGATGCGAACCTGGCCGCGGCCGTCGGTGATGTAGAAATCGGCGTCCTTGGCCGGGCCTTCGACGCGGGTGGCCTCCATCGTAGTCAGGTCGATGCGGTCCACGCCGAGCCCGTCCTCATTGCGCACCATGCGGGTGTTCAACTTGCCGGCTTCAGGAATGTACTCGCGGGTCATCAGCACCGCGTTGGCCTCGTCGGGCAGCCAGTCCAGGACATCGCCGTTGAACTGGCGCAGGCGTGCGTCGAAGCGGCTGTCGCGCTGGCCCAGCATCGCGCCGTTCTTGCCGTCGGTGTCGATGCTGACCAGGCGCGAATAAGGGATCAGGATGCCGGCGCTGTCGACCAGGCCGGTGATCTGGCAGATCAGGCGCGTATCGGTGGCGAAATTGCACCAGCGCAGGCGGTCCGGATCGGCGCCCGAGGTCATCACCAGCCGCGGCGGCGCACTGCCGTCGAGGCTGGCGACGTAGACCGAAGTAACGCGGCCGTGGCCGGGCGTGAGGTATACGACGTACTGGCCGCCGGGCGAGATGTCGGCGTACTCGATGTTCTCGCGGGTTCCGAACAGCGAGCCGGGTGTTTCTTTCGGAGTCTCTGGCGGCGCTTGCGCGAACAGGGCGGCGGGGACCGCGGCCAGGGTGATGGCCGCGGCCAGCAGAAGTCGATTCATCGATGGGGCTTCCGGGTAACAGAGAGATCGGCAGGGTAGCCAGCACCCTGCCCCATCCACAACCCGAAGGTTTCTCCCTAGTCGGCGGCTGCGGCCTCGACGTGGTCGCGCACGTAGCGATCAAGCAGGCGCACGCCGTAGCCGGTGGCGCCGGCCGGCACCGTCGGCAGCAGCGGCGCCTCGCGCCAGGCCATGGAGGCCACGTCCAGGTGCGCCCAAGCCACGCCTTCCTGCACCCACGAGCCGATGAAGAAGGCACCGACGCTGGCACCCGCGCCGCCGGTGCTGCCGCCGTTACGCAGGTCGGCGATCGGCGACTCCAGGTCCTTGGCGTAGCTCGGATGCAGCGGCAGGCGCCAGACCTCTTCGCCCGAGGCCGCACCGGCCGCCTGCAGGTCGGCAGCCAAAGCTTCGTCACGGCTGAACAGGCCGGCGTACTCGTCGCCCAGCGCCGTCACCTGCGAGCCGGTGAGCGTAGCCACGTCGACGATCACCCGCGGGCGGTCGCGCTCCTGCACGAACCACAGCGCGTCCACCAGCACCATGCGGCCCTCGGCGTCGGTGCTCATCACTTCGTAGGTCTTGCCGCTCATGGTGCGCACCACGTCGCCGGGCCGGCCGGCCGTGCCCGAGGGCATGTTCTCGGCCAGCGCCGCCACCGCGATGGCATTGACCCGGGCGCCGCGCTTGGCCAGGGCCAGCACGGTACCGGTGACCGAAGCGGCGCCGGTCATGTCGTACTTCATGCGCCACAGGTTGGCCGAGGGCTTGATGGAAATGCCGCCGGTGTCGAAGGTGATGCCTTTGCCGACGAAGGCCAGCGGCGCCTCGTCGCGGGCGCCGCCCTGGTAACGCACCACCAGCAGCCGCGGCGGGCGCTGGCTGCCCTGGCCAACCGCCAGGATCGAGCCCATGCCCAGCTTCTGCATCGCCGGCACGTCCAGCACCTCGATGCTCACCTTGGGCACGCCGGCGAAGGCAGCACGGGTGCGCTCGACGAAGGATTCGGGATAGATCGTATTCGCCGGTTCGGTGACCAGGTCGCGCGAGAAGCGCACGCCTTCGGCCACCGCACTCCAGTCGTCGTTCCAGGCGCGACGGGACGCTTCGGCGTCGGCGACGCGCAGCACCAGCTCACCCTGGCCCAGCACCGGCGCATCCGGCTTGGGCGTCCGGTAGGTGCGGAAGCTGTACTGGCCCAGCGAGGCGCCCAGCGCCAGATGCGCACCGGCCGCCGGCACGCTGGCTTCCGGCCACAGCAGCTCGATCCGCGGCACCGCACTGAGCAGGCCCCATTGCCCGACCAGGCCGCCAATATCCTCCAGCAGGCGCGCGCTGGGCGCGTCGCTGCCGATGCCGACCAGCAGCACCTGGCGATACGGACCCACGCCCGGCAGGTTCAGCACCACGCCGCGATCGCCGGCGAAGCCCGACGCCGCCACCGCACGCTGCAGCGCACCGCCGCTGATGCGATCCACGTCGGCGAACGCACCCTCCAGCGGCGCACCCTGGCGCACGGTAACGGCGATGGCGCCTTCGGAAGGCACCGCCGCATAGGGCGCGAAATCAAACGTGCGCTGGGCCGCAACGGGTGCCGCCAGGCACAGGGCGAGGAGCACGGCAGAAAGGGATACAAGTCGGTTCACGGGACCTCCGGGACGAAGTGCTGGGCCGGCGGCCCTTAGGGGCCACCGCAGAAATTGGGCAACAAGCTCGACGATGCCGTCAGGAATGTAAACGCCGCGTCACGCCGCGGCATCTGCCGCTGGTCACGGGCCGGCGGCGCTAGCGCAGGGTCCGCTGCCGCGGCCGCAGCGCATCGAGCCGTGACTCGTACAGCGCCTGGTCGGCGGGCGTGCTGCTGTTGTCCAGCGCGATCTGCAGGTGCTTGCGGGCCTGGTCTATCTCGCCCAGCTCGAACAATGCGGCCGCCAGCCAGGCGTGGAACTCGTGGTAGGACGCCGCGCGCTCAACTTCCCTGGCGAAGTTCTCGCGCGCCAGCTCGTACTTCTTGTCGGCCATCGCCTGCATGCCGATGTCGAAGTAGTGGAAGGGCGGCACCGCTTCGATCCGGCGGATGCGCACCTCAAGCGCGGCCGCCTCATCATCACGGCCGCTGTCCTTGAGCACGCGCACCAGGTTCGACATCGGCACCGTATTGCCCGGCTCGCGCGCCACGGCGTAGCGCAGTATCTGCTCGGCTTCCCGCAGATGGCCGCGCCGCCGATAGATCACGCCCAGGGTGTTGTGCGCGGCCAGGAAGCCCGGGTCCTGCCTGGCCGCGGCGCGCGCCCACCAGTAGGCGTCGTCGAAGCGGCGCACGCGCACGGCTTCGGCCGCCTTGTTGTTGAGGTACATGGCGACGATGGTGTCCTCGCGCACCACCCGCGCACGCTGCCGGCCCTGCCCCGTGGGCGGGATGAAATCTACCGTCAGCGGCTCGTTGGCCAAGGTCACCATCCGACCTTCCGGCGCGCTCGGCCGCAGGGTCAGGTTGATGTGGTTGCTCAGATAGACGATGCCGTCGCTGCGCGACACCGACTGTTCGGAATAGACACTCTGATACTGCACCTGCAGGCCCAGCTGCTTGGCGAAGGCGGACGTCATCAGCACCAGCGACAGGCAGTTTCCCGAGCGCGCGTCGAAGGCCTCGGCGGCGTTCCGGGTGACGGCTGCGTTGTATTCAAGCTTGAGCTGGGCGCTGGAATAGAGCGCGTCCACCAGCGCGTTCTGACGGTTCTTGCTGCGCTGCCGGCTGGCGATCTCCGTGTCCAGGTAGCGCTGCATTTCCGGGCTGAGCGCGAACAGGCCGTCGGCGCCGATCGGCTCCGAGGGCGGCGCGAACAGCGCGTCCGGAAACACCGCATCAGCAGTGGCGCCGCCGGGCACGCTGGCGCAGCCCGCCAGCAGCGTCACGATCACCGCGATCCCGCCCAGGCCAAGCCATTTCACGCGCATTGCCTTCACGTCCGCAGCCACCTCCTGGAAGCCATGGTGCCATCCTAAGCGCTGGCCGACGTGATCGTGCCCGCCTCGACGAAAAAACCCCGCCAAGCCACCTTCTCGAAGAAGGCGCGTGACGGGGTTTTTCGACCGCCGGCGCGTTTGCGCCGGCGGCAATACCTAAGCTTTGATCAGCGACCCGAGACCCGGCAGCACTGCGCCGTACCCTCGACCGTGATGGTGCCCGAGGTCACATTGTTGCCCGAGCAGAACCCGAGGACATTGCCGCCGGACGTGAACAGGCCGTTGATCGCCCAGCTCGCTTCGTTGAAGCCCGGGGTACGGCAGCCCGCGCCGGTGATGGCATAGCTCACCGGGCAGCTCGGGATCTGGAGGTCGAAGGGCTGGTTGGCAAGGATGTTTTCGGTGACGAAGGTGCTCACGCACTGGAATGCCGTCGCCTGCGGCTGGACGAAGTAGCCGACGATGTCGCCGACCAGATGGGTCGGGGCGAAGGTGAAGGCCGTGATGTCGTCGCCGGCCGCATCATCGTCCAGCGGGACGATGGTGAGATTGCCGCTGGATTCGTTGGTGACGTAGTTCACCGTGGCCGCGAGCGGCTGCACGCCGCCGAAGTCATAGACCGTGACGAAGCCGGCGTAGTCCGGCGACACCGTGGTGAAGTTGATGACGGCAGCCGAGATATCGCCGACGTTGCCGACGCTGCAATCGGTAGCCGACCCGCCCTGGGCGAGGTAGTCGGTAGTGGATGCGATCTCGAAGCTGCGGGTGCTGACGGCGCCGATCTTGCCGCCGACCAAGCGGGTATCGATGACGCGGCAGGGCACGACCGGCACATACACCAGGTCGGTGTTGGCGCCGCCAACGCCCGCGGTGACGTCCTCGCTCTTGGCCACCGGCAAGGCGCTGCTGCCAGACACGCGGCCAATCGGTGCGCCCGCACGCGGCATGGTCGGCACCGGCGCAGCCTTGGCGACCAGGGCGTCGTTCATGGCGTCGAAGGTGCGCGCATTGGCCGCGAGCTGGAGCGACTCCAGCGGTGCTTTCATCAGCAGGGGAAGCATGTCCTGGCCCCAGGCTTCAGAAGATCGCGAATAGGCGCCTTCAACATGGCTGCCCCACTTCTCGATGATGGCGACGCTCAGGTCGGAACGGCGCTGCTGCTCAACGTTGGCGACAGACGCCGCGCTGACGGTGCCGGCAAGAACGGCGCAGCCGAGGAACACCCCAAATGCAATGCTTGAACGATTCATTTTAATCCCCTGATGTAGTAACAGACTGACGTATGTGACCGGATGGCGCTCTGGATACAGCGCCCTGACGATGCCTTCGATCGCCTTGAGCATATACCTTTTGCACCAAAGCGCACCGTTCGCATCGGTAGGGTACGCCGCCTCGTACGGGGCGCCGCCAGGGCATGACAAGCTCCAGTCTCATCGGGTGAGACAGGGCCGCGTTCCACTCTGGGGCCCCGTCCCGGTGCCCCGCTCATGTCCCTGCCCGCGCTCGCCCCACACCGTCACAATACCGGCCTGCTGCCGGTTCCCGAGAAGACATCGCAGGCCCTCGCTTCGCGTTTGACGCACAAGTATGGCGACCGCATCACGGGCTGCTTCCATCAGCCCGGGCGGGAGGGCCAGTACGCGCCCTTCCCCGACGACCTGCCCCCGGCGCTGGCGGCCGCACTGCGCGTGCGCGGCATCGATCGCCTCTACAGCCATCAGGCCGAGGCCTGGGCAGCAGCCCAGCGCGGTGAACACACGGTGGTCGTCACGCCCACGGCCTCCGGCAAGACGCTGTGCTACACCCTGCCGGTGGTGGCGGCGGCGATGCGCAAACAGGCCAAGGCGCTGTACCTGTTTCCCACCAAGGCGCTGGCCCAGGACCAGGTGGCCGAACTGCTCGAACTCAACGCGGCCGGCACGCTCGGCGTGCGCGCCTACACCTTCGACGGCGACACGCCCGGCGATGCCCGGCAAGCCGTGCGCCTGCACGGCGACATCGTGGTGTCCAACCCCGACATGCTGCACCAGGGCATCCTGCCTCACCACACCAAGTGGGCGCAGTTCTTCGAAAACCTGCAGTACGTCGTCATCGACGAGATCCACAGCTATCGCGGTGTGTTCGGCTCGCACCTGGCCAATGTGCTGCGGCGCCTGAAGCGGGTCTGCGCCTTCTATGGCGCCACGCCGCAGTTCATCCTCTGCTCGGCCACCATCGGCAATCCGAAAGAACATGCCGAAGCGGTGATCGAGGACACGGTGACCGCCATCACCCGCTCCGGCGCACCCACGGGAGACAAGACCGTGATGCTGTGGAACCCGCCGGTGGTGAACCCGGACCTGGGGCTGCGCGCCTCGGCGCGCTCGCAGTCCAACCGCATCGCGCGGCTGGCGATCAAAGCCGGCCTCAAGACGCTGGTGTTCGCGCAGTCGCGGACGATGGTGGAAGTGCTGACCAAATACCTCAAGGATGTCTTCGACCACGACCCGCGCAAACCGCCGCGCATCCGGGCCTACCGCGGCGGCTACCTGCCCAACGAACGCCGCGCCGCGGAACGCGACATGCGCGCGGGCCGCATTGACGGCATCGTCAGCACCTCGGCGCTGGAGCTGGGCGTGGACATCGGTTCGCTCGACGTCGTCGTGCTCAACGGCTATCCCGGCTCCATCGCCGGCACCTGGCAGCGGCTGGGCCGCGCGGGTCGGCGGCAGCAGGCGGCGCTGGGCATCCTGGTGGCCAGTTCCGACCCGCTCGACCAGTACCTGGTGCGCCATCCGGAGTTCTTCGAGGGCGCGCCGCCGGAACACGCGCGCCTGCACGCCGACCAGCCGCTGATCCTGCTCGACCACATCCGCTGCGCGGCCTTCGAGCTGCCCTTCCTGCACGGCGAGACCTTCGGCCCGGTGGATGCCCAGCCCTACTTGGAGCTGCTGGCCGAAACCGGCGTGCTGCACGGCGAAGGCGGTCGCTGGGAATGGATCGCCGACAGCTATCCGGCCAACGCGGTCAGCCTGCGCGCGGTCGCCGACGGCAATTTCGTCGTGGTCGACCGCAGCGACGGCCGCCAGAACATCATCGCGGAGGTGGACTACAGCGCCGCGGCGCTCACGCTCTACGAGGGCGCCATCCACATGGTTCAGTCGGTGCCCTACCAGGTCGAGAAGCTCGACTGGGAGGGGCGCAAGGCCTTCGTCACCCGCACCCACGTCGACTACTACACCGACGCCATCGACTACACCAAGCTCAAGGTGCTCGAACGCTTCGATGGCGCCATCTCCGGTCAGGGCAGCAGCCACCACGGCGAGGTGCACGTGGTGCGTCGGGTCTCGGGCTACAAGAAGATCCGCTACTACACCCACGAGAACATCGGCTACGGCCCGGTCACCCTGCCCGACCAGGAGCTGCACACCACCGCGGTGTGGTGGCAGTTGCCGCAGCAGGTGCTGGAAGCCGCGTTCGCGTCGCGCCAGAATGCACTCGACGGCTTCCTCGGGGCCGCCTATGCGCTGCATCTGGTCGCCAGCGTGTCGGTAATGGCGGAAGCGCGTGATCTTCACAAAGCGGTTGGCAGCGGCGACGGCGCCTGGTTCGCGGCACATGACGGCCGCGGCCGCGGCCAGCTGCGCGGTGGTGACGGGAAACCGATGGACCCGATGACGACCGATCAGTTCGTACCTACGGTCTATCTCTACGACGCCTACCCGGGCGGCATCGGCCTGAGCGAACCACTGCATCAGCGTCGCGATGAACTGGTCCGTCAGGCCCGCGATCTGGTGGCGGCCTGCGACTGTCGCGGCGGCTGCCCCGCCTGCGTCGGCCCGGTGCTGGCGGCCGACGAGTCCTCGGTGTCATCGCCCAGGCGACTGGCCGAGCAGGTGCTCGCGCTGCTGGCGCCGCACGCATGAGTGCCACGCTCGAACGCCTGCGTGCGCTGCGCCAGCAGGCCGGCACCGGCGCGCCGCCGTCACCCCCGGTGGCTGCGCCGCCGGCCATCGCGCCTTCCACCGCGCGCAGCGAAGTGCCTGACCACATCCGCCGCCTGCTGGGCCTACGCGAACGCATGCGGCTGCCGCGAATGGCGCCGCCACCGCGCCCCCTGGCCGCTGATCGCCACGTACCTGGCGAAGAGATCGAGGACGGCCTGCACTACGTCGAGCAATTCACCCCCTGGGGCGACGTGCCGCCGACGCTGGACGCCAGCTTCGGCAAGCTGGGTGAATTCAGGTGCGAGCAGCTGCTGCATTTCGACACGGAAACCACGGGCCTGGCCGGCGGCACAGGTACCCGCGCCTTCATGATCGGCGCCGCCGACTGGCAGCCCGGCGGCCTGCGCCTGCGTCAGCTCACGATCACCACGATGGCGGCCGAGGCCGGGATGCTGCGCCGCTTCGTCGACTGGCTGGCGCCGGACACCGTGCTCGTCAGCTACAACGGCAAGTGCTACGACGCGCCATTGCTCAACACCCGCTACCGCCTGGCGCGCCTGCCCAGCCCGCTCCCGGGTCTGCCGCATCTGGATCTGCTCCATCCCAGCCGTCGCCACTGGAAGGGCCGCTGGGATAACTGCCGGCTAGGCACGATCGAGCGGCAAGTGCTGGGCGTGGTCCGCGAGGACGACCTTCCCGGTTCAGAAGCCCCGCGCGCCTGGCTCGACTACCTGCGCGGCGGCAGCGCCCACGACCTGCGCCGCGTCGGCGAACACAACGCCCAGGACCTGCGCAGCCTGGCCGGGCTGTGCCTGCACTTGGCCGCGCTCGGTGCCGCATCTATCCCGGGCTCGTCGCCCGTGCCCTAGCGTGCGGGCAGCGTGCCCAGCTGTCTCAAGCTACCCTGCCGGCATGGAACCCGACCGCACCCGCGTCGGCACCGCATTTCGCGAAGAAAAAGAACCTCTACTACAAAGACACACCGGCCGAGATCCGCGACCTGCTCTGGCATCGTTTCGAATCCGCCGTGCGTCCGCTGCGCGAGGCCGGCAAGCTGCGCGCCCTGGTCGCCCCGCTGCGCGAAACTTCTGGCCAGGTCGGCGAGACCCACGCCATCTTCAACAACCACTATGGCGACCACGGCCAGCGCAACGCCGCCACCCTGCAGGCGCTGCTGGCGGACGCCTGAGCGAACTCGAAGGCGCGCGACACCAATTCGGCCCGCCAAAAAGTGCGCAATGCGTCACGAACGCGGGCATGCCGCGTGAAATCCCGACACGTAATGCGAAACCCATCCCAATGTGCCGCTGAAAAAGGTCCAAGAATCGCGCTCAACCCGCCCCGCACGCGTCGGCCAGACTTCCAGGCCATCATGAAAGGTAAAGTGATGTGACCTGTCTCCCGGCCAAGATCATGGCAATCAGTCCAATGCCGCCGGATCGCCCTACCGCACCCAGCGTCCGTGCGGTACCTCCAACGAGCACGCTGACCGGTCTTGAAATCCTCCAGGCGGACAACGTCACGCGCGCGGCCGAAGCCTTGGTGTCGGCGCTCGCCGGAACCGGTCTGCTGGACACCTGCGTCGCCTGGACCAACGCGCAGGGCTTGGCATTCCATCCTCGGCAAGAAGGCAACACCGACCAGCACGCTTGGCTGCTGTCCGCCCTGGCCTTGCCCGGTGATCGCGGTCCACGCGTGCTCTGCGACGACGCGGTCGATGCCGCCGCCTTCCTGCTCGATCTCGACCACGTCCGCATGCCGCTCCTCACGCCGATCCAGGAAAACCTGGTGGCGATCGCGGAGCGACGTATCCGGGAGCTGTTCGCTTTCGAACGCATGTCCGCATCGGTCCATCGCCTGGCCGAGGCCGAGAAGCTCCAGCGCGCACTCTTTACCATCGCCGACATCGCCGGCTCCGACCACGACATGCCGTCGATGCTCAGGAGCCTGCACGAGACCATCGGCCAACTCATGTACGCCGAGAATTTCTACATCGCCCTACTGGACGAGGATGGCGACAACCTGCAATTCCTCTACTTCGTCGACACCGTCGATTCCCAGCCGCAAGCCACGGAGTCGATGGATTCGATTGAGGGCGGCCTGACCTGGTATTTGCTGCGCGGTGGCGTGCCGATGATGGGCAGCATCGTCGAGCTGCAGCACCAGGTATCCGGCCCGCTGGACGTCATCGGCGCATCCTGCGAAGACTGGCTGGGCGTGCCCATGCTGCGGGACGGCAAGACGGTGGGCGCGCTGGTGGTGCAGAGCTACCTGCCCGGCATCGGCTATACCGAGGCCGACCGCGCCGTTCTCGCTTTCGTAGCCGACCATGTGCTGACGGCGCTGGAGCGCAAGCGTGACCAGGCCGAGCTTGAGCAGCGGGTCACGATCCGCACGCGCCAGCTCGCCGAGGCCAACGAGGACCTCGAGCTCCGCATTGCCGAGCGCGAGCGCGCGCGTCACCTGCAGGAAACCCTGTATCGCATCGCCAGGCTAACCCACAGCGAGGAAGAGGACGACAGCTTCTACCACCAGATCCATGGCGCGGTGGCGGAGCTTATCAATGCCGAGAACTTCTACATCGCGCTGTTGTCCGAAGACGGCGCGATGCTCCAGTTCCCCTACCATCGGGACCAGCGTGACGGTATCCCGACCTCACGCCCGGTGGGTCGTGGCCTCACGGAGTACGTGATCGACCATGGCCAGGCGCTCCTGACCGACGAGACCGGCGTGCGGCAGCTGGTGGCCGACGGCGTTTTGGAACACGACCTGGCCTTGGGTACGCCTGCCCTGTGCTGGTTGGGCGTCCCCCTGACGGACAACGAGCGAGTGATGGGTGCGGTGGTGGTGCAGAGCTATCGCAGCGACCTGCGCTACGAGCACGAAGACGCCGAACTGCTGAAGTTCGTGTCCTACCAGATCGCCACCAGCCTTCAGCGCCGGAACCACGCCGACTCGCTTCGCCGCCTGAACTCGGAACTCGAAAGCCGCGTGCAGTCACGCACCCGCGAGCTGAGCGAGCAGATCGCCGTACGCGAACAGGTGGAAGAGCGTCTGAAACACGAGGTGATGCATGACCCGCTGACGGGACTTCCCAACCGGGTCTACCTGCGCGATCGGATCGAGCGCGCCATCGCGGCGCGGCGGCGTGATCCCGGCCGAAGCTTTGCGCTGATGTATCTGGACATCGACCGGTTCAAGCTGTTCAACGACAGCCTGGGTCATCTGGCGGGCGACGAGGTGCTGTGCGAAGTTGCGCGCCGACTGGTCCAATCCGTCCGCGATCCCGACGTGGTGGCCAGGCTGTCGGGCGATGAGTTCGCGATCCTGATCGAGGACGCGCACCTGCCGCAGACCGCCTGCAAGGTGGCGCAGCGCATCCTCAACAGCCTGCAGCAGCCGATGACGATTGTTGGACGCGAACTGCAGGCATCGGCCAGCATCGGCATTGCCGTGGGCGCCGATAGACACACCAACACCGACGAACTGCTGCACGACGGTGACGTGGCCCTGTACCGCGCCAAGGAAGCCGGACGCCAACGCTTCGTACTGTTCGACGAGTCCCTGCACAAAGACGCGATGGACGTGCTGGAGATCGAGCAAAAATTGCGCGCGGGCCTCGCCAACGGCGAGTTCATTCCCTATTTCCAACCCATCGTCCGGCTGGCCGATGGCGCCAAGGTGGGCTACGAGGCGCTTGCCCGCTGGCAGCATCCGGAACGCGGCGTGGTGGGGCCGGGCGAGTTCATGGCGGTTGCCGAGGACAGCGGCCTGATCGAATCCCTGGACTGGCAGATCTACCGCGCCACGTGCCTGACCGGCGCCTGCCTGGTGCGCGATGGCGGCTACCTGACCATCAACCTTTCGGCCCGCCACTTCCAGAGCGATCAGTTCGACGTCCGACTGCTGGCGCTGCTGTCGGAGACCGGCTTCGACCCGCGCAAGCTACGCATCGAGGTCACCGAGGGCACGCTGCTCGGCGATACCGCCGCGGTCGTGCGCATCCTAGAGCGCCTGCGCGCCGGCGGCGTCGCCGTGGCCTTGGACGACTTCGGCACCGGCTATTCGTCGCTGGGCTATGTGCATCGCTTCCCGCTGGACATGATCAAGATCGATCGCTCTTTCGTATCGCCCCTGGGCGAAGACGTGGCCGAACGCAGCTCGGCCATCGTCGGCGCGGTGCTGGCGCTGGCGAAGTCCCTGAAGCTGGAGGTCGTGGCGGAAGGCGTGGAGACGCCCGCCCAGCGCGATGCGCTGGTGGCGATGGGCTGCACGCATGGCCAGGGATATTGGTTCGGCAGGCCGCAGCCCGTCGAGCACTGGATGCAGGGTTAATCCCCCCTCCCTGTGGGAGGGACTCAGGCGAGTTCGGCGTAGCGTGCGCGCACCAGCGGCAGGCCGTAGGCACGCTCGAGCCGGCGCACGATGAAGTGGCCGCGGGCGGCGCGCTGGAAGTGGTTGATGAAGACCAGGTTCAAGGCCGCCCCGCTGGCAGCACCGACCAAGGGCGCGGCCTGTGCCAAGGCTTTTTGCGAGACCGGAATCGAGAACCGGCTGGCCACGGCGTGGATCACCCGCATCACCGCGGGCGCGCCACCGCTGGCGACCTGTTGGGCCAGGTGCCCCGACACCGCGCTGACCTGCTGCGCCAAGGCCGCCCGGGTCGCGAAATAACCGGTCTCGGCGCCGTCGTCATCACGGCGGTTGCCGCCGAGCGCCAGCACTTCGATACAGGCCAGGCGGGTCGCCTCGTCCTGGGGTGATTCACCTTCGCTGCGGGCGATGTCGGCGATCGAGCGCAGGATGGTCGCGGTGGTCACCGGCAGCTCCACCAGCAGACCCGGCAGGCCGAAGAAACCGCCGACGGCGCCACTCCCCACCACCGCCACCTTGTGCAAGCGCTCACTGGCGCTGCTGCCTGCACGCGCACCACCCAAGGTGAACGCCGCCGCGCTATAGCCCGCCTGCACCGCACGGCGTGCCGCACGATCGACCAAGCCGCTCGCGGCGCGGGGCAGCTTTTTCGCCAGCAGGTATTCCACCGGTGAACCCACCGCGTTCGCCAGCTGGATCGCCAGGGAGGGCGACTCGAGCAGCGACTTGGCCCGGGCGAGGTCGGCCAGATCGGCGGGTGCGAGACTGCGGACCAGCGCGCCCATCAGCGCTTCCCTAGCCGCTGGCCGCGATAGAACTCGCCCACCCGCACCAGCACCGCCAGCAGTCCGAGGCCGATGGCGCGCAGCACGCGCATCAGGCCCACAGCTCGCCGTTCGGCGTGGCGCTGTCAGCGAGGCGGTTGAGTTCGTCTTCGTCAGGAATACCGCCCGCCTGCCATTCGTCGATCAGTGCGCGGGCTTGTTCGTGCTGCTGCGGCGCTACCCAGACACGCACCAGGCCGCCCGCCGGCAGTTCACCGATGCCGCCGGCGAGGTCGGCGCCCAAGACCTGGGCCTGCAGGCCGGCGCTGAGCAGCAGGTCGCAGACCAGCTGGGCATCAATGCCGTTCTCGGCCTCGTAGACCGGCGTCACGGGCGGGTCTGGCGCCAGCGGGCGAGTTCGGCTTCGGCCGCGGCGGACTGCGCCGGCGACATCGCGGCCTTGATCGCGGCTTCCAGCTTGGGCTCGGGGGCATTGCCCAGGGCCACACCCTGGGAATAAAGCACCCAGGCCTGCACGGCATCGGCCGGGGCGCCCTGGCCGGCGAGGTTCAGCAGGGCCAGATCACGATGCGCCTGCGGCTGGCCGACGCGGGCGGCTCGCTGGTAAAGCGAACGCGCCATGGAGAAGTCCTGTGCCACGCCCGCGCCCGAGGCCAGCAGCGCGCCCAGGCTGGTCATGGCGTCGGCACTGCCGGCAGCAACCGCACGCTTGAGGTGGTCCACGCCCAGCACGGTGTCCTGGGCCCGGCCCTGGCCGTTGACGTAAGCCATGCCGACCCGCCACAGCGAGAAGGCGTCGCTCTTGGCGGCGGCGCGGTTGTACCAGGCCAGGGCGGCGTCGAGGTTGCGCTCGGTGCCTTCGCCGGTTTCCAGGGCACGGCCCATGTCGCGCTCGGCGTCGGTGAAGCCAGCCTCCGCGGCGCGGCGGATCAGCACCAGCGCGCGATCCATGTCCGGCCCCAGGCCGCACTCACCGCGTGCCGTGGCGAGGCCGAGGTAGTAGCTGGCAACCATCCCGACCTCTTCCTTCACCAGCACCTCGGCGAACAGGGCGCAGGCGGTGGCGACGTCGCGCGGCAGGCCCAGTCGGCCCTGGTAGAGCATCACGGCGTAGTCGGCCCGGGCGACGACGTCGCCGGCCTTGGCGGCGCGCTCGAGGAATCCGCGGGACTTCACTTCATCCACCGGCACGCCCCAGCCGCTGCCGTGCATCAGCGACAGCAGGTAGAGCGAGCGGGCATCTTCCTTGGCCGCCGCGCGATTGGCCAGACGCAGGGCCTGGGCGAAGTCGTCCCCGCCGCCTTGTCGCTGCAGCTGGCGGTTGAGGTAGGCAGAGGCGAGCGAGAAGTCCACGTCCGGCCGGGCCAGCTCACGGTAAGGCGCAAGGGCTTCGATGATCGCGGTATAGCTGACGGCGGCGTCCAGCGCCTCGACCTTCTCCAGCGCCTGCTCGACGGATTGCGCGAAGACGGCGGGCGACAACGCCAGACCGAGGGCGAGGACGAGGGAGGCGCGGCGGCGGATCAGGGGCATACGGGAACTCTCTAAGTCGGGGAATTCGCCCGGGCCGCAGCCGGAAGGCGTGCACCGATGATATCTACTGCGTCCCGGGGCCGCGAACGCGGTGGGCGCATCCATGGCGAAGCGTTCAGCCTGCGTGGGCATCCAGCAGCACCGTCGCGATGTCCGCGGCAGGGCGCCAGTAAGAACCGGCTGGTGCCATCAGGGAGCGCTTAGACGGTGTTCAAGCGCGCGCTGATCTGCGGCAGCGACGGGCCCGGGGCTAGAGGCTCTGGCTGTCGAGCAGGTAGTCGGCGTCATCGTCGTCGCCCGCCGGGCTGGTTTCGAGGTGTTTGATCAGGGCGCGGGCGAGGTCGGCGTCTTCGTCCTCGACCACGACCCGGATCAGCCCGGTGGCCGGCACTTCGGGCACCGCCCCGGCCACGTTCGGACCGAAGATATGGGCGGTGATGCCTGAGCCCAGCAGCAGATCTTGTACCAGCTGGGCGTCCAGCTCACTTTCGGCGTTGTAAACCGGCGTCATGTCGGCCCCTGATTTTCCCCGGGGTCATTAACCGGCCTTCTTCACGCCAAGACTGTGAACTGGTTCACACTTTTTGCGGTTTTCGGGCGCGTGGCCGCTGGGGGCTGACGAGCGGGCTGAAAATGCCGGCTCAGGTTTCGGGCGATGTCTCGCCGGACGTCAGCTGCACCAGGTTCACGCCCGCCTCTGCCGCAACCCGCTCCCCCTGCAGGGGCCGCGGTGCGAACTCGGGGCAGGCCTGCCCGCGCTCGACGCGGCAGAAGGTCACCGGCACCAGCACCTTGGTTGCCCGCATCACGCCGGCCACTTCCTCAGGAAAAATCTGCCAGTCCGCCGCCGCCTCGAGGGCAGCCTCGGCGAGATCTTTTCCAGCCCGGCTGCGCTTGATCTCCTGACCCCGGCCGTTCCTCAGCTCAAGGCTCTCGACGCGGCTGGCGTCCCTATCAACGGTGCCGTCCGACAGAATCGCGAGTTCGAGCCAGACGCGGCCACCGGTGCCGTCGCGCATGGCCTCCGAGGGATAGACCGGAACCCGGTTGAAGGGATTCGCCTGGGTGATCGACAGCACCGTGGTGATCAACTGCTCGTCCGCCCCCGACTGCAGGCGAAGGCGTACCCAGACGGTGGTTTTGCTGGCCGCCGGTTCGCCGGCGACCGTCGCCGGGCTGAAAGCCAGCTTTTGAACCGCGTCCTGCACGATCGCCGCGATGGGCGCAGGAAGGCCGCCCTGGGTTTCCACCGCTTGCACCGCGCCATCGGCGCCGACCTGGACACGGGCGTGGAAGCTGCGCTCGATCGGGCTCGTGGCGGCGGCAAGCCCCGAGCAAAGCAGGGCGGCGATCATCAGAAGGTGGCGCATCGTGTTCCCCGAGCCATTGACCAGTCGCCGACGCTAGCGGCTGCGTTCTGCGCCCGCAAGCCGGTGAGCGTTACTGCTGGCCGACAGCTGGGGTAACCGCCGCCGTCTCAGCACGCCGCGGCCGACTCGGCAACGCATGCCGCAGGATCCGCCACACCACCTGGCCAAACTGCCGCGGCAGTGAACCGGTGTTGTAGTGCTGGCCGTAGCGCGCGCAGATGGCGCGCACCTCCACCGCCATCGCGGCGTAGCGGTTGGCGGGCACGTCGGGGAAGAAGTGGTGCTCGATCTGGTGACTGAGGTTGCCCGACATCACGTTCAGCATGCGGCCGCCGGCCAGGTTGGACGAGCCGCGCAGCTGGCGGATATACCAGCCGCCGCGGGATTCATACCGGACCGACTCGCGACTGAAGGTCTCGGCGTCGGCGGTGAAGTGGCCGCAGAAGATGATCAGGTAGGTCCACAGGTTGCGCAGGATGTTGGCGATGACATTGCCCACCAGCACGGTCAAGAAGAACGGACCGGCGAGCAGCGGGAAGAACACGTAGTCCTTGAGCACCTGGCGCGCCATCTTGTGGCCGACCGGGCGAAACTCGGCCCACAGCGCGCGCGTGCTTTTCTTGCCCGCGAACCAGCGGCCCAGGCGCAGGTCCTGGATGGCGATGCCCCACTCGAACAGGACCGCGAACACCACCGCCACCACCGGCTGCAGCAGGTAGAACGGCCGCCAGCGCTGTTCGGGGAAAATCCGCAGCAGGCCGTAGCCGATGTCATCGTCCAGGCCGCGAACATTGGTCCAGGTGTGGTGACGGAAGTTGTGGGTCTTGCGCCAGTTCTCGCTGGTGCCGGCGATGTCCCACTCGTAGGTGCGGCCGTCCAGCGCCGGATCGTTCATCCAGTCGAACTGACCGTGGATGACGTTATGGCCCAGCTCCATGTTGTCCAGGATCTTCGACAAGGCCAGCGACAGCACGCCCAGTACGCCGGCGATCCAGAGCACCGGGGTGAAGAAGGCACCGGCGATGGCGGCCACCATCAGCAGCACGCGCCCGGCGACGCCGGTGTAGCGCACGGCTTTGTAAACCGCGCGAATGTAGTCGGCATCGGCCTGGCCGATGCTGGCAACGGTTCGCGCGCGCAGCGCATCGAGTTCGACGGCGAAGGCGTCGAGTTCGGAAGATGACAGGGCGCGATTGCGAGGGCTGGGGTTCATCAACTCAAAGGTCCAGGACAAGATCAGTGCGGGCGCTGCTGACGCACAGGCGCAGGGCCGAGACCGGCTCGTGCTCCACGTCGCCCGAGAGCAGGTGGCGGGTGCTGCCCGCGGACTTGCCGCAGGCGCAGGTGTTGCACAGGCCCTGGCGGCAGCCGGCGGCAGGCGCCAGGCCGGCAGCCTCCAGCGCTTCAAGGAGTGCCTGGCCGCGTGCGACCTGCAGCTTGCGGCCGCTGCGTGCCAGCGTCAGCTCGATCATTCCGGTGTCAGTGTTTTGATACACGGGCGGTGAGAAGGATTCGGCGGCGAAGCTGGCGACGCGTGCGGCCAGCAAGTTACGCGCCCCGTCGACGAAGCCGGTGGGACCACAGGCAAGCACGTGCACGTGCGCGCGCGTGTCCAGCCACGGCATGAGGTGGTCGGCATTGAGTCGACCCTGCGCCTCGTCGCTGGCCTCGGCGGTGTCGCGGCTAAGCAGGAAGCGGACCTGAAGCAGCGGATTCGCGGCAGCGATAGCGCGCAATTCGTCCACGAAGCAGCGCTGCTCCCGGGTACGGGTGGCATAGACCAGCGTGGCTGGCACGACGCCCGACTGCGCGGCCAGCGCGCTGAAGATCGCCATCATCGGGGTGATGCCGCTGCCGGCGGCGAGCAAAAGACGCGGCGCCCCGTCGTCGGCCGGGAATGCGAGCTGGCCGAAGGCTTGGCCCAAGGCCAGGACGTCGCCGACCTGGGCCACGTCATGCAGGTGACGGCTGACCTTTCCACCCTCGATCGCCTTCACGGTGATGCGGAAGCTGCCGTCGGCCTGGGCCGGCGCACTGGGGCTATAGCTTCGGGTGATCCGGCGACCGTCGATCTCGACGCTGATATTCAGATGCTGCCCGGGCGCGAAGCCGCGGAAATGGCGGTTCGGCTTGAGCACCAGGGTGATGGCGTCCGAGGCGGCCGGCTCCCGCGCCAGGATGCGCGCCAAGGGTCGGCTCCAGGTCCAGGTCGGGGACAGCCGCGCCGCCCAGAAATCGAACAGGGCGGGCGAAAACAGGGGCGTACGGCGGGTTCGCCCGGCGGGCCGGGCAACGGCCGGGCCGGTAAGGGGGGCGGTGTGCATGGGCGGGATTATACAGAGCCGCATACATCTGTCTATACAGCTGTATATACCCCAGACCGCTATGATGCAGGTCCACCCCGAGCCGGCCCGCCCGTGACGCCCCAAGACGCCGACGCCGCCACCGAGCTGCACCCTGCCCGCCGCACCGCGATCACCCAGAGTGACCTGCTCGACGCCGCCCTTCGCCTGATCGGGCCGCATCGCAGCGTGTCCAGCCTGGGCCTGCGGGAAGTGGCGCGCGAGGCCGGGATCGCCCCGAACAGCTTCTACCGCCAGTTCCGCGACATGGACGAGTTGGTCGTGGCGCTGATCGACGTCGCCGGCCAGTCCCTGCGCAAGATCGTCGGCGCCGCCCGCCATCGTGCCGAGGCGGAGCACGGCGTCGTCCGCGGTTCGGTCGAGGCCTTCATGGAACAGGTGCGCGCCGACGACAAGCTGCTGCACGTGCTGCTGCGGGAAGGCACCGTGGGCTCGGATGCCTTCAAGCGCGCAGTTGATCGCGAGCTGGGTTTCTTCGAAGACGAGCTGCACCACGACCTGGTGCGCTTCGCCAAGCTGCGCAACCAGCCCTTGGTCGAGCCCGCCCTGGCCGCCAAGGCCATCACCCGTCTGGCCTTCGCCATCGGCGCCACCGCCCTGGACCTGCCGCCCGAACGCGATGCCGAGCTCGTCGACCAACTGACGACGATGGTGCGGATGATCCTGGTGGGCGCGCGCGAGCAGGCCAACTAGGCCAGCCCACTAGCCACAGGCCGCGCGGATGCGATCACCGTGCCGGCGCAGGCCGTCGTGGGTGACTCGACTGAGCGGCTGGGCGCGGTAGGCGGTATCGGCCGCCCTCGCCCGCTGGCAGCCCGCTGACGTGGACTTCCGCCCAGAATCGCCTGCGCTCGCCGTCCCCCGGCTTGGACGGATGATGTCGCGCGAATCCACCGGAGATTTGGCTGAGGCCACAGGCGCGGGCGGCACGGGAGGTTCGCCCGCCGGCTCAGGCGCCGCGTCCCTGACCCAAACCTGCTCACTCGCCACCGGGCAGGCCTGCGACTGGTAGCTGGCGTGACCCCGCGCGTCCAGGCACTTGTAGAGCGCCGCCGCACTCACGCCCAGCGCAAGCGACGCGCCTATCCACAGCGAAAACAGCAAGCCCGCGGTCACGACACGAGACTGGCGCATACAGAACACTCCTGGCGCGAAACATAGTTCGATGCCAACAAAGAGTGCCGCGCCAACGGGGCGCCGTTAAGCAGAAGATAGGGCGAGGACGCGTAGGAGTCCGCTGCGGAAAAAGGCCTATAGACCTTTCCCGACAGGGCATGCTTTCGTCTGGATTGGAACCGTGTGCGCGGCGGCTAGCCCGCGTACGTCCACGCTACTTGCGCCGGGCGAGCAGCAGTCCGCCGAGCAAGACCAACACCGCCACGGCGGCACCAACCAAGGCCTTGGTCCCGAAGCGTCCCCACTCGATACCTCCGCTCAACTGGCGCGACGACGCCACGCTGGCATCCGATGCGTTGAGCGCGACCATCCCCTCGACCGTCGTATCGAGCTTGCGCCGCGCCACGTCAATCGTGTCCGGGGTAGCCGGCACCGCGTACCAGTAAACGAAAACAAGCTTGTTCTGCACCAGCACTATGGCCCCCGCCGCGCCAACGGCGACCTCCCTGGTCTCGCCACCGACTTCGAACACCGCCGGAATGTTCATCAGGAAACGGATGCTGTCGGGCGTCTTGGCGTAGATTTCCGGGGCCGTCAGCTCGCCGAAGCGCATCGCGACATCGCGCCCCGCAGCTTCGCTCATGCGGGCGTCGCGGGCCTCGGCATCGTTATGGATTTCCTTGCCAGCCAGGGCATCCACCATGCCGCTGGTGATGTCAGGCTGCATCCTCTGCCAGTCAGCCACGCTGACCTGCAAGGGTTCAAGCGAGCGCATGGTCTGGATCATGAAGTAGTGGCCGTTGAGCATCTCGCCCTGCTGCAACGCCTTCAGGTCGGCAGCGGTGTAGAAGGTATCGACCAGCCGGTTGCTGGGCGGCAGCGCCGCCTGGCCGAAGCGATGAAGTTCGGGCGCGTGCTCGCTCACCGCAACGTAACCCGATTCAATCGGCACTTGGATCGATGCGTCGCCCATGGGGAAAGCGACGACGCCGGCATGGGCCGCCGGGGCCAGGGCGAGCAGCCACGCGACAGCGACAACCAGCGGCCATCGCCGCACGGTGGCGCTCAACCGCACTTGCTGTAGCCGCAATTCAGGCAAGTCGCGCAGCCATCCATGATCACCGTGGCCTTGGTATTGCACTTGAAGCACATGGTCGCGCTGGGCGGGAAAGAGGCGCCCTCGCCGGTCACCTGCACCGCCTCGTCGGCGCGCGAAGCGCCGTCGGTGCCGGAGGTCCCCGCGGGGGCGCCGCTCAGGCCGGAATCACTGGACTTTTTTTTTGCGCGGTTCTCGTAGGCAGCGCGCTTGTCGGCAATCAGCTGGCGCTGGGCCTCGCTGAGCTCGGGGTCGATGATCATGCCGATGGACTTGAGGTGCTCTTCGACCACCGAACCGATCTCGGCCACGATCGAGGGCATGTAGACGCCACCGGCCTTGAAATAGCCGCCGCGCGGGTCGAACACCGCCTTCATCTCATCCACCAGGAAGGTGACGTCGCCACCCTTGCGGAACACGGCGCTCATGATCCGGGTCAGGGCCACGATCCACTGGAAGTGGTCCATGTTCTTGGAGTTGATGAACACCTCGAACGGACGGCGCAACTCGTGTTCGGTCCCCGGGTTGAGCACGATGTCGTTGATGGTCACGTACATTGCGTGTTCCACCAGCGGCGACTTGATCTTGTAGGTATTGCCGATCAGCACTTCAGGGCGCTCGACCTTCTCGTGCATCTGGACGATGTTCGAGACCGGTTCGTGCTCGACCACGGGCGCGGCGACGGACGCGGCGGCTTCCTTGGTCTTGTCCTCGGGTTTCTGGACGCTGTAACCCTTGATTTTCTTGCTGATCTTGATGGCCATCTGTTTCTTTTCGCTTTTTGGATTCGGTGGGTGTTTCGCCCGGAGCCCCCCGCCGCCGGGCGGCGGGGGGACGGGGTGCGACAATCGGGACAACCTCAGGTTTTAGCGCTTCCTGGCAACCTTTCGGGCCGTCGTCTTGCGGGCCGCCGGCTTCTTGGCGACCTTTTTCGCTGCCTTCCGGGCCGGAGCCTTCTTGGCGGCAACCTTACGCTTGGCGGTCGTGGCCTTCTTCTTGGCAACGCCCTTCTTGGCGGCGACCTTGCGCTTGGTCGTCGCGGCCTTCTTCTTGGCGACGCCCTTCTTGGCGGCGACCTTGCGCTTGGTCGTCGCGGCCTTCTTCTTGGCGACGCCCTTCTTGGCGGCGACCTTACGCTTGACGGTCGCGACCTTCTTCTTGGCAACGCCCTTTTTGGCAGCGACCTTCTTCTTGGCAACGCCCTTTTTGGCAGCGACCTTCTTCTTGGCGACGCCCTTCTTGGCGGCGACCTTCTTCTTTGCAGCAGCCTTTTTCTTCGGTGCTGCCTTCTTGGCTGCGCCGACCTTGGCCTTGACCGCCTTCACTGCCGCCGAAGCCTTCTTCTTGGCGCCGGCCACGGCTTTCTTGACCGCTTTGCCGGTGTCGGAACGCTCGGCCTTCTTGATTTCGGCTTTGGCGCGCTTGATCGCAGGGGCTGCCTTTTTCTTTGCGGCCTTCATTACTTTGTTGGCCTGGTCGGCGATGGCGCCGCCGATCTCGGACGCCTTGTCGCTGACGCTTCCAGCGGCATTGGAAATGGCCGCCGTGACACCGTTGCCGTTACTCATACCGCTCTCCTCGTCGATGAAACCGCGGCAATCGCCGCGGGCCTTGCAAACTTAGCGCGATTCGGGACCGTTTGCGCGCCCGGCGGGCGCGCCGCCGGAATCAGAACTTGCCGTAATAGCCTTCTTTCAGAGCATCGAACAGGTTGGCGGCGCTGTGCAGCTCGCCGTCGTATTCGATTTCCTCGTTTCCCTTGGCCTCGACCATCGTCCCGTCCTCGAGCTCGAAGCGGTAGGTGGTGTTCTCCAGGTCGGACTCCTTCACCAGCACGCCCTGGAAGGCGGCCGGGTTGAAGCGGAAGGTGGTGCAACCCTTCAGGCCCTGCTTGTGGGCGTACATGTAGATGTCCTTGAAGTCCTCGTACGGGTAATCCGTCGGGACGTTCGCGGTCTTGGAGATCGACGAGTCGATCCACTTCTGCGACGCCGCCTGGATGTCCACGTGGGCCTTGGGCGTGATGTCGTCGGCCGAGATGAAGTAGTCGGGCAGGCGCGTCTCGTCGTCGGTGCCGTAGGGCATCGCATCCGCATTCACCAGGGTGCGGTAGGCCAGCAGCTCGTAGCTGTAGACCTCGACCTTTTCCTTGGACTTCTTGCCTTCGCGGATCACGTTTCGGCTGTAGTGATGCGCGAACGAGGGCTCGATGCCGTTGGAGGCGTTGTTGGCCAGGCTCAGCGAGATGGTGCCGGTGGGCGCGATCGAGCTGTGGTGGGTGAAGCGGGCGCCGGTTTCGGCAAGCTCCTTCACCAGCTCGGGCGCCACTTCGGCCACGCGCTGCATGTAGCGCGAGTAGCGGGCATGCAGCTCGCGACCCTTGATGTTCTGGCCGACCTTCCAGCCGTCCTTCTTCATCTCCGGGCGCTTGCGCAGCATCTCGGCGGTGACCTTGAAGTCCTCGTCCATGATCGGGGCCGCGCCCTTTTCCTTGGCCAGGCTCAGGGCCACTTCCCAACCGGCGACGGCCATCTCGCGGCTCACCTGCTCGGTGAACGCGACCGAATCCTTCTCGCCGTACTTCATGCGCATCATGGTCACGGTGCTGCCCAGGCCCAGGAAGCCCATGCCGTGGCGGCGCTTGCGCATGATCTCGTTGCGCTGCTGCTCCAGCGGCAGGCCGTTGATCTCGACCACGTTGTCGAGCATGCGGGTGAACACGCGCACGACCTCGCGGTACTCCTCCCAGTCGAAGCTCGCCTTGTCGGTGAACGGATCGCGCACGAAGGTGGTGAGGTTGATCGAGCCCAGCAGGCAGGCGCCGTAAGGCGGCAGCGGCTGCTCGCCGCAGGGGTTGGTGGCGCGGATGTTCTCGCACCACCAGTTGTTGTTCATCTCGTTCACCCGGTCGATCAGGATGAAGCCCGGCTCGGCGAAGTCATACGTGGACGCCATGATCCGGTTCCACAGCTGCTGGGCGCGGATATGGCCGTAGATCTTGCAGGCCACCATGCCGTCGTCGCGGGTGACGTAGTTGGTGGCGTGCGGCCAGTCGCGCCAGATGACCTGGGTGGGGTCGTTGACGTCGATCTCGTGCGCTTCCTTGATGTTCACCGGGAACACCAGCGGCCAGTCCAGGTCCTGCTCGACCGCCTGCATGAACTCATCGGTGACCAGCAGCGAGAGGTTGAACTGGCGCAGGCGCCCGTCCTCGCGCTTGGCGCCGATGAATTCCTTCACGTCCGGATGGGACACGTCGAAGGTGCCCATCTGGGCGCCGCGGCGGCCGCCGGCCGACGAGACGGTGAAACACATCTTGTCGTAGATATCCATGAAGCTCAGCGGACCCGAGGTGTAGGCGCCGGCGCCGGACACGTAGGCGCCGCGCGGGCGCAGGGTGCTGAACTCGTAGCCGATGCCGCAGCCGGCCTTCAGGGTCAGGCCGGCCTCGTGGACCTTGCCCAGGATGTCGTCCATCGAGTCGGTGATGATTCCCGACACGGTGCAGTTGATGGTGCTGGTGGCGGGCTTGTGCTCGAGCGCACCGGCGTTCGAGGTGATGCGGCCGGCCGGGATCGCCCCGCGGCGCAGCGCCCAGAGGAAGCGCTCGACCCAGTATTTCTGCTTCTCGGCGGTCGGTTCGGCGTCGGCCAGGGCCTTGGCCACACGCTGGTAGGTGTGGTCGATGGTCGCATCGACCGGATCACCCTGCTTGGTCGTCAGGCGGTACTTCTTGTCCCAGATATCGTAGGACGCCGGCTGCATCTCGATGCCCTGCGCCAGCTTGTTCTTGACCGCCTCCAGGCGAACCGTGCTCATAAGTCCTTTCTTCCTCCGGGTCGCCCGCCTTCGGTGGGGGGCGCCTTGCTTGTGAATTCTTATCGGTTAGTGCCGGCCGGGGATCCGGTGGCAGCGTCGCCCGCCCGTGGGGTCAGGCCCCTGGGAAGCCGTGCTGTCCGATCCGATCCCCGCATGCCGTCTCGCCGTCGCGTCGTGCAAGCTCCAACCCCAAGCCTTGGGGCTGCGCCCGCTGCCCGACACAAGATGTAGTGGCAGCGGAAGCCAAAGCTACCCCTCGCTGACAGGGGTGTCAACTGCTCAAAACGCGTCTAAATCACTGTCTCGTCAAGATGTTCCACGGGTTTGGGAGAGTTGGCCTGAACCCGCTCAGGATCGCGTTTGCCCTTTTCCCGGGCGCCGCTGCGACCGTGGAACCTTGACCCAGGTCACGCTTTTCACACCCCTTGTCCAGCCCCGGTTAGGCTCCCATCTGGTATCACCCACCAAGACTTTTTCACCCCGGAGCCCCGAATGCGCCTTCTACCCGCTGCTGCCTGCCTACTGATCGCCGCTGTCGCGGGAGCCGGCGCCAGTCATTGGCTGGCCGGGCCGGTCGAGCGCAGCCAGGGCGCCCCACCCACCCGGGCCCGGGTCGCCCTGGACGGCGCCGCGGCGCTGGCCCTGCCCCGCACCGCCGAGGCCGCACTGCCGGCACAGATCGCCGGCAGTCCGATGCCCTCGCTGGCGCCCATGCTCCGGGACGTGACGCCCGCCGTGGTGAACATCTACACGCGGCAGGTAGTGCGCGTGCGCAATCCGCTGGCCGAGTTCTTCGGCAGCCCCGGCGGCATGCCGCAGGAACGCATGCAGCAGTCGCTGGGCTCGGGCGTGATCGTGGACGCCGAGCGCGGCCTGGTGCTGACCAATAACCACGTGATCGAAAACGCCGACGGCGTCTCGGTGACCCTGGCTGACGGCCGCACGCTTGAGGCCGAATTGGTCGGCGCCGACCCGGACACCGACGTCGCCGTCATCCGCATTCCGGCCGAGAACCTGACCGCCCTGAACCTGGCCGACTCCACCCAGCTGCAGGTCGGCGACTTCGTGGTTGCGGTCGGCAACCCCTTCGGCCTAGGCCAGACCGTCACCAGCGGCATCGTCTCGGCGGTCGGCCGCAGCGGGCTGCAGGGCCTGGGCTACCAGAACTTCATCCAGACCGACGCCTCCATCAATCCGGGCAATTCCGGCGGCGCCCTGGTCAATCTCAATGGCGAACTGGTCGGCATCAACACCGCCAGCTTCAACCCCCGCGGCAGCGCGGCCGGCAACATCGGCCTGGGCTTCGCCATCCCGGCCAACCTGGCGCGCGAAGTAATGCGCCAGCTGATGGCCTACGGCGAAGTGCGCCGCGGCTCGCTGGGTTTGGACAGCGAAGACATCACGCCCTTCGTGGCCCGGCAGATGGACCTGGACGAAAACCAGCGCGGCGCCCTGGTGGCGCGCGTCTACCGCGGCTCGCCGGCCGAGGTCGCCGGCGTGCGCCCGGGCGATGTGATCGTCGGCGCCAACGGCCAGCGCATTGACAGCGCCCAGGCCCTGCGCAACGTCGAGGGCCTGCTGCCGGTGGACCAGCAGGTGCAGCTGGACCTGATGCGCGGCGAGCGCCAGCTCAGCGTGCAGGCGGTGCTCAAGGCACAGGCCAAGGAAGTCGACGGCGGCGAGATCGACCCGCGACTGGCCGGCGCCACCCTGGTCGAACTGCCCGAGCGCTTCCGCCAGCAGGGCCTGCTGGGGGTGGTCGCCAGCAAGGTCGCACCGGGAAGCCGCGCCGCCCGCAGCGGCCTGCGCGCCGGCGATCGCATCGGCCAGGTCAATCGCCTCAACGTTGCAGACCTGCCGGCTTTCCGCAGCACGCTCGGCAACGAGCCACGCGAGCTGGTGCTCAGCGTCGCCCGCGGCCGACGCTTCGGCTACCTCGTCATGGAGTAAGCCTGGCGCCGCCACGGCGGCGACGGTGTAAGGTAATCACCTGATCCACGCGGGAGCGCGCAATGAACCGTCCCAAGGTCGAACAACCGATCAACGACACCAGCCACCTCGACGCCGCCAAGGACAACCTTGGCGAGGCCAGGGATGCTCTGAAGGCCGGCGTCAGCGACGCCCTCGATGCGGGCGGTGCCGCCGCACGCGAAGCCAAGGCCGAGCTTGACGAGAAACTGCAGGGCCTGCTCGACCAGGGCAAGGGCATGCTGACCCAGGCCGAAGACCTGATCCGCAGCAAGCCGCTGGCCTCGTTCGGCGTCGCCTTCGCCGCCGGCTATCTGGTCGCGGCCCTGACCCGCCGCAAGTAAGCCCGCCGTGGACGAGCAAGCCCCGGCCCGCGACGACGCCGGCCCCCTGGGCGACGACGCCCGGGCGGTGCTGGACGCCGCGCGCGCTACCGCCAGCGCCTATGCCGGCGGCTTCCACACCCTGCGCAGGCTGTTCGCCGCTGAAGTCGGCCTCGCCCGCGACGCGCTGGTCGCGGCCCTGATCTGGCTGCTGGTCGCCACCGTGCTGCTGGGCACCGCCTATCTGCTGTTGACTGCGCTGCTGGTCAGCGGGCTGCGCGCACTCGGTGCGTCCTGGCCACTGGCGATTGCGATTCCGCTGATCATCAGCGTGGCGGTCGCCGTGTTCGGCCTGCTGCGTGCGAAGGCGGTGCTGCGTCACGCCGACTTCGAAGCCACCCGCCGGCAGCTCAAGCTGGGTCTGGGCGGCGCGGCGCAGGACGCGCCCGACGCGCCGGACACCGGGCCAGCGCCGTGAGCCTCAACGCCAAGATTGCCGCCGTGATGCTGGCCGAGCAGGCCTGCCTCGACCAACGCGCCGCCGCCAGCGCGTCGCTGGGCCACCTGAAGTCGGAAATACAGCGCAGCGCCACGCCTGTGCGCATCGTGGTGTCCGGCTTCGCGCTGGGCGTAGTCAGCGGCTTCAGCGCGCCGGCCCTGGGTGCGGCCGGTGCCGCCGGCGGTCGCCTGGCCAGTGGACCGATCTTCTCAATGCTTCTCGACACCGTGGTGCCCGGCCTGCTGGCCGGTCTCACCGCAGCCGTCACGACGGCCGGCGAAGAGGACGACCAGGACGACCAGGACGACACCGATGCCGAAGCGACCGAAGACGACGCGCAAACCGACGCCGACCAAGACGCCCGACGTGACGACGGCGCCTGAGTCCAGCGCCGCGTCGCCGGCCACCACATCCACCGCGCCGGCGGCCAGCGGCCACGCCGCACGCCTGGCCGCGCTGCGCATCAATGCCCGCCTGCTGTGGGTGCTGGTGCTCGCCGTGCTGCTCTACACCTGCTACTTCGCCTCCAGCCTGATCCTTCCGGTGGTGCTGGCGGCCTTCTTCGCGATGCTGCTCAGCCCGCTGGTCAAGCGCGCGCCGCTGCGCTTCCTGCCGCGCGGCGTGGCGGCGATCCTGCTGGTGGGCGCGCTGTTGGGCAGCCTGGGGGCGGTCGCGACCTTCATCGCCGGGCCGGCCAGCGACTGGGCCAGCAAGGTGCCGTTCGCGCTGCGCGAGGCCGCGCCCAAGCTCAAGGAAATGGTGCAGCCGCTGCACGCGGCACGGCGGGCCAGCGCCAGTTTCGACGAATTCACTGAAGGCGATGCCGTCCAGGGCGAGCGCGTCGTGGTGCGGCCTCCCAGCGTGGACCTGGTGTCGGCCACGCCGCGGGTACTGGCTTCGGTGCTGGCGGTGCTTTTGCTTACCTTCACCTTCCTGGTCTACGGCGACGACCTGCTGAGAAAGTTGCTGGAGATGCGGCGCACCCGCGCGCAGAAGAAGCTGACGGCGGGCATCGTCCAGCAGATCCAGAGCGAGCTGTCGCGCTACATGATCACGATCAGCTTCACGGCGGTGATGCTGGGCGGCGCGACGGCGCTGTGGCTGGCCTGGCTGGGCGTCGAGGATCCGCTGCTCTGGGGCGTGCTGGCGGCGGCGCTCAACCTCACGCCCTTTGTCGGGCCGGCGGTGGTGGCGATGCTGCTGATGCTGGTCGGGCTGACCGAGTTCGACACGGTGGCCGCCGCGCTGCTGCCGGCGGCGGGCTATCTGGTGCTCAACGGTTTCGAGAGCCAGCTGCTGACGCCGATGGCGCTGGGCCGGGCGATGAAGATCAACCCCCTGGCCATCATACTGTGGCTGATGTTGTGGGGCTGGCTGTGGGGCGTGCCCGGCCTGCTGGTGGCGGTGCCGATGCTGGTCTGTCTGAAGATCGTCGCCAGCCGCGTGGACGATTGGGGCCACTGGTCGCGGCTGCTCGAATAGGCTTCACCTGTTCCTTGCCACCGGCCGCGCTATCCTTTGGCAGTGAACTTGCGCCCGCTCGCCCTCAGCCTTGACCTCGACGACACCCTCTGGCCCATCTGGCCGGCGATCGAGCGCGCGGAGCTGGCCCTGGACGCCTATCTGCGCGAACACTGCCCGCGCACCGCCGCCAACTTCCCGGTCCACCGCATGCGCAAGCTGCGCGAGAAGATTGCGATCAAGCACCCCGAGTTCGCCCACGACTTCTCCGAGCAGCGCAAGCTGTCCCTGCTGCACGCACTCGAGACCTCGGGCGAGCCCGGGCATCATCTCGAGCCGGCCTACGAAGCCTTCATCGTCAGCCGCAACCGGGTCGACTTCTATCCCGACGCGCTGGCCGCGCTGGCCAGGCTGTCGGCGCGGCTGCCGATCGCGGCGCTGACCAACGGCAACGCCGACCTGGCGCGGATCGGGATCGACGGCCACTTCCAGGCCTTCATCAGCGCCCGCGAACACGGCCACGCCAAGCCCGAGGCGCCGATCTTCCACGCCACCTGCGAGCGCCTGGGCCGGGTGCCGGCCGAGGTGCTGCACATCGGCGACGACCCGCTGTTGGACGTGGCCGGCGCCCAGCGGGCCGGGCTGCGCAGCTGCTGGATCAACCGCGACAAGCAGCGCTGGCCGGCCAACCTGCCCCGTCCGGACCTTGAATTCGCTACGCTGGCGGGACTGGCCGACTGGCTCGACCACCACGTTTTCCAGCCCCATCCCCTGCCCGCCACGGAATCCCGATGAGCCTGCCGTCCTGCTTCGCCCGACCCGACGCTGCCGCCGCCACCACGCCGCTGAGGCTGGTTGAGCGCGCCTCGTTCGCCGCCTGGCGCGAGACGCAGCCGGCCACGACCCAGGCCTGGCTGGACGCACACGGGGCCGGCGCCGGCGCGATCGCGCCGCTGGCCATTCCCGGCGCCGACGGTCGCCCGCTGTTCGTGCTGGTGACGCTGGCCGACGCCACCGATCCGCTGGCGCTGGCGCACCTGCCCAGCCTGCTGCCGATGGGTCGCTACCGCCTGTGTCCGGACTCGCCGGCGCAGCTGGCGCCGGGCCAGGCCCTGCTGGGCTGGGGCCTGGGCGCCTATCGCTTCAATCGCTACCTCAAGCCGGCGCGCGAACCGGCGCAGCTTGAGCTCGACAGCCTCAAGGGCGCCAACGCCGAGGCGCTGGCCCTGCTCGACGCCAGCTATCTCGTGCGCAACCTGATCAACACCCCGACCGAGCACATGGGCCCGGATGAGATCGAAGCCACCGCCGCGCGCATGGCCCAAGACCACGGCGCGCGCCTGGATGTGATCACAGGCGAGGCGCTGCTGACCGAGAACTTCCCCGCCATCCACGCGGTGGGCCGCGCCAGCCACCGCGCACCGCGCCTGGTCGAACTCAACTGGGGCGACGACGCCCACCTGCGCCTGGCCATCGTAGGCAAAGGCGTGTGCTTCGACACCGGCGGCCTGGACATCAAGGGCTCTGACGGCATGCGCAACATGAAGAAGGACATGGGCGGCGCTGCCCACGCCCTGGGCCTGGCCCAGTTGGTAATGGCGCTGAAGCTGCCGGTGCGCCTGCAGCTGCTGGTGCCCGCGGTCGAGAATGCGATCGGTCCGAATGCCTTCCGTCCCGGCGAAGTGCTGGCCACGCGCCAGGGCCTGAGCGTGGAAGTCGACAACACCGACGCCGAGGGTCGGCTGGTGCTGTGCGATGCGCTGACCTACGCGGCCGAGTCCAAGCCGGCGCTGCTGATGGATTTCGCCACCCTCACCGGCGCCGCCCGCATCGCCCTGGGCCCCGACCTGCCGGCACTGTTCGCCAACGACGACGCCCTGGCCAACGACTACCTGGCCGCCGGCCAGCGCGCCCGCGACCCGCTGTGGCGCATGCCGCTGTGGCGTCCCTACCTGAGCTACCTGAAGTCCGGCATCGCCGACCTCGCCAATTCCGGCGGCTCGCGCATGGCTGGCTGCATCACCGCCGCGGTCTACCTTGAACGCTTCGTGCCCGAGGGCCAGGTCTGGACCCACGTGGACGTCTATTCCTGGAACGACAGCGAACGCCCGGGCAAGCCTGCCGGCGGCGAAGCACAAGGGCTGCGTGCGGCCTGGGGCTTGCTGCAGCAGCGCTTCGGGCACGCGACCCCAGCCTGACATTCGTCAGGCCGATCCGGTGATCGGCGCCACTGGGCGGAGAAAGTGCATTCCGGCACCTTGGCCTCACGGGGACGGTGCGTACACTGGTCTCTCCCAAGGAATCCCGTGACGCGATGACCTCCTCCGACCTGCTAAATCAACTTCGAATCGACCGCAGCGCGGCGCCGCCGCCGACCAAGGGTCCCGGCAAAGCCGCGCTTTTGATCGGTCTGGCAGTGGTCGCGGTCGGGGCCGCCGTGGCCTTCTTCCTGCTGCGCGAAGCGCCGATTGCCGTCACGGTGACCACCGCCCAAGCCGAGACCGGAGCTGGCGCAGGCGCCAGCTCGGTGCTCGACGCCTCAGGCTATGTCACCGCCCGCCGCATCGCCACCGTGTCCTCGAAGATCTCGGGCAAGGTGCTCGAGGTCTATATCGAGGAAGGCCAAAAGGTTGCCGAAGGCGAGGTGCTGGCGCGGCTGGAGCCTACCGATGCCGACGCCCAGCGCGCGCTGTCGGCGGCCCAGCTTGCTGCGTCACGCAGCGATGTTGGCCGCGCCGAGGCCCAGCTAAAGCTCGCCGAGCAAACCCTCGTGCGCAGCCGCGACCTGGCTGCCCGCAAACTCGTCGCCGCCGCCGCGCTCGACCAGGCCCAGGCCGAACGCGACAGCCTCGCCGCCCAGCTCCAGAGCGCGCGCGACAACGTCCTCGTCGCCACCCGGGCGTTGGCGCTGGCCGACATCGGCGTCGACAACACCGTGGTGCGCGCGCCCTTCGCCGGCGTGATCACCGTCAAGGCGGCGCAGCCGGGCGAAATCATCTCGCCGATCTCCGGCAGCGGCGGCTTTACCCGTACCGGCATCGGCACCGTGGTGGACATGGAATCGCTGGAGATCCAGGTCGACGTCAACGAGGCGTTCATTGGTCGGGTCAAGCCGCAGCAGAAGGTCGAGGCCGTGCTCAACGCCTACCCGGACTGGCGCATCCCGGCCGAGGTGATCGCGATCGTGCCGACCGCCGACCGCAGCAAGGCCACCGTGAAGGTGCGCATCGCCCTGCTCGAACGCGATGACCGCGTGGTGCCCGACATGGGCGTGCGGGTGTCGTTCCTGGAAGACCGTTCGCAGGCCGTCGCCGATGCTCCGACCGTGGTCGGCGTCAGCGTGCCGGCCGAAGCGGTGGCGCAGCGCGAGGGCCGCAGCGTCGCCTTCGTGGTGCGCGAGGGCCGCGCAAGCCTGCGCCAGGTCGAAGCCGGCGAAACCCGCGACGGCCGCCGCCGCATCAGCCGCGGCCTGGCCGTCGGTGAGCAGGTAGTGGTATCGCCGCCGGCGGAGCTGGTGGATGGCGGCAAGGTTTCGGTGGGGTCTTGAGTTAGAGAGCTTCGGGGCTGAAGCCCCTCCTACACATTTTCGAGGTTCGTCATGACTGATTCGCTCGTACAGATCCGCCAGCTGACCAAGCACTACGTCCGCGGCAAACAGTCGGTAGAAGTGCTGCACGGCATTGACCTGGACATCCCGCGCGGCGATTTCGTCGCGCTGATGGGTCCCTCGGGCTCGGGCAAGACCACCTTGCTCAACCTGATCGGCGGCCTGGACACGCCTACCGCCGGCAGCGTCGCGGTCGACGGCAAGCGCATCGACCAGTACAGCGGCGGCGACCTGGCGCGCTGGCGCGCCGAGCACGTTGGCTTCGTGTTCCAGTTCTACAACCTGCTGCCGGTGCTGAGCGCGCAGAAGAACGTCGAACTGCCGCTGCTGCTTTCCAAGATGGGCTCGGCCGAGCGGGCCAAGCGGGCCACTGTCGCCCTCACGCTTGTCGGCCTTGCCGACCGCGCCGGCCACAAGCCCAGCGAGCTATCAGGTGGCCAGGAACAGCGCGTCGCCATCGCCCGCGCCCTGGTGACCGACCCGACCCTGCTGGTCTGCGACGAACCCACGGGCGATCTCGACCGCAAGACTGCCGATGAAATCCTCGGCCTGCTGCAGGTGCTCAATCGCGAGCACGGCAAGACCATCATCATGGTGACGCACGACCCCAAGGCCGCCGAGTTCGCCAGCCGCACGGTGCACCTCGACAAGGGCCAGCTGGTCGACGCCGCGCCGGCGCACTGAGGCCGACGCCATGACCAAGACCGGATTCATCCTCGCCAACCTCTTCCACAAGAAGACCCGTACCTGGCTCACCCTGCTGTCGGTCGTGATGGCCTTCGTGCTGTTTGGCCTGCTGCAGTCGCTGAACCTGGTCTTCAGCGCCAACCCCGACTTCATCGGCGCCACCCGGCTGGTGACGCAGTCGCGGGTGTCCTTCACCCAATCGCTGCCGATGCGCATGGTGCCCGAGATGGACGCCATTCCCGGCGTGCAGCGGGTGATGTACCAACAGTGGTTTGGCGCCGTGTTCCGCGACAACCCGCAAATCTTTGCATTCGCGGTCGATCCCGAGCGCCTGCACGACGTCTACCCGGAATGGGTGATGCCCGAGGAAAACTGGAACGCCTTCCGCGACACCCGCACCGGCATGGTCGCCGGCCGCCTGCTGGCCGACCAGTACGGCTGGAAGGTGGGCGACAAGATTCCGCTGCAGTCGAATATCTTCCCGCAGAAGAACGGCAGCAAGGACTGGACCTTCGACCTCGTGGGCATCTACGACGGCAAGGACGACCAGTGGCAGCAGCAGACCGCGGGCAGCATGTACATCAATCACGGCTACTTCGCCGAAGCCACCCAGTTTGGCGGCGGCAATGCCGGCATCTTCGTGCTCCGCCTGGACGACCCGGACATGGCCGAATCGGTGGCGATGACGGTCGACCAACGCTACGAGAACTCTGCCGACGAAACCAAGACCCAGACCGAGAAGGACTTCCAGGTCGGCTTCCTCAAGCAGCTCGGCGACATTGGCCTGATCGTGCGCTGGATCCTGTTCGCGGTGTTCTTCACCCTGTTGCTGGTGGTGGGCAACACCATGGCCCAGAGCGTGCGCGAGCGCGTGCCGCAGTTCGCGGTGCTCAAGACGCTGGGCTTCAGCGACAACAGCGTGCTGGGCTTCGTGTTGGCTGAAACCGTGGCGATGTGCACGATCGGCGGACTGCTGGGCCTGTCCCTGGCAACACTGCTGGGCGCCGCCATCTCACGGGTCGCCGGGCCGATGATGCCGGTGGCCGTGGACGGCCGCGTCTGGCTCACCGGCGTGATCGCCATCGTTGTGCTGAGCCTCGTAGTCGGTCTGCTGCCCGCGCTGCGGGCACGTCGCCTGAAGATCGTCGATGCCCTGGCCGGGCGCTGAGGAGAAACCCATGTTCCGACAGATCTTCGCCATCACCGGCCTCAACCTTCGCTCAATCCCGCAGCGCTGGGGTCCGTCGCTCGTCATCATCATCGGCCTGGCCGGCGTGGTGGCGGTGTTCACCGCCCTGCTGGCCATGGCCCAGGGTTTCCAGGCCACGCTGCAGGACGCCGGCCGCACCGACAACGCCATCATCCTGCGCGGTGGCTCCGGCGCCGAGCTCAACTCCGGCTTCGGCGGCGACAGCGCCGACATCATCAAGCTCGGTCCCGGCATCCGCAGGGGCAGCGACGGCAAGCCGCTGGCCGCTGGCGAGCTGATCGTGATCACCGAGCTGATGAAGAAGGGCGAAACCATCAACGGTGCCAACGTCACGCTGCGCGGCGTCGAGTCGGCGTCGTTCGAGCTGCGCCCGCAGCTCAAGATCATCGAGGGCCGCACGTTCAAGCCCGGCCTGCGCGAGATCATCGTCGGCGCCGGCGTGGCGCGTCTGTTCGACGGGGCCGGGGTCGGCGAGACGCTGCGCATGCGCGGCTCGGAGTGGACGGTGGTCGGCATCTTCGAGGCCGGCGATGCCAATGACAGTGAGATGTGGGCCGATGCCGGCACCGCCCAGTCGAGCTTCAACCGCGGCAATGGCTTCAGCGCCGTGCGCGTCGGGCTGGAATCGCCCGAGTCGCTGGAGACGCTCAGGGCGGCGCTGGCCGCCGACCCGCGGCTGACCGTGGAGGTGCTGCAGGAACAGGCCTACTACAGCGCCCAGACCGGGCAGTTCCGCGCCACCATCTCGGTGCTGGCGGGCGTGGTGACGCTGATCATGGGCCTGGGCGCGATCTTCGCCGCGCTCAACACCATGTATGCCGCGGTTGCCACCCGCACGCGCGAGATCGCCACCCTGCGCGCGATCGGATTCGGTGCCTTTCCGGTGCTGGTGTCGGTGATGGTCGAAGCCGTGGTGCTGGCCTTCCTCGGCGGCGTCACCGGCGCCTTCATCGCCTGGTCGCTGTTCGACAACCTTTCGGTGTCCACGCTCGGCGCCAGCTTTACCCAGGTCGTGTTCGCCTTCCAGGTGTCGCTGCCGCTGGTGCTCAGCGGCCTGGCGATCGCCATGGTCATCGGCTTCATCGGCGGCCTGCTGCCCGCCGTGCGGGCTGCGCGAATGCAGGTCACCACCGCGCTGCGCACGCAGTAGCCGGCGGGGCGGCAGGCATTGCCGCCCCGGGAACTGACCGTTGCAGCCATAGCGGCCCGGTCGGGCGGATAATCGCCGCCCTGACCCGGAGCCCATCGTGACCCACGCACCCGCCATCGACCGCAAGGGTCTCGCCGCCGCCATCGCCTCCTACGTGTTGTGGGGCGTGTTTCCGCTCTACTGGTACCTGCTCAAGCACGTGCCGGCGATGCAGATCATCGCCCACCGCATCGTCTGGTGCGTGTTGTTCGTTATCGGCTTCCTGGTGCTGCGCGAGGGCTGGGGCTGGCTGCGCACCGCGCTGTCGCGACCCAAAGTGGGCTGGATGCTGCTCGCCAGCAGCCTGTTCATCAGCTTCAACTGGGGCATCTATATCTGGGCGGTGACCAACGGCCGTGTCATCGAGGCCAGCCTGGGCTATTTCATCAATCCGCTGGTGAACGTGCTGATCGGCGTGCTGGTGCTCGGCGAAAGGCTCAACCGCGCGCAGTGGACGGCGGTGGCGATCGCGACCGTGGGGGTGCTGTGGCTGGCCTTCCTGCACGGCGATCCGCCCTGGATCGCGCTGGCGCTGGCCTTCAGCTTCGCCTTCTACGGCCTGATCCGGAAGCTGGCGAACGTGGACGCGGTGCCGGGCCTGGCGATCGAAAGCCTGTTCCTGCTGCTGCCGGCCCTGGCGTGGCTGGGCTGGGCCCAGTCCCAGGGCGTGGGCGCCTTCGGCGACGGCAACCTGCGCAGCGACGTCCTGCTGGTCGTGGGCGGTGCACTGACGGCGCTGCCGCTGATCGGCTTCGCCTACGGCGCGCGCCGCATCCCGTATTCGCTGGTTGGCATCCTGCAGTACATCGCGCCGACGCTGCAGTTGATCAGCGGCGTGTGGTTGCTGGGCGAGAGCTTCTCCCGCACCCAGGCGATCGGCTTCGCCTGCATCTGGTTGGCGCTGGGCATCTACGCCGTCGACGGCTGGCGCCGCGCGCGCCGGCAGCCGCTGCGCGCGGCCCGCGAACACGCCGCCGAACAGGTGCCGCCCTGCGATGGCGCCGTGCCGCCGGCCGACGGCAGCGTGCGGCCGCGCGGATAGTCCCGCCCTTCACGCCCGGGGCCGCAGGCTCCGGCCATGGCTTTCCTGCGCGCGTCTCTCACTTCCCTGCTGCTGGCCGCCCTGTGGCTGGCGCCGCCGGCGGCCCAAGGCCGCGGCCTGCCCGAGCGCATCGCCCAACCCGAACGCAGCGACACGCCCTACGGCGGCGCGAAGTACCTCGGCTTTTTGGAGCAGGTCGGCAGCCCGCTGGAGTCGCTGACGCGCGCGGGTGAACCGACGCTGGCCTTCGCGGTGATCGAACCACGCGACTACGGCCTCGACTACCGCTACCGGCGCCGCGCCGACGAGCTCGGCATGCGCTTCGAGTTCAATCCCGGCGCGCCGCGACTGGCGCCGCCAGTACGCGGCACCGTGGTGATGCTGCACGGCCTGACCATGGACGCCAGCACCCAGGGGCTCTGGGGCCTGGCCCTCGCCGAGGAAGGCTACCGCACGGTGCTGCTGGACCTGCGCAACCACGGTTTCTCCGGCGACGGCCCGGCCGGCTACGGCACCCGCGAGGCCGGCGACGTCAGCGCCTTGCTCGCCCATCTGCGCGCGCAGCGGCGCCTGGCCGAACCCATCATCCTGTTCGGCACGTCCTACGGCGCCGTGACCGCGCTGCACGCCGCCGCCGATACGGCCGGTATTGCCGGCGTAGTGGCGATGGAACCCTTCGCCAACGCCGGTGATTCAGTGCGCGACTACGTACGGCGCCTGAAAGCAGGCGAGGACGGTGGCTGGGCGGCGCGCCTGCTGGGCTGGTGGCTGCGCCGGACGCTGCCGCCGCCGGCACTGGATGCGGCCATCGCCCGCGCTGGCACCCTGCTCGATCTGGATCTGGACCAGCTAGAGACCGCGACGCCGCTGGGCGCGACCGAGGCCTGCGTACTGCTGCTGCACGGCGCCCGGGACACCCTGGTGCCGGTGGCGACCGCGCGCACGCTGGCGCGCACCGGCGGCGAGCGGCTGCGCTACGTCGAGCTGCCCGACGAGAACCACTATTCGCTGCCGGCACGCATCGACTGGCTGCGCCGCCCGCTGCGAGACTGGCTGGGCGGCATGGACGGCGCCCGCACCGGCGACTGCCCACGGTTCACGCTGCCACCCGACCCACTGGCCTGATCGCTCGCCTTGCCGCACTCGTGCCCGCATGCGCTAATCACGAGCGATGGATGACACCCCGACCTTCAGCGCGCTCTATCGCAACCGCGTACTCGACCACGGCCGCACACCGCGCCACGTCGGCACGCTGGCCGATGCCAGTCATCGCGCGTCGGCGCACAACGCCCTGTGTGGCGATCGCATCGCGGTCGAGCTCCGGCTCGGGCCGGCGGTCGCCAATGCCTTGTCTGCGCTTACCGGCCAGCGCCTGCGCGAACTGCCGCTGCGCCTCAAGGCCTGAGGCCTCAGGCGCTTTTGCTCACCGGCACCCGCGCTTTGGCGCGGGTGATGATCACCACGCCGGCCAGGATGACCGCCATCGCTCCGATGGCATCGACGCCCACGCGCTCGCCCAGGAGCAGCGCGCCCAGCAGCACCGCGATCGGCGGATTTACGTAGGCGTAGCTGGTCGCCAGCGCCGGGCGTACGTGATGCAGCAGCCAGACATAGGCGCTGAAGCCGATGATCGAACCAAAGGCCGCGAGGTAGCCCACCGCCAGCGTGGACCGGAGCGGCGGCAGCGAGGTGATGCGCTCGCCCAGCAGCAGGCCCAGCAGGCCCATCGCCACGCCGCCGCAGAGCATTTGCGCGGCCGTGCTCATGAAGGGCGCCGGCAGGTCGCGGCCGCGGCTCCACATCGAGCCGAACGCCCAGGCGATGGGCGCCAGCAGCAGGGCGGTCATGCCGACCAGGCTCGCCTGCATCTCGCCGTCGAAATTGAGCCAGATCACGCCGAAGAATCCGATTGCCAGCCCCAGCCATTCGCCGCGGCTGGGATGCTGGCCGCGCAGTACGCCGAACAGACCTGCCCACAGCGGCATCGAAGCCACGGCGACCGCGGCCAGTCCCGAGGACACCGTCTGTTCGGCCACATTCACCAGGCCGTTGCCCATCAGCATCATGAAAAAACCCATGACCGCGGCGTTGCGCCACTGCGCGCGGGTGGGCGGCGCGTGGCCGCGCCAGCGCAGGAAACCATAGAACACCAGGCTGGCGGCGATGAAGCGCAGGCTGCCCATCAGGAACGGCGGGTAGCCGTCCAGCCCGATGCGGATGGCGAGGTAGGTCGAACCCCAGACCAGGTAAACCGAGGCAAGCGCGAGGCCGACCGCGAACGCGGTCGGGGGAAGAGCGACGTCTTGCTTCATGGGGTGGGCTTTGCCGGGCTGCGGCGACAGGATTCGGCCTCGAGCAGGGCCTGCTTGCGGGGCAGTCCCCAGCGATAACCGCCGAGGCTGCCGTCACCCCGGATGACGCGATGACAGGGCACGAGCACGGCGACCCGATTGGAGGCGCAGGCGCGCGCCACGGCGCGGGCGGCGGTTGGCGAATCCAGGCTGGCCGCGAGTTCAGCGTAGCTGCGGGTTTCGCCGGGCGGGATCTTCATCAGCGCCTGCCAGACCCGCTGCTGGAACGCCGTTCCGATCAGTTCCACCGGCACCTGTCCGCGTCGCTGCGCCAGCGCGTCGGCCACCGCCTGCAGGCGCGGCGCCAGGAAATCGTCGCGGCCGCTGTCTACCCGCTGCAGGCGCGCCTGCGGGAACTCGGTGCGCAGTTCATGCTCAAGCGCGTTCCCGTCGTCGCCCAGCGCGATGGCGCAGATGCCGCGTTCGGTCGCCGCGACCAGCGCCTGGCCCAGGACCGTGCTGACCAGCGACCAACGAATCTCCAGACCTTCACCGCCGCGACGATAAGCCTTCGGCGGCATGCCCAGGCGCGCCGCACCGTCTTCGTAAACGCGACTGGGCGAGCCGTAGCCGGCGTCATACAGCGCATGCGTGACGGCTTGACCCTGGCGCAGCCCGCGCTTGAGCGAGGCCAGCCGGCGCTGTGCCAGGTATTCAGCGGGACTGAGCCCGAACTGCTCGCGGAAGCGCCGCTGCAGGTGGCCGGGGCTCAGGCCGACCGCGGCCCCGAGCGCGTCCAGGCCCAGCGCCTGGCTGTCCAGGAGCTGGCGGGCACGTTCAAGGCGGGGGTCGGCGTGGGGAATGGCGCGGGTTTCCATGCGCTCAGGCTAGCCGGCACCCGAAGGGCCGGCTATCCGGATCTTGCTGAAAAGATCATTCCGCCCAGACGGTGGCCTGGCGGGTCATCGGCAAGACCTGGGCGGCCAGGTCGCGATCGGCCGACAACAGGTCGAGGGCATCGGCCAGGATCGCCGCCGATTCGCGCAGCAGCGGATCCGGGCGGCTCTTGGCCAGCTCTTCTTCAGCGGCCTGCTGGGCGACGCTGCGCTCGCTGGCGGACAGGCCGTCATCGGCGCGCGCCAGGGCGTCGGCATCCAGGCCCAGTTCCTTGCGCTCGGCGGCGCGCGCCTGGCGCCTGGCCTCCATGTCGTCGCGCTCGGCGCGGCGCTCGGCTTCGTTGAGCGAGATCGACTTGCGCTCGCGGTCGGCGCGGAACTTGGCCACATCCTCGGACCACCAGGTGAACTCGGGATCAGTCGCGATGCGGTCGAGGTGCTGGGCGCGAAGCTGCGGCACCAGCGTCGTGAAGTTGCCGACGTTGTCGTGCGGCGCCTGCTCGATGCGCGTGGCCGGCAGCGCGTTGTCGTAGCTCGACTCGCCGTATTCGGTCGCGTCCAGGGTTACGGGGAACTGCAGGTCGGGCACCACGCCGGCGTGCTGGGTCGTGCCGCCGTCAACGCGGAAGAACTGCGCCACGGTCAGCTTCACCTGGCCGAACTTGGCGTCGTCCTTGCGCGGGAAGCGGTCGAAGTCCATCAGGCTTTGCACCGTGCCCTTGCCGAAGGTCTGCTCGCCAATCACCAGGCCACGGCCATAGTCCTGGATGGCGGCCGCGAAGATCTCCGAGGCCGACGCCGAACTGCGGTTGACCAGCACCGCCAGCGGACCATCCCAGGCCACGCCGCTCTGGTCGTCGGCCGACACGCTGATGCGGCCGCCGGTTTCGCGCACCTGCACCACCGGGCCGGTATCGATAAACAGGCCGGTAAGCTCCACCGCCTCCACCAAGGAACCGCCGCCGTTGTCGCGCAGGTCAATCACGACGCCGTCCACGCCTTCGGTACGCAGCTCACCCAGCAGGCGCGCGACGTCGGCGGTGGCCGAACGGGCATCCGCCTCGCCGCGACGCTTGGCTTCGAAATCGAGATAGAAGGTCGGCAGTTCGACCACACCGATGCGACGCTCGCCGACCTCGATGACGCGCTTCTGCGCGGCCTGCTGTTCAAGCTTGACCTTGTCGCGAACGATGGTGACCAGCTTGGGCTTGGCGTCCAGGCCGGCTTCGGCCGGCAGCACGTCCAGGCGCACCTGGGTACCCTTCTTGCCGCGGATCAGCGCCACCACGTCGTCAATGCGCCAGCCCACCACGTCCTGCAGTGGACCGCTGATGCCCTGGCCGACGGCGATCACGCGGTCGCCGACCTTCAGGTCGCCGCCGCTGCCGGCCGGACCGCCGGGCACGATGGTGCGGATGACCACGTATTCTTCCTGGCGCTGCAGCACGGCACCAATGCCCTCGAGCGAGAGGCGCATCTGCATGTTGAAGTTTTCGGCGCTGCGCGGCGACATGTAGCTGGTGTGCGGGTCGATCGAGCTGGCGTAGGCGTTCATGAACTGCTCGAACACATCATCGCTACGCAGCTCGTTCACGCGCTCGCCCAGGCCGAGATAGCGCTTGTCGAGCGTGCTGCGGATCTCGTCCTGGCTGCGGCCGGCCAGGCGCAGGCGCAGGGCGTCGTTCTTGACGTACTTGCGCCAGGCATCATCGAGTTCCGCACCGCTGCCTGCCCAGGCAACGTCTTCGCGGTCGTATTCCCAGACCTCGTCCCTGGAGAAATCGAAGGGCTGGGCCAGCAGTTGGCGGGCGTAGGCGACGCGCTCGTCCACCCGCTTCACGTAGGTGGCGAAGATGTCGTAGGCGGCACCGATCTGCTGGTTGCGGATCGCATCGTCGTGACGGTCGCGGTAAGCCTCGAAGCGGCTGATGTCCTGCTGGGTGAAGAACAGCTTCTGGCTGTCGAGCGACTCGAGGAAGCGACGATGGATCTCGCGCGACATCGCGTCGTCCAGCGGCTGCGACCGATAGACATAGCGACTGTCGGACAGCAGGCCGTAGACCAGTCGAGCCGCGGCGGCCTGCTCGGCCGTGGGCTTGAAGCTGGCGGCGGCGGGCGCGCTGGCGGGCGCGGTGGTGGGTGTGGTCACGCCACCCGGCGTCGTGGCCGCCGCAACGGCCAAGGCCAGCGGCAGGGCGACGGAAAGAGCGATCAGCTTGTGCTTGAGCATGGCGTGGGTCCGTGGCGTCAGGGGGTCAGCATGCGCTCCACCCCAAGGGGGAGCCTGTGCCGATAGTGCTATCGACTTGCTTTGGACCGATGGTACCCCCGCCTGCGTTCAGGCGGACCCGTCGACGAACCCAGCTTCAGCCGCCATTCGGTCGGCGTGGTAGGACGAACGCACCATCGGACCGGAGGCCACGTGCGTGAAGCCCATGGCCAAGCCTTCCACCTCCAGCGCCTTGAACTCATCCGGCGTCCAGTAACGGATGACCGGGTGGTGATGTGGCGTGGGCTGCAGGTATTGGCCAATCGTGACCATGTCGACGTCATGGGCGCGTAAATCACGCAGCGCACCGAGCACCTGGTCGAAGTCTTCACCCAGGCCGAGCATGATGCCGGACTTGGTCGGCACCTCCGGATGCTGCGCCTTGAAGCGCTTCAGCAGCTGCAGCGACCAGTCATAGTCGGCGCCGGGACGCACGTTGGCATAAAGCTCGCGCACGGTTTCCAGGTTGTGGTTGAACACGTCCGGCGGATTCGTGGCCAATATCTCCAGCGCGCGCTCCATGCGGCCCTTGCCGCGGAAGTCGGGCGTGAGGATCTCGATCTTCAGCGCCGGCGACAGCGCGCGCGCCTCGCGAATGCAGTCGACGAAATGCTGGGCGCCGCCGTCGCGCAGGTCGTCGCGGTCCACCGAGGTGATGACCACGTAGCGCAGGCCCATGTCGGCGACGGTGCGGGCCAGGTTGGCCGGTTCGCTGGCGTCGGGCGGCTTCGGCCGGCCGTGGGCCACGTCGCAAAAACTGCAGCGGCGGGTGCAGACCTCGCCCAGGATCATGAAGGTCGCGGTGCCGTGGCTGAAGCACTCGTGGATGTTCGGGCAGCTGGCCTCTTCGCAAACCGTGACCAGGCGGTTTTCGCGCAGCTTCGACTTGAGCTTGGCGACGGCATTGCCGGCCGGAATGCGGACCCGGATCCAGCTGGGCTTGCGCAGGACCGGCGCGTTCTCGTCGAACTTCACCGGGCTGCGGCCAATCTTGTCGCCACCCATCTGCTTGGCGCCTTCAACCAGGGGCGAACCCAGAACCTGCAGCGGGATGGTCTTGGCGGCGGTGTCGGACATGATGGGGGCGGCTCAGTCGGGAAGGGTCAGGTCGGGCAGCGCATCCGAGGTCCGGGGCGCCAGGCCCAGGGTCCGGGACAGCGCCTGGACCAGTGCGGGGGCCAGCGCGGCGGGGTCGCCAGGGCCACCCAAGTCTAGCACCGAGGTCACTTCCAGCCCTTGGTAACCGCAGGGATTGATGCGTTGGAACGGCTCGAGGTCCATCGCCACGTTGAAGGCCAGGCCGTGGAAACTGCAGCCGCGACGAACCCGCAGGCCCAGCGCCATGACCTTGGCGCCGGCCACGTAGATCCCGGGCGCCCCGTCCTTGCGGGCGGCGGCAATGTCGTACCCGGCCAGGACATCAATCACGGCCTGCTCGATGCGGCAGACCAGCTCGCGCACGCTCAGGCCCAGCCGGCGCAGGTCAATCAGCGGGTAGGCCACCAGCTGGCCGGGGCCGTGATAGGTGACCTGGCCGCCGCGGTCGACCTGCAGCACCGGGATATCCCCCGGCGCCAGGACGTGCTCGGGCTTGCCGGCCTGGCCCAGCGTGAAGACCGGATCGTGCTCGACCAGCCACAGTTCGTCGGGCGTATCCGGGCCGCGGCTGTCGGTGAAACGCTGCATTGCGCGCCATACCGGCTCATAGGGCTGGCGACCCAGCGCGCGGACGGTCCAGTCGCGCCTTGCCGGCGCGCTGGTCGCCGCCGGGCAGGCCTCGCTCACAGCGTCCACTTCACCGCCGGGTGCTCGCGCAGCGCACCGTGCGCCGCGTCATAGTCCTCGCGCGAATGGGCCTCGAAGACCAGCATCACCGACACGTAATTGCCTTTGGCCGACGGTTTGACGCGCAGGCGATCGTGGTAAATGGTCAGGCCCAGGGCTTCGAGCACCATCGGCACGACCAGGTGCAGGTCGGCCTCGGCCGAGCCCATGGCGCTGATCTCGAAGATGCCCGGGAACTGGAAGCCGTGCTCGGGGTTGTCGGACTGGATGCTCATGCCCCTCATTATGGGGCCGCGCCGGCCGCGACCCAAGGCAGGGCCGCCGGAGACTAGGCGGTACTGAGGTCGATCCGCACGCGATTGCGGCCGTCGGCCTTGGCCTGGTACATGGCGCGGTCGGCGGCACGGTAGAGATCGTTGCCATCACCCGGGCTGCCGGGCGCTAGGCTGGCCACGCCAATGCTGACCGTTATCGACAGCGGTCCTTCCCGCAGCGGCAGCGGGGTGTATTCAACGCTGGCCCGCATGCGCTCGGCAGCCTCGGCGGCGGCGCGGGCATCGCGACCGGGCAGCAGGGCACCAAACTCCTCGCCGCCCAGTCGCGCCAAATGCACGTCGGGTCCGCTGAGCACCTCGCGCATCCGATCCGCGAACCGGGACAGACAAACATCGCCGGCATCGTGACCGAACTCGTCGTTGACGCGCTTGAAGTGGTCCAGGTCCATCACCAGCATCGCCAGCGGCTGCTGCCTGAGGCGCGACTCGGCCAGCAGATGCTCGATCGCGCCGCTGAAGTAACGGCGGTTGGCCAGGCCCGTCAGCGGATCGATCCGGCTCAGGGTCTCGAACTGATCGCGCTGGCTGCGGACGCTTTCATAAAGGTCAAGCTGGACCTGGTACTCGCGATAGCTGCGCATCATCACCAGGCCCAGATAGATGGTGTACACCCCCACGGTCACCATCACCGACAGGCTTTCGCCGGTGTAGGCGATCAGAACCGGGGCCGGCACGTAGACCATGGCGATGCCCAGCGCCGCGCGACCCAGGCGCAGGCTGTAGTTATGTGCGAAGGCCGTCGCAAAGGCGATGGTGCACAGCAGGGCCGCGGTACGGGCAGGCGCGAAGTGCGGGTCGAGCATGACCCAGGTCATCACGCCACCCCACAGCGCCGCGGTGGCCAGTACGACCGCCCAGCGCGAATCCAGCCAGGCCTGCCTTTGCGCGCTGGACGCCCCCTCGGCCGGCATCCTGGGCCAGAACCTCAGCGCGGCCAGGGCCATGAAGGCCAGGCCGACCAAAGAGCCCGCCACGGGGTGGTTGGTCCAGATGCCGCTGGGCGAAGCAACCACCAGCCAGCCCACCAGGTAGAAAAGCCCGCCGGCCAGTAGGCGCTGGCGCGTGTCGGCGACCTCGCGGGTAAGGCGAGGCGCATCGTCTGACGATATCGGGTCCAGCATCCGGCGCGCCCCCTGCACTGCCCGGCTCGCCGCGCGCGATCAGCGCGCGACAGGTCGCATCAATGGTCTATTCGCTTTCCCACCACAACCAGAAATCGTCGTTCATGCGCTTGAAGAAGCCGCCCTCGGCGACATCTTCTAGCGCGACCAGCGAGCGCTCCGCCACGACCTTGCCGTCCAGCGACAGCCGCAGCGTGCCGATGGCCTGGCCCTTGGCGATCGGCGCCAGCAGCTGCTTGGGCACGTCCATGCTCGACTGAAGTTCGCCGTAGCGACCACGCGGCACCGTCACCAGCAGCGGCTCGGCCACGCCCAGCGCCACGGTCTCGGCCGCGCCGCGCCACAGGGCCTGGTCAGCCACCTTGGCGCCAGCGGCATATACGTTGTGGGTTTCGAAGAAGCGGAAGCCCCAGTTGAGCAGGGCCAGGTTGCCCTCTTCGCGCGCGCGGAAGCCGTCGGTACGGCTGGTGGTGTCGATGCCCAGCACCACCGAGATCAGGCGCTGGTCGCCACGCTGTGCCGAGGCGGCCAGGCAGTAGCCGGCGGCCGAGGTGTGGCCGGTCTTGAGACCGTCGACGCTGGCGTCCTTCCACAGCAGTCCATTGCGGTTCCACTGCTGGATGCCGCCGTAGGTGAATTCCTTGATCTTGTAGAGCGCGTAGTGCTCCGGGAATTGCGTGATCAGCGCGCGCGAAAGAATGGCGATGTCGCGCGCGGTCATCACGTGACCCTCGGCGGTCAGGCCATGGGCGTTGGCAAAATGGGTGTTGGTCATGCCCAGCTGCTGGGCATAGCGGTTCATCAGGTCCACGAACGCGGCTTCGCTGCCGGCGACGTGCTCGGCCAGCGCGATCGCGGCGTCGTTGCCGGACTGAATGACCAGGCCGTGCAGGATGTCGTCGAGCTTGACCTCGGAGTTCACCGCCAGCGCGCTGTAGCTGCCGTCAGTGCCGGCACCGCCGGAACGCCAGGCGTTTTCGCTGATGCGGACCATGTCGTCCTTGGTGACCTTGCCCTGCGCCATCTCGGCCGCGACCACGTAGGAAGTCATCACCTTGGTGATGGACGCGGGATCGAGCGGGGTGTCGATGTTCTCGCCGGCCAGCACCTGGCCACTGGTGTGGTCCATGAGGATCCAGGCCTTGCCCTGCGGCACCGGCGCGGCCGGCATCGGCGCGGCGGCGGGAGCCGCTGGCGCGGCGGGCGTGGGGGCCGGGGCCGGCGACTGGGCGAAGGCGACGGTGGCCAGCAGGCTGGCCAGCACGGCGGAAAGGAAGCGGGAAACGAACATCCGGGACAAACTCCAGTTCAGGGGCCGGCACTGCGCCGGCGGTTCAGACACACCATGCTAGCCCTCATTCGCTGAACACGCGCGGGCTGGGCAGGCCCAGCCCGCGGATGCGCGCCAGCACGCCGTCAACCGCCGCCGGGGCCAGCGGCCCGATACGAACCCGCCAAACCTTGCCGGCGTCGGTGCGCACGTGCTCGACGCTGACGTCGTCGATGCCGGCGTCTTCGAGCTGGCGGACGATACGGCGGGCATTGTCGCGGTCGCGATACGCGCCCACCTGGACAAGCTGCGGTCCATTCGCGACCCGCGCCGGGGTCGGCAAGGCGGTGACCGCTGACCCCGGCGCGGCGGCCAGGTCGGCGCCGCCACTGAGCGCACGCACTTCCACCCGCGCGGTACCCGTGCGGTCGACGCCCAACTTCACCGCGGCGGCATAGCTGAGGTCGATGATGCGCCCGGCGTGGAACGGCCCGCGATCGTTGACGCGAACCACGACCTCGCGACCGTTGTCGAGATTGGTGACGCGCACGAAGCTGGGCAGCGGCAGCGTCTTGTGCGCGGCGCTGAAACTGCACATGTCGTAGATCTCGCGGCTCGAGGTCTGCCGGCCGTGGAATTTCTGGCCGTACCAGGAAGCAATACCGCGTTCGACATAGCCCTCGGCGCTGGGGCGGACGCGGTAGCTCTTGCCCAGCACGGTATAGGGTGACCGGTTGCCGTAGGCCGCCGCCGGTTCTTCGCGCGGGATGGGCTCGGGGATGCCGGTGATATCGAGCGCATGCAGCGGTGCACTGTCGCGCACGCCGGGGGCATAGAGTCCGCCCGGGGTGTAGTCCTCGTCGCGGTGCTCGCGCACCTGCAGGCAGGCCGGCGGCACGCCGGCGATCGCAGCGGATGCCGCGGCGGCGCGCGGCGCATCCGGCGCCGGCTCGTTCGGCGCTGGCGCGGGGCGGACGGGCTTGTCGGCGCAGCCGACGAGCAGCGCCAGCAGCGCCAGCGCGATCACCGGCCTCATGGCGTGGCGAGGGCGTCCTGGCCCGCGGCGATCTCGCGCGACAGCTGGTACACGGCCATCGCATACATCGGCGAACGGTTGTAGCGGGTGATCACGTAGAAGTTCTTGAAGCCCAGCCAGTGCTCGGTGCCCTCGTTGCCTTCGAAGGTGAGCAGGGTGGCGTCGAGCGAATGGCCCTGGGCCTGGGTGGGGCGGTAACCGCGCTCGCCGAGTTCGGCCAGGCTGTACTTGGCTTCGAGCGTGTCGGGCTTGAACGGCGCGGCGCCCTCGGCGGCGATGGCGCGCGCCACGACCGGCTCACCCTTCTGCCACCCGTGGGCGACGAAATAATTGGCGACCGAGGCAAACACGTCCGGCAACGAGCCGAACAGGTCGCGGCGACCGTTGCCATCGCCGTCGCGAGCGTAGGCGCGATAGCTGGACGGCATGAACTGGCCGTAGCCCATCGCGCCGGCGTAGCTGCCCTTCAAGGCAGGCAGGTCGAGCTGCTCTTCCTTGGCCAGCAGCATCACCTGCATCAACTCGTCGCGGAAGAAGCGGCCGCGCATTGCTTCGCGCTCGACCTGCTCGGGTTTGCCGCTGACCGGATAAAAGAAACCGAGGGTGTACAGCGCATCGAGCACCCGATAGCTGCCGGTATTGCCGCCGTAGCTGGTCTCGACGCCGATGATGGCGGTGATCATTTCCGCCGGCACGCCGGTGTCGGCCGACACGGCCTGCAGGGCTTCGCGATGCGTGGCCAGGAAGGCCTGCCCCTCGCGGATGCGGCGGTCGGAGATGAAAATCGGCCGGTAGTCCTTCCACGGCTTCACCGCCTCGGCAGGACGGGACATGGCGTTGACGATGCTTTGCCGGTAGTCGGACTGCGCCAGCCAGGCCTCGACCTCGCTGCGTTCAAGTCCGTACTTGCTGCCGGCTTCGACGACGAAGGCTTCACGCAGTGCGGCTTCGGGTGCGGGCACCGGCTGGGCGGTGGTGACGGCGCTGGCAGTGGCCAGCAGCAGCGGGAACAGACGATAAATAAGGCGGGACATGGCGCTCTGGCATGGACGGGTTGCGGCAATTTACCACGCCCGAACGCGGCCACGACGGCCTTTGGAGCCGCTATTCAGGTGCCCATGAATTTCGGGTGCGCACGCACCGACATCACCATGCCAAAGCCGGCCAGCAGCGATACCGCCGCGGTACCGCCGTAGCTCAGCAGCGGCATCGGCACGCCCACCACCGGCAGCAGGCCGGCGACCATGCCGCCGTTCACCAGCACATACACGGAGAAGGTCATGGCCAGGGCCCCGACCAGGATGCGCGCGTAGCCCTCCCGCGCCTCGCTGGCGATCCACAGGCAGCGGGCGATGATGAACAGGTACAGCGCCAGCAGGGTGATCACCCCGAGCCAGCCCCATTCCTCGCTCAGTACGGAGAAGATGAAGTCGGTGGTGTGCTCGGGCAAGAAGTCCAAATGGGCCTGGCTACCCTCGCCCCAGCCTTTGCCGCTAAATCCGCCCGAGCCGATCGCGATCTTGGACTGGATGATGTTCCAGCCTGCGCCCAGGGGATCGGACTCGGGATCGAAGAAAGTCAGGATGCGATCGCGTTGGTAGGGCATCAGGAACTGCCAGCCCACCGGAATGGTCGCCAAGCCCAGCCCGGCAAACAGACCGATCCGCCACCAGGCGATTCCGGCCAGGAATACCGCGAACACGCCTGACGCCGCCACCAGCATGCCGGTGCCCAGGTCCGGCTGAAGGATGATCATGCCGACCGGCAGGGCGATAATGGCCGCGCAAACCGCCAGGCTGCGCCAGCGCGGCGGTAGTACCGCCGAGTGCAGGTACCAGGCCAGCATCATCGGCACCGAAAGTTTCAGCAGCTCGCCCGGCTGCAGGTAGAACACGCCCAGGTTCAGCCACAGGTTGGCGCTGCGGCCTGATCCGAACACGAATACCGCCGCCAGCAGCACCAGGCTGGCGGCGAAAGCCAGGGGCGTCCACAGCCGCAGCCGCGCCGGCGGGATGTGCGAGATCAGCACCATCGCGCCCACGCCGATGCCAAAGCGCACCGCCTGGGACAGCACGAGCCGCGAGTTCTCGCCCGAAGCGCTGGCCAGCACCACCAGGCTGATCAGCATCACGCACAACAGCGCCAGCAGCAGCGGCAGGTCGACCTTGCCGAACAGTCGCGCCAGCGTTTCCCGCAGCCATCCCAGGAGCGAGATCATCGGTCGGTGTCCTCGCTCGGCGGCACCAGCCAGGCGTCGAGAATGCGGCGCGCCACCGGCGCGGCTGCGCCCGAACCCGAGCCGCCATGCTCGACCAGCACCGCCACGGCGATGGTCGGATTCTCCGCGGGCGCGTAGGCGATGAACCAAGCCTGGTGGCGCAAGTGGTAGGGCAGGTCGGCGGGATTCGTGCTTTCCAGGCCGCGCCGGCTGGTGCGCTGCGCAGTGCCTGACTTGCCGGCCATCCGATAGGGCGCACCGCGGGCGCTGGCGCGGCCGCTGCCGGTGTCGCTGTGCATCACCGCCACCAAACCCTCGTGCACGGCGGCCAGGTGGGCTGGGTTATCCAACACGCGCTCGCCGGGCGGCTGCGGCTCGGGTCTGCGCGGTTGATCGAACCCATCCTGGCTTTCACGCACCAGATGCGGACGCCGGCGCCAGCCGCCGTTGGCCAGCATCGCGGTCGCCTGCGCCAACTGCAGCGGCGACGTGACCCAATAGCCCTGGCCGATGCCGGCGTTGACGGTGTCGCCCGGGTACCATTCCTGATTGAACTGGCGCCGCTTCCAATCTCGCGAGGGACGCACGCCGCTGATCTCACCGCTCAGGTCGATGCCGGTCGGCTCGCCGAACCCCAGGCGCTTGAAGAAGGGATCGATCCGGTCAACACCTAACTCGTAGGCCAGCTTGAAGTAGTAGGTATTCACCGATTGCGCGAGCGATTCGGTAAGCGCCACGCGCCCGTGCCCGCCACGGCGCCAGTCGCGATAGCCGCGCGTCTGGTTTGGCAGGAAGAATTCGCCGGTCGAGAGCACCGTGGATTCAGGCGTGATCAGGCCATGCTCAAGACCGGCCAGTGCCATGAACGGTTTGATGGTCGAACCGGGCGGGAAGCCGCCGAGCACGTTGCGGTTGAACAGCGGTCGCGACGGCGCCTGCAGTGCCTGCCAATCCTTGTGGCTGATGCCGTTGATAAAGAGATTGGGGTCGTAGCCAGGCAGGCTGACCATGGCCAGGATTTCCCCCGTCGCCGGGTCCAGCGCCACGGCGGCGCCATCCTGGCCCTCGAAGGCGTCGGTCATGGCCTGCTGCAGGCGCGCGTCCACGCTCAGGTAGAGGTCGGTGCCAGGCTTGGCGTCGTGACGCCGGAGCACGCCGAGGTCGCGACCTTCGACATTGGTCTCGATCTCTTCGTAGCCGATTTCGCCGCGCAGCCTCGACTCGTAGTAGCGCTCGATGCCCGCCTTGCCGATGTGGGTCAACGCGGCGTTGCGGCTGTCGCCCATGGCTTCGAGATCGGCCACGTCCACCCGGCCGACGTAGCCGATGATGTGCGAGAACTGCGTGCCGTAAGGATAGCGGCGGGTGAGGTAGGGCACGACTTCGACGCCGGGGAAGCGATGCCGGTTCACCGCCAGCCGGGCCAGTTCACTCTCATCCAGGCGCAGCTTCAGCGAAATCGGCCGGAAGCTGCGGGTGGCACGCCGGGCGTCGCGAAAACGGGCGATGTCCTCCTCGTCCAGCGCCACCAGCGTGGCCAACTCAGCCAGCGTTTTTTCCAGGTCGGGCACCTGTTCGGGCACCAGCTCGAGCCGGTAGGCCGGCACGTTGTCGGCCAGCAGCCGCCCGTTGCGGTCGTAGATCAGCCCGCGCGCCGGCACGATCGGGCGCGCCTTGATGCGGTTGGCTTCCGAACGCGTCTGGTACTCCTCGTGCTGCAGCACCTGCAGCCGGAAATAGCCGGCGGCCAGGCCCAGCATCGCGAGCATGATGCCGAGAAAGCCGACCAGGGCACGGCGACGGAACTGCTCCGCTTCGGCATGCAGGTTCTTGAGTTTCTGGCGGCGGATCGGACGCATGCGGCTCAGCTGGCGCGTTCGCGCAGGCGCAGCCGCAGTTCGTCGAGCAGCAGGAACATCCAGGGCCAAAGGGCGAAGCCGACCAGAGGCGACAGCCAGGTGATCCAGGGCGGCATGCCGGCTCCACTGACGAAGTGGATTGCCGTGGCGACCAGGCGGTCGTTGAACAGCAGCACCGCCACCGCCAAGGCCTGTTGCCAGAGCGGGAAGAACCTCAGCCTGGCGCGGAAACGCTGAACCAGGAACACCATCACCACCAGACGCAGCGCCTGCTCACCGAACAGCGTGCCCGACACCAGATCGGCGCACAGGCCAGCGACGAAAGCCAAGCCCAGGCCGACGCGGTCGGGAGCTTCGAGCAGCCAGTAGCAAAGCAGCATTGCCAGCAAATAGGGCCGCGCCGGACCCAAGCCTCCCGGTACCGGCACCACCAGCACCAGCAGGCTGACGGCCAGGCTGCCGTAGATCAGCCAGGGCGACGGCGTGCGGGTCATGGCGACTCCTCGTCTGCCGGGGCGTCTGGCGCAGACGGTTCTGCCGGCGGCAGCGTCGGGCCAAGGCCGGCTTCGTCCACCGCGTTGCTGACCAGCAGCACTTCCAGGCTGCGGTCCAGGAAGGCCGCCGGACGCGCTTCGGCCACCACGAACAGACGCGTGTCGTCAGGATGCAGCGCCTCGACCACACCCACCGGGAATCCGGCCGGGAATCGACCACCGATGCCGGAAGTGACCAGGCGGTCGCCCACGCGGATGTCGGCGCTTTGCGGAATATTCGGCAGGCGAAGGCGGTCGCTGCGACCGGTGCCGAAGGCGATCGTGCGCAGCCCCGATCGGGCAACCTGGACCGGCACCGCATGGTCGGGATCGGTGACCAGCAGCGCGGTCGCGCGGCGCGGCGACACTTCCACCACCTGGCCGAGCACGCCGCCGGCATCAATCATGGCCAGACCGACGCGAACGCCGTCCTGCGTGCCGGCGTCGAGCACGATCCGCTGGCGGCCGGGGTCCAGATCAATATCAATGATGCCGGCGAGTTGTGCGGTCAGGCGGTAGCCACGGGTGCCGCCGAGTAGTTCCCGCAATCGCTGGTTCTCTTCGGCTACAGCGGTCATGCGATGCAGGCGGCTGGCGTTGACCTGAAGTTCGCGACGCAGCTGTTCGTTTTGCGCCTGAAGGTCACCGCGCGACGTGGTCAGCTCGCGTCCGGCGTCGAACAGCCGGCCCGGAGCGGCAGCCAGCCACCACACCGGTTCGGCGAGTACGGAGAGTTTTTGCCGCGCCTGATTGGCGAAGCCGCCGCGATGATCACCGACCATCAACACGGTGGCCAAGGCGAGATAGGCCAGCAGCGGCAGGGTGCCGCCGGCGCCTTCGCTCAGTCGTGCGGCAGCGGAACCGGGATAGGCCACGAGAGATTCCGGAAGCGGTGTTCAGCCCCGCCGGGAGGCGGGGGTTCTTGGCCGAAGCCGCGGGCTGCGCCGGCTATCGGCGGCCTGGCCGGCGAGTGCGATCACTCGGGCGAGAAGAACTCGTTGCCGTGCATGTCGATCAGCTCGAGGGCACGACCGCCGCCGCGGGCGACACAGGTCAGCGGGTCGTCGGCAACGTGCACGTGCAGGCCCGTCTCTTCCGAGATCAGCTTGTCTAGGTCGCGCAGCAAGGCGCCGCCACCGGTGAGGACAATGCCGCGCTCGGCAACGTCGGCGCACAGCTCCGGGGGCGTCTGTTCCAGCGCCTGCTTGACCGCGCTGACGATGCCGCTGAGCGGTTCGTGCAGGGCTTCGAGCACTTCGTTGGAATTGATGACGATCATCCGCGGCACGCCTTCGGCGAGGTTGCGGCCGGAGACTTCCATTTCCTTGACCTCGGCCTGCGGGAAGGCGCAGCCGATGTTGAGCTTGATGCGCTCGGCGGTGGTTTCACCAATCAAGGTGCCGTGGTTGCGGCGCACGTAGTTGATGATGGCGTCATCGAAACGATCGCCGCCGATGCGAACCGACTGCGAGTAGACGATGCCGTTGAGCGAGATCACCGCGACTTCCGAAGTGCCGCCGCCGATGTCGATGACCATGGAGCCGCGGGCTTCGTCCACCGGAATGCCGGCGCCGATCGCGGCCGCCATCGGCTCTTCGATCAGGTAGACCTCGCGGGCGCCGGCCTCTTCCGCCGACTCCTTGATGGCGCGACGCTCGACCTGGGTCGAACCGCAGGGCACACAGATCAGGACGCGCGGGCTGGGCCGCAGAAAGCGCGAGGTGTGCACCTTCTTTATAAACTGCTTGAGCATTTCCTCGGTATGCGTGAAGTCGGCGATGACGCCGTCCTTCATTGGCCGATGGGTGGTGATGTTGCCCGGCGTGCGGCCGAGCATCTTCTTGGCCTCGGCGCCAACGGCGGCCACTTCACGACCGCCCTGGCTGTGGCGCACGGCGACCACCGACGGCTCATTGAGCACGATGCCCTGGCCGCGGACGAAAATAAGGGTGTTGGCAGTGCCGAGATCGATCGACAGGTCGTTCGAAAACAGACCGCGGAGCTTCTTGAACATCAGGTGGAAACCTTGGGAAATTGGGGGGTTTCGGAGATGGACTAGGTTAGCAACCACCCCGGGCCCCGGCAAGGCAAAATAAGCCGGTTTCCCGTGCCTTGGCGGCGCGGCCACGTTAACATGTGCGCCTTTCCAAGGGGCGCCATGCCGGCCCCAACAACCGAGGTCCGACGATGCCTTCTGCCCTGATCTGTGGTTCCCTGGCTTACGACACCATCATGGTGTTCCAGGACCAGTTCAAGAACCACATCCTGCCGGACAAGGTTCACATCCTGAATGTGTCCTTCCTGGTGCCGCGTATGCGCCGGGAGTTCGGCGGCTGCGCCGGCAACATCGCCTACAACCTCAAGCTGTTGGGCGGGAAGCCGATTCCTATGGCGACCGTCGGCCAGGACTTCGGGCCCTATCGTGAGCATTTCGAGGCCTGCGAGATCCGGCTCGACCACGTCAAGGAGATTGAAGACCTCTATACCGCCCAGGCCTTCATCACTACCGACCTGGACGACAACCAGATCACCGCCTTCCATCCCGGCGCCATGATGCGGTCCTACGAGAACCATGTCCGGGACGTGCAGGACGTCGGTTTCGGCATCGTCGGACCGGACGGTTACGAGGCGATGCTGCAGAATTCGAAGGAGTTCGCCGAACTCGAGATTCCGTTTATCTTCGATCCGGGCCAGGCCATGCCGCTGTTCAACGGCAAGGAGCTGACCACGATGATCGAGCAGGCGACCTACGTGACGGTGAATGACTACGAGTCCAACCTGCTGCAGGACAAGACCGGCCTGAGCGAGAAGCAGATTGCCGAGCGGGTGAAGGCCTACCTGATCACCCGCGGCCCCAAAGGTTCCGAAGTACATACCCAGGACGGCCAGCTGCATATCCCAGCCGCCAACGCGATGCGCGTGGTGGACCCGACCGGCTGCGGCGACGCCTACCGTGCCGGCCTGATCTACGGGCTGATGAACGACATGGACATGGCCACCACGGGCCGCATCGCCTCGCTGATGGGCGCCCTGAAGATCGAACACCTGGGTCCGCAGAACCAGCGATTCTCCTACGAGGAATTCGCGGTGCAGTTCCGCCAGCAGTTTGGTTACGCGCTGCGCTGATACCCCCGACGCAACATAAGACAGTATCGGTACAAACAAGAACGCCGCCCATAAAGGGCGGCGTTGTGCATATTGGAACTGCGAAAAGAAGAAGGCCGGTCCTTTTGGGACCGGCCTTCTGGGATAAAAACCCTGGCGATGACCTACTCTTGCATGGCTTAGGCCACACTACCATTGGCGCAGCTGCGTTTCACTTCCGAGTTCGGGATG